>NZ_JBFUBA010000001.1:0-1541104 GCF_056405995.1 Polaromonas sp. P1_E11
GAGGCAAAGGACCGCAGCTGGTCCACCATGGTGTTGATGGTGTTCTTGAGCTCCAGAATCTCGCCCTTCACGTCCACCGTGATCTTCTTCGAAAGGTCACCGGCCGCCACAGCCGTCGTCACTTCGGCAATATTACGCACCTGCGCCGTCAGGTTGGAGCCCATGGAGTTGACCGAATCGGTCAAGTCCTTCCAGGTACCGGCCACGCCCTGCACGTCGGCCTGCCCGCCCAGCTTGCCCTCGGTGCCCACTTCTCGTGCCACCCGCGTCACTTCAGCTGAGAAGGTCCCCAGCTGCTCCACCATCTTGTTGATGATCATGGCCGTACGCAGGAACTCGCCTTCCAGCGCCTTGCCTTCTGCTTCGAGGGCCATGCTCTTGGACAGATCGCCCTGGGCGACGGCACCAATCACACGCGCCACCTCGCTGGTTGGATGAACCAGATCCGCTATCAGGGAATTGATGGATTCGGCAGAGTCGCGCCAGAAGCCGGACGCATCAGGCACGAATGCACGCTCTTTCAAGCGGCCTTCCTTTCCGACCACCCGGCTCAATCGCTCCAGTTCTCGCGCCATCCGGACATTCTCGGAAACGACATCGTTAAATGCATCTGCAACCTTGCCCGGTACACCCGTCCAGTCCTGCGGCAACGACGCATGCATATCGCCTTTTTTAAGGTCGGTCAACGCCGCAAGAATAATTTTTGCCTGGTCTGCTGCCGTATCGGCGTCATCAAGCACGGTGTTAACCGCGACAGCGTTTTCCAGCCAGAAGCCGGATAATTTTTCTTCCGGCAGACGGCGGCTCACTCGCGCTGCGGAGCGGGATTTGGTAGCAAGTCCCTTGCAGCGGCTCGTGGTCGCCGCCGTCATGGCCGACAGCTGATTGAATTCAGCGGCTATTTTCCCGTAGACGCCTTCCCATTCGGTCGGAAGTGTGACTGCGAGTTCGCCCCGCCGCAACGCGCTCAGGGATTTGAGAATGAACTTGAGTTCAGTGTCGCGCTCCACCACCGAAAGCTTGGCCAGTGCCTCCATATCATTCATCCTGTATTGAAGGTAACGTTTTGTAGAAACGGGTGCCGAGATTACTCGCGAACATTCAGAATGACAATAAAAGCCCACACTATTTACCTAGGGTTCAGCAATTTTCGGCATGCCAGTCACAGCCTGTTCAACTGTAGGTTTTGGCTTACACGATCCTCGATTCAAACGCTGTATATTTTGAAGTTACGCCTTGAAAATATCGCAGCAGGATGTGTTCAAAAATGGCGAAGCCCTGCAACCGACCTTGCAGTTTTATTGGAGAATTTCCAACGGCACCCGCACCATGAATGCTCAATTTCACAGCACATCAATCCAGGAGACGGCATCAGCAAGATGCGTGACGGAGGCCGCGCAATACGCACTCCTGCGGCGGCTTGCCCCCGTGATCCGCCACAATTTGGCGGGAACGCTGCAGCCGATTGCCATGGTTGCGGCCATGCTGGAAAGGCGACTGCAGAAAGCAGACACAGACCAGGAAACGTTGCTGCGAAATGCACGCGACATCATGGCGTTATCCAAAGAGGCGGCCGCATCCTGCGTTGATTTGATGGGCTGGCTTGCCCCGCGCGAAAACAAGTCCGTCAAAGTCGCAGAAGGCATTGCGGACTGCCTGGGCATGGTGGCAACCCAGCTCTCGTTCAAGGGCATTTCCATTGTCGACAACACCGGCCAGCCCGATGTTGAGCTGTCCCAGTCGGCGCTGCGTAATGTGTTAACAGCTGCGATCATTACCCTGACCGACACGGCCACCGGACCCAGGGCACTGCTCATGGAAACTGAATTCACCGAGGGCTTCGTTTCCGTTCAGGCTTCATTGGTTGAACAGAGTGCGTCCGCACCGGCGCGGGTGCCTGAGAAGTCGTCGTATCGGCAACTTGAATGGCATGACCTGGAAGCGTTGGCGCTGCGGGAAGCCGTGCGCCTGACCCGTACGGAAAATCGGATCGCGCTGCTATTTGAAGCATCCCAAACAACGCCAGACAGGCTGGCCGAAGCGGCACAAGCCTGACCACATCTTTTTGGGCTCCCATTCCCTCCCTTCCTCCCTCCCTCTTTCGGCGATAAATGTAGGACGATGGAGCGTATGGCCCAATTGCCTGTTTTCCACTGGCACACTGAGATCATGAGCAACGTCAAACCCCTCGTGGTCACCTGTTGCCTGGCATTGGGCACATACCTGCCGCCGGCTGCCGCGCAAACGCAGCAAGCCGCCGCTGTTTCCGCAGAACCCCACGCCGCTGCCCTGCTCGAAAAGCATGTGGCATTGGCCGGGCAGCTGGCGCAGAACGCTTACCACAGGCCGCTTTTTCTGGAGTCTGCAGAAGGCACCAACACGGTCAGTGGAAGTGCGTATGCTGTACTGAATTCCCCTTTCAATACGGTTAGCGCCGCTTTCAAAAGTCCTAATCGCTGGTGCGAAATGCTGATGCTCCATATCAACACCAAATATTGCCACGCCAGTTCTGATAGCAGCCCCAGCACCCTGAAAATGAATATCGGCAAAAAAACCGCACAGCAGCTGGAGGACTCATTCGCGTTGCAATTCAACTATCGACTGACCGCCAGTTCTTCGGACTATCTGGGCGCCCAACTCAATGCCGATAAAGGGCCGCTGGGGACCAGCAATTACCGGATCGAATTGCAGGCGGTTCCGCTACCTGGTGGAAAAACCTTCATTCATTTGGGTTACTCCTATGGCTACGGCATCACCAGCCGCCTGGCCATGCAGGGCTACCTTGCCACGGTGGGCAATGGAAAAGTGGGATTCACCCAAATACGGCAAGACCAGAGCATGACGCATGTAGGCGGGATGCGCGGCGCGGTAGAGCGCAACACCATGCGTTATTACCTGGCGATTGAAGCTTACCTCGCCGCTGTGGACAAACCAGCCGCGCAGCAACTTGAAGCGCGTATGCTGCATTGGTTTGATGCCACGGAGCAGTACGCGCGGCAGCTTCATGAGGTAGACAAGAACACTTATCTCACCATGAAAAGGGCTGAATACCAGCGGCAGCAGGCCGCCCTGTAAGCTATTGCGCTGAGTGCCCGCGCGGGCCGGAGATAGGTTTAAACCGCCTGCGGCGGCACATTGGTAGCCGGCTCGCGAATCGGTAGCGTCGGCTCCGGCGGTGGATCATTGACCTCAGGCGGCGCGCCAGGTGCGGGAGGAATAATCACCGGCGGCACCTCGGTGGGAACATGGATGCCCGGGGTGCCGGGACTGGGTTCTGGAACGGGAACATGAAGTTGCATTGGATGCTCCGGGGCCAGGAGTTATCTGATCCAGCGTGGCAAGTGCGGACCAGCGCGGCGACGCAGCTGTGATCGCAGCACGATCATGGCCAATGCGCCGGCGGCGGCGGCCATCAATGCCGAGCGGCACGGGTATTCCGCGACCTGGATTCGAAGAGAACTCGTGAGAAGGGCCCGCTTATCGTGGGCGCGGACTGGCTGTAGCCGGGTCGCCCGGGCGTCGGATGGAAAACCGCCTGCTCCATGGGTCTGCTCCGCCAATACGGCCTCTTCGGCGGACGGAAAAATATCTTCTGACAGCTTGCGTGGACCTGCACCGGAACGGTAAACAGCCCCATCCGTAGGCTGGCCTGTTAACACTGCGGATTCATTCATGCTGTTCCCCGGTTTCAGGCTCGCTGGAGCTCGGATTCGTCATTCGCAACCCGGTCCAGTTTTTGGCTTTGAGTCACGCAGTAAGCCAGCAGGCAGTCGATTTCAGTCGATTTATCAAATACCGCATCGACACCCAACTCTGCACAGCGCCTGCGCATTTCGGGTGTTGCATAGTTGCTGAACACCACTATTTTTTGAAGCGGCCGGCGCGCGCGGCAAGCCTGCAATACCCCGAGACCGCTTCCTTTCTTGAGAAAGAGGTCGACGATGGCCAAATCCCATTGCGCCTGGTTGCGCATCAACCACTCTGCCCCCTGCTCTTCAGTATCAGACGTTCCAACCGCTTCCACCGGAGCGAGTTCTTCCAGCGTACTGATCAGGTTTTCGCGGATGGTCGGGTTGTCCTCTACGACATAGGTCTTCATTTTTGGCAACGTCATCGGCGTATCCCCGTCTGCAACTGGGCATGGATGTCTTTCATGGCTGCAAATTTAAGCGAAGCGTCTTCCAGTTTGTGCCGGAAGGACGAGCATGCCTGTGTAGGAGAAAAGGCCAGCGCGCCGCCAAGCGCTGAAACCTGGCGTCCACATGAACATTTTGCACACGCCGAAACGGTAAGCCATGTCTTACGCCAGGAGAAGAAAGGCCTTACAGGGCGCACCGGCATCCGGCTACTGGATATGGATCTGTGGGCCAGTATGGTCTATGCACCAGACAACGACACCGGGACACAAACCGGTAGAGCGCAAACCAAACGGGGAATCACCATGAAACTGATGGGCGGACTTTTGGCAGGCATGGCAGCAGGGTTGCTCACCGCCTGGCGAATTCATGCAAGCCCCCGGGATATCGACCTCGTCCATGCATTTCTCACCGCCCTTGTCTGCGCAGCAAGCCTGTTTTTGTGTTCAATGCTGTTGCCCGATGGCCTTGCCGACGCACTTCAGGAACTCATGGGCTGGTGCCTGGCCGGCACCGTTGCCGCACTGGCACTGCTGGCCTGCGTGAAGGGGCTGGAAGGTTTGCTCGATACGTGACGGCTATATTGCGCCGGCCAAACCGCCGGCCCGCCTGCTACCAAACCAGGCGCTCCTTCCTTTCACCCGCCCCTGACGCCATCTTTTAAGAAGAAAGACTTTTCATGCCGCCATCCAAGCGCAACGCTATCAACCCTGGCCGAAATGCGGAAGGTGCAAAAGACAAAAAGTCGCAGCTTGAGGGATTTTCTGCCGGCCCTGCTGCTGCCCTGACCACCAACCAGGGCCTGCAGATTCCGGACAACCATAACTCGCTGAAGGCGGGCGGGCGTGGCCCTACCCTGCTGGAGGATTTCATCCTTCGCGAAAAAATCACCCATTTCGACCACGAACGCATTCCGGAACGCGCTGTCCATGCGCGAGGTTCCGCTGCACATGGGTACTTCAAACCCTACAAGTCGATGGTGCAATACACCAGCGCCGCCTTTCTCCAGGACCCGGACGTGGAAACGCCGGTATTTGTGCGGTTTTCTACCGTGGCCGGCTCCAGGGGCTCTGCAGATACCGTGCGTGACGTGCGCGGGTTTGCCGTGAAGTTTTACACCTCCGAGGGAAATTACGACCTTGTCGGCAACAACATTCCCGTTTTCTTTATCCAGGACGCCATCAAGTTCCCAGACCTGATCCATGCAGTCAAGCCCGAACCGCACCATGAAATGCCCCAGGCGGCCAGTGCCCACGACACCTTCTGGGATTTTGCTTCGCTGATGCCCGAAACCACACACATGCTGATGTGGGCCATGTCAGACCGCGCCATACCGCGCAGCCTCCGCATGATGGAGGGTTTCGGTGTCCATGCATTTCGTTTTATCAATGCCCGCGGCGATTCGCACTTTGTGAAGTTTCACTGGAAACCCAAGCTCGGGATTCACGGACTGGCATGGGATGAAGCCCAGAAGATTKCCGGCAAAGATGCTGACTTTCACCGGCGCGACCTGTGGGAGGCCATCGAAAGCGGCAATTTTCCCGAATGGGAACTGGGCGTTCAAATCGTGGACGAAGGCAAGGAGGACGAACTGGGGTTCGACATCCTCGACCCGACCAAACTGATTCCGGAGGAACAGGTGCCCGTGCAGATCATCGGCAAGATGGTGCTGAACCGTAATCCGGATAATTTCTTTGCTGAAACCGAGCAAGTGGCATTCCATCCCGGCCACCTGGTGCCGGGCATCGATTTTTCCAATGACCCGCTGCTGCAGGGCCGCCTTTTTTCCTATACGGACACGCAGCTGTCACGCCTGGGCGGCGCCAATTTTCACGAAATTCCGATCAACCGCGCCGTCTGCCCGATGCACAACTTCCAGCGGGACGGCATGCACCGCCAGGCGATCAGCAAGGGGCGCGTAGCGTATGAGCCCAATACGCTGGGCAATGGGACAGAGTTCAGGGTTGATGGTGGAGCGCACGGCTTCCAGTCGTACCCCGAACAGGTAGAGCCACCCAAAATCAGGCGCCGCAGCCCTTCGTTCGATGACCATTTCTCCCAGGCGGCACTGTTCTGGAACAGCCAGAGCGCGGTGGAAAAAGACCATATCGTTGCGGCATTCCGGTTTGAGCTCTCCAAAGTGGAGGTCCCTGAAATCCGCCAGCGCATGGTAGACAACCTGGCTCATGTGGACCTGAAACTGGCCGCCCGTGTTGCAACGCCGCTGGGCATCAATCCGCCGGATCCCAAGGCGGCATCCGGCAGGCTGGGTTTCCGGGACTACCGAATCACCAGCAAGATCGAGGAAGACCCGGCTTTGCGCATGGTTGGCCGTACCGGCGGCAGCGTCAAAACGCGCAAAGTTGCCATCCTGGTCGCGGACGGTGTCGAGGCCGCAGCGCTCAAGCGCATCCAGCAAGACCTCCTGGACGCCGGTGCGCTGTGCAAACTCGTCGCGCCGCACCTGGGCACGGTTAGCACCTCGTCCGGCCGGCAGCTTGCGGTGGACCATACCTTCACGAATATGCCCTCCGTGATGTTCGACGCAGTGCTGATCCCCGGGGGAGGCGACAGCATAGGCACCCTGGCCGCCATGGGCGAAGCCGTGCACTTCGTGCTGGAGGCCTACAAGCATTGCAAAACGATTTGTGCCATTAACGATGGCGCCCAACTTTTAAGCACACTGGGTTTCAGCCTGGGCAAAGACCCGGAGCTGATCCACGTGCCGACGCCAGGAGTCCTGATAGCCGATGCACGCAAAGTGACTGAGGGGCAGGTTTCCCAAGACTTCATGGCAGCCATTGCCCTGCATCGCCACTGGGACCGGTTGAATGTCGACGCCATCCCGGCGTGAGACTTCAAAGGCCTTTCAGGGACTCAGCGTGAGCCGGTGCACGTAGGTTGACGGGTTCATCTGCAACGGCCGGTATTGCACTGCGGCCCAGCGGTCCTTCATGTCGCGATAGCGCCCGGAAAACACCAGGCCGCTTTGCCCCGTCTGGTAAATGAAGCGTGAGTTCTCCAGGTCCGCGAGGTCATACACGGCCCGCAAGGAAGCGGCCTGCCGGTTGGCAAAAGGCGCCGCGTCCCCGGTCGCCCAGTATTGCCCCACGTTGACGGTAAAGGCGTCCCCACCGGTAGGAACGCGGACATCGAAGAATTGCGCGAGCCAGGGAACGTTGCCGAATGGTTTGTGAGCTGACAGCGCGAAGTGCGCCCTGCCCCAACTCCAGGCTTCTACGTCGTTCCCATAGGCTGCCTGGAGGCGATCCAGCGCCCGGTTCAACGCAGCAACAGACTGCGCCGCACAACCAGCAGTGCCGCACCATTCTGTGTCGTTACGCTCGAGAATGTCTTCCAGCGTGCTCCTGAAATGGCGCTTGCCGTACAGGGCCTTGAACGCGGGCTCACCCAGTTTTGCACCGATGATGCCCCGTGTGAGCTCGTCTGCCCAGGCGGCAAACACCAGCGGCGCCACGCGGTCGGCATCCATGGTCCCGTCAAATCCTGCCATCTTGCGGCGTACCGCTTCCGCCAGCGGATGGCCGGGAGACCGCGACAGCGTTTCCTGCAGGAAAGGCAGGAGCCGCACCGTGGCCGGCGAGAACTGGTCACCCTGTATTTTTTGCATGGACTCCATGGTGTGCCTGGGTGTGGCAGCCAGCAATTGTTCGATGCGGTTGTAGCGGTAAGGCACGGTCCAGTCCTGCCCCATGAAGAAGGGGTACGCGGGTGGCGTAATGCGCTGGTTCGCCGTAGACCACCAGCCCTTGGCATCAATCACCGGATTGGCGGCCTCGGGCGTCTGCGCATAAGGCACCCAGCCTGCCCAGTCGTATCGCGCCTCCCACCCGGGTGACGGCGCGGTCCCGAGGATGTCGTTATCGGGTTTTCGCAGCGGCACCTTGCCGACCGCCTTGAAACCGGTCTGGCCGAAGACATCCGCCGTCACGACGTTTTGCATGGGCGAGTGATAGGCCGAAAATGCCGCCAGCAATTCCTGGGCAGACTGTGCCCGGTTGGCGCGCAGGCCTGCCAGCACGGTCTGGTTGTCGGCGTCCAATGCGCTCCAGCGCAGCGCAATCACATATTTGCGGATGTCGAGCAGGTCGGCATGCGACTTCTGGACATCGCTGAGAACGGGGCCGTGGCGGCTTTCCCGCACATTGAGCACCACGTCAGGCTGGCCTTTCACTTTGATCGTCTCGCTGCGAACCTTGAAGTCCTCCCAGGCCATGTCAGCGTTTGCGCCGCCCGCATGGGGTATGCGGTACTGCTGTGCATTGGCGGGGTTGATCTGCTCCAGGTACAAATCCTGCACATCCGGGGCCGTGTTGGTGAAGCCCCAGGCGACCTTTCCGGTATGCCCCATCACCACAAAGGGCAAGCCGGGCAATGTCGCGCCGATCACGTCCAGCGCCGGCGCGCTACCGCCGTTGGCTGTCTTGCCTTCGGGGGCCTGCAGCCGCGCGAAATACCAGACAGCCGGCGCCGACAGTCCCAGGTGCGGGTCGTTGGCGAGTAGCGGCTTGCCGCTGCCGGTGTGGGAGCCGGCCACCACCCAATTGTTGGAGCCTTTGCCCTCTACGTCACCGAGTGCCAAGGCCCAATCATTGATGCTCGAAGCCAGGGATGCGACGTCCAGCGGTTGATTTTCAGCCTCAAATAGCCTTCTAGACCTTGACTGACGGGCGCTGGCAGCTATCTTTTTAGTAGCATCCGGAAGGTCGGGCCGGTAAACGCCCAGGCCCGCATACAGTTTGGCAAAGTCCACTTTCGAGGCAGGCTGTTCGCCTGGGTAAGGCGGAAACAACTGCTGGAGCTCTGCGGGCTTCAGCAGCCGGGCCGCCGACAGGCGCGCGAACTCGGTGCCCCAGTTGCCGCCCAGGTCCAGCGCCATCATCAGCGACCATGCGACGCTGTCGGTGGGAGACCAGGCTTTGCCCGAAAGGCCTCCGGGTTTGACGCCCACGATATGGAACTCGGGAGACAGCGCCTGCGAAGAGCCCTGATAAAAAGCATTGATGCCGTCGCTGTAGGCCTGCATCGCATCGCGCCCCTCGGCCGGAAGGTTCTGCCATTGGCGCTCGGCGGCCTGCACAACACCCAGGGTGCGCAGCAACTTGTCGGTTTCAAGTGTGGCCGGGCCAAACACCTCGGACAGCTCACCGTGCATGACCCGCCGGTTGAACTCCAGTTGCCATCCACGCTCCTGGGCATGGACATAACCAAGGGCAAACCAGGCGTCGTGGGGCGACTGGGCCTTGATGTGGGTGACATCCGCGGTGTCGCGGGCAACCGATACGGAGCCACGCAAGCCCGCGGCCTGGAGTTCACCGTCGAGTGCCGGGAAGGTCCGGTAAATATAGAAACCCGCCGCAGTGGCGGCAATCAGCAGCAATACCAGCAGCGCAGCAGAAATGCGTTTGAACCAGACCATCATGTTCCATCGGGTGATACGGATAGCGCAGCCAGATGCCCATGGCAATGAGCCGTTGGCATGCCAGGCAGAACCGGGTCGGCCCCTGCCGGCACGACGCTATTTTGTTTGAAGATGGACTTTGCCGTCGGCAAACTTGAAACTGACGGTAGGCACAGTGAAGTCTTCAAAGGGGGCGCCCAGCGCAATCTCACCCTCTTGCAGCAACACACATTCCTGCCGGCGCAATGCCACCACAGCGGCGCTGTCGGAAAATCGCACCCAGGTGCCGTAACTGCTGACATCTTCAAGGTAAAACTTGCCGGCACGCCATTCAATCCTGGCGTGCCTGCGGGACACGCGGGGGTCTTGAACCACAAATTGCGCGTCCTGGTCTCGGCCGAGGAAAATCGGCAGATCACCTGATGCGAACTCGGTATTGATGTCCAGCCAGCACAACTCGATCGACGCCAGAGCCAGGGGCTGCGGGGCCGAGTGCGCCGTCAGGCTGGAAGGTACGGTAAATGATTCGGTCATGACCTCTGCCTGCCATTCGATACGGTGGACCAGGCAAGCTTCGGTGCGGCCGCGAATATCCATGGCGCCAAGATTTCGGGAGCGTACGAGTGTGTCGGCCGGCAGCTTTTCGATGACGGCTTCGGTCGCGAGTATCTGGTCCGGGCCCGACAGGTCACTTAACCGGGAGGCCACATTGACGGCGTCGCCGAAGCAGTCACCGTCCTGCTCGACAATTTCTCCGCGCGCAACACCCAGCTGCAACCGCATCTTGAGGTGCTCGGGCCAGTTCCGGATACGGTCGCGGTGAACCCGCTGCAGCTCGGTTACGGCGTCAACGGCGTCTGCGTTGTCTGGAAACACCACCAGCACACCGTCGCCCAGGTATTTCACAACGTGGCCGCGATAGGCCACACTGACCTTGCCTATCCACTGCGTCAAACGTGTGATGGCCTGAGTTGCCTTGGCATTGCCCAGCGATTCAAAAACCCCGGTGCTTCCGGTGAGATCGGCAAAAACGACGGTAACTTCTGCCATAGGGTCTATGTAACTGCTTGTAGCTATCTTGCGTAATTAAAACATAAGCATGATTACGACAAGAAGAAATTGCGCGCCGGCACCCGCACATGTAACTAAATGTTTTAACCCCCGTCAATCGGCAGGGTTGAGCCAGGCAGCTCAGGCCGCGGCGGCTTTTAGCTGGATGGCCTTGAATTCCAGAAATTCTTCAAAACCATAAACGCCGTTTTCGCGGCCATTACCCGATTGTTTGTAGCCACCAAACGGCGCCTGACCGTTGAAAGGTCCGCCATTGATATCCACCTGCCCGGTGCGCAGGCGGCGTGCCACTTTCATGGCCCGTTCGTCTGTGCCGCCCCACACCGCCCCGCCAAGACCATAAATGGTGCTATTGGCGATTGCCACGGCCTCGTCCTCATCCTTGTAGGAAATAACGACCAGGACCGGGCCGAAGATTTCTTCCTGTGCCAGTGTGTCTGTCGCCTTGATACCCAGGATGGTGGGTTGGACAAAATAGCCCTGCGCGAAATCAGGCGCCTCAGCACCGCCGGCAATCACATCCGCACCTTCTTCAATGCCGGTTCGGATAAACCCGAGGACGCGGTCACGCTGGGCTGCACTGACCAGCGGTCCGAGTTTGCTGGTTTCCACCAGGC
The DNA here is from genome assembly GCF_056405995.1 of Polaromonas sp. P1_E11. Lineage (NCBI taxonomy): Bacteria > Pseudomonadati > Pseudomonadota > Betaproteobacteria > Burkholderiales > Comamonadaceae > Polaromonas > Polaromonas sp. P1_E11. The sequence goes on from NZ_JBFUBA010000001.1 coordinate 11,247, forward strand.
TGGGGCCAATACTGAATTTCGCGACAGCTGCCTGTGCGAGCGCCTTGGCTTCCTCTTAGCGCCCGGCCGGCACCAGCATGCGGGTGTGCGCCGAACAGGTCTGGCCGCTGTTGAGCATGCAGGCCGATACAGTGCCTTTGACCGCAGCTTCGAAATTGGCATCTTCCAGGATGACACTGGCCGACTTCCCGCCGAGCTCGAGCGCTACCCGCTTGACCGACTGGCTGGCCAGTTCGCTCACACGTTTGCCTGCCCGGGTAGAGCCGGTAAAGCTCAGCATGTCGACTTCGGGATGCGTTGCCAGCACCTCGCCCACCACGGGGCCAACACCGTTGACCAGGTTGAACACGCCGGGCGGCAGGCCGGCCTCGTGAATGATTTCAGCCAGGATCATGGCGTTGACCGGGGCGATTTCGCTGGGCTTGAGCACCACGGTACAACCTGCCGCCATGGCGGGGGCGATCTTGAGCGTGATCTGGCTGAGCGGGAAATTCCAGGGAGTGATGCACCCCACGACGCCGATCGGCTCGCGTACCACGAGCGAGTTGCCGACCTGCTTTTCCCATTCGAACTGGCGGGCCACCCTGGCAAAGTTTCCCCAGTGCCATGCGGGCCCTCCTACCTGGACGGCCCGGGCCATCTTCAGGGGCATGCCCACCTCGCGCGCAATGGCCACGGCCAGGTCTTCGGTGCGGGCCTTGATGCCGGCAGCCACTTTATCCAGGTAAGCAGCGCGCGTCTCGACGGGCAACGCTGACCATCCGTCAAACGCAGCACGGGCCGCCAATACCGCAGCCTCTGCTTCCCCGACGGTACCGGATGGCACGGTTGCCATCACCTCTTCGGTGCTGGAATCATGGACAGGAAGGGTCTCCGAAGACTGGGCTTTGATCCATTGGCCGTTGATGTAATGCGCGGGATATGCGGTCATTGTGTTGTTCATGTCGGGTCTGGCTGGGGCTGCAAAATGGGACGAATGGTGGAAGGGTGACTTTTGTCTACAGCTGAAACTTAATGTAAGTCTAAAGATTTAAACACTGTTCAATACCAGAATCAACTTGACATCTAGTTACTAACTCCTTGATTCATTTGTTGTTTTGCGTTAACCATTTCACACAAAACGTCTTGCAAATGAACCGCCGCAGTCTTAATCTAACAGAACAAACCGTTCCTCGGGAACGTGAACAAATACCCTACGGATGCCCGGTAGAAAGTTGTGAGACACATGCGCTGGTTAAAACCGAATCTGAAAAGCAGTTTCATGGCTTTGCTGGGCACTGGTGAAGTCACTGCTTCCGTTCTGGAAGACCGCACCGAAGAAATCCGCCAATTCATCCTGGATGAGCTTGGCGAGTTTGGTGAAAAGCACTACCCCAAGATCACGCGCCGCGTGCGCTACGCCCAAGACGTTCAAGGCCTGTGGTACACCCGCGGCGACATCATGGCGGTGCTTGCTGCCATGCATGGAGAAACAGTTGCCCGCGAAAAAGTCAGCCGTATCAGCGACAAATTCAAGGGCATGCTGCCGCGCGGCCTCAGTTCCCGGTCCAGCCCCCTGACAACCTGACCTTCCAGCTTTTAGTTTTTTCGCTTTTTCCGCCTGTTTTTTTCCGTTTTCTTCCTGGCCTCCAAGGCTATTTTTAAACCAGCTTCGTGCTGGTTTTTTTTTGCCCTGAACGCCGCCGCCGGCAACGAAGCTCAGCCGGGCCGGCGTTTTAACGCCAGTTAGTGCTGGTGGCCCCAGAGCAGGAAGGCATCCCGGTCTTCTACCACCAAGGTGGTTTTGCAGCCCACAGGCAGCAGGACCTTGGTTGGCACGTGCCCGAACGGCAGGCCGGTCAACACGCGTGCCTTCACCTGACCCTGAAGCCAGGCAATGACGGTATCCAGCTTGAAGCCCTTGTCGTTCGGCGCCAGCTTGTAGTTGGTGAACTGGCCGAAAATGATTGCCTTCTGCTGCGCCAGAATGCCGGCTTGCAACAGTTGCGTGAGCATGCGCTCCACCCGATAAGGGTGTTCGCCGACATCCTCGACAAACAGGATGCCGCCTTTGACAGCCGGCAGATAAGGCGTTCCCACCAGCGCAGACAGGATGGCCAGGTTGCCACCCCAGAATACCGCGTCTTTAATGGTGAATCCGGCCCCAGCCTTTTGACCACGAGCGGAAGCAGCTATTAAATTCATAGCAGATTTGGGCAACTGCCAGCCGGTGCCTTCACCCTGCCCCGTGATCAGGTCGTCAAAGCAGGCTTCCATGATGTCGTCAGGTGCTTCCGCCCCAAAGTCGTCCAGCGAGGGGCCCGCCCAGGTCATCGCGCCGGTTTTGGCCAGCAAGGCCATCTGGAAGGCCGTGAAGTCGCTCAGGCCGACAAAGCGGGTGCCTCCGGCGGCAGCCTTGGCGACCGCCTTGTAGTTGATCTTCGGCAGGATCCGGGTGAGGCCGTAGCCGCCGCGGGAGATCAGGGCGATGTCGGCCCCGCTGGCTGCCGCACGGTGAATGGCGGCAAGCCGGGTTTCGTCGTCGCCGGCAAAACGCTGATGCTGCGCCAGCGCATCGGCATCGATTTCAACTTCATGTCCCTGGGACTCGAGGCGCTTCACGCCACGCTTGAAAGCTGCTTTGTCGCGCACCGCGCTGGAAGGAGAATAGATGTAGATATGTTTTTTCACGGATGCAAGTATCCCATCCCGCGAAGGACTTCGCCCCTTCCCTGCCGCGGATCGCAGCAGGTATAAACGAGTCAACCATGGTCCTTTACCTGCTTGACCTCTTCGGCGTTGCCGTGTTTTCAGTGAGTGGCGCACTGGCGGCGGGACGCCTGCAGCTTGATTTGCTGGGTGTGCTGGTCCTGGCCTCGCTGACGGCCATCGGCGGAGGCACCCTGCGGGACTTGCTGATGAACCGGCACCCGGTGTTCTGGATGGCCAACCCCACCTACCTGCTGGTGATCTGCGCGGCGGCACTGGGCACAGTGCTTTATGTGCAGCTCCTGCCGATTCCTGCGCAGGCCCTGCTGGTGGCCGATGCCTTCGGCCTGGCCCTGTTTGCCCTTTCAGGTGCGCAGCTGGCCGAGGCGGCACGGCTGTCGCCCATCATCGTGGTGTTGATGGGCACCATGACCGGCGTGGCCGGCGGCGTGATGCGCGACATCTGCAGCAACCAGATCCCCCTGCTGCTGCGCCAGGACATTTATGCCAGCGCGGCGATTGCCGGAATTGTGCTGTACCTGGCTCTGAAGACGCTGGGCCTGAGACCCTCCTGGGCGTTCGGCATCGGGCTGGTGGCCGTGGCGGCGCTGCGGCTGAGCGCCATTTTCCTGGGCTGGCATTTGCCGGTCTTCAAGCTGGCGGGCTGAAAAACCGCACTGCTTGCTGCGCAATCGGCTCACCGTGCTCTTGCACAAAGTGGCCGGCCTGCGGCAGCATCACGGGCTCGCGGCAACCGCGGATCAGGGCTTGCAGTTCCTTCATGACGGACGGGCCCAGCACCGGGTCCTGCGCACCCACCACCATCAATGTCCGGCCGGTCCAGTCGTTGTGCCAGAAGGCGCGCGCCTGGCGTGAAATGGCCGCGCCGTCAGCATCAGATGCATCCGGCACCATGGGCGGGAACGCGCGCAGCGCGCCGCGATGCCCTTTGTCCGGAAACGGCACGTTGTAGGCCGCGCACTCCGCGGGGCTCATCTGCGGATTGCCACGCGCAAAAAGGCGCGCCACATCAAACTCGGGGTTCCTGGCGCACATCTCGCGCCAGGCCACAAAGCCTGCAGGCAAGGGAGCATCCCCGGTGCCCAGCATGGTGTTCATGACCAGCAGGCCTTTGTAGCGATGCTGCGCAGCCATCGGCAGTGTCAGGCCCAGCAAGCCGCCCCAATCCTGCACCACCAGCACTACGTTCTGCAGATCCAGTTTTTCTACCAGCTCGAGCAGTATCTGGCGATGGGCGGTGAAGCTGTGAAAGCTGTCCTTCTTGGGCTTGTCGCTTTTGCCAAACCCGACCATGTCCGGGGCAACAACGCGGTGCCCGGCCTGCAGCAGCGGCGGGATCATCTTGCGATAAAGATAGCTCCAGGCCGGGTTACCGTGCAGGCACAGAAAGGTCAGACCGCCTCCTCCAGCTTTGTTTTCACCCTCACCCTCGTCAAGGTAATGCATGCGCAGTCCCTGCAGTGCCGGCAGGTCGCTCACATAACGAGGTGGCCACGGATAGCCCGGCAGGGCATCAAACGCGGCGTCGGGCGTGCGCAATGCATCGTCGCGCAGCGGATGGGCCAGCCGCGATGCCTCCCGCTGCTCATCCCTGCGCCGGCGAAAGAACTCCTGCAGCAGTGCGCTGCATTCCGCAGCCAGCACCCCACCCTGCAGTTGGGTCTGGTGGTTCAGCCGGGACTCGGCAAACAGGTCGATGACCGAGCCGGCGGCGCCGGTCTTCGGGTCGGTCGCGCCAAACACCACGCGTTTGAGGCGGGCATGCAGCATGGCGCCGCTGCACATGGCGCAAGGCTCCAGCGTCACAAACAGTTCGCAATCGTCCAGCCGGTAGTTACCCAGCGCCTGAGCCGCCGCACGCAACGCCACGATCTCGGCATGTGCCGTCGGGTCGTGCCCGTCTACCGGGGCGTTACGCCCCGTGGCAATTACCTCGCCACCCCGCACCACCACTGCGCCCACAGGCACTTCACCCAACGCGGCTGCCTGACGGGCCTGCGCAAGCGCCTGCTGCATGAAGGTGATGTCATTCATTTGCTATTATTTTAATAGCTGCTTGCGCTCGTCTTGAAAGGGCTACAGCCTTTTTCTTCTTGAATTATTTTTCGTCCTGCGACGGCCGGGGCTGCTGCATCAGGCTTTCCACGGACTGTTTGACCTGCTCCTGCACTTGCCGGCTTTGTTCTTGCGGCGTGGCGCCGCCAGAGACTGCGGGCACGCCAGCCGCCGGTGGGCTGGCCAGCTGGCTGCCCAACTGCTTCTTGACCAGGAACCCCACGATGGCCAATACGACCAACAGGCTCACGATGCTGAACATGGCGCGCATTTCAAGCCTCCGTTGATGTTTTGCCTGGGCCGGCCATGCCCAGGCGGGCCATCCAGTTGGCCAGACCGCGCTCGTTTTCGTTTCCGGCGGCGTACATGGCCTTCATCGCCGCGTGGGACTCGGGCCTGTGCTGGTTGATCTTGACCTTGCACTGAAGATCGGTCACCTGCAATTCAAAAGCCACAATGCCGGCCAGCATCTTGTGGGCAAACTCTTCGCCCAGGCCACGCCATTGCTCGGCGTAAGGTGGCTCATGGTCGCCAATCAGCTTTTTAAGCAGGCGGTCTTTTGCCAGGGAATCTTCGATCAGCGTGGCCTGCACGGTGCAATGCACGGCCAGGTAGTTCCAGGTCGGCACCCGCGCCAGGTCTGGGTAGACCTTGGGCGACAGGTAGGCATGAGGCCCCAGAAAGGTGGCCACGGCCTGCGGTCGTGCCTGCAGGTAGCGCCAGTGCGCATTGGGCTTGGCCACATGGCCCAGCAGCACCAGCTGATCGCCGCGATCTTCCAGATGCAGCGGCAGGTGCGTGACATACGGCAGACCGGCGTCGTCGACGCTGATCAGGCTGGCAAAGGGGTGTTCCTGGATCAGCGCCGCAGCCTTTGCGCGGTCGCCTTTGAATTGGGGCGGCATGTACATGGCCTGAAGCATAGGCCAAAAACTGGATTTGGCGGCGGCTTGACCAGTCGGAAATTTCCCTGGAATCCGTTACCGCGGGCTCAGGGGCGCAATGGCCAGCGGGCCAGTGGAACGTGCAGCGTCTGGCCGATCAGGCTGCGCACAAGGACAAACTCGCCGGCCGTCCAGGTGATGGGCTCAACCGCTTGTTCGGTCACCGCGCGGTCGTCGTAAAGCAAGGTGACGTGGGGCGTGTAGGCCGGTTTCGCCCAGCGCCCCAGCCCGGCCTTGGTCATCTCAATGCCCAGCGCCCGCTGGAACGCCATCAAGTCGGCAAGGCCGGCGTCACCGCGCAGGACAAAAGGTCGGTTGCGCGGAGAACTGGAGAAACTCGCGGTACGGTCAAAGGTGACGGAAAACGGTACCGCCTTGACCGCTGCGGCGGCTTGGCTCGCCATCTCGATGACGCCTTGGGGCAAGCCGGCGTAATCACCCAGGTGATGCAGCGTGATGTGAAAGCGCCCGGTTTTCAGCGGCGTGCCGTGAAGGCCGTGCTCTGTGCGCAATTGCCGAGCACACAGCGCAATACGCTCGGCGGTCTCAGCATCAGGAAAGAGCGCGAAAAACAGTCTGTCCGTCGGCGCCGGCGTGTCATCAAAGCCGGGTAAGGAGGATTGCCCGGGCACGGGTCAGTTCCTCATTCCCACTCAATCGTGGCCGGCGGCTTGCTGCTGACGTCGTAGGTCACGCGGTTGATGCCGCGCACTTCGTTGATGATGCGGCCCGACACCTTCTTGAGCAACGCGTAGGGCAACTCCGCCCAATCGGCGGTCATGAAGTCGCTGGTCTGCACGGCACGCAAGGCCACCACGTAGTCGTAAGTGCGGCCGTCGCCCATCACGCCCACGCTTTTGACCGGCAGGAAGACGGTGAAAGCCTGGCTGGTGAGGTCGTACCAGGTTTTCCCGGTCTCGGCGTCTTTGAAGTTGCGCAGCTCTTCGATGAAGATCGCGTCGGCGCGGCGCAGGAGGTCGGCGTATTCCTTCTTGACTTCGCCCAGGATACGCACACCCAGGCCGGGGCCGGGAAACGGATGGCGATACACCATGTCGTGCGGCAAGCCGAGTGCGACGCCCAGTTCGCGGACTTCGTCCTTGAACAGCTCGCGCAAAGGCTCCAGCAGCTTCAGGCCCAGTTGCTCAGGCAAGCCGCCGACGTTGTGGTGGCTCTTGATGGTGACGGCTTTTTTGCTTTTGGCGCCGCCGGATTCGATCACGTCGGGGTAAATCGTGCCCTGGGCCAGCCATTTGGCGCCCTTGTGGCCGCCGGTGCCGGCCTTAAGCCGGGCCGCTTCGGCCTTGAACACCTCGACGAACTCGCGGCCGATGATCTTGCGCTTGGCTTCGGGCTCGCTGACGCCTGCCAGATGGCCGAGGAACTGGTCGCTGGCATCGACGCGGATCACGTTGGCATGCAGCTTGCCGACAAACATCTCCATGACCATGTCGCCTTCGTTGAGGCGAAGCAGGCCGTGGTCGACGAACACACAGGTCAGCTGGTCGCCGATGGCGCGGTGGATCAGCGCCGCAGCCACTGAAGAGTCAACACCACCGGACAGACCCAGGATGACTTCCTCGTCACCCACCTGCACGCGGATTTTCTCGACGGCTTCGCTGATGTAGTCACCCATGACCCAGTCCTGGCGGGTGCCGCAAATATCGAGCACGAAGCGCTTGAGGATGGCGTTGCCCTGCTTGGTGTGCGTGACTTCGGGATGGAACTGCACTGCGTAAAAACGGCGGTCTTCATCGGCCATGCCGGCGATGGGGCAAGAGTCGGTGGAGGCCATAAGCTTGAAGCCCGGCGGCATTTCGGTGACCTTGTCGCCGTGGCTCATCCAGACGTCGAGCATGCCCTGGCCTTCGGGCGTGGTGTAGTCGGCGATGTCCTTGAGCAAGGCAGTGTGGCCTCGGGCCCGCACGTCGGCAGAGCCAAACTCGCGTTTGTGGCCGCCTTCAACCTTGCCGCCGAGCTGGTGCGCCATGGCCTGCATACCGTAGCAGATGCCCAGCACCGGCAAGCCCAGTTCAAACACCGCTTGCGGCGCCTTGTCGGTGGTTTCTTCGTAAATGCTGGCGTGGCTGCCGGACAGGATGATGCCCTTGAGCGTGCCGTCTTTGGCGTATTCGCGGACCCAGTCGTCGCTGACATCACAGGGATGAACTTCGCAAAACACGTGGGCATCGCGCACGCGGCGGGCGATCAGCTGGGTAACCTGGGAGCCGAAATCGAGAATGAGTATTTTCTGGTGCTGCATGAGGGTGTTACTCCAAGGCAAAAAAAGAAAAAGGCGTCTGGTTCATCAGACGCCTCAGGCCGCTTTCAGGCTCAATCAGCCCGGTAGTTCGGCGCTTCCTTGGTAATCTGCACGTCGTGGACATGGCTTTCGCGGATGCCGGCCGATGTGATTTCCACAAATTCGGCCTTGTCGCGCATGTCCTCGATGGTGGGGCAGCCGCAGTAGCCCATGCTGGCCCGCAGGCCGCCGGCCATCTGGAACACGATGGCGACCATGGAGCCCTTGTAGGGGACGCGGCCTTCAATGCCTTCAGGGACCAGCTTGTCGGCGTTCGGATTGCCGGTGCTGGATTCCTGGAAATAACGGTCGGCGCTGCCTTGCTGCATGGCGCCAATGCTGCCCATGCCGCGGTAGCTCTTGTAGCTTCGGCCCTGGAACAGGATCACTTCACCCGGGGCTTCTTCGGTGCCGGCGAACATGCCACCCATCATCACCGTGTTGGCGCCCGCCGCGATGGCCTTGGCGATGTCGCCGCTGTAGCGGATACCGCCGTCGCCGATGAGCGGAACGCCGGTGCCGCGCAAAGCCGTGGCGACGTTGTCGATGGCCATGATCTGCGGCACGCCCACGCCCGCCACGATGCGGGTGGTGCAAATGCTGCCGGGGCCGATGCCGACCTTGACGCCGTCGGCGCCGGCTTCCACCAGTGCCAGAGCCGCGGCGCCGGTGGCGATGTTGCCGCCAATAACGTCGACCTGGGGATAGTTCTGCTTGACCCAGCGCACCCGGTCGAGCACGCCTTTGCTGTGGCCGTGGGCGGTGTCCACCACAATGGCGTCGACGCCGGCTTTGACCAGCGCCTCGACGCGTTCCTCGGTGCCCTCACCCACCCCGACAGCCGCACCCACACGCAGCTTGCCGTGCAAGTCACGCGCTGCATTCGGGAAGGTGGTCTGTTTGGTGATGTCCTTGACGGTGATCAGGCCCTTGAGCTCGAAATCGTCGTTGATCAGCAGCACACGTTCGAGGCGGTGTTTGTTCAACAACGCCTTGGCGTCGGCCAATGAAGCAGTTTCAGAAATGGTGATCAGGCGCTCGCGCGGCGTCATGATGGTGCTGACCGGCACATCCATGCGGGATTCGAAGCGCATGTCGCGACCGGTGACGATGCCGACGACCTTGCCCCCGTCAATCACGGGGAAACCGGAAATGCCGAGTTGCTCGCTGAGCGCCATGACCTGGCGCACTGTATGCGTAGGGGTGATGACCACCGGGTCGCGCAGCACGCCGCTTTCGTAGCGCTTGACCTTTGCAACCTCGGCTGCCTGCTGCTGGGGCGTCAGGTTTTTGTGAACAATGCCTATGCCGCCTTCCTGCGCAATGGCAATGGCCAGCCGGGCTTCGGTGACCGTGTCCATGGCCGCCGAGACAAGCGGCAGGTTCAGGCGGATATTTCGGGAGAACTGGGTGGAAAGTGAAGTGTCCTTGGGCAGGACCTGGGAGAACGCTGGCACCAACAATACGTCGTCGAAGGTGAGCGCTTTGCCGAGTAGGCGCATAGGGATGGCTCCAAAAACACGATTGTACCCTTGTCGTCATACGCCGTCGGTACTTACCCCTAGCAGCCCTTCACGGCCTTCGCTCCTGCCTGCCAAGGGTTGTAAAAAAGCCGCTTTACCCAACAGCCGGAAGAAAACCGGACGGCACGGCGCTACACTGACGAAATGCACTCCAAATCCGTTTTTCGCCCCCTCCTGCTGGCACTCGCCTGCGGGTCATTTTCACTGACAGTGTTTGCCCAATGGCAGTGGATCGATAAAGACGGCCGCAAGGTCTATAGCGACCGTTCGCCGCCCGCCGACATCCTGGAAAAAAACATACTGAAGCGACCAGGCGGCATGGCGCGAACGGCAGCAGCCGCTGATCCCGCCCCAAATGCAGCCGATCCGGCCGCGCAGGCAGCGTCTGCACCAGCCGGCAAAGCCAGCGCGCCCAAGGTGTCCGGCAAGGACACCGAGCTTGAAGCCAAGAAAAAGCAGGCCGATAGCGAAGAAGCTGCCAAGAAAAAAGCCGAAGAAGAAAAGCAGGCCAAAAGCAAGGCCGATGCGTGCGATCGCGCCAAACGGTATTTGGGCACCCTGCAATCAGGCGTGCGGATTGGAACGACCAATGCCAAGGGTGACCGCGAAATCATGGATGACGCAAAGCGTGCGGAAGAATCCAAACGCGCCCAAGGTATCGTTGACGCAAGCTGCAGCAAATAGCCGTTGCAGGCGCCTTGCCAGCTCAGGTCGGCTGCTGTATCCGGCCTTCTTGCCTTCTATTCTTAATAACCCGCTTTGGCGCCGGGCCGCATTTTGGCGAACAGCCCGGCGCTTTTGGCGCCCTGCCGGCTGAAACGTTCTCGGCGTGCAACCTTGGGGTCCACCCGAAGTCCGCGGTAGACCTCAACCCTGTCGTGGTCATGCAGCGCATGCCCCAGGGTAGTTTTACGGCCCCAGATACCGACGACCGGGCGGCTGCCCTGCTGCAACTCCGGGAATTCATCAAAAACCCCGGCCGCAGCAAGCGCCTGTGCCACCGTGGTGCCCGCCGCCAGCTCCAGCGCCCACTCGCGGACCTGCCGCGGCGCCGCTGAATAAACCAACGTAACTTTGAGCGGCGCGCCGCCCTCAGGCTTCGCCATAGACGTCTTCAGCCCTTTTGACAAACGCATCCACCAGGCTTCCCGCTATTTTTTCGAAGACGGGACCGACCAGTGCCGCCAGCGCGGCATTGTCAAAGTCATAACGCAGCGTGAAATCCACCTTGCAGGCTCTTTCACCGGCCTTGCCGACAGGCGTGAAATCCCAGTGGCCGTCGAGCTTGGAAAACGGGCCGTCGACCAGCTTCAGGCTGACCTTCCGGTTTTTTTCGTGTGTGTTGCGGGTGGTGAAGCTTTGCGTCAGTCCGGCCAGCGAGATGCCGACCTTCGCTGTCATGCCGCGCGCGTCTTCCTCCAGCACAGAGGCCTGGTCACACCACGGGAGAAACTCGGGATACCTTGCGACATCAGTGACCAGCCCAAACATTTCGGCGGCGCTGTACCAGATTAAAACGGACTTGTGAACGGTTTTCATACAATCGAGGGCTGGGCGCAATTGTATTAGCCACTTCGCGGGCACTGTATTTTTCAGATTTCGCCCCTATCTTTTATCCATGGCCACCAAAGAAGCATCCTCCTCCAAAAAAGCGGCCACAGCGCCTTCCGCCAATCTGTCCCCCAAGGCAGCGGCGGCGGCCGTGCGCATTGCCGACAATAAAAAAGCCCTTTTCAATTACCAGATTGAAGAGCGCTTTGAGGCGGGCATGGTGCTCGAAGGCTGGGAAGTGAAGTCCCTGCGCGAAGGCAAGGTCCAGCTTACTGACGGCTATGTCGTCATTCGCAATGGCGAACTCTTCATCATCGGCTGCCAGATCAACCCGCTGGGCACGGCTTCGACCCACGTACGTCCCGACTCGGTACGCACCAAGAAGCTGCTGATGCACAAGGAAGAAATCCGCCGCCTGATCGGCAAGGTCGAACAAAAAGGTTTCACCCTGGTGCCGCTGAACATGCACTGGAAAGCCGGCAAGGTGAAATGCGAGATCGGCCTGGCCAAAGGCAAGGGCGAGCACGACAAGCGCGACACCATCAAGGACCGTGAAGGCAAGCGCGAGGTCGAACGCGCCATGAAGTCGCGCAACCGCTAGGGCTTATTCCAAAACGCGGCGTCCGCCGCTTGCCCTTCTCCGGAAATCGTGGAAGTATGTTTCGAGTAAGCCCGGGTCCACCGGTGTTTATGCTTGTGCAGCCATCCGCTGTTATCACCGGAGCTTTTCCATGAAATTCCTGACGACCGCCTTGTTGACCGCCGCCCTGCTGGGCGGCTGTGCTTCCACGACATCAAAACATCCCGCCACCGTCGCCGATGGCGTGCTGGTCGGGCCCAACGGCATGACGCTTTACACCTTCGACCGCGACACCGCCGGTAGCGGCAAGTCGGCCTGTAATGGCCAATGCGCGGCCAACTGGCCGCCCCTGGTGCCCACCGCGACGGCCCAGCCGCTGGGCGACTACACCATCATCACCCGTGATGATGGCAGCCGGCAGTGGGCGATAAAGGGCAAGCCGCTGTACTACTGGGTCAAGGACGCCAAGCCCGGGGACAAGACCGGCGACAACGTCATGAATACCTGGCGCGTCGCCCGTCCCTGAGCAAGCGACTCAGAGCCCGCGCAGCGGGTGTTCGTCCGCCGTCCAGGGGCTGACAAAAAAAGCATCGGCCATGCCGGGCTTCACGTCTTCGATGCGCGCGGGCATCCACTGCGGCTTGTAGTCCTTGTCAACGGCCAGCGCACGTATGCCTTCGACGGTTTCGCTGGCTGCGCCGGGCCGCAGGTGAAAGCACTGGTACACCATGTCACGCTCCATGCGCAGGTCGTCGGCCAGTGTCATGGTGCGGGCGCGGCGGATTTGCTCCAGTGTCACATGCAGCATCAGCGGTGAACGCTTGCGCAAGGTGGTGGCCGTCTTCAATGCCCAAGGGTCGGTTGAAGCCTCCAGTGCGTCCACGATGTGTTTGACCCGTGCCAGCGAAAAATAAGCATCAAAATGACCGGTAGCCGAAACAGGGCGGGCGCCACCAGCTATCAATTCAGTAGCAATCCACTGCTCTGCCTCAGAAGCTGAAGCGAAAGCCCGCCCGCCCAGGGCGTCCCAAAGTGCCGGCAGGCGGGCGGCTTCCAGCTTGACGTCCGCCAGACCGTAACCGATGGCTTCATCCGCGCCGATCACGTCACCCGTGAGTGCCAGGTACTCGCCGGCGTGGCCCGGACAACGGCTCAGGAAGTAGCCGCCGCCGACGTCCGGAAACAGGCCGATATTTGTTTCCGGCATGGCCATTTTGGTGTGCTCGGTGACGATTCGTACCTTGGCGCCCTGGCTGATTCCCATACCGCCACCCATGACCACGCCGTCCATGAAGGCGATGTAAGGCTTGGGATAGTTGTGGATCAAGTGGTTGAGCGCGTATTCCTCGGTGAAGAAATCCTCCAGCGCGGAATCGCCCGCGAAAACCGCCTGGTGGAAAAAGCGGATGTCGCCCCCCGCGCAAAAACCGCCGAAGAGGCTCTCGGGCGTGCCTGGCTGGCCCTTCTTGTTGGTGCCGCGTATCGCCACCAGATGAATCTCAGGGTCGTCACGCCAGGCCAGCAAGGCGGCGGACAGGTCCCGGATCATGGCCAGCGACAGCGCATTGAGCGCCTTGGGGCGGTTCAGGGTGATGAGCCCGGCACTGCCGCGCCGCTCGACCAGCACATCGTTTCTGCTGACGGTATTCATGCCCGCTGCCTCCATCCAACCAGTTCATTCACCACCAGCGCACCTATCACCAGCGCGCCGCCTGTCAGTACACTCGCGCCGGGCACCTCACCCGCGCCAAACCAGGCCAGCAAAATACCAAAAATCACTTCCAGCAGCGCCAGCAGGGCGACTTCCGGCGCCTTGAGAACGCCGGCGCACATCACCGACAGCACGCACGGGATGGCCAGCTGAACCAGGCCCAGCAAGGCCAGCAGGCCGACGTCATGTGGCGTAGCGGAAAACGGGAACGACAAGGGCAAGGTGGCCAACGATGAGATCACCGCCCCCACCAGCACGGCAGGCACCAGGTCGATGTTCTTGCCGTGGGCACGGCTGTGCTGCACCACGGTCCAGTTGCTGGCGCTCGCCAGCGGTACCATCAGGGCGACCAGCGTTCCACCCAGGTGGCTGGAAAGGTCCATCTGCCCGCCGTACATCCACGCAATACCGGCGCCCGCCATGGCAATGGCCAGCCAGGTGCGGCCGGGAATGCGGTGGCCGATAAACGCGCGTGCCAGCAAAGCCGTGATGAAAGGGCTGACCGCCATCGTCACCAGCACATTGGCCACCGTGGTGAGCGTGAGCGCCACCATGAAAGCCGTGAACATCACGCTCCAGCAGAAACCGGAAATCCAGAGCGCCGAGCCACCGTTGCGGATTTTGGTGAACACCGCCCTGCCCTGCCACAGCGGCAAGATGACCAGCAGCGAAACCACCGTGAAAAAGCTGCGCCAGAACGTGACTTCAAAACTGCGCGCCGACTCCAGGTGACGCGTGACCACACCCGCAATCGACCACATCATGGTCACGAAGATCATCAGGAAGACGGCTCTGGAATGCGTGAGTTTCATAGGCTTGTTATCTGGAGCCCCCACGGTCGCTCACTGCGTGTAGCTTCCTGCCCCCCGAGGGGGCCGCCCGCCTGTGGCCCGGCAAAGCCGGTTCCACGGCTCATGCTGGGTTGAAAGGCAGGGGCGAGGGCAGCTCCTGTTGGTGGCAAACGAGGAACGCTAGCCACCGTGAAGGCTCAGGACCTGCCTGCGCGCTTGCGATCGCTCTCTTTGAGGTGGCGCTTGCGCAGGCGAACCGACTTGGGCGTGATTTCAACCAGCTCATCGTCCTCGATGAACTCAACGCCGTATTCGAGCGTGAGTTCGATAGGCGGCGTGATCTTGATCGCGTCTTCCTTGCCGCTGACGCGGAAGTTGGTCAACTGCTTGGTACGTGTAGCGTTCACCACCAGGTCGTTGTCACGGCTGTGGATGCCGACGATCATGCCTTCATACACCGGGTCATTGGCGCGCACAAACATGCGGCCGCGGTCGTCCAGCTTGCCCAGGGCGTAAGTGAAGATTTCACCGTCGTCCATCGAGATCAGCACACCGTTTTTACGGCCGCCGATTTCGCCCTTGTGCGCTTCGTAGCTGTCGAAGATGTTGGAGATCAGGCCAGAACCACGCGTCAGGTTCAGGAACTCGTTGGTAAAGCCGATCAGGCCACGCGCCGGGATGCGGTACTCAAGGCGCACGCGGCCTCTGCCGTCCGGCTCCATGTTCACCAGCTCGCCCTTGCGCTCGCCCAATGCCTGCATCACGCCGCCCTGGTGCTGGTCTTCGATGTCGGCCGTGACCAGCTCGATAGGCTCGTGCTTTTCACCGTTGACGTCCTTCATCACGACGCGCGGCTTGGACACCGCCATTTCGAAGCCTTCGCGGCGCATGTTCTCCAGCAGGATGGTCAGGTGCAGCTCGCCGCGGCCCATGACTTCAAAGATGCCTTCTTCGTCGGTTTCGCTGACGCGCAGCGCCACGTTGTGCTGCAGCTCTTTTTGCAGGCGGTCCCAGATCTGGCGGCTGGTGACGTACTTGCCTTCGCGGCCGGCCAGCGGGCTGGTGTTGACGCAGAAGTTCATGGTCAAGGTTGGCTCATCGACCTTGAGCATGGGCAGCGGCGCGGGGTTGGTCGGGTCGGTGATCGTCACGCCGATACCGATGTCGGTCAGGCCATTGATCAACACGATCTCGCCGGGGCCGGCTTCCGTGGCCTGCACGCGTTCCAGTCCCTGGAAGGTCAAGACCTGGTTGACACGACCCTTGACGGCCTTGCCGTCCGGGCCTTCCATGACGACCACGTCCATCATGGGCCTGATCGTGCCCTGGCTGATGCGGCCGACGCCGATGCGGCCGACGAAAGTCGAGAAATCGAGAGCGGAAATCTGCAATTGCAGCGGCGCAGCGGGGTCACCCTTTTGCGCAGGCACGTGCTTGAGGATGGTGTTGAAGAGCGCCGACATGTCGGGGCCCCACTGCTCGTTCGGCGGACCTTCTTCGAGTGACGACCAGCCGTTGATGCCGGAGGCGTACACCACGGGGAAATCGAGCTGCTCGTCGGTGGCGCCCAGCTTGTCGAACAGGTCGAAAGCGGCGTTGATGACCTTGTCGGGGTTGGCGCCCGGCTTGTCGACCTTGTTGACCACCACAATGGGCTTGAGACCCAGGGCAAGTGCCTTCTTGGTCACGAAGCGCGTCTGGGGCATGGGGCCTTCCTGCGCATCGATCAGCAGCACCACGCCGTCGACCATGGACAGCGCGCGCTCCACTTCACCGCCGAAGTCGGCGTGGCCCGGGGTGTCGACGATGTTGATGTGCGTGCCTTCCCAGGTCACGGCGCAGTTCTTGGCCAGGATGGTGATGCCGCGTTCTTTTTCGATGGCGTTGTTGTCCATCACGGTGTCGACCACTTTTTCGTGCTCGGCAAAGGTGCCGGACTGACGCAGCAGCTGGTCAACCATGG
This sequence comes from Polaromonas sp. P1_E11, assembly GCF_056405995.1. Taxonomy (NCBI): domain Bacteria; kingdom Pseudomonadati; phylum Pseudomonadota; class Betaproteobacteria; order Burkholderiales; family Comamonadaceae; genus Polaromonas; species Polaromonas sp. P1_E11. Next base: position 27,376 of record NZ_JBFUBA010000001.1, read on the forward strand.
TGGTTTTGCCATGGTCAACGTGGGCGATGATGGCGATATTGCGGATTTGGTTATGGCTCATGGTTGGCTTTCAGGAAGACTCGAAACGGTACGGGGTTAATGTTGGAAAGAAGAAGCCGCAACGCCTGTGGGCGCAGCAGCGAAATCGGGTGCGGAGTGTTCGGCCGGCGTTCTGGCGGCTTGCAAAATGTCCTGTATTTCAATCGGGCTCAGCAAACGCTGCGGAATCAATTCGTCGGCCGTGACATGGGCCGAGCCCAGGAACGCCGGCGGCTCGGTGCCATAGACCTGCACCAACGGCGCATCGGCGCCCCACTGCCCGGGCTCACCCCGGCGGCGCAAACCACTTAAAAACCGCCCTGCATTGTCGGCGTCCAATGTGACAGACGGGTACGCCGACACCAGCGACTGCGCCGGCAGCAGGCAGGCTTCGCGCTCGGGCTCGGTCATGGCTTCCAGGGCAGGCAAGGTCACGCACTGCTGCGCCGTGTAGCCGCCGGTCTCCAGCCGCCTGAGCGAACCCAGATGCGCGCCGCAGCCAATGGCTTCGCCAATGTCTTCACCGAGCGTGCGGATATACGTGCCCTTGCTGCAGGTCACTATGATTTTGATAGCTGCTTGCGCCCGGTTGTCATGGGCTAGAGCCATATTCAGCTTGAAAATGGTGATGTGACGGGCTTCCCGCTCCACCTCTTCGCCCTTGCGGGCGTATTCGTACAATGCCTTGCCGTCTTTTTTGAGCGCCGAGTACATGGGCGGAACCTGTGCTTGCGGGCCGGTGAAACGCTCCGTCAGCGACTCCAGCAAGGCCGGTGTAATCTCGGGTACGGGCCGGGTTTCAATGACATCACCTTCGGCGTCGGCCGTGGTGGTTTTCTGGCCCAGCAGCAGCACCGCTTCATACGTCTTGTCGGCGTCGAGCTGGATCTGGCTGAACTTGGTGGCGGCGCCAAAACACAGCGGCAATACGCCGGTGGCCAGCGGATCGAGCGTGCCGGTGTGGCCTGCCTTGTCGGCGCGCAGCAGCCATTTGGCCTTCTGCAAAGCCTGATTGCTCGACAGGCCCAGCGGCTTGTCGAGCAGCAGCACGCCATGCACGGGACGTCGCTGGATTTTCTGGCGATGTGAAGAGGTTTGCGTCATAAATTCCGACAGGCTCAGCGCGCGGGCTGGCCCGGGCGCTTCGTTGGCACCGTGTCCCTGAACCTGTCATCAAGGGAAACGGCGCGAACTCAGTCGTCTTGCGCGCGGGAAGAAACCGCCTTGGCAATCAAGGCGTTCATGTCGGCCGCACGTTCGGTCGTGCGGTCGAAGTGGAAATGCAGCGTCGGCACGGTGTGCGTCATCAGCCGCTTGAACAGGCCGTTGCGCAGGAACCCGGCAGCCTGGTTGAGCGCTTCTTCGCACTCTTTCGGGTCACCGACAAGCACACTGAAAAACACTTTGGCATGCGCATAGTCGGCCGTCACCTCGACGGCCTGCACGGTCACCATCCCGACCCGCGGGTCTTTGAGTTCGCGCGCGATCAGCTCCGTCAGATCGCGCTGGATCTGATCGGCGACGCGAAAACCGCGATTCGGGGTGGATGATTTTTTACGCATGTCAAAAAATGGTGGGGTCTGCGGAAAGGCTGGCAGCCAGGGGCTGCCGGCCAGCCGGGATCAGACTTCCAGTGTCCGCGCCACTTCCCTGATTTCAAAGAACTCCAGGATGTCGCCAACCTGGATGTCGTTGTAGTTCTTGATGTTCAAGCCGCACTCGAAGCCTTCCTTGACTTCCTTGGCGTCGTCCTTGAAGCGCTTGAGCGAGTCGAGTTCACCCGTGAAAACGACCACGTTCTCGCGCAGAAGGCGCAGGCGCGCTGTGCGGCGAACCACCCCGGCAGTGACCATACAGCCGGCGATCGAGCCGATCTTGCTGACCTTGAACACCTGGCGAATCTCGGCATTGCCGATGACTTCTTCCTTCTTGTCCGGCGTCAGCATGCCCGACATCGCGGCGCGAAGTTCGTCCACAGCGTCATAAATGATGTTGTAGTAGCGAATGTCCACGCCGTTGTTTTCGGCCTGCTTGCGGGCCTGGGCATCGGCACGGGTGTTGAACCCGATCACCACGGCCTTGGAGGCAATCGCCAGGTTGACGTCGGATTCGGAAATACCACCCACACCGGAGTACACGAGCTGGACCTTGACCTCTTCGGTCGAAAGCTTCAGCAGCGACTGGGCCAGCGCTTCCTGCGAGCCTTGCACATCGGCCTTGATGATGATGGGCAGCATCTTGACTTCGCCGGCGCCGATGTCGGAGAACATGTTCTCCAGCTTGGCGGCCTGTTGCTTGGCCAGCTTGGTATTGCGGAACTTGCCGGCGCGGTAGGTAGAGATTTCACGGGCACGGCGCTCGTCGAGCATGACCATGAATTCATCACCAGCCTGCGGCACTTCCGTCAAGCCCTGAATTTCCACGGGAATCGACGGGCCCGCCGTTTTGATCGGCTTGCCGTTTTCGTCCAGCATGGCGCGCACGCGCCCATAGGTCGAGCCGGCCAGCACCACGTCGCCGGCTTTCAGCGTTCCCGCCTGAATCAGCACGGTCGCCACGGGGCCACGGCCCTTGTCGAGGCGGGCTTCGATCACCAGGCCTTTGGCCAGTGCATCCACTGGCGCCTTGAGTTCAAGCACTTCGGCCTGCAGCAGCACCTGTTCGAGCAAGGCATCGACACCGGCGCCAGTATGGGCGGAGACGCCGACAAAAGGAACGTCGCCACCGAACTCTTCGGGAATCACTTCCTCGGTGACCAGTTCGCCCTTGACGCGCTCCATGTTGATACCGGGCTTGTCGATCTTGTTGATCGCCACCACGATGGGAACACCGGCCGCCTTGGCATGCTTGATGGCTTCCTTGGTCTGCGGCATCACGCCGTCGTCAGCCGCCACCACCAGAATCACGATGTCGGTCGCCTGGGCGCCGCGGGCACGCATGGCGGTAAACGCCTCATGGCCCGGGGTATCCAGGAAGGACACCATGCCGCGCGGGGTTTCCACGTGGTAGGCGCCGATGTGCTGGGTGATGCCGCCCGCTTCGCCGGAGGCCACTTTGGCGCGGCGGATGTAATCGAGCAGCGAGGTCTTGCCATGGTCGACGTGACCCATGACCGTCACGACCGGCGCACGCGGCAACAACTCGGCCTGCTGGCCTTGCACGTCTTCGTCGGCAAAGGCTTCCGGGTCATCCAGCGAAGCCGTCACAGCCTTGTGGCCCATTTCTTCCACCACAATCATGGCGGTGTCCTGGTCCAGCGGCTGGTTGATGGTGACCATCTGGCCAAGCTTCATCAGGTGCTTGATCACTTCGGATGACTTCACGCTCATCTTGTGCGCGAGTTCGGCCACGGTGATCGTTTCAGGCACGTGCACTTCAATGACCTTGAATTCGGTCGGCGCCACGAAGGTGGACTCCGGACGTGCTTCACGGTCATTGCGGCGGCCACGCGGGCCTCCACGGAAATTGCCACGGCCGGGCACAACGGGTGCGCCACGGCTTGGAATGCCCTTCTTCTTGGCGGCGTCGTCCTTCCATGTCGAAGACAGGTTCTCCGACTTGACTTCCTTCTTGCCAGCGGCGCCAGGGGCACCCGCAGCGGCCGGCGCACCCGGTTTGGCCGCGGCACCCGGCGCCCCGGCCGGCTTGTGCAGCGTGCCCTTGATGGCGGCTTTGGGGTCGACATGGGGCACCAGAACGCGCTTGGGCGCGGACATCATGGCGCGAATGCCGGCAGCTTCTGCTTCGGCCTTGCGGCGGCGGTCCTGGAGCTCTTGCGCCTTGGCCGCGTCAGCCTGGAATTCGGCGGTGGCTTTGGCCTTGGCAGTTGCAGCGGCAGCCGCGGCATCGGCCGCCTTCGTGGCCTGTACGGCCGCGGCGGTTTCAGCGGCTTTGGTGGCTTCAGCTGTTACTGGCGCGGCATCCTTGGCTTTTCCGGCTGGCTTGGCTTTCTTGACCACGGCCTCGGCGGCTGCAGCAGCCGCCTGCGCGGTTTGCTCGGCGGCCAGGCGCTCCTGCTCGCGCGCAGCATCCTTGGCGTCCTGCTCTTCGCGAAGACGGCGTTTTTCAGCGAGCTCCTGCTCCTGGCGGCGCAGCAGTTCTGCGTGGCGGCTGGCTTCTTCTTCGCGGCGAATCAGTTCAGCATCGTCGATGACGGGAGGTGCCGGCGGGGCGGCCACTTCAGGCTGCACTTCTTCCGCAGGCTGGTCGGAGCCATCGTCACGCTTGATAAAGGTACGCTTTTTACGCACTTCCACCTGGATGGTGCGCGCCTTGCCGGTGGCATCGGCCTGCTTGATCTCGCTGGTGGATTTTTTCACCAGGGTGATCTTCTTGCGCTCGGCCGTGACGGTGCCATGGCTGGCCTGCAGATAGCCGAGAAGCTTCTGCTTGTCCGCCTCGGACAAAGGGTCGCTGGCTTGCGCCTTGGCGACGCCCGCACTGGTCAATTGCTCGATCAGGGTTGCGGGGGATTTATTGAGTTCAGCTGCGAATTCAGCGACGGTGGTGGTACTGGACATATGTTTTTTTCCTGCAGGCCTTTCATGATCATTGCTCTTGGGCCGCTGCAGGTGCAGGGGTGTCAGCGGCAGCGGGTTCATCGGTAAACCAATGAGCGCGTGCGGTCATGATCAGGGCTTTGGCTTCGTCCGAAGACTGGCCGGTGATATCGGTAAGTTCGTCCACGGCCAGATCGGCCAGGTCGTCACGGGTATGGATGCCCGCTTCTGTCAGTTTGGCGATCAGCTCTGGCGTGAGGCCTTCGACGTCGCGCAGGTTCTGCGACACGCCTTCGGCATTTTCTTCCTTGGCGATTTCCATCGTCAAGAGCGCATCTTTGGCGCGCGTGCGCAGCTCATTGACGGTGTCTTCGTCGAAGGACTCGATCTCCAGCATTTCCTGCAGCGGCACATAAGCCACTTCTTCGAGGCTGGTGAAACCTTCGGAGATCAGGATGTCGGCGATTTCCTCGTCCACGTCGAGCTTTTCCATGAACAGCTTGCGGCTGGAATCGGTCTCGGTGGCCTGCTTTTGTGCAGATTCATCGGCCGTCATGATGTTGATCTTCCAGCCGGTCAGCTCGGCGGCAAGGCGCACGTTCTGGCCGCCGCGGCCGATCGAAATGGCCAGGTTTTCTTCATCGACGACGACGTCCATGGCGTGACGCTCTTCGTCGACCACGATGGATGACACGTTGGCCGGGGCCAATGCACCAATCACGAACTGGGCCGGGTCTTCGCTCCAAAGCACGATGTCGACACGCTCGCCGGCGAGCTCGTTGGTCACGCCGTTGACGCGGGTGCCGCGCACGCCGACGCAGGTGCCGATCGGGTCGACACGCTTGTCGTGCGACAGCACAGCGATCTTGGCGCGCGAACCAGGGTCACGGGCGCAGGATTTGATCTCCAGCAGGCCTTGTTCGATTTCAGGCACTTCCTGGCGGAACAGCTCGATCATGTACTCAGGCGCCGTGCGCGAGAGGATGATGGGCGCGCCGCGCAGGGTCGTGTCCACTTCCATGATCATGGCGCGGACGCGATCGCCGGAGCGCAGGTTTTCCTTCGGGATCATGTCGGAACGGCGCAGGCGGCCTTCCACACGGCCGGATTCGACAATGATGTCGCCCTTGTCCATGCGCTTGACGGTGCCGACAAAAATCTTGTCGCCACGCGACATGAAGTCGTTGAGCAGCATTTCGCGCTCGGCATCGCGGATTTTCTGCAGGATGACCTGCTTGGCCGCTTGCGCGCCAATGCGGCCGATCGGCAGGCTTTCCACCGGCTTTTCGATGTAGTCACCTTCTTCGATGTCGGCGATTTCGTCGCGTGCGTCGCTGACCAGCTCTTCGGCTTCAGGGTTCTGCAGGCCGGCTTCGTCAGGGACCACCAGCCAGCGGCGGAAGGTTTCGTAATTGCCGCTGTCACGGTCGACGGCTACGCGGATGTCCACTTCGCCTTCGTACACCTTCTTGGTGGCCGAGGCGAGCGCGAGCTCGACGGCGCCAAAAACGACGTCACGTTCCACATTTTTTTCACGCGAGATGGCATCAACCAACATCAACAGTTCGCGATTCATTTCACAAGCCTGCCTTTCTTCATTTCTTGAAATTAATTCTCTGCAAAGGGTTCGGCACCAGGCGTTATTTTGGGTTTACGCCCCTTGAAATCAACCACCGGCGCGAGGCGCGCCTGTTGAATCTCATCGAGGGTAAAACCCAACGCCTGCAGCGGTGCGGGAACCTTCTTCTTACTGACCTTCTGGCCGGGTTTGACGGCCGGCTCATCGCTCCATACGATCTGCCAGCCGGCAATGCCGTCCGCGGCCACGGCACGCTCCAGCGTGCCGCGAAACTTCTTGCGGCTGGCCGCGACGGTTGAACCGGCGCTGGCAGCCACACCAATGGGAGCCTTGAGCGTGATGTCGATCAGCTCACCGGCAAAACGCTCAAAATCTTTTTCGTTGCGCAAGGGCCTGTCGATGCCGGGGGAACTGACTTCCAGCCGCGCATATTCGGCGCCTTCGACTTCCAGGACAAACTGGAGCTGGCGGGTGACTTTTTCGCAGTCCTCGGCATTGATGAACTGTTCGGCGCCCTTGACGTAAGGCATATCGATCGTGACGCGCAGCAAACCACCGCCGGTGCGTTCTATCTCGACCAGCTCGTAGCCCAGCCCCGTCACAGTTTGCTCAATCGTCTCTTGCAATGCCATTCAGTCTCTTAAACCCGCTCTAAATCCGTATGTTCAAAAACAAACGCCCAAAAAAAATGGGCGGTGAAAACCCGCCCATTTGGTCGTGAAGCTCTTATTGTAACGTGCTGCGCCCTTTGATGCAAACAATTTCCGTGCCTGACACGCTAGAGAACGCCCGAACCGTCGATGTAAATCCTTCTGGTTACGACGCCCGCCCTGAGCATTGGAACAGGCCTGATGAGTCGGCCCAGGGCACATCCCTTTCGGTTAAACATTCCGGCATCACCGCCAGAAAGAACAGCGTGCAAATGAATGCATCGCTGCGTGAATGTGCAAATGACATCTCCTACTCACACCCCCCCATAAAAGATTTACAGCCTTAAAAAAATCAATTAAATCATATAGATTTTTGATTTAGTTAAAGTAATTTATGAAGTTTTCTTCGTGATCTCCGCAGCCCGTGGAGATGCATAATGTTCAAGCCGCCGTGACCAGAACCCGCGTATAGGGATGCTGCGGCGCATCCAGCACTTCGCTCAGCGAGCCTGACTCCAGTACGTCACCATCCTTCATCACCATGACCTCGTGGGCCATTGCGCGGATCACGTCGACGTCATGCGTGATCAGCAAATAACTGAGGCCACGCTCGCGCTGCAATCTTTGCAGCAGTCCCAGCACCTGTTTCTGGATGGTCACGTCCAGCGCGCTGGTGGGTTCGTCCAGCACCAGCAGGCTGGGGTTGACGATCAGCGCGCGCGCAATCGCCAGGCGCTGGCGCTGCCCGCCTGAAAATTCGTGTGGATAGCGTTGCAGCAAACCCGGAAACTGGGCCTCAGTCATACCGACATCGGCCAAGGCCTGCAGCGCCCGTTGGCGCCGCCCGGCCGGAGCCAGCTTGGGCTCATGCACCGTCAGCCCCTCTTCCACAATGGCTTCAACGGTCATGCGGGGTGACAGGGAAGAAAACGGGTCCTGGAACACAACCTGAACGGCGCGGCGGATCGCCTTGTTGCGTGCCGCATCCCGGCTCCAGGCCTGGCCGGCCGCCTGCAGCTGCCCAGAAAAAGGGAGCAAGCCCAGGCTGGCCAGCGCCAAGGTGGACTTTCCGGATCCCGATTCACCGATCACGCCCAGCGTTTTGCCCGGGGGGATATGAAAGCTGGCGTCTTTGACCGCTACAAATTCGGTTTTTTTAAACCACCCGCGTATGCCTGGAATGGAGACCGGATACGCCACGCGCAGGCGCTCCGCGCGCATGGTCGGCGCCGCACCCGGGTCCGCGCCGGTGCTGGCCGCCAGCCCGTCCCGCTGCGGCTTGCTGTCGATCAACTTGCGCGTGTAAGGGTGCTGGGGCCGCGCGAAAACCTCGGCCACGGTGCCCTGCTCCACGATGTGGCCGTTTTCCATCACCGCCACGCGGTCGGCAAACTTGCGCACGAGGTTCAGGTCGTGGGTGATCATCAGCACCGCCATGCCGTTGCGCTGCTGCAGCTCACCCAGCAAATCCAGAATCTGGCCGCGCAGGGTGACGTCCAGCGCCGTGGTGGGTTCGTCGGCCAGCAGCAGCCGAGGCTGGCAAGCCAGCGCCATGGCAATCATGGCCCGCTGCCGCTGCCCGCCCGAAAGCTGGTGCGGGAAAGAGTTTGCGCGTCGTTCGGGTTCGGTGATTCCCGTATCCGCTAGCAATTTGATAGCTGCTTGCGCACATTCTGCGGGTGTCAGGCCCTGTTTTAGCTGAAGAACTTCAGCAATCTGGTTGCCCACGCTAAACAGGGGGTTCAGTGCTGTCATGGGCTCCTGAAAGATCATCGCGATGTCGCGGCCCCGGATTCCGCGCAGGGACTGCTCCGGCAAGGACAGCAAATCCACGGGCGCCCTGGGCGGCGCACCGCTGGCGGCCCGGTCTGCCGCATCGATGCCGGTAAAAACAGCCTTGCCACCGACCACGGCGTTTTGCGCCAGCCGTAGCAGGCTCAGCGCCGTCACCGTCTTGCCCGAACCCGATTCGCCCACCAGCGCAAGCTTTTCGCCGGGTGCGATGGAAAAATCGATGCCGTGGACGACGGCTTTTCCTGCGAATGAAATCTGCAGGTTTTTGACATCAAGGAGCGGTGGTGTCATCAGTCGGCCTTCCTGGGATCCAGGGCATCGCGCAAGGCGTCGCCCATGAAGGTGAGGAGCAGCAGCGTGATCACCAGCACCGCGAAGGTAGACAGCGATATCCACCACGCATCGATGCTGTTCTTGCCTTGCGACAGCAATTCACCGAGCGAAGGCGTGCCCGGCGGCACCCCCAGCCCCAGGAAGTCCAGCGAAGTCAGCGCCAGAATCGCGCCGCTCATGCGAAACGGCAGGAAAGTCACCACAGGCGTTAGGCTGTTGGGCAGGATGTGGCGCCAGATGATGCTCAGGTTACCGACGCCCAGCGCACGCGCGGCGCGTACATAGTCCATCTGCCGGTTGCGCAGGAATTCGGCGCGCACATAGTCTGACAACCCCATCCATCCGAACAGGCTGAGCAGGATCAGCAACAACGCAACGCTGGGCGCAAAAACGGCGCTGAAGATGATAAGCAGATAGAGCTCCGGCACGGAGCCCCAGATTTCGATGAAACGCTGGAACAACAAATCGGTCTTGCCACCGAAATAGCCCTGTAGCGCCCCCGTCAGCATGCCGAGCAGCACGCCGGTGACCGTCAGCGCCAGCGCAAACAATACGCTGACCCGAAAGCCGTAAATCAGCTGGGCGAGCAAGTCGCGCCCCCGGTCGTCGGTGCCCAGCAGGTTGGCCCGCGTCGGCTTCGAGGGGTTGGGCTCTTTCGCAAAATAATTGAGGGTGTTGGGCCCGTAGGGGTTGAGCGTGTACAGCGCAAAATTGCTGCCACGCCCCAGTCGTTCGCGGATGTAGGGGTCGAGGTAATCGGTGGTGGTGTCGAAGTCCCCCCCAAAGGTTTTCTCGCTGTAGTCCTTGACCATGGGAAAGTAATAGCCTCCCTCATAGCGCACCAGCAGCGGCCGGTCGTTGGAGACGAGCTCGGCACAAAGACTGAGCACCACCAGCGTACAGAACACCACCAGGCTGTAAAACCCCAGCTTGTTGCGCCGAAACCGCCTCCAGGCGCGCCGCGCCGGGGAATTGGAAACGTACTTTTCTTGTACAGCGTCGCCGCGGACCGGGCTTTGCCCGTCCGCAGGAGGCGTCCCCTCGGGGGGAAGGCTGCCGGAGGTGGCTTCAGGGGGGCTAATCGAACCGTACACGCGGATCCACCCAGACATAAGACAAATCGGAAATCAGCTTGGTGAACAAGCCGATCAAGGTAAATAAGTAGAGCGTGCCCAGCACCACCGGGTAGTCGCGCCGGATGATGCTTTCATAACTGAGCAGTCCCATGCCATCCAGCGAGAACAGGGTTTCGATCAGCAGCGCACCGGTGTAGAACGAGCTGATAAAGGCCGCCGGGAAGCCGGTGATGAGGGGAATCAGCGCATTGCGGAACACATGCTTCCACAGCACCTGGCGCTCACCCAGGCCCTTGGCGCGGGCCGTCAGCACGTATTGCTTGCGGATTTCCTCCAGGAAGGAGTTCTTGGTCAGCATGGCCGTAACTGCGAAGCTGCCCAGCACCATGGCCGTGACCGGCAAGGTGATATGCCAGAGGTAATCGGTGATGCGCGCACCCCAGCTCAAAGTCTCCCAATTGGGCGAAGTCAGGCCGCGCAACGGAAACCACTGCAACTGGCCGCCGAAGATCACCAGCAGCGCGACACCCAGCACAAAGCCGGGAATGGCATAGCCGGTCAGCACCAGCAATGTTGTGACGAAATCGAAACGCGAGCCGGCACGCACCGCCTTGGCGACGCCCAGTGGCACAGCCACCAGGTAGCTGATGAAAAAGGTCCACAATCCCAGGCTGATGGAAACCGGGAGCTTTTCCTTGACCAGTTGCCAGACCTCCTTGTTGTGGAAGAAGCTTCTGCCAAGGTCAAAGCTCAAAAACTGCTTGAGCATCAGGTAAAAGCGCTCGGGCGCCGGCTTGTCGAAACCATAGAGCGCCTTGATCTGCTCGACGCGTTTCGGGTCGACGCCCTGCCCACCCCGGTAGCTCAGGCCGCCACCCTCGGCGCCGCCTCCACCACTGGGGCCGGCCTTGGCCTCGGCCATGTATTGCTCCACCGGCCCGCCCGGCACGAACTGCGTCACCACAAAGGTGATCAGCAACACCCCGAACAAAGTCGGGATCATCAACAGGCAGCGTTTGAGAATGTAGGCAAACATGGTCGATCAGCCCTCCCCTCGAATCCAGTGGCAGCGCGGAACTGGCTTAGCCAGGCCGCAGGTGCCGCCCCCTGCAAGGGGGGAAGGCGTTACGCGAAGCGAACGTCCGACGGGGGTGTTCATTTTTTAGCCCACCAGGTATCGATGATCCAGGTCTCGCCTGGCGCATAGGGTGGCATCTGGCCCGGCATGGCAAGGCGGCGTGCGTTGTAGACCACGCGATGGGTGCCGGCCGTCCATTCCGGCAGCAGGTAGTGGCTGTGCGCCACGATGCGTTCCAATGCACGGCAGGCGGGCAACAACTCGGCCTTGGTTTTGGCGCTGGTCATTTTGGTGATCATGGCATCAATCGCGGGATTGGCGGCTCCGCTGAAGTTACCCGACTCCTCAGTGGCGGCGGCCTTGCTACCGAACATGTCGGCGAACTCCTGACCCGGGTTGTTGGTGCCACCGTAGGCGATGGAGATGATGTCGAACTCGAATTTATCGAGGCGCTGCTGGTAGAGCGCGAAGTCGACCTGCCGGAAGTTGAGCTGGATGCCGAGCTTTTCGAGGGCGCGTATCCAGGGCGAAATCGTGCGCACACCGCCCTCGTTGCTATCCAGGTATTCCAGCACCATGGCCTCGCCTTTGGCGTTGCGCAGCTTGCCGTCCCGAACCTCCCAGCCGGCTTCCTTCAGGAGCACCTGGGCACGGCGCAAATTGGCGCGCAGCGAGGAGTCGCCGTCAGTACGCGCCGGCACATACATGGTGCCGAATGCCGCTGCGGGGATGTCCTTGCGCCAGGGTTCCATCAAAGTCAGCTCTTCGGGCTTCGGCAGTCCGGTGGCCTGGCAATCGGTGTTTCCGAACAAGCCGGACACGCGCTGGTAGGCGTTGTAGAACAGCTGGCGATTCATCCATTCGTAGTCGATCGCCAGGCCCAGAGCTTCGCGCACGCGCGGGTCCTTGAGCTTTTCACGCCGGGTATTGAGCACATAGCTCTGGAAACCCGTGGGCAGGCTGTGCTTGAATTCCCCCTTGACGAGTTCACCGTTGTCAAAACGTTTGCCCGTCAGGCGCCGGGCCCAGTCGCCGGCCGAGAAGAAACGCATGATGTCGAACTCGCCGGCCTTGAGCGCCTCAAGCTTGGCAGTGTTGTCCTTGTAAATCTTGACGGTGACGGTGTCGAAATTCCCTGTACCGACCCGCACATTGAGCTTCTCACCCCAGTAGGTCTTGTCGCGTATATAGCTGATGTCTTTGCCGAAGATCACCGGGCCGATGCGGTAAGGCCCGCTCCCAATGGGGATGTCGGTCACGACCTCATTGAAGGGCTTGGCCTTACCGGTGGCGTCCATGCCCCACTTGCGGCTGAACACCGCCATGCCGCCCACTTTCAACGGCAGTTCGCGGTTCGGTTTCCTGAAACGAAAGCGCACTGTCCGCTCGTCCACCACCTCGCAGGCTGCGACGTCTTCGAACACTGTCTTGTAGGACGGCGAGGTATGCGGGCCCATCAGGGTGTCAAAACTGTATTTGACGTCGGCCGCCAGCACCGGGTCGCCGTTGTGAAAGCGCGCTTCCTTGCGCAGGCGGAAGGTGGCCGTGAGCCCGTCAACCGACACCTCAACGTCTTCGGCCAGCAGCCCGTAGCCTGAGGCGGTTTCGTCCATCGCCCCCGTCAGCAGCGTGTCGAACATGAAGCTCGACAAATAGGCCGGCGCCGAACCTTTGATCGTGAAGGGGTTGTATTTGTCGAAGGTTGAGTAACGCAGGTTGCTGACCAGGCGCAGGTCCCCGCCTTTGGGTGCTGCGGGGTTGACGTAGTCGAAGTGGGCAAACCCCGCGGGGTACTTGAGGTCTCCCCAGAGCGCATAGCCGTGCGCGGCCCATGACGGTGATGAAAGACCCAGCAGGACCCAAACCAGCAAACTTCGCATGCGACAATTCTGCACTACTTAAGCTGGCAAGATTGCGGCGCACAGACACTGCGCCCCTGTCCCTTGCCTTCCCCTCCCCGCGAACTACCTACTGGAGCACCTGCATGGCCACCAACACCGGATTCCTCACTGGCAAAAAACTGTTGATCACGGGGGTCCTCTCGAACCGGTCCATCGCCTACGGCATTGCCAAGGCCTGCCATGCCCAGGGCGCCGAGCTGGCTTTCGGCTATGTCGGCGAGCGCTTCAAGGACCGCATCACCGAGTTTGCCGCCGACTTCGACTCCAAGCTGATTTTTGACTGCGACGTGGGCGACGACGCCCAGATCGACAAGATGTTTGCCGACCTCTCCAAAACCTGGCCGACCTTTGACGGCTTTGTGCACAGCATCGGCTTTGCACCGCGCGAGGCGATCGCCGGCGACTTCCTGGAAGGTCTGTCGCGCGAGGGTTTCAGGATCGCCCACGACATCAGCGCCTACAGCTTTCCGGCCATGGCCAAGGCGGCCCTGCCCTACCTCAATCCAAAGTCGGCCCTGCTGACGCTGACCTACCTGGGCGCGCTGCGTGTTCTGCCCAACTACAACACCATGGGCCTGGCCAAAGCCTCGCTGGAAGCCAGCGTGCGCTACCTCGCGGAATCGCTGGGCAGCAGGGGCCAGGGCATGCGTGTCAACGGCATCAGCGCCGGCCCGATCAAGACCCTGGCCGCAAGCGGCATCAAGGATTTCGGCAAGATGCTGAAAGCCACGGCAGCCAGCCCCATCCGCCGCAACGTGACGATCGAAGACGTCGGCAATGTGGCGGCATTCCTTCTTAGCGACCTGGCCAGCGGCGTGAGCGCGGAAATCACCTATGTGGACGGCGGCTTCAGCCAGGTCGTGGGCGGCATTACCGAGCAGGGTGAAGCCTGAGACAGAGCTCCTGCGCCCGACTCGCATGCCGGGTGTCTGCCCCGATGACGTTATTTGTTCGCTATGAAATAGATAGCTGCTTGCGCCCGACTTTATTGGGTTGCGGGCCAAATACACGCCTCAAATATGGCCTGAAAGCCCCCTTGAGGGCCGACTAAAGCCGGATATCAGGCAACAAAACTGCCGGATTCGGCTGCCCCAGGCCTCAAAATAGTGACAAAACAGGCTGCAAGCCAATGCAGACGAGCGCAAGCTGCTATAAAAATAATAGCTCCTTACGGCACCTCGCGTCAGGATTCAGGCGTCAAGCCTGCGTCCAATAGTCATAACTCCAGACCGTTTTAAAGCCCGCCCGCCGGTAAAGCGCCCGCGCCGGGGCATTGCCTTCTTCCACCTGCAGGAATACACGCTCAATGCCCCGCTGCATGGCCGCTTCGGCCATTGCGGCCAGTACGCGCCCTGCCAGCCCCTTGCCGCGGTGTGCCGGGTCGGTTCGCATGCCGTGGACACTGGACCATCCGTGGCTGAAAGCCGCCGCACCGGCGGCAATGGCCTTGCCGCCTTCGCGCACGCTGGCAAACACGGAATCACGTCCGCGGCTCAGTGACCTCACTCGGCTGGCGCCGTCCACGGGATCAAAACCCTCGGCCAGGAACAACGCGGCCCAGGCCTCATCCGGCGTGTTGGCTGTTTCAGCCAGGGCCTGCGCCGACACGCCACGCATGGACTTGACCTGCGCCACTTGCACCAGCACCGGCTTGCCTGCCGTGTAACCCCGCGCGCCCAGTTCGCGGCGCAAGGCATCAAAACAGGCCTCATTGGCCAGCCGGAAGACTGCCCGCATCCCGCGCGCGCGGTACAGCCCTTCGATGCTATCGATCACGCCGTCGGCGGGAGGCTGATGCAGCAGGGGCACGGCACTTTTGGCCCGGCTGACCGTTCCGCTGTCAAAGGGCAGCAACCAGCCACCGATTTCGAGCTGGTCCTCGGGTGATACGGCCGCCACAGTGGCGCGCTCGATATGTTCAATGTCGGTGGAAGTCATGGCGTCGATAAAAGAATGCCGGGGCCGGCTGGCCCAAGAGAGTCAAACAGCAATGAGTACAGGCCGGGAATACCGGCCCTGCGGGTACGGGCGAAGTGGCAGATTATTGCGTCCGCCAGGGTCCGGGAATAGAGGATCTGGGGGTTCCAGGAAGAGCTAGGAAGAACGCCCATCGAAATGCGTCACCTTGATGGTGTCCAGATCGATTCCCTCGAGGCAGCGGACGTTGATAGCTG
Organism: Polaromonas sp. P1_E11; assembly: GCF_056405995.1. Classification (NCBI taxonomy): domain Bacteria; kingdom Pseudomonadati; phylum Pseudomonadota; class Betaproteobacteria; order Burkholderiales; family Comamonadaceae; genus Polaromonas; species Polaromonas sp. P1_E11. The sequence goes on from NZ_JBFUBA010000001.1 coordinate 42,499, forward strand.
CAATGCGATTGCCGGCAGGGTCCGTTCCTTCGCCATAGGGGTGAATGCCACAGGTGGGGCAGAAACGGTGGCTGATCACATGCTTGTTGAACTGATAGTTGCCGGCATTTTCATCGGGTGTCAGCAAACGGAGCTGGTCATGCGGCACAAACCACAGCAGCGACCCCTTGCGCTGGCAGATGGAGCAGTTGCAGGCCAGGGCGCTGTTCGGCTGGCCGTCGACCTCAAACGCGACTTTTCCACAATGGCAACTCCCTCTGGAAGTCATTTTTTCTGTCATAAGTTGATTCCTTTCATGGCCATTGCAGCCTTCATGGTTGACGGGGTTGCGCGGGCAACACAGGCACCCCCCAGAACGCTTGCACCGCGCAAATTTGAACTATAAACTGTACATTCATACAGTCATAAGTCAAGAAAAACAGGGAGGGCCCATGCGGCAACACATCACCCGCTCCGGCGAGCGGGCCAACACGGTCTTTTTTCGCCTCAAAACGCTTCACTGGCTGCTGGCACTCGCCGGCTTGCTGGCACCAGCGCTTCCGGTGCTTTCGGCATCCGCAGCTGCGCAAGCGCCGCCGCTGATGCTCGCCAAGGTGTACCAACCCGGCGTCACCCTTCAGGATTATTGGGTCAGTGAAAAATTCGACGGCGTGCGTGGCTACTGGGACGGGGAACAGCTGCTCACGCGCGGGGGTGAACGCATCGCCGCGCCGGCCTGGTTCACCGCAGGCTGGCCCAAAACACCCCTGGACGGCGAGCTGTGGGCGGGCCGCGGCCAGTTTGCCAGGGCGGTGTCTACCGTACGCCAGCAAACCCCGGGCGACGCTGCCTGGCGAGCCATGCGCTTCATGGTGTTTGACCTGCCCGCGCAAGGCGGCCCGTTCAGCGAGCGGATCCCGGCCCTCAATGGCGTGGTGAGCCGCATCGACCAGCCGTGGGTGCAGGCCGTGGGGCAATCGAAGGTGGCAAGCCATGCGGCCTTGCAAGGGCTGCTGGCCACCACCGTGAAGCGCGGCGGCGAAGGCCTGATGCTGCACCGCGGTACGTCTTTCTACAAAGGTGCACGCAACGACGACCTGCTCAAGGTCAAGACCCACGAAGACACCGAAGCCCGCGTGGTGGCGCATGTTCCCGGCAAGGGAAAGTACGCCGGCATGCTGGGCGCGCTACTGGTGGAAATGCCCGGTGCCGACGGCAAACCAGGACGGCGCTTCAAGCTGGGAACCGGGCTCAACGATGAGCAGCGCCAGAATCCGCCGCCCGTGGGCAGCACCGTCACCTACCGTTTTCGCGGGCTCAACGACAGCGGCCTGCCCCGGTTTGCCAGCTTCATGCGGGTACGGGAAGACCAGCTGCTTTAAAAGGTGGGCCGCAAGCCGGCGCTGCCGGAGACCAACGTGAGTTGGCCTCGCGCCCGCTGCATTCAACAGGAAAATAGCCTGTAGCGCTCGTCAGTCGTGCGCCTCCAGCTACAAAAAAAATAGCAAACGCCCCGGGGAGGCGGCTTTATTTTTTCTGGCTCGCCAGCAGGCCGAGGCCGGTGTAGCCCAGGCTGGCAATGACAAAGAACCAGCCCACCCACTTGAGGAAGGATGACCCGCCCGCTTCCTGCGCGAACCCCACCTGGCTCGGGTCCCCGGGCATGTAGTAGATGTTCACCGGCCTGCCCGCCTCAAAGTCCTTCAGCACGGCCTCGGGGAACGAGCGCTTGATCGTCATGGGCCGCCCGGCCTCGGTGCGGAATTTGAGTTCCGCCGTGTAGGTGGTGTGTCCCTTTTGGGAAAAACTCTTGTATTCCTTGATCGGCTCGACCACCGCCGTCTTGCCACTGGCCATGAGCAGCCGCAACTCGCTGTCCCCGCTGGCCTGCACGCGCAGGAACACTGCGCCGACGATGACGCCGAGCACCCCGAAGAGAATCGTCTTGAACATGCCACCACCCAATAAATATGGGAAGGACTATAGCAAACGAAAGTACCCGTTTTTCTTCCGTTCAGCGTTTGACGCAATCCGCGTAGTAGCGCGTCTTGCCCTTGGCATCCACCTGTTCCACAAGGCCGTGGATGTCTGTTTCAAAGCCTGGGCACTGGGCGTTGAACTCGCGCGAGAACTTCAGGTAGTCCACGATTTTCCGGTTGAACACCTCGCCCGGGATCAACAGCGGGATGCCCGGCGGGTACGGCGTAACCAGGCCCACGGTAATGCGGCCTTCCAGGTGGTCGATTTCAACCCGTTCCGTCGTGCGGTGGGCAATGTGGGCGTAGGCGTCGCTGGGTTTCATGGCGGGGGCCAGGTCGCTCAGGTAGACCTCCGTGGTCAGCCGTGCAATGTCGTACTTGGCGTATAGCGTGTGGATATGCTGGCACAGGTCAGCCAGGCCCATGCGCTCGTACTTGGGGTACTTCTGGCAGAACTCGGGCAGGATGCGCCACATCGGCTGGTTCTTGTCGTAGTCGTCCTTGAACTGCTGCAGCGCCGTCAGCAGCGTGTTCCAGCGGCCCTTGGTGATGCCGATGGTGAACATGATGAAGAAGCTGTAGAGGCCGGTTTTCTCGACGATCACGCCGTGCTCGGCCAGGAACTTGGTCACGATGCTGGCCGGAATGCCGGTTTTCGCAAACTTGCCGTTCAGGTCGAGGCCGGGCGTGACGATGGTGGACTTGATCGGGTCCAGCATGTTGAAGCCGGTAGCCATCTGGCCGAAGCCGTGCCAGTTGTTGGCGCCGTTTCTGGCCGTCTTGGCGCTTCGGGACTCGCCCTTGATGATCCAGTCCTGCGATTCGCCAATGCCCTCTTCGACCAACTTGTCCGGCCCCCAGACCTTGAACCACCAGTCGGTGCCGTATTCCTCGTCGATCTTGCGCATGGCGCGGCGGAAGTCCAGCGCTTCGGCAATGCTTTCCTCAACCAGTGCCGTGCCGCCGGGAGGCTCCATCATGGCGGCGGCCACGTCGCAGCTGGCGATGATGCTGTACTGCGGCGAGGTTGACGTATGCATCAGGTAGGCCTCGTTGAAGAGGTGCCTGTCGAGTTTGGTGTTCTGCGAATCCTGCACCAGCACGTGGCTGGCCTGGCTGATGCCTGCCAGCAGCTTGTGGATGGACTGCGTGGCGTACACCACTGCATTCTTCGGCCGGATGCGGCTTTTGCCCATGGCGTGATAGCTGCCGTAGAACGGGTGGAAGGCTGCGTGCGGCAGCCAGGCTTCGTCAAAGTGCAGGTTGTCTATGTAGCCGTCCAGCATGCCCTTGATGGTTTCGGTGTTGTAGAGCACGCCGTCGTAGGTGGACTGCGTCAGCGTCAGCACACGCGGCTTGACTTTGCTGCTGTCCACGCCCTTGAGCAGCGGGTTGGCGTCGATCTTGGCGCGGATCGCGTCTGGCTCAAATTCGCTCTGTGGAATCGGCCCGATGATGCCGAAATGGTTGCGCGTCGGCTTCAGGAACACCGGAATCGCCCCCGTCATGATGATGGAATGCAGGATGGACTTGTGGCAGTTGCGGTCAACGACCACCACGTCACCGGGCGCCACTGTGTGGTGCCACACCATCTTGTTGCTGGTCGAGGTTCCGTTGGTCACGAAGAAGCAGTGGTCGGCATTGAAGATGCGCGCGGCGTTGCGCTCGCTGGCGCCGATCGCGCCGTCATGGTCCAGCAACTGGCCGAGCTCTTCCACCGCGTTGCAGACGTCGGCGCGCAGCATGTTCTCGCCAAAAAACTGGTGGAACATCTGGCCCACAGGGCTTTTCAGGAAAGCAACGCCGCCCGAATGGCCCGGGCAGTGCCAGGAATAGGAACCGTCTTCGGCATAGTCGAGCAGTGCCTTGAAAAACGGCGGCTGCACGCCTTCCAGGTAGCTCTTGGCTTCGCGCAGGATGTGGCGCGCTACGAACTCGGGCGTGTCCTCGAACATGTGGATGAATCCGTGCAGCTCGCGCAGGATGTCGTTGGGGATGTGGCGCGAGGTCTTGGTTTCGCCGTAGACGTAAATCGGCACATCCAGGTTCTTGCGGCGTACTTCCTCGATAAAGGTGCGCAGGTTGAGTACGGCCGGGTCGAGGTCGGGGCCTGGTGAAAACTCTTCGTCATCAATCGACAAAATGAAGGCGCTGGCCCGGCTTTGCTGCTGGGCGAACTGCGAGAGGTCGCCGTAACTGGTCACACCCAGGACTTCGAAGCCCTCGGTTTCAATGGCTTGCGCCAGCGCACGGATGCCCAGACCGGAGGTGTTCTCGGAGCGGAAGTCTTCGTCGATGATGACGATGGGAAAGCGGAATTTCATGGCTTGGGCTGGAGTTCATGGTCGCCCTGAACCTGTCGGAGGGCATGGGAAACGCTCAAAGGGCATAGACAGGTTGAGCCCGGGCGGTGAGAGGAAGCTTTTTCCAAGCAGCGAAGTGTAAGGACATATTGTTGCGCTACGCTTGTCTTGGGGTCTAATTGCCCCAAAATGTAGCGGATGACCGACAAAAGGAGGAAGCATGAGTGAATCGACTATTTGGTGGCTGCTGGCGGGTACGGCAGTCGCGGTGGAGCTGGTAACCGGAACTTTTTACCTGCTGATGATCGCGGTGGGCTTGGCAGCCGCTGCAATTGCCGCTCATTTGGGCGCCTCGACGGCCCTGCAACTCGTTACGGCGGCCGTTGTCGGCTCGGCCAGCGTGGGCGTTACCCATTTCATTCGGGGTCGGGGGCCCAAGGCGTTATCGGCAGGAACCAATCCAGACGTCAACATGGATATTGGTGAAACGGTACAGGTCGATGACTGGCAAGCGGACGGCACGGCGCTCGTACGCTACCGCGGCGCGCAATGGGCGGTTATTCAGGCGATCGACGGTACGCCCTCAGCGGGCGCCCACCGTATTCGGGAAGTTATTGGCAGCAAATTGGTCGTAGAAAAAATCTGAGGGAATCACCATGTCATCTTATGTAGCACTCATTATTCTCATCGTCGCAGTGATCTTCGTCATCCGCGCCGTCAAATTCGTTCCACAGCAAAATGCCTGGGTCATCGAACGCATGGGTAAATATCACGCAAGCCTGACGCCGGGCCTCAACTTCCTGGTTCCTTTTATTGACCGTGTCGCCTACAAGCACAGTCTGAAGGAAATCCCGCTGGACGTTCCCAGCCAGGTTTGCATTACCCGCGACAACACCCAGCTCCAGGTCGACGGCATCCTCTACTTCCAGGTAACCGACCCGATGCGCGCCAGTTACGGTTCGTCCAACTACATAGTGGCCGTCACACAACTGGCCCAAACCTCGCTCCGCTCGGTGATCGGCAAACTGGAGCTCGACAAAACCTTTGAAGAGCGCGACATCATCAACGCGCAAGTCGTTGCTGCCATTGACGAAGCCGCCCTGAACTGGGGCGTGAAAGTGCTGCGCTACGAAATCAAGGACTTGACTCCTCCCAAAGAGATCCTGCATGCCATGCAGTCACAAATTACGGCAGAGCGTGAGAAGCGGGCTCTGATCGCTGCCTCTGAAGGCCGCCGCCAGGAGCAGATCAATATCGCAACCGGCGAGCGTGAAGCCTTCATTGCCCGCTCGGAAGGCGAAAAACTGGCGGCCATCAATAACGCGCAAGGTGAAGCCGCCGCCATCATGGCCGTTGCCGACGCCAACGCAAAAGCCATCGAAATGGTCGCGGCCGCGATCCGCCAGCCAGGCGGCGAACAGGCCGTACAGCTCAAGGTGGCCGAACAGGCGGTTGACGCCTATTCCAAGGTAGCCAGGGACGCCAAAACTACGCTGGTGGTACCCAGTAACATGACAGAAGTCACCGCCCTCATCAGCTCGGCCATGAAGATGGTGCAGGCAAACAAGGTGTGACGACGGGCTTTTCGCAGGCAAGACCATGAGCGCAAAAAATGTACTGGGCACGGATTTGGTGCCCTGCTCCTATGACCCGCTGACCGGCTACTTTCGTGACGGTTGCTGCAACACGGATGAATCGGATGCAGGGTCCCACCTCGTATGCGTTCGCGTCACACGTGAATTTCTGGCTTTTTCCGCCAGCCGCGGCAACGATCTTTCGACGCCGCAACCCGCGTACCGCTTTGCAGGCCTTCAGCCGAATGACCGCTGGTGCCTGTGCGCCAACCGCTGGCGCGAAGCGCTGGAGGCTGGCTTTGCACCGCCTGTTGTGCTGGAGTCCACGCACAGCAAGGCGCTGGAATTCGTCTCCCTGGCCCAGCTGGAAAAGCACCGGTTCCAGGGCGCTCTCCACTGAGCCTGTTGCGTGTCGGGTGCAATTCCTGCCTCCATCCGTACGCAGCACTGCTATAATCGAAGGCTTCGCGGAAGGGTGGATGAGCGGTTTAAGTCACACGCCTGGAAAGCGTGCGTAGGGTTAAACCTACCGCGGGTTCGAATCCCGCCTCTTCCGCCAAATAGTCAAGTTGCCGTGAGTTTCCACGCGGTGGCAAAAACTCCTAAAAGCCCAGCTTGCTGGGCTTTTTTGTGCCTGCTCCACTTTCGGCGCCTCACTTCCGGTCTTCCTGGATTTTTTCCGGGCAAAAAAAAGCCACCTCTCGGTGGCTTTTTTTGTTTGCGGTGAACGATCAGTTCAGGGCAGACTTCTTGCCGTCTTTGTAGACGTACAGGGTGATAGCGGGGTTCTTCAGTTCGCCATTGGGTTCAAAAGCGATCGTGGTGGTCACGCCCTTGAAGCTGGTTTCAGGCAGCTTGGCGGTGTAGACCTTTGGATCCCAGGAACCGGCACGCTTCATGGCGTCGACCAGAACGAAAGTAGCATCGTAGGTGTATGGGCTGTAAACCTGGAACTGGTTGGGGTACTTGGCGTCGTAACGCTTTTTCCATGCTTCGCCGCCTGGCATTTTGGCCAGCGATGCGCCACCTTCAGCGCAAACCACGTTACCGATGGTCTTGGCGCCTGCGGTCAGCTTGGCCAGTTCTGCGGTGCAGATGCCGTCGCCGCCGAAGTACTTGACGTTGCCCATGCCGAGCTGTTCCATCTGGCGCAACATTGGGCCGCCCTGTGGGTCCATGCCGCCGAAGAAGATTGCATCAGGTGCCTTGGCTTTGATGGCGGTCAGGATGGCCATGAAGTCGGTGGCCTTGTCGGTGGTGAACTGCTCGTCAACCACGGTCATGCCTTTTGCCAGGGCCGTTTTCTTGAACACTTCAGCAACACCCTGGCCGTAAGCGGTACGGTCGTCAATGATGGCGACTTTCTTCAGCTTCAGCGTGTCGGCAGCATAAAAAGCCAGGCCAGCGCCGAGGGCGTTGTCATTGGCAATGATGCGGTAGGTGGTTTTGTAGCCTGGCTTGGTCAGGTTGGGGTTGGTTGCAGCGCCCGTGACGTGGGGAATGCCGCAATCGTTGTAGACCTTGGAAGCAGGAATGGTGGTTCCGGAATTCAGGTGGCCGACCACGCCGGCGACTTTGGAGTCGCACAGCTTTTGTGCAGCGGCCGTGCCCTGTTTTGGATCAGCGGCGTCATCTTCAGCAACAATTTCAAACTTGACCTTTTTGCCGCCGATGACCACGTTTTGTGCGTTCAGGTCTTCGATGGCCATGCGCACGCCGTTTTCATTGTCTTTGCCGTAATGGGCTTGCGAGCCGGACAGCGGCGCCACGTGACCGATCTTGATCACTGCGTCTTGGGCAGAGGCAAAACCCGCTACTGCAGCGAGAGCAGCCACTACTGTCAGTTTTAATTTCATTTGCATAAAAACACTCCGATTAGGAAATTACCGTTAAAGGTTGAGAACAATTTTTTTACTCAACGGGGCCGAACATAACGCAATTTCCGGGCCCGCACCATAGCAACGTCCCTAGGTTAAATTCCGATAAGGGGGTTTACCCGGGGAGCAGATTGCCTTATGTGAACTTGTGTTTCAAGGGTTGAGCACAGCGAAAAACGCCCGTGTAAACAGTCGCTTGCACAGGCCTACGCGTCTGTGTTTGGCGGTGCCGCTTCGTGCTTCAAAGCCTGGTTCACAGATTGACGGACAACGTCCTCAATTTCTTCGCGCAGACGGGGAACCAGGGTTTGCGTGTGCTCCAGGATAAGTTGCCCCACCACCTCCCGCAAACGCCGCTCAAGGACCAGGTTCACCCGCTGGAGCACGCGTTGCACCATCTGCTCCTGAAGCTCGGCAGAAGCGGTGGACGCAGGCACAGGCAAGCCAGTCCTGGCCGTTTCCGGCGGCGCAGCCGGCGTCGACATCGGCGCGGGTATGGGCCGCACGACTTCCGTCAGCGTCGGCACGAACCGCGGCGGTGCGGGCGGGCGGTTCATGCACCCTCCCCGGCCGTCGCAAGGTCGTGACGTTTCATGGCATAGCCCCTGTCGGCGTAGTGCTTCCACCGGCTTCGCGCTGCAAGACGGTCATCGTCGGCCTGCGCCACGACTTCGATAAAACGTTCGAAGCGTTCAAATTCGGCGGGGATGCCATGTCCCAGGTTGACCAGTACGCCGTAATGCGGGCAGTCCTTGAGCGACTCGGCCAGCACCACCGGCGTTGCCGCCAATGTACTTTGGGGGGCGCCCGCACGGCAATGCGGCACAAATTCCGCAGGCGAAAAACTCCAGATCAACTGGTCCAGTTCCGCCAGCACCGCCGCGTCCCCCGTCACCACAACGCTGGCGCCGCTCAGGTAGGCCTTGCGAAGTAACCGGCAGCTGTAGGCCAGCTTGTCGGGCACATTGAAGTGAAAGGCGATTTCGGTCATGCCCGGGTTTTGGATGCGGGTTTGCGCCTGGACGCTGTTTTGGCTTTTTTGCCCGATGCTTGAGCCGAAGTCCCTGCCCTGGCTGGCACCACCTGGTCCAGCAGGTAGTCCAGCAGCAGCGGCACCGGCCTGCCGGTCGCACCTTTGGCGGCTCCGCCTTTCCAGGCCGTACCGGCAATGTCCAGGTGCGCCCATGGGAAACTGGCCGTGAACCGCTGCAGGAACTTGGCCGCGGTCACTGCACCCGCGGCACGCCCCGCCACGTTGGCGACATCTGCAAAATTGGTCTTGAGCCCTTCCGCATACTCGTCATCCAGCGGCATCCTCCAGCACAGGTCCAGGGACGATTCGCCTGCCGCCGACAAGGCCCCGGCCAAGGCGTCGTCGCTGGAGAAAAGCCCGCTGCGCACGCCGCCCAGGGCAATCACGCAGGCGCCGGTCAGCGTCGCGATGTCCACCACCGCCCGGGGCTTGAAGCGCTCAGCGTAGGTCAATGCGTCGCAGAGCACCAGCCGCCCTTCGGCGTCGGTGTTCAGGATCTCAATGGTCTGCCCGCTCATGCTGGTCACCACATCGCCGGGCTTGATGGCGCGGCTGCCCGGCATGTTTTCGCAGGCGGGAATCAGGCCTACCACATTGAGCGCCGGCCGCAGCTCTGCCAGCGCCCGGAAGGTGCCCAGAACGCTGGCGGCACCGCACATGTCGAACTTCATCTCGTCCATTTCGGCCGCGGGCTTGATGGAGATACCGCCCGTGTCAAAGGTGATGCCTTTGCCAACGAGCACGACGGGCGCCTCGGCCCTGGCCGCCCCCTCATAGCGCAGCACGATAAAGCGCAACGGCTCGGCCGAACCCTGCGCCACGGCCATGAAGGAGCCCATGCCGAGTTTGTCGACCTCTTTGGGCCCCAGCACTTCTACCTTGATGCCGCGCAGCTTGCCCAGTTCCCTGGCAGCACCGGCCAGAAGCGTCGGTGTCGCGTGGTTGGCCGGGCGGTTCGCCCACTCCTTGGCAAATTCAATGCCCTTGATCAGCGCTGCGCCTTTGTCAATGCCGGGTCGCGCTATTTGCGCACTTGCGGCGTCATTCACGGCAACCACCACCCGTTGCAACCTGCCGGGGCCGGCTTTTGCGTTCCTGGCGGCTTTGGACTTGGTGGTGGCGTAGGTATAAGTGGCATCACCGCAAGCGACCACGGCCGCGCGCACGGCTTCAGCCCGCAGATGGCCCACAGCCCCGAAGCAAATAGTCAGGTGCTGCACGTTCGCAGCCTTCAGGGCGCCCAGGCCGGCACTGACGGCAGCACGAACGTTTTTGGCACTGGCATCCCCTACGCCGGCCAATACGACCCGCCTGGCAGTGATGCCGGGAGCGCGGTACGTGCTCAGGAGCTTGCCCGGCTTGGCCTCAAAGTCCCCTGACTTGATCGCCAGCGATGCGAGCACCGAAAGAGGGTCGTTGCCGGAGCCCGGATCCTGGGGCACGAGAACCAGCAGCGCGTCGGTTTTTTCGCTGCAAATACGGGTGGGTGTCAGTGTTTTGAGTTCAAAGTCCATAATTCAGGGTCTGGTAAATAAACCAACGTAAAACAAAAAATAAAACGAAGCCAAGGCAGATATTCAGTCAATGTTATTCCAATCCACGATTCGCAAAGAGCTGGCACGCAGTTTTGGGGCCACGCTGGTGGTCCTGGTCACCATCGTGATGACCATTGTTCTGATCCGCACCCTGGGCCAGGCATCGCGCGGTTTCATCAATCCGCAGGACGTCATGCTGTTCATGGCCTACTCGGCGCTGGGACGCCTGCCGACCATCCTCACGCTGTCGCTGTTTATTGCGATGGTCAGTACCTTGTCGCGCATGTACCGCGACAGCGAAATGGTGGTGTGGTTCACCAGCGGCCAGGGCCTGGCGGGTTTTCTGCGACCGCTTTTCCGTTTTGCATGGCCTGTCCTGCTGGTCATAACGCTGATGGCTCTTTTTGTCTGGCCCTGGACCAACCAGCAAACCAAAGACATGCAAAGCCGGTATGAGCAGCGCGGCGACATCGACCGCATTGCCCCAGGCCAGTTCCAGGAATCCTCCAGCGGCAACCGGGTTTTCTTCATCGACCGCGACCTGGCGGGCGAGCGCTCCAGTAACAACGTGTTTATCGCTGCGACCGAAAAAGGCAAGAGTTCCATTACCACGGCCCGCTCGGGCCGCATCGAGACCAAAGGTGATGCGCAGTTCCTCATGCTCGAAAACGGCCAGCGCCTGGAAAACGTGATCGGGCAATCAGCGCTCAAAATCAGCGACTTCGAAGAGTACGGCACCAAAACCGGTGATAACAATCCGCTGACCGAAAACGCACCGGAAGCCAAACTGCTTTCCACCCGCTCCCTGATCAAGGCACCGACCCGCGGCAACCTCAGCGAGCTGGCGTGGCGGCTGGGGCTGGCGCTGGCATCCATCAACTTTGTCGTGCTGGCGGTGGCCCTGGCCAGCGTGAACCCGCGCGGCGGGCGCAGCGGCAACATGATCTTTGTATTGCTGACGTTTGTGGTCTACAACAACCTGGTCAACCTCGGGCAAAGCTGGATTTTTGTGGGCCTCATCAGTTTCAGCAACTTCCTGCTGGCACTGCACGGCGGCGTCCTGCTGCTGGCCCTGGCCTGGCTGTCCAAGCGACAGTTCAACTGGACGCTGCGGCCCGCCCGGCGCATCAACCGCACACCGCTGGCCGTACGCGACAGTGAAAGCCACGCATGAAAACCATACGCCGCCTGATCTACGGTGAAGTGCTAGCTGCCATCGCACTGGTGGCACTGGGCTTCCTGGCCCTGTTCTTCTTTTTTGACCTGGTCGATGAACTGCAATACCTCGGCAAGAGCAGCGGCATCAACGCAGCCGATATCTACCAGATCAGGCATGCATTGTTGTATGTAGGCCTGCTGATTCCCAATCATTTGTACGAGCTGCTGCCGATCTCCGTATTGATCGGCACCATCTTTGTGATGGCCCGACTGGCACAGAGCTCCGAATACACCATCCTGCGCACCAGCGGACTCGGCCCCTGGCGCGCGCTAAAGTTGCTGCTGGTCCTGGGGGCGCTGTTCGTGGTGTTCAGTTTCGCCGTAGGCGACTATGTGGCGCCTGCCAGCGAACGGGCCGCACAGCTGCTCAAGGCGCGCTACCAGAACAAGATCACCATCGGCCAGACCGGTGCCTGGCTGAAGGAAAAGCAGGCCTACAACACCTTTGTGGTCAATGTGAGGGCTCTCACCCCCGACAACGAAATGCAGGGTGTGCAGATTTTCGAATTCAACAACAAGGGATTGATCGTCTCCACCACACAGGCGCCGCTGGCAGCGTTCACCGCCGGCGATGCATGGGAATTGGACCAGGCCACGCGCACAGAATTTGATGTTCCTGCCGGTGCCAGCAGCGCCGCCAAACCCGGGGGCAGCGCCAAGGTCAACCGCGCGGTGCTAAAGAGCTTTCGCTGGCCCACCGAAATCAGCGCTGAAATGGTGTCGGTGGCGCTGCTCAAGCCTGAGCGCATGGGCACCATCGACCTGTTCAATTACGTCCGTCACCTGGACGCCAATGGGCAGACCGCGCAACGCTATGAAATAGAGTTCTGGAAAAAAGTCTTTTACCCGCTCAGCTGCCTGGTGATGGTGATTCTGGCACTGCCTTTTGCCTACCTTCACTTTCGCTCCGGTGGCATTGCCGGCTACGTGTTCGCCGGGGTGATGATTGGCATCAGCTTCTTCCTGCTCAACAACGTGTTCGGCTATATCGGCAACCTCCGCAACTGGCAGCCCTGGCTTGCGGCTGCCACGCCAGGCCTGCTTTATATGGCCGTCTCGCTGGGCGCGTTTGGCTGGCTGGTGCTCAGGCGTTAACGGACGCTGCGCGCCATGACGCCCTTGTTCCCCGCGCCGCGCGGCATCATCCTGCTTGCCCATGGCTCGCGCGACCCGCAGTGGCGCGACCCCATTGAGGCGGTTGCCGCTCAAGTCCGTCTCCGCGAGCCCGGCACCCCTGTCAGTTGCGCCTACGTGGAGCTTTGCCCTCCTTCATTGCCTGAAGCTGCTACAAATTTAATAGCTGCTGGCGCACGCCATATAAGGGTGTTTCCGCTTTTCTTTGGTATAGGCAAGCACGCCCGGGAAGACTTGCCGCTGCTGGTCGAACGCGTCAGGCTGGCGCATCCGGGCGTAGAAGTCGAGCTTCTGCCTGCAGCCGGGGAATACCGCGAATTGACCGCACTTATGGCCAGCATTGCCTTGTCATAACCGTGAAGGCACGGCGCATCTGTACGGCGGTTGGGCTCCTCCTTAGCGTAAAACAGGCATAATAAAATCAATAATTAGCCTGAATTCGATATGAACCTTCACCAATTCCGCTTCGTCCAGGAGGCCATCCGGCGCAACCTGAACCTGACAGAGACCGCCAAGGCCCTGCACACCTCGCAGCCCGGAGTATCCAAGGCCATCATCGAGCTTGAGGAGGAACTGGGCGTCGAGATCTTTGCACGGCACGGCAAACGCCTCAAGCGCGTGACGGAACCCGGGGAACACGTCCTCAAAAGCATTGAACTCATCATGCGCGAGGTCGGCAACCTGCGTCGCATTGGCGAGCAGTTTTCTGCCCAGGACAGCGGCACGCTCTCCATTGCCACCACCCATACGCAAGCCCGTTATGTGCTCCCGCAGCCCGTCGCCAAGCTGCGTGAAGCCTTTCCCAAAGTCAATGTCAGCCTGCACCAGGGCTCTCCCGACCAGGTGGCGCGCATGGTGCTTGATGAGGTGGCTGAAATCGGCATCGCGACCGAATCATTGACGCAGTACGAAGACCTGGTGACCCTTCCCTGCTACGAATGGCAGCACATGCTCGTCATTCCTGTTGACCATCCGCTGGCCAAAAAAGACAACATCACGCTGGAAGACCTGGCTGAGGAACCGCTGATCACCTACCACCCATCCTTCACCGGCCGTACCAAGATCGACCTGGCGTTTGCCGCCAAGCGCCTGCAGCCGCGCATCGCGCTGGAAGCCATCGACTCCGACGTCATCAAGACTTATGTGCGCCTGGGACTGGGCGTGGGCATCGTCGCAGAAATGGCCATCAAGGAAGACGGCACCAACAGCGACCTGATCGCCATCGCGGCGGGCCCGCTGTTCGGCATCAACGTGGCCCGCGTGGCCTTCAAGCGCAGCGCCTACCTTCGCAATTTCGTCTATAAATTCGCCGAACTGCTCAGCGACAAGCTGGACCGCGCCCTGATCACCAAGGCCATGGCCGGCCGTGTCAACGACTATGAGGTTTGACTTGGTTCCCCCCCGAAGCGGCCTGCGGCCGCCTCCCCCTCAGGGGGCGCCGCAAGCGGCCCCGCAAAGCCGGTTCCGCCGCGGCCGCTTGTAAAAGAAATGCATCCAGCTCAATCATGACCATGATCCTCGAACGCACCCCCACGCTCAAAACCAAGCTGCCCGCTGTCGGCACCACCATCTTCACGGTAATGTCCACGCTTGCCGCTGAAAAAGGCGCTGTCAACCTGGGCCAGGGTTTTCCTGATTTTGAGTGTGACCCGCAACTGGTCAACGCCGTCACGGACGCGATGACACAAGGCCTGAACCAGTACCCGCCCATGACAGGCGTTCCGGTGCTGCGCGAAGCCATCTCGGCCAAGGTGGCCAAACTTTACGGTCACCGCTACGACGCCAACACCGAGATCACCATCACCGCCGGTGCGACGCAGGCCATCATCACGGCCATCCTGGCTGTCGTTCACCCCGGCGACGAGGTCATCGTGCTGGAGCCCTGCTACGACAGCTACGTGCCCAACATCGAGCTGGCCGGTGGCGTCGTGGTGCGCGTTCCCCTCACGCCCGGCACCTTCCGGCCCGACTTCGACAAAATTTCCGCAGCGATCACATCCAGGACGCGGGCGATCATCGTCAACTCGCCGCACAACCCGAGCGCCACGGTATGGACCGAGGCCGACATGCTCACGCTGCAGGACATCCTGGCGCCCACCGACGTCCTGCTGATCAGCGACGAGGTCTATGAGCACATGGTGTTCGATGCGGCCCAGGGACGCGTGCATCAAAGCGCGGCGCGTTTTCCGGGCCTTGCCGCGCGTGCGTTCATTGTCAGCAGCTTCGGCAAGACTTACCACGTCACCGGCTGGAAGGTCGGCTACGTGGCCGCACCCGCTGCACTGACCACCGAGTTCCGCAAGGTGCACCAGTTCAACGTCTTCACCGTCAATACACCGGTGCAGTACGGGCTGGCCGCGTACATGGCCGATGCGCAGCCCTACCTGGACCTGCCGGCCTTCTACCAGCGCAAGCGCGACCTCTTTCGCGAAGGGCTGGCAAAAACCCGCTTCAAGCTGTTGCCCAGCGAAGGCAGCTACTTCCAGTGTGTGGACATCTCCGACGTGAGTGACCTGGACGAAGCCGGATTCTGCAAATGGCTGACGACCGAAATCGGCGTGGCGGCCATTCCCCTGTCGGCGTTTTACGGCAACGGCTTTGACCAGCGAGTGGTGCGGTTCTGTTTTGCCAAAAAAGACGAAACATTGAACACGGCCCTGCAGCGGCTGGCCAAACTGTAAGCGCGGCAAGCTGCCGTGTAATCCAGGGCTGTCAGTATTTGCCGACGGCTGGACAGGCGTTCATCCTGCTTGTTTGTGCCTCGCACCGGGAAACAATCACTTCACATAACAAGGAGTGCTTCAAATGTCCCTATCCCTCATCCTGCTGATCGTTCTTATTCTTATCCTCGTCGGCGCATTGCCAACCTGGGGTCACAGCCGCAGCTGGGGCTATGGACCCAGTGGTGGTATCGGCCTGGTGGTGTTGATCCTGGTCATCCTGCTGCTGATGGGACGCATCTAGTACGCGCCTTCCCCTGGTGATCCACCCGTAAAAATGGCCTTGCAATGCAAGGCCATTTTTATGCCGGCACACCAAATAGCCGGGCATCAACTATTCAGTTGAGCCCAGGCCTTTTAGCTACGGCATAACAAGCCTTCGGCAATTGTTAGCCTTCGCTTAAAAGCATGGCATCAACTATTCAGTTGAGCCCAGGCCTTTTAGCTACGGCATAACAAGCCTTCGGCAATTGTTAGCCTTCGCTTAAAAGCATGGCATCAACTATTCAGTTGCTGCCATGCTTTTTCCAGCCTTTTGATGCTGACCGGCTGCGGTGTGCGCAGCTCCTGCGCAAAGAAGCTCACACGAAGCTCTTCCAGCAGCCAGCGGAATTCCTGCATGCGCGCATCCACCGCGCCTTTTCGCTCAGCCACGAGCCGCCAGTAACGCTGCTCTTGCGGCCGCAATTCGGCCATCCGTGCGGCATCGCGTGCCGGGTCAGCGCGCCATTTTTCCAGCCGCAACGTGATGGCCTTGAGGTAGCGTGCGAAGTGCTGCAGTTGCCCATAAGGTGTGGCCGTCAGAAAGCGTTTGGGTACCAGGCGCTGCAGTTGCTGGGCGGCATCGGTTGCCGCTTCAGCGGCATTTTTGGTGTCCTTGATCTTGCGTTGGGCCACGGCGAATTCAGCCAGGATGCCGGCCGCCAGCCGGGCCACCTCACTGGCAATCAGCGTCAGGCGCCCTCGCCCATCGTCGATGCGTTTTTTGAACTCGGCTTCGTGCGTCGGCAATGGGTCCAGCAAAAACGCGCGGTCCAGCGCCACTTCGATGATCTGCTCGCGCAATTCCTCCAGCGTACCGCCGCCGGAGTTGTCGGCGGCGCGGCCCACCAGCATGTAGCTGGTGGCCATCTTCTGCAGCTCCGGCAGGTTCTTTTCCAGGTACTTCAGCGCATCCTTGATCTGCAGGGAGAACAGCCGGCGCAAGCCGGCGCGGTGCTTCGCGGCCGCCACATCGGGTTCGTCAAACACCTCGATCGTCACCGCATCGCCCAGGTCAATCAGTGCCGGAAACCCGATCAGCGTCTGGGCGCCCTTGCGGATTTCCATCAGCTCCGGCAACTCGCCAAAGCTCCAGCTGGTGTAGCGCTCCGGCGCTTTCGCCGCTATCTTTTCAGGAGCTGCTTGCGCTCGTCCTGATTGGGCTGCAGGCCGATTTGATGCTGAATTTTCGGAAAAAACGGGCTTTTCAAGCTCAGATCCGGGTGCTTTTGCCAGGTTTTTGAGTCCCGCCAGCGCCTGGAAGGCACCCCGTGCCTGCGAGCCCAGTTCGCCCTTGAGCGCGCCCAGGTTACGGCCCGCACCCAGCTGGCGGCCATGTTCGTCGACCACACGGAAGTTCATGAACAGGTGCGGCGGCAGCATGTCCAGCTTCATGTCATTGCGCTTGACGTCCAGCGAAGTCGCGTCGCGCACCAGCTTGAGCACCGCGTCGGTCAGCGAGCCGCTGCCGAACACCTCGGGTTGCAGCAACTGCTCAGTCATGCGGGCGGCGGTGTCGGGCAAGGGCACCAGGCGCGAGCGCGGGCGCTGGTGCAGCGTCTTGATCAGCGCCTGGACCTTGTCCTTGAGCATGCCGGGCACCAGCCACTCGCAGCGCTCTTCATTGACCTGGTTGAGCGCGAACAGCGGCACGTCCACCGTCACGCCATCGCGCGCGTCGCCGGGTTCGTGCAGGTAAGTCACCAGGCAATCCACGCCGCCCATTCGCAGTGTCTTGGGAAACGACTGGGTGGTAATGCCTGCAGCCTCATGCCGCATCAGTTCTTCGCGCGTCAAGAGCAGGAGCTGCGGCTGCTTTTTGACTTCCTCCTTGTACCAATGTTCGCAACTTGCACCACTGTGTACGCCAGCCGGGAGTTGCTGGTCATAAAAAGCGTAGATCAGTTCCTCGTCCACCAGCACGTCCTGGCGCCTGGCTTTGTGCTCCAGATCCTGCACCTGCTGGATCAGTTTCAGGTTCGCTGCGAGGAAAGGCAGCTTGGTGTCCCAGTTGCCAGCGACCAACGCTTCGCGGATGAAAATCTCGCGCGCCGTGACCGGGTCGACACGGCCAAAATTGACGCGCCGCCCGTTGTAGACCACCAGGCCGTAAAGCGTGGCTCGCTCCAGCGCCGTCACCTGCGCAGCCTTTTTCTCCCAGTGCGGGTCCAGCAGCTGCTTGGCTAAAAGATGCCCAGCCACCTGCTCTATCCAGGCCGGGTCAATGTTGGCGATGCCACGGCCAAAAAGGCGTGTGGTTTCCACCAGCTCGGCCACCACAATCCAGCGGCCCGGCTTTTTGCTCAGGCGTGCGCCGGGGTGTCGGTAGAACTTGATGCCGCGTGCACCCAGGTACCAGTCTTCCTCGTCGCTCTTGCAGCCGATGTTGCCCAGCAGGCCGCAGAGCATGGATAAGTGCAGCTGCTCATAGCTGGCGGGCTTGTCATTCAGAACCCACTTTTGTTCACCCACGACGGTATGCAGCTGCGAATGAATGTCGCGCCATTCGCGCACGCGGCGGATATTGACGTAGTTCTCGCGCAGCAGGTTTTCATACTGGCGGTTGGACAGCTTGTGGTCGGTGCCGTGGCCGCCGCGCGCGTCACCCAGCCATTTCCACAGCTTCAGGTAGCCGCTGAACTCGCTCTTCTCGTCATCGAACTTGGCGTGCTGCTGGTCGGCCTGGGCCTGTTTGTCCATGGGGCGGTCGCGCACGTCCTGCACACTGAGCGCACTGGCGATCACCAGTACCTCGTCCAGCGCGTTGCGGCCCTTGGCTTCCAGAATCATGCGGCCCACGCGCGGGTCCAGCGGCAGCTTGGCCAGCGTACGGCCGACGCCGGTCAATTCGTTGTCCTCGTCCACCGCCC
Organism: Polaromonas sp. P1_E11; assembly: GCF_056405995.1. Lineage (NCBI taxonomy): Bacteria > Pseudomonadati > Pseudomonadota > Betaproteobacteria > Burkholderiales > Comamonadaceae > Polaromonas > Polaromonas sp. P1_E11. Next base: position 60,982 of record NZ_JBFUBA010000001.1, read on the forward strand.
CCAGTTCGGCCAGCAGCTGGTAGCCGTCGGCAATGGCGCGGCGTTGCGGTGGCTCGATAAAGGCGAACTCTTCCACATTGCCCAGGTGCAGCGCCTTCATGCGCAAAATCACCGAAGCCAGCGAACTGCGCAGGATTTCAGGGTCGGTGAAAGGCTGGCGGCCCTGGAAGTCCTTTTCGTCGTAAAGGCGTATGCAAATGCCATCGGCTACCCGGCCGCAGCGGCCGGCACGCTGGTTGGCCGCGGCCTGCGACACCGGCTCCACCATCAGCTGCTCAACCTTGTTGCGAAAGCTGTAGCGTTTGACGCGGGCGGTGCCGGCATCGACCACGTAGCGGATACCGGGAACGGTCAGCGAGGTTTCGGCCACGTTGGTGGCCAGCACGATGCGCCGCCCGCTGTGGCCGTCAAAAATGCGGTCCTGCTCGGCCTGGCTCAGGCGCGCGAACAGCGGCAGCACCTCGGCGTTGCGCGTCAACGGCTGGTGCGCCAGGTGCTTGCGCAGGTGGTCGGCTGCTTCGCGAATTTCTCGCTCGCCGGGCAAAAACACCAGGATGTCGCCCGCGCTGTGCGGGCTGAGCCAGAGTTCGTCGACGGCATCGGCAATTGCATCGTTCAGGTCGTGCTCGCGCGACTCCTCAAACGGCCGGTAGCGCTGCTCCACCGGAAACATGCGCCCGGACACCATGATCACAGGGGCAGGGCCTTTACTGGAAGCAAAGTAATCCGCAAAACGCTGCGCATCAATCGTTGCCGAGGTGATGACCACCTTGAGGTCAGGCCGGCGCGGCAGCAGCTGGCGCAGGTAGCCCAGCAAAAAGTCAATGTTCAGGCTGCGCTCATGGGCCTCGTCAATGATGATCGTGTCATAGGCCTTGAGCAGCGGATCGGTCTGCGTCTCGGCCAGCAAAATGCCGTCGGTCATCAGCTTGACTGAGGCGTCGCGGCTCAGCCGGTCCTGGAAGCGCACCTTGTAGCCCACCACGTCGCCCAGCGGCGTCTTCAGTTCCTCCGCGATGCGCTTGGCCACGCTGGACGCAGCAATACGGCGCGGCTGGGTATGGCCGATGAGCCGGCCCTGTCCGGCGGGGTAATTGAGCTTGCCGCGCCCCATGGCCAGCGCGATCTTGGGCAACTGGGTGGTTTTACCCGAACCGGTCTCGCCACAGACGATGATGACCTGGTGGGCCGCCATGGCGGCGGTGATTTCGTCGCGCTTGCCGGAAACGGGCAGCGATTCGGGAAAAGTGATGGCGAGGGGGGACAAGGATGGAAGCGAGAAAGAAGGCAAAAAGGAGAAACGGGCCAAGCGGCAACACTGCCGAAGCGCTCAATTATCGGGTGTTCCGGCCCGCAACAGACCGGGCATGGTTATGGCGCCGTGCAGGGCGCTGCGATCAGGCCGCCAGCACAGGCAAGTCCACGGCTTCCCCACTGGTCTCGTCAAACCACGCAATGCGGCTCGGGTAGCTGAGCGCTATGCGCGACATGCCCCGTCCTGTGCTCACCGCCGAAGAGGCGCGCGCGTCGGACTTGGAGACCCTGAGCACGCCAAGGCCGACTTCAGCGACCCAGCGCGTCTGCTGATTCCCTACCAGATCGCCTTCGAGCGTGGTGTTGAGCACCACCGACTTGGCCAGGGCCGACTGAACCCTGCGCGCGAGGTGAATCAACTGGCCGCTGTCATGGCAATTGCGCATCAGCAGTAAAAACCCGTTCTCTTCGAGGCGTCCCATTTCCACACCGGCGGGCACGGTGCGCCGCAGCCGCCCGGCGCACACAAACAGCGCGTGGTTCACTGCTGCGTGGCCGTAAAGCTTTTCCAGCACATACAGATTGGCAACCGACACCACCACCACACCCAGCGGCACCGGCTCATCGCGGTAGCGCCTGAAGGTTGCCTCCAGCATGTTGCCGGTTTCGCTGTGGGAGCGCATGCGCGTGACCGGGTCGTAGCTGGGGCCATATGCCATGGCCCGGTTCAGCTCGATCAGGTAGGAATAACGGGTCCACAGCACGGCCGCCATGGTGGCCAGATAACACGTGCCGGCGACGGCGGTCACCGCATGCACCTGCCACGGCACATGGGCACGGTCCATCGCCACCCAGCTCAACCCGGCAACGGCCACGAGCATGAAGAAGACGCCCGAGACGGCCACCCAGGCAAGCAGGTCCCCCCGAACGGCACTGCGAAGACTGAGCGCCATTGCCACCAGCCCCAGAAAACATGCCACCGCCAGGCTCAGTGCCAGGGCGTGGCGCGGGCTCAATGCCCAGCCAACCGCGATATCCAGAAGAGCCAGGCTCGCCAGCCAGGTCAAGGCGCGCCGGGCCGAGTCCGGATTGCGCAGGATGCCCAGGATGGAAAACAGCAGGTAAGCCAGCAGCGCAGACACCACGCTGGCAACGTGGGCCAGGAAACGGTCCAGAACATCGGCGTTCTCGATCGGTAACCAACCCAGGAAGGCCACCACAAAAAAAGTGGAGGCGATTGCCGAGACAGCCGCATTCACGGCAATACGCCGCAGGGACCGGATATAGGCAAATGCCGAACCGGCCAGCATCAGGCTGGCTGAGCCGAAATAGCAGCCCCAAAACCCGATCGCGTATTTGTCCATGAACCCGAACCATACCCCGCCGCCCCTCATTAAGCAAACCCTCAAATGGAGTACGCCGGCAAAAAGCACACCCTCGCCAAAGCCGGCATTTGCATCCCTCAGGCCGGCGGTGTCTCCCTTACACTCACTGGACTTTTTCCGTTTACCGGGGAAACAGCGCCCAGGGAGACCGCTTGCCTCTTTCGCGCCGTCCCCGGCTGCCCTTGACCCGCCACAACCGATCCCGAAAGCGCGCCCATGTCTGCCGTCTTCAATTTCACCTTTGTGCCCTGGTTCCGTTCGGTCGCACCCTACATACACACCCACCGCGGTAAAACGTTCGTCGTAGGCATTGCCGGCGAAGCGATTGCGGCGGGCAAGCTCCAGCACATTGCCCAGGACCTGGCACTGATCCAGAGCATGGGCGTGAAGATCGTGCTGGTGCACGGCTTTCGCCCGCAGGTCAACGAGCAGCTCAAGGCCAAGGGGCACGCCGCCAAATATTCGCACGGCATGCGCATCACGGACGAAGTCGCGCTCGACTGTGCCCAGGAAGCCGCCGGCCAGCTGCGCTATGAGATTGAAGCGGCGTTCAGCCAGGGCCTGCCCAATACCCCCATGGCCGGCTCCACGGTGCGGGTGATTTCGGGCAATTTCATCACCGCGCGGCCGGTCGGCATTCTCGACGGCGTGGACTTCAAGCACTCGGGCCTGGTGCGCAAGGTGGACACCGCCGCCATCGGCCGGGTGCTGGATTTCGGCGCCATGGTGCTGCTCTCGCCCTTCGGCTTCTCACCCACCGGCGAAGCCTTTAACCTGACCATGGAAGAAGTCGCCACTTCGGTGGCCATCGCCATGCAGGCCGACAAGCTGATTTTCCTGAGCGAGATTCCCGGCATACGCATCCACCACGACCAGCCCGAAAGCGAAGACAACCCCATCGACACCGAGCTGCCGCTGGCCGCCGCCGAAAAACTGCTGGCCACCCTGCCCAACGGCGAACGTCCCACCGACACCGCGTTTTACCTTCAGCACTGCGTCAAGGCTTGCAAGGCCGGCGTGGAACGCAGCCACATCCTGCCCTTCGCGGTAGACGGCGCACTGCTCCTGGAAATCTATGTGCACGACGGCATAGGCACCATGGTGATCGATGAAAAGCTCGAAGAGCTTCGCGAGGCCACGGAAGACGACGTGGGCGGCATCCTGCAGCTGATCGAGCCTTTTGAAAACGATGGCACGCTGGTCAAACGCAGCCGCACCGAAATCGAGCGCGACGCCGCCAACTACAGCATCATCGAACACGACGGCGTGATCTTTGCCTGTGCGGCGCTGTACCCCTACCCCGAAGCCAAAACGGCTGAAATGGCGGCGCTCACCGTTTCGCCGCAAAGCCAGGGCCAGGGCGACGGCGAGAAAATCCTCAAACGCATCGAGCAGCGCGCCCGCGCGGCCGGCCTGCAAAGCATCTTTGTGCTGACCACCCGCACCATGCACTGGTTCATCAAACGCGGCTTCGTGCAGGTAGACCCGGACTGGCTGCCCGAAGGCCGCAAGCGCAAATACAACTGGGATCGCAAGAGCCAGGTGCTGGTCAAGAAGCTTTCATAGACGTTCGGCTGGGAGAAAGCGGACTTAAAGCGGGGCTTTCTTCCCAGGGACTTTTTTCTTTAGCATCCAGTTAAATCCCGCACTCACACAGGACTCCACATGCTCCAACTCCGCCCCAATTGCGAATGCTGCAACAAGGACTTGCCCAACGAGTCGCCCGATGCGCGCATCTGCACCTTTGAATGCACCTTCTGCGCCGACTGCGTCGCCACCAAACTCCAGGGCGTGTGCCCCAATTGCGGCGGTGAATTCACTGTCCGGCCGCGCCGCCCGGCCGGCAAGCTGGCCAAGTACCCGCCCTCGACCGAGCGCGTCTACAAGCCCGAAGGCTGTGCGGTGGCCGCATGAACACCGCCACCCTGCTGCTTTTTTCCATCGTGGCACTGGTGGCCATCGCCACGCCCGGCCCCACGGTCCTGCTCGCGCTGGCCAATGGTTCGCGCTACGGCGTGCGCCGTTCCGTGCCCGGCATGCTGGGGGCCGTGGTGTCCGACTTTGTACTGGTCGGCGCGGTCGCATTGGGTCTGGGTGCGCTGCTGGCGGCCTCCGAGTTCTGGTTCTCGGTGCTCAAGTGGGCCGGCGCGGTCTACCTGGCCTGGTTGGGCATTCGCCTGCTGCGCTCGCGCGGCGGGTTTGAGATTCCCGCCGAAGGCAACACCGGCGCGCAACACGGCGGCCGCGCAATTTTCATGAAGTCCTTCCTGGTGGCCGTGACCAACCCCAAGGGTTACCTCTTTTGCTCGGCCCTGCTCCCGCAGTTCATTGACCCGGCTGCTGCCCAGGCACCGCAATACCTCGCCATTTCGCTGGTATTTGCCGGTATCGATTTTTCCGTCATGTTCGGCTATGCCTTCATAGGCGCACGCGCCATACGCCTGCTCAAGGCCTCGGCCACACGCTGGATAGACCGCGCCTGCGGCGGCGCGCTGCTGGCGCTGGCGGGCTCGCTGGCGTTCTACCGCCGGGCAAACAGCTAGGGCTGTACAGCCCCGCTATGTGCGCTGGCGCACGGACTTTTCAGACAAGACCTGTACACTGCCGGAGTCTTTGCAAAGACTTCGCATATCCCCGGCCAGGATTCTGGAAGCGCCGCCCATAGTCGGCGCTTCGCAGGGTCGTCGTTACTTTTACAGAAACATGGCCCATGTCACCTATTACCAGCCTGAGCGTTCTTGACGCCATTGCCAAAGCCGATGGCATAGAGGTCAAGCGCCAGGAAGCACTGCTCAAGACAGGCGCATTGCAGACGGCCATCCTGACGAGCGAAAATTTCTCAATCATCGCAACCGACGAAAAAGGCATCATCCAGCTCTTCAACGTCGGTGCCGAACGCATGCTGGGTTATATGGCGGCTGAAGTCGTCAACAAGATCAACCCCAGCGACATCCATGATCCGCAGGAAGTGATGGCCCGGGCCCAGGCGCTGAGCCTGGAGCTCGCCACCACCATCACGCCGGGTTTCGAGGCGCTGGCCTTCAAGGCCTCGCGCGGCATCGAAGACATTTACGAGCTGACCTATATCTGTAAAGACGGCAGCCGCTTTCCGGCCATCGTGTCCATCACGGCATTGCGCGACGATTTCGGCACCATCATCGGCTACCTGCTGATCGGCACCGACAACTCGGTACGCAAGCAGGTCGAAGTGGCCCTGAAGGAAGCGATGGCCGTGGCCGAAAAAGCCAATCTCGCCAAATCGGATTTCCTGTCCAGCATGAGCCACGAGCTGCGCACACCGCTCAGCGCCATCCTCGGATTTGCGCAGCTGATCGAGTCCGGCACACCCCAGCCCACGCCCTCGCAAAAACGCAGTGTGGACCAGATTCTCCAGGCCGGCTGGTACCTGCTGGAATTGATCAACGAAATCCTGGACCTGGCATTGATCGAGTCCGGCAAGCTGTCGCTGTCGCTGGAACCTGTGTCGCTGGCCGAGGTCATGCTTGAATGCGAAACGATGATCGAGTCACAGGCCGGCAAACGCGGCATTACCGTGACGTTTCCGAAATTCCCTGTGCCCTGCTTCGTGAATGCCGACCGCACCCGGCTCAAACAGGTACTGATCAACCTGCTGTCAAACGCGATCAAGTACAACACCAGCAGTGGAACGGTCTTGATCAACTGCGTGGATCTGCCGCAAAAGCGCATCCGCATCTGCATTGAAGACACGGGCGAAGGCCTGAGCCCTGCCAAGATCGAGCAGCTCTTCCAGCCCTTCAACCGCCTGGGCCAGCAAGCCACCACCGAACAAGGTACGGGCATTGGGCTGGTGATGACCAAACGCCTGATCGAGCTGATGGGTGGCGTCATCGGCGTCGAGAGCGTTGTCGGAAAAGGCAGTGTGTTCTGGATTGAAATGGACGTGACCGACGAAATTGCATTGCGAACAGAGCTGGCAGCCCTGGCACCGATCCTGCAAAGCCAGGTGGCTACCGATCCACGTGCCCATACACTTCTGTACGTAGAAGACAACCCGGCCAACCTGATGCTGGTGGAAGACCTCATCGCGCGCCGCTCCGACATCCGGCTGCTGTCCGCCCGCGACGGCATCAGCGGCATCGCGATGGCCAAGGCCTCGCAGCCGGACATCATCCTGATGGACATCAACCTGCCGGGCATCAGCGGCATCAAGGCATTGCAAATTCTGTGTGCCGATCCGTTGACGGCACACATTCCAGTGGTGGCGCTCAGCGCCAATGCCATACCCCGCGACATTGAAAAAGGCATGGAAGCCGGCTTCTTTCGCTACCTCACCAAGCCCATCAGGATCAATGAATTTATGGAAACCCTGGACCTGGCGCTGGCATTTTCCAAAACAAGGTCCACGCAGGCCCCCGTGCCGGAAAAAACCGCATGAACACCGAATTCGACATCCTGAACGGCAGCATCCTGGTGGTGGACGACCAGCCCGTCAATGTGCAGTTACTCGAGCAGCTGCTGGCAGGCGCCGGCTATACCCAGGTCAGGTCCACCATGAATTCGCTGGAGGTAGCCGCGCTGCACGCAGAGCACCGCTACGACCTGATCCTGCTCGACCTGAAAATGCCCGGCATGGACGGCTTCCAGGTGATAGAGGCGCTCAAGGAAGACAAACAGGACAAATACATCTCGGTCATTGTGTTGACCGCGGAGCCGGCCCACAAGCTGCGCGCCTTGCAGGCCGGCGCCAAGGATTTCATCAGCAAACCGTTTGACCTGGTCGAAGTCAGGACGCGCATCCACAATGCGCTGGAAGTGCGCCTGCTGTATAAAAAGCTGGAAAACTACAGCAAGCTGCTGGAGCTGGCCATGCAGCAGAGCACCGCAGAAACCGACGAAGCGCGAAGCCGCTAATAGCATCTGGCTGGACCAGGCGGCCAGGCCCATCTCTGTAGTCTGCGACCCGCATTTACTGCTTGAGCTTTTCAAGCAGGAAGTCGATGAACAAGCGCACCCGCAAGGGCACGTGCCGCCCGTGCGGGTACAGCAATGAAAACGGTCGGGACCGCCCCGCAAAAGGCTGCAACACCTCTTGCAGCCGACCCTGGCGCAAGTCTTCTTCGACGATAAAACGGTAAGTCTGCAGCAGGCCCGCGCCATGCCGGGCCAGCGTCACCCCGCCCAGCAGGTCTTCCGAGCAGCAATATCCACCGCTGGTTGCCACCTCCAGCTCCTTGCCTGCATCGCGGAACAGCCACGGAATTTTCTGACCGCTGCTGGGCAACAAAAACTGGATGCAGTCATGCTGCTGCAAGGCCTCCAGCGAGGTTGGGGTTCCCGCCTGCCGCAGGTACGAGGGCGCAGCCACCACCACCAGCGCGGTATCTTCCAGCTTGCGCGCGACCAGGCCTGAGTCGGGCTGTGCGCGCCCGCGTATGGCCAGGTCGTAGCCCTCGTCGGCGAAGTTGACATTGCGGTTGCTCAGGTTGACCTCGACCTGCACTGCTGGATAGAGCGCCCGAAAAGCCGGCAGCAGCGGCAGCACACGGTAGTGCCCGTAAGGTGTGGGCAGGCTGATACGCAGCACGCCGGCGGGCACCAGTTGCTGACCCGTGGCTTCGCGCTCGGCCTCCACCAGCTGCCCCAGGGCCTGCCGCGCCTGCTCAAAATAAGCGCGGCCGGCTTCGGTCAGCCGTATCTGCCGCGTCGTGCGCGTGAAGAGCCGCACGCCCAGCCTTTCCTCCAGACGCGACACCGAGCGGCTCACGGCAGCAGGCGTGAGGCCGGCACTGGTTGCGGCCGCCGTGAAGCTGCTGAGCTCTGCCGCAAGGCAAAAAAGCTCAATGCTTCCCAGCTGAAGATCATCAAATTGACGGCTCATGGTTTTGATTTTCTGTGGATTATCTATTACGCCATGTAACTTATGAAGTTAATAAACCTCCATTTATCTCGCCAGACATCATCAATAGCATGGGACCTTCCCAACTAACTTGATCAAGGAACCCATGAAACTGTTTTTCTCTCCCGGCGCCTGCTCACTGGCGCCCCACATTGTTCTGAAAGAAACGCAGCAGGCGTTCCAGCTTGAAAAGGTTGACACAGGCACCCACACCACCGCAGACGGCGCCGACTACTACGCCATCAACCCGAAGGGTGCGGTGCCCGTGCTGGAGCTTGAAAACGGCGAGCGCCTGACAGAAGGCCCCGTCATTGCCCAATACCTTGCCGACAAGGCAGGCCGCGCCGACCTGCTTCCGGCCGCCGGCAGCATGGACCGCTACCGCGTGATGGAGTGGCAGAACTACATCACCTCGGAGCTGCACAAAACCTTCACGCCACTGTTCAACCCTGACCTGGACAGCAGCGCCAAGAAAACCCTGGCCAGCGTTCTGCGCAAAAAATACGAATGGGTCAACACCCAGCTGCAGTCCAAAGACTATTTGCTCGGCCAGTCCTTCACCGTGGCCGATGCCTACCTGTTTGCCGTCACAGGCTGGGCCAGGTACGTGTCGCTGGACCTGGCGGACCTCAAACACCTGCAGGACTTCCTGGCACGTGTCGCCGGCCGGCCCGCCGTGCGCGAGGCGCTGAAGGCCGAAGGGCTGCTGGCATGAGCCGCTGGAAAACCACGGCCCTGACCCAAAGGCTGGGCTTGACGGCGCCGATTGTGCAGGGGCCCTTCGGAGGGGGTCTTTCCTCGGTTGCCCTGACCGCGGCGGTCTGCGAAAGCGGTGGGCTGGGCTCGTTTGGGGTGCATCACCTGACAGGCGCGCAAATTGAAGAGACGGCCCAGGCCATACGCCTGAAAACAAAACGTCCTTTCGCCTTGAACCTGTGGGTGCCGCATGAAAACAGTGAGGACCCGCCGCTCACAGACCCGCAGTTCGGGCAGCACCTGGCGCTGCTCGCGCCCTACTTCAAGGAACTCGGTGAACCCCTGCCAACCCGGCCGGAGCGTTTCAGCCCGCGCTACGAGGACCAGGTGCAGGGCCTGCTGGCAGCCCGGCCCGCGGTTTTCAGTTTTGTATTCGGCATTCCGTCGCCGGAGATCCTGCGCCAATGCAAGGCGCTTGATATCGTGACCGTGGGCGCCGCCACAACGCCTGAAGAGGCGATAGCGCTCGACAGCGCCGGCGTCGACATGGTGGTGGCAACCGGCTTTGAGGCTGGCGGGCACCGCGTTTCCTTTCTCCGCCCGGCCGAAAACTCGCTCACCGGCACACTGGCGCTGATCCCCCAGGTGGTCGATGCAATCAAGGCCCCGGTCATTGCCGCAGGCGGCATTGCGGATGGGCGCGGTATTGCAGCAGCCCTGGCGCTGGGCGCCCAGGGCGTGCAGATTGGCACGGCCTTCCTGGCGTGCGTCGAGTCATCCGCAAGTGACATCCACCGCCAGAAGTTATTCAGCGCCGACGCCAGGTACACCGCCCTCACCCGTGCCTTCAGCGGGCGGCTGGCGCGCGGCATTGAAAACCGCTTCATGAACGAGCTGAAGGCGCACGAAGACCACATTGCACCCTACCCGGTCCAGAACTGGCTGACAGGCCAGATGAAGCCGGCGGCCATTGCCCAGGGCAGAACCGACTTGATGTCGCTCTGGTCCGGTCAGGCCGCACCGCTGCTCAGGCACCGGGATGCGGGCTCGCTGATGCAGGCGCTGCAGCAGCAAACCGACGACGCGCTAAAGCGGGTTGCCGGGTCAGTCTGACCTTCAAGCAGGATTTGTCTGATGACCGCGCATGACGATGGATTGACTGAAGGTGCCTGATTGAGGTGCCGTCGCCTCAATGAAAATCACGGCTCGATGTGCCCAGCCGCCCCAGCAACGGCGTGAGATCTTCGAGCCGGTGCGCCACCAGGTTGCGCACCGCGCCGTAACCTTTGGCACTGCCTCGTTCTTCACTGCGCTGCCACGTGCCATACACCGCCAGCAGGCGCGCATGCAGCACCTCGGGGCGTTGCGCTTCGCGCAGCGATTTCCAGATGATCACATTGACCGGCCCGGTCTCGTCTTCCAGCGTGACGAAGATGGTGCCCTTGGCGGTTTGCGGCTGCTGGCGCACAGTGACGATGCCGCAGCCGGCCACCTCTTCGCCGTCGGGCAAGGCATTGAGCTCGCTGGCGCTCAGCAGGCCCTTGCTCGCCAGCCGTTCCCGCAGCAAGGCCACCGGGTGGCGCCGCAACGTGAGGCCGGTGGCCTGGTAGTCGAACAAAATGTTTTCGCCCTCGGGCGTGTCGGGCAAGGCCAGCGGTGTTTCGTGCGTGGGCACCGATTTCAGCAGGCGTGGCGCCAGTTTGATGGCCGAAGCCTCCCAGACCTGCTGGCGCCGGTGGCCCGCCAGCGGCAGCAGGGCATCGGCGGCGGCCAGTGCATTGATTTCGAGCGTACCCAGCTGGGCGCGCGACACCAGGTCTTCCGTCGAAGTGAAAGGCGCTTGCGCCCGCGCCTCCACCAGGCGCAGGGCGGCTTCTTCGCGCAAGCCAGCCACCAGGCGCAGGCCCAGACGCACCGCCGGCTGCGTCCCCGCAGGCAACACACCCTGCGGCTCCAGCGTGCAGTCCCATTCACTGTGCATGACGTCCACTGCGCGCACATCCACCTGGTGGCGGACAGCGTCTTGCACCAGTTGGGACGGTGTGTAAAAACCCATGGGCTGCGAATTGACCATGGCCGCCAGGAAGCAGGCCGGCTCGTGCCGCTTGAGCCAGCAGCTCACGTAGACCAGCTTGGCAAAACTGGCAGCGTGGCTTTCCGGAAAGCCGTAGTCGCCGAAGCCCAATATCTGGCTGAAGATGCGCTCTGAAAATTCGGCGCTGTAGCCGTTTTTGACCATGGCATTGACGAGGCGGCCATGAAAGCGGTCTACCCCGCCCTTGCGCTTCCAGGCCGCCATGGAGCGGCGCAGGTCGTCGGCCTCCCCGGGCGTGAAGTCAGCGGCGATCATCGCGATCTGCATGACCTGCTCCTGGAAGATCGGAATTCCCAGCGTGCGTTCCAGGGCCGGGTTCAGCGCCGGGTATTCCGGCACGACATCCTCGCCCCGCCGCTTTTTATCGCGCGCCTTCAGATACGGGTGCACCATGCCGCCCTGGATAGGCCCCGGCCGCACGATGGCGACTTCCACCACCAGGTCGTAGTAATTGCGCGGCTGCAGTCGCGGCAGCATGGACATCTGGGCCCGGCTTTCAATCTGGAAAACACCCACCGTGTCGGCTTCGCAAATCATGTCGTAGGTGGGCGTGTCGTCCGGCTCGATTTGATGCATCTCCAGCTGGCTGCCCCGCGTCTGGTTCACCAGGTCCAGGCAGCGCCGGATGGCTGACAGCATGCCCAACGCCAGCACATCCACTTTCAGCAGGCCCATGGCTTCCAGGTCGTCCTTGTCCCACTGGATGATGCGGCGGTCTTCCATCGAGGCCGGCTGCACCGGCACCAGCCGTGTGAGCTTGCCTTGGGTGAGCACAAAGCCACCGACGTGCTGGCTCAGGTGGCGCGGAAAGCCGATGAGCTGCGCCGACAGGTCAAACCATTGCAGCACCGGCCATTCCCTGCCCTCCAGCCCGGCTTCCTTGAGTTTTTCCTGCAGCACCTCGCTGCCGTCAAACCAGAAGTGCTCTTTGGCGAACAGGTCTATCAGTTCAGGTGCCATCGCCAGCGCCTTGCCCACATCGCGAATGGCGCTGCGCGGCCGGTAGCTGATGACGGTGGCGGCAATCGCGGCGCGGTCATGGCCGTACTTGCCATAGATGTACTGGATGACTTCTTCACGCCGTTCATGTTCGAAGTCCACGTCGATGTCGGGCGGTTCACTGCGCTCGCGGCTGATGAAACGCTCAAACAGCAGCCTGCTTTCCGCCGGGTTGACGGCCGTGACGCCCAGGCAAAAACACACCACCGAATTGGCCGCCGAGCCACGCCCCTGGCAAAGGATTTCCTTCTCTCTCGCAAACCGCACGATGTCGTGCACGGTGATGAAGAACATCTCGTATTCAAGTTCCTCGATGAGCGCCAGTTCGAAACCCAGCTGCCGCCTGATCTTGTGCGGTATGTGATGCGGGTAGCGGGTATGGGCACCCTGCCAGGTCAGCCGACGCAGCCACCGCGAAGGCGTTTCGGCCGCCGGCACCATGTCTTCCTGCGGGTAGCGGTACAGGTTGCGGATCTCATCGAGATTGAAATTGCACCGCGCCGCCACTTCCAGCGTGGCGCGCAACAGGCTGGCGGGGTAAATCTCGGCCAGGCGCATGCGCGGCCGCAAATGTGCTTCGGCATTCGGCTGCAGCGCAAAGCCGCATTCGTGCACCGGCTTGCCCAGCTTGATGGCGGTCATCACATCGTGCAGCGGCTTGCGCGAGCGCTTGTGCATCAGCACATGGCCGGCCGCCACCAGCCGTATGCCGGTGCGCTGCGCCACCTCCTGCAGCTGCTGCAGGCGCAGCGCGTCGTCCAGGCCCTGCAGCAGCTCCACCGCCAACCAGGAATTGATGCCAAAAAGCCCTGCAGCCCAGGCGCAATGAGCGCAAAGCGCTTCTGTATTGATAGCACCCGCGCCTGCTTCATGCAGGGGCGCCAGCAAGATTTCGCAATCCCCCAGCCGGGAGAAATCCGTTTCGCCCAACGCGACGCGATAGCTGCCCTTTTCCACCACGTCGCCCGCTTTGCGCGCTTCGGTGATGAACTCGCACAGGTTGCCCCAGCCCGCGGCATTGTGGGGCAGCACCACCAGCCTGAAGGCATCAGGCGCCTGCACCAGAAATTCCGCACCCGGCAGCAGCTTGAGGCCCAGTTCCTTTGCCACCTCATGCGCCCTGACCACCCCTGCCACCGAACATTCGTCGGTGATGGCCAGCGCCTGGTAGCCCAGCTCGGAAGCGCGTTCGGCCAGCTCCTGCGCGTGCGAGGCGCCGCGCTGGAAGCTGAAGTTGCTCAGCGCGTGCAGTTCGGCGTAATCGGGAAGTGCGTAGGCAGGCATGCGGGCCTCAGGCAAAAAAGCCATGCAAATACCAGGTGCGCTGCCGGCCGGCCTGGGCGGCAGAGCCCAGCCTTTCGCTGTAGACCCACAGCAAGCCGCCCTGCTGGCTGCGGTAGATGTAGTAGTCGCGGAACGCCCACGGCTTTTCACACAGGCCCGGCTCATTACTGCGGTTTTCGTGATCGGCCAGCAGCCATTCGGCAGCCTCCAGCCGCTGCGGCCCGGCCAGGCGCGTCAGCTTGCCCTGGTACACCGGGCTATTGCCTGCGGCTTGCAGCCTCAAAGGCTCGGGCAGCAGCCAGGCCGGGTACAAGGCTTCGGCCCTGGCCTTCGGAAAATCCGTGGAAGCGTCTTTTTTCAAGCGTTTTATGCCTCTGGCGGCCGGTGGCTGTGCGCAAGCAGCTATTGATTTAATAGCACTCCGGGCGCTCACCCAGCGCTGCATCAGCTCGGGCCGGTGGTCGGTGCAAGGTTGCCAGGCTTGCACATTGGCATCACCCAGGCGGGCGCTGAGCCGCTCGACCAGCTCCACCACGCTGTCACCCTGCCGGCGCGCTTCCATCAGCAGGCTGCCGGTGGCAGCGGCCGAGTCGGCCAGCAGCTCGGTGGCCAGCGACTGCAGCGTCAGGCTGTGCACCGGCGCCGGCAGCTTTTGCTGCGCCAGGTGCTCTGAGATGAGGCGTGCCACGTGGCGCAGGTCTTGGGCGGGCTGCGCGGTGCGAATCTCAAGCTCGCCGGTCGGAGGCACATCACGGCGTTTGTCCAGGTGCCAGATGATTTTCAGGGCGCAGAGCCCGCTCTGCCGCCCCAGCAGCCAGGCGTGCAGGTGGACCAGCAGGCACTCAACGCCCGCCATCAGCGCGGGGCCATGCGTCACCAATGCGTTGAGCTCCAGTTTTTCCTCAAAGTGTTCGGGCAGCACTTGCCACGCATAGTCGTCGGCTACAGTGCCGCGGGCACGGTCCAGCGCCTCCAGCAGCTCCGCGCCAAAACGCCGGGCCACGCCGTCACGCGGCAGGCGCAGCAGGTCGTCCCAGCTGCGGCAGCCAATGCGCTCCAGCACACCGAGGTGCGGGCGCGCGGCCGTCAGCGTGTGCATGGGCAGGTCGGCCACGCGTTTTTTCAACGCACCAGCCTGATCCTGCTGCAGCCGAAGCCGTCCGAGCGCTATCAAAGATGTAGCACCTTGCGCCCGTTCCATAAGGGCTACAAGCTGATTTGATTCAAAGAACAGCTCAATTTTCTGCGCCAGCAACTGCATCAGCCTGGCCAGCCCGCCAAACAGGCGCAGGCTGCCCGTTACGTCCATCAGCACCGCTTCATCGACCAGCGCCACGCGCGGCGTGAAGCCCAGCGCCAGGCTGGCCACCGCGCGCTGCAAAGCCCCGGTGTCCTGGGTCCATGGGTGCACCGCATCAGTGGTGGTCGAGATGCGCAATGCGATCCAGCAACGCATGGATGGGACTCCGGGGTGAAGTAACAGGCAGCGAAACCAGCGACGGCAGCAGGATGGGGGCAAGCTCTTCCCGCTTTTGCTCTTCCCGCTTTTGCCGGGCCCTGTCGCGGCTGGCCGCCAGCAAGGCCGACAGCCGGGCGGGCCGGGTATCGAGCAGCACAGGCGCAGCCAGCGGTGGGCCGCGGCGCTTGAGCACGTGGACCAGCAGGTTGCCGGCCTCGTTCACCGCGCCTTCGGCCAGCAGGCGCAGCGGCGCGGGCGAAGAGTCCTGCTGTGCCCGCGGCGGGCGGAAGACAAACAGCAGCTTGTTGTGCGCATGCGCGGCAATCTGCAGGCGGCGCAGATGGGCGCTGCGTGCATCCGGCAGCCAGGCCAGCACGCTGTGCACGTCGGCGCATTGCAGGGCTTCACGCGTGGCCCACAGCAGCGAAGGGGCATCGCCCGGCTTGCCGTGCACGCTGAGCAAGCGCTGCATGTTGAGCCGGCGCGCGCCCAGCGCCGGGCCAAAAGGCAACCAGGGCGCGCCCACCAGCACCGTGAGCCCGCCGGGCGTCTCTGCCTGCAGGGCTGCCAGCGCCGGCGCCATCAGGCCCCATTCATGCAGCCCGGCTTGCGGCTGCATCACCTCAATCAGCGCCCCCTGCGGCCAGCCACCGCCGGGCAAGACAGCATCCAGCACCGCATAGCCCGTGGGGACGGTCCGCAGGCTCGCGCTGCCCAGCTCGCCGGCACGCCATACATTGGCGTTGGCGAAGTCCGGCAAGGCGCGGTCCACGGGTGTTGGCGAAAGCATGGCGAGGGATTCAAATCTGGATAAATACTGTATTTATGTACAGTATATTGCTGATTCGGATCCTGGCAAATAAGGGGTATCACCCCACCCAACACGCCAGGCAAGCCGAAGTAAAAGCAGGCTCCCACATCCATAGGCCTGAAACGCATGTCCGGAACCAGCCAGCGCCGGGCATCGGCCAGTCCTACGCTTGGACCACCGGTACTTGCTACCTCATTCCAGGAAATTTGATGAACAGACTGCAGAACAAACGCGCGCTGATTACAGGCGGCACGTCGGGCATCGGCCTTGAAACGGCCAAACAGTTTTTGGCCGAGGGGGCCCGGGTGATGGTGACCGGCTCCAGCGACGAATCACTGGACGAGGCGCGGCAACATCTCGGCTCTGAAGCCATTTTTTCAAAAATCGACGCAGGCAATCTTCAGGAGCAGAAAAAACTGGCTCAAGGGGTGCAGGAATCTTTTGGGCAACTTGATGTGGCCTTCATCAATGCGGGCATCGGCGTCTTCATGCCGCTTGAAAGCTGGGACGATGCCGCCTTTGACCGCTCCATGGCCGTCAACCTGAAGGGCCCCTTCTTTTTGCTGCAGGCCTTGCTGGGCACATTGGCCAACCCGGCCTCCGTCATCCTGAACGCCTCGATCAATGCACACCTGGGCATGCCCGCCTCCAGCGTCTATTCGGCCACCAAGGCGGGGATGATTTCACTGGCCAAAACGCTGTCGGGGGAATTGATCGGCAGGGGCATCCGGGTCAACGTCGTCAGCCCTGGCACCGTGACCACGCCTATTTATGAAAAGCTGGGCCTGCCTGCCGAGGCCTTGCAGCAAATGAAAGACGGGCTGGTTGCGCTGACGCCGGCGTACCGGTTTGGCTTGCCCATCGAGATTGCCAAGGCCGTGGTGTTTCTGGCCTCGGACGAATCTACTTACGCCGTTGGCAGTGAATTCATCCTCGACGGCGGCCTGACCATCGCCTGACCGGCAAAGGCGCGCAGTCTTACCGCTTGCGCGCCTGGCGGGCAATCAGCAACAGGCCCACGACCGCAATCGCCACAAAACACAGGAAAGACCAGTTGGCGATCGAGCCGCCCAGAAAGGTCCAGTCGATTTTGGTGCAGTCGCCGCTGCCCTTGAAGATCATGGGAATGGCGCGCTTGAGCGGAAAGGTTTCGATCATTCCGTAAAAGTCGCGGCCGCAAGAAGCGATTTCAGGCGGATACCACTGCAGGAAACTTTGGCGCGCCGCCACAAAAGCACCAAAACCCGAGAGCAGCACCATCAGGCCTGAACCGGCGATCAGCAGGCCCCGGCTTTTGGCGATGGCCGTCACGCCCGCCACCACCGCCACCAGCACCAGCGCATACCGCTGCACGATGCACATCGGGCAAGGCTCCAGGCCCACCACGTGTTGCAGGTAAAGGCCAAAGGCCAGCATGGCCACGCAGGCCGCAGCAATCAGCACCAGCACGCGGCGCGGCATGGCGTCGAAATACGTCAAAAACATCAGGGAGCCCTCTTTTTTTCTGGATGAATTATGAATTGTCCAGGGGTTCGGGCGTTTGAGGCTGGATAAGTTCCCTTGGGCGATGCCTGCAGGCAGATTCTTCGTCGCCTTACCCTTCCCTGTCGCTCCATTCCTGCGGCCCCCTCTCGCCCTAATTTGCCAGCATTTGTCCTACAGATGGGGTGCCCCGGCGGGCGTAGATTTTCAGGACTTCAATTTTTGGGGACCAACCCGGAAAGGATCCACCATGGAAATACACCGCGGACGACTCATCGACCATGTCCACCTGCGCGCCCATGACCTCGCGGCCAGCAAGCGCTTTTACCGCGCCGTGCTCAAGTCACTGAACAAGGAAAGCGCCATCCAGGAAGCCGACGACCATTTTTCGGCCGACGAGTTGTGGATGGACCAGGCTGACGGATCTACCTCGCACGTTCATCTGGCTTTCCGGGCCAAAGACCATGCAGAGGTCAAAGCCTTCTACGAAGCGGCCCTGGCCGCAGGCGGCACCGACAACGGCGCGCCGGGCGAGCGAAAATACCACCCCGGCTACTACGCCGCCTTTGTGCTGGACCCGGACGGGAACAACATCGAGGTGGTGTACCACGGGCCTTTTGTGGCTTCGGCTGAGTCGGTGGTGATCAGGCCCGCTGAATAGATAAAACCAGGCTGAGCGAAGGGTTGCGGCTGGCGGCAAAATGCGCCGTGAAATGATTCCAAGTCTTTTGCCTCAAGGAGCCGCCATGTGCCGCAACATCAAGACCTTGTTCAACTTCGAGCCGCCGGCCACGGAACTGGAAATCCGTGACGCCTCGCTGCAGTTTGTGAGAAAGCTCAGCGGCTTCAACGTGCCGTCCAAGGCTAACGAGGCCGCGTTCGAGCGCGCTGTGGAAGAGGTGGCGGCCTCGGCACGGGTTCTTATCCGCACACTGATGACCAACGCCGAGCCGCGCAACCGTGAGGTAGAAGCAGAACGGGCGCGTGCCAGGTCTGCGCTGAGGTTTGGCACGAGCCAGTAGCCGCCCCCCCCCCAAGTCGACCTCACCCAGCTGGAAGCGTCTGACGACATCAAAAGGCTAAGCTGAACTTGCTGCAGCCGCAGCGGACACTTCCATGGTTGAAATCCCCGCCATGCGCACCAAGGCAGCCCAGCCCTTGCAGGGTTTCCTCCACAGCAATGTCCAGCGGCGTGTGCGGCTCCGCACCGAGCGCCGCCACCAGGGAGGTGTTGTCCATGCGTACCGGCGTGTTCCAGAGGTAGCGCATCCGGCGCAGCTCGCGCAGGGTTTCAACAAAGGGCGCGGCCAGCGTCACCGCCCACCAGGGAAAGGATTTGATAGACGGCTGAGGGCCACCGCGGCGTGCGACGACACGGCAGATCGCTTCAGCCAGCTGGCGGCCGTCGGCGTCCCACTGGCCGTTCATATGGAACGTTGCAAATGCAGGCAGAACGTCACGCCGCGCCAGCAAGGCGACCATGGTACGCGCCACATCCGGCAAATACGCCCACTGGTGACCGACGCCAGGCTTGCCTGGGAGCTTCACGGTGCGAACCTGAGCGCCCGGCTGAACCAGGCCTTGCGAGAACCAGCTGTTACCGGCTCTCGGCCCGAAAAAATCCCCCGCTCGCACGATGATCACCCGGCAGCAGCCCTGGCCGCTGTCGCTGGTCGCGTCCTTGAGCCGATGCTCGAGCTGCACGCGAATCGCACCTTTGGCAGTTTGCGGGTGTTGCGGCGAATCCTCCCGGAGGCAGGGAAATGCGTCTGGCCCGTAGTTGTAGACTGTGCCGGGCAGCACGATGGTCGCGCCCTGCGCCCGGGCGGCCGCAATCGTGTTGTCCAGCATGGGCAGCACCAGCTCGCCCCAGCGACGATAGCCGGGCGGATTGACTGCGTGCACTATCACGCCGCAGCCTTGTGCTGCCGCCATGACATCACCGGGATTCATCGCATCGCCATGCAGCCAGGTGATGCCGCCACGTTGCTCGCCCGGCCGCGGCTCGCCACGCCTGAGCGCGCGAACCTGCCAGCCTGCCGCCTCCAGTTGCCGCGCGACTTCCCCGCCGATGCCACCGGTTGCGCCCAGCACCAGTGCTGTGTTTGATTTGTCTTGTTTGCTGCTCATGCCATTCCCCAAAAAAGTGGTCATGGGGAAATTCTGGGCCCCGGGGCATCAAAATGGAATTGACTAAAGCAGGGTAACGGCTATACATTTTTGTATGGAAGAAGATGCTGGCTGGGAGCTTTACCGTTCATTTTTAGGGGTGCTGCACGAGGGTTCGCTCTCAGGTGCCGCACGGTCTTTGGGAGTGGCACAGCCTACGGTCGGACGCCATGTCGCCTCACTCGAAAAGTCGCTCGGCCTGGCGCTGTTCACGCGCTCACAAACCGGTTTTGCGCCGACCGAAGCCGCGCTGGGACTGCAGCCCTTCGCCGAGGAAATGGCCAGCGCCGCAGCCGCCCTGCGCCGTGCCGCCGAAAGCCAGGGTGACGGCGTTCGCGGCACGGTGCGGGTCACGGTGAGCGAAGTCATTGGTGTTGAAGTGCTGCCGCCCATCGTCGCGCAACTGCAGCGTACGCACCCGGGTCTGACCATCGAACTGGTGCTGACCAACCGCGTGCAGGACCTGCTGCAACGCGAAGCCGACATTGCCGTGCGCATGACACAGCCCAAGCAGGACCTGTTGATCGCTCGCAGCGTGGGCGAAGTGGAACTGGGTCTCTACGCACGACGCGATTACCTGGACGCGCGCGGCACGCCGCAGTCATCACCGGACCTGGCGCAGCATGCGCTGATAGGGTTTGACGAAGAGACACCCTTCCTGCGTTCGGCGCGCAAAGCCTTGCCCGCATGGAAGCGGGCGGCGTTTTCCACGCGTACCGACAGCGACCTCGCGCAACTGGCACTGATACGTGCCGGCGCCGGCATTGGCGTGTGCCAGTCAGCGCTGGCGGCGCGTGACCCCGCCCTGGTGCGGGTTCTGCCTGGCGAGTTGTCCTTCAAACTCGAAACCTGGCTGACCATGCACGAAGACCTGCGCCACAGCCCGCGTTGCCGTGTCACCTTCGACGCATTGGTCGAAGGTTTGCAGCAGCATATTGGTTGAAGTCGGGGAAGATTCGACCTGCATTGCCAGCTGCCTGCACGCGCCCGCAACTACCCCTCCACAAACACCCTCGCCTTGCGCGGCGTCACCACCAGCATGTCGCCCTCACGCAAACCCATCTCGGCAAATTGCTGCGAGGTCATCTGGGCTTCGATGATCGAGTCGCCCGAGACATTGCCTTTTTGTTCGTAGCCTTCCGCAGGAATCAGCTCCAGCCGCGCAATCGGGCCGATCACGATGGCGCGCTCCAGGTGGGCGACGATGCCTTCGGCGCCCGGCGCATAACGCTGCACATCCAGGTCGTGCGGGCGCACATAGGCAAAGGCCTTGGCGTCCTGCGCGCCGGCGTGTTCGGGTGAATTGAGGCGCAGGCCTTCGAGCTGGACTTCGCCTTCGTGGGCGCGGCCGTGGAACAGGTTCACGTCACCGAGGAAGCCGTACACAAAGGGGCTGGCCGGATGGTCCCAGACCTCCTGCGGCGAACCGATTTGCTCGACCTTGCCCTGGTTCATCAGCACCACGCGGTCGGCGACTTCCAGCGCTTCTTCCTGGTCGTGCGTCACAAAAATACTGGTGACATGCAGGTCGTCGTGCAGGCGGCGCAACCAGCGGCGCAGCTCTTTGCGCACCTTGGCGTCGAGCGCGCCGAAGGGTTCGTCGAGCAGCAGCACCTTGGGCTCCACCGCCAGCGCGCGCGCCAGGGCAATGCGCTGGCGCTGCCCGCCCGAAAGCTGCGACGGAAAGCGCTCGGCCAGCCAGTCGAGCTGCACAAGGTTGAGCAACGAATGCACTTTTTCCTTGATCTGCGCCTCGCTGGGCCGTTGGCCGCGCGGCTTGACGCGCAGGCCGAAAGCCACGTTCTCAAACACCGTCATATGGCGGAACAAGGCGTAGTGCTGGAACACGAAGCCGACCTGGCGCTCGCGCACATGCACGTCGGTGGTGTCTTCACCGCTGAAGAGGATGCTGCCGCGGTCGGCTGTTTCCAGCCCTGCAATGATGCGCAGCAGCGTGGTCTTGCCGCAGCCCGAAGGGCCGAGCAAGGCGACCAGTTCGCCCGATTGAATGTCCAGGCTGACATCACCCAGTGCCTGGAAGTCGCCAAAATGTTTGCTGACGTTGCGGATTTCGATGCTCATGATGTTTTCCTTTAGCGAGCGGCTGCCACAGCAGCCCCATCAACGGGACTCTGCGGACGCTCAGGCGGCAAATCAGCCGCGGCTTTCATTTCTGCTTCGTGGCGCCATTCGGCCACCGACTTGATGACCAGGGTGACCAGCGCGAGGATGGCCAGCAGCGATGCCACGGCGAATGCGGCCACCGACTGGTATTCGTTGTACAGAATTTCCACATGCAGCGGCAGCGTGTTGGTCTGACCGCGAATGTGGCCCGACACCACCGACACCGCGCCAAACTCGCCCATGGCCCGTGCGTTGCACAGGATGACGCCATACACCAGGCCCCACTTGATGTTGGGCAGGGTCACATGCCAGAAAGTTTGCCAGCCGGTGGCGCCCAGCACGATGGCGGCCTGCTCTTCGTCGTTGCCTTGTGCCTGCATCAGCGGAATCAGCTCACGCGCGATGAACGGAAACGTCACGAACACGGTGGCCAGCACAATGCCGGGCACGGCAAAGATGATCTTGATGTCATGCGCCAGCAGCCACGGCCCGAACCAGCCCTGCGCGCCGAAGATCAGCACGTAGATCAGGCCGGCCACCACGGGCGACACGGAAAACGGCAGGTCGACCAGCGTCGTCAACACCGATTTACCGCGGAATTCGTACTTGGCAATGGCCCAGGCGGCTGCCACGCCAAACACCAGGTTCAGCGGCACCGCAATCGCGGCGGCAATCAAGGTGAGCTTGATGGCCGACCAGGCGTCGGGCTCCTGCAGCGCGGCAATGTAGGCGCCAAAGCCCTTGCGCAGGCCTTCGGTGAACACGGCGGCCAGCGGCAGGATCAAAAACAGGAACACAAACAGCAACGCCACCGTGATCAAGGTGTAGCGCACCCAGCGTGCTTCGGTGGTGCCGGACGCGACACGGCGAACAGGTTGATTCAATGGGCCACTCATATTGGTGCCCCCGCATTGCGGCGTTGCCAGGCTTGCAGGCCGTTGATGACCAACAGCAAGACAAACGACACCAGCAGCATCACCACCGCCACCGCAGTCGCACCGGCGTAATCATATTGCTCCAGCTTGCCGATGATGATGAGCGGCGTGATTTCAGAAATCATGGGCATGTTGCCGGCAATGAAGATGACCGAGCCGTATTCGCCAATCGCGCGCGCAAAGGCCATGGCAAAACCGGTCAGCAAGGCAGGGGTGATGTGCGGCAGGATGACCTTGGTGAAAATCTGCAGGCGTGTGGCGCCCAGCGAAGTGGCGGCTTCTTCGAGTTCTTTCTCGGCGTCTTCCAGCACCGGCTGCACCGTGCGCACCACAAACGGCAGGCCGATGAAGATCAGCGCAATCACCACGCCGGCCGGCGTGAACGCCAGCTTGATGCCCATGGGCTCAAGGTACTGGCCTATCCAGCCGTTGCCGGCCAGCAAAGCCGTCAGCGAAATGCCGGCCACGGCTGTGGGGAGCGCAAAAGGCAAGTCCACCAGCGCATCGACGATTTTTTTACCCGGAAATTTGTAGCGCACCAGCACCCAGGCCAGCAGCAGGCCAAACACCAGGTTGACGAGTGCAGCGATCAGCGACGCCCCAAACGTGAGGCGGTAAGACGCCAGCACACGCGGCGACGTCACCGCAGTGACGAACTGGTCCCAGCTCAGCGTGAACGTTTTGAAAAACAGCGCAGAGATCGGGATCAGCACGATCAGGCTGAGGTACAGCACGGTGTAGCCCAGCGTGAGGCGGAAACCGGGCAGCACGCGTTTTGCGGCGCGTTTGCTGTCCGCAGGAACACCCGGCACCACCGCGGAAGGCGGCGCCACAGAAGACAAGGCAGTCATGGTGGTGCGATCTACTTGACGGTGTAGAGCTTGTCGAACTGCCCGCCGTCGTTGAAGTGCACTTTTTGCGCTTCACCGAGGCTGCCGAAGACGTCTTGCACCGTGAAGAGCTGCAGCGGCTTGAAGGTACCGGCGTATTTTTTCAGGATGGCCTGCGAGCGCGGACGCAATGCATGCCGCGCGGCAATTTCCTGTCCTTCGTCTGAATAGAGGTAGTTCAGGTAGGCCCTGGCCAGCTCGGCAGTGCCCTTCTTGGCCACGGTGCGCTCCACCACCGCCACCGGGTTTTCCGCCACGATGCTAATGGACGGGTAGACCGCGTCCACCTTGCCTTCGCCGAACTCCTTGTTCACCGACAGCACTTCGGACTCAAAAGTGATCAGCACATCGCCGATATTGCGTTGCAGGAACACGGTGGTCGCGTCGCGCCCACCCTTGCCCAGCACCGGCACGTTTTTGTACAGCTTGCCGACGAACTCGGCGGCTTGCGCATCGGTGGCGCCCTTCTTCTTGGCATAACCCCAGGCGGCCAGATAGGCGTAGCGGCCATTGCCGCCGGTTTTCGGATTCACCAGGATCACCTGGATGCCGGGCTTGATGAGGTCGTCCCAGTCCTTGATGCCCTTGGGGTTGCCGTTGCGCACCAGGAACAGCATGGTCGACGTGGTCGGAGATGCATTGTCCGGAAACTTCTTCGTCCAGTCTTTGGCGACCACGCCGGCGCCGGCCAGGAAGTCGACGTCGGTCGAGGTGTTCATGGTCACCACGTCGGCGTCCAGGCCGTCAGCCACAGAGCGCGCGATGGCGCTGGAGCCGCCGTGCGACTGGTCGATCTTGATGTCTTTGCCCGTGGTCTTCTTGTAGTGGGCAATGAAAGCGGCGTTGTATTCCTTGTAAAACTCGCGCGCCACGTCATACGAGCCATTGAGAAGCGTTTGTGCCGAGGCCGTGCCGGAGAATGAAGCGCCCGCGGCCAGTGCCAGCGTTGCAAGCGCGATTTTTATTTTTGAAGAAGTCATGCCGTTTCCAGGGATCCAAAAGAAGAAGACGAAGAATTTGCCGAAGAAGAAAAATCAAGACGGGGCGCCGTCAGCGATGCATCACCTGCCAGCGACTGCAGCAATGCAATGCCCAGCGGCCACTCGCCGTGGCCCGATTCCACATTGATATGGCCGGCGTCCTGCATGCGCACAAACTCGCTGCCCCAGGCGCGGGCATAGGCACCGGCCAGGCGCACCGGGCAATACGGGTCGTTGCTGCTGGCCACCAGCACGCTGCGGTAAGGCAGCTTCTGGTAGGGCACGGGCGCAAAGTCGCTCAGCACGGCACGGCGCTCCGGGTCTGCCGGCGCCACCAGCAAGGCGCCATGAATGCGCTCTGCCGCCTCAGGCGGCAGGTGCGTCGTCGCAATGCAGCCCAGGCTGTGCGCCACGATGACGACCCGCTCGTCCTGCAGCAAGATGGTGTTGGCCAGCGACGCGACCCAGGCCTTGCGCGAAGGCGTGATCCAGTCGTCCTGGCGCACGCGCACCGCATTGCTCAGGCGTTCAGCCCACAGGCTTTGCCAGTGGCCGGGGCCCGAGTCGCGCCAGCCAGGGACGATGATGAAGCGCACTTTAATGATCCTTTGTCAGTTCACGACGTGCAATTTCCCGCCGGGCCGCCCCAAGGGAAATTAGCCCCCTCGGGGGGCAGCGTATTACGCGAAGCGAAAAGCGTGGGGGCCATATTTACTTATTAGGCTGGGGCGTGACGCGCAGGTAAGGCTTGATCGCCTTGAAACCCTTGGGAAACCGCTGGGCGAGTTCGGCCGGGTCCTGCAGGCTGGGCACGATGATCACGTCGTCGCCGTCTTTCCAGTTCACCGGCGTGGCCACCTTGTAGCCGTCGGTCAGCTGCAGCGAGTCGATCACGCGCAGGATCTCATCGAAATTGCGGCCCGTGCTGGCGGGATAGGTAAACGTGGTGCGGATGGCTTTTTTCGGGTCAATGATGAACACGCTGCGCACGGTGGCCGTGGGGCCGGTGCTCAGGGCATTTGGGTGAATCATGTCGTACAGGTTGGCCACCTTGCGGTCGGCATCGGCCAGGATGGGGAAATTCACCGTGGTGTTTTGCGTCTCGTTGATGTCGTTGACCCACTTGCCGTGGGATTCCAGCGCATCCACGCTGATGGCGATGGGCTTGACGTTGCGCTTGGCAAATTCACCGCTCAGGGCCGCGGTCTTGCCGAGTTCGGTGGTGCAGACGGGTGTGAAATCTGCGGGGTGCGAAAACAGCACCACCCATGAATCGCCAGCCCATTCGTGAAAGGAAATCTTGCCGGCGGTGGAGTCCTGTGTGAAATCGGGGGCGGTATCGCCGAGTCTGAGAGTGGTCATGCTGTGCTCCTTGATTGCTGATCAAAGCATTGTGGGGAGCAAGCGTTAAAACTCAAAAGAATATATCGCTCTTAATTTATCTCAATAATCGAATAACGATCAAAGGACTGGCATTTTCCGATGCTATTGTTTTGATAGCTGCTTGCGCACAGCGTTGTTGGGTCACTGGCCATTTGTGTCTTCAATAGTTGCGCCACAAGCATCCTGGCGGCATCAAAACACAGCCGCGACACCCTGATTCAAGTTTTTTAGCTGTTTTCAGGCAAAAAAATTGGCTCCAACCCAATGGTATCGGGCGCAAGCAGCTATCGTATTGATAGCAACCCGGCACAAGCTTCCCGGCAATTGGCAGCTCAGGCCGGTGAACCCGACAGCTCCGTCTTCAGGTGCGCCAGAAAGGCCTGCGCCGCCCGCGACAGCGTGCGGCCCGCGGCCGTCTGCACTTCCACATTGCGCAAATCCAGGCCGCGGTCGCGCAAGCGTATGCAGGCAAACTCGCCGCGCTGGACCTTGTAGCGCACCGATATTTCGCCCGCAATGGTGACGCTTTCCGGGTAATGGCGCAAAAAGTCGTTCAGGCTGCTGACGTAGTTGCTGGTCAGCACCGGCGATACGGTCAGGCCCTGCAGGCTGCAGGCGATGTCAAACAGCTGCCGCACGGTGGTATTTGTTTCCGGCAGCACGATCGGATAAGCCAGCAGCTGCTTCAGGCTGATCTGCTTGAACTGGGTCAGCGGATGGTCGTAACGCATGGCCGCCATCACCGGCGACGGCTGCACGTGCTCTACCTGAATGCCGCTTTCGGGAGTCCGGCTCATGGTGAGGGCGATGTCGGCATCGCCATGCAGGACGCGGCGTGAGCATTCCGCCGGGGGGTGCGCACCCAGGTGAAACTGGATGCCGGGATGCGTCTTCATGAAGTCGCTGATGGCCTTGGGCAGGAACTCCATCGCAAAACCTTCGGTGCAGGCCAGGCGCACCCGCCCGCGCTGCATGCCTTGCAGCGCCTGGATCTCATGCACCACCCGCTCCGAGTCGTGTGCCGATTTGAGCGCGTGCACGGCCAGCATCTCCCCGGCGGCGCTGGGCACCATGCCCCTGGGATGGCGGTCAAAAAGCGTTGCACCCAGCAGGTCTTCCAGGTGCGCGATGTGGCGGCTGATGGCCGACCCCGCGACATTCAGGCGCTGGGAGGCTTCGCTGATGGAGCCGCAGCGCACGACCTCCAGGAAGTAGCGCAGCGCGGTGTCCTGCAATTGACGGGCAACCTGGGGAGAAAGGGTCATGGGCGTCGGGTGATGGCGGAGCTGCCAGGGCATGGGCAGCCAGAGCATTGCCGATTTGGCAACGCAATCATACATATTCTCTAATGCATGGAATGGTCTTTCGGTCTGGTTCTTGCGCAGAATGAGCCGTCTCCACTCCCCACGCCATGACGAAGGACTTTTATGAAGCAATTTTTCACCACGATGGTGCGTCAAAGTTTTGTGCTTGCGGCCTTCGGTGCGGGCCTGACTGCAGCCCACGCAGGCAAAGCCAACGACACCCTGGTTTACGCCTCGGACAGCGAGGTTGAGAACGTCAGCCCGTACCACAACAACATGCGTGAAGGCGTGATCCTGGCCAACCTGGCCTGGGACACGCTGGTCTACCGTGACCCTAAAACCGGTGAGTTCAAACCCCAGCTGGCCACCGCCTGGAAATGGGAATCCGCCACCGCGTTGCTGGTCACCCTGCGCCAGGGTGTCACCTTCCACAACGGTGACAAGTTCAGCGCCGACGATGTGGCCTACACCTTCAATGTGGTCACGGCGCCGGAAGCCAAGATCGCCACGCGCCAGAACACGGGCTGGATCAAAAACGTCGAAAAACTCGGCGACTACCAGGTCCGCATCAATCTGAAGGCGCCGTTTCCGGCCGCGATGGACTACCTGGCCGGGCCCACGCCGATCTACCCCGCCGCTTACATGAAGAAGGTGGGCCTGGAGGGCTACAGCAAGGCGCCCATTGGCACCGGCGCCTACAAGATCACCGCGGTGGTGCCAGGCCAGGGCGTGACCATGGTGAAGAACACGGCCTACTTCAAGGAAAGCCCGGCCGGCCAGCCGAATATCGGCACGGTCAAGTTTGTAGTGATCCGCGACCCGGAAGCGCGCGTGGCCCAGCTGATGACGGGCGCGGTGGACTGGATCTGGCGCGTGCCGTCCGACCAGGCCGAGTCGCTCAAGTCCAGGCCCAACACCACTGTGCTGAGCGGTGAAACCATGCGCGTGGGTTTCATGTCGATCAACAGCAACGGCACCACGCCGGAAGCCCTGCCCTTCAAGGACATTCGGGTACGCCAGGCCGTCAACCACGCCATCAACCGCAAGGGCCTGGCCGACAGCCTGGTGCGCGGCGGCAGCCAGCCGGTGTATTCGCCGTGCTTTCGCACCCAGTTCGGATGCGAAACCGAAAAAGAGGTGAAGTACACCTACGACCCGGCCAAGGCCAAGGCACTGCTGGCGGCCGCGGGTTACCCCAACGGCTTCGACACCGACCTGTGGGCTTACCGCGAGCGTGAATATGCCGAAGCCATGGTGGGCGACCTGCGCAAGGTGGGCATACGCGCGCGCCTGCATTTTGTGCAGTACCCGGTACTGCGCACCGAAATCTACTCGGGCCGCGCGCCCCTGACCTTCCAGTCCTGGGGATCGTTCTCCATCAACGACGCGTCCGCGTTTGTCGGCAACTACTTTGAAGGCGGCCCGGACGACACGGCCAAAGACCCGCAGGTGATTGCACTGCTGAAAACCGCCGACAGCACAGTGGACAAGACCGAGCGCAAGAAGAAATATGCGCAGGCCCTGCAGCGCATCAGCGAGCAGGCCTACATGGCGCCCATGTTCTCCTACTCCACCAACTACGCCTTCACGCCGGACCTCAAATTCACGGCGCATGCGGACGAGCTGCCGCGCTTCGGCCAGGCCAGCTGGAAGTAGCCACGATGGCCCGGCCGTGCGCCGCATGGCTGGGCTGACCCGCGCAGTCCGCTAACGCAACAACCGGGGCACTCCCATGCTGCAATACATATTCCGCCGCTTTCTGGTGGCCCTGAGCGTCATGCTCACGGTGGCCGTCGTCAGTTTCATGCTGCTGCACCTTTCCGGCGACCTGGCGGCCTCCATCGCCGGCGCCGAGGCCAACGCCGCAGCCGTCGAGGAAGTGCGCGTCCAGTACGGCCTGAACCGCCCCATCACCACCCAGTTTTTTGACTGGCTGTGGGGCGCGCTGCACCTGGACTTCGGGCGTTCGTTCTTCTTCCAGAACACCGTGATGGAACTCATCGGCGAGCGCCTGCCCATCACGCTCAAGCTGGGCGCCGTGTCTTTGCTGCTGGCGGTGTCGGTGGCGATTCCGCTGGGCGTGCTGGCCGCCGTCTACCGCGACACCTGGATAGACCGGCTGGCCCTGATGGTGGCGGTGGTCGGCCAGGCCATGCCCAACTTCTGGTTTGCGCTGACGCTGATCCTGCTCTTCGCTGTCGGGCTGCACTGGCTGCCCGTTGCGGGCAACACCACCTGGCAGCACTTTGTGTTGCCGGCCATTGCGCTGGGCTACTACGCCATGCCCTCGCTGATGCGCCTGACCCGCGCGGGCATGCTCGACGTGCTGGGCGCGGACTACATCCGCACCGCGCGCGCCAAGGGCCTGAGCCCGGCGCGTGTGGTGTTCAAGCACGCCTTGCGCAACGCCATCATTCCGGTTGTCGCCCTCGCGGCCGTGGAGCTGGGTTTCATGCTGGGCGGCTCGGTCGTCATTGAGTCGGTCTATTCGATGCAGGGCCTGGGCCAGCTCGCCTGGGACTCCATTTCGCGCAACGACTACCCCGTGGTGCAGGCCGTGGTGCTGATCATTGCCGTGTTCTACATCGGGCTGACGTTCCTGGCCGATGTCTTCAACGCTGCACTCGACCCCCGCATGCGCACACGCTAGGACATCACCATGAACGCTCCTTCCCTGACCGTTTCCGCCGCGCCGGCGCTGCCGCTGCCGCCCATTCCCGCGTGGCGCCGCAGCCTGCGGCGTGTGCTGGGCCACCGCGGAATGACGCTGGGCAGCATCCTGCTGGGCCTGGCCGTGGTGGCCGCCCTGTTTGCGCCCTGGCTCAGCCCGCATGACCCGTATGCGCAGGACGTGACCCAGCGCCTGATCCCGCCGTTCTGGCACGACAAGGGCAGCTGGGAGCATGTCTTCGGCACCGACAAGCTCGGGCGCGACTACCTGAGCCGCCTTTTGTACGGCGCCCGCGTATCGCTGGGCATCGGGCTGGTCGCGGCGCTGGTGTCCGGGCTGATCGGCACCACCATGGGCGTGCTGGCCGGCTATTTCGGCGGCCGCACCGACGCCGTGGTCAGCTACATCATCACCACCCGGCTGGCCATGCCGGTGGTGCTGGTGGCGCTGGCAACGGCTTCCCTCATTGGCGGTTCACTGCAGGTGGTCATCATCCTGCTGGGCCTGCTGCTGTGGGACCGCTTTGCCATCGTCACGCGCTCGGCCACGCAGCAGCTGCGCGATGCCGAATTCATCGCCGCCGCCAAGGCGCTCGGCGCGTCCACGCCGTACATCCTGGTGCGCGAACTGCTGCCCAACCTGATGGGCCCGCTGACCGTGGTGGCCACGCTGGAGATGGCGCACGCGATCCTGCTGGAGTCCACCCTCTCCTTCCTGGGCCTGGGCGTGCAGCCGCCCACGCCGTCGTGGGGGCTGATGGTGGCCGAAGGCAAGGCCTACATGTTCTTCCAGCCCTGGGTGATCCTGGTGCCCGGCGTGGTGCTGGCCCTGCTGGTGCTGGCCATCAACCTGGTGGGCGACGGCCTGCGTGACCTGACCGCGCCCGACGGCCGCAACTGAAAGGGAACCCCCATGGACATTTTGCTGGACGTGAAAAACCTGCGCGTCGACCTGCCGACACCGGGCGGCATGCTGCACGCCGTGCGCGGCATCGACTTCCAGGTGCGGCGCGGGGAAATGCTGTGCCTGGTCGGCGAGTCCGGCTGTGGCAAGTCGATGACGTCGCTTGCGCTGATGGGCCTGCTGCCGCGCAAGGCCGTGCGCACCGCCGACCACATCCGCTTCGGCGGTGTGGACCTGCAGGGCCTGCCCGAGCGGGAAATGTCCGCGCTGCGCGGCTCGCGCATGGCGATGATTTTCCAGGAGCCGATGACGGCACTGAACCCTTCGTACACACTGGGCGACCAGCTTTGCGAGGCGCTGCGCGCGCACCGCCAGGTCAGCATGGCCCAGGCGCGTGAGCGTGCGCTGTACCTGCTTGAACGCGCGGGCGTGCCGCAGGCCGCAGACCGTTTGCGGCAATACCCGCACCAGCTATCAGGCGGCCTGCGCCAGCGCGTGGTGATTGCCATGGCGCTGATGTGCGAGCCGGACCTGATCATTGCCGACGAGCCCACCACCGCGCTGGACGTCACCATCCAGGCGCAAATCCTTAGGCTGATCCGTGAGCTGCAAAAGGAGTTCGGCTCCGCGGTGGTCTTCATCACCCACGACCTAGGCGTGGTGGCGCGCATCGCCGACCGCGTGGCCGTGATGTATGCGGGCGAAGTGGTGGAAACCGCGCCGGTGGCCGAACTGTTCGCCCACCCCGCCCATCCCTACACCCGCGGGCTGCTCAACTGCATTCCGGTACGCGGCAAGACCCTGCCCGGCAGCCGCCTGCAGGCGATCCCCGGCGTCGTGCCCAGCCTGGTGGGCAAGGTGGAAGGCTGTGCCTTTGCCAACCGCTGCAGCCAGGTACAGGCAGGTTGCGCCGCCACCCCGCCCTATGTGGCGCTGGACGCGGAGCATGCCGTGCGCTGCGTCGCGGCTTCACCCTTGCTGGCGGAGGCCGCATGAACCCCACCACCCCTTTGGCAACGCCCCCGGGCGGCAGCGAAGACATTGCGCTGGAGCTGTGCGCGCTCAGCCGCGTGTTCAAACTCAAACGAGGGCTGTTCACGGCGCCCGGTGAAATCAGGGCGGTGAATAACGTCTCCCTGCGCATCCGCAAGGGCGAAACCCTGGGCCTGGTCGGGGAGTCAGGCTGCGGCAAAAGCACCTTGGCCAAAATGCTGCTCGGGTTGCTACCGCCCACCTCCGGCAATGTGCTGGTCAACGGCAAGGAAGTCGACAGCAGCCAGCGCCGCGCCCTGGCGCGCCACATCCAGCCCATCTTCCAGGACCCGTATTCATCACTGAACCCGCGCCGCACGGTGGCTGGCATTGTCGGCGTGCCGCTGGCCCTGCACAAGGTGGGCACTGCACAGGAACAGCAGCGCAAGGTGCGCGAGATGCTCGACCTGGTCGGCATGCCCGAGCGCACGCACAGCCAGTACCCCAACCAGCTTTCGGGTGGGCAGCGCCAGCGCGTGGCGATTGCGCGGGCGCTGGTGCTGCGCCCCGACATCCTGATCTGCGACGAACCGACATCGGCGCTTGACGTGTCGGTGCAGGCGCAGATCCTGAACCTGCTGATGGACCTGAAGGCAGAGTTCGGGCTGACCTACTTCTTCATCAGCCACGACCTGGGCGTGGTCGAACACCTGGCGGACCGCGTTGCCGTGATGCACCGCGGCGCCATCGTCGAGCTGGGCACGCGCGAACAGGTCTTTGCCCGGCCCGAGCACCCCTACACCCGCATGCTGCTGGCCTCTGCCCTCACGCCCGAGCCCGGGCTGGGCGTGCCCGACATCGCCGCCGAAGCCGTCGCCTGACGTTTTACCCCTCCATTTCACCGCGCAATTTCCCTTTAATTTCAAGGACCTCTCATGAGCCGTACCCAAGCCGTGGCCCAGACCCTCGCCTGTTTCGACGACGGGCGTTTCCAGCAAACGCTGGACCGCCGCGTTGCCTACAAAACCGAAAGCCAGGACGCTGCCAGCGGCCCCATCCTGCACGCCTACCTGCGGGACGAAATCACGCCCAAGCTCACGGAGCTGGGCTTTGCCTGCCGCATCGTCGACAACCCGGTGCCGGGCAAAAGCCCTTTCCTGCTGGCCGAACGCATCGAGCCCGGCGCCGCCTTCACCGTGCTGACCTACGGCCACGGCGACGTGGTGCGCGGCTACGACGCCCAGTGGCGCGAAGGCCTGAGCCCCTGGAAGATCGTGGTGGACGGCAACCGCTGGTACGGCCGCGGCACCGCCGACAACAAGGGGCAGCACACCATCAACCTGACCGCACTCGAGCAGGTGCTGGCCGTGCGCAGCGGGCGCCTGGGCTACAACGTGAAAATCATCCTGGAAATGGGCGAAGAAGACGGCTCGCCCGGCCTGAACGAAGTGTGTGCCCTGCACCGCGATGCGCTGGCGGCCGACCTGTTCCTCGCCTCCGACGGCCCGCGTGTATCGGCTTCGCGCGCCACGCTGTTTCTCGGCTCGCGCGGCGTCTTCAACTTCGACCTGCACCTCAAGCTGCGCGACGGCGGCCACCATTCGGGCAACTGGGGCGGCCTTTTGCGCAACCCCGGCATCCGCCTGGCCCATGCGATTGCCAGCCTGGTGGACGCCCGCGGCCGCATCCTGGTGCCCGGCCTGCTGCCCACCGCCATTCCGGCCAGCGTGCGCACCGCGCTGCAGGACATCGAGGTCGGCGGCGGCCCGAACGACCCGGAGATCGATCCCGACTGGGGCGAGCCCGGCCTCTCGCCGGCCGAGCGCGTGATCGGCTGGAACAGCCTGGAGGTGTTGGCCTTCACCACCGGCAATCCGGCCATGCCGGTGCATGCCATTCCGGCCGAGGCGCGCGCGCACTGCCACATGCGTTATGTGGTGGGCAGCGACCCGGCGAATTTTCTGGCGCACATCCGCAAGCACCTGCTGGCCCACGGCTTTGACGATGTGGAAGTGCGCGGCACCGACATGACCATGGCCGCCACCCGCCTCGACCCCGACAACGCCTGGGTGCGCTGGGGCATGGCGTCCATCGAGCGCAGCACCGGCCGCCGTCCGGCCTTGCTGCCCAACCTCGGCGGCTCGCTGCCGAACGATGTGTTTTCTGAAACGCTGGGCCTGCCCACGCTGTGGGTGCCGCATTCGTACCCCGCCTGCTCCCAGCACGCCCCCAATGAACACATCCTGGTGGACACCACCCGCGAATCGCTGCAGATCATGGCAGGCATGTTCTGGGACCTGGCCGAAGAAGGCGCCGGCGTGATGGAGGAATGCGCATGAGCGCCGTGATGAGCACCCTGCAAGCGCAGAGCTGCTCCGCCACCGAATGGCTGGCCGGCCAGCGCCCCGCCATGCAGGCGGCCCTGGCCACACTGGTCGACATCGACTCCAGCAGCCACGACAAGCCAGGCACCGACCGCGTGGCCCAGGCCATGGCAGGCTGGCTGCAAACCGCCGGCATCAGCGCCGAACACCGCGGTGACGTCGCCGAGGGTGACGTGCTGCTGGCCCGCCTGCCGGGCGCGCAACCTGCGGCAGCGCCGGTGGTGTTGATGGGCCACCGCGACACCGTGTTCCCCACCGGCACCGTGGCCCAACGCCCCTGGCGCGTGGACGGTGAGCGCGGCTACGGCCCCGGCGTCTCCGACATGAAGTCCGGCCTGGTGCTGCAATGCTTTGTGATGATGGCGCTGCAAAAACTGCCGCCGCTGCCCTTCCCGGTGCTGGGCCTTTTCACGGCCGACGAAGAAATCGGCTCGCAAAACGGCCGCATCGCCATCGAAACCCATGCGCGCGGCGCACGGGCAGTCTTCAATTCCGAACCCGGCCGCGTCAGCGGCAACCTGGTCACCGAGCGCAAGGGCGGCGCCACCTTTTTGATCGAAGTCACCGGCCGTGCCACCCACTCGGGCATGAACCACGCCGACGGCGCCAGCGCCATCGGCGCCCTGGCGCAGCTGGTCACCGCCTTGCATGCGTTAACCGATTACAGCTGCGGCATCACCACCAATGTCGGTTTGATCAGCGGCGGCATGTCCACCAACACCGTAGCGCCCGCCGCGCAGGCCAAGCTCGACGTGCGCTTTCGCACCCTGCCCGAGCGCCAGGCGGTGTTCGCCAGCATTCACGCCCTGGCCGCCGCACCCGGCGTGCCGGGCACCACCATCCGCATCACGCAGATGTCGGAGTCGCTGCCCCTGGAGTCCGAAGCCAGCAGCGACCTGATGCAGCGCTACAAAACGAGTGCAGCCGAAGTCGGTTTCGACGTTGCCGGAGAAGCCACGGGCGGTTGTTCCGACGCGGGCTTCACCGCCTCGCTGGGCATTCCCACGCTGTGCGGTGTCGGCCCGGTGGGCGCCAAGGCCCATACCGATAACGAATACTGCTGCCTCGATACGCTGGTGCCGCGTGCGCAGGCGTTGGTCAAGACGGTATTGAGTTTGGCTTAAGCGGACTTCGCCGTGGGAGGCGACAGGCAACCCACGACTGTTAACTTTCGCGTCGACGTGACCCACCTTTTCGCCGTCGCTTGACCCACATCGAAACCTTGAAATGTGGATCGCCAGTCCTGCGCAAAAGGGCGTCACCAGTGGCTCAGCGCTCAATGAAAAAGAGGATCAAACAAGCACGAAAATCCACAACTCCCATATAGTGGCCGCGCCAGCCCGAGAACTCTCAATTGCTTCGTGCAACTCAATACGTTGATAGGTCATTTTTTAAGGCCGCAAACTTGGCAAATAGAAACCAAAGCCTTGATCTCGTGCTGGAATGGGAGTTCCATTTCTGATGTGGGTGTACTCGATGGCGTCGGTGGAAAGTCTAGTTCCCATCGGGCTTTAGGCGAGCACCATTAAGCGTCATATAACAGTCAACAAAACCGGCAATTTCCCCAGGGGCATAAACCGTTAGAAACGTGTCATTGGGTGCAACGGTAAAACTCAAATTTGACGTGTCGCTATCAAAAACTGCATGCACCTCAATGCGCTGACCTGGTTGAATCAGAAAATACTCGGAAAGCGGTTCCAACAGCACCTTAATCGGCTCACGACTCTCATTTTGCAACGGCAGCTTTAAGGATAGGTTTGGCATATTTTCTATTTCCATTGTTTAAGAATTTGCGCGATGTAAGCCGCCCGCTCGGGGGCAACGGCACCGCCGCGACCTGCGGCCGCAGCTGCGTTGTATAGATTTCGCACAGCTTCGACTTCCGCTCTACTCATGCTCGCCTGAACTCGCGCCAATGTAGCGGCGTCTAGCGCGCCTCGAGCAGTCTGCACACCTTCAAGGCCATCGCCCCATCGAAAAATCTGTTTTAACTCTGGAGCCTTACGCAAAGCAAAGACCTCTGATTTCAAGGCCTCGCGTGTAACCGGCGCACTGCACATCATCGGAGCTGCGGCAGAACCAATCAGCCCCAAAGCATTGGGGGTCAGTGCGCCAGCAATAACGGGCATCGACACTGCCCTCGTCCAAGCCCCCGCTCGTACTGCATCATCGAGTGTATTATTTCTTCGCGCGCTCGCTAGAGTTGTAAGGTCAAAAAAGCTTGGTCCGTCAGGAGATAATCCCAACGAATCTGCAAGACTCAGTGGATTCCCCCCCACATATGCAAAAGTATTGATCCCGCCAGCCAGCCCAATCGGATCAGACTGCGTATAGCGCCCAATGCGGGGGTTGTATTCCCGGTTCCAGTTCTGGAGAAGCCCGCTCTCTGCATCAAATATTTGGCCAGGGAATCTTTGGTTGAAGCTGAAGGCACCGAGGCCATTCGGGCTCTGGTCAGGTGCTGTCGCGCCAAACGCCTCCGCCGTATCCCATCGCCACACAACCGCTTCATCGCTTTGCCGCGTAATGATGCGCGGCGCACCGATCTGGTCGGTCGAAACGTTGTACAGGCTGATGACAATGTTGCTTCCTGCGGCCGTACCCGTCTGCTTGACTACTCCCACCGGCAAGCCCAAGTAAATGGTTTCATACAGCGGTGTTCCATTGGCGTCGTATTCGCCCAGCAGCTTGCCTTCTTCGTCATAAACGTAGTAAGTCGCACCCGTAGGCACCAGCGCCGGCGGCCCGGTCTTGCCAACCCGCAACTCCAGCGCGCTGTAGCTGTAGCTCACGGTGCCGCCGGCATTCGTCATCGTCGCCAGTCTCCCGCGGTCGCTGTAGGTGTAGCTGTTGGTCCCATCACTCGTGATGTTGCCGGCCGCATCATGTTGGACGGTGGCCGTGCCGGTGCTGTCCTGGGTCTGGTTCAGCCGGTTGCTGGTGCTGGCGATGGTGTTCGGGTAGCTCGTGCCGCCGATGGCCTTGGCGGTTCGGTTGCCGGTAGCGTCATAGCTGTACTGGATCGCAGTGCTGCCCAGGGTCGCGCTGGTCAAGCGGTTCAGGTTGTCATAACCAAAGCTCTGGTCCAGGCTGGGCACCGCTGTTCCGTTGCCGTACCCGCCTCATCATAGATATCGCATAGATCAATCCGCCATTGATCGGACAATCAATGACCAGACGGAGCTGAAAGCCACTCGATGACCCAACCGGACTCATTGAAGTATTCGGCGAGGGCCACTTCGTCGATTACCCAACTATCGTGCACAGAGTTCATGTCCGACGATTTGGAAGTCAGAATTAATAAACCGCCTGTTGCTTCGGAATCATTGATAACCTTGACATAGCTTCCGGCCTCTTCGCCTTCAATGATTAAACCTTTCTGTCCTATTGGAATATGCATAAGTTACTCACTAAAGGGGATGTGATTATTCGTAGTGGGTCTTGCAGAGCCTGGAGCATATATTTCTAAATGCCCATGTGGCACACCTGGGGCGTGATTACCTTGAATTGCCAGGCCAGGCCGTCAAACCAGCTCTTCACCCCGCATCCGCTCCCCCAGGAAGTCCAGAAAGCTCCGGACCGCCGGAATCTGACCGCGCCGTGAAGTGAACACCGCATGCGCCACGCCAGGGCGAAGCGTCCAGCCCGGCAGCACGGGCACCAGCAATTGGGCCTGCTGTTCTACCGCGCTCAGGGACTCGGGCAAAAAACTCATGCCGGTGCCGGCCAGCACGGCCAGCTTCAGTGTTTGCAGGTCGTCGGCCACATAACGCGGCTGGTGCTGCAGCACAAACTCCTTTCCGTCGGGGCCCAACAGCGTCCACGACGCCCGGCCATCGACCCAGGACATGGCCACGGTGTCGAGCTTGTGCAGGTCTTCCGGCTTTTCGGGCGTGCCCTGGCGCCTCAGCAAATCCGGGCTGGCCAGCAGGCGCCCGGCGCCCGCGCCCAGGTTTTTCACGATCAGGCTGCCGCTGTCTTCCAGCGTGGGCCGCACGCGCAGGGCAATGTCGATGCCCTCTTCCACCAGGTCAATCACCCGGTTGGTCACGCGCATGTCGACTTTCACGTGGGGGTGAAGCGCCATGTAGCGCGGCACCAGGTAACCCACCGTGCTTTGTGCCAGCGTCACCGGGCAGGTGATGCGCAGCGTGCCGCGCGGCTCGACCTGCATTTGCGCCACGGCTTCCGATGCGGCCAGCGCCTCGTCGCGCATGGCGCTGCAGTGGCGCAGGTAAATCTCGCCGACCTCGGTCAGTGAAAGCTTGCGGGTGGTGCGCTGCAACAGCCGCGCGCCCAGCCGCGCCTCCAGCTCGGCCACGCGGCGCGACAGCCGCGACTTGGGCAGCCCCAGCGCCCGGCCGGCCGCGGCAAAGCCGCCCCGCTCCACCACTTCGGCGAAGTACAGCATGTCATTGAGGTCTTGCATGGGAAAAGTCCTTTCGTCGCCTTTCGCCGCCTTTACTCGCCTTGCGCCGGGTGCGACGGCGCCGGATCGAAGGCATTTTGCGATTTTGCGGTGTTTATTGTCTCACCAGTAGAACGATAAGTCGCATTATTGCCAACTTATCAAACACTCGACTCATCTGCACAATCTATCCCATGGCTGCGGTTCAAGGTGAACACGGCCTGAAAACCGGTTTATCCCACCCGATCAATCACTTCAATTCAAGGAATTCACCATGACCAAGCTTCTTCACATCGACTCCAGCATCCTTGGAGGCAATTCGGTTTCCCGCCAGCTCACCGCCCAGATCGTGGCCTCATGGCGCGCCGCCAACCCCGGCACCGAAGTCAGCTACCTCGACCTGGCAGCCGACACGCCTTCCCACCTCTCCGCCGAATCACTCGGCTTCCGCATGCCTGCCGGCACGGCGCTGAGCGACGTGCAAAAGCGCGAAAACGCCGTGTCTGAAGCACTGGTGTCGCAATTCCTGGCCGCCGACGTGATCGTTGTGGGCGCACCGCTCTACAACTTCGCAATTCCAAGCCAGCTCAAGGCCTGGATCGACCGCATTGCGCAAGTCGGCCGCACCTTCAAGTACACCGACAAGGGCCCCGTGGGCCTGGCCGGCGGCAAGACGGTGATCGTGGCTTCTGCGCGCGGCGGCGTCTATTCAACCAGCGACGCGATGACAGCCCTGGAACACCAGGAGAGCTACCTGAAAGTGGTGTTCGGCTTCTTCGGCATCACCGACGTGCGTTTTGTGCGCGCTGAAGGCCTTGCCATGGGCGAAGCCGCCAAGGCTGCCGCACTGGAAGCCGCGCAGATTGAAATCGTGACCCACACGCAAAAGCCTGCCAACCAGGAAAAAGCCGCACTGGCTGCCTGAGTTGCCGGCGTCCGGCCCTGACGCCGCAACGCCGCACAGAAAAAAGCCCGCAACTGCGGGCTTTTTTTATTTCGCCAACATCACATCATCTGCCCGATGCACTCGGCCAGACGCACT
The DNA here is from genome assembly GCF_056405995.1 of Polaromonas sp. P1_E11. Lineage (NCBI taxonomy): Bacteria > Pseudomonadati > Pseudomonadota > Betaproteobacteria > Burkholderiales > Comamonadaceae > Polaromonas > Polaromonas sp. P1_E11. The sequence continues at coordinate 100,490 of NZ_JBFUBA010000001.1, forward strand.
GTGCCATGCAGCGTCATGGAGGAGCCTGTTCGACCCTCACCGCGACAGGGCCGGGGCGCCGCATGGCGTCCAGCCCTGAATCAAGCCGCCCAAGGCGGACAAGGCCGTCTGAAAAAGCGAAGTCCTTGTGATAAATGGCCAGATTGCCCCAGGGAGCGTAATAACCGATGTCGCCGATGGAGGGCTTGTGCCCCACCGGTGCGCCCTTCGTTGACAGCGCACGCGGCAAGTCAGCGACTTTTTCCGTGGCTGCGTAGTCTTTCAGGACCAGGTTCAGCGGCAGCAGCGCCGCAAAATCTCTGGCGCTATCGTGCGTATCGAGCGTTGCCGTCGCAATGACGATGCCATCCACGCTCATCTGAATTTTCATCACGGAGCCCTTCCTGCGGGGTGTCGGGTCAGATGGTTGTTGGGAAACTGCCCGAGTGTCGCCGCCCGCAGCAGCGAGACTACTCGTGAAAAACAGTGGAAGCATCAGCGAGGCGCAAAACCTCCGTCTGTGCGCGGCAGCGTTGCCCGACCGAACTGCCATCAGGCGCCGGTCTGCACCAGGTGCTTGCCGAAGAACGCAGTCAGTTTGCCCCAGGGAATCAGCGTCACCCGGTCATACAAATCCACGTGGCCGGCGCCGGGAACAATAAACAGCTCCTTCGGTTCAGCCGCCCGCTTGTAGGCGTCTTCGCTGAACTCTTTCGAGTGCGCCTGGTCGCCCGTGATGAACAACATGGGGCGAGGCGAGATCGTCTCGATGTCATTGAACGGGTAAAAGTTCATGAACTTGACATTGCTGGCCAGGGTCGGGTGGGTGGTGGTTCGCGGCGATCCACCTATGGGCGTGTATTCGCCTCGCGGCGTGCGGTAGAAATCGTAGAACTCGCGCTGGATGGGGTGCGTGTCTGCCGTCAGTTGATGGACGGTGCCGCTGGTGTACTGAACAGCGCCGCCCTTGAATTCCACATCGCGTTGCTCGGCGGCGGCGGCGATGATCTGCTTGCGCTGCTCGAGCGTCTGCGAGTGATTGAGGGCGTCGCGGTTGGCCGCGCCCATGTCATACATGCTCACCGTGGCGATGGCTTTCATGCGCGGGTCGATCTTCGCCGCACTGATGACAAAACTGCCGCTGCCGCAGATTCCGATGGCACCTATCTGCAGCCTGTCTACAAACGCCTGGCTGCCGAGGTAATCCACTGCAGCGCTGAAATTCTCGGCGTACAGGTCCGGCGCAACGGCATTGCGCGGCTGGCCGTCGCTGCCGCCCCAGAAAGCGAGATCCAGGGACATGGCAACAAAACCCTGCTCCGCCATTTTGGTGGCGTACAGGTTCGCGCTTTGCTCCTTTACCGCGCCCATGGGGTGGCCCACAACAATCGCCGGATTGCGCTTTTTCCGGTCAAGCGTTTTGGGAATGAAAAGATTCGCCGCGACGTTCATCCGGTACTGATTCCTGAAAGTCACCTTCTGTACGGTCACCTTGTCGCTCTTGTAAAAGTTATCAGCACCACCGGGCCTGCCCGGGGCGGCCGGCGTATCCGCCGCAAAGGCTGAGCCGCCGACAGCCGAGAGCATGCCGGCCGCAGCCACGCCTGTTCCAGTCATTTTCAAAAACTCACGACGACCGGAGGTGTCGCTGGACAGTTCGACCGCTGCGCGGCCGTCGTTCTCTGATGGTGTTTTCATGGTCGATGTTCCTCTTTGGTTGGTTCGGAAGGCACTACGCGTGACGGTTGCCCTTGTTCGACGTGGTCCGTGTTCCGTTCGCAGTTCCTGAAGTTTGCCAAGTACCTTTACCATTGACTAGGTAATGAATCCTTAATGAATTTGTTAGCATGGCTAATCAGTAGCCTACGAAACGGAGACCTGCAAATGCCTAGACGCAACCTCAACGACCTGCTGGCCTTTGTCACCGTGGCGCGCCAGGGCAGCTTCACCCGGGCCGCCGCCACGCTGGGCGTGACCCCGTCAGCGCTGAGCCAGGCAATCCGGGGTCTGGAAGAAGGCTTGAAGATCCGGCTGCTCACACGCACCACGCGTAGTGTCGCGACGACGTCTGCGGGCGAGCGGCTGATGAAGGCGATCGGCCACCGGTTCGACGAGATTGAGTCGGAACTCGACGCCTTGACCGACCTGCGCGACAAACCTGCAGGCACCGTGCGCATCACCTGTGGCGACCATGTGCTGCAAAGCACCCTGCTGCCCAAGCTCGCACCGCTGCTTCGCGAGTATCCGGACATCAAGCTGGAGTTCGACGTGAACTATGGTTTTCGCGACATCGTGACCGACCGTTTTGATGCCGGCGTACGCCTGGGAAACACCATCGACAAAGACATGATCGCCGTGCCCATCGGCCCGCCGCTGCGCATGGCGGTCGCGGCTTCACCCGGTTATTTTGCGGTCCATTCCATCCCAAAAACACCGCACGACCTCACCGCGCACCAATGCATCAACCAGCGCATGCCGACTTCCGGCGGGCTGTACGTCTGGGACTTTGAGCGCCGTGGCCGCCAGCTCAATGTCCGGGTGGATGGCCCGCTGATCTTTAACACGACAACGCCGCAGGTCGACGCGGCACTGGCGGGGTTGGGCATCGCATTGCTGCCGGAAGACGAACTGACAGCGCACATTGAAGCCGGGCGGCTGGTGCGCGTTCTGCAGGACTGGTGCCCAAAATTTTCCGGCTACCACCTGTACTATCCCAGCAGGCGCCAGCCTTCACCGGCCTTTTCGCTGGTGGTGAAAGCGTTGCGGGTGAGTGGATCCGGGAGATAAGATGGTTGGCGTCCTCGTGTGGCGAAGCCGAACAGACTTAAAAGTAATTAACAAACGACGAATAGGTAGTTCGCTTTGCACGGCGGCACTCCTACATTTATGGGCTGACCGGCGCCCCAGGGCGCAGATGAGAAAGATGAAGATGACAGCGACTTTGACTCCGAACGATCGTGCCGATGCATCGGCAGCAACGCATGGCCCCTCCTCCATCGAGATCCGGCCTTTTGACGCCCCGCTGGGTGCCGAAGTGCTGGGCATGGATTTGTCCACACCGCTCAGCACGGCGGACTTCAGCCGCATCCACCGCGCACACCTGGACCACCACGTGCTGGTCTTTCGCGACCAGCGCATCACGCCGCAGCAGCACGTTGATTTCAGCCGCCGCTTTGGGCCGCTGCAGATTCATGTGCTGAAAAACTTCCAGCTGCAAAACCACCCGGAAATCCTGATCGTTTCCAACATCAAGGAAAACGGCGAACCCATCGGCCTGGGCGACGCCGGCCATTTCTGGCACTCTGACCTGTCCTACAAAGACAAACCCAGCCTGGGCTCATTGCTGCATGCCCAGGAGCTGCCCTCCGAAGGAGGCGACACGCTCTTCGCCAACCAGCACACCGCCTGGGACACCCTGCCCGACGCGCTCAAAACTGCTGTACAGGGCCTGCGCGCCGAACACACCTACCTCGCCAAATACGAAGAGCTGCGCAGCCGCAACCCGTGGCGGCCCAAGCTCACGCAGGAACAGGTTGAAGAGGTCAAACCGGTGGTCCACCCGGTGGTGCGCACCCACCCCGAAAACGGCCGCAAGGCACTCTTTGTCAGCGAGCATTTCACCACCCGCATCCTGGGCATACCAGAGGACGAAAGCACCGCGCTGCTGGGCGAACTGTTCGAACACACCTCACGCCCCGAACTCATCTACCGCCACCAGTGGCAGCCGCACGACATGGTGTTCTGGGACAACCGCTCAGTCACCCACCTGGCCGCAGGCACCCCCGACCACCTGCGCCGCAAGCTCTACCGCACCACCATCGAAGGCGACGCCCCGTTTTAAGCAAGAGCTTGCGTCCGGTATTCGGATTGCGGTTTTAGGTATTCCTCGACCCCATCCCTTCTGTATGCGCCGAGGAGCGCAGGTCCAGGCGGATCAGGGATCGCGATTGTCTGAGCCGAAGGCGAGTTCGAGCGAGACCCCGCCTGGACCGAGCACCGCAGGTTGCCCGCAGCGAAGCGAAGGGACGCAGACAGCAGGGTCGCCTTTTCTTTTGCTTACTTTTCTTTTGGCGAAGCAAAAGAAAAGTGAGTAGCTGCCGGGCTACCCCCGGCCAGCCACTCTAAGCAGAAAACACAGCAGCCGAACAAGAGCAGCAACGGGAAACGCACCATCAGGCGTGCTTCTTGACCCACCCCACATAAGCATCCACCCACCCCTGCAAAAACTTGCGGCTGCCTTCACTGATGCCGCCATCAGCGTCGTACAAACCTTCCTTGTTGTGGACAAAAGCCTCAGGCTGGCCCAGCGTAGGCACATTCAGGTAGGCCAGGATATTGCGCAGGTGCTGCTGGGCAAGCGCGGTGCCAATGGCGCCAACCGATGCCCCGATCACGCCGGCAGGCTTGCCGTCCCATGCACTCTGGCCATAAGGGCGTGAGGCATGGTCAATGGCATTTTTCAGCACACCGGGAATCGAACGGTTGTATTCGGGCGTGACAAACAGCAGGCCCTGCGCCGACTTGATCTCGCCCTTGAGCCGCTTCACCTCTGCCGACGGATTCCCGTCGTCGTCCTGGTTGTAGGGCGGCAGGTCGTCAATGCGCACATGGGTAAAGCTGAAGTCCGCGGGAAACAGCTTTTCAAGCGCGCCTGCGAGTTTTTTGTTGAACGAATCCTTGCGGATGCTGCCGACGATGACAGCGATGTTGTATTGGGCCATGGGGTTCTCCAAAATAAGAAGGAAGGGAAGAAGGCGAAAGAAAATGCCAAAACTCATATGTAAGGCATTTTCGAAAACCCCGCTGTAGGACGGCAAGCTAAACCGCCCTTCTCTCTCTACCCTCCGCCCTTTAGACGATCAACCCGCGCGGCGCTGCCCCGCCAGCCGCTTGACCACCGTCACTAACCGGTCGATTTCGTCAAAGGTGTTGTAGAAAGCCAGCGACGGCCGCACCGTGGTCTCTACACCAAAGCGCCTGAGAATCGGCTGCGCGCAATGGTGACCGGTTCGCACGGCAATGCCTTCTTCGTTGAGCGCATGGCCGACCTCTTCGGTGCTGTAGCCCGCCAACACAAAAGACATCACGCTGGCCTTGTCGGCAGCCGTGCCGATCAGGCGCACGCCCGGGATCGTTCCCAGCTGTTGCATGCCGTAGACCAGCAGGTCGTGTTCATAGCGTGCGATGTTTTCTATGCCGACGCGGTTCACGTAATCGATGGCTGCACCAAGCCCTACCGCATCGGCAATGTTGCCGGTGCCGGCTTCGAACTTGTTGGGAATCGGCTGGAACACGGTTTTCTCAAACGTGACATCGGCAATCATGTTGCCGCCACCCTGCCAGGGCGGCATGTCTTCCAGCACTTCACGCTTGCCCCAGACCACGCCGATACCGGTGGGGCCGAAGACCTTGTGGCCCGAGAACACGAAGAAATCTGCGCCCAGCGCCTGCACATCGACCCGCATGTGCGAGACGGATTGCGCGCCGTCGACCAGCGCCTTCGCGCCGGCCCGGTGCGCCATCTCGACGATCTCTTTCACCGGCACCACGGTGCCCAGCGCGTTGGAAACCTGCGTGACAGCCACAATTTTGGTGCGGTCGTTCAGCAGCTTGCGGTATTCGTCGAGCAGCACCTGGCCCGAATCGTCGACCGGGATCACGCGCAGCTTTGCGCCTTTGGCGGCGGCAAGCTGCTGCCAGGGCACGATGTTGGCGTGGTGCTCGAGGTTGCTGACGATGATTTCGTCGCCCTCGCCCACATGCTGGCCGCCCCAGCTCTTGGCCACCAGGTTGATGGCCTCGGTGGTGCCGCGCACGAAGATGACCTCGTTCACGTCGGGCGCATTAATGAACTTCTTCACCCGCTCACGTGCGCCCTCATAGGCGTCGGTAGCACGCGCGGCAAGCTCATGCGCTGCGCGGTGGATGTTGGAGTTTTCATGCGCGTAGAAATGCGCGATGCGGTCTATCACCGACTGCGGTTTGTGTGTGGTGGCGGCGTTGTCGAACCACACCAGTTGCCGGCCGTTGACGCGCTCCTGCAGGATGGGAAAGTCGCGGCGCACGGCGTGCACATCAAACGCCGGATGCGCCGACTGGCCTGCCAGCGGCACGGTGGCGTGCGGTGCGGGTTTGGCGGGCGTAACGTAACCCGTGGGCAGTACCACTGAATCGACGAAGTAGAACTTTGGCTCGGCGGGTGTGGCCTCTGGTGTGCGTGCGACATCCGCTGGGCCGTAAACAGAAGGCACACCCGGCTGGCTGAACGGCAAGCTCGCCAGGCCGTCCAGGCTGGCATCGCGCCCACCCGCGCTCGGCTGGCCATGCCGGTCGCCAAGAAAATAATACGGCGCAGCGCCCGCAGGCGGCTGCGCGGCAGCGGCTGCTTCGGGCACGCCCAAAGCAGCACCACCTATTCGCGGCTCGTAGGCTGGCAACACGCTGACGGCCGTGTCGGGTACACCGTTACCCGCCACCGCGTGCGGCAGCAAAGCCGGTGCGCGGTTGGCCAGTGACGGCAGTTGCGCAGGTGACGCCGGAACCAGATTGCTGCCCGGAATCTGCCCTTGCGGAATCGGCGTACCCGGAACGCCCGGGCCAAAACCGGCCGGGCTGGCCAGCGGCGAGCCTGGCGGTGCCAGGTGCAAAGGCCCCTGCACGCCAGGCACGGGTGAAGCAGGCAGCGTGGGCGCCTCGCCTGGCAGGGCCGCGAACAAGGCGGTAGCCATGCGTGACAGCAATGCCGTGTCGATGGGCGACTCAGGCTGCACAGCCTGGGGAGTGGAAGCGAGCATGTTCACCGCGCTTTATTTATAGGTATCAGGGTAGTCGTGGTATTTGCCGATCTCGACGTCGTCGAGCACGGCCAGCGCATCGGTGGTCAGCACCGCGAGCGAGCAGTACAGCGAGATCAGGTAAGACGAGATCGCATGATTGTTGATGCCCATGAAGCGCACCGACAGACCCGGGCTTTGTTCGCCGGGCAGGCCAGGCTGGAACAAACCGACCACGCCCTGGCGCTTGTCGCCCACGCGCAGCAGCAAAATCTTGCTCTTGCCGTCGGCCACCGGCACCTTGTTGGAAGGGATCAGCGGGATGCCGCGCCAGGTGATGAACTGCGAGCCGAAGAGACTGACCGTGGGCGGCGGCGTGCCGCGACGCGTAGCTTCACGGCCGAAGGCGGCAATGGCCAGCGGGTGCGTGAGGAAGAACGCGGGTTCCTTCCACACCTTGGTCAGCAGTTCATCCAGGTCGTCGGGCGTGGGAGCGCCGGTGAGCGGGAAGATGCGCTGCTCGTCCGTGACTTGCGCCAGCAGGCCGTAGTCAGGGTTGTTGATGAGCTCGCTTTCCTGGTTTTCCTTGATGGTCTCAATCGTCAGGCGCAGTTGTTCCTTGATCTGGTCATGCGGGCTGCTGTAGAGGTCGGAGATGCGCGTGTGCACGTCCAGCACGGTGCTGACGGCGTTGAGGAAAAATTCGCGCGGTGCTTCTTCGTAGTCAACAAAGGTGCGCGGCAGCTGGTTTTCTTCTTCGCGGGCTGTGCATTTGACCTTGATCGACTCCGGGTTCTTCACCTTGTTCAGGCGGTAGATACCGGCCTCGACAGGCACCCATTGCAGCAGGTGGGTGAGCCAGCGCGGCGAGATGGTCTCAAGTTGCGCTGTGGTTTTGGTTGCATTGGTTAGTTGCCGCGCGGCGTTATCGCCGAGTGCGGTGGTTCCGCCCACTGTTGCCGACATGTAAAAACTCCCTCGTTAGAGAATGAAAATCAGGATGAAATGAAAGAAACGACGGCTTGCAGTGTCGGAGGCTTGAGGGCTCGCTTCAACATGCTATAGCCATCAAGTTGATGCCCCGCACCAGATTGGCCTGGCTGATGGCCTCGCCGCGCGTGACCAGCGACGAAGGCGACATGCCCAGCGCGACTGCGAGTTTTTCGACCGTGACCAGCGAGGCAATCGCCCTGCCCCGCTCGATCTCGCCCACATAAGAGCGGTTGAGGTCCGAACGTTCAGCCAGCCCTTCTTGCGACCATCCCTGGGCTTCGCGCGACTGGCGCACCGCGATGCCGAAGCTTTCAACCAGCGCGGTCATATGAGTGCACTCCCCAGCGACTGCGGCGCGGCTTCCACGACGGGCGAGTCCCGCGACACCGCCTGCGTGACATTGCCGCCTGCCGGCACGTCATAGGTGATCCACACGTTGCCACCTATCACTGCCCCCTTGCCCAGCGTCACCCGGCCCAGGATGGTGGCACCGGCGTAGATCACCACGTCGTCTTCCACAACCGGGTGGCGCGGCAGGCCTTTCTGCAGCTTGCCTTCGAGGTCTTTCGGAAAGCGCTTGGCCCCCAAAGTGACGGCTTGGTACAGGCGCACACGCTGGCCGATCACGGCAGTCTCGCCAATGACAACGCCCGTGCCGTGGTCGATAAAGAAGCCGGGGCCAATCTGCGCGCCCGGATGAATGTCAATGCCGGTCTGCGCGTGCGCCAGCTCGGCCACGATGCGCGCCAGCAGCGGCAGGCCCAGCCGATAGAGCTGGTGCGCCAGCCGGTGATGAATCATCGCAAGCACACCCGGGTAGCAGAGCAGCACTTCGTCCACGCTGCGGGCGGCCGGGTCGCCGTTGTAGGCGGCCAGCACATCGCTGTCGAGCAGCTGGCGGATGCCGGGCAAGGCACCGGCAAAGGTGCGCGCGGCCAGCAACGCTTCGGCCTCGACGTCGGCGTCGCCCCGGCCCTGGTGGCGCGCGCTGTAGGTCAGCTCCAGCCGCATCTGCGCCAGCAGGCCATGCAAGGCAGAGTCCAGCGTGTGGCCGACATAAAAATCTTCACTCTCCTGGCGCAAGTCAGGCGGGCCCAGCCGCATGGGAAAGAGCGCGCCCTTGAGCGCATCGATCACCTGGGCCAGCGCGTCACGCGAAGGAAACTCACGCCCGCCCGGCTCTCGTGAACGCTTTTGCGATTCACGCCATTGCCGCCGCACCGCATGCAGATCACCCACGATCTGGTTGACATCAAACACCGCCATGGCTTCAGTCCTGTTCCCACGGCAGGCCCCGGAACCGCCAGCCGTCGGCCACGCCGCGATGCTGCTGCGCATCGATCTCGCCTTCAAAACCTTCGAGCACGTTGTAGACCTGCGTGAAGCCCGCCTTGGCGGCCGCCTCGGCTGCCAGTGCCGAACGCTTGCCGCTGCGGCACAACAAAAGCACCACGGCCTCCTTGCCGCCCACTTTGGCTTCAAGTTCGCGCACAAAGCGCGGGTTGCGCGTGAGCGCAGTTCCCGTTGCCCAGGCCACGTGGAGGCTATTCGGCACATGGCCGACAAATTTGCGCTCTTCACCCGAACGCACGTCTACCAGCAGAGCCTCGCCGGAAGAAAAAAGCTGCCACGCAAGCTGCGGCGGCACGCCGCCTGCATAAGGCAGACCGGCTTGCTGTGCAGCCTCTCGCGCCTCTTCCAATGCTTTAGGCAAAACCAGCTCAGATGTTTCAGAAGTCATCGTCATTCCCGGAAAGTCTGTTCAATACAACCCGGATCAGCCGCCATTTCGATGGGGATGGCCAGCTGCCGGAATCATTGAACGCACTCTAGAGCGTGAGATTCAAAACACCAAAGAATAAAAAGGAGGTTCTTAAAGCCGAAAACATCTTAGGCACTCATTGATGCCGGATGACACGCAGATCCCGTTCTTCCGCACGTCCCCTGCCTGTACCGAACTGAGCAGCCCGTGCCAGCCAATCACCAGGCAACTGTTCCAGATGCAACAGTCTGGCCCTTCAAACCCGTTAAATCCCCCGAAATCGACCCCAAATCACTGGCACGGATGCTGCGATGTTGAGCTTGTCAACCACTCACTCCTCACGCCATGAACATCACTCGCTTCCTCGGTCTCACAGCTTTGTCGTTTGGCCTCCTGTCCGCTCAAGGCCATGCCGCGCCCCCGATTGAAAAATCAGAAATCCGCTACCAGGGCTGGGCCGGCCAGGTCACCTGGATCGAACTGGCTGAAGACCTGGGCTACCTGGCGCCGCTCAAAGCCAAATGGGTAGGCAATACCATCAGCGGCCCGCAGGACATCCAGAGCGTGGTCACTGGCGATGTCGACCTGGGTGGCGCCTTCAACGGCGCGGTCGTGAAGCTGCTGGCCAAGAAAGCGCCGATCAAGGCGGTGTTGGGCTACTACGGTGTGGACGAAAACACCTGGACCGGCTACTACGTCAAGGAGGACAGTCCCATCAAATCCGCACGCGACCTGATCGGCAAAAAAGTCGCGGTGAACACGCTGGGCGCGCATCACGAGTTCATGGTCCGCGAGTACCTGGAGCGCGCCAAAGTCAGCGACGCGGAGGCCAAGCAGGTCACCCTGGTGGTCACGCCCCCGGTGACTGGAGAGCAAGCGCTGCGCCAGGGCCAGGTGGAAGTCACCACCCTGGGCGGTGTGCTGCGCGACAAGGCGCGCGAACGTGGCGGCATACGCCCGCTGTTCACAGACCGCGACCTGTATGGCAACTTCACCGCGGGCTCCATCGTTCTGCACAACAAGTTCATCGAACAAAACCCCAACACCAGCCGCCATCTGGTGTCAGCGCTGGCGCGTTCGATCGAATGGGCGCGCAACACACCGCCGGCCGAGGTTCGGGCACGCTTCGTCAAGATCATTGACGGCCGCAAGCGCGCCGAAAGCGCCGACACCATCCAGTACTGGAAAAGCACCGGCGTGGCGGGCACAGGCGGCGTGATCAAGGACAAGGAGCTGCAGATCTGGATCGACTGGCTGGTCAAGGACGGCCTGCTCAAACCCGGCCAGGTCAAGCCCACAGACCTGTACACCAACGCGTTCAACCCTTATTCCAATGCTTCCAACAGCGGCGACAAGCTGGCGGCCGCCAAATGAGCGCCGCAAAAATCCGCTTCGAAAATGTCAGCAAAGAGTTCACCGTCCGCGCGGACGACGGCGGCGCCGCCAAACGATTTGTTGCCGTACATGACGTGACGCTTGACGTTCGCCCCGGCGAGTTCCTGGTGCTGGTCGGGCCCAGCGGTTGCGGCAAGTCCACCTTGCTTGACCTGCTGGCCGGTTTGGCCCTGCCCACCAGCGGCCGCGTGCTGATTGACGGTCAACCCATCACCGGCCCGGCACGCGACCGGGGCGTGGTGTTCCAGCAGTACGCCCTCTTCCCCTGGTTAAGCGCCTTGGACAACGTGGCCTTTGGCCTGGAAGTCGCGGGTGTCGGCAAACGCGCCCGGCGCGAGAAGGCCGCGCACTACCTGGAGCTGGTGGGCCTGACCGACTTTGCCAACCGCTTTCCGCATGAACTCTCCGGCGGCATGAAGCAGCGCGTGGCCATTGCGCGCAGCCTGGCTTACGAGCCCCAGGTGCTGCTGATGGACGAACCTTTTGCCGCGCTCGATGCGCAGACACGCGAAACGCTGCAGGAAGAACTGGTCGAAATCTGGCAACGCACCGGCAAGACGATTGTGTTCATCACGCACGGCATCGACGAAGCTGTGGTGCTGGGCCAGCGCGTGGCCATCATGACAACCCGCCCGGGACGCATCAAACAGATCGTGGACATCCCCGAATCCTTGCGCAGCGGCACCGACGACGTGCGCTCGCTGCCGCTGTTCGGCGAGCTGCGCCACGAAATCTGGTCGCAGCTGCATGACGAGGTGGCGTCTGCCCGCCGCGAGCGCCGCGCCCGTATTTCCTCGCAACCCATCCTCAAGGAAATTGCCCATGTCTGACATTGCCCTGAACGCAGGGACCGCCCCTCTGACGCTGCATACGCCGCCGCTCTGGAAGCGCCTGCAGGCGCAAGTTGCCAATGCCACCTGGCGCTCCGGCCTGATCGTGGCGCTGGCCCTGCTGTGGGAATTGGCGCCGCGCCTGGGCCTCACCGACCCAACCTTCCTGCCGCCGCTCAGCGAGGTACTTGCCGCCGGCTGGGCATTGGCTTTGAACGGCCAGCTGTGGGAGCACACCTCTATCAGCCTGGCCCGTTCGCTCGGGGGCTTGCTGCTGGCCATCGTGTTCGCGATCCCGCTGGGGCTGGCCATCGGCTGGTACCGGCGCCTGGGCAACACGCTCAACCCGCTGATTGAGCTGCTGCGCAACACGGCACCGCTGGCATTGCTCCCGGTGTTCCTGCTGCTGCTGGGCATTGGCGAGGTGTCCAAGGTCTCCATCGTGGTGTATTCGTGCGCCTGGCCCCTGTTGCTCAACACCATCTCGGCCGTGCGGCAGGTGGATCCGCTGCTCGTGAAGTCGGCCCGCACCATGGGCGTGACACCGCGCCAGCTGTTCCTGAAGGTCATCCTGCCGGCTTCCGTGCCGACCATTTTTGTGGGCATACGCCTGGCTGCGGCTTCGGCCATGCTGGTGCTGATTGCCGCCGAGATGGTGGGCGCCAAGGCCGGGCTGGGCTACCTGATCATCTACGCCCAGTTCAGTTTCCTGATTGCCGACATGTACTTCGGGATCATCGCCATCACAGCCATCGGGGTCACGCTGAACTTCGCGCTGCAGGCGCTGGAGCGCCACTTCACGGCGTGGAAGCCGGCTTCCACCCACAGCTGAACCATTACCAAAGAAAGACATCCCACATGACTCAACGCAAACTTCGCCTGGGCGCATTCATCATGGCCACAGGCCACCATATCGCGGCCTGGCGACATCCCGGCTCCCAGGTCGATTCAGGCGTCAACATCGACCACTACATCGAGGTGGCCAAAACCGCCGAGCGCGGCCTGTTCGACCAGGTGTTTGTGGCCGACAGCCCGGGCGTCGCATTCCACGGCACCGACGAAGCCTTCAGCCGGCAGGGCCGCGTGTCCTACTTCGAACCGGTCACGTTATGGGCGGCCTTGTCGGCTGTGACGAAACACATCGGCTTCGTGGCGACGGCCTCCACCACTTATGAGGACCCCTTCCTGCTGGCGCGCAAGTTCGCCTCGCTGGACCACATCAGCAAGGGCCGCGCGGCCTGGAATGTCGTGACCACCGGCGCCGACAATGTGTACGGAAATTTCGGGCTCGACAAGCACCCCGACCCGGAAGTGCGCTACGAGCAGGCCCACGAGTTCATCGACGTGGTTAAAGGCTTGTGGGACAGCTTCGAGGACGACGCCTTCATCCGCAATCCGGAGACCGGCAGCTACTTTGACCCGGCCAAGCTGCATGAGATCAACCACCACGGCAAATACTTCAAGGTGCAGGGCCCGCTGAACCTCGAGCGGCCGCCGCAAGGCTACCCGGTCATCGTGCAGGCCGGCTCTTCCGAACCTGGGCGCGAACTCGCGGCCGCCACCGCCGAAGCAATCTTCACGGCCTGGACCAGTCTGGCAGAAGCGCAGGCCTTCTACCGCGACGTGAAAGGCCGCCTGGCCAAATACGGCCGCCGGCCTGAGCAGCTCTTGATCCTGCCCGGCATTTCGCCAGTGATAGGCCGCACACAGGCCGAAGCTGAAGCCAAGTGGGCCGAGCTGCAAAAGCTCATTCACCCGTCGGTAGGCCTCAACACCATTGCCCAATTCTGGCCGGGAGAAGATCTCACGAAGTGGGACCTGGACGCCCCGCCACCCTACATTCCCGAACCGCCCAAGGGCCAGAACAGCCGCGCCCACGTGGTGCTGGAGCTGGCGCGGCGCGACAAGCTCACCGTGCGCCAACTCTATGAATACCTGGCGGGTGCGCGAGGCCACTGGGTGGTAGTGGGCACACCAGAGACCATCGCGGACAAGATCCAGGAGTGGTTTGAAAACGGCGCCGCTGACGGCTTTAACGTCATGCCGCCCGTGCTGCCTGAATCGCTCAACGATTTTGTGGACCTGGTGATCCCTGAGCTGCAGCGGCGCGGTATTTTCCGCACCGAATACGAAGGCAGCACACTGCGCGAAAACCTCGGCCTGGACCGGCCCGTCAACCAGTTCGCCGTCAAGGCCCAAAAGGTGGCGTGATGGGAAGCCGCGACTTCAACTTCACCGCCCTCTCGAACGCGGCCGGCGCCCGGCAGCACGATGCCGACGTGCTGGTCATAGGCGGCGGCCCCGCCGGGACCTGGGCCGCCATCAGCGCCGCAGCACAGGGCGCAAAGGTGGTGCTGGCCGACAAGGGCTACTGCGGCACCTCGGGCGCCACGGCGCCTTCAGGCACAGGCGTCTGGTACGTGGAGCCGCAAGGCACGCAGCGCGAGGACGCCAAAGCCAGCCGCTACGACAAGGGCGGGCAACTGGCCGAACACGCGTGGATGGACCGCGTGCTCGAGCAGACCTACGCCAACATGCAGCAACTGGCCGAATGGGGCTACCCTTTCCCGATTGGCGAAGACGGCGAGCAGCGCCGCACCTCACTGCAAGGCCCCGAATACATGCGCCTGATGCGCAAACGCGCCAAGGAGGCAGGCGTGCGCATGCTCGACCACAGCCCGGCGCTGGAGTTGCTGGTGGACGAACAAGGCACCGTGTGCGGCGCCACCGGCCAGCAGCGCCAGACGCTGGAGCCCTGGGTGGTGCGCGCCGGCGCTGTCGTCATCGCCACTGGCGGCTGCGCTTTCTTAAGCCGCGCACTGGGCTGCAATGTGCTGACCGGCGACGGCCACCTGATGGCCGCCGAGGTGGGTGCCGATTTTTCAGGCATGGAGTTTTCCAATGCCTACGGACTGGGTGCGGCATTTGCCTCCGTCACCAAGTCGCTGTTCTACCAATGGGCCACCTTCTACTACGAGGACGGCAGCGTGATTGAAGGCGCCGGTTCAGCTTTCGGCCGCAGCCTGATTGCCAAAACATTGCAGACCCAGCGTGTGTTCGGCCGTTTGGATAAAGCCGACGAGCAGGTGAAAGCCTGGATGCGCACCGCCCAGCCCAACTTCTTCCTGCCCTTCGACCGCGCAGGCATAGACCCTTTCACCCAGCGCTTTCCCGTGACCTTGCGGCTGGAAGGCACGGTGCGCGGCACCGGCGGCCTGCGCATCACGGGCCGCGACTGCGCGACTTCCGTGCCCGGCCTTTACGCCGCCGGTGATGCCGCCACGCGCGAGCTGATCTGCGGCGCCTTTACCGGCGGCGGCAGCCACAACGCGGCCTGGGCCTTGTCGTCCGGATTCTGGGCCGGTGCAGGTGCGGCCGGCTTCGCGCGCTCGAACGGGCACAGCGCCGCACGCGCGGTGCTGCGCGCCGGCGGCGTGGGTCTGCAGGGCGTGGGCAGTGAGCACACCGACAGCGAAGCCCTGATCCGGGCCGTGCAGGCCGAAGTGTTTCCGTATGAGCGCAACTGGTTCCGCAGCGGCGGTGTGCTGGAAGATTCGCTGTCGCGGCTTGATGCGCTCTGGATTCGCCTGCGCCAGGCCGCACCGGCCGACAGGCAGCAGGCGGTTCGCACACGCGAAGCTGCCGCGCTGCTGGCCCATTCGCGCTGGATGTACCGCAGCGCCCTCGCCCGCAACGAAACGCGCGGCATGCACCGGCGCCAGGAACATGCCGCGCCTGACCCCACGCAGCGGCACCGCCTCATCAGCAACGGGCTCGACGAAATCCGGGTCAGCCAGGAAGCGGTCGCATGATCGAGCTCATCAGCGCTTCGCAGTGCACCGGCTGCAACATCTGCGTGACAGCCTGCCCCACCAACGTATTCGATGCCGTGCCAGGCGGCCCGCCGGTCATCGCGCGCCAGGCAGACTGCCAGACCTGCTTCATGTGCGAGCTGTACTGCCCGGAAGACGCGCTGTTCGTCGCGCCCAGCGCTGATGAATCCGTGCAGGTGAACGAAGAAACTTTGCGCCATGGCGCGCTGCTCGGCAGCTACCGCAAAGCCGTGGGCTGGGGTGGTGGCCGCAAGTCAACCGCCTCGGACGACCACAGCTACCACCTGCTGCAGAGGGCCTGAGCCTTAACCCGCCGCCAATAATGCTATCTATTTGATAGCTGGTGGCGCACATTTTCATTGGGCTAGCGGCCGTTTTGATTGCTAAAAAAGGCATCAAAACGGCCATTTTTTTGCCTGCAAGCAAAAAAAGCCGGCGCGAAGCCGGCAAAAATGGCCGGCCGCACTGGCAGCACGGCCCTGCCACACAAGAGCTCAATCAGGCAGCCACGGCCTCGGCAGGCACCGCCGGTTGGTCGACCTTCGGTGGTTGCGCCTGGCCGCCGTGGACGCGTGAGCGGCGGCCGTCCACGCTGATCGGCACGTCACCGGCCAGCGTGACGCGGCGCACGATGCGCTTCTGGTCACCGTAGTCATTGATGGCGTAGTGCTGGGTGGCGCGGTTGTCCCAGATCACCACGTCACCCTGGATCCAGCGCCAGCGCACGGTGTTCTCAAGACGCGTCACATGGCTTTGCAGCACCGACAGCAGGTGCTGCGAATCGGTGCTGGAATAACCGACCAGCTTTTTGGCGAAGTGGCCGAGCACCAGCGTGCGCTCGCGCGTTTCGGGATGCACGCGCACCACCGGGTGCTCGGCTTCATGCAAGGTGCGGGTGAAAACCTCGCGGTAATGCCGCAGGCCTTCGCTCGACACTTCGTCTTCGCTGCGTGAGGCGGCGTAGTCGTAATCGTTGCCATGAATCACCCAGAGTTTTTCGGCCAGCTCGCGCAGCGCGGGCGGCAGGCCCTGGTAAGCCAGCGCCGTGTTGGCCCACACCGTGTCGCCGCCGGCGGGCGGGATCACCACGCCGCGCAGCACCGAGATCTTGGGCGGGGCCACGGCGAAGGTCACGTCGGTGTGCCAGGAGTTGGCGCGCCCGCCGTGTTCCGAGTCCAGCTCAAGGATAAAGCCCGTGCCCTGGCGCACCGGCACCGTGGGGTGCGGCACCGGCTCGCCCAGGCGCTTGGCAAACGCCTCCTGCGATGCATCGTCCAGATGCTGCTGGCCGCGAAAGAACAGCACCTTGTGCTTGAGCAGCGCCTGGTTCAGCGCGGTGATGGTGGCGCCTGGCAGGTCGGCAGACAGGCGCAGGCCGCGCACCTCGGCGCCAATGCGGCCGGCGACCGGGTGAATATCCACGGGCAATGTTGTCATGAAGAAGCTCCTTGTGTCATGAAAGAAGCAGACGTCAACAACGACGCTGCCAGCAGACTTCTACGCATGACCTGTGCCAGTGAAGACCGGTCGTTGGGAGGTATTTTTTCGCGGTATTGCTGCGATACCAGCAGCCTGCCAAAAGCGACTGCAAGAAACTGTTGAACGGCTGCTGCGAACGCAGCACGGCCTTTTCGGCTACAGCGGCGCGAAGGCGGAACTGCTCTCTTCAGCATGTGCGGCTTGTGCAGACTTGTCGAGCAAGCCATGGCGCTTGAGCAGGGTACGCAGCACGTTGCGCGAAAGGCCCAGCAGATGCGCTGTCTGCACCTGGTTGCCGTGGCAGAACTCGAACGCCGTCTTCACCAGCGTGGCCTCGACGGTGTCAAACAATCCAGGTTCGGCCTGGTTCATGCGTTGCAGCAGCACCTCGCGCAAACTGTCGGGTGCAGCGCCCTGCACCATGGGAGTTGAAACCTGCTCTACAGAAGCAGGTGCCGGCAATGCAGCAGGTGCCGCGCGGGACGCCAGGCGCGCAGAGCGGTGGATGCCCTGCAGGTCCGCGACGTGCAGCGTTGCCGCGGGCGCCACGATGAGCGCGTAGTGGATGACGTTTTCCAGCTCGCGGATATTGCCGGGCCAGTCGTGGGCCAGCAGGGCCTGCTCTGCCTCGGGCGAAATGCTGGCATCCCTGATGCCCAGGCGCGCGGCGTAGCTCGCCAGGAAATGTCGCGCCAGCGGCAGGATGTCGCCGGGCCGTTCAAACAGCGGGCGCAGCTCCAGCGTGGCAACGCTGAGGCGGTAGTAAAGGTCGGCGCGAAAGTGGCTGGCGTTCACCGCGTCGCGCAGGTCGACGTTGGTTGCGGCAATCAGGCGCACGTCCAGCGCAATCGGCTTGCGCGAACCGATGCGCACCACCTGGCGCTCCTGCAGCACACGCAGCAGCTTGACTTGCAGGCTCAGCGACAGGTCACCAATTTCGTCAAGGAACAGCGTGCCGCCATCGGCCGCCTCAAACCAGCCGGCGCGGGCGTGCGCAGCGCCGGTGAAAGCGCCGGTTTCATGGCCAAACAGTTCGGCATCGATCAGCGACTCGCTGAAAGCGCCGCAATTCACGGCCACAAATGGCCCGCTGCGCCCGCTGCCCTGGTGGATCCGGCGCGCCAGCAATTCCTTGCCGGTGCCGGTTTCACCAATGATGAGGACCGTGGCTTCGGTCGGCGCGACCTGGTCGACGCGCTCCAGCAAGGCCAGCGAGCCGGGGTCTTCGAACACCAGCGCCTTGGCGCGAATCGACAAGGCGCCGGCATTGGGAAGGGTCAGCAACCGGCTCATGCTTTACGCTCCGCCTGGCTACGCTCAGAACCCAGGCAGCACAGCGCCCTTGAACTCGGCCTGCACGTACTTGCGGATTTCTTCCGAGTGGTAGGCCTTCACCAGCTTGGCCACCCACGGCTTGTCTTTGTCTTGCTCACGCACTGCCAGCAGGTTGACATACGGCGACTTGGCGGCTTCCTGGGCAATCGCGTCCTTGGGGTTCAGCCCGGCGGAGAGCGCGTAGTTGGTGTTGACGGCCGAGGCGTCCAGGTCGTCCAGCGAGCGTGGCAGCTGGGCGGCATCGAGCTCCACAAACTTCAGTTTCTTCGGGTTCTCGATCACGTCGAGCGGCGTGGCTTTCAGGCCTGCGTCGGGCTTGAGCTTGATCAGGCCCTTGTCCTGCAGCACCAGCAGCACACGGCCGCCGTTGGTCGGGTCATTGGGAATGCCGAAGCGCGCGCCCTCCTTCAGCTCGGCCAGGCTCTTGACCTTTTTGGAATAGAGGCCGATCGGGAAGTTGACGGTGTAGCCGACGTTGACGATCTTGTAGCCGCGGTCCTTGACCTGCTGGTCGAGGAAAGGCTTGTGCTGGTAGCTGTTGCCGTCCAGGTCGCCGGCGGCCAGCGCGGCGTTGGGCTGGATGTAGTCGCTGAACTCGACGATCTGGATCTTCAGGCCGTCTTTTTCGGCGATCTTTTTGACCTGTTCAAAAATCTGCGCGTGCGGGCCGGCGGTGACACCGATCTTCAGCGGCTTGTCTTGCGCCAGCACAACGCCGGTGAACGAGGCGGCCAGCGCGAGTGCGACGGCGGACTGGATGAGGGTGCGTTTTTTCATGGTGTTTCCTTTTTTGAAGATGAATGAATCTGTTTTTTTGCCCTGAAGGTCAATTTCAGGGCCATTTTTAAGAAGTAAATCGGGCCCCAGCCCAATGGGAACGTGCGCGAGCAGCTATCAAAAGCGTAGCAATCAACATCGCCGCGCATGGCTGTCATGGATGGATGGGGTCATCTGTGGCTCAACCTGCGCACAGCCCAGTCGCCCAGGCTTTGCACCGCCTGCACAAACAGGATGAGCACCAGCACCACAGCCAGCATGACTTCAGGCAAGAAGCGCTGGTAGCCGTAGCGGATACCCAGGTCGCCCAGCCCGCCGCCGCCAATGGCGCCGGCCATGGCCGAGTAACCCGTGAGGCTCACGAAGGTGATGGTCAGGCCCGCAACGATGCCGGGTAGCGCCTCGGGCAGCAGCACCTTGAAGACGATCTGCCGTGTGGTGGCACCCATGGCCAGCGCGGCTTCGATAAGCCCGTGGTCGACTTCGCGCAGCGAGGTTTCCACCAGCCGCGCAATGAACGGCGCCGCCGCGATGGTGAGCGGCACCACAGCAGCCGCCGTGCCGATGGAAGACCCGGTGATGAAGCGCGTCAGCGGAATGATGGCCACCAGCAAAATGATGAAGGGCGTGGAACGCACCGCATTGACGAGGCCGCCGACGACGCGGTTCACGCCGGCGTTCTGCAGCACGCCGCCCTCGTCCGTCAGGCGCAAAAACACCCCCAGCGGAATACCGATGAGCGCACCGACCGCGCCCGAAATTCCCACCATGACGATGGTTTCCCATAGCGAGCTGACAAAGAGCTCGAGCAGGGCTTGTGAGAAATTACTGAACACGGCTTAAACCCTCCCGCCCACGGCCAGCTCACCGCCGACCTGGTCTACATGCACCCCAGCACCGCGCAAATGCGCCACCGCGGCGTTGAGCTGCTCAGCCGCACCGCGCGCAAACACTGCCAGCGAGCCAAAGGGCTTGCCCTGGATCTCGTCCACCTGCCCGTGCACGATGGAGAGATCTATGCCAAAACGGCGGATCACGTCTGACAGCAAGGGGCGATCCGACTCGTCTCCCGCAAACGCCAGCCGCAAAAGCTGCCCTTCTTCGGGGTGCTCGGCGCTCATCAGGGTGCGTATGCGCGCCAGCACGCCGTCGGGCAAATCCTGCGGCACGATCTCGGCGATCAGGCTGCGTGTGGTTTCGTGTTGCGGGCGCGTGAAGACATCAATCACCGGGCCGCTTTCGACAATGCGGCCGGCGTCGATTACCGCCACGCGGTCGGCCACCTGTTTGATGACCTGCATCTGGTGCGTGATCAACACGATGGTGAGGCCGAATTCCTTGTTGATCTGGCGCAGCAGGCCGAGGATGGAGCGCGTGGTTTCGGGGTCCAGCGCCGAAGTAGCTTCATCCGACAGCAACACCTTGGGCCGATTGGCCAGCGCGCGCGCAATGCCCACACGCTGCTTTTGCCCGCCGCTGATCTGTGCCGGGTAGCGGTCTGCCAGAGCGCTCAGGCCGACCAGGTCCAGCAAGGGCTCAACACGCGCCTTGATATCCGCTGCGGACAAGCCCGCAATCTCCAGCGGCAAGGCCACGTTGCCGTACACGGTGCGCGACGACAGCAAGTTGAAGTGCTGAAAGATGATGCCGATGTCGCGCCGGGCTACGCGCAGTGCCTCGCCGTTCAGCGAAGTCAGTTCCCGGCCGCCCACCAAGACCTGGCCGGCCGTCGGCCGGTTCAGCAGGTTGACCACGCGCACCAGCGAGCTTTTGCCCGCACCGCTGCGGCCGATGATGCCGTAGACCTCGCCCGGGTTGATGTGAAGGTCGACGCCCCGCAGCGCTTCGACCGGGCCCGTGGGGCCCTTGTAGGTTTGAAAAATGCCTTTGAGCTCGATCATGAAAATTCGCTAAACCTTGTCGCCCCTCACGGTTCTTGTGAAAACGTGTGAGGCTCTTTTTTGAACAGGACGCGAATTTAGCTGAGCTTTTCCCAAACTCAAAAGAATATTAAATAGACTAGTTAGATGATTAATTAGCTATAGAACCCGATTTACAGCCTTTTACGCATTTTTCAGTGAAAACTTGATCATTTATACCCGGATAATATAAACTCCTCATTTGACCCGGACAAAATTAACCGTAATGACTTTATGACCTCTACTCTGATCGCCACGCCCCGCACCCTGACCGCCTTCGCCGGGTTCCAGCGCATTGCCTCCGCGCCGCGCCGCGAGCTGCTCGCGCAGTTGCGCGCTACACCCCAGCCGGCCGACATCCTGCTTCGCATATTCAACGATGCCAACGGGGAACGCCTGGACCTTGACCTGCGGCCCGATGCCGTGGACGCGCCCGACGACACGCCGCTCGACCTTCCGCCCGCTGAACCCGAAGCACCAGCGACGCGCTCCGTCGGGCGCCCCCGGCTGGGGGTGGTTGCGCGTGAAGTCACCTTGCTGCCGCGGCACTGGGAGTGGCTCAGCCGCCAATCCGGCGGTGCTTCGGTTGCGCTGCGCAAGCTGGTGGAAGAAGCAAGCAGGGCCAACGAGGCACGCGACGCGGTACGGGCCTCCCGCGAAGCCGCTTACCGTTTCATGGCGGAAATCGCGGGCGACCTGTCCGGCTTCGAAGAAGCCACCCGCTCACTGTTTGCCGGCGACCGACTGCGCTTTGACACCCTGGTCGAGCCCTGGCCTGAAGACGTGCGAACCTACCTGGCGGCACTGGCCGCAGCCAGCTGGAGCGCCGCATGAAGCCGCCGGACCTTTCCGCCCTCGACCACCGGCTTGAAACCGAAGTGCATGAGGGCGACGTGCGCGCAGCGGGTGAAATCGCGGCACCGCCGATTTCCGTGGCCGACGCGGCTCCGCCGCTGGCAACACAGCCTGCGGCGGCGAAACCCGCTTCGCACGGCCGGCCCGCATTGAGCGACGGGGTGCCGATGTGGAAGACCTTTGCCGCCTTCCTCGGCCCCATGCTGCTCAGCAACATCCTGCAGTCGCTGTCGGGCACGTTGAACAACGTGTATGTCGGCCAGATGATCGGCGTCGGCGCATTGGCGGCGGTGTCCAGTTTTTTCCCCATCCTGTTCTTCTTCATTGCCTTCACCATCGGCCTGGGCGCAGGCGCCTCGGTGCTGATCGGCCAGGCCTGGGGAGCGCGCAACACCGGCAAGGTCAAGGCAATTGCGGGCACCACCCTCAGCGTTGGCCTGGTATTTGGCCTTCTCGTCGCAGTGTCGGGCGGCACCTTTACTGGCCCGCTGCTCAGGGCGCTGGGCACACCGGCCGACATACTGCCCGACGCCACGCTCTATGCCCGCATCATCATGCTTGCTGCGCCTGGCCTGTTCGTCTACCTGCTGGCCACCGCCATGCTGCGCGGTGTGGGCGATACCGTCAACCCGCTCTACACGCTGGGCATTTCAACCGTGGTCGGCCTCGCCGTCACACCGGCGCTGATCCGCGGCTGGTTCGGCCTGCCGCAGCTGGGTGTGGCCAGCGGTGCGGTGGCTTCAGTGCTGTCAATGGTGACAGCCACGGCCTGGCTGGCCTTCAGGCTGCGCCGCATCCACAGCCCGCTTGCGCCGGACGCGGAATTTGTACGCCACATGCGCATCAACGGCAGCATCCTCAAGACCGTGCTCAAGATAGGCGTGCCCACCGGCGTGCAGATGATCGTCATTGCGCTGGCTGAAGTCGCCCTGCTCTCGCTGGTCAACAGTTATGGCTCCAACGCCACAGCGGCCTACGGCGCCGTCAACCAGGTGGTGGCGTATGTGCAGTTCCCGGCGATTTCGATTGCCATCACCGCCTCCATCCTGGGTGCGCAGGCGATCGGCGCGGGCCGCACCGACAAACTGGGCACCATCGTGCGCACCGGTTTGCTGATGAACCTGGTGCTGACCGGCTCACTCGTGCTGCTGGGCTATTTGTTCTCGCGCCACCTGATGGGCTTTTTCATCACCAGCGAACCTGTGATTGAGATGGCACAGACGATGCTGCACATCATGCTGTGGAGCAGCGTCATCTTTGGCATGGCCTCGGTGCTCTCGGGCATCATGCGCGCCAGCGGCTCGGTGCTGGTGCCCACCGGTATCGCCATCTTCTGCATCGCGCTGGTAGAGGTACCCGTCGCCTGGTTCATGAGCCACCGCATCGGCATCAACGGCATCTGGGTGGCCTACCCGGTCACCTTCATCGCCATGCTGGGTCTGCAAACGGCTTATTACCGGCTGGTCTGGAAGAAGAAGTCGATCAGGCGCCTGGTCTGAGTCCGTCATTTCCTGATTGATCCACACCATGACACACACACACCGCAACGCCACCGTCGACATCGCCAGGGGCATCGGAATCATCCTGGTGGTGCTCGGGCACAACAGCCTGGTACTGGAAAACAAGGGCGAGCTTTTCCGGGTGATTTACGCGTTTCACCTGCCGCTGTTCTTTTTCCTCTCCGGGCTGTTCCTGAAAGATTCCGATTCCTTGCGCAAGTTTGCGCTGTCGCGGGCCGATGCGCTTCTCAAGCCCTACTTTGTCGTGCTGACGCTGGTGGGCATCCTGATGGCGCTTGACCCTGGCATGGTTCCTACCGCCGACACAAGCGCCTCTGATTATTTTTTCGGCGTCTTGTATGCCACTGCGCCCACCATTGCGTGGGCACCGCTCTGGTTTTTGCCGCACCTCTTTGTCGCGTCGGTGGGGGCCATGGCCATCCTGCGCGCCACCAGGGCCGCCAAACGCCGCGCACGCTGGATTTTTCTGGCCGCCTCGATCCTGCTGGCCGCGGGCATCCGCTGGATTGGGAGCTTCTGGCAAATCGACACGGCCAGCCTGCATTTCATGGGTCTCGCCCGCTGGCCGGGGTTGCCCTGGAGCCTTGATCTGACCTTCATCAGCTCAGCCTGCCTGCTGTTCGGGTTTCTGCTGCGCGAACAGGTCATGGCCGTGAATTTCAGCGCCATCAGGCTGCTTGCCGCGGCCATTGCCTTTGCGGCGCTGCACTACCACTTCAACGAGACCATGGACCTGAATCTGCGCTTTTACGGCGAGCCGCTCATTGCGACACTGCAGGCCGCGCTGGGCATTTACATGGTGCTTTGCATCTCTGCATTGCTGGCGCGGTATCCGCGGCTGCAGCGCCCGTTGACCTACATAGGCTCCGGCAGCCTGCTCATCCTGGTGTTTCACCCCGTCGCGCAGGGGCGGGCCTTTCTGCTGCTTTCCCGCTTCAGCCACAACGACTACCTCGCTGGAGCGGCAAGCCTGGCTGCGGGCATCGCGTTGCCGCTGCTCGTGCTGGAAATTGCGAAACGCCAGCAGTACCTGGCGGCCCTGCTTTTGCCCCGAAAATTCAGTCCGGCAGTCCCGCAAAATACGCGTATCTCGAAACAATTGCCATGAACCACGAGCTCTCGCGCCTGGCGGCCAGCATCCATCTTGATGAACCGGGTCAGGAAGCGCTCCGGCTGGCCTTTGGCCTGGCGTGTGCCGGCCGCGTGCAGCATTTGCTGGAAGACCCCAGGGCGGTTGATGGCCTGGCACAGCTTCAGGCTTTCGTTGACGGCAAACTGAAAAGGCCCGCCCTGGCGCGGGCGGCGCAGGAGGTCGCCGCAGTGGCCAACAGCCACAGGGGCTCCAATTCCATTGACGGTGCGGCCCACGCAGCCGTCTCTGCCACCTACGCCGTGGCCAATGCACTGGCTGGCCGGGCTCTGGATGCGGCCGGCTACGCGGCTTATGCCGCCGTCTATGGCTACGGCGGCTACGCGGTCAACGACCCGTCGGCTTTCGAGGGGGAGTTCGCGTGGCAGGTCGAAAAACTCCGGGAACTGGCCCCGACCTTCCCGGTGCGCTGAGGCGGCTGGCTTGGGGGCGCCACATCCGGTGCCCGCACAAGGACTGCGCGTATGCCGCTTGCGCGGTATAAACGTCAGGTCTTCCTTTATTCCCTTCGCATCCATGACCACTCTTTTCGTCTCCGCTTTCCTGCTCGGGCTTTTGTTCAATGCCGCGCCGGGTGCTGTTTTTGCCGAAACCGTGCGCCAGGGCGTGCGCGGCGGTTTCCGGCCGGCCCTGGCGGTGCAAATCGGGTCGCTGGCCGGCGACGCGCTGTGGGCCCTGCTCGGGTTGGTGGGCATCGGGCTGCTGCTACAGCTGGAGTGGATTCGCTGGCCCGTCGGTATTGCCGGGGCGCTGTATCTCTTCTGGCTTGCCCGCGACTCATGGCTTTGCGCCAGCCAGGAATTCGCTTTAACGGACCCGGCAACGGCCGAACCCCAAAAGGCCATGCGCGCCGGCGCCCTCCTGTCCATCACCAACCCGCAGAACATTGCCTACTGGGCCGCGCTCGGCAGCGCCTTGGGCGCCGTCGGAATCCATGAGCCAACGGCTGCCGACTACGGCATCTTTTTTGTGGGCTTCATGGTGTCGTCGGTGGTATGGGCATTCTTCTGCGCGGCAGTGGTCGACAGGATCTTTCGCCGGGCAGGCATGCGGTGGGCCAAGGTGACCTACAAGCTTTGCGCCGCCGCGTTTCTGGCGCTGGCCATTGGATCGGTGCGTGACCTCATGGTCCAGTCGCCGCCTCTTCCCCATCAAGACAAATCCGTCGTGACCGGTAAACCCTGAACAGGAACTGCCATGCAACTCATAGGAATGCTCGACTCGCCCTACGTTCGCCGCGTAGCCATTTCCCTGCAGCTTCTCGGCCTGCGCTTTGAACATCAATCGGTCTCGGTCTTCAGCACCTTTGAGAAATTCCGGCAGATCAACCCGGTTGTCAAAGCGCCCTCTCTTGTGTGTGACGACGGCACGGTGCTGATGGACTCCACCTTGATCATCGACTACGCCGAGGCGCTGGCCGCGCAGCAGGCGCCACCCAAAAGCCTGATGCCGGCGGCCATCGCCGAGCGCCAGCAGGCACTGCGCGTGATCGGCCTGGCCATGGCCGCCTGTGAAAAAAGCGTGCAAATCATCTATGAACGCAACCTGCGCCCCGCTGAAAAGCTGCACCAGCCCTGGGTGTCACGCGTGACGGGCCAGTTGCTGGCGGCGTACGGCGCGCTGGAAGCCGAACTGCAGCGCAAGCCATTGGCGGCGACCAGCGGCACCATGGGCCAGGACGGCGTGACCACAGGCATAACCTGGCACTTCACGCAAGCCATGATTCCAGAGGTAGTGAACGCGGCCGACTACCCGGCCCTGTGTGAATTCTCTGCCCGGGCTGAGCAACTGCCTGAGTTCAGGGCGGCACCGCACGGGGACAGCGTTTATCGCCAGGAATAGACTTCATACGCCTGGCGAGCCTTGGTATCAGGGGCGCGTGTTTGAGACACATCAACCCAATGTAAGGAGTTCTCCATGAAGCCACGCATTACGGTTATCACTGTCGGTGTTGATGATCTGGAAAGATCGCTTCGCTTCTACCGCGATGGCCTTGGCCTTCAAACCGAAGGCATTGTGGGTACCGAATTTGAGCATGGCGCCGTGGCCTTCTTCGAGCTGCACGCCGGGCTGAAACTTGCCATCTGGCCGCGCAAAAGCATTTCCCATGATTCGGGTGTTCCGCTGGAAAATACCAGCGCAACCGAATTCACACTGGGCCATAACGTCTCTTCGAAAGCAGAAGTTGATGCTGTCATGGCGCAGGCAAAAAAAGCGGGTGCCGTGATCACCAAGGAAGCACACGACACATTCTGGGGCGGCTATGCCGGCTACTTCCAGGATCCTGACCGGCATCTGTGGGAGGTGGTGTGGAACCCCCAGTGGTCAGCCGGCGATTGAAGCGTAGCGCGTGCAAGAATCTAAAAAATCCATCCCATGACCACACACAAAATCCAGGCTCTTCTGTTCGATCTCGGCGGCGTGTTGATCGATGTCGATTTCAACCGCGTGCTTGAGTACTGGCAGCCGATTTCCCGGTTATCCCTTGAAGAACTGAAAGCCCCCTTCAGCGCCGATCTGCCTTACCAGCAGCATGAACGCGGTGAAATCACGGCGGCGCACTACTTTGCGCACCTGGCCGCGAACCTGCAGTTGCAGGATGATCCGGTGCGCATCGCCGAAGGATGGAACGCCATTTTCGGCGGCGAAATCACCGAGACTTTCAGCCTGGTTCAGGAAGCCCGTGCCCATCTTCCGTGCTACGTTTTTTCCAACACGAACGCCGCGCACCAGGCGGCGTGGACAGCGCTCTACCCCCGTCTGGCGAAGTCTTTCGAGCGTATTTTTGTGTCGTCTGAAATGGGTTATCGCAAACCCGAACGCCGGGCCTTTGAATACGTCGCTGAGGCGATGGGCGTCCCCCTGAACACCATCCTGTTCTTTGACGACCATCCTGACAACGTCGAAGGCGCAAGGGCCGCCGGGCTGCAGGCAGTCCATGTGCGGGGGCCGGCGGATGTCAGGGCTGCGCTTCAGGCAATAGGTTGCGTGAAATAAGGCGTTTCCCCTGGCAAACAACGAGCGTGCTTTTTAATCCGTCGCGTTTGCACCGTAACGCGAATCGCGGCATCTAGAATCAGGCGTAAGCTGCGCACCATCAGAATTCATACAACAGGGGAGCGAAATGTCGATGGAAAAATCCGAAGTCAAGCAGATGGCGCAGGAATTACTCGCCGCCGGACAGGGGAAAACCGCGACGTTTGCACAGTTGTCCGGCCAGGGCATGAAAGACAAGCAACTCGCGACCGTGATTGCGAGTTACCCGGATCCCGAACTCACCGAAGCCCACAGGGGCAAAGTCCGGGTGTTGATCGTGATCATGCTCATCCAGGCGATTCTTGCCTTTTTTGTGGGCTACGGAATCGGCTACAAACTTGGCCCGAACGCTCCCTGGATTGCAAGCGCATTGATGACGCTGGTACCACTGGCCTTTGCCTGGGCTTTTTATGCCAACAAGGCGGTCGCTTACGAAGCCTATGTGATGCTCTCCATATTGGGCGTCGCAAGAACGCTGGACGGCTTCGTCACTGCGCCGGCCAGCACCCTGGGCGGGCTGGTCATCAGCGCGGCCTTGTGTGGTTTTGTCCTTTACGTCCAATCCAAAGTTTTCCCGGACCTCGGCTTCCTGTCGCCGAAAAAGGCGGCTGGCAAATTTGTCTTCTCAAGCTGAATCTCACCCACATTTAACCTCCTGACCGTGTCATGAAACTTGAACTCATCGCGCCCGCCCTTCTCCTTGTCGTACTTTCCGGATGCGCTAATTACAAGCCTGTCCCGGAGGGCTACACCGGCCCCGTCGCAACCGTCGCTGACAGCGGCTTTGCAGAAGATGGCAGCAAGGCACAGCTTTTCGTACTTGATGGCGTGGACGGCAACCGCATTGCAAACAGCTTCGGGGCAAGCGCCAGTGCCAGCCACGGACGGGGCTTCGCATTGACCACGTCAATCGTCGAGAGGCAGGTTCCGGCCAAGCCCATGAAAGTCTCCCTGCGCGCCAGCCACACCACAGCAGCGCCCATACAAGCCATCGCGAGCCAGATGGCGGGAACCTTCTTTTCTGTTGATGGCGTGGTGGATTTCACGCCACAGCCCAACGGAAAGTACGTGGTGAAAGGTGATCTCAAGAAAGAGTCCTCTTCGGTGTGGATTGAAGACGCCAACACACAACAGCCTGTCACCGAAAAGGTTGTTAAAAAGTGAGCGCCCCTTCTGTTCGTATCACCAGGAGCCAATTCCTGCGCGCCCGCTTTCTGTTGCTGGGTGGCCTGTTTCTCGTCTTGTCGCTTGAGGCGCGCAGTGCAGACATGGAACTTGTTCTGAGTCCTGAAGTTCGGGCCAAAATACTGGAACAGATCCCTGCAGGAAAGGCAGCTCGAACCATTGAACGCTACGCTGCCACGCATGAGATTAACCACAAGGCAAATTTCTCAAAAGTCTACGCCGACGAATACAGCGCGATCTCGATACAGGATGATGGGCTGACCGGGGTTACAGCCACTACAGCGTTCCGGTCTTCAAGCAAGGGGCGCGGGCGAGCGCTGAATCTATGCGGCCTTGTGACACTTCTGGTTGAATCGGGCTCGAATGTCGATACGTCAACAGCCGTCCCGCTGCCAATTGGCAAGCTCTTTGTGCCTTTTAATATCAAGTCCGATATTGATGTCAGCAACCGGGCAAAGCTGGTTGCGTTCGAGGCCAATGTTCCTTCCATCTGCAACCCTTCGCCAGGCGGCGAGTTCTCGTACAAGACTGAAGTTGAATCACAGGTCAAAACGTCCGGCATGTTTGGCCGCACCAACGAGTTCCGACGAACCGAATCAGTCGGTTGCAAAGTAGCTGCAGTTAGCCAGCCTGCAGTGCAGTTGAATTCCTCGTTAAGCGGAGACTATCTGCCGGTTTCTTGCGTGATCACCCCCCAATCCGGGGCACCGCGTATTGCGGAGTACGCATTTTTGCTTGACACCCGGTTTTACCTGCCGGTGGAACTAAAGGACGAATGGCAGCTCGCGAAAATGCGTTATACCGAGTTCGTTTACGCCAGTCCCTGAAGACTTCGTGGCTCAATTGAGTCTGCTCGCCCAGACTCTCCCGGTTCTCTACTCGTTACAGCAGTGGACTCGCCGGCCCTGGACCGCTAGGATGGCTGCATGGTCACAGAATCCGAGCCAGCTCCAGGCCCCACCCCGGAGCTTTCCGAAGAAAAGGTCAATGAGGCACACGACGCCTGGTGCCGGACCTACGTGCACGTCTGGGCCGACCTTTCAAAAGGCGTTTACGACAAGGACGCGGTGGAAAAAGCGGCCGACGAACACTGGCAGCGCAGCCCCAAATCCAGCCCGGTGATGGTAGCCTCGACGGAATTCACCAAGACCAACAAGGCGGCGCCCCCGCCCGCTGCTATTCCGAGCAATTAAAGTCGTAAACATACCGATCTGCGCGCGGCTTGGTGGACGCGAAGCAAAGACACCGCCGGTTAGGACTGGTCACGCTGCGGCTGACGGAAATTGGCAGACAGATTTTTTACAGCCTCAACGTTGGAGGCCAAGCTCGGCTGTAGGCCGACGTGTTAGAGCGCATTAGCCACCTTCCTGGTCTGAAACCAGGCGCGCGACGCACGCGTGAACATGAGCACAAGTGCTGCAGTTTGCAAGAAGAACTGCACCACACCCGAGGCCTTTTCCATCGCCGACAAAGCGAGAAATGCCTCCGGCAGAAAGACAACTGACACAGCAAACGCGAGCGATCCGAACACATAGAGAACCGTGAACACCCATCGCGCCCAGTTTCGCCCCGAGCCTAGCTTTGTCGCGATCCAAGCCAAAAGTGCGAAGGTGACAAGATTCGTTGTGACGGCTAAAGCCTCGCCGGGGACATCCCCAACCCCTGCCAAGGAGGCGGCACAAAGCAGGAGAACCAAGCATGCTGAAATCCATAAGCACCCAATGGCCCGCTGCATGGAAGTGGGTTTCGGATTTTCAAGGTCGATCGACATATCGTTCCAGTGCGCTTTAACGTAGAGATGACCGGACCACCAACATGAGCGGCGAAGCCGCAGCCTGCTGTTGTGGGGCCGCGTCGATTGACATGTTAAGTCTCATGTGTCGCACGCCTCCATGGCAGTCCTGCAGCCCCGCAGAAACTTAGTGCCAGTACGAGATGCTGCGCGACCAGGTATGACCAAGTATGCTGAAAGTGCATGAACGGAATGTAGTCTCCCGCGGACAAAACAAGCGCCACGAGCGTGGATACGGGGACAGATAAAAGCAGGACGGCAGGAGTGGTCGCCCATCCTCTGCGCCCGAGAGCAAACACGATTGGCACTCCAACGCATGCAACGCCAACAAGGGACAGACAAAGCATGAGGACAAAGTGCACGATGTACGAGTGAATCAAAGCAGACCAGTAGTTTTTCTCAGGAACGTGCCACATCGACACCGCCTCCTCGATGGGAACGTAAGCCGATGCGCCCGCAATGACGGCGACAGCGACAGCGACTCCGACGTAGCCCAGGACAAGTTTCTTCGGGCTCAGGACGGGTGCTGCCTTAGTTGGTCCGTAGTGCACCGCGGATACGGCAAGAACGATCATTAACGCCAGGAGCATCGTGAACGGGGACGCGAGGGCTTCGGCTCCCATGAGATTTAACGTTGGCGCTGACCGGCAGGCAGCATGCGCCGCGAAGCGGCAACCTGATGCTGACTGTCCGTGACGAGCAACCTGTTATGTCTTTGCATGCAGGGTCGCGGGCTTTTCGCCGATTTTCGCCTGGGCCAGCGCGGCCAGCTCGTTTGCGAAATTGTCGATTGAGGCTGGTTCTACGCCCAAATCAAATTCAACAATGTTGTCGGTCCCGGGCGCATTTGAAAAGCGAACAATGTCGGCCACTTTCACGCGTACAACGACGCTCCCTCGCCCATCAACGCATCGGAAGTCCAGGCCAAAGTAGGAAAAGTTGTCTCCAGAATGTGTAGAGAAGCGAAACGCGTCCGAGGTTGACTTGGGAAACCGATCAACGCAGCGCGCCATTTCGGCGATTTGCTCTCGTGTCGTATAGCAACACGCCCTGCCTGCAAATCGTCCGTTGCTCGCGCGGATCTCCAATTCGAACAAGTCCTCATCCTCCCAGACCGAGGAGAGGCAAACGCCCGGTGTATCGATTGGGTTAAGAGACATAACGCAATTTATACCGCACATGGGTGCAATATAACGTGGCAACTCCACCCACAAAACCAGCTTCCATTGCCCGCTCCATATGACTTTCCTGCTCCATTAAATATAGCGACAAACCCGGCGCCATCATGACTGACCGATGCCAGGTTCCACCCGTTCACGTCAACGCAATTAGGTCGATCGGCTAAAAAATCATCTTCTCTGGAAGACGGTAGCAGCCATTTTCCGCTGCTGCGACCACCAGTCGCAGCGCTCATTAGAACTCTTGTTTACGACTTTAGTTACACGAAATAGCTGCGCCCTAGCCCACCTGCAGTTGGTGCTCATAACACCACATCCAGCTTTCTCCGGGTTCGAAGGACTGGATCACCGCGTGCCCGGTCGCTGCATGGTGTTTACTGGCGTGTTTGTTTTTTGAGTCGTCGCAGCAGCCAACATGGCCACAGTGCACGCAGAGTCTCAGATGCATCCAGGTGTCCCCCATCTTCAGGCATTCTTCACAGCCTCTTGCATTGGGTGGGTGAACCTCGGCAGGAACGTGGGTGCAGGGTTTGATGCGCATGTGAACCTCCAGAATTTCGTCAGGCAGCAACAGCCGTGCGCTCCATCGCCGCCAGGTGTTGATGGATCATGGCCACCACCGCGGCGCCCTCGCCTATGGCGCCGCCTACACGTTTCACAGAGCCGCTGCGCACATCGCCAATGGCAAAAAGGCCCGGAATGTTCGTTTCCAGCGGAGCGGGTTTGTAGTCTGAATGCTTGCAGGTGACAGCCTCCCCGGTGCGGACAAAACCGTGCGCGTCAATGGCTGCGCCGCAGCTGGTCAGCCAGCTGGTTTCGGGATCGGCGCCGACAAACAGGAACACGTTGCGCACATCCGCCGCGTGTTCGGTGCCGCTCTTGCGGTTGCGCCATGTCACGCCGGCCAAGCCTGTGCCGCCGTTGCCGTCGCCTTCATCATCGCCGTGCAGCTTCACCACCTCGGTGTGCGGCAGCAGCTCGATGTTGGGTGCGGCCTCAATGCGGTCTATGAGGTAGCGCGACATGCTGGCCGCCAGGCTGGGGCCGCGCACCAGCATGTTGACCTTGGCCGCATGCTGCGACAAAAACACGGCCGCCTGGCCGGCTGAATTGCCACCGCCCACCAGTACCACCTCGGTCTGGCTGCACATTTTGGCTTCGAGTGCGGAGGCCCAGTACCAAACCCCGCGGCCTTCAAATTCTGCAAGGCGCGGCACCTCAGGCCGGCGGTAGCGGGCGCCGCTGGCCACCACCACGGTCTTGGCGCGGAGCTTGCGGCCATCCGTGAGCTGGACCTGCAGCTCGCCCTTGATGGCCTTGTGGGCGCAGTCCAGCGACTGGGCCTGCGCGGGGATCAGCATTTCCACACCAAACTTTTGCGCCTGCACATAGGCACGGCCGGCCAGCGCCTGGCCCGAAATGCCGGTAGGAAAACCCAGGTAGTTTTCAATGCGCGCACTGGCACCGGCCTGCCCGCCGTAAGCACGGCAGTCCAGCACCAGCACATGCAGGCCTTCCGATGCGGCGTATACCGCCGTGGCCAGCCCGGCGGGCCCGGCACCGACCACGATCACATCAAACAGCTCGTCGTGTTCTTCCGTGTCGACCATGCCGATACAGCGCGCCAGCTGGTTCTCGTCGGGGTTCACCAGCACCGAGCCGTCCGGGCACACCGCCAGCACATCACCGGCGGCCACGCCGTATTGCTCCATCAGTGCGGCGGCACCCGCGTCCTGGGCGATGTCCACCACATGGTTGGGCTCGCCGTTGCGGTTCAAAAAGCTTTGCAGGCGCACCACACCGGCCGAGTTGGGCTGGCCGATCAGCACCGGGCCGCTGGCGCCGGCTTCTATCAAGGCCACACGCCGCAGAATGAGCGCGCGTACCAGCCGCTCGCCCAGGTCGGCTTCGGCAATGATGAGCGCGCGCAGCTGGCCGGGTGGCACCAGCAGGGCTTCGACATCTTCTTCGGCATGGCCGTCGACCAGCGCGTTCTGGCCCGACAGCTGGCCAACTTCCGCCAGAAACTGGCCCGGCCCTTGGTTGACGATGGGCACCACATGGCCCAGGCCGTCGCGCTGGGTGATGGTGACCGACCCCTTGAGCATCACAAACATGCCGGGGCCGGGCTCACCGGCGGCAAACAGCCTCTCGCCTTTCTTGAATTGCAACACCTTGCCGAAGCGCTGGATGCGTGCAATTTCGGCGGCGCTGAGCACCGGAAACATCTGGTGGTGCCGGCTGGTGTCGGCAGCCAGCGGGGATTGGGCTGGGGTGTGGGTTGCGTTGTCGGCCATCAAAATACTCCGTTAAGCCTGTTGCCAGCGGCTTGTGCGCGCGGGTTTTGGCATCAGTCAGACGATGCCATTAAACGACGAATTGCATGTCGAATCCTCCTGCAGCAGTCGGGATTTCGGCGCAAGAGAACAAATCCGGCCATCTTGGGCTAGCAGGCCTGTACGCTCATGGTTGCACCCCCCGCTTATCAACGAACACCATGCCCCTTCCCCCAGACTCCGGCCTTCCGCCCGACGCAGCGCCTGCCAGGCGGCTGCGCTGGGGCCGCTGGGTATGGCTGGCCGCATGGAGCGGCCTGGTCACGGCGGCGTACGGGGTTTACAGCGGCGCCCTGCAGATTCCCACGCACATCAATCCGTGGGCGCCACTGGAAGTGACGGCACCGCCCAACATGCTGACCTTTTACAAACTGTCACGCGCCCGCAACGACCCGGCGCGCTGCCTGGCCGCGCTGGCAGGCACCGGCATGCAGTACGACGAATTGCCCGACCGCAGCACGGGCGACGGCTGCGGTTTCAGCAATGCGGTGCGGCTGCGCTCGGCGCCCGTGCGCATAGGCGCGGCCCTGCCGCTCAGCTGCCCGATGGCGCTGTCGTTCTTCATGTGGGAAAGAAATGCGCTGCAGCCAGCCGCG
The DNA here is from genome assembly GCF_056405995.1 of Polaromonas sp. P1_E11. Taxonomy (NCBI): domain Bacteria; kingdom Pseudomonadati; phylum Pseudomonadota; class Betaproteobacteria; order Burkholderiales; family Comamonadaceae; genus Polaromonas; species Polaromonas sp. P1_E11. Next base: position 135,213 of record NZ_JBFUBA010000001.1, read on the forward strand.
CAGCTGCATTTTGGCCAGCGCGTGGCGGGCATTGACCACCTGGGCAGCTATGCCTGCCGCAACATCAACAGCGGCGAAGGCGCGCCGCCCAATGCACCGGCCCGTTCCCGCAGCCGCCATGCCACTGCCAATGCGCTGGACATTTCCGCCTTCACGCTGGCGGGCGGCAAGCGCGTCACGGTGCTGAAACACTGGCCTGACGAAGACGACACCACACCGCCCGGGCCCGAGGCACTGCTGCTGCGCGACGCCCACAAAGGGGCCTGCAAATACTTCAAGGGTGTGCTGGGCCCTGGCTACAACGCCGCGCACAAGGACCATTTCCACCTGGAGACCGGCGGCTACACCATGTGCAAGTGAGTCACCTCAAAGAATTTTCAAGAAAAAAAGGCCTGCAAACCAATAAGGTCGGGCGCAAGCAGCTACGTTTTTAATAGCACTTGGCCGCACGCAAACCGTGACTCACCAGCCGTGCAAGCGGCTCCAGGTTGCCAGTTCACCGTTTTCAGCCAGTGCGTGATATTCCGGATATTGCGCCCCGGTAGCGCAGGCGTGGTTGGGCAAGATGCGCAGCTGTGTGCCAATGGGAAAGCGCGCGGCAATGTCCGTGTCGGGCGCGCCTTCGTGCGACAGGATGCCGTGCTCCTGGTTGGCACCGCTGAGGACATAACCCGGCAGCACCGTGCCATCCGTGCGGCACACCTGGCCGTAGCCAAAATCATGTTGCTGCTTTTGCGTGCCGCGGTCTCGGCTCATGGCCATCCAGCCTGCGTCCACAATGGCCCAGCCTTTTTCGGGCTGGTGGCCGATCACGGTGGTCAGCACGCTGAGGGCGATGTCGTCTGCTCCGCACACGCCGATGTTGTGCATCACCAGGTCAAAAAACACATACACACCGGCGCGCACTTCCGTGACGCCCTTGAGCTGCGCGGCTGACAGCGCCGTCGGTGTGGAACCCACGCTGACAACCGCGCACGGAAAGCCCGCGGCGCGCACGCGTTCGGCAGCTTCCACACAGGCAGCGCGCTCCTGCTCGGCCATCGCCACCAGCGCTTCGGGGGTGTTGAGGTCGTAGCTCGAACCCGCGTGTGTCATCACGCCACCCAGCTGCATGCCGCCTTCGTGCAGCGTGCAGGCAACGTCCAGCAAGGCAGCCTCGCCGGGCTTGATGCCGGAGCGGTGGCCGTCGCTGTCGATTTCTATCCAGACTTCAAACTTCTCACCGTGTTCGCGGCCAAAGGCGGCAATGGCGGCGGCTGACGCCACACTATCGGTGATGATTTTCAGATCGCAACCCTGGCGCCGCAGGGCCAGCGCCTGCGGCAGCTTGGTAGCGACCATGCCGACGGCATAGAGGATGTCGGTGAAACCGTCGGCGTAAAACTGCGCGGCTTCCTTGAGTGTGGAGACGGTAATGCCCTGCGCACCCGCGGCCACCTGCGCACGCGCGACGGGTGTGCATTTGCTGGTTTTGACGTGCGGCCGGAAGCGCACGCCGAGCGCATTCATGCGCTGCTGCATGCGCGCGATGTTGCGCTGCATGCGCGGCAGGTCAATCAACGCGGCGGGCGTGTCGAGTATGGCCAGGGGGTTGGGCTGGTTGGTGGTCAAGGGAATCTCCAGAACGGTAAGGGCGTCAAACAATTCACCAGGGCCAGGCAATGCTTTGGCCCTTGCCGGCAAGGCGCGCGCGCTGCTCCAGCAGGCGGGCGACCGTGAGGTCTTGCAAGGCGATGCCGGTCATGTCGAACAAAGTGATATCGCCGGGGCCGCGCACAAATGAAGCCTTGCCCGACAGCACATCGCCGATTTCAGTGCAGGCGGTGTCAGGCGCCCATTGCAGTTCGCCTATGCTGCGCGACTGGGTGGCATCGTCCACAAACACGCGCACCCTGGCAAGCAGGCCTTCGGGCAGCTCGCGTTTGCCTTTGGTGTCGCTGCCCACGGCATTGATGTGGGTGCCGGGCTGAAGAGCAGCCAGCTCGAACAGCGGGCCCTTGCCGGTGGTGGCCGTGATCACCACATCGCTTTGGGCCACGGCGGCATTCACGTCTGCCGCATGCGAGATGGCGCATGGGCCACCCGCAAACATCGCTTCAAACGCGGCCTTCGGGCCACCACTGGCCGTGGCGTAAAACACCTGGCGCAGCCCGGGCAGCTGGCGAAGGGCAAAGCGCAGTTGCGCCTGCGCCTGCACGCCGGTGCCGAAGACGCACACCGTGCGGCTGTCTGGCCGCGCCAGTTCCAGGCCCAGGCCGCCGGCAGCGCCGGTACGCTCGGTGGTAACGGCGTTGCCATCGATCAGGCAGGTCGGCCGGCCTGTGGCGGGGTCAATCAGCATGATGGTGGCCTGGTGGGCGTCGGCGCCCCGCGCGAGGTTGCCGGGCCAGAAACCGGCCGCCTTGAAGCCCAGCAGCGACTGCGCACCCACGTCGCCCGACTTGATGCCGAACACGCCACCGGTGGCCAGCCTTTCACGCACCAGGGAGAACACGCGGCCCTCCCCCTGGCTGTGGAGCACAAAGGCTTCGCGCGTAGCCTCCAGTACATCGGCAGGCAACAGCAGGGACTCGACCGCGTGTTTGTCCAGCAGCAGGAGTTGGGCATCAGCCGGCCTGCTTGCCTTTGATGGCAGGGAACTGGCAGGATGGGGCATGGGTGGCTGCGCGAGGTGTGTCGTCATCTGGAAATATTATCTATTGTCAGACAATTTGTCAAATCAGCGAATCACCTCCCAATCAGTTATTGCAGGAGACCCCATGCCCGCCAACCCGCACGCCCCTTGTGACGAAGGCATCATCCGCGCCCAGGGTGGCGACTGCGGCAAAACGGCCCACCCCAAGCTGGCGCTGGCGGCCACGGTGCTGGGCTCTTCGATGGCGTTCATCGACGGCTCGGTCGTCAACATCGCCCTGCCCGCCATCCAGTGCGACCTGGCCGGTGACTCGGCCAGCGGGCTGGCCGCGATGCAGTGGGTCATCAACGCCTACTTGCTGGCGCTGGGCTCGCTGGTGCTGGTGGGCGGCTCGCTGGGCGACAGGTTTGGCCGCCGCAAGATATTCATCCTCGGCATCGCCATTTTTACGGCCGCCTCGGTGGCCTGCGGCCTGGCGCCCGGCCCGCTGGCATTGATTGCCGCGCGCGCCATCCAGGGCGTGGGCGCGGCGCTGTTGGTGCCGGCCAGCCTGGCCATCATCGGCAATGTGTTTGAGGGCGAAGCGCGCGGCAAGGCGATTGGCACCTGGGCCGCCTGGGCCGCGATTACCGGCGCGGCCGGGCCGGTGCTGGGCGGCTGGCTGGTCGACGCCGTGTCGTGGCGGTCCATCTTCTTTTTGAATGTGCCCATGGCCGTGGCCACCGTGTGGCTGGCGCTGTACGCCGTGCCCGACAGCCGCGACCCCGAGGCGCCGCAGCAGCTCGACTGGCTCGGCGTGCTGCTGGTGGCCGGCGGCCTGGGGGCGCTGACTTATGGCCTCACGCTGGCGCCCGAGCGCGGCTGGCAGGCCATCAGTGTGCTGGGGCCGTTTGCAGCGGGCGTGGTTCTGCTGGTGGCGTTTGTCTTCGCGCAGGCACGCACGCGTACGCCCATGATGCCGCTGGGCCTTTTCAAGTCACGTGACTTTGTGGGCACCAATTTGCTGACGCTGCTCTTGTACTTTGCGCTCAGCGGTGCGCTATTCTTTTTGCCTTTTGTGCTGATTGGTGCTTTTAAATATTCCACTACCGCTGCGGGCGCCACGCTGCTGCCGCTGTCGCTGCTGCTGGGTTTCCTGTCGCCCGCTACCGCCAAATTCACGGAACGCTTCGGCGCGCGGCGCATGCTGATGGCCGGCCCGGCCGTGGCGGCTGTGGGCTTTGCACTGCTGGCCCTGCCCGGCGTAGGCTGGTCTTACTGGGCCGGTTTCTTTCCGGCCATGGTGGTGATGGGCCTGGGCATGACAATTGCCGTGGCGCCGCTCACCACCACAGTAATGAACGCCGTACCTTCCACCCACGCCGGCATTGCCTCCGGAATCAACAACGCCGTGGCGCGCATAGCCGGCCTGCTGGCGGTGGCGGTGCTGGGCGTGGTGTTTGCCGCCAGCCTGGGCGGGCCGCTTCAGGCCGCCTCACCCGAAGTGCTGGTGGCCGCGTTTCGCTGGGTGGTGCTGGGCTGCGTGCTGTGCGCGCTGGGCGCATCGGCCTGCGCGTTGCTGTTTCTGGCGCCTACGCAGCTACCACGGCCAAATTCTTGAGCGAATAGTGGCTGCAGCCCAATAGGAACGTGCGCGAGCAGCTATATTTTTCATAGCAGCCTCTTGGGCCAGGCAGGTGCGGAAGGCAATGCGGCAAACACCCACCACCCAAATACAGCCTTGAAGAAGGCCCGAGGCTTAAACTTGAGGCTTCAGACGGCAGCGCACCGCCCCACCGCACGCGCCCTGCGCGCGGCCCTCTCCTTCTTCTCTCCTTCACACTTTCCCCATGCCCTTTAGCTCACTCGGTTTTACGCCCTCGCTTTTGCCGCTGCTGCTGCGCGCCCTGGAGGAAAAAGGCTATACCGCGCCCACCCCCATCCAGTCCGCCGCCATACCGGCCATTCTTGAAGGGCGCGACGTGCTCGGCTCGGCCCAGACGGGTTCCGGCAAGACGGCGGCTTTTTCGCTGCCGCTGCTGCAGCAGCTGGCCAATTCACAAAGCGACACCTCAGGCCAGCACCGGCCCGTGCGCGCCCTCATCCTTGTGCCCACACGCGAGCTGGCCGCACAAGTCGGCGAAGCCATCGTCAGCTTTGCCAAATACCTGCCGAAGCGGATAAAAGTGGCCATCGTGTTTGGTGGCGTGTCGATCAACCCGCAGATGATGAACCTGCGCGGCGGTGCCGACATCGTCGTCGCCACGCCCGGCCGCCTGCTCGACCTGATCGACCACAACGCCTTGACGCTGGGCAACACCGGCACCCTGGTGCTCGACGAAGCCGACCGCCTGCTGGATCTGGGTTTTGGCGAAGAGTTGAACCGCATCCTCGCCCTGCTGCCAGCCAAACGCCAGACATTGTTTTTCTCAGCCACCTTCCCGCCCGCCATTGAAGCGCTGGCCACCAGCCTGCTGCACAACCCGCAGCGCATTGAAGTAGAGGCCGTGGTGCAGGCCGTGCCCGACATCACCCAACGCGCGATCGAAGTCGACGCCCCCCGTCGCACCCAGCTGCTGCGCCACCTGGTGCAAACAGAAAAATGGGAACGCGTGCTCGTCTTCGTTGCCACCAAACACGCCGCCGAAATCGTGGCCGACAAGCTGCGCAAAGTCGACATCGAAGCCGAACCCTTCCACGGCGAACTCAGCCAGGGCAAACGCACCCAGGTGCTGCAGGACTTCAAGATCAAGGCCGTGCAGGTGGTGGTGGCCACAGATGTCGCCGCACGCGGCATCGACATTGCGCAGATGCCCGCGGTGGTGAACTACGACCTGCCGCGTTCAGTGACCGACTACACGCACCGCATAGGCCGCACCGGCCGTGCCGGTGAATCAGGTGTTGCCGTGAGTTTTGTGAGTGCGGCGACTGAGGCGCATTTCAAGCTGATCGAAAAGCGCCTGGGTATCAAGGTGGCGCGTGAGCAGGTCGTGGGGTTTGAGCCGGTAGAAGTCGCGGTGGTGAATCCGGCGGATCCTGAGGGGACCGGTGGGGTCAAGGGGAAACGGCCTAGCAAGAAGGATAAATTGCGGGCGGCAGCCGGAAATTGAGGGCTAGCGTTAGAGCGCCGGACGGTTAATCCGCAGGTCCTTGGTTCGAGCCCAAGTCGAGGAGCCAATTAGGTTCGGAACTGGACATTCTTGCGGTGCCCATTTCTTCTTGTGCTGCCGCAATGAGCAAATCGACTTCCTTGCCGCTCATCACCTCCGCATTCCATTGCATCGAAGCAAATCTTGCTCACAAAATCTCCCCGATAGTGTTTTGAGAAGCCCCCGTGCGGTCCAGGGGCACGTAAGGCCATGCTGAACGCATGAATCTGCCGTGCCCTCCAATTAGAGGAGACGGGTTTGTAACAAACCATTTACTATCTGTTCTCTTCGCTATCTATAGCCCCCTTGTACATAACGGGGGAACACCGACGGGAGAGAAAATGACCGATTGGAAAAAGCTTGCTGAGCTTCAAGAGCCATTCAATGACGCAGTGAACTATCGTACGCGCCAAGAGAAAGAGTTCTTCAACAAAATCTTCCTTAGAACGGATGATTTGGCCGAGTGCCTCAAGTCCAATATTTACTACCTAATTGGTGAAAAAGGGTCCGGCAAAACTGCTTATGCCGCATATCTCGAAAACAACGATATTGAGAAAGCTCGATGCAAGCTTTCTACTATGACCGAGACGCAATACAAGCGATTCATCTTGCTAAAGCGTGCCGGTAAACTTGACTATAGCGATTACCCAAGTATCTGGAGACCCATGCTCTTAAACATGGTGAGTCAAGCGCTAATCTTGAAATCGAAAGGATTTTTGGAAAGTTTCACAGGCAAGTTTGATGTGATCGAGCAGGAAATAGCCGAATTCAATGCTGCGTCCCTGAACCCAGAAGTTGAAGTCGCATTTGAAATGGTGACAGAAGCGTCGGCAGGTGCAAAGGTTGGATCGGAAAAAATCGCTCAGATTGAAGGAAAAGTTGGTGCAAGAGAAACGAATAAGACCGAGCAGATTAAGCACCACCTTCTCGCAGTAGAAGTTCGACTCAAACAGGCAATCGGAGATCTCAGACTCGGTAAAAATCATGTGCTTTTTATTGACGGCATTGACTATCGACCAGAAGGAATCCGCTACTCCGATTATCTGGCTTGCGTCAAGGGATTAGGAGAGGCGGTTTGGCAACTCAACACTGAGTTTTTTGCCAATATTCGAGATTCCAAAGGACGCATAAAGATCGTCTTGCTTGTACGCCCCGACGTCTTCCATTCGCTAAATTTGTACAACTCCAACTCTCGATTGCATGACAACTCGGTTTTTCTAAGTTGGTCAACTACAGAACAGGGATTGCGGGATAGCAGTCTTTATGCGGCGACCGGCAAATACTTCTCCAGTCAACAGACAGAAGCAACCTCTCCGATTGATGCAGCTGACCACTATCTAACGGGAAACAACGTAGACGACACCTTCAAAAGAATCTTGCGCAGCTCATTCCATAAGCCAAGAGACATTCTGACATTCATCAAGATCTCGCGACGTGTCTCAATTAGCAAGCTTGGTCTCGGTAACGAAACTCGATTTCCGGCCGAAATTACTCGCAACGCAGATGTGACAAAAGAATATGCAGACTACCTTTTGGGGGAAATTCGAAACTACTCTGCGTTCTATATGGAGGCAAGCGATTTCAACCTCTATTTGAAGTTCTTTCAGTATCTCGATGGGGCAGGCGAATTCAACTATGACGCGTTTTCCACCGCATTCAGAAAGTTTAAGAATTGGATTCGTGGCGAACGCGTAAAGGCGGTCGAATATCTGCGAGATCCAGAAGCACTGCTGCAGTTCTTCTATGACGTTAACTTGATTGGATATCGAGAAAATGTAGGAGACAAACTCAACAAGTTCTATCACTTTTCCTTTCGGGAGCGGTCATTGAATAACCTTGCACCAAAGGTAAAGACGACTGGGATACTTATGGTCGGGTACGGTGTTGGAAAAGCGTTAGACATCGGGCTTCAGTCGAGGCAAAACAATTCTGCAATGCCAAGCGCGAGAAAGCGCCTTATGCAATCAGCAAACACGACCCAGCAATTCGCAGACACCGAGGCAACGCCAGCAAAAAAGCCTCGACGAAGAAACCCAAATCGAAACAAAAATAGTCCGCGCTATTGACGCAAGGAATATGACACCACCGCCCCTGCTGGACCAGGGACCCCACATTTCCCATATTGATTGAGCAAAACTCTGGGTGTCGCCTAGCCAAACGCCAGCGTAGATCTGCACGCCAATATAGTCATCGATATTAAAGCCAGTACCGTGACGGCCAACATGAAGGTTCTTTGCACTGAGTGATCAGGCGCGGTCAAATCAGAATCCGTAAAACACCGCAGGCTGACGAAGGTGCTTTTTACTATCCGATTGAAAGCATGCTTGCAAAACTCGTCAGTCGCGCGAAGGTGTTCGAAGCCTGGGGGACCTAATCCGACCAGCAAGAGCTTAAAACCCCTCCCCCAAGGCTTCACGCTCCCTCTTGGCCCGCAGAACACGAAATCGCCAGCGCACAAGACCAATGGCATAGCTGATGTAGTAACCCGCAAGCAGCCCAAAGACAGCAAGCGTGAGCGGACTGCGTGCGAAGTCGCCCATTCCGTGCTGCACCGTCGGCTCTGCGGTGTAGATCTCGAACAGACGATAGGCGATTCGCCCAACGAACAGCAGTGAAAGCGCGATGCCCAGGTGAGCGTTGGGCGTGTAGAACAAGCCTTGGGGTGTGGGCTCGAAGCGCGTCTTGCTCAATCCGAAGACACCGAGCAACGCCCCGAGGCCCAGGCCACCGGCCAGCCACCAAAGCCGTTCGGGATGTTCATGTGCGGCGAAGCCAAGCAACACAAGCAAACCGGGAAAGATGGCCAGAGTGACCCAGGGGCGGATCCTCGACAGGCGCTGGCGCCCGACCATGCGGCGAAAGCGTGCGTAAACGCGCCACGCGATCAATGGAAGGAGCACAAGCAGTGTGATGGTGGAGGGACTTGGCGCTTGCATGGTGTGGGCCTTCAGGTCACGTCTTTGAGTTTCCGAGAACACTTAAGAATAGTTTCATGTGCTGCTGATGGTTTGGTATGGAGAGATCTAAAAGCCGATCAGGTCCAGGACACATCAACTTCACTCAAAATCCTGCTGCAACTTCCTTAGGGAAACTTCCGCAGTGGCCCGCCGCACGCGCCAGGCGGGAAATAAAGAACCTCCAGCTCCACGCGCCGGTTCTTTGCGGCATCTGGCGATCCATAGTGGGGGCCTATCAACTGCCGGCTCTCTACGAAGACTCGTGAGGCAGGAAATCCGGCCTTGACCATCAAGGATTTGACGTAGTCAGCACGAGCGGTTGCAATGCGCTTGATCGACTTCGGGTCGCCTTCCGAGCTATCGGCGAAGCCCATTACGATCGCGTTTTCAACGGGATGGGGAATAGCCTTTTCCACAAGGGCGATCACTATTGCCCGTGATTTTTCGTCCAGAGCCACGGCGCCATTGGCAAAAAAGGCATCGGCTACCAGCGTGGGCTTGCATGCCAATACAGGCATTGATGCGAAGGCAAACAGCAACGCGGCAATCAGTGTTTTTTTCTGCATACGGAGACTGTTGATGGTTGAAAGACTATCGGCTGTGAAAGGAAGCCTGCAAGAAGCGCATCCCGGCAAGAATCTGCTGAACCCGCTCACCCGACAGCGTCCCGATGTGTGCACCCAGACGTGTTTTGTACACGGAAGACACCTGCGACACAACCACCACGCTTTGCTTTTCCAGATTGCCCTCGCCCGGCTCCAGCAGAACATTGCCCGGCTCCGTGGCCCGGTTCAGGTTGGAGGTCAGCGCGCAAACAATGACGGTGCTGATGCGGGAGCGGTTGAACACGTTTTCCTGCACAACGACATGGGGATGCGGGGAGCCTGGGACGGAGCCGCGTGAGGGGTCCGCTTCTATCCAGAACACGTCGCCCTGCTTGATGGTGTCGGGGAATGGGCCTTGCGGGGCTTCTGGGTCTCTGTCCATAAGCCGTAGTTTCTCATCCCGCGCAGTCGAGGCCCGCGCCTATGCTGCCACGCAGCTTAAAGCGCACGCTTGATTTGCTGCACGGTGCTCACAGCTGCCGGCGTAGTCACAAGCATGCAAAGTAGAAGCGGCCCCGCAAGCCCTGCGAACAGGCAAGCGCGCGTCCTCGGGCCGATGAGCAAGCCGATCACACTGGTGAAAGCTGCCAGCACGAGGGTAGAGAACGAAAGCAGCCATACACGGAGAAGGAAATCGCTTCGGGGTGAATGGGTGAAGTTTTTATTGTCCATCCTGATCGGCGTGTCAGGAACGAAGCTCCTTGCGTACCACTCACCCGCGCCCCACCCTGCAAACGCGAGCACCAGCAATGCGAACCCCGCGATCACCCACCATGAACAACGTCTCATACAGGTTCCTGTGGTTTCATGAGAAAACGCATACCCACGAAAAATTCCTCTCGTGGGGCGAGACGCCCCTAGGGACTAGGGACGGGCGTCTTTGGGCGCCTCGGGCTTGGGCACATCCCTCACCCGCACAYAGTATTCACGCAGATGAAGACTCTGCGAGTTGTCTTCGCCGCCTGCATAAATCCACAACATGTCTGGACTTATGAAGTTATAGACAATGATGGTGTCCCTGCCGGTCACTACCGCAACGGTTTTGATTGCAACCGAATCCGAAGCAACGGCCAGGACACGGTACGGATGGGTTTCGCGAAAACCTGTCAGTGGCCTCTTTCGACCTTCCTGCGTTTTCGTCTCCAGATCCGGCAGCTCGGAAGTCATGGCCTCTGCCGTAAAGGTCAGGGTCATATGACCCATCAGCTGCGAAAGGAACAGGGCCGTCTTGCTGTCCAGCTTTGCGCGCTCGTTATTGAAGCGCATGCTGATTTCAGAGTCAGACTTCCACTGGCCGACAAGATTCGGGTCCGCATACGCTGACGCGGCGCATGCGGCCATCAGCAAGAGTGCAAAGAGTCTGCGCATGCTTATTCGACGTCCGCGAAATCGTCGTCACCCTCATTGCGCGCACGGGGCGCCTTGACGCCACCCTTGGCCACCACTTCCACATAGAACTGCGGCGCGCCGTCTTTCACGATCTCGTCAATGGACTTGATGAGGTCTGCCACCGGCACCTCTGAGGCCGTGGCATCACTCGCGCCCGACTTGCAATCAAAGTCCCAAAAATCCACACCTTTGGGCAAGGCTTTGGCGCGTTCGCGTTTGAGGTATTTGCGGATGTCGTGTTTGGCGGCATCGAGCAGGCGGTCGCGGTTTTTGCCTTCGATGTTGAGTTGGTAGGTTTTTTTCATGAGTACTTCTGGTCTAAGGAGCGGCGCATTGCGGCCACGGTGTACTACCGATTATCGGGCCGTGGCCGGGCAGGCCGAAAAACCATAGGCAAAAGCAGCGTCACCGGCAACAATCTGCGCGGCATGGCGTTTGCATGGGTACCCATGCCAGCTTGTTCAACCCCACGTCCCTCACCTGGCAGGGGCACAAGGAGATTCCGATGATCTATGGTTTGACGTACCTGGGTGTGATCCACACCGCCATCAGCCTGGTGGCCGTTGCGGCTGCCGTGATGGCCTTCTTTCGCGACAAGGAAATCATCGCCGCGTCCACACTGGGCAAGGTCTATATCTGGACCACCGTACTCACCTGCCTGACCAGTTTTGGCATCTTTCAGCATGGCGGCTTCGGCAAGCCGCATGCGCTGGGCATCATCACCTTGCTGGTGCTGGGCATTGCCTGGGTAGCAGGCAACACCAAGGTGCTGGGCCGCGCCTCGCCGTATGTTGAGACATTGAGTTATTCGATCACCTTTTTGTTCCACATGATTCCGGCCATCACAGAGACATCGACGCGCCTGCCATTGGGTGCGCCACTGTTGCCCAACGCCGATGCGCCCGAACTCAAGGCCGCCACGGGCGTGCTCTTACTGATCTACGTAATTGGTGCGGCGTTCCAGGTGCGGCGCATACGGGCGCGCCATGCCGCGCAGGCGGGCACCCTGCCCGGCTCCGCAACCGCCGGCTGAAGCCCGGCAAAATACCTGCATGCGCTACGCCCGCTGGGGCTTGAAGACCAGCGAGCGGAGCAACGCCCAACATCCATCCACAAAGTTCACATGCATCCCGTCCTCTGCACCGAAGAGCGTCACGCTTCCCAGATCCTGGCCATCTTCAACGAGGCGATCGTCAACTCGACGGCGCTGTATGACTACAAACCACGCGCACCCGAAAGCATGGTGACCTGGTTTGCCACCAAACGTGCCAACGGCTTTCCGGTGATCGGGATGGAAGACGACAGCGGCAAGCTGCTGGGTTTTGCGAGCTACGGCACCTTCCGCGCGTTTCCGGCGTACAAATACACGGTGGAGCATTCGGTCTATGTGGAGAAAGACAGCCGCGGGCTGGGCCTGGGGCGCAAGCTGTTGGAGGCGATTGTGGCCAAGGCCGAGGAGCAAGGCGTGCACGTTCTGGTCGGCGCGATTGACCTGGACAACGCTGTGAGCATTGCGCTGCACAAGCGCCTGGGCTTTGAGCACAGCGGCACGATCAAACAGGCGGCTTTCAAGTTTGGCCGCTGGCTGGACCTGGCGTTTTTGCAGAAGACCTTAAAGACGCCGCTGCAGCCTGTTGACGGTTAAGTCTGCTGGCTGGTCAACGCCTTGTCGATGGCCTCATGCAAATGCTGCAGCCCAAACGACACATCACAAAACACGCCGTTGACATAAAACGCCGGCGTTGAGCGCACGCCCAGGTGGCGGCCGCTTTGCATGTGCTCCTGCACGCGCTGCAGATAGACGTGGTCGTTCATTTCGTTCTGGTAGCGGGCCATGTCCAGCCCGGCCTGGGCGGCATAGTCGAGCAGGTGCTTGTCCTTGAGGTGATGCTGGTTGGTGAACAGCAGCTCGTACATGGGCCAGAACTTGTGTTGTGCGCCGGCGGCTTCCGCTGCTTCGGCGGCCAGTTCGGCATGGGGGTGCACTTCGCGCAGCGGAAAGTGCCGGAAGACAAAACGCAGCTGGCGCCCGAAGTGCGGCAGCATCACCTTCAGGGCGCCGTAGGCCTGAAAGCAGGACGGGCATTCGAAGTCGCCGTATTCCACGACAGTGACCGGGGCCGACGCCGGACCATGGATATGGTCGATGGCGTCGTCGGGTTCGAGAAACGGGTCGGGTTGGGACGAGGCGGCCATGAGAATCACCTTTTAGCTGTGTGTTCAGACGTTGAAAACGTCTTCAGCACAGTATGCGCCCGGGTGTGCGCAGTGATCAAGGAGCCGTACGGCCCCATCGGCGTCGATGGGTAGCCGTGGATGGCCGTGAATAGCCGGGTAGAGGCCGGCGGTGCCGGCCCCGCGGTTCAGCTTCAGGCCTGGTTGGCGGCGTTTTCGAGGGCTTCGTCGAGTGCCTTGCACGAGGGCGAGCACACGGCCTGGGACTTGCCCAGCACTTTACGGGTGCCCATCAGGGAGCGGGCGCGGTGCTTGCCGCACATGAAACACGACATCGTGGCAGCGCCAAATGACGTGGTGGCAGCAAACGGTGAGCCCGACACCTTGGACTTGTAGCGCAGGCCGTCAGCGAGTACGGCGGTTTTGGCGTCAGCTCTTGCCATGGTTGGGGTCTTCCTTCAGTTGGGGGTTGATGGGTTTCATGGCCTTTTCAATGGCCTCTTTGGCCTTCAGCTCGGCAGCGAGCGAGGCGTCCAGCGCAGACCGGCACAGGCCCGCGTACTGGTAATTGACGTTTTCGTAGAGCTCGGCTGCAGCGGGGTGCGTGTCCAGCAGTGCGCCCAGCGCCATCCCGGGTTCCACATCGCCCAGTTCGTTGACCAGGTGCAGCACCACGGAGCGGTACTGCTCGGCACCCACCGGCACCGCGCTGTGCTCAAGCCGTTCCAGCAGCTCGGCCAGTACGTGGGTGACCGTGAGGTCGGTTTTGTGGGGATGGGGTTGGGTGGCGTTCATGCAGTGAATTTGGGGCTTCCTTCCCCTAAATCAAGCACTTTGCGGACCAGGTAACCGCCCTTCGGCGGTTGCTGGCCCTCTTTCGGGCTAGCCTGGATCAGCCCTGCGCGCTATATTTTTTATAGCTGCTCGCGCTTGTCTGCTGTGGGTTGGAGGCCTATTTTACCTCTAAACGGCAGGCCCGGAAGCTTTCCCCCGGCGTCCAGAGGCCATTTGGCGTGCCTGCAGGTGTTACAAAACGTCTTTTGAACGCCGTTTAAAACATGAAAAATGGCTGTAGGTCAATACTGCCGGGCGCGAGCAGCTCCTGATTTGATAGCGCTAGAAATGCCGCGCTGAGCGTCTGCGGTACTTTTCACCCTCCATCGGGCAACCCTTTTGCCGCCAGATGGGCCACCAGCAGCCTGGCCGCCGCCGACAAACCAGCCTCATCCCGAAAGCAGATGGCAAAGCGCCGCCGGGCCCAGGGGTCAGCGAGCGGCATCACGCGCAGCCCATAGGTGGCGGCATAAGGCTCGGCCACCTCGCGTGGCACCACGCTGATGGCCAGGTTGGCGCGCACCACGCGCAAGGCGGCCTCGAAGTTGGACACGATGACGCGGTGAACTACGACCTTGCCCTTGAGCGCTGCAGCCCGCAAAAGCAGCACCTGCACCGCGCTGTGCGCGGGAAGGCTGACATGCTCGAAGTCGAGCGTCTGCTCAAAGTGCAGGGTTTTCTCGCCTGCCAGCGGGTGCGAGGGGTGAGTCACGATGGCCAGGTGGTCGGTGCGGTAGCTGCGCGACTGCAGGCCGCTCAGGTCGGCGGCGTCCCAGCAAATGCCGACCGAGGCCACACCCTCCTTGATGCCGCGGATCACATCGGGGCTGACGCGTTCTTCCATGTCGACCTGGATGTCGTGATGCGCCGGCTCCTGCAAAAAAGCCGCCACGTCGTCGGCCAGCGACTCGGCCATGACAGAAGCCGTGGCCAGGATGCGCACCTGGCCGCGCACGCCCTGGGCGTAGGCGGCCATGTCGCGCTCGATACGCTCGGCGCTGGCCAGCATGGTGCGTGCGTGCTCCAGCAGGCTTTCGCCGGCGGGCGTGGGTTCGACGCCGCGGCGGCGGCGCACCAGCAGCGGCGTGCCGACGGTGTCTTCGAGCTGGGCCAGCCGCTTGCTGATGGCCGAGCCGACGATGTTGGCCTGCTCAGCCGCGCGGGCAATGCTGCGCGCATCACATACCGCCGCGAACAGCCGCAGCGTGGTCATGTCGAGGTCTCTCATGGGCGGCTCCTGGCAAGAGAGTGGCGGTGAACTGACTGGTTTTGATATTCCCATCCGGAACGCCAGCGCTTCCAGAATTGACCAACCAAACCTTTTGGGAAATTCTAAACTGCAGCTGCGCCCTGAGAATGAATCTGACGAGACGACAACGGAGACCCCAGTGAACCTGCCTTCAAGGCCTGCCCTCCCCCGGCAGGCAACGATTCGTGAAGTCGGCCTGCGTGACGGCCTGCAAAGCATTGCCGCCGTGATGCCGACCGCACACAAGCTGCAATGGATCCAGTCGGCTTACGACGCCGGCCAGCGCGAGATCGAGGTTGGCTCGTTTGTGCCGGCGCGCCTCTTGCCGCAGTTGGCCGACACTGCCGAGCTGGTGGCCTTTGCCAAAACATTGCCTGGCCTGGTCACGTCGGTGCTGGTGCCCAACCTCAAGGGTGCCGAACGCGCCATCGAATCCGGCGCCGACCTGGTGCTGCTGCCGATTTCAGCCAGCCACGCCCACAGCCTGGCCAACCTGCGCAAGACGCCCGACGAGGTGGTCGAAGAAATCGCCCGCATCCGCGAACTGCGTGATGCGTCGGGCTCGCCCATCGTGATCGAAGTCGGCATGAGCACGGCCTTTGGTTGCACGCTGCAGGGCCGGGTCGAGCCGTCCGAGGTGCTGCGGCTGCTGCGCGCCGTGATTGACGCCGGCGCCGACCGCGTAGGCCTGGCAGACACCGTGGGCTATGCCGACCCGGAAATGGTTCGCCTGCTGTTTGAGCAGGCTTTTGAAGTGGCCGGTGAGCGGCTGAACTGCGGCCACTTTCATGACACCCGCGGCTTGGGGCTGGCCAATGTGTATGCCGCGCTGCAAACCGGCGTGACGCGCTTTGACGCCTGCCTGGCGGGCATAGGCGGCTGTCCGCATGCGCCCGGCGCCAGCGGCAACGTGGCCACTGAAGACCTGGCCTATATGCTGGCCAGCATGGGCATCGAAACCGGCATTGACTTTGACAAGCTGATGGCGCTGCGCACCCGGGTGGCGGGCTGGCTTGAAGGCGAAACCCTGCACGGCACGCTGTGGCGTGCGGGCCTGCCCAAAACCATGCGCCTGTCTGCTGCCTCCACCGCTACTGCGGTTTGAATATTTTTCTTCCGGAACACTGCATGCAACCCATCCCCGAATCCACCACCCCACAGCCGCTGGCCGGCCTGCGCGTGGTGGAGTTCACCCACATGGTCATGGGCCCCACCTGCGGCATGGTGCTGGCCGACATGGGCGCCGAAGTCATCAAGGTCGAACCCATCGACGGCGACCGGACCCGCCGCCTGCTGGGTGCCGGCTCGGGCTTCTTTCCGCTGTTCAACCGCAACAAGAAAAGCATCGGCATCGACCTGCACGACCCGGTGGGCGCCGAAGTGGCGCGCAAACTCTGCGCCAGCGCCGACGTGGTGGCCGAAAACTTCAAGCCCGGCACCATGGCCAAGTACGGCCTGGACTACACCGCGCTCAGCGCCGTCAACCCGCGCATTATTTACGTCAGCCACAAGGGTTTTTTGCCCGGACCCTATGACCACCGCACCGCGCTCGACGAGGTGGTGCAGATGATGGGGGGCCTGGCCTACATGACGGGCCGGCCCGGCGACCCGCTGCGCGCCGGCACCAGCGTGAATGACATCATGGGCGGGCTCTTCGGCGCCATCGGCGCGCTGGGCGCGCTGATCCAGCGCGGCATCAGCGGCAAGGGCATGGAAGTGCAGTCAGCGCTGTATGAAAACAATGTCTTCCTGATGGGCCAGCACATGCTGCAGTACGCCATGACAGGCAAACACCCGGCCCCCATGCCCGCGCGCGACAACCCCTGGGCGGTGTACGACGTGTTCACGGTCAGGGACGGTGAACAGATATTCCTGGCGGCCGTGAGCGACGCGCAGTGGCAGATCTTTTGCACCGTGCTGGGCTTTCCCGACCTCAAGGCCGACCCGGCGCTGGCCACCAACAACCAGCGCGTGGCGGTGCGCCCCGCGTTGCTCAAGGATCTGGCGACGCGGCTGGCCCCGCGCAGCGCTACCGAGCTTTCAGCCGTGATGGAAAAAGCCGGCCTGCCGTTTGCCCCTATCCGCAGGCCCGAGGATTTGTTCGACGACGAGCACCTGCTGGCCACCGGCGGCCTGGCCGATGTGCGCCTGCCTGATGGCCCCAAGGCCGGCCAGATGGTAAAAACCACCCTATTTCCCATCACCATGCAGGGCGAGCGCCTGGGGGTTCGCCTGCACCCGCCCACGCTGGGCGAACACACCCGCGAGTTGCTGGCAGGCCTGGGTTACAGCGCGGGTGAAATGGATGACCTGCACCGGCAAGCTGCAGTCAGTTGAGGCAGTGAGTTGACCCTGCCAGCCGATTTGCGCGACTCACGACAATGAAGGAGACAAAATGACCCCCAAGATGAAGATGATCCGCAGTACCGATACCTCAACCTTGAGCAACAAACCCGCAACCCGGCGCCAGGCCCTCTGGGGACTGGGCGCCCTTTTTGCCGGTGGCGCCTTCCTGGCTTCGCCGCGCAGATTGATGGCCCAGCCGACCGACAAGGTGGTGCGCTTCATCCTGCCGGTGGGTGCCGGCTCAGGTGTGGACACCATCGTGCGCGCGGCCAGTGTTGCGCTGGGCAAGGCGCTGGGCAACCCGGTGGTGATTGAAAACCAGCCCGGCGCGGGCGGCATCGTCGGCACATCGGCGCTTGTGAAGGCTGCACCCGACGGCATGACGCTGAGCGTGGTGTCCAACAACCACGTGATCTACCCCAGCGTTTACAAGTCGCTGCCGTTCGACCCGGTGGCCGACATCACGCCCATCACCGTCATTGGCACCACGCCGATGGTGCTGGTGGTGAACCCCGCCAAACTGCCGGCCACCAATGTGAAAGAACTGGTCGCCCTGCTCATGGCCAAACCCGATGCCTACAACTATGCGTCGTCGGGCAACGGCACCATCCTGCACCTGGCCGCGCAGATGTTTCTGGACGAAGCACAGGTCAAGGCCAAACACATTCCCTACAAGGGCGTGGGGCCCATGGTCGCCGACATGATCGGCGGGCAGGTGGACATGGGCGTGCTGGCGCTCCCCGCTGTGCAGGCGCACCTGAAGAGCGGCGCCCTGCGCGCCATCGGTGTGGGCGGCAGCACCCGTTCACCCGCGGCGCCCGACATCCCGACCATTGCGGAACAGGGCCTGCCCAACTACAACATGGAAGGCTGGTTCGCGGTGATTGGCCCTGCGAAGCTGCCGGCGGCCGATGTCAAACGCATCCACGCCGCGGTGGTTGCCGCCTATGCCACGCCCGAGGTGAAGGAAGCCATGCTCAAGCAGGGCAACACCATCAACCCCGGCAGCCCGGAAGCCGCGGCGCAGTACTTTCGCAGCGAGCTGGTGAAGTACGCGCAGCTGGTGAAAAAAGCGGGCGTCGAACTGCAGTAAGGCACACGCAGAGGCGGCTGCCCTGCTGTTCATCACAACGGGACGGCCCTGAATTTGCTATGGTTTTGATAGCTGCTTGCGCCCGTCAATAAAGCCCCAGACAGCAATTCAGGCAGCAATTTGGCAATCAACCCGCGCTGGCAGGCCTACAGCTTGGCGATGGACACTTCGGTCGACTTGACCAGTGCCACCACTTCGCTGCCGACGGCCAGTTCAAGCTGGTCGACCGAGCGCGTGGTGATGACCGAGGTGACGATGCCCCAGGGCGTTTCGACGTCGAGTTCAGACACCACGTCGCCGCGGATGATTTCCTTGATTTTTCCGCGGAACTGGTTGCGGACGTTGATGGCTTGGATGGACATAAAGGTTCTCCTGGAACTCGGGTTAAAAAAACTGGGTTAATAAACAAAAAAATAAAAACAGATTCAGACCGCCCAGCGCACGCCGTGCGCCGGTGCGCCCGGCCATACGGGTTCACTGGGCGAAATCGCCTCGCCGGGCTGCTGCAGCACGCGGTCAAGAATCCTTTTTTCGATCAGGCCGAAGCGTGGGTCGCTGCGCTCGCGCGGCCGGGCAAGGGGCACACGCTCATCCAGCGCAATGCGGCCGTCCTCGATCAGGATCACGCGGTCGGCCAGCGCCACGGCCTCTTGCACGTCGTGCGTGACCAGCAATGCGGTGAAGCCGTTGCGTTGCCACAGCCCTTCAATGAGCTGGTGCATCTCAATGCGCGTGAGTGCGTCCAGCGCGCCCAGCGGCTCATCGAGCAGCAAGAGGCGCGGGTTGTGCACCAGGGCGCGTGCCAGCGACACGCGCTGGCGCTGCCCGCCCGAGAGTTTGGCCGGCCAGTCGGGCTGGCGCTCTGCCAGGCCCACCTGTGCCAGCACATCGGCAGCCGCCGAATGCTTGCCGGGCGCCAGGCCCAGTGCCACGTTGTCGATCACGCGGCGCCACGGCAGCAGGCGCGAGTCCTGGAACATGATCCGGGTGTCTTCGCGCAGGCCGGTCACGTCCTGCCCGTCCAGGCGGATGCTGCCCTGCGTGGCGGCTTCCAGCCCGGCCACAAGCCGCAGCAAGGTGGACTTGCCGCAGCCGCTGCGGCCCACGATGGCGACAAACTCACCGGGCTCGATCACGAGTTCGGTGTGCTGCAACACCTGGCGTTGGCCATAACGTTTGGACAGGCCGCGGATTTCAAGGCGCACGCCACGGTCTTGTGTTGAGGGCGTGGATGACCGTGCTTGCGGCGCCAGCGTGTCAGGCCCGGTGTCGCGCCCGGACTCCACGGCAAGATAGGTTTGAGAAGACTCGAAAGAGACTTGGGGATGAAGCATGGTATTTCCTCTGGCAGTTCAGGCCATTCAAGCCACTGCCGACTGGTAACCCGGGTGCCAACGCAGCCAGTAGCGCTCCAGCCCACGGGCAAAAATATCAGCCAGCTTGCCCAGCAGCGCATACAGCAGGATGCCGACCAGCACCACGTCGGTCTGCAAAAACTCGCGTGCGTTCATCGTCAGGTAGCCGATGCCGGCCTGGGCCGAAATGGTTTCGGCCACGATCAAAATGACCCACATCAAGCCCAACGAAAAGCGTAGACCCACCAGGATGGACGAGAGCGCGCCGGGCAAGATGACCTCGCGGTAAAGCTGCCAGCGCGTGAGGCCATAGGTGCGGCCCATCTCGATCAGGCCCGGGTCTACGTTGCGGATGCCGTGGAAGGTGTTGATGTAGATCGGGAAGAACACCGACACGGCGATCAGGAACAGCTTGGCAGTTTCGTCAATGCCGAACCACAAAATCACCAGCGGTATCAGCGCCAGCGCGGGAATGTTGCGCACCATCTGGATGGTGGAGTCGAGCAGGGTTTCAAAGAACTTCACCGAGCCCGTCAGCAGGCCGAACACCAGCCCCAGCCCGCCGCCAATGGCCAGCCCGGCCAGCGCCCGCCAGGCACTGACTTTCACATGGGTCCACAGCTCGCCCGACACTGACAGCGCCCAGCCGGCCTTGATGACTTCAGACGGCGCCGGCAATACCCGGGTAGAGAGCCAGCCCAGCGATGAAGCGATTTGCCAGAGTGCGATCAGGCCCACCGGCACCACCCAGGGCAACAGCCGCTGGCCAAAATCGCGCAGGATGGCAGCGAACTGAAGGCGTGGCAGCGGTGTGCCAGCGCCCAGCGGTAAAAAGCCAAGGCCGGGGGCATCCACCGTGTCGGGCACCGGTGTCACCTGGACTTCACGAACTTGATTTGTCATGCGAGTGCTCCGGATTCAGCTTTGCGACACGCGCGGCAAATAGTCGTTGGCCACGACCTCGCCAAACGGCCCGTTGAGCACCTGGCCAGGAAGCTTGGCGCGCAGCTTGCGCGGCAGCAGCGGGAACACCAGCTCGGCAAATCGGTAAGCTTCCTCGAGGTGCGGGTAGCCTGACAGCACAAAGGTGTCGAGACCCAGCGCAGCGTATTCCTCGATGCGGGCCGCAACGGTTTTCGGATCGCCCACCAAGGCAGTGCCAGCACCGCCACGCACCAGGCCGACGCCAGCCCAGAGGTTGGGACTGATCTCGAGCTCGGCCCGCGTGCGCTTGCCTCCACCGGCATGCAACGCGGCCATGCGGCGCTGGCCTTCCGAATCCATGCGCGAAAACGCGGCCTGTGCGCGGCCCACGGTGTCGTCGTCGAGTTTGCTGATCAGGCTTTCTGCGGCGCGCCAGGCCTCGTCGTCGGTCTCGCGCACGATGACGTGCAGGCGGATGCCGAACTTGACGGTGCGGCCGTGTTTGGCCGCCCTCGCCTTCACGTCGGCGACTTTTTTGGAGACCTCGGCGGGTGGCTCGCCCCAAGTCAGATAGGTGTCAACCTGTTCCGCGGCCAGGTCATGCGCCGCGGCAGACGAGCCGCCGAAGTACACCGGTGGATACGGCTTTTGTACCGAGGGGTAGAGCAGTTTTGCGCCCTTCACGCTGAGGTGCTGGCCCTGGTAGTCATAGCTTTCACCCGCATGGCTGCGCGTGATGATCTCGCGCCAGATGCGGATGAACTCGGCCGACTGTTCGTAGCGCTGGGCATGGTCGAGGTAAACGCCGTCCCCTTCGAGCTCGGCCTGGTCGCCGCCGGTGACGAGGTTGATCAGGAGGCGGCCGCCCGAGAGCCGGTCAAACGTGGCGGCCATGCGCGCAGCCAGGCTGGGCTGGTGCAGGCCCGGCCGCACGGCCACCAGGAACTTGAGGTTTTTGGTGACGGGCAGCAGGCTGGACGCCACCACCCAGGGGTCTTCGCAGGAGCGGCCGGTGGGAATCAGCACACCGTCATAGCCCTGCGTATCGGCCGCCACGGCGACCTGTTTGAGGTAGTCGTGGCTGACCTCGCGGGCACCCTCGCTGGTGCCCAGGTAACGGCTGTCGCCGTGGGTGGGAATGAACCAGAAAACCTGCATGAAAAACTCCTTGAATACGGTGGGGTGACGGCTCTGCGCTTATTTGCGCGCTACCTGGGTTGCTTCAGGCCGTCATACGATGTCGGCGACTTTCACCGGCCGCGGGATCAGCCCCAGGCGCAAGAACGCATCAGCCACACGCTGCTGGTCCGCCACCGCAGTCGCGTTGAGCGGGCCCACGGGCGAGACCGGCCGGCGCTGGATAAACAGGCTCACCACACCCGCGTCCAGCCCACTGAAGTCGGACACCAGCTTGATGGCCTGTTTGCGGTCGCTTTGCACCAGCGCGTCGGCGCGGCTCAGTTCTTCAAAGAGCGCGGCCAGTGTTTGCCCGTGCTGCGTGACAAAGGGGCGTGAAGCCAGGTAGAAAGAGTTGTTGCTCGACAGGTCGCGGCCGGTGGCCAGCACACGCGGCTTGATGGCCAGCTCAATCGCGGCGTAAAACGGGTCCCAGATGGCCCAGGCGTCAACGCTCTTGCGCTCGAACGCGGCGCGCGCATCGGCGGGCGCCAGGTAGATCGGCTGGATGTCGTCCCATTTCAGGCCGGCCTTGTCGACCGCCCGCACCAGCAGGTAGTGGGCGCTGGAGCCTTTTTGCAGCGCGATTTTTTTGCCCTTGAGTTCGGCCAGGCTGCGTATGGGCGAATCACCCAGCACCAGGATGGCCGAGCTGTCGGGCTTGGGCGGCTCAACGCCAACGTAGACCAGGTCTTTGCCGGCGGCCTGCGCAAACACGGGCGGTGAATCGCCGGTCAGGCCGAACTCCAGGCTGCCGACTGAAAGCGCTTCGAGCAATTGCGGCCCGGCCGGGAATTCGGCCCAGGTGATTTTGGTGCTGGGAAAGCGCTTTTCGAGCACGCTTTTCTGTTTCAGGATGACGAGGTTGACGGCGGACTTCTGGTAGCCGATGCGCAGCTGCTCGGGGGCCTTCTCGTTTTTGGCGGCAGCGGACTGGGCGCTGGCGCCCTTCAGGCCCAGGCCCCACAGGGAAGCCGTGGTGGCGGCGATCTGCAGGAAGCGGCGTCGCAGTTGAAGCGGTGTGAAGGTGTTCATGATGTTTCCTTCAAAGCTCAGGGAGCCGGCTTGTAGGCGGCGTCGCTAACCACGATGGCCTTTGGAATCAGCTTCAACTCAAAGAAGGTGTCGGCCAGTTTTTGCTGCTCGGCGATCACGCTGGCCGGCACAGGCTTGACGTTGAACTCATACCGCTTGAGGCTGAGCTCAACCACGTCGACCGGCAGGCTTTGCAGCGGCGCGATCAGCTCGGCGGCCTTCTTGAGGTTGGCCTTGAGCCAGACGCCCCGCTCCACCGAGTCGTCAAACAGGGCCTGGATGACCTTGGGGTTCTTGGCGACGAAGTTGCGCTCGGCCAGGTAGTACTGGTAGTTGTTGACGACGCCCTTGCCATCGGCCAGAACCCGTGCGCCTATGGCCTTTTCGGCAGCGGCCGTGAACGGGTCCCAGATCACCCAGGCGTCGACGCTTTTGCTTTCAAAGGCGGCGCGCGCATCGGCGGGCGCCAGGTAAACGGGCTGGATGTCGCTGAGTTTGAGGTGGTTTTTCTCGAGCAACTTGACCAGCAGGTAATGGACGTTGCTGCCCTTGTTGAGCGCGACTTTTTTACCTTTGAGTTCGGCCACGGACTTGATGGCGGAGTCTTTGGGCACGACGATGGCTTCGGCCTCAGGCGCGGCCGGGTCGTAGCCGATGTAGGCAAACTTTGCGCCGGCAGCCTGCGCAAAAATCGGCGGCGCTTCGCCCACGTAGCCCACGTCGACGGAGCCGAGGTTCAGGCCTTCCAGCAGTTGCGGGCCGGCCGGAAACTCCACCCATTTGACGGTGGCGTTGAGCGGCTGCAGGCGCTTTTCCAGGGTGCCCTGGGCTTTTTGCAGCACAAAGAGGCTGGCGGCTTTCTGGTAGCCGATGCGCAGCTCGACCTTGTCCTGTGCATGTGCCACGGGCAGCGTCAGCAAGGTGACTACCCCTGCGATCGCGGCGACCAGCGCCAGGCTCAGGAGAAAGTCCAGCCAGGTGCGGAACCGCGAATTGGGGGCTTTGGCAGCGCCGGATGGGATCCCGGGAGAAATGCTGGGTTCATAGTCAGAGGCGATAGTCATGGTCAATGTTCTTTCAAGGGTTGTCGGGGTGCCGGGCCCTCACGGGCAAAGCCTCTCCCCGGCCGCCGCAAGGCGGTTTCAAATCTGCGTTTGTGAGTGAGTTGGCGGAGCAGCTACAGCCAGCAAGGCCTGCCGCCCCGGCGCGCGGTGTTAAACGCTACATCGCACCCGCGAAAAGTGCACCGGCTCAAAGCCCGTAGTGGCCGGCATCCGGAAGCTTTCCGCCAGCAGTGTCAGCACTGCATCATCCAGGCGCACGGTGATCTCGGGGCCAACTTCATAGCGCTTGTCGGCCGACTGCGGCACCTGCGAATCGGTGGCATATACGCCGGGCAGGATGTGGCGGGCCGCCAGCGCCTGCAGTACCGGGCGCAAGGCATAGTCCAGCGCCAGCATGTGGTGGGGGCTACCGCCGGTGGCCAACGGCAGCACGGTTTTTTCCTTCAGCGCCGTTTGTGGCAGCAAATCCAGCAGCACCTTGAGCAGGCCGCTGTAAGCAGCCTTGTACACGGGCGTGGCCACCACAATGGCACGCGCACGGGCAATCTGGTCAATGGCTTTCACGATCGCCGGATGACCCCACTCAGCCAGCAGCAAAGCCTGGGCCGGCAGCTCGCGAATGTTGAGCCGGTCGACCACCAGGCCGCCCCGAAGGGCCAGCCTGTCACTGACGGAATCGAGCAGCGCCGCCGAGCGGGATTGCTCAGAAGGACTGCCGGCAATGAGCAGCACGGATTGTTGTACGGACATTATTTAAAGTTCTTCCTGATTTGCCTTAAGTGCCAAGCGGCGTGTGCCAGTTATCTCATTCCAGTGCCGGCGCGGAACCGGCTCAGCCGGGCCGCAGCGGGCGCCCCCTGGGGGAGGTGGCCGCAGGCCACTTCGGGGGAGAACCTACTTCCTCGTGTAAATCTGATCGAACGACCCGCCGTCAGCGAAATGCTCTTTGTCCGCCTTGGCCCAGCCACCGAAGGCCTGGTCGATGGTGAACAGGTTCAGCTTGGGAAACTGCTTGGCGTACTTGGCAATGGCTTTCTGCGAAACAGCCGGGCGGTAGAAGTTCTTGCCGGCAATGTCCTGGCCTTCTTCAGAGTAGAGGTACTTCAGGTATTCCTCGGCCACAGCACGGGTGCCCTTCTTGTCGACGTTCTTGTCGACCACGGCGACGGCGGGCTCAGCCAGGATGCTCAGCGAAGGCGCGACCACGTCGAACTTGGCGCCGAATTCTTTTTCGAGCAAATACGCTTCGTTTTCCCAGGCGATCAGCACGTCACCCTGGGCACGCTGGGCAAAGGTGATGGTGGAGCCGCGGGCGCCGGTGTCCAGCACCGAGACATTGCCGTACAGCTTGGCAACGAACTCCTTGGCCTTGGCGTCGCTGCCGTATTTGCGCTTGGCGAATTCCCAGGCGGCCAGGTAGTTCCAGCGGGCGCCGCCCGAGGTTTTGGGGTTGGGCGTGATCACGGTGATACCGGGCTTGATCAGGTCATCCCAGTCCTTGATGCCTTTGGGGTTGCCCTGGCGCACGGCCAGCACGATGGTGGAGGTGTAGGGCGACGAGTTGTGCGGCAGCTTCTTTTGCCAGTCGGCCGAGAGCCAGCCGCCGTTTTTGACCAGCGCGTCGGTGTCGCCGGCCAGTGCCAGCGTGGCCACGTCGGCGTCCAAGCCGTCAATGATGGAGCGGGCCTGCTTGCCGGAGCCGCCGTGCGACTGCTTGATGGTGACGTCCTGGCCGGTCTTGGCTTTCCAGTATTTGCTGAAGGCCGCGTTGTATTCGACATAAAGCTCGCGGGTTGGGTCATACGAGACGTTGAGCAGCGTGACGGGCGCTTGCTGTGCCTGGGCGGTCAGCAGTGACCCTGCCAGCGTCAAACCCAAACCGGCCGCCACGGCAGTGCGGGCGGAAACATTGATAAAGTTGCGGCGTGAAGTCATGGTTGCTCTCTTTTCCAAAAAATTGCGTGTAAATGCGAACAAAATGGATTCTGGAAGCAGACCTTAGAAACTGGAACGAATAAAAAATCAGTTCTTTATTCCACAAACATCCTTAGACACTTAGCCCTACGAAAGAACTACCCCATGGCACGCCTCGTCAAATGCATCAAACTCGGTAAAGAAGCCGAAGGCCTGGACTTTCCGCCCTACCCCGGCCCGCTGGGCAAGCGCCTCTGGGAAGAAGTCAGCAAGGAGGCCTGGGCGGAGTGGATGAAGCAGCAAACCATGCTGGTCAATGAGAACCGCCTGAACCTGGCCGATGCCCGCGCCCGCCAGTACCTGGCGCGCCAGATGGAAAAGCACTTTTTCGGCGACGGCGCCGATGCCGTCCAGGGCTACGTCCCCCCGACCACGCCTAGCCCCTGATCCGCCGGCATGCCCGAGCGCATCGAGTGGCTGGACGACGGCACCGCCGGCGGCAGCCCCTACAGCCCGCGCTTTGGCGACCGCTACCGCAGCGAGCTGGGCGGGCTGGACCAGGCTAAAGAAGTCTTCCTCAAGGGCTGCAGCCTGCCCGGAGCCTGGGCCGACCAGCCGCAATGGACTGTTCTTGAAACCGGCTTTGGCCTGGGCTTGAATTTCCTCGTGACCTGGGCCGCCTGGAAGGCCGACCCACAGCGCCCTGGCCTGCTGCATTTCGTCTCGACGGAAGCCTTTCCGGCGAGCGCCGAAGACGTGCTGCGCAGCGCCAAAACCCATCCTGAGCTGCTGCCTTTCGCCGAACAGCTGCAGGCACAGCTATGGGGGCTGCTGCCGGGCTTTCACCGCCTGGTGTTTGAGGGCGGCCGGGTCTTGCTGACGCTGTGCATTGGCGACGCCAAGGCCATGCTGCGCGAGCAGTCGTTTGAGGCCGATTCGGTCTACCTGGACGGCTTCAGCCCGCAGCGCAACCCGGACATCTGGGACTTGCACACGTTCAAGGCGGTAGCCCGCTGCTGCCGGCGCGGCACGCGCGTGGCCACCTGGACGATTGCGCGCAGCGTGCGTGACGCTCTGGCGCAATGCGGATTTGTGGTCAACAAGGTACCGGGCATACCGCCCAAGCGCGACAACCTGCAGGGTGAATTCAACCCGGCGTGGGAGCCGAAAAAAACACATCCCTCACCCGCACGCCGGCTACCCGGGCGCTGCGTGGTGATTGGCGCCGGACTGGCCGGTGCGGCCGTGGCGGCCAGCCTGGCACGCCGTGGCTGGGAGGTCGTGGTGCTGGATGCGGCCGAAGAACCCGCCGCCGGGGCCTCCGGCCTGCCCGCCGGCTTGCTGGCGCCGCATGTCTCGCCCGATGACAACCCGCTCTCGCGCCTGTCGCGCCATGGCATTCGCGCCACGCTGCAGCAAGCTGAGGCCTTGCTGCAGGCCGGCGACTGGGGCCGCACCGGCGTGCTGGAGCACGCGGTGGAGCACCCGCGCAAACGGCCCGAGGCGTGGCAAACAGACTGGGTCGACGCCGCTAGCGACTGGACAGGGCCAGCCGACGCCGACCAGCTCAGGCAATGCGGCCTGCCGCCGGATACGCCCGCACTGTGGCATGCGCGGGCGGGCTGGATCCGGCCGGCCGCCCTGGTCGACGCCTGGCTGACGGGGCCGGGTGTGCTGTCGCACGGCCGATCAATTGTGAGCAGCCTGAACCAGGCCTCGGGCCAGTGGCAGGTTGTGGATGCACAGGGCCGGGAGTTGGCCCGCGCCGAACTCGTGGTGCTGGCGGCCGGTTATGCCAGTCTGGAACTGGCAGCTGGCGCTGCAACGAACACGGCTGGTGACCTGGCACTGCAGGCCATCCGGGGCCAGGTAAGCTGGGGCCTGCACGGGCCCGGCACCGCCGATGCGCTGCCGCCTTTTCCCGTGAACGGCCATGGCAGCCTGGTCCCTGCCGTGCCACTGTCCGGCAAGGCTGGCGCCCTGGCCTGGGTCATGGGCTCCAGCTTTGAACGCGACAACACCCAGGCCGAAACACGGCGCGAGGACGACCAGCACAATTTCAGCCAGCTGCAAACCCTGCTGCCGCAAACCGCCCGGGCACTGGCTGCACAGTTTGAACCGGGAAGGGTTCAGTCCTGGGCCGGCGTGCGCTGCGCCACGCCCAACCGCTTGCCAGCGCTGGGCCCACTGGAAGGAAGCCAGGGCCTGTGGGTGTGCAGCGGCATGGGCTCGCGCGGGCTGACGTTTGCCACGCTTTGCGGGGAATTGCTGGCGGCGAAGCTGCACGCCGAACCCTTGCCGATTGAGCAGCGATTAGCGGAGGCGCTGTTGCCGCAACATGCAGCGCCCGCGCCGATCGTCAACACCTGAGATTCTTAAGCCAAACAAGGCTGAAACCAAGAGGGAACGGGCGCAAGCAGCTATCAAATAAATAGCAGCCAAGGCGTAACGAGCGCCTTCACTCCACGCTGCGCAGCAGGCGTTTGAGCTTTCCGGGGTGCAGCGGTTTGCGCAGGCTGCCGCGCGCGCCGCCAAACCAGCCGCGCACGGTGTCCAGCGGAGAGAGACGGTTACCCGTCAGGATCAGGTAGGCGATGGCAGGGCGAGATGCTTCCACCCGCTTGACCATTTCCCAGGGCTCGATGTCGGGGAGCTCCATGTCGAGAATCACCAGCTTGTAAAGATGCGTGTCAATCAGCTTGAGCGCTTCGGTGCCGGTGGTCGCCTCGTCTATCTTCACGAAACCGGCCATGGCCAGCCTGGCACGCAGGTAAAGACGCGCGTCGCGATCAGCATCCACCACCAGTACCTGAGGGCGCTCTGGCAATGGCTCCGGGGCTTCCAGCGGCGCGGGCGCGGTAGGCGCCTGCGAGTCAAAGTCGAGATCGAGGTCCAGCGAGGAGGATTCGGGCTGAAGGTCGAGGTCCAAAGCCTTCCCCGGCACCGTGCCCGGGCGCAGAGCCTGCGCCGCCTGCCGCTGCTCGGCGGCCAGCAGTTCATCCATGCCGTCAATCACGGCGGTCCACTGCAGCGGGCGCGGAACCACCAGGCGCGCCCTGGCCGGCGGATTGTCACCGATCCAGATCAGCGTGAAGTCGTCATTTGCGGGATTGGCCAGCTCCAGCGCAGCTTCCCAGCTGTCGCCGTCAATCAGCGCCATCAAGGCCTCTTCGGGCGCGTCGGGCGTCCAGGGTGTGTAGGCGATAGGTCGTGTTTCGGAAATGCGAAACACCGTGTTCAGGGCATGACGCTCAACGTCATCAAACCCGAACACTCTTACAAAAACCCGCTTGACAGCCTCACCACCCGTATTCGTCATTGCGCCCGATTATGGGGGGATCGCCGGGGAGGCTTCAAGGAATTCAGCGCCTGCGTTGTCAAAACGTCACTTCATGGCTGCGGCAGGCCGGCGGGCCTTGACATACGCATCGCCTGGCAAATAGGCCTTGCCGTCGGCATAGCGCCATTGCACCATGGTGCCCTTGTGGCCGCGCAGGTCCAGCCTGCCCACGTAGGCGCCCATGGTGGACTGGTGGTCAATGGCTCGGAATTCGGCGGGGCCGAAAGGTGTGGAGAACTTCAGTCCGCGCAGCGCCACCACCAGCTTTTCGTTGTCGGTGGAATTGGCCCTGCGGATGGCGGCAAAAATCGCCTGCATGGTGGCGTAGCCCACCGCCGAACCGACCTTGGGGTATTCATTGAAGCGGCGGTAATAGTTGGCGGCGAAGCTGGCGTGTTCGCGCGAGTCGATCTGGTCCCACGGGTAGCCGGTGACGATCCAGCCTTTCGGCGTGTCGTCTTTCAGCGCCTCCAGGTATTCGGGTTCCCCCGAAAGCATCGACACGACCGGTATGCGGGGGAAAATGCCGCGCTGGTTGCCTTCACGAACCAGCCTGGTCAGGTCGGCCCCGAAAGTCGCATTGAAGATCGCCTCGGGTTTTGCCTGCATGGCCGCCTGCAACGTCGGCCCGGCTTCCATCTTCCCCAGCGCCGGCCACTGGTAACTCACAAACTCGACGTCCGGACGCCTGGCTTTCAGCAGTTCCTTGAACACAGTGACTGCGCTCTGACCGTATTCGTAATTGGGGGCAATCGTGGCCCAGCGTTTGGCCGGCAGCTTTGCCGCCTCTTCGACCAGCATGGCTGCCTGCATATACGTACTGGGGCGCAGGCGGAAGGTGTAGCGGTTGCCCTGTTCCCAAACGATGGCGTCGGCCAGCGATTCGCTGGCGATGAACACCCGCCGGTTCGCCTGGGCATGGCCGGCCAGCGCCAGCCCGACGCTGGAGTAGAACCCTCCCGCCAGCACATCCACCCTTTCTTTTGAGGTCAGCTCGACGGCCTGGCGCAGGGCTTCTTCGGGTTTGCCGGCGTCATCGCGCGAAATGACTTCGATCTTGCGGCCCAGCAAGCCGCCGGCCACGTTGATTTCCTCGACCGCAAGCTGCCAGCCTTGACGGTAAGGCTGGGCGAACTGGGGAATGGTGGAATAACTGTTGATTTCGCCGATCTTGATGGGAGGTTTCGGGCTGCCTTGGGCGAGCGTCACCGCCGTGGCGCAAGCCAAAAACACGCCGCCCATCAGGGCAGACTTCATCAATTTCACGGGTTTTCTCCAAAAAATGGGCAGTTCGGTTCATGCGGCAAGCCCAAAACCGGGCGGCTCATCCGAAAGAGCAGGGACTGTACCAGCGCTTTGTGACGGGTCGGCTGGTGAACGGTCAGCCTCAACGCAAGCCTTATGCCGATGGCACGAAAAAAACGCCCGAAACCCGCATATTTATTGGCGAATAAGCTTATCTGCATAACGGCAGAACAAATGTGTAGTTTGTTTTTATAAGTGGCGCACTTACATTTTCCCGCTATGCATGAATTTGCCTTTGTATTTGCCGGTTTTGTCGTCGGCCTGGTTGTGGGCCTGACAGGGGTGGGCGGCGGCTCGCTGATGACGCCGCTGCTGATCTTCTTTTTCGGCGTCAAACCGCACCTGGCCATCGGTACCGACTTGCTGTTTGCCGCCTTTACCAAGATGGGGGGCACCGTCAGCCTGGCCCGCGCCCGTGTGGTCGACTGGAAAATCGTCGGGCAAACTGCAGCCGGCAGCATTCCGGCTGCCTTGGCGACCTTGTATATGTTGCAGCGCATGGGCCCCGCCAACCCGGCTACGCAAGCCATCATGACCACCACCCTCGGCCTGGCGCTGCTGCTGACGGCCGGCGCCACGGCCTACAAGGTGCTGCGCGGCAAGGCCGCCCCGACCACCATCGCGCCCGAACTCATTGGCCAGGCCACGCGTGCGCGCCACTGGTCGCTGCCGCTGCTGTTTGGTGCGGTCATCGGCACACTGGTCACTTTGACGTCAGTCGGCGCGGGCGCCATCGGCGTGATCGTGCTGATGCTGCTCTACCCCACCCTGCCGCTGCCGCGCATCGTGGCGGCCGACATTGCCCACGCCGTGCCGCTGACGCTGGTGGCCGGCCTGGGCCATGCCTCCATCGGTTCGGTAGACTGGCCTTTGCTCATCAAGCTGCTGGCAGGCTCCCTGCCCGGCATCTGGCTCGGTTCGCACCTGGTGCATAAAACGCCAGACCGCGTGATCCGTTCGCTGTTGTCCGTGCTGCTGGCCTATGCCGGCGTGAAACTGATTTCGATCTGACCCTCTCCTTATAAAAATCCCACGACGTTTGAATCCCGACAGCCATGTACCAATACACAGAATTTGACCGCGAGTTTGTCAAGGCCCGCGCCAACCAGTACCGTGACCAGCTGACCCGCTGGCAGGCAGGCCAGTTACCCGAAGACGAATTTCGCCCGCTGCGCCTGCAAAACGGCTGGTATGTACAGCGCTACGCGCCCATGCTGCGTGTGGCGGTGCCTTATGGCGAGCTGTCGAGCGCTCAGATGCGCGTGCTGGCCAAAATCGCCCGCGAGTACGACCAGCCCAACGCAGCGCTGTTCCATGAAGCGCAGGCCAAACAAGACAAGCTCGGCCCCGTCAACCTGAAAAACGGCCTTTCGGTCAGCTCCAAGCTGACCACCGGCTACGCCCACTTCACGACGCGCCAGAACATTCAGTACAACTGGATCCCGCTCGACAAATCCGCCGAAGTGATGGACCTGCTGGCCAGCGTCAGCATGCACGGCATCCAGACCAGCGGCAATTGCATCCGCAACATCACCAGCGACGAGCGCGCCGGCATTGCCGTTGACGAGATCGCCGACCCGCGCCCCTTCGGCGAAATCCTGCGCCAGTGGAGCACGCTGCACCCCGAGTTCGCCTTCCTGCCGCGCAAGTTCAAGATCGCCATCAGCGGCGCCCGCGAAGACCGTGCCGCCACGGCCTGGCACGATGTCGGCCTGCATTTGATCCGCAACGCCGAAGGCGAGCTGGGCTTCAAGGTGCTGGTGGGCGGCGGCATGGGCCGCACGCCGGTGATCGGCACCGTGATCCGCGAGTTCCTGCCCTGGAACCAGATCATGAATTACCTGGAAGCGGTAGTGCGTGTGTACAACCGTTACGGCCGCCGCGACAACATCTACAAGGCCCGCATCAAGATTTTGGTGAAAGCCGAAGGCCAGCGCTACATCGATGACGTCGAGGCCGAATACAAGCAGATCCTGGAACACGATGGCGCCCCGCACACCATCACACAGGAAGAACTCGACCGCGTGACAGCCTGCTTTGTGCCGCCTGCGCTCAATTGCGACCGCAAGAGCGCCGATACAAAAATTGCCAACATCTTGCGTGCCGCCGCCGAAGACGACGTGGAATTCGGCCGCTGGCTGCAGCGCAACGTGGCGCCGCACCAAAACCCCGACCTGCGCGCCGTGACGCTGTCGTTCAAGCGCCTGGGCCAGGCGCCCGGCGATGCGACGGCCGACCAGCTCGACATCGCGGCTGACCTGGCCGACCAGTTCAGCGCCGGTGAGGTGCGTGTGACGCACGACCAGAACCTGCTGCTGCCCTGGGTGCGTTGCGACGAGTTACCCGAGCTCTGGCGTGCCGCCCGCAAGGCCGGTTTTGCCAAGCCCAATATCCACCTGCTGACCGACATGATCGCCTGCCCCGGCGGTGATTTCTGCTCGCTGGCCAATGCGCGCTCCATCCCGATTGCCGAAGCCATCACCGAGCGCTACCAGGACATGGACGAGTTGCACGACCTGGGCGAGATCGACCTGCACATCAGCGGCTGCATCAACTCCTGCGGCCACCACCACAGCGGCCACATCGGCATCCTGGGCGTGGACAAGGACGGCCTTGAGTGGTACCAGGTGTCGCTGGGCGGCTCCGATGGTTCCGCACTGAGCGGTGCCTCGGTGCCCGGCAAGGTGGTGGGCCCTTCGTTTACCGGCGCCGAAGTGCCGGAAGTCATTGAAGCGGTGCTCGACACCTATCGCCAGCTGCGCGAAGACGGCGAAACGTTCATCGCCACCTTCCGCCGCGTCGGCATCGAACCCTACAAGGCCGCCGCCAAGAATGCGCGCTTTGCCCCCAACACCGTCGCGCACTGAACACTGGAAAGGAAATCAAGATGAAATTACTGCCTTTCAGCGAACAAAGCGGCGTGGAACAGCCCGGTACCCTGGTCCTTGCGAACGATGCCGATCCCTTCGAGGTCTCACTCGACGGCATCTCTCGGATTGACCTGCACTTCCCGAAGTTCACCGATGGCCGCGCCTATAGCCAAGCCTTTTTGCTGCGCCGCCGCCGCGAGTTCAGGGGTGAAATCCGCGCCACCGGCGACGTGCTGGTGGACCAGCTGGCCCAGATGGAGCGCAGCGGCTTTGACACCGCCGTGCTGCGTGCCGATCAGGACATGGCCGTTGCCCAACGTGTGTTGAGCAGCTACCCCGGTTACAAAGCGGGCAAATACCAGGGTGATGCGGTAGACGTGCAACCCCACTTCAAGGAGGCGGCTGCCGCCTGAACACCATGAGCCTCGACCTTGCAAAGATCAACGCAGAACTCGGCCACGACGCGCAGGGCCTGGTGGGCTGGGCCGTGGGACTGGGCCGACCTGCCATCGTCACCACCAATTTTCGCCCCTTCGAGGCAGTGATACTGCACATGGTGACGCGCGCCAATCCCCGCGTTCCCGTGGTCTGGATGGACAACGGCTACAACACCGAGGCCACCTACCGCTTCGCCGACGAAGTGACCAGGCTGCTCAAGCTGGACCTGCATATTTACCTGCCACGCCGCTCTCGTGCACACCGCGAGGCCGTGGAAGGTTCGACCCCGGCGCTGGACGATCCACGCCATGCGGCCTTCACCGAAGAAGTGAAACTCGAGCCATTTTCCCGTGCCCTGCGTGAAACCGCGCCCCAGGTCTGGTTCACGGCCTTGCGCGCCACCGACACCGCGGTACGCGCCCAGATGGATCCGGTCAGCGTCAACCCCGACGGCCTGATCAAGGTCGCGCCGCTCCTGCACTGGTCGTCCAAGGACCTATACCAGTACTGTGAGATCAACGGCCTGCCCAACAATTTTGACTATGTAGACCCCACCAAGGGTGAAGACAACCGCGAATGCGGCCTGCACCTTGCGCACTGACTGACCTATGAACGCCCGCACACCATCCCACCTGCTGCCAGCCGACCCGGCGATCTCCATCGCGCGGCTGTCCAACTCCCACCTCGATGCGCTGGAAGAGGAAACCATCTTCATCCTGCGCGAAGTAGCCGCCGCCTTTGAGCGTCCGGCCCTGCTGTTTTCAGGCGGCAAGGATTCGCTGGTGATGCTCAAGTGCGCAGAAAAGGCCTTCGGCGTGGGCCGCATTCCTTATCCGCTCCTGATGATCGACACCGGCCACAACTTCCACGAAGTGACCGACTTCCGCGACTTCCGCGCCAAAGAGCTGGGCGCCGAGCTGATCGTGCGCAATGTCGAAGACTCAATGAAACGCGGCACCGTGCGCCTGGCCCACCCAGGCGAATCGCGCAATGTGCACCAGTCGGTCACGCTGCTGGAGGCGATTGACGAATTCCGCTTTGACGCATTGATTGGCGGCGCGCGCCGCGATGAGGAAAAAGCCCGCGCCAAGGAGCGCATCTTTTCACACCGCGACAGCTTCGGCCAGTGGCAACCCAAGGCCCAGCGCCCTGAGCTCTGGACGCTGTTCAACACCCGGCTGCAGCCCGGCGAGCACTTTCGCGTGTTCCCGATCTCCAACTGGACCGAACTCGACGTGTGGCAATACATCGAGCGGGAGCAAATTGCGCTGCCATCGCTCTACTACGCGCACCAGCGCAAGGTAGTCGAACGCAAGGGCTTGCTGGTGCCGGTGACGGACCTCACCCCGGCGCGGGACGGCGAGCAGGTGGTTGAAAAGACCGTGCGTTTTCGCACCGTCGGCGACATCACCTGCACCTGCCCCGTCGACAGCCCCGCCGCCACGGCCGCCGAGATCGTGATCGAAACACTGGCCGCCGACGTGAGCGAGCGCGGCGCCACACGCATGGACGACAAGACCTCCGACGCTTCGATGGAAAAGCGCAAGAAAGACGGGTATTTTTAGTTCTCCCCCGGACAGGCTTCGCCTGCTCCCCCCAGGGGGCGGCGCCTGCGGACCGGCGTAGCCGGACCCGCGGCCCCCACTGATAAAGACCTTGCCACCATTTTTGAGACTGAGATGACTACAAGTACCCACACTACTGATTTGATAGCTGGTGGCGCACAGCCAGAAACGGTTGCAGGCCAAAATGACCTGAAACCTGCATTGAAATTCATCACCTGCGGTTCGGTCGACGACGGTAAAAGCACCCTGATCGGCCGCCTGCTGGTGGACAGCAAGGCCGTGCTGCAGGACCACCTGGCCGGCGTGCAACGCCAGGGTGAAACCGACCTGGCATTGCTGACGGACGGCCTCTCTGCCGAGCGCGAGCAGGGCATCACCATTGACGTGGCCTACCGCTATTTCGCGACTGAAAGCCGAAAATTCATCATCGGCGATGCGCCAGGGCATGAGCAATACACCCGCAACATGGTGACGGCCGCCTCCAGTGCCGACGCCGCCGTCGTGCTGGTGGATGCCACCAAGCTCGACTGGAAAAACCCTGCGCTGGAGCTGCTGCAGCAAACCCGCCGCCATTCGCTGCTGGTGAACCTGCTGCGTGTCCCGTCCATCGTGTTCGCCGTGAACAAGCTCGACGCGGTGGAAGACCCGACGCTGGCTTTCAGGAACATTGAGGCAGCGCTGGCGACATTCGCCCGGGCCGCGAAAATCCCGGTGAAAGCGACTGTGCCCGTGTCCGCCCTCAAAGGCTTTAACGTGGTGGACGCCCAGCCCGGCTGGTGCGGTTATGAAGGCTTGTCGCTGCTGCAGTTGCTGGAACACCTGCCTGTGACGCCGGCCGAGACCACCGAAGCCTTTGCCTTTCCGGTGCAATGGGTTGAAAAGTTTTCGTCTTCATCCGATACCTCGCAAGGACGGCGCGTCTTCTGGGGGCGCGTTGCCTCGGGCGGCGTACAGCCGGGCCAGAGCGTGACCATACTCCCCAGCGGCAAGACGGCCGTGGTGGCGCAGGTGCTGGACCATGCCCGCCAGCCCAAAGCCATCCTGGCCGGCCACAGTGCAGGCATCGTGCTGGACCGGGAAGTCGATGTGTCGCGCGGCGACTGGCTGCTGGCCACGGATACCTTTGAACCCTCACGGGAGATCTCGGCCACCGTGGCCTGGATGGACGATGAGCCGCTGGTCGCCGGG
The DNA here is from genome assembly GCF_056405995.1 of Polaromonas sp. P1_E11. Taxonomy (NCBI): domain Bacteria; kingdom Pseudomonadati; phylum Pseudomonadota; class Betaproteobacteria; order Burkholderiales; family Comamonadaceae; genus Polaromonas; species Polaromonas sp. P1_E11. Next base: position 171,798 of record NZ_JBFUBA010000001.1, read on the forward strand.
CGCATCTACTGGGCGCTGCACGGCCACCGCTGGGTCAAGGCCAAGGTCAAACGCATCGTTCACAAGCTCGATGTCAACACCCTGGCCGAGGAAGACGCCAGCGAGCTGCCGCCCAATGCCATCGGCCACATCGAGCTGAGCCTGCAGGAGCCGCTGGCCACCCTGCCCTATGCCCGTTCGCGCATGCTGGGCTCGCTGGTCCTGGTGGACACCGCCTCAAACAAGACTTCAGGTGCCGTGCTGATCCTTTGACCGGGATCCAAGCCTCGCTCCCTTCAACGACTTAACCCTGCTCACGGAATCCTCTTAAAATTGAGGGTTTCCACCGATTAGCCCCAAATAACATGACTCACATCGTCTCCGAATCGTGCATCCGCTGCAAATACACCGACTGTGTGGATGTCTGCCCCGTGGATTGCTTCCGGGAAGGCCCCAACATGCTGGTGATCGATCCGGACGAATGCATTGACTGCGCCGTCTGCATCCCTGAATGCCCGGTCAATGCCATCTACGCCGAGGAAGACGTACCGGCCGACCAGGTGGCGTTCATCCAGCTCAATGTGGAATTGAGCCGCGCTGCGGGCTGGAAAAGCATCACCAAGCGCAAGGATGCCCTGCCCGACGCCGAGGAATGGAAAGACAAGACGGGCAAACTGTCCGAATTGGTCCGCTAAGCCCCACCAAGCCGGTTCATCCGGCTTATCTGGCCTGAAGCCACCGGCACCTCGCCCTCCCCAAGGCCGCCACGCGCTTTGCAAAGCGCCCCAGAAACCATGGAACCCCAACTGAACCAAGAAGTGATCAATACCGCAGCGCAGCACGACGGCCCCATTGAAACCGATGCGGTGATTGTGGGCGCCGGGCCCGTAGGCCTGTTTCAGGTGTTTGAGCTGGGGCTGCTTGAGATCAAGGCCCATGTGATCGACTCGCTGGCCTATCCGGGCGGCCAGTGCATTGAGCTTTACCCCGACAAGCCGATTTACGACATCCCCGCCGTGCCTGTATGCACGGGCAAAGAGCTCACCGACAACCTGCTCAAGCAGATCGAGCCCTTTGGTGCGACCTTTCATTTCGGCCAGGAAGTCAGCGTGGTTGAAAAGCAGCAGGACGGCCGCTTCTTTGTCGAAACGTCAAAAGGCACGCGCTTCCTGACCAAAACCATTTTCATCGCGGCAGGTGTGGGCGCCTTCCAGCCCAAGCTGCTGCGCGTCGATGGCTTGGAGAAGTTCGACGACAGCCAGCTGTTTTACCGCGTGAAAAGCCCGGCCGACTTTGCCGGAAAAAACCTGGTGATTGTGGGCGGTGGTGATTCGGCGCTTGACTGGACGCTGAACTTTGTCGCCGAAGGTCCGAACAAGGCCGAGAACGTGATCCTGATTCACCGCCGCGATGGTTTCCAGGCAGCTCCTGCCAGCGTGGCCAAAATGCGCGAGCTCTGCGACGCTTACGAAATGCAGTTCATCGTGGGCCAGATCACCGGCTACGAAGAAAAAGACGGCAAGCTGACCGGCGCCAAGGTCACCGGCCCCGACGGCGTGACACGTGTCGTGCCGCTGGACGTGCTGCTGGTGTTCTTCGGCCTGTCACCCAAGCTCGGGCCGATCGCCAACTGGGGCCTGGACATCGAGCGCAAGCAGCTCAAGGTGGACACCGAGAAGTTTTCCACCAATGTACCGGGTATCTTTGCCGTGGGGGACATCAACACCTATCCCGGCAAGAAGAAGCTGATCCTCAGCGGCTTCCATGAGTGCGCGCTGGCAGCGTTTGGCGCAGCTCCCTTGATCTTCCCGGACAAGAAGATCCACCTGCAATACACCACGACCAGCCCGAAACTGCACAAGGTGCTGGGCGTTGAATCACCGGTGTTTGACGACTGAGCCGAACTGGCTCGCTTCCGCCTGAAAGCCCGCCATGTGCGGGCTTTTTGTTGCCTGTACGGGTTCCACAATGGGTCCGCACGGAATCACCCTACAATTTGGCGAGCGCCCGCAAGGGTGCTTTCGCTGGGGGTGTTGCTGCAATTCGTCGCGCGAATTGCGGTGGCTGAGAAAGTCCCTTTGAACCTGATTTGAGGTAATCCTCGCGCAGGGAAGCATGTTCCGAATGCCCGCTGTTCTTGCGAGCTTCAAGCAGGCCGACCTGGCAACGATGATCGGAACTGCTGATGACCACGACTTCTACTTCTGCCGCCGCCGGCAACACCGCGCTTGCGCCGTTGCCCTCAAGTGACCGCCTGTTCGGCTGGAGCGACCATGCCGCTCTGTGGCTCAGCCTCGGGGTGGGCCTGCTGGTCATGCAGATCGGCGCCTACCTGGTGCCGGCCGTTGGCACCCAGACAGCCTTGCTGGTGATCGTTTGCGGCTCGGTACTTGGCGCCGGCTTGCTGGCCTGGACGGCCAAGATCGGCTGCGACAGCGGGTTGTCCAGCGCCGGGCTGATGCATGCCACCTATGGCAGCAGCTTTGCGCGCCTCCCGGTGCTGCTCAACATCGTGCAGCTCATCGGCTGGACCACGTTTGAGCTCGTGGTGATGCGCGACGGCACCATGGCCATTGCGCTCCAGTCCGGCGGCTTTACCGGAGCCTTGTGGCCCCTTCTCGCTACCCTGCTGTGGGGTGCGGTGCTGCTGACGCTGCTCTCAGGCTCCATGGTGAAACTGGTGCGTAAATTCATAGGCCGCTATGGCCTGCCGCTTGTCATCGCCTCGCTGCTGTGGCTGAGCTGGCAATTCCTGGCCAAGGCCAATGCCCAAGGCCTGGCCGCGCTGTGGAATCGCCCCGGCGAAGGCGGCATGAGCACACTGTCCGCACTCGACCTGGTGATCGCGATGCCGGTTTCATGGTTGCCGCTGGTGGCGGATTTCTCACGCCACGGACGCGACGGCAACAGTGCCCTGCGCGGCACCTGGCTGGGCTATGCGATTGCCAACATCTGGTGCTATGCGCTGGGCGTGCTGGTCGCTATCACGGCGCCCAGCACCGACCTGGTCGCCGCATTGCTGCTGGCGCAAGGCGGCCTGATCGCGCTGGGGCTGATCCTGATCGATGAGGTCGACAACGCGTATGGCGATCTCTATTCGGGCTCGGTGGCCGGCCACAGTCTGAAACCGGCCTGGAGCGTGCGCCGCTGGGGCGTGGGGCTGGCACTGCTGTGCACCGCGCTGGCACTGGTGCTGCCCATGCACAGCCTGGAGCCTTTCTTGCTGATGCTCAGTTCAGTGTTTGTGCCCTTGTACGGCGTGATCCTGGCGCGGCTGGCCGGCACGGCCGGTATTGCTTCGCTGGTAACCCACCGCAAGGTGAATGCCAGCGCCGTGGCCATTTGGCTGCTGGGTATTGCCTGTTATCACCTGTGCGCCAAGTTCGCGCCGGATTGGGGAGCGGCTTTGCCAACACTGGTGCTGACCTTTGTGCTGGCGCGCCTCACCCGCGCCGGAAATCCAAGCCCTAGCGCAGAAGCAGCTTAAGCCGCATCGCGATGGGCGCGTGGCCGTGGTTCAGTGGCCCGCCACCGGTGCCTGTGCGCACTCGCGCTCCGGCCTCCAGCGCCGCGCGCACATAGGCGCGTGCGAGCCGCACGGCCTCCAGCAGAGGGTGCCCCAACGCCAGGTGCGCGGCAATCGCAGACGACAGCGTGCAACCGGTGCCGTGGGTATTGGGGCTGGGAATGCGAGGCCCGCGCATCCAGTGCAGTTCGCCACTTTGCGTGGCCAGTAAATCGCTGACCACCTCGCCGGGCAAATGCCCGCCCTTGAGCAGCACGGCGCGGGCGCCCTGCGTCAGCAGCTCCTGTGCGGCGGCCTGCATGGCCTGCTCATCGCCCAGCGGGCGGCCGACCAACAGCGAAGCTTCGTCGAGATTTGGGGTGACCACCATGGCACGCGGAAACAGCTCACGCACCAGTACCGCAATGGCCGTGTTGTCGATCAGCACCGCACCGCTGGTGGCGACCATGACAGGGTCCAGCACCACGTTCTGCAGCGCATGCCGGTCAATCGCCTCCGCCACAGTCCGCACGATGTCAGGGGCGTGCAGCATGCCTATCTTCACCGCATGCGCGCCTATGTCTTCGATTACGGCATCGATCTGGTCGCGCAGCATCTGCGGCGGCACGCCGTGGATGGCGCGAACGCCGCGCGTGTTCTGGGCCGTCAGCGCGGTGATGGCCGTCATGCCGTAGCAGCCTAGCGCGGCGAAGGTCTTGAGATCAGCCTGGATGCCGGCCCCGCCGCCGCTGTCGGAACCTGCAATGCTCAGCACACGGGGATATTCGTGGTCAGTTTCAGTCATGAGTGCAGTCATTCGTTTTCCGTAGCCCTCAGGTACGCCTGCAATTTAGCAGAGGTGTCACTAGCGGCAAAATGCCCTGACATCATTTTGGGCAACGTCACGATCATATTTGTCCGTGGGTAGCCCATTGCGGTGCCTTACAGCGCCGCTAAGGACGTCCCGAGCCAGCGCGCAGCGTGACGCATCGGTGCCATCTTCTTTTCCCCCCGAGAGCGATTTGGGCGGTTTTGGCGTGGGTGGGCTGTCAGCCTCCTTCTCCAGCACCAGGCGTGGTTTCGGTTGCCTGGTTTGTCCACGCAAGTATTCGGCTGAAGGTTGGGCTATGGGAGACGGTGCCGGCTGGGGCGGCAGCTTCACTTCATCTGCCCTGGCCGCGCCGGCATCATCCTTTCGCGAAGAATAATGCGTTTGCCCCTTCGCATCTACCCACTTATAGACTTGTGCATGGCTGGCTGACACAAATAGCAAAGGCACCAGGAAGGCGCCGGATATCCGCTGCTTGATGTCGAGACTTCGCATGTTTACGATCCGTAGGGTGTGCCATCAACGACCGGTTGACGTGCGTATCCGAATTTTTATGATGACGATGGTACTAGATGCCGTACCTGACGATCGAGCACTTGATGGCAGAGCACCAGCATGAGCGGACATGGGGAAATGATGCGAAACGTTGTGCCTCGTCATGTGTCGCGAGGCCAAGAAAGACAAAAGGCCCGCACTTGCGTGCAGGCCTTGAATTTATTGGCTCCTCAACCTGGGCTCGAACCAGGGACCTACGGATTAACAGTCCGGCGCTCTACCAACTGAGCTATTGAGGAATACAGCCTTAGATTATAGCGTTAATTTTCTGGCTTTTAAGCCCGCGGCATTCTGCCAATACCTTGTTTCTGCCGAATGACGAGCGGCCAGCTCTGCGCGGGCCAAAAGCACAAAGGCCTATTGGCCCCCAGTCCTTGTTTGATGTGCGCAAGCAGCTATCAAATCAATAGCACCTAGACGAATCACCGCGATGGACAATGCATTTTGGCCATGTCGCCGCAGTCTGCTCGGCTACCATTTACGCATGTCCTGCACGGCCCACTGTTTTAATGGCTTTATGACTGTCCATTTTTAAACCATGGGTAAACTCCCGCGCCCCGTGCCCTGGCTTGCCGCAGGCGAAAACTTTCCCTCGCTGGATACCGCGTGGGGGCCCCATGACCCGGCACCCGGCTTGCTGGCGGCCGGAGCAGCGCTGGATGAGCCGACCTTGATCCGTGCGTATTCACAGGGCATTTTCCCCTGGTACAGCCTCGGCCAGCCCGTGCTCTGGTGGAGCCCTGACCCTCGCATGGTGCTGCAGACTCGCCATTTCAAGCTGCACCGGTCGCTGCGCAAAACGATAGTTCGTTTTCAGGAACAGCCTCGCTGCGAAATCAGGTTCGACAGCGCCTTTGAGCACGTCATCGACGCCTGCGCCAGCAAGCCGCGTTCCGGCCAACCCGGTACCTGGATAGTCCCTGACATGGTGCAGGCCTACACCCATCTTCACAAGGCAGGCCACGCGCACAGCGTGGAGACCTGGATCGATGGCGAGCTGGCAGGCGGCTTGTATTGTGTGAATCTGGGCCGTATGGTGTTTGGCGAATCGATGTTTGCGCACCAGACCGATGCATCCAAAATCGCACTGACAGCGCTGGTGGCTTTTTGCCGTGAGCACCATATCGCCATGATTGATTGCCAGCAAAATACCCACCACCTGTCGTCCCTGGGCGCGGGAGAAATCAGCCGGGCGGAATTTGTTGCCCACCTCGGGAAAAGCGTGGATAAAACGGCGCCCGACTGGCGCTTTGAGCCCGTATACTGGAATCAGATACTGACGACGGGAACGAAGGGAACCCTGGACCTACCGTGACACATCTCAAAGACCTGCCACTGCAAACCTTGCAGTTCTACGCAACGGCGCCCTACCCGTGCAGCTATCTGCCGGGCAAGCAGGCCCGCTCGCAGGTTGCCACACCCAGCCACCTCATCCACAACGACGCTTATTCGGACCTTGTGACCAATGGCTTCCGGCGCAGCGGCATGTTCACCTACCGCCCCTACTGTGATGGGTGCCAGGCCTGCGTCCCGCTACGGGTGCCTGTTGGCAGCTTCAGCCCGAACAGCAGCCAGCGCCGCGCCTGGAAGCGGCACCAGACGCTGCAGGCCCGCATCCTCAAGCTCTGCTTCATGCCGGAGCACTACCAGCTCTACCTGCGTTACCAGAACGGCCGTCACGCAGGCGGCGGCATGGACCATGACAGCATTGACCAGTACACACAGTTTCTCCTGCAAAGCCGCGTGAATTCGCGCCTGGTTGAGTTTCGTGAAAGCCTGCCTGACGGCGAACCGGGCGCCCTGAAGATGGTGTCCATCCTGGATGTGCTGGAAGACGGCATTTCCGCGGTCTATACGTTTTATGAGCCGGATGGCCGCGCAAGCTACGGCAACTACAGCGTGCTGTGGCAGATCGAGCAGGCCCGGCGCCTCGATTTGCCCTATGTGTACCTGGGCTACTGGATCGCGGAAAGCCCAAAAATGAATTACAAGGCCGGATTCAGGCCCAACGAAGTGCTGATCGACGGGCAGTGGGTGCTTTCCGCAGAGCCTGCGGTAGAAAATACAGGCAGGTCATCCGACCAGGCATAGGCCAACCAGGCACCCCATCCAGCGCATCAGGATTTCACAGGGTAAAATTTGCAGCAGAAAGCCTGCAAATGAAAAAGCCCGACTCAGCCCTTCCCGCCACGCCGACCGTTCAGGTCATTGAAAGGATGTTCACGCTGCTCGAAATCCTGGCGAACCGCGAGGAAGCGCTTTCGCTCAAGGAAATCAGCGAGAAGTCGGGGCTCCACCCCTCTACCGCACATCGCATCCTGAACGATCTGGCCACGGGCCGTTTTGTGGATCGCCCCGCAGCGGGCAGCTACCGGCTGGGCATGCGACTGCTGGAGCTGGGCAACCTCGTCAAGGCCCGCCTGGACGTTCGCGACGCAGCGCTGCTGCCCATGCGCGAGTTGCACAAGCTCACGCAGCAACCGGTTAACCTGAGCATGCGCCAGGGCGATGAAATCGTATACGTGGAACGCGCCTACAGCGAGCGCTCCGGCATGCAGGTGGTGCGAGCCATCGGGGGCCGTGCGCCGCTGCATCTAACGTCTGTGGGCAAACTGTTCCTCGCGTTTGACGACCCGCAGCGCCTGCGGACCTACGCGACGCGCACCGGCCTGCCGGGGCAGACACGCAACAGCATCACGCAGCTGCCAATTCTGGAACGCGAGCTTTCCAAAGCGCGCCAATACGGCATCGCACGCGACAACGAAGAACTGGAGTTGGGAGTGCGCTGCATGGCCGCGGGCATTTACGATGACCAGAACCAGCTGGTAGCGGGCTTGTCGATCTCGGCCCCGGCCGACCGGCTGGACGAACACTGGCTACCCAAGTTGCAGGCGACTGCCAATGAGATTTCAGCCGCGCTGGGCTACAAACCCAAGTAAAAAAAGGCTGTGGCCCAATCAGGCCGGGCGCAAGCAGCTATCAATACAATAGCAGGCTGCGCAACTCAGGAATGATCAGCCGTTCACCTGCTTGATGGAGGTGCTGACATTCACCTTGGGTTCGGCTACCGGATTCGACTCCACCCAGCGGCGTACACGCTCGGCATCACCCAGGCGGCTCAGCTTGCCGGCGGAATCCAGAAACACCATGATCAGTTTGCGGCCCGCGATTTTGGTCTGCATGACCAGGCACTGGCCGGCTTCAGAGATATAGCCGGTTTTTTGCAGGCCGATATCCCAGTCGGGGTTTTTCACGAGGCGATTTGTATTGTTGTACTGCAGCGTGCGGGTGCCGACTGCCACTTGATAACCTGTGGACGTGGAAAGCTCTCGCAGCATCGGGTCGCCATGGGCTGCGTTGACCAGCGTCGCCAAGTCCTGGGCGCTGGACTGGTTGCGGCTGGAAAGGCCGGTGGGCTCCACATAGCTGGTGTCCGTCATGCCCAGCATTTTTGCCTTGGCATTCATCAGGCTGACAAACGTGCCCATGCCGCCGGGGTAGGTACGGCCCAGGGCGTGCGCAGCGCGGTTCTCGCTGGACATCAGGGCCAGGTGGAGCAACTCACCGCGCGTGAGCGTGGTGCCGACCTTCAAGCGCGAACTGCTGCCCTTTTCGGTGTCCACGTCGTCCTGCGTGATGGTGATGAGCTCATCCATGGGCAACTTGGCGCCACTGACGATGACGCCGGTCATCAATTTGGTGAGGGATGCGATTGGCAACACAGCATGATCGTTTTTGCTGAACAGCACTTCACGTGTGTCCTGGTCGATCACCAGCGCGACGCTGGACTTCAGTTCAAGGGGATCTTGCGAGCCGTGCAAACCGGCAATCTGACCGAAGGATGGTTTGGCCGGAATGGACACGCGAATGATGCTTCTGCGTTTTGTACTTGCAACAAAACGTACGCTCTTGCGCGTGGAAATAACTTTTTGGGAAGCCGGCGCCTTGGACGAGGCGTGCTGCTTTTTGACAATGGTTTTTTTGGCAGTTGCCGCATTCGCGGCCGGCACTGCAAAGGCGGCGATCAGGGCCATGAATCCAACGATTTTTAATGCGCGATTGAAAATCTGATGAGACATGGTGGTCTTGCCTGCGTGGGATTGCAATGAATGGGATGGCTGGAGTGTATACAAATAGAAAAAGTCGCGCAATATCAAAAACTTGCGCGACTTTCCTAAAAACACACTCACTTTGTGACGTTTTTAACGCTCAAAGCCCCATCTGCACCCAGATTCAACGCTAAGTCATTGAATACAAAGGATTTTATTTTCCGAATTGTTACATCATCCCTGTGCAGCCACGCGGTCAGCTTTACTTTGGAGCTTATTCAATGCACTCAGATAGGCTTTTGCCGACGCCACCACAATGTCGGGGTCGGCGCCCACGCCATTGACCACCCGCCCGCTGTTCTGCAAGCGCACCGTGACTTCTCCCTGGCTTTCCGTCGACCCGCTGATGGCGTTCACGGAGTAAAGCACCATCTCCGCACCGCTTTTGACGTGTGACTCGATGGCTTTGAGGGAGGCATCAACAGGACCATTGCCATCTGATTCGCCTTTGACTTCTTTGCCGGCAACCGTGAACACGACGCTCGCCTGCGGGCGTTCGCCGGTTTCGCTGTGCTGCGACAGGGACACAAAACCGTACTGCTCGTTGTCGTGGGAAGCGCTTTCATCGCTCGCCAGCGCCAGGATGTCTTCGTCAAAAATCTCGCTTTTGCGGTCCGCGAGTTCCTTGAACTTGGCGAAGGCATTGTTGATGTCCGCTTCGCTTTCCATGGCGACGCCCAGCTCCAGCAGGCGCTGCTTGAAGGCGTTGCGCCCGCTCAGCTTGCCCAGCACGATCTTGTTGGCGCTCCAGCCCACATCTTCGGCGCGCATGATTTCATAGGTGTCGCGCGCCTTGAGCACGCCGTCCTGGTGGATGCCCGAGGCATGCGCAAACGCATTGGCGCCGACCACGGCCTTGTTCGGTTGCACAACAAAACCGGTGGTCTGGCTCACCATGCGGCTGGCCGCCAGGATGTGCTGCGTGTCTATGCCGAGCTCGAGGCCGAAGTAATCCTTGCGGGTTTTCACGGCCATCACCACCTCTTCAAGCGAGCAGTTGCCGGCGCGCTCACCGAGTCCGTTGATGGTGCACTCCACCTGCCGCGCGCCGCCAATCTTCACACCGGCCAGAGAGTTGGCCACGGCCATCCCCAGATCGTTATGGCAGTGCACGGACCAGACAGCCTTGTCGCTGTTGGGGATACGCTCGCGCAGGTTCTTGATGAAGTTGCCGTAGAGCTCGGGGATGGCGTAGCCTACCGTGTCGGGCACGTTGATGGTGGTTGCGCCTTCCTTGATCACGGCCTCCAACACGCGGCACAGGAAGTCCGGGTCCGAACGATAGCCGTCTTCGGGGCTGAACTCGATATCGCCCATCAGATTTTTGGCAAAACGCACCGAGAGCTTGGCCTGCTCGAACACTTGGTCCGGCGTCATGCGCAGCTTCTTTTCCATGTGCAGGGCACTGGTCGCGAGGAACAAGTGCAAACGTCCCGAGGCCGCAGGCTTCAGGGCCTCGGCAGCGCGGGAAATATCCCTGTCGTTGGCGCGCGCCAGCGAGCAGATGGTGGAGTCCCTCACCACCTCCGCAATAGCCTTCACGCATTCGAAATCACCATTGGAACTGGCGGCAAACCCGGCCTCGATCACATCGACCTTCAGGCGCTCCAGCTGGCGGGCAATCCGCAGCTTTTCGTCCTTGGTCATGGAAGCGCCGGGCGATTGCTCACCGTCGCGCAAGGTAGTGTCAAAAATAATGAGTTTGTCGGTCATGGTGGGATTCCTGATGCGTTGGGCGCTCTGTTTTTTTGAAAGGTCTTGAACCGGGTTAACCGCTAATGGTAGCCTCACCGACGGGCTGACCGGCCTTGCTGCGATGCAGGCCGGAAACAATGGCCTTGAGCGATGCCGAGACAATATTGCCGTCCATGCCGACGCCGAAAAGCGTCTGGTCGTTGATGCGCAGCTCCAGGTAGGCCACGGCCTGCGCGCTCGCCCCAGCCCCGATGGCGTGCTCGTGGTAGTCCAGCACGCGAACCGTGTGGCCTGTCGCCGCAGCCAGGCCGGCCACGAAGGCATCAATGGGCCCGGTGCCTGTGCCCTCAACGGCGTGACGTCTGCCGCGAAGCTGAACCTCGGCCTTGATGTGGAAGGACTCGCCGCCGGCTTTTCCGGTTTCCTCAATCACCAGACGCTGCGGTGCGGCAACAGTCTGTACGCCGTATTCTTTCTCAAACAGCGCGAAGATATCTTTGCCAGTCAACTCCTTGCCGGTCGCGTCCATCACCGATTGCACTACCTGGCTGAACTCGATCTGCAGGCGTCGCGGAAGCTCCAGGCCGAACTCGCTTTCCAGCAGGTAGGCGATGCCGCCCTTGCCGGACTGGCTGTTGACGCGGATCACGGCTTCATAGCTGCGGCCCAGGTCCTTGGGATCGATGGGCAAATAAGGCATGTCCCACACGTCGCCTTCTTTGCGCGCAGCGAAAGCCTTCTTGATGGCGTCCTGGTGCGAGCCGGAGAACGAGGTGTAAACCAGATCGCCGGCATACGGATGACGGGGATGCACGGGCAGCTGGTTGCAATGCTCCACCGTGCGGCGGATTTCGTCGATTTCAGAGAAATCCAGGCCGGGGGACACGCCTTGCGTGTAGAGATTGAGCGCGATGTTTACCAGGTCCACATTGCCGGTGCGCTCGCCGTTGCCGAAGAGGCAGCCTTCAATGCGGTCAGCGCCCGCCATCAGGGCAAGCTCGCCGGCCGCGGTACCAGTACCACGGTCATTGTGCGGATGGACCGAAATCACGATGGCATCGCGTCGAGCGAGATTGCGGTGCATCCACTCCATCATGTCGGCAAAGATATTCGGCGTGGAATGCTCCACCGTGGACGGCAGGTTGATGATGCATTTGCGCTCGGGTGTCGGCTGCCAGACCTCGGTCACGGCATCGACAACGCGCTTGGAAAACGCCAGCTCAGTGCCCGACCACATCTCGGGTGAATACTGGAACGTCCATTGCGTTTCAGGCTGCGCCGCAGCCAGTTGCTGGAAGAGCCGCGCATTGTCGGTCGCGAGCTGAACGATCTCGTCCTCATTCATGCCCAGCACCACGCGGCGCATGACCGGCGCGGTGGCGTTGTAGAGGTGGACGATGGCTTTTTTGGCGCCCCTGAGCGACTCGAAAGTGCGGCGGATCAACGGCTCGCGCGCCTGGGTCAGCACCTGGATGGTGACGTCGTCGGGAATCAAATTACCGTCGATGAGCTGGCGGAGAAAGTCGAATTCAATCTGGGACGCAGACGGAAAGCCCACCTCGATTTCCTTGAAGCCGATTTTCACCAGGGTGTGGAACATCCTGAGCTTGCGGGGAATGTCCATGGGCTCTATCAGCGCCTGGTTGCCGTCCCGCAGGTCCACGCTGCACCAGATGGGCGCTTGCGTCAGCACGGCGTCGGGCCAAGTGCGGTCGGCCAGTCGGACTGGCGCGAAGGATTGGTATTTGCTGGAAGGTGTTTTCAACATGGTCATTTCGTCAACCCCAAAGATTACAAAAAACCAGCAACCCAAAGAAAAACGGCCCGTTGCTGGTGCAAACGGGCCGTTGAATCAGGTGTACGCGTGCGCTACCGTCTCCGCCCGTTGGCAGATAGCAGTAGTGCTAGCGAAATTTGTTTCATCTGGTCAATGTACCACAATTATTTGTGAAGGCCGCGTTCGTCGGGCTCGTCGGTGGACGTCGAGATCACGCTTGTCTGCTGGCCTTTAGCCTTGCGCCATCCGTACAGCACGTAACCTGACAGGCCATAGAGCACGAACAGGCCGAACATCACGGTCGGTGGATGGATATTGATAACGGCAATTCCAAGCGCGATCAACACAATGGCGGCGAAAGGCACGCTGCGCTTCATCTGCACGTCCTTGAAGCTGTAGAACGGCACATTCGTGACCATCGTGAGGCCGGCATACAGGGTCAGGCCGAAGGTAATCCAGCGTACTTCCAGCCCGCTGATTCCTGCATCGGTCATCAGCCAGATAAAGCCGGCCACCAACGCCGCAGCGGCGGGCGACGGCAGGCCCTGGAAGAAGCGCTTGTCGACCACGGCCGTGTTCACATTGAAGCGAGCCAGGCGCAGCGCAGCGCAGGCGCAATACACAAAAGCGCCTATCCAACCCCACCGCCCCAGACTGGTCAAGGCCCAGACATAGGCGATCAACGCCGGTGCGGCGCCGAAAGACACCATGTCCGAGAGCGAATCCATCTGCTCGCCGAAAGCGCTTTGCGTATTGGTCATCCGGGCGACGCGGCCGTCCAGGCTGTCGAGGATCATGGCGCAAAACACACCGATGGCGGCCTGGTCGAAGCGCCCGTTCATGGCCATGACGATGGCGTAAAAGCCACCAAACAGGGCGGCCAGCGTGAATAAATTGGGCAATATGTAAATGCCCTTGCGTCGCTTGCGTATCACCACCGCTTCGGTAGGGAACGCCGAATCTTCACCATCATGCATAAAAACACTCCTGAGGCACAACTGGTGCGCGCAAACAGCTATCAAATTCATAGCACCTGTAGATGCCATCCAGAAGCCGGGCCTCCTTGAAGGAATAAGCCGTCGACTCAAGCCGCCAAGGATACCAAGATCGGCCCCGGCAGAAACCTTCACCTCACAGTACCCAGTCTGTCCTGGTCAGAAAAAAAGCCGCGCAGGACCTTTGCGCGGCTTTTTGCAGGACAAAGCCCTGACGGGCTTCGATCAGTTGCGGGTCTGGTCGACCAGCTTGTTTTTCGCGATCCAGGGCATCATGGCGCGCAGCTTTTCGCCCACGATCTCGATCTGGTGCTCGGAATTCAGGCGGCGGCGGCTCAGCAGGGTTGGCGCGCCGGCCTGATTTTCAAGCAGGAAGCTCTTGGCGTATTCACCCGTCTGGATGTCTTTCAGGCACTTGCGCATCGCGTCTTTCGTGGCCGAGGTCACAATGTTCGGGCCTGTCACGTATTCGCCATACTCTGCGTTGTTCGAGATCGAGTAGTTCATGTTGGCGATGCCGCCTTCATAGATCAGGTCAACGATCAGCTTGAGTTCGTGCAGGCATTCAAAGTACGCCATTTCGGGCGCGTAACCGGCTTCCACCAGAGTTTCGAAGCCAGCCTTGATCAACTCGACAGTGCCGCCGCACAGAACGGCCTGCTCGCCGAACAGGTCGGTTTCGGTTTCTTCGCGGAAGTTGGTTTCAATGATGCCCGCTTTGCCGCCGCCATTGGCCATGGCATAGGAGAGAGCCAGGTCGCGGGCCTTGCCGGACTTGTCCTGGTGCACGGCAACCAGGTGAGGTACACCGCCGCCCTGGGCGTAGGTATTGCGCACCGTGTGACCGGGAGCCTTGGGGGCGACCATCCAGACGTCGAGGTCGGCACGCGGAATCACAGCGCCGTAGTGCACATTAAAACCGTGGGCAAACACCAGGGAAGCACCCTGCTTGATGTGGGGAGCCACGTCGTTCTTGTAGACCGCGCCGATTTGCTCGTCGGGCAGCAGGATCATGACCACGTCGGCGGCCTTGACCGCGTCCGCTACTTCAGCGACCTTCAGGCCAGCCTTTTCGACCTTGGGCCACGAAGCGCCGCCCTTGCGCAGGCCGACGACCACTTTCACGCCGCTGTCGTTCAGGTTTTGCGCGTGTGCGTGGCCCTGGCTGCCGTAGCCGATGATGGCGACTGTCTTGCCCTTGATCAGGCTCAAATCACAATCTTTGTCGTAAAAAACTTTCATTTTTCTCTCCAGAATAGGTATTGGCGAAAATGCCCTTCGACAGGCTCAGGGCGAACGGTAAACGCATATCGCCACTCAAAATCCGTTCGCGTTGAGCCTGTCGAAACGCGCGCACGGACGACTTAAATCAAACCCGCAAAATCCGCTCTCCGCGGCCGATGCCGCTGGAGCCGGTTCGCACCGTCTCCAGGATCGCACTGCGGTCTATGGCCTCCAGGAAGGCATCGTTCTTGGACTGGTCGCCGGTCAGCTCGATGGTGTAGCTTTTCTCCGTCACGTCGATGATTCGCCCGCGGAATATATCAGCCATGCGCTTCATCTCTTCGCGCTCCTTGCCGACTGCGCGCACCTTGACCATCATGAGTTCACGCTCGGTGTAGGAGCCTTCGGTCAGGTCGACAACCTTGACCACTTCGATCAGGCGGTTCAGGTGCTTGGTGATTTGTTCGATGACGTCGTCGGAGCCCGTGGTTTGTATCGTCATGCGCGACAGGCTCGGGTCCTCCGTCGGAGCAACGGTGAGGCTTTCAATGTTGTAGCCGCGCGCCGAAAACAGGCCGACCACGCGGGAAAGAGCGCCCGGCTCGTTTTCCAGCAAAACTGCAATGATGTGTTTCATAAGAAGATTCCTCTTTTCGCTGCCCTCCCCTGCGCACGGTAATGCGCAGGCTCGGCAGACAATAGATTCGTCAGGTGACGGTGAATGAATGGGTGTGGTTGGCGTGGGGCCTAGAGGTCTTCCGACCCCAGCAGCATTTCGGTAATGCCCTTGCCGGCCTGCACCATCGGGAACACGTTTTCGGTCGGGTCCGTGCGGAAGTCCATGAACACCGTGCGGTCCTTGAGCTTGCGCGCCTCGCGCAGCGCCGGTTCCACGTCCTGCGGCTTTTCGATCAACATGCCAACGTGCCCGTAGGCTTCGGCCAGCTTCACGAAATTGGGCAGTGCGTCCATGTAGCTGCTGCTGTAGCGGCCTTCGTAGTCAATTTCCTGCCACTGGCGCACCATGCCCAGGTAACGGTTGTTGAGCGAGACAATCTTGATCGGGGTGTTGTACTGTAGGCAGGTCGACAGCTCCTGGATGCACATCTGCACCGAACCTTCGCCGGTGATGCAGAACACTTCCGAGTCGGGCTTGGCCAGCTTGATGCCCATGGCATAAGGAATACCGACGCCCATGGTGCCCAGGCCGCCCGAATTGATCCAGCGACGCGGCTCGTCGAACTTGTAGTACTGCGCGGCCCACATCTGGTGCTGGCCCACATCCGACGTGATGTAGGTGTCCGCGTCCTTGGTCAGCTTCCAGAGGGTTTCGACTACATGCTGAGGCTTGATGACGTCGCCCTTGCCCATGCTGTATTTCATGCAGTCGCGCTTGCGCCAGCCTTCAATCGTGTCCCACCAGCCGCCCAGCGCATTCGCGTCAGGCTTGAGGCCTGATTCCTTGATCATGGCAATCAGTTCGGTCAACACGTCCTTCACATCGCCCACGATGGGAATGTCGACCTTCACACGCTTCGAAATGCTGGAAGGATCGATGTCGATGTGGATGATCTTGCGTTCATTCTGCGCGAAATGCTTGGGGTTGCCGATCACGCGGTCGTCAAACCGGGCGCCGACGGCCAGCAACACGTCGCAATGCTGCATCGCGTTGTTGGCCTCAATGGTGCCGTGCATACCCAGCATGCCAAGGAATTTTCTGTCACTGGCCGGGTAGGCGCCCAGGCCCATCAGCGTGTTGGTGCAGGGATAGCCCAACATGTCGACCAGCGTGCGCAGTTCTTGCGAGGCATTGCTGAGCAACACGCCGCCGCCGGTATAGATATAGGGACGCTTTGCCGACAAGAGCAGTTGCAGGGCCTTGCGGATTTGCCCGCCATGGCCTTTGCGCACCGGGTTGTAAGAGCGCATCTCAACGGTTTGCGGATAGCCGTTGTAGGGCACCTTGTTGAAAGACACGTCCTTGGGAATATCCACCACCACGGGGCCGGGCCGGCCGCTGCGGGCGATATGAAACGCCTTTTTCAGGGTTTCGGCCATGTGCCGCGCATCCTTGACCAGGAAGTTGTGCTTCACGATGGGCCGGGTGATGCCGACGGTGTCGCACTCCTGGAAGGCATCCAGGCCGATGGCGTGGGTAGGAACCTGCCCCGTGATGATGACCATCGGGATACTGTCCATGTACGCCGTCGCGATACCGGTCACGGCGTTGGTCACGCCCGGGCCGGAAGTGACCAGCGCCACGCCCACCTCACCGGTGGCACGCGCATAGCCGTCGGCTGCGTGCACAGCTGCCTGCTCATGACGCACCAGGATGTGCTGAATCGAGTCCTGTTTGTAGACGGCGTCGTAGATATGCAGGACTGCACCGCCCGGATAACCCCACATGTATTTGACGCCTTCAGCCTGAAGGGACTTCATGAGGATTTCCGCACCGCGGAGTTCTTGAGAATTTGTTTGTGCAGACGCAGCTGCCGCGGAAGCGATTTCCGCTTTGGAGATTTCCATGATGAACCTTTGTGAATTTCTCTAACGAAATACCTTGGGTGCCTCTTCGCCCGCTCTTGTGAAGCAGCGTCGAGACTTGAGGCCAAAACCATGAGCGGAAACATAAACCGCCGAGTCATGACCCGTTTGCCTTTTGAATTGCAAGCCGTATTATGGCATTTCGCGTTGCGCAATGGCTGCACGCGGCGAAAAATCGCAGCCGGGACCGGCCGGGATGCGATAATTTTCCAGCTGTATCCTTGGATGCATGCCTTATTGGCATCGGCCCTGCGAGTACCCGCAGACCACCCTGTGCAGCGCTGGACGAACCGGAACCCCATACCGTTGGCAACTGAACAAGAACTCTCGGATTTCCTGAAAAGCGTTGAAAAACGGGCTTTCAAGCGCAGCATCTACCACGTGCGGGATGAGGAAGCTGCCCTTGACATCGTTCAGGACAGCATGATGAAGCTGGCACAGCACTACGGCGACAAGCCTGCGGCCGAGCTGCCCATGCTGTTCCAGCGCATCCTGGCCAACACCACGCTGGACTGGTTCCGGCGCCGCAAGACCCGGAACGCGCTTTTCTCCAACATGAGCGACTTTGAATCGCAGGGAGAAGACGGAGATTTCGATCTTCTGGAAACTTTAGAGAGCCTGACCAACTCAGAGGGTACAGAGAGCGCCCAGGACGCTACTGAACGGGCGCAGATATTGCATGAGATCGAACTGCAGGTAAAGGAATTGCCGGGCCGTCAACGGGAAGCCTTTCTGATGCGTTACTGGGAGGAAATGGACGTCGCTGAAACAGCAGCAGCCATGGGCTGTTCGGAGGGCAGTGTCAAAACACATTGTTCCCGTGCAGTTCACGCCCTCAGCAAAGCCCTGAGTGCCAAAGGTATAAAACTATGACTAACTCACTACAAAAAAGAGCCGAAATCCTGCAGGACCGCTTTGGTCTGAAGACCGCGTCCTACCTGTCCGCAGGAGCTGCAGACCTGCCTTACGACATTTCCGAGCGCCTGCGCGCCGCACGTGCCCAAGCTGTGTCAAAACGTAAAGTCGCCAAAACACAAACCGCCACCAGCATCGTCGGCGTTGGCACAAGTGCCGCCCTTTCCTGGGGATCTGATGACGGCCTGAGCTGGTGGGCACGGATTGGTTCGGTTCTTCCCCTTGTTGCACTCGTTGTAGGCCTGCTGGCCATCAATTCGATCCAGAACGACAACCGCGCCCAGGAACTGGCCGAAGTCGATGTAGCGTTGCTTACGGACGAACTCCCGCCCGCTGCTTTTGCCGACCCGGGTTTTGTCCAGTACCTCAAAACCACACGCCAAGCCCCCACGGCCCAATGATCCCGCGCGCAACCTCCCGACGCGCTCCATCTGTCGATGGCCGCTCAATGCGGTTGAGGCTGCAATGGCTGTCGTTCGGGCTTGTGACGGCTACCCTGCTGGCCTGGCCCATTCTGGGTTTTGCACAGGCGCCTAAACCCGTAGGCCCTGCCAGTGCAGCTGTGAAGCCGCCGGCCATCCCTGCCAAGCCCGTCGTGGCCAAGCCGACCTGGGCTGAACTCACGCCGATGCAGCAGCAGGCGCTCAAACCGCTGGCTTCAAGCTGGGATACCGTCAATGAGGCGCAAAAGCGCAAATGGCTGGAAATCTCCAAAAATTACCCCTCACTCACCCCGGAAGAGCAGGCCAACCTGCACAGCCGCATGAATGAATGGGTCACCTTGAGCCCCCAGCAGCGCGCGCAAGCCCGGTTGAACTTCGGCAAGACCAAGGAACTCTCCAAGCAGCTCACGCCTGAAGAGAAAAAAGCCAAATGGGAGACTTACCAGGCCCTCAGCCCTGAAGAGAAGCAGAAGCTGGCCGCCAAGGCCAGTCCAAAGCCTACCGGGGCGGCAACAGCGGTGAAACCGGTTGCACCGCAAAAGCTGGCGCCCGTGACACCGCACCCGGTCAAGGCAGCCAGCAAACCTGGCCCTAAAATCACTGCTTTGCAACCTGCCTCAGCTGCTACGCCCGCGGCGCCGTCCGCAAGCGGTGCCGCAACAAGCGCCACGCCCCAACGCTAAACGCTACCCGCAGCGGCTGGGCTTGGCCCATGCCTGCTGCCATCGCTGTGGCCAACCTTTATCGCGACATCTTTGACAGTCACAGACACCCTCCCCATTCCATCCATTCCCCGCCGCATGGCCTGCTGGATGTACGAAGGCATGCTGATGTTCGGCGTGGTTTTTCTGGCCGGTTACCTCTTCAGCACATTGAGCCAGACCCGAAATGCCCTGGACAATCGCCATGCCCTGCAGGCGTTCGTGTTTGTGATTTTCGGTATCTACTTCGTCTGGTTCTGGGCCAAAGGCCAGACCCTGGCCATGAAAACCTGGAACATCCGCGTAGTCGACGTCAACGGTGCGCCCGTCACCCAGAAACGTGCACTCCTGCGTTATGCGTTGAGCTGGCTCTGGTTTCTGCCGCCCCTGGCCGTGAGTTGGGCAATGGCGCTACCAGGGCGGGAAGGCGCCGTATTGACGCTGGGGTGGGTCGCTATCTGGGCCATCCTGGCGCGCTTTCATTCGCAAAAACAGTTTTGGCATGACGCTTGGGCGGGCACGCAGCTGATCACCTGGGTTGCACCCGAAAAACCCGGGCGCAAGGCCAAAAACAAGGCCGGTATCACCGGTACTGCGACCCATCAGCCCTAACATCAATGTGCCATAAAGCTGCGCGACAATGGCACCATGTCCGAACAAGTTCCGTTTCCCATGTCTGTGCCGGCGCCGCCATCTGATGTTGATGTCGCTCCTGCTGGCGCCACCTCCCGACTGGCCTCCAATGAGCCTGTCAACCCCCAAAAAAACCGCAAGGGCCTGAGCCGCGTCTGGCACGCCACGGGCTATTCCGTTGCCGGCCTGCGCGCAGGCTGGCACGAAACCGCCTTTCGCCAGGAAGCGATCGCATCGATTGTGCTGATCCCCGCCGCTTTCTGGCTGGGCCGCAGCTGGGTCGAAACGGTGCTCCTGGCCGGCACTGTCATCCTCATCATGATCGTGGAGTTGCTCAATACCGGCATTGAAACCGCCATCGACCGCATCGGCCCCGAATGGCACGACCTTTCCAAGCGCGCCAAGGACATGGGCAGCGCCGCCGTCCTGCTCAGCCTGCTGCTGTGCGCCGGTACCTGGGCCCTGGCGCTGTTCCAGCGATTTGCCGCATGAACGCAAGCATCAACAAAGTGACCGATATCTCCAAACCCGCCTCCAAACCTGCTTTTTCCCTCTGCGTTTATTGCGGATCCCGTCCCGGCAACCAGCCCGAATTCGCCGCCATTGCCGCCTTCGTCGGCACCTGGATAGGCAAGCGCGGTGGACAGCTGGTCTATGGCGGTGGCCGCAACGGCCTGATGGGCATCATGGCCGACGCTGCGCTTGCGGCCGGCGGGCGTGTTGTGGGAGTCATCCCCAAGGCACTGGTGGAGAAGGAATGGGCCCACACCGGATGCACCGAGCTGCACATCGTGGAAAACATGCATGAGCGCAAATACCTGATGGCCGAGCATGGCGATGCGTTCCTGGCCTTGCCCGGCGGCATCGGTACGCTGGAGGAGTTTTTCGAGGTATGGACCTGGCGCCAGCTGGGCTACCACGACAAACCAGTCGGCCTGCTCAACATGAACGGCTACTACGACGCCTTGCTCGCGTTCCTGGAATCTTCGGTAAAAACCGGCTTCATGAATGACTGGCTGATGGACCTGATCCGCACCAGCAGCGACGCGGAATCACTGCTGGAAACGCTGGTGCAGGCAGCCGGCATGACGCCAGGCAACACCCGCCTAGACCAAATCTGACATCGGTCGCAGGGATTTTTCTTCAGGCCAGCAGGGGCCGCGGAACCGGCTTTGCCGGGCCGCAGGCGCAGCGGCCCCCTCGGGGGGCAGGAAGCTACACGCAGTGAGCGACCGTGGGGGCCTATCTAGACCGCCGCTTCGTCTTCTTCGCCCGTGCGGATACGCACCACCCGCTCGACACTGGTGATGAAAATCTTGCCGTCACCGATCTTGCCGGTGCGTGCAGCGCGCACGATGGCATCCACACAGCGCTCTACATCCTCGGTTTTCACCACCACTTCGACCTTGACCTTCGGCAGAAAGTCGACGACATATTCGGCGCCACGGTACAGCTCGGTATGGCCCTTCTGGCGGCCAAAGCCCTTGACTTCAGTGACGGTCAGACCAGTCACGCCGCATTCGGCCAAGGCCTCGCGGACTTCTTCGAGTTTGAAGGGCTTGAGGACGGCGGTAATTTGTTTCACTGAATATCTCCGTTAGTTCTACATATCATCAAAAGCACGTGAAGGTCACAAGAAACTCTTCACCAGCATGAGCCGCGGGACTGGCTTTGCCAGACCGCATGGCGGGCGGCCCCCTCGGGGGGCAGGAAGCTACGCGAAGCGAGCGACCGTGGGGGCCATATTCACTGTCGAAATTTGCTGGTAATAGGATAGCGCCAATCCTTGCCAAAGCTCCTGTGGGTGACCCTGATACCCACGGGCGCCTGGCGGCGTTTGTACTCGTTGATGCGGATCAGCTGGGCCACGCGCACGACCAGCGCGCGATCAAAACCGGCGGCGGCGATGGCGTCCACGCCCTGGTCGTTCTCCATGTAGCGGCCCAGGATGGCGTCCAGCACTTCGTAGGGCGGCAGGCTGTCCTGGTCGGTCTGGTCGGGCCGCAGCTCGGCGCTGGGTGGGCGCGTGATGATGCGCTCAGGAATCGGGTTGCTGCCCGTGCCGTACGGGTCATTTTCGTTGCGCCAGCGCGCCAGGCGAAACACCGTGGTCTTCAGCAGGTCCTTGATGACCGCAAAGCCGCCAGCCATGTCGCCGTAGAGCGTGCAATAGCCGGTCGCCATTTCGCTTTTGTTGCCGGTGGTCAGCACGATGGAGCCGAACTTGTTCGACAGCGCCATCAAAAACACGCCGCGGATGCGCGCCTGGATGTTTTCCTCGGTCGTATCTTCCTTCAGGCCCTTGAACTCGCCGGCCAGCGAAGCCTTGAAGGCCTCGAACTCCGGCACGATGGAAATCTCGTCGTAGCGCACCTTCACGCGCTCGGCCATTTCGCGCGCATCGATCCAGGAAATGTCTGCCGTATAGGGCGAAGGCATCATCACCGCGCGCACCTTGTCGGCGCCCAGCGCATCCACCGCGATCGCCAATACCAGTGCCGAATCAATGCCGCCCGAAAGCCCCAGAATGGCACCCGGAAAGCCGTTTTTACCGAGGTAGTCGCGCACGCCCAGCACCAGCGCGTCCCACAAGTCCGCCTCATGGCTGCGTTCAGGCGCCGTACTTGCTATTAATTTAATAGCTGCTTGCGCTCGTCCTGCCTGGATTACAAACAGATTCTCCTTGAAACTTTCGGCCCTTCCCGCCAGCGCGCCATCGGCCTGCAGAGCAAAAGACGCTCCCTCAAAAACGATTTCGTCCTGCCCGCCCACCAGGTGCGCATAAATCAGCGGCAACCCGGTAGCCTGGGCCCGGACCTGCATCATCTGCTCGCGTTCCCCGCCTTTGCCGACATGAAACGGCGAGGCATTGATGACCGCCAGCAGCTCGGCCCCCGCTTCTCTGGCCAGGCGTGCCGGTTCTTCAAACCACGCGTCCTCGCAGATCAGCAGCCCGACGCTGACGGTGTCATCGCCCTCCCCGGCCTGGAACACGCAAGTGCCCTGCCCCGGCGTGAAATAGCGGCGCTCGTCGAACACCTGGTAGTTGGGCAGTTCGCGCTTGGCATAGGTGTCGACGATGCGGCCCTCGCGCAGCACCCTGGCCGCGTTGTGGCGCTGCTGCACTTCCACGCTTTTGGTGCGCAGGCCCTTGCCGTTGTCGCCGTGGGTGGGCGTGCCCACCACCACTGTCAGGCCTTTTAACCCGGCCAGCTCGCGGGCCACCAGATTCACGGCATCATCACAGGCCTGGATGAACGATGGGCGCAAAAACAGGTCTTCTGCCGCATAGCCGCAAATGGCCAGTTCGGGCGTCAGCAGCAGCCGGGCACCGTCCTCGTAGGCTATGCGGGCTGCGTCGATGATCTTTTGCGCATTACCCGGCATATCACCCACGCAGTAGTTCAATTGGGCAACGCAGATTTTGAGTGGCATGTTGAAGTAGAACCCCGAAAACACGTGAAAAAGAACTCAAACGATTATGTCATTCGCGTGCTGAATTCGCCGCTGGAGGTGAATGCGGCCGAGTGGAACGCCCTGCTGGCGACACAAAGCCCGGGCGAGCCCGCGAACCCCTTCATGCGCCATGAATACCTGGCCGCGCTGCACCAAAGCGGCAGCGCCACACCCGAAACCGGATGGACGCCGCGCTTTGTCACCCTTTGGCAGGGCAAGGCACTGGCAGGCGCCTGCGCGCTTTACCTCAAGGAGCATTCCTACGGCGAATACGTGTTCGACCACGCCTGGGCCAATGCCTACCAGCAGCACGGGCTTGAGTACTACCCCAAGGCACTGGTCGCCGTGCCGTTCACCCCCGTACCCGGCGCCCGCCTGCTGGCCCGCACAGCCGACGAACGCAGCCTGCTGATCAAGGCCCTGGTGGCCTGGTGCACCGAGGAAGACCTTTCGTCCCTGCACCTGCTATTTACCGCCGACGAAGATGTCACGGCCTGTGAAGATGCGGGCCTCATGCTGCGTCATACGGTGCAGTTCCACTGGACAGGACCACCAGCAGGCTACCGCGACTTCGACGACTTCCTGATGTCGCTCAGCCAGGAGAAACGCAAAAAGATCCGCCAGGAGCGCCGCAAGGTCGCCGAGGCAAACATCACTTTCCGCTGGTCCCTGGGCAAAGACATCAGCAACGCCGACTGGGATTTTTTCTACCGCTGCTACGAGCGTACTTATTACGAGCACGGCAACGCGCCTTACCTGAGCCGCGACTTCTTCCAGCGCATGCAGGACACCATGCCGGAGAACTGGCTGCTGTTTGTGGCCGAGCACAACGCCGACGGCCAGCGCCAGCCCATCGCGGCAAGCCTGATCGCCGTCAGCGCCCGCCCTGAAGGAGATCATGGCGAGGAAAGCGCCGAAAACCAGTCCCTGGTTGCCTATGGCCGCTACTGGGGCGCCCTTGCCCGGGTCGACTGCCTGCACTTTGAAGCCTGCTACTACCAGCCGCTGCAGTGGTGCATTGAGCACGGCTACCAGCGCTTTGAAGGCGGCGCGCAGGGCGAGCACAAAATGGCCCGCGCCCTGCTGCCCGTCAAAACCACCAGCGCCCACTGGCTGGCGCACCCCTCGTTCGCCGACGCGGTCGAGCGCTTCCTGGAGCGCGAAGGCGCCGGCATCGACAACTACATGCAAGACCTGGAGCGCCGCAGCCCTTTCAGGCACGCTGTGCCGCGCACCGCGGCTTGAGTGTCGGTCGCGGCGGCCGATGGCGCTATTATTTTAATAGCTTCTCGCGCCCGTCCATATTGAGTTTCAGGGACTTTTTTCATAAATATTCCGTGCAAAACATGCGCTGGCCGCGCTTGCGCCCTTAACTGCAACCCCGTCATACCTGTCATCACACGGGCAATCTTTATTTGCTATAAAGCCCGTTCAAAGGAATTTCCATGAGCAACCAAAACCGCGCCAACGAACGTACTTACACCGTCAACCTGGTCGAATGTCCGACCCTGACCGCCGACGAGCGCGCAGCGGCCGAACTGCGTTTTCGCATGGCGCTTGAATTCGCATTGGGCGGCCCTGAATATGTGCTTCCCTCGCTGCAGGCCTACATGCTGACGCAAACGCTGCATGAAGGGTTGCCGCTGGAGAACGCCTCGGAAGCGGAGGAACAGGTCATCGCGCTCTGGCAACACGCCGAGACCGACGCGATTCTGGCGGCGATGCGGCCGCTGGGCGACAACCTGGACAACGCACGCTTCGAGATTCTCCCGCTTTGACCCCCGGGGCCGCTTGACCAGCGCCCCCCGCTTGGCAGCGCAATTGCTCCCATGCGGCCAGCGCGAAAACGCTGTAACGCTATAACGCTATCGTATTGATAGCTTCTCACGCCCGGCAGTATTACGCAAACGACTCATTTCCCTTAAGCTCCGGCTTGATTTAAGCTCTGTCTTTCACGCCTGTTTCCGAACGGTTTTCAAGGCGCTGGCGGCCACCCTGCCGCCGGCTCAAACCGCTATTTCCCCATGAATGCTCTCGTGACTGCTACACCCGAAAACCCCGCAACGCAGACCGCCGACCCTGCGCCCCCGCTGGGCCGTCCGCACGCCCGGCGCCTGCGTGAGGTCTACCGCTCCGCCGGGTGGCCCTGCCAGGACCTGCTGGAAATCGAACTGCTGGCCACCGGCATGCTGCAGCGCGTGGCCGGCCCTGCAGGCCACGAAACCCTGCGCGTGACCGATGCCGGCGTGGCCTACCTGGCCACCGTGCTCGTACGCAACCGCTCGGCGCTTTCAAAGCACGAGGCACTGGTCGAACAGGTGGCCTGCGAAATGGTGCGTGCCGGCCGCATCACCTGGCGCGGCCTGGGCTTGCGCGCCCAGCTGCCGCCCGAAGAAGAAGGCGGCAAGCCCCGCTGGTGCATCGCCCGGCCCGATGTGTTCTCCATCCGCAACACCACGGTGCAGGAATACGTCGACCCGATCGTGCACGAGATCAAGGTGCACCGCTCCGACCTGCTGGGCGACCTGCGCCGCCCCGAAAAACGCGCCGCCTACCTCGACCTGGGCGGCGAGTGCTGGTATGTGCTCGGTTGCGACGCCAAGGGCCGGCCGATCGGCGATGCCAGCGAGGTGCCGCTGGAGTGCGGTGTGATGGTGCTGGAGAACGCGCGCCTGGCCGTCGCGAGGGCCGCGCCGCGGCGTACGCGACAGCAACTGCCGCTGGGCGTCTGGATGGCACTGGCCAAGGCGACACCGGTAGCCGGGCTCAATGACGACGAACAGGGAATGCTGGGCGACTGCGAAGCTTGAACGCAATCACGGCCGCGCGCTGAGCCTGGCGGGACAGCTGCCGCTACGGCAAACCCTAGTGCCGCAACCCGTCCTGCTCGGTTAATGTCTCCCTCACGGAGACAACAACAATGAAATCCCTCACCGGCCTGGACGCGACCTTTCTTTACCTTGAAACCCCCGAGATGCCCATGCATGTGGGCTCGCTCAACCTGTGCGAACTGCCGGAGGGCTTCAAGGGCAGTTTTCACAAGGCGGTCAAAGCACACCTCGCCAAACGCATGCACCTGGCGCCGGTATTCAGCCGCAAGCTGGTGTTCATGCCGCTGGATCTGGGCCACCCGCTGTGGGTCGACGCTGACTCGGTCGACATCGACTTCCACATCCGCCGCGCGGACTCCGCCAAAAAAGGCACCGCGCCCATGACACTGGCCGAGGTGCACAAGCTGTGCGCGCAACTGCACGGCGAGGTCATCGACCGCAATTTCCCGCTTTGGGAGTTTTATATTTTTGACCGCATCCAGCTGCCCGCATCGCAGGGCGGCAAGGTGGTGGCCGGGTTTTTCTCGAAAATTCACCATGCGGCGCTGGACGGCAAAGGCGGTGTGATGCTGGCCAATGCACTGCTCGATTTCAGCCCGGTACCACGCGAGGTGCCGCCACCCGACCCGGCCCGCCGCCGCAAAACCGAGGCCGACCTGAAGCTGGGCAAGATGATCGGCTCGGTGTTTTCGAGTTCGCTGGGTCAGCTGGCCAAACTGGCCAAGGCGCTGCCGTCTGCGGCCAGCACCTTTGGCAGCACGCTGGCAAAACAATCCACCACCAGTTCGGCCACCGGCATCAAGCCCAAGATGCCGATGAAGCTGGCGCCACAAACGCCTTTTAATACCGGCATCACCACGGATCGCGTCTTTGTGACGGCTACCCTGCCGCTGGCCGAATGCAAGGTCATGGGCAAGGCGGTGGGCGGCTCATTCAACGACGTGGTCTTGTGGATCTGCTCGACCGCACTGCGCAGCTACCTCACGCAGCACCACAGCCTGCCGAAAAAATCGCTGGTGGCGGCCATGCCGGTGTCGCTGCGCGAAGCCGGCGCCACAGACGCCAGCAACCTGGGCAACCAGGTCAGCATGAGCCTGGTGGAACTGGGCACGCAGCTGGCGCACCCGCTCAAGCGCATGAACGCCATCATGGCATCGACCGCCAAGGTGAAAACGTCGATGCAAAGCCTGAAGGGCCTGCTGCCAACCGACTACCCTTCGCTGCTGGCACCGTGGCTGGTGGGCGGCGCAGCCAAGATGGCCCTAAACGCCTACGGCAAAAGCGGCATCGCCAGCCGCCTGCCCATGGTGGCCAACCTGGCCATCTCCAACGTGCCGGGCCCGCCGGTGCCGCTGTACCTGGCCGGCGCGAAGTTCCTGACCTTCCACCCGCTGTCCATCGTCATGCACGGGCTGGCGCTCAACATCACGATCCAGACTTATGCCGGCCATGTCGATTTCGGCATCGTTGCCGACAAGAAGGCGCTGCCGCATGCGAAGGATTTGGCGAAAGCAATCGAGGAGGCCTTCACTCAGGCCCAAACCTTGATGGTGAGCGCGGCGCCTGTTGCCCCCGCCGCCACAGCGCCCACGCCGAAAAAGAGGGCAAAGAAGGCCTCCGTTAAAACCGCAGTGAAAGCCGCCCCCGTAAAAACCCGCAAAGCCGCTGTCACGAACGCGACGAAAACCCCGGCGAAGCGCTCAAGTTAGAGGTGCCTCCCTCTGTAAAAACCTGTAAGCGCCTCCATACTCTTTGAGTCGGAACTCCAACAAGACAATCAATGCTTCAAGCCATGGCAAGCTCGTCACCCAGGCGAAATCCGTCTTCATCCTCCCCCCAAGATCAAGCAAAACCGTCCCCACACGATGTTCCGCCCAGCGCCTGGCTGCTGGCGCTTGAGCTGCGTGCGTTCTGGGAGTTCGGTGCCCTGCTTCCCGCCTGGCCCTTGCTGGCCCGCGCACCGCGCGGCGACGGCCATGCCGTGATGGTGTTTCCGGGCCTGTCGGCCAACGACGCCACCACCGTGCCGCTGCGCCAATACCTGCAGTCGCTCAATTACAAACCCTGGGGCTGGGAACAGGGCTTTAACTTCGGCCCGCGCGCCGGCGTGCTGGAAGAAGCCCGCGACAGCCTCGCCCGCACTTTTGAGGCCACAGGCCGCAAGGTCAGCCTGATCGGCTGGAGCCTGGGCGGCGTGTATGCCCGCGAACTGGCCAAGGAGCTACCGCACATGGTGCGCGGCGTGATCACGCTGGGCACACCCTTCGCAGGCTCGCACAAGGCCACCAACGCCTGGCGTATCTATGAACTTACCAGCGGCCGCAACGTCGAGCGCGAATCCGAAAGCTACGACCTGCCGGTCGCCCCGCCTGTGCCGACCACCAGCATTTATTCGCGCAGCGACGGTGTGGTGGCATGGCAAGCCAGCATCCAGGCACCCAGCGCCGCCCATCCGCAGACCGAAAACATCGAAGTGCTGGCCAGCCATATCGGCATGGGCGTGAACCCCAGCGCCTGGTGGGCCGTGGCCGACCGCCTGGCACAGCCGGAAGGCCAATGGAAGCCGTTTTCGCGCGAGGACAAGGGCAAGCTGCACGGCCTGGTGTTCCCGGACCCTGCGCGAAAAGCGTAAGGCTTCAATGTGGCGCCGGGCGGCGGCGCACACCGTCCCACCCAGGCATAAAAAAAGCGCCTGCAGACCACGCTGCACGCGCCTTTTTACGTTTCCCTCATCGCCACCGCTATACTTTTTATAGCTGCTTGCGCACGGCCTGTGCTAGTTACAACACTAAAACACTTAAATTTTCAGGCTTGGCGCCCGGGTCTCAAGCCTTGCCGGCCTTTGCATAGTTGGCAATGCCGTCCGTGATTTCTTTCTTGGCCGCATCCGGGCCTTCCCAGCCCAGTACCTTGACCCATTTGCCTTCTTCCAGGTCTTTGTAGTGCTCGAAGAAGTGCGCAATCGTCTTCAGGCGCAGCGGGTTCATGTCTTCAGGTTTTTGCCACTGGGTGTAGAGCGAGCATTTCTTGTCGATAGGTACCGCCAGCACCTTGCCATCTTCACCGGCTTCGTCGGTCATCTTCAGGATGCCGATGGCGCGGCAGGTCACCACTACGCCGGGAATCAGGGGTACCGGGGTGATTACCAGCACGTCGACCGGATCGCCGTCGCCGCTGATGGTTTTGGGTACATAGCCGTAGTTGGTCGGGTAGTGCATGGACGTGCTCATGAAGCGGTCCACAAAAATCGCGCCGGACTCCTTGTCCACCTCGTATTTCACCGGGTCGGCATTCATCGGGATCTCGATGATGACGTTGAAGGATTCGGGAACGTTTTTGCCGGGGGAAACTTTATCGAGGGACATGGTCGCTTGAGTTCTTTATGGAAGGAAGAAGAAAGGAAGGGATGGAAAGGAGAAAAGAAGATTCTTAAAACACATGGGCTACCTGCGCAGCCGCGGCACAGGCCAACTGCTCGGTATTTACCCTCATTTTACTGATTCACACCTTACGGTTCTTAAAGTTGTCATGTTTTCACTGTAAATTGCGCGAGTTGGCCAATCGTCTTGTCTCTACGTAGACCAAGCAACGAGGAAGCAACGCAGCGGGGGTTAAGACACCATTTGCTAGCGTTGAAACCCCCTCCAAGCGAAAAACAACGTAGGAGATTTCTATGACAGGCAACTCAGCGCTTATTCTTGCGCTCGTCTGCGGGCTGGTAGCCGTGGGTTACGGCATCTGGGCTCGCAGCTGGATTCTTTCCCAGGATGCAGGCAACGCCCGCATGCAGGAAATTGCAGCCGCCATCCAGACCGGCGCCGCCGCCTACCTGGCACGGCAATACAAAACCATCGCCATGGTGGGCATCGTCCTCACCGTACTGATCGGCTTCTTCCTTGACGGTAAAACCGCCATCGGCTTTGTCGTCGGCGCGGTGCTGTCAGGCGCTTGCGGCTTTATCGGCATGAACGTGTCGGTTCGCGCCAATGTGCGCACCGCCCAAGCCGCCACCAAAGGCATTGGCCCCGCGCTTGACGTCGCCTTCCGCGGCGGCGCCATCACCGGCATGCTGGTCGTGGGCCTGGGCCTCCTGGGCGTGACCGGCTTTTACTGGTTCCTGGTGGGCAATGGCAACTACACACCCGACCTCAAGCTGGCCAACCTGCTCAACCCCCTGATTGGTTTTGCTTTCGGTTCGTCGCTGATTTCCATCTTCGCCCGGCTGGGCGGCGGCATCTTCACCAAGGGCGCCGACGTCGGCGCCGACCTGGTGGGCAAGGTCGAAGCAGGTATTCCTGAAGACGATCCACGCAACCCCGCCGTGATTGCCGACAACGTCGGCGACAACGTGGGTGATTGCGCAGGCATGGCCGCCGACCTGTTTGAAACCTATGCGGTGACACTGATTGCCACCATGGTGCTGGGCGCCCTGCTGCTGTCCGGCGCGGGCGCCACTGCGGCGGTTTACCCGCTGGCGCTGGGCGGCGTGTCCATCATCGCCTCCATCATCGGCTGCTTCTTCGTCAAGGCCTCGCCCGGCATGAAGAACGTGATGCCGGCCCTGTACAAGGGCCTGGCGATTGCCGGCGTGCTGTCGCTGATCGCTTTCTACTTCGTCACGATGTGGCTGATGCCCGACAACGCCGTTACAGCGAGCGGCACGCAGATACGCCTCTTCGGCGCCTGCGCGGTCGGCCTGATCCTGACCGGCGCGCTGTGCTGGGTGACCGAGTACTACACCGGCACACAGTACAAGCCCGTACAGCACATTGCACAGGCCTCCACCACCGGCCACGGCACCAACATCATTGCCGGCCTGGGTGTCTCCATGCGCTCGACCGCATGGCCGGTGATTTTTGTCTGTATCGCCATCCTGACGGCCTATTCGCTGGCGGGCCTGTACGGCATTGCGATTGCCGCTACCTCCATGCTGAGCATGGCCGGCATCGTGGTTGCGCTGGACGCCTACGGCCCCATCACCGACAACGCCGGTGGCATCGCCGAAATGGCCGAACTGCCCAGCAGCGTGCGTGACATCACCGACCCGCTGGACGCGGTGGGCAACACCACCAAGGCCGTGACAAAGGGCTACGCCATCGGCTCCGCCGGCCTGGCCGCGCTGGTGCTGTTTGCAGACTACACCCACAAGCTCGAAGCCTACGGCAACGTGATCAGCTTCGACTTGAGCAATCCCAAGGTCATCGTCGGCCTCTTCATCGGCGGCCTGATCCCCTACCTGTTCGGCGCCATGGCGATGGAAGCCGTGGGCCGCGCTGCCGGCGCCGTGGTGGTTGAAGTGCGCCGCCAGTTCCGCGACATCAAGGGCATCATGGACGGCACGGGCAAGCCCGAGTACGACACCGCCGTGGACATGCTGACCACAGCCGCCATCAAGGAAATGATGATCCCCTCGCTGCTGCCCGTGATCGTACCCATCGTGGTCGGCCTGGCGCTCGGCCCCCAGGCACTGGGCGGCCTGCTGATGGGCACCATCGTCACCGGCCTCTTCGTTGCCATCTCGATGTGCACCGGCGGCGGTGCCTGGGACAACGCCAAGAAGTACATTGAAGACGGCCACCACGGCGGCAAGGGTTCCGAGGCACACAAGGCCGCCGTGACCGGCGACACCGTGGGCGACCCCTACAAGGACACCGCCGGCCCGGCAGTGAACCCGCTGATCAAGATCATCAACATCGTGGCGCTGCTGATCGTGCCCCTGGTGATGAAATTCCACGGTGGTGAAGCCGCGGCGGCCCCGGCAGCACCCATGGCCGCGCCCGCTGCCATGAGTGCACCGGCCGCCACGCCGACTGCACCTGCCATGCCGGCCCCCGCGCCCACGCAGGCGCCCAATGCAGCGGCTACCCCAACGCCGGCCGCACCAGCGTCACGCTAGACTGCTCCGGCCCATGCAAAAAGCCCTGCAATGCAGGGCTTTTTTCTTTGGGCGTCCGGTGAGAACGAAGCTGCAAGGTTCGTTGACTCAGGCTGGCATCCACTGGCTGGAACCCGGCCCAGGCAGCGCCAGATCCGGTGCGGCAGTCAGGCTTTCAAAGTACCTGATTTCGCGGAGTGCTTCGCTCAGTGTCATCTCTCCGGCATTCATCAGGCAGCCGGTCAGGTGTTCCGTCAGGGCGGTGTACTGGGCCAGCGTGGCCTTGGTCTCACTGTAAAGCCGCTCACTCTGGGCTTCCATGATGCTGCGGGTTTCCTCGTCCGGCGGTGCCGTGCCGCCGTCCTTGAGGAGCGCGGCGTAATTCAACCGGGTCTTGCGGTACATGCCCATTTCAGCCACCGCATGGTGCAGCAGCCGCGTAACGCGGGTGATGTCATTGTGGGCGCCGCCCGTGGTTCCGTCTTCGCCGAAGAAAATCTCCTCATTCGCCATGCCGCCCAGCAGCACCCGCACCTCATGCTCCATGTCCCCCTTGGTCTGCAGCAGGTTGCTGTCCTGCTTGTGCAGTACAAAGCCGAGGGCATTGTTGCGGGGGTTGGCCTTCAATGAAATTTTGATGGTGGTCATGTCGGCCAGCAGCGCGTTCCAGTTGTCACCGGCCAGCTTGCGCCGGTGCTGGAAATCCATCAGGAAGTGGCCCCACTCATGTACGGCGATGATGCGCCGGTCACGCTCGCGCTCCTTGGTGGTGTTGTCGTTGACATTGCCCACCAGCACACGCTCAGCGGCCTGCATCAGGGTGTGCGCGCCTATCATCTGGCCCGCCTGCACCGCGATGATGCCGGCCTGGTTGACCATGGTTTCGAGGTCTGCCGGGCTGCAGCCTTCCGTCAGTTCGACAAAATGGCGCAGGTCCATGTCGGGCAGCACCTTGTCGGCGCGCTGGCGCAGGTAGTGGCCGGTAATGGCCAGACGCTCTTGCTGATTGGGCATGCGGAAGTCGACCTTCATCTGGAAGCGGCGCAGCATGGCCTCGTCCATCTGCAGGTTGGCCGAATTGAAGTTGGACGCCACGATCCAGATGATTTCAGTATCCGACTTGGTTCGCACACCGTCCAGGATGGCCAGCAACATGTTCTGCGTGTCATCGTCATATTTGCGGTTGCCGCCGCGCCGCATGAACAGGTCCTGCGCTTCATCAAGAAAGACGATGCAGCGTTTACGCCGCTTGGCCAACGCAAGAATGCGCGACAGCGTGTTCGAGCCGCCAGCCACATAGCCGGTCTCGAGGTTGGCAGCTGAATGGAAAAGAATCGGCAGGTTCAGCTCTTTGGCGAGGTAGCTGGCCAGCTTGGTCTTGCCGGTACCCGCAGGGCCGCTGAACATCACGTTGAAAGGCTTGTTCACGCCATAAGCGGCGTATTCGAGGCGGCGTTCGTACTGGTCGCGGATTTGCGCAACCTCGGCCTTGATGTCGTCCATGCCGACCAGGTCCTCCATGTCACCGCTGATTTGCGCCGGCGAAATGAACTTGAGGGATTTGCGCTGCCCGCCCGTCTGGTACCAGAGGAAGGCGATGAGCCCCAGCGTCAAGGTCGCTGATACCAGCGCGCTGGCACCGCCCTTCCACGCATCCTGTTCGGATTGCGGACGTGCGTCGCCGAAACGCTGCTCAAGGCGCGCCAGCATGTCGTTGCTGGCGCCATCGAGTGCCCCGCGGGGAACAAACGTGAGCTTGCCACCCCACGGTGCCGTGACGGCCTTGTCGGCCAATATCTTGGTTTCCATGTCCGAGGGGTAATAGGCGTACTGCCTGCCCTCCGATTCAATCAGCACAAAACGCTCGGAAACGGTCCACAAGATGGGCCGGTAAATGATGGTGATGCGCGTGACCGGATGGGCTTCGAGAAAGCTCAGGACCGACCCGCTTCCGAAGACGACCGGCAGTGCGGTGTTGTAAGTCCAGGCCGCTTCAACACCCGGCCCCGACGCTGCCATGGCCTTGACTTCCAGCGCCATTTTTTCCTGCCGCTCCAGGGTCGACCAGGCGTAATAAGCGCTTGCCGGAATCATCAATGCCACGGCCAGCACGGCGAACTTCATGCCAAAGGCCTGGATCGACAACCAGTCGCGCAAACGGGCCATAAAGGCTTTGAACCAGGCCAGCAGGCTGGTGGTGGGCGCGTCGTCGCCGGGCGGTACATCGGCTGGGCTTTTGGTGGGATCAGTCATCGCGGTATGCGTCAAAAAATGCGGACCCGCAGTTGCCGGCTGCCTGCCGCTGTCGTCACGCCAACACGGCCGGGCCGCTGCGTAACATGAGCACCGTTCCCTGTAGGAATTGGCGAGGTGCATGTGTAGGTTCAATCCTACATAAATGCCGATCGTGGCGCAGCAAAGGATTTGTAAATTGGCCGGGACACAACGCTGTGGCTGTGACAAACGCACGCTTTTGGGGAGCGTTACCTCGCGGACCGGCCTGCCCTCATGGCCCATTTCTGCCCGTCGGAGGCGGCAACTCCGGCTTGGGGCAAATTCAGCACAATAGCGCCATGCAACTCAACTACATCGCCAACACTTTTGTCGCATCTTCTTCGGGCAAAACCATCCCGATGATCGACCCGTCCGACGGGCAGGTGTTTGACGAGATCCAGCGCAGCAACGCGCACGACATTGATACCGCGGTGAAGAGCGCCCGGGAATGCCTGGAACTGGTGTGGAGCCGGTTCAGCGCTGCCGAGCGCGGGCGACTGTTGATGCGGCTTTCCGCCAAGGTGGCCGAGCATGCCGAAGAACTGGCCATGATCGAGCAGCGCGACTGCGGCAAGCCTAGCAAACAGGCGCGTGCCGACGCTGCGGCCCTGGTGCGCTATTTTGAGTTTTACGCCGGCGCCTGCGACAAGCTGCACGGCGACACCATTCCTTACCTGGACGGCTACAGCGTGATGACCTGGCGCGAGCCGCACGGCGTCACGGGCCACGTGATTCCGTGGAACTACCCGATGCAGATCTTCGGCCGCAGCGTCGGCGGCGCGCTGGCCGCGGGCAACGTATGCGTGATCAAGCCGGCAGAGGATGCCTGCCTGTCATTGATTCGTGTGGCGCAACTCGCGGCCGAAGTGGGTTTTCCGGCCGGCGCCATCAACATCGTGACCGGCTACGGCCACGAGGTGGGCGACGCGCTGGCGCGCCACAAAGGCATCGACCACATCAGCTTTACCGGCAGCCCCGCCGTGGGCACGCTGATCCAGCAGGTCGCCGCCGAGCGCCACTGCCCGGTTACGCTGGAGCTGGGCGGCAAAAGCCCGCAAATCGTATTTGCCGATGCCGACCTGGATGCCGCAATACCCGCCATCATCAACGCCATCGTGCAAAACGCCGGGCAAACCTGCTCTGCCGGCTCGCGCCTGCTGGTAGAACAGGCGATTTACGAACCGCTGCTGCTGCGCCTGGGCGAAGCCTTTGAAAACCTGCGCGTCGGCCCCGCCGCCATGGACCTGGACGTGGGCCCGCTGATCCGGCAAAGCCAGCAGCAGCGCGTGTGGGACTTTTTAAGCGATGCGCAGGTTGCCAGCATTCCCATGGTGGCCCAGGGCCAGATCGTCGACGAGGCGCCCGACACCGGGTTTTACCAGGCCCCCACCCTGCTGCGCGACGTGCCGGTGATGCACCCGCTGGCGCAGCAGGAAGTGTTTGGCCCGGTGCTGTGCGCCATGAGCTTCAAAAACGAGGATCACGCAGTGGAACTTGCCAATGCCACGCAGTTCGGCCTGGTTGCCGGCATCTGGACGCGCGATGGGGCACGCCAGTTCCGCATGGCCAGGCGAGTGAAAAGCGGCCAGGTGTTCATCAACAACTACGGCGCCGGCGGTGGTGTGGAATTACCTTTCGGCGGCGTCAAGTCGTCTGGCTACGGCCGGGAAAAAGGCTTTGAGGCATTGCATGGCTTCACCACGCTGAAGACGGTGGCCATACGGCATGGTTAACCTGAGCTGAGCCGCAGCATCCAGCCAGGCCCACGACCCACCCGCAAGCCGCCGCCACGGCGGCTCTGCGCTGTCAGCCTTTGATTTGCGCCGTCTTCACAACGCTTTCAGCTTTTGGCAAAAGCCGCGGGAAGAATGAAAGCTTGGGGGCGAGGAAAGTGGCGGCAAATAATTCGCCGTTTCGCTGGCTGATCCAGCCGACACCGTTGAGCTGCACGTCATCACCCTTTCTCGTCACGGCGAATTCAAACCGCGCACCTTTTTCACCGGCAAATACCGAGGGCTCAACTTTGGTCATGCTGACGATGGAACCGTCGGCCGAATACATGATTTCGAAAAGATTGACCAGTTGGTCAAGTGGCATGCCTGCCTGATAGGTTGGAACACGGGCGGCCTTCTGCCCGGCCGGCACACTGCCTGCAGGCCTGACCAGCAGTGCCTGGCCTGGCTTGATGGCCGCCCACAGGCGCAAGTGGTCAAGCGTCAGCCCCTCCTGGGTCCACATGTCAAAAGGCTGCTTGGTGCCCGGAGGGGACACCTTGTTCCAGGCGTCGGTCACCTTGATGGCCAATCGGTTATTGACCAGTTGCTCACCTTCAACCTTGGTGATGGACATGCAGCCCGAGAGGAAAGCCAAGACAAGAAGGATCAGGAGTTTTTTCATGGTTTAAGTTCCGCAATGTAATTTTTAATAAGACCCGCATCCGCCGCCTCAGGCGCGACGGTGAGATATTTTTCGAAGGCCTGTACGGCGGAGGCGACATCGGTTCTCTGCTTCTGCACCAGCCCGAGCGCCCTGAAAGCCTCAGCCGGAGCCTGATCAAGAGCAGTCACGCGTGTCAGGTCGTTCAGGGACTCCTGAAGGTCTTCCTTGCCTGCTCGCAAGCGATACACCTCACCCCGTGCGTATAACGCCTGGCTGTCGTCCGGATTGCGCGACAGAAACCGGTTGAAAAGCACCAGGCTTTCTTCAAACTGGCCACGCCGGATTTCATCCTGCAGCCATCCGAAGCGGTGCCGTGACATCACCTGCTGGTATTCCACTGCACCCGTTTTGCCGCCACCGTCGCCTGCCAGACGGAGCAGGTCGTTACGGCGCGTCTCCAGCGGGGGATGCGTCGCCATCATGGGGCTGCGTTTGCCTACGTCCTCCCCGCCGGTGATCTTGAGCTCCCCAAGGAGGTTGTCCCAGACTTGTGCAGCCTGCCTGCCGTCATAACCCGCCCGGGTCATGAGGCGCATGCCCAGACGATCGGCCCGCGTCTCGTGGTCCCGGGAAAAAGCGAAAGCACCGGCCAGAGCACCAAGCTGGCCAATGGCGCCGACAAGGCCGAACATGCCGATGAACTGGGCAAAGGCGGCCCGGCTTCTCAGATCCCGCAGGCGCTCCAGCGTGTGCCGTTCGAGGTAGTGGCCGATTTCATGGCCCAGTACCGCAGCGAGTTGCGCTTCATTCTCCGCGCGCAGCAGCAATCCGGTCCAGACCTGCATCATGCCGTTCGGCGCCATGGTGGCGTTGAAGAGCGGCGTGCGCACCACATGTACACGAATGTCGGGGCAGTGGTCTCCGGCGAGGCGGCATACCAAGTCTTGCAGATATTGGCTCAGTTGGGGGTCGCGTACGGTAAATGGACTGCGCCGCAGGCGCGTTTCTTCACGGTCCATCATTCCCCACAGGCCGCCCTCATCCGTTTCCAGCGCGGGGCGAACAAAACGCTCTGCAGGCAAAGGCGAGGTGGCAGCCGCTGCGCTCTCCTGGCCAAAGGCCGACAAGCCTGGCAACAGGGCGCCCATGCCCACACAATGCTTGCAGGCCGAGCGCAAAAAAGCACGGCGCCCGCCAGCCGGTATGCCCATCATCTGGCGACCGGAAAGCCCTTGAGAAGGGCTTCAATGGTTTCTTTGGCTGGCTCGGGTTCCCTCAGGTCACCTGAAGCCCGGCGCAAGTCATTGAACCAGACAATTCGCCCGTTATTCAAATCGACCAGCGAGGCATAGCCAATCTGCGCGCCCCCGGCAATACCCACACCCAGCACCGCCATGGCGATCATCGCGGCCTTGCGCTCGCTGCTGGCATAGCTGTCGCGCATCCAGATGAACAGGGCGTAATCAGCCCCCGTTTTATCCTTAAGAGGCTTGACGGCATCTCCGAGTGACCAGTTCAAGGCATCGTTCTTGGTGGGCAGCTTGAGTACACCACCAATCATGTGGTGCAGAAAAACCGATTGCGCGACAGCTCCGTGCAGGGAATTGATGTCCGCGAGTTCGTCCATGTCTTTTTCTTCAAGCCCGATCACATCGGAACCCAACTTGAGCTTGCTCGAAGCCAAACCGGATTTGACGTTTTTCTGGGCAGCCATGGTCCAGTCGGCCCTGGGCTCCTGCACGCCGCCGGCACCGATGGAAAAGAGCTCGAGGTCTGCCGGTACGACGACCAGCTTCGAGGTCGCCGCGCGTTCCGAGAATCCGGGTGCCAGGTTTTTGCTGGATTGTTGCGCGTGTGCCGTTGCCACGAAAAGCACCAGCGCGCACAAGGCTGCACCCGCACCGGTGCGGGCAAATTGATAACTCATGAAATCCCTCCCATTTATAGAGCGCATTGTAGATGTAACTTCATGTTTCACAAATCCCGTCGAGCGAAAGAGACAAAGGGAAAACCCGCGCCATGTGATCAGCAACAATAAGCAGTGGAAAGCCGCTCACCACCGTACGGCGGCGTGCGCCGACAGCAACCTTTATGAGAAAGACCAAACCATGCGGGTCAAGGACAAATCCATCATCGTGACCGGCTCCGGAGGCGGTATCGGTGAAGGCATTGCGCGGCGGCTGGCGGCCGAGGGCGCCAAGGTCATCGTCAACGACATCCATGTGGCGTTGGGCGAGAAAGTCGTGGCTGCCATCGTCAAGGCCGGCGGCACAGCCTCGTTCTTTGCCGCCGACGTCACAAAGTCCGCCGAGGTCAAGGCGCTGGTTGACGCCGCCGTGCAGCGCTACGGCCGGCTCGACGTGATGGTGAGCAATGCCGGCTGGACACACCGCAACCAGCCTGCACTTGACGTCAGCGAAGACGATTTTGACAAGTGCTACGCCATCAACGTCAAAAGCATTTACCTCGCCACCATTCATGCCACACCGGTATTTCGCGAGCAAGGCGGGGGCAGTTTTATCAACATTGCCTCAACGGCCGGGGTACGCCCGCGACCGGGGCTGACCTGGTACAACGGATCCAAGGGGGCGGTCATCACGACCTCCAAGTCGCTGGCGGCCGAGCTCGGCCCCGACAACATCCGGGTCAACTGCATCAACCCGGTGTTCAATCCCGACACAGGCCTCTCAGCCGACTTCGCGGGTGGCCCGCTGGATGAAGAACGCAAGGCAAAGTTTCGCGCGAGCATTCCCCTGGGGCGCTTTTCGACCGCGCTGGACGTAGCCAACGCCGCGCTTTACCTGGCCAGCGACGAGGCGGATTTCATCAGCGGTGTGTGCATTGAGGTCGATGGCGCGCGGTGTGTCTGAATAGAGCCCCCACAGTCGTTCACTGCGTGTAACTCCTTGCCCCCCGAGGGTGCCGCCCGCCTGCGGCCCGGCAAAGCCGAAAACTGGCACACCCCTATCGGGCTCACTGCGTGTAGCCTTTTCCCCTTGCAGGGGACGGTGCCTGCGGCCCGGCAAAGCCGGTTCCGCGGCCCCTGCTTGGTTGAAGAGCCTCCGTGGTCCAGGCCATTAATGTGCAACCTTTGGGGATAAGGCCTGGTTTTAGTGCTCCAGCCGGGCCAATGGGGTAAATTCTCCCTTTGGGCCCCTCACGATGACGACCGACAAAATCATTCCGCTGGCGGATATTCGCTACGCAAGCCGCGTACCGCATATCCCTGCCCGGTTGTCTGCACCGACAGGCCTGCTGAGCGACACTCTGGGCCGGCCGCTGCGGGATTTGCGCATCAGCGTGACGGACCGCTGCAATTTCCGCTGCAGCTACTGCATGCCACGCGAGGTGTTCGACAAGGACTACGCCTTCCTGCCGCAAACCTCGCTGCTGAGCTTTGAAGAAATTACCCGACTGGCCAGGGTTTTTGTGGCGCACGGGGTCGAAAAAATCCGGCTGACCGGTGGCGAGCCGCTGCTGCGCAAGCATCTGGAAGTGCTGATCGAAATGCTGGCGAAGCTGCAAACGCCGCAGGGCAAGCCGCTGGACATCACTCTCACCACCAATGCCTCGCTGCTGGCAAAGAAAGCCCAATCACTCAAGGATGCAGGCTTGCAGCGCGTCACCGTGAGCCTGGACGCGCTGGACGACACCATCTTTCGCCGCATGAACGATGTGGATTTTCCGGTAGCCGACGTACTCAAGGGCATTGAAGTGGCGCAGAAGGTCGGCCTGGCGCCGCTCAAGATCAACATGGTGGTCAAACGCGGCACCAACGACGCCGAGATCGTGCCCATGGCCCGGCACTTCCGCCATAGCGGTGCGGTGCTGCGCTTTATTGAGTACATGGACGTGGGTGCTACCAACGGCTGGCGCATGGACGAGGTTCTGCCCTCTGCCCAGGTGGTGGAGCGTCTGGGCGCCGAATTCCCCCTGGTGGCCATAGACCCAAACTACGCCGGTGAGACTGCCGAGCGCTGGCGTTATGCCGACGGTGCGGGCGAAGTCGGCGTGATCAGCAGCGTGACCCAGGCCTTTTGCAGCGACTGCAACCGGGCGCGGCTCTCGACCGAAGGCAAGCTGTTTTTATGCCTGTTCGCCAGCCAGGGCCAGGACTTGCGCGCCTTGCTGCGCGGCGGCTACGCCGATGAACAGATCGCGGCTGCGGTGGCCCATATCTGGCAGGGGCGCGACGACCGCTATTCGGAGTTGCGTGCCGCGATGCCGGCTGATACAAGCAAACCCGATTCAAACGCCAAGCGCGTCGAGATGAGTTACATAGGCGGATGACATGACCCCCACGCTTTTCACTTCGAGCCTGCGGCGCGCTGCCCCTTTCCTTACATATGGGGCCGTTGCGCCTGCGGCCCGGCGAAGCCGGTTCCGCGGCCCTGACTGGCCTGGGAATCGCCCTGTGCGATCCAAGGATGAGTACCGGAGCCTGTTTTGAAAGATGTCTCAATGCCCTCCCCTATCCATGCAGAGGCCATCACAGGCGTCATTCTTGCGGGTGGCCGTGGTTCGCGCATGGGCGGTGTCGACAAGGGCCTGCAGAACTTCAACGGCGTTCCTCTCGCCCTGCACACGCTGATGCGGCTGTCGCCGCAGGTCGGCGACGTGATGATCAATGCCAACCGCAACCTGTCCGCTTATGAATCATTCGGCGTTCCGGTCTGGCCCGACAGCACCGGCCTGGGCGAATTCGCTGGCCCGCTGGCGGGATTCCTGACGGGCCTGGAGCGTTGTGAAACCCCTTACCTGTTGACCGTGCCCTGCGACACCCCGCTGTTTCCCGACGACCTGGTGGCTCGGCTTGCCGAAGCACTTGCGCAGGACGGCGCCGACTTTGCCGTGGCGGCGGCGCCCGAAGAAGATGGGCAGCTCAGGCCCCAACCGGTGTTTTGCCTCATGGGTACCCACATGCTGGAAAGCCTGGTGCGCTTCACCCACAGTGGCGGCCGCAAGATAGACGCCTGGACGGCGCAGCACAAAACAGCCGTCGTGCCGTTTGACAAACCCGGCGACGACAGCCGCAGCTTCTTCAACGCCAACACACTGGCCGAGCTGCACCAGCTGGAATCCCGCCAGCCGTGAAAACACTCGACCAGATTGCCGCGGAGCTGCAAGGCTACGACCCCCAGGCCCTGTCTGCCGACCAGGTATTGGACTTCCTGTCGCGGCTGGTCATGCCGGTGCAGGAGCAGCTCGAGCTGCCCTTGATGGAGGCTTTCGGGCGGGTGCTGGCCCAGGATGTGGTCTCGCCGTTTGACGTGCCGCCGCACGACAACTCTGCTATGGACGGTTATGCCTTCGATGGTGGGCAGTTGGCTGCAGGCAAGGCGCTCGAGCTGCAGGTGGCCGAGGGAACAGCGCTGGCGGGCAAAGCCTGGCAAGGCAGCGCCGGGCCAGGCCAGTGCGTCAAGATCATGACCGGCGCCATCATGCCCTCCGGCCTGGACACCGTGGTGCCGCAGGAGTTTGTCACCCTGCACCAGGACGGCCAGGGCTCGCGCATCAGCATCCCGTCGGGTTTGCTCCGGCCCGGCGACAACCGCCGGCTGCGCGGCGAGGACCTCATGCAAGGCCGGCCGGCGCTATTAAAAGGTGAGCGTGTTACGCCCGCCCGCCTTGGGCTTGCAGCCTCTTTGGGCCTTAAAACACTGGCCACCTGGCGGCCGCTGCGGGTGGCCTACTTCTCCACTGGCGATGAGATTTTGTCGCTGGGCGAAGCACCGCGCGAAGGCGCGGTGTATGACAGCAACCGCTACACCGTC
This sequence comes from Polaromonas sp. P1_E11, assembly GCF_056405995.1. Taxonomy (NCBI): domain Bacteria; kingdom Pseudomonadati; phylum Pseudomonadota; class Betaproteobacteria; order Burkholderiales; family Comamonadaceae; genus Polaromonas; species Polaromonas sp. P1_E11. The sequence continues at coordinate 214,291 of NZ_JBFUBA010000001.1, forward strand.
TTCGGCATGCTCAGCCGGCTGGGCTGCGAGGTCATCGACATGGGCGTGGTGCGTGACGAGCCGGCGCTTCTGGAGGCCGCATTCAAACGCGCGGCAGCCGAGGCCGACGCTATCATCACCTCCGGCGGTGTCAGCGTGGGCGAAGCAGACTTCACCAAGGCCATGATGAAGAAGCTGGGCGACGTGGCTTTCTGGCGCATTGCGATGCGGCCAGGCCGGCCCATGGCCGTGGGACGGATTTCAATAGAGAAATCGACCTCTAACCCAATAGTTACAGGCGCAAGCAGCTATGAAAAAGATAGCACCCCACACTCATACCCAAATCCCAACCCCAACGGCGCCATCCTTTTTGGCTTGCCCGGCAATCCCGTTGCGGTGATGGTGACGTTCCTGGCCTTTGTGCGCCCCGCCCTGCTCCAGATGATGGGCGCCAGCGCCGCGCCGGCGCCGTTGCTCAAGGCACGCAGCCTGGAGCCCATTCGCAAGAAACCGGGGCGCACCGAATACCAGCGCGGCTGGGTGTCCACCGCGCCCGACGGCTCCCTGGAGGTCCGGACCACCGGCAGCCAGGGGTCGGGCGTGCTGCGCTCCATGGCCGAAGCCAACGGCCTGATGGTGCTTCACCATGCGCAGGGCAATGTCGCTGCAGGGGACCCGGTTGACGTCCTCATGTTTGAGGGCGCCCTGTAAATCCCTTGAATGCACGGCGCTGGCAGACCCTAGTCGTTCCGGGTGCCCGTTAACGGGGGTAGGTCTTCGTAGCCGAAAAAATAGGGCACAACCCGAAAGCTCATCAGCAAGCCGCCGTTTTCCGGCGTTGCGTTCAGGCGTTCGTAGTCATGCGCGGCCAGGTGCTGTATTTTTGCGGCATCGCGCTGCCGGCTGAAAACATCATGGCGCCACTGATAGACCTCATTGAGTTTTTCCTCGTAGGTGTAGTGGTGGTCGTTGTCGTTGTAATAGTCGTCAAACCGGTTGCCGCCCAGATAGATGGCATTGGAGCCTTCATACCCCGTTTTCTGGCTGGTGCGCTGGTCGGTGTTCAGAAAATAAGCCCAGTCGCCAGGGACAAAGTTGCCGGCTGCCACACCGCCCACCATGCGCAGGACCTTGCCTGGCCGTTCCAGTTCCAGCGGATCAAAATCCGTTTCAAAACTCCACATACGGCCGGGTTCCAGGTCAACCAGCGGCTCACCGTCGGCCAGTAATCGCCGCTCCACGCCTTGCGCCCTGCCCAAGTCCTTCTTGACGCGGCGGAAGTAATCCAGTGCACCCTGGGCGAATACCACCTTGGTCGCGGCATAGCAGCCTATCTCGTATTTCCCCTGCTCAAAAAACATGTCATTGAGGGCTTTGTGCAAAGGGGTACGAAGCTTGGGCGTTCCATTGATCCAATAGCGGGCATTCCACCTGGCAGGGCCACCCTCTGGCCAGCCCCATTCCAGCACCTCGGCCCAGATCACGGTGTTCTGGCGAATCCCGACATGGTCGGCCAATGCCTGCACATCGCAAGCCTTTCCCCTGAATTCGGTCAATCGGCCCGGGTGCAACAGGGCCAACAGGATTTCTTTTTGGGAAACCGTCTTGAGCTTGCGTGTCTTGTTGTTTCTCACCGGCACCAGCACTACCTCGTCCTTGATCGCCAGCTCCGGGCGTTGCGCCAAAAACAGGGTGCTCACGGCCGCGCCTGAGCCCAGCAGGGAATACGTCATGGTGCCCCGAGGCTTGTCGACAGTTTCCTGAACCAGGCGGGCTGGAATGCCGAGCTGCTGGAGATATCGGAACATGTGGGGGCCGAGCCGCTCCAGCTGGGACGGTGAACAGAAGAACTGCACGCCATATGCGCCCGTTCCAGGCGCTTCCTGGGCTTGCGCAGAAGCCGCATGGGCCAGCGCAAGCAGGAACGGAATCAGGAGGAAAGAAGCAACTGTACGGACTCGGCCCGCTGGGTTTGCGGTCAAACCGGTTTTCTCATCAGCATGCCAGGGACCCGGCCTGGGGCACGCGGTTCCTCATGATCATTTCGCCACGTACTCCGGGTGTTCAAGGTGTTCATCGGGTTGCTCCCTGGCAATGGCCTTGTTGGCCCCTGGGACCGCCTTACGGGCAAACAGCGTGTACATGGTGGGCACCACAAACACAGTGAGCAAAGTGCCAAGCGACATGCCCCCCACGATAACCCAGCCGATCTGGGTACGACTTTCTGCGCCCGCACCGTGGGCCAATGCGAGAGGCAAGGCACCCAGCACCATGGCACCAGTCGTCATCATGATGGGGCGAAGGCGCTGCGACGACGCCTTGACCAGCGCGTCGATCATTTCCATGCCCTGCCCGCGCAACTGGTTGGTGAACTCCACAATCAGGATGCCGTGCTTGGTGATCAGGCCAACCAGCGTGATCAGACCAATTTGGGAATACACATTGAGCGAGCCGCCCGACCATTTGAGTGCCAGCAAGGCCCCGATCATGGACAGCGGCACCGACAGCATGATGACCAGCGGATCGATAAAACTTTCAAACTGCGCGGCCAGCACCAGGAAAATAAACACCAGTGCCAATACAAACACGATGGCCAGGGCGCCCTGCGAGTTTCTGAACTCGCGCGAGGTGCCGTTCAGGTCGGTGCTGTAGCCGGTCTTGAGCACCTTGGCGGCAGTCTGGTCCATGAACTTGAGCGCTTCGCCCAGCGAATAGTCGCCCGCAAGGCTGGCCGTGATCGACACAGAGCGGCGCTGGCCGAAATGGTTCAACTCGCGCGGTGACACGCTTTCGCGCACCTTCACCAGTGCCGACAGCGGAATCATCGCGTCGTTGCGGCCCCGCACATAAATGCGGTCGATGTTTTCAGGCGTGGTGCGGCCGCTGGCTTCGGTCTGCACGATCACGTCGTACTGCTCGGCGTCGCGCTTGTAGCGCGTCACGTTGCGCCCGCCCAGCAGGGTCTCGATAGCTTTCGCGACAACCTGGACGCTGACGCCGAGGTCGGCCGCCTTGTCACGCTCCACCTCAATGCGCAGCTCTGGCTTGTTCAGCCGAAGGTCCACGTCGGGCGAGACGATGCCGGGGTTTTTGGCGATCTCCTCCAGCATCTGGCGCACCACGGTGTTCAGGTTCTGGTAGCTGTCGGAGGTCTGGATCACAAAATTGAGCGGCCGTTCGCGAAAGCCCTGCCCGAGGGACGGCGGCGTGATCGGAAAGGCGGTAACGCCGGGCAGCGCATTGAATTTGGGCTGCAGTTCGCGTGCCATGTCGATGGTGGAGCGCGTACGGTTGTCCCAGTCGACTGTGCGGTACACCACGCTGGCCTGCGCCACGGTAGGGTTGCCCACGTTGGCAAAAATGCGGTCGAACTCGGGAAAGGGTTCACCCATTTTTTCCAGCGCCCTGGCATAGCGGTTGGTGTAGTCCAGCGTGGCGCCGTCAGGGGCATTGACGTTGGCCAGAATCACCCCGCGGTCTTCAATGGGCGAAAGCTCCTGCTTCATGCTCGGGAACACCAGCGCGATGGCAAGGGCGCTTAGCACCATCACGCCGATGACAAGCCAGCGTGCCTGCAAGGCCATGCCTTTGAGCCGCTGGGCAAGCGAGGGCCGGCCGGCGGCGCCTTCCTCCGCCGCGGGTACGTAACGTGTGGTGACGACCCAGCGCAGCACCGAGCCGTAGCGGTCGGAGATCGACGTTAACGCCAGCTCCATGAACCGGTCAAAACGGTTGGGCTTGGGGTTGTGCTTGAGCAGCTGGGTGCACATCATGGGCGTGAGCGTCAGCGCCACAAAGCCCGACACCACCACCGCGCCCGCAAGCGCCAAGGCAAACTCCACGAAAAGGCGCCCGGTGCGGCCCGGCGTGAACGCCAGCGGCGCATACACGGCTACCAGCGTGGCCGTCATGGTGACCACGGCAAAGCCGATCTCACGCGCGCCCTTGATGCCGGCCGAGAACGGGTCCATGCCCTCCTCAATGTGCCGGAAGATGTTTTCCAGCATCACGATGGCGTCGTCCACCACCAGGCCGATAGCCAGCACCAGCGCCAGCAAGGTCAGCGTATTGATGGTGAAGCCCGCCAGCGCCATCATGCCGAAGGTGCCAATCAGGCTCACCGGGATGGTGACGATGGGGATGATGGAGGCACGCAGGGTGCGCAGGAACACAAAAATCACCAGGGCCACCAGCACGATGGCCTCAGCGATGGTGTGGTACACGTTGTTGACGGAACGGTCGATGAACACCGAGTTGTCATTGGCGATGTCAATCAACATGTCGGACGGCAGATCGGCCTTCAGCTTGGGGAAGGCGTCCCGCACGCCCTTGGACAGGTCCAGCGGGTTGGCCGTTGCCTGGCGGATGACACCGACTGCCACGGCGGAGCGGCCATTGAGCCTGACCGCCGTGCGCTCGTCGGCCGCGCCCTCTTCCACGCGCGCGACGTCGCGCACCTTGACGGAAAAGCCGTTCACATTCTTGATGACGATCTCGCGAAACTGCGCGGGCCTGACCAGGTCGGTCTGCGAGGTCACGCTGAACTCGCGCTGCTGCGACTCGATGCGGCCGGCCGGCAGCTCCAGGTTGCTGCGGCTGATGGCATCTTCCACGTCCTGCGTGGTCAGCTTGTAGGAGGCGAGCTTGTCGGTGTCCAGCCAGACGCGCATGGCGTACTTGCGCTCGCCAAAGACGCGCACGTCGGCCACGCCGGTCACGGTCTGCAGGCGCGGCTTGACAATGCGGTTGACCAGGTCGTTGATCTGCAGCGGCGTCAGTGAATCGCTGGAAAAAGCCACCTGGATGACCGGAAAGGCATCAGCCTCAACCTTGGCGATCACCGGCTCTTCAATCGCCTGAGGCAGCCGGTTGCGCACCCGCGACGTACGGTCGCGTACTTCGGCGGCAGCCGAGTCAGCGTCTTTTTCGAGCCTGAAACGCACGCTGATCTGCGCCTGGTCGGCACGGCTGATGGAGGTAATGACGTCGACAGCATCAATGCCTGCAATGGAATCTTCCAGCGGCTTGGTCACCTGCGTTTCTATGACCTCCGCGGATGCGCCTGCATAGCGCACGCTCACGGTCACAACGGGTTCATCGATCTTGGGATACTCACGCACCGAAAGGCGGTTGAAGCTCACCGCGCCAACCAGCACGATGAGGAGGGACAGCACGGTGGCAAAGACCGGGCGGCGTATGGAAACTTCAGCGAGTTGCATAAGGGCCTGTGGGGGCTATGGCGCGGCGGCCGCTCAAGCGGGGTCGCGCGCTGGCGGGCCGGCCGGGCGGCGTTCGGCTGGGGCCACGCTACGCACCGGCACCAGGGCCCCCGGGGCCTCCGACACCACCACGCCACAGGGGTTGGGGCCTGCCGGCGGCGCTTGCGGTGCGGCGGCCACAGCTTTGGCCGGCGTGGCCGCAGCCGCAGGGGCCGTTGCGGCAGCTGCCGCGGGCGCAGTACCGGCAGCGGCAGCTTTTGCGTTGCCCGCGCGGGCAGAAGCATTTGCGGCCAGATCCACCACGGCCACCACGGTGCCGTCACGCTGCACGCGCTGCTGGCCGGTCGCGACCACAACGTCACCGGACTCCAGGCCTTCGAGGATCTCGACCTTGCCGGGGCTGCGCAGGCCGACCTTGACTTCCACGCGCTTGGTCGTGCGGGTCTGCTCGTTCGGGCCTTCCAGCAGCTTGATGACGAACTGCCGGCCGCCCTGCGGAACAATGGCTTCTTCGGGTACCACGCGGGCGTTCTCGCGCACGCCGAACACCGTGTTGACCCGGGCGAACATGCCGGGCCGCAGCTGCAGCTGGCGGTTGTCTATGCAACCGCGGATGCCAATGGAGCGGCCATTGGCGTCGATCAGGGGGTCTATGGCCTGGATTTGCGCGTTGTACTTGCGCCCCGGCAAGGCGTCGATGTCGAGGACAGCTGTCTGGCCGCGCCTGACCTTGCTCTGGAAGCGTTCGGGCAGCCGGAAATCGACAAAGATGGCCTCGATGTCTTCGATGTTGACGATGTCCGCGCCGTCTTTCAGGTAGTCGCCCACGTTCACGAGCCGGATACCGGCGATGCCATCAAATGGCGCGACGATCTTCAGCCGCGCGGCCGTGGCCTTGGCCAGAGACAGTTTGGCCTCGGCCACCTGCAGGTTGGCAGCGCTTTCATCGAGCGAGCGCTGGCTGATGAAGTTTTGCGCCACCAGTTCCTGGTTGCGCTTCTGGTTGGCCCGCGCGATCGACAGTTCGGCCTGGCTTTGCTGCACCTGCGCCAACGGCAACTGGTCGTCGAACTGCACCAGAACCTGGCCTTTGCGCACACGCTGGCCATCGGTGAAATTGAGCTGGGTGATGCGCCCGCTGACCTCGGGCCGCAAAACCACGCCGCGGCGCGAACGCAGGCTGCCTACGGCCGAGGTGTCATCCGACAGTCTGGCGAGTTCCACTTTCGCGGCTTCCACGGTCACCGGTTTTCCGGCGGCAGCGCCGTTGGTGCCATTGCCGGCGCCCTGACCCGTCGAGGCACCCGCCGAAGACTCGGCCGCACCGCCCTGCGCCTTGGGTTTTTGCACCCACCAGGCAGCACCCGAGGCGACCGCAATGCCCGCTATCGCGACCGCTGTGTAAATTGCTTTTGATGCCATGGGGAGGAAAACTTGTTATACAAAGAGATACAAACTTCCAATGTAGCAGGACACCATGGCGCTTGCAGCTTTTTCCGGCGTCTGTACGGGGTAAGCGCGGTAGCTTTACAACGGCTTTACCAAACGCCTTGGGCGACCGAAACTGCGCAGTTGCTATGTACGCTTATGGTGCGTCCCGGAAGGCGCACTTTTTTGTGTGGGCCAAGGTTGCTTGGTGCGTTTTTGCGCACATGTTCCCGCACTGGCCCCAGGCTCCCAGCCGGGTCCTTGTTACAAGCGGCCGAGCGCTCGTTCCACGCCTTTGTTGGCGAGGGCATCGGCACGCTCGTTGCCCGGGTCGCCGGCATGCCCTTTGACCCAACGCCAGTCGATCTTGTGGCCACTGGAGACGACCAGTGCGTCCAGGCGCTGCCAGAGATCCACATTCTTGACCGGCGCTTTGGCCGCCGTGCGCCAGCCCCGGGCTTTCCAGCCGTGAATCCATTCAGTAATGCCCTTGCGCACGTATTCGCTGTCCAGGTAAAGCGTCACGCTGCACGGCCGCTTCAGCGCCGCCAGCGCCTCGATGACGGCAGTCATCTCCATGCGGTTGTTGGTAGTGCCGAGTTCGCCGCCAAATAACTCTTTTTCTGTGCCACCCATTGCCAGCAGCGCCCCCCAACCTCCGGGGCCGGGGTTTCCCTTGCATGCGCCGTCGGTATAGATCACGACGTGTTGTGGTTGCGGCGTTGTGCCTGTTGGTGTGTCGGTCATGCGTTACAAATGCTCCCGGTAAGCTCCAAAAAGCAACCGGTGGTTAAAGAAAATCAGGCAGGCGGCTGAGAGCGGGATGACCGGGTGAGCGGCTCCCTGTTGGCTATCGCGGCCGGCGCTGTCGCCGGCGCCCTTCGCGCCTTCCAGGCGGGCTCAAGCAAGCGGACTCCCCGTACACGCTTGACCGCTGCGAGGAAATAAACAGCGCCAAAAATTGGCCACCAGCGTTCGCCCGCGGCATCCATCCACTCGAACCGGTCCAGCCAGGCCTGACTTGTGAGCGCCGGCCGGTAGCAGCCGAAGCGCCCCGACTCTACCTCAAAGTCCAGCAGCCTCAGCCAGTCGCGAAGGCGCCAGTAGCCGATGAACTCGCCTGTTTTGGGAAGAAAGAGGTTGTCATACCCCCAACGCTGGTAGATATGGCCACGGCGCTGGCGCAGCCCCCACAAGCTGGTCGGATTGAAGCCGCTGATGACCACCCGCCCTTCCGGAACAAGCACCCGGCTCACCTCGCGCAGGCTGGCATGTGGGTCGCTGCTGAGTTCGAGCGTATGCGGCAATACCACCAGGTCGAGGCTGTTCTCCGGGAATGGAAGTGCTCCCGCATCGGTCAGGAGCGCCGCGCGCCGGGAACTTGCGGCCGTGCGGCCGCTCGTATCTGTAGCCGGGGGCTTTCCGGGTTCAGATGGCGACGGCAATGAATCCAGCGCCAGCCATTTGTGCGGCATGCGATTGGCTTGCAGGGCGTCGAGCTCCGGCAAACCCAATTGCAGCGCGTGGTAGCCAAAAACGTCACCGACGGCCTGGTCAAAATGCGTGCGTTCCCAGTCCAGAAGATAGCCGCCGGGAGGGGTCTTCAGCCAGTCCGTCAAACCTATAATTTCAGAGCTCATTGAGACCACTGTATGTATTTGATTCCCATTCCTGCCTTTGACGACAACTACCTCTGGTTGTTGCATGACGGCAGGCGCGCCCTGGTCGTGGACCCGGGAGATGCCGGGCCGGTGCAGCGCACCCTGGAGCAGCACGCATTGCAACTGGAGTCGATTCTAGTCACGCATCACCATGCGGACCATACAGGCGGCGTGGCGGCCCTGCGCGAGGCATGCGGCGCCAAGGTTTACGGCCCGGCTACCGAGTCCATTCCCCGGCCCTACGCACCCCTCAAAGGCGGCGACAGCCTCACGGCCCTCGGCCTGGACTTCCAGGTGATCGACGTGCCCGGGCATACCTCAGGCCACATTGCCTTTTACACGCCCGAGGTGAACGGCAGGCCGCTGCTGTTTTGCGGCGACACGCTGTTCTCCGGCGGCTGTGGCCGTCTCTTCGAAGGCACGGCGGCGCAAATGCTCGCCTCGCTCGACAAGCTGGCTGCGTTGCCTGGCAACACCGTCGTCTGTTGCACCCATGAATACACACTCAGCAACCTCCGCTTTGCCATGGCAGTCGAGCCAGAAAATGCCGACCTGGCGGCATATCAGGCGCAATGCGTTGCACTTCGCGCCCAGGGAAAGCCGACCTTGCCGACCTCTGTGGCCCAGGAATTGCTGATCAACCCCTTCTTGCGGACCCGCCAACCCACTATCATGACGGCTGCCCGGCACTTTGATGCGTCGGCCCGTGACGACAACACCGTATTTGCCGCCATCAGGCAGTGGAAAAACCAATTCAAATGACGCCACACGACCGAACCACTGCAGCATCTCCTTCCAAACTCATCAACTTCCGTATTGTTTCATTGGCGTTTACGCTTGTGGCTGCGCTGCTGGCGGGCTGCGCCACACAGCCGCCCGGCATGCCGGGTGACCCGGTCCTCACAACAGGAACAAGCCCCGCCGCCAAACCGCAAGTGCCGGGCGGCCCGCTTCAAGCCATCACACCGGGTCAGGTCGGGTCGTACCAGATCGCCTCCACGGAGCCTCCCAAGGAACTGTGGGACCGTATTCGCCGCGGCTTCGCCATGCCCGACCTGCAAAACGAGCTGGTGACGGATCGCGAGCAGTGGTATGCCAGCCGGCCGGATTACATCCTGCGCATGACCGAGCGCTCCAGCAAGTACCTTTTTCATATCGTTGAAGAACTCGAGCGCCGCCAGATGCCGACGGAACTGGCCCTGCTACCGTTCATCGAAAGCGCTTTTAACCCGCAGGCCGTTTCCAGCGCCAAAGCCGCCGGCATGTGGCAGTTCATGCCGGCCACCGGCAAATATTTCGACCTGAAGCAAAACGCTTTCCGCGACGACCGGCGCGACGTGCTGGCTTCCACCCGAGCAGCGCTGGACTACCTGCAAAAGTTGCATGGCATGTTTGGCGACTGGCATCTGGCGCTGGCGGCCTATAACTGGGGTGAAGGCAGCGTGGGCCGCGCCATCGCCAAAAACCAGAGAGCAGGGCTGGGCACCAGCTACACCGACCTGAACATGCCGGCAGAAACGAGGCTCTACGTGCCCAAGCTGCAGGCCGTCAAAAATATTGTGGCCAATCCCCAGGCATTTCGCACCGAACTGCCGCTGATCGAAAACCACCCCTATTTCCAGCAGGTGCTGATCACACGCGACATTGATGTAGCCTTGGCTGCACGCCTTGCCGACGTCAAGATTGAAGACTTCAAGGCACTGAACCCTTCAGCACATCGCCCCGTCATCATTGCGGCAGGAACGCCCCAGATACTGCTTCCCTGGGACAACGCCACGGTATTTCAGCGCAACTTCGAGGCCTACACCCAAGGGCAATATGCCAGCTGGACCGCCTGGTCGGCGCCCAGCACCATGAACCCGGCCGAAGCAGCACGCCGCACCGGCATGAGTGAGGCCGATCTGCGCAGCGTCAACAACATACCGCCGCGCATGCTCATCAAGGCCGGTTCGACCTTGCTGGTGCCGCGTTCCGCCAAGGTGGAAAACGACGTTACCAGCCACGTTGCGGATACCGCCCAGGTCTCGTTCTCTCCCGAAGTTGTGACGCGCCGCACCACCGTCAAGGCCCGCAAGGGCGAGTCGGTTGCAACCATTGCCAAGCGCTATGGCCTGAGCGCTGCCAGCGTTGCCGAATGGAACAATGTCAGCACTTCCAGCGCGTTCAAGCTGGGCCATCAGGTGGTGGTTTTCCTTCCGGTCAAAAGCCACGCCTCCAAAAACCAGGCCTCAGCCTCCAGCCGCAGTCGCGGCAGTTCCGCCAAAGTGACTAAACGCAGCAATGCCAAGACGGTCGTCAAGGCCAAAAAACGTTGATGCTCCGAAGCGCGCGCTTCAGCAGTCACCGCCCGCGGACTGTTACTACAGCTTGAACGAACCGCTGCCGAACAATCCGATCAAGCCGATAACGATCAGGTAAATCGCCACGATGTAATTGAGCAGCCGCGGTATCAGCAGGATAAGGATCCCCGCGATGAGCGACACAATGGGGCCGATGCTGAGTGAAAGATTCATGGTGTGTCCTTGGAGTGAAGCCGGCTCGCCGCTGCTGCGCATGGCAGAAGCGGTGCAGGCAGCCACGACTTTAAGGAGCAGCCCGGCCGCAGGCTGTAGGACGACAGGAAGAATTGCAGTGCAGAGAAAGCGTCAAAGTTTTTCCGTCTCGCCGGTGCGCGGGTGCCATTTCATGAGCCGCTTCTCCAGCTTGCCAACAATGCCGTCCAGCACGAGGGCGAACGCCGTCAGCACCACGATGCCGGCAAACACCGTATTCACATCAAACGTGCCTTCGGCCTGCAAAATCAGGTAGCCTACCCCCCGCGCAGAGCCCAGGTATTCACCCACGACGGCTCCGACAAATGCCAGGCCCACAGAGGTATGCAGGCTGGAAAACACCCAGCTGGTCGCGCTTGGCAGGTACACCGTGCGCAACAGCTGGCGCTGGTTGGCCCCCAACATGCGGGCATTCGCCAGCACCACCGGGCTGACCTCTTTCACACCCTGGTAAACATTGAAAAACACAATGAAAAACACCAGCGTGACCGCCAGCGCCACCTTGCTCCAGATGCCCAAACCGAACCACAGCGCAAAAATGGGTGCCAGGATCACGCGGGGCATGGAATTGGCCGCCTTGATGTAGGGGTCCAGGATGGCGCTGGCTGTAGGGGCCAGGGCAAGCCACAGGCCGCACGCCAGGCCCAGCACGGTGCCTATGCCGAAGGCCAGCACGGTTTCCAGCAAGGTGGTGCCCAGGTGGAGGTAGATGTCGGCGTTGCCCGGCAAGCCATCGGGGAACATGCGGCTTTCACCAAAGCCAAAAGGCATGAACCAGCTCCACACCCTGCCGGCGACCTTGATGGGCTCGCCCAGAAAAAAAGCAATTTTCTGGTCGCGCGAAGCCAGGTGCCAGCCTAACAGCACGAGCACCAACAAGCCCAACTGCCAGGCGCGCAGGTTTTTTTCGGAAGGCTTGAGGTGGCGCCACATGTCAGGCCGCGCGCAGCGCAGGGCTGCCCCAAGCAAGCGCAGCCCCCTCGGGGGGCAGAGAGCTACACGCAGTGAGCGAGCGTGGGGGCTTCATTTCTAGGCCGCTTTTTTCAGTTGCTGCGCGTAACCTTTAAGGACTTCATCGCGCAACACATTCCATATCTGCGTATGCAGCTCCACAAAACGCGGCTGGCTGCGCACCTCGGCCACGTCACGCGGACGCGGCAGATCAATCGTGAATTCTCCGATCGGGTGCGTAGCCGGGCCAGCCGACAGCACCACCACCCTGTCGCTCATGGCAATGGCCTCGTCCAGGTCATGCGTGATGAACAGCACCGCCTTTTTCTTGGCGGCCCACAGGTCCAGCACTTCGTTTTCCATGAGCTGACGCGTCTGGATGTCGAGCGCACTGAAAGGTTCGTCCATCAGGATGATGTCGGGGTCCAGCGCCAGCACCTGGGCCAGGGCGGTGCGCTTTCGCATGCCGCCCGAGAGCTGGTGCGGATAGCGGTCACCGAACTCGCCCAGGCCCACACGCTCAAGCCAGGCCTGCGCCTGGCGGCGGGCTTCATCGTCGGGTATGCCCCGGTATTGCAATCCCATCATCACATTGGCGATGGCGCTGCGCCAGGGCATCAAGGCCTCGGTCTGGAACATGTAGCCGGCGCGGGTGTTGATGCCGCCCAGCGGTTGGCCAAACACCCGGACCTCGCCGGAAGACGGCTCCAGCAAACCGGCGCCGATATTAAGCAACGTGGATTTGCCGCAACCTGTAGGCCCGACAACCGAAACGAACTCACCGGCCCGTATGCGCAAGGTGGTGTCGCTCACCGCTGTATAACGCTGGCCCGCATCGTCGCGCGAGCGAAAGGTGCAGCTGATGTTGATCAGCTCCAGGGCGTAGGCGTCGTCGGGTTCTGGCATGGCGGGAGCTTACAGCAAGGTGCTTGCACGAGGCAGGTCAAAGAGGAGGGATTGGAGAGCACCGAACGATCAACGCGAGCATCCGTCTTCACCAGCAGGGGCCGCGGAACCGGCTTTGCCGGGCCGCAGGCGCAGCGCCCCCTCGGGGGGCAGCGAACCACACGCAGTGGGGAGCGTGGGGGCCCACATGCCTAAGCCTTGAAGCGATCCTTCGCGCGGCGCGCAAATTCGTTGGTGTAGGTCTTGGCAATGTCAATCTTGTCGGCCTTAACGGTCGGATCGAAACTGGCAAGCGCTTTCAGGGCCGTGCGCGCGCCGTCATCCGGAATGATGCCGTCGAGCGAAATCGACTCGCGCACCTTGTTGAACGACGCAAGGTACAGCGCCCGGTCACCCAACAGGTAGCTCTCGGGCACCGTCTTGATGATGTCACCGGGGCCTGCCGTCTGCAGCCACTTGAGCCCATGCACGATCGCATTGGCCAGTGCCTGGCAAGTGTTGGGATTTTTCTGGACGAACTCTATCGGGGCGTACAGGCAGGCCGCCGGCATGGAACCGCCAAAAACTTCGATCGTGCCCTTGAGCGTGCGCGTATCGCTGATGATCTTCACCTCGCCCTTTTGCTCGAGCATGGTCATGACCGGGTCGGTATTGCTCATGGCATCGATCTGGCCCGAACGCATCGCGGTCAGTGCGCCTGCCGCGGTGCCGACCCCGATGAAACTGACGTCGCCGGGTTTGAGGCCTGCGCGCGAAAGCACCAGGTTGGCCATCATGTTGGTGGACGAACCCGGCGCAGACACACCGATTCTCTTGCCCTTCAGGTCTGCGACCGTTTTGTAGTTGGGCATGTTTTTTGTTGACACGCCAAAAGCAATTTGCGGCGCCCTGCCCTGCAGCACAAAAGCCTGGAACATCTGGTTTTTGGACTGAAGGTTGATGGTGTGCTCGAAAGCACCCGAGCAGACGTCGGCAGAGCCGCCCACCACGGCCTGTAGCGCGCGCGCGCCACCGGCAAAGTCGCTGATTTCAATGTCCAGGCCCTCAGCCTTGAAATACCCCAGTTGCTCTGAAATGGTAAGAGGCAGGTAATAGAACGCCGCCTTGCCGCCGACCGCCAACGCAATTTTTGTTTTTTCGAGCCTGGGTTGCGCGCGAAGCGCCGGCAATGCCAGCGTTGCTGCTGCCAGTGCGGTGCCACCGGCAAAAGCCCGGCGGGAAATCAGGGGTTGGCGATTCATGCAAGCCTCTCTCTTTTTTTGATGTCACAAGCTTATCGAGGCATAAAAAAACCCGCATCGGGGTCATCCCGTGCGGGTTTTTACCGAAGGTGATCGCGTTACCAGAGGTAACTTTCACACTCTCGACGCATGTGTCAACGAAAGCCGGAAAAAAGAATGACGATATTGATAAAAAGTGCACACGCCCAGATGGCCGAGCGGGCTTTGGCCAGGTCGGCGATGTACATCATGATGTAGGCAATGCGCAGCACGACAAAGAGCAATGCCAGGATGTCCAGCCGTGTCTGCCCCGCCTGCAGGACGTGCGCAATGATGACTGCGGCAAAGAAAAAGGGCAGCGCCTCGAATGTGTTGGCTTGCGCGGCGTTGGCCCGGGCACGCCAGTCGGTTTGCTGCGCCAGCCAGCCTCGCGGGTTGTGGTTGTCATATCCACCATCGCGCCGCGGGGTGCTCATCGTGCCGTATTTGGCAATGGCGGCACACACAATGGGCAACAGGGCCGCAATCAGAACACACCAGTAGGCAATGGTGAAGCGTGCGAATGTCATGGTGGGTTCCTTTCGTTATGGTCGCCCGCTGCGGGCATGAAGCTGTCAAGATAAAACTAAAAACACCGCCCTCACCTGCGGTCCACCAACGCGTGGGCAATGGTGCCCAGGTCTACGTATTCAAGTTCGCTGCCCACCGGCACTCCGCGCGCCAGGCGCGTCACCTGGACGCCGCGGCTTTTCAGCGCCTGTGCAATCACGTGAGCAGTGGCTTCGCCTTCGGCCGTGAAATTGGTCGCCAGGATGACTTCCTGCACTTCGCGCGATGCAGGCGGCAGCACCTCGCCGCGCTCGTTCTTGGGCACCACGCGGTCAAACAGTTTTTGCAAGCCGATGTCGTTGGGGCCTATGCCGTCAAGCGGGCTCAGCTTGCCCATGAGCACAAAATAAAGGCCCTTGTAGGCCAGCGTGCGCTCAAGGGCAGCCTGGTCGGCCGGTGTTTCAACCACGCACAGCTTGCTGCGGTCACGCTGCGGGTTGGCGCAGGTGGTGCAAACCTCCTGCTCCGTCAGCGTGTTGCACAAGGTGCAATGCCGCACGCTGTTGACGGCGTGCTCCAGCGCACGGGCAATCTGCAGCGCGCCGGGCTTGTCGTGCTGCAGCAGATGGAACGCCATGCGCGCGGCCGACTTGGCGCCCACGCCCGGCAGCTTGCGCAAGGCCTGGGTGAGGCCTTCAAGCGCGTTCGAATCAGCCATGTGGCAGCAGCAACCGAGCGTCGTACCCGCTTTCGCAAGCAGGGGCCGCGGGACTGGCTTTGCCAGACCGCAGGCGCAGCGGCCCCCTCGGGGGGCAGGGAGCTACACGCAGTGAGCGACCGTGGGGGCTCACAACGTTAAAAGGGCAGCTTCATGCCGCCGGGAAGGCCGGGCATTCCTGCCGTCAGCTTGCCCATTTTCTCGTTGCTCACTTCTTCGGCCTTGCGCACGGCGGCGTTGAACGCAGCAGCCACCAGGTCTTCCAGCATGTCCTTGTCGTCGGTCAGCAGGCTGGGGTCAATTTCAACGCGTTTGACATCGTGCTTGCAGGTCATGGTGACCTTCACCAGACCAGCGCCAGCCTCGGCGGTGACTTCCACAAATGCCAGTTCTTCCTGGGCTTTTTTGAGGTTGTCCTGCATCGCCTGCGCCTGCTTCATGAGGCCCGCGAGTTGTCCTTTGTTAAACATGGTAGTTCCTTTAAAACTTGAAATCGAGGTGTGCTTTGCGTCTGAAATTGCGTCGAAATTGGGGGCAGAAATTGGTTTTAAAACCTGCCTTTGATCATATCGACTTCGCGGCCAGCGGCCGGATGCTGCCGGGGACAATTTTGGCACCCCAGTCGCGCATCATGTCCTGCACAAACGGGTCGTTCTGGATCATTTCTTCGGCAGCGCGCTGGCGCTCGGCTTGCGCCGCCGCGTTGCGGCGCGCCGGGGTGTCGGTGACGGGCCCCACTTCCACCGCGAGCCGCAGGGCTGCATCGCCAAGATGCGCCTGCAGCGCGGCTTGCAGCTTTTCACGCGCCGCCGCCTGGTTCAGCGACTCGCGCTCCACCCGAAGCGTCCACAGCCCGTCGGCCCGG
This sequence comes from Polaromonas sp. P1_E11, assembly GCF_056405995.1. Classification (NCBI taxonomy): domain Bacteria; kingdom Pseudomonadati; phylum Pseudomonadota; class Betaproteobacteria; order Burkholderiales; family Comamonadaceae; genus Polaromonas; species Polaromonas sp. P1_E11. The sequence continues at coordinate 230,339 of NZ_JBFUBA010000001.1, forward strand.
CTGCGCAATTCAGACTGCAGGCCCAGTTCACGCGTCAGTGCCGCCACGGCCTCAGCGGCCACCAGCTGGTTGACGGTCTGGCTCCAGCCCTCGCCATGCGGAACAGGCACCAGAGGTGCGACGGCAGCAGCTGGCATGCCCGGCTGCGGGCGCTGCTGCGGCACCGGCCGCTCCGGCATCGCCACAGGAGCCGCTACTGAATTGATAGCTGCTTGCGCACGTTCCGCCTGGGCTACAGGCTGTTTTTGGTCAAAATTTTGAGCGGTAGGTGGTTCTTGTGAAACACGCGGCGCAGCGGGCACGAGCTCATCATGGGCAGGTTCGCGTGCAGCAGCCGGCACCGGCGCCGCACGCCGTTCAGGCAAAGCCACGGGCGCGTGGGCCCGCGCCACCTCAGGCTGGGGCTTTTTTCCAGGCTCGGCGGCACCCCCCGCATGGGTGGTAGCCGAAACCGAGGGTTTGAAGGCCAGCAAGCGCAGCAGCACCATGGTCAGGCCCGCGTATTCGTCGGGCGCCAGGCCCAGTTCACCGCGGCCATGCAGGCACAGGCTGTAAAGCAGTTGAGTTTCATCAGCCGGCAGCGCCTGGGCCAGCCGCGCCGTCTCCGCAATATCCGGGTCGGCCCCGTCGTCGCCCGCGCCCATCTCGGGTACGGCCTGCAACACCGCCATGCGTTGCAGCACCGTCGTCATTTCTTCCAGGGTGGAAGCCGCACTCAAGCCGTTCAGCCGCAACGCTTCGGAGGTTTCGACCACGGTTTTGCCGTCGCCGCGCGCCAGGGCGTCCAGCAGGCGGTAGACATAGCTGCGGTCCACGCTGCCCAGCATGGTGCGCACGCTGGCTTCTTCAAGCTTGCCGGAGCCAAAGGCAATGGCCTGGTCCGTCAGCGACAGGGCGTCGCGCATGGAGCCCCGCGCCGCGCGCGCCAAAAGACGCAACGCCTGCTGCTCGGCCGGGACGTTTTCAACGCCCAGCACCTGCGTCAAATGCTCCAGCACCGTCTCGGGTGCCATGGGCCGCAGGTTGAACTGCAGGCAGCGCGACAACACAGTAGCCGGCACCTTCTGCGGGTCGGTCGTGGCCAGTACAAACTTCAAATACTCGGGGGGTTCTTCCAGCGTCTTGAGCATGGCGTTGAACGCCGTGTTCGTCAGCATGTGCACCTCGTCGATCATGAAGACCTTGAAGCGGCCGACGACAGGTTTGTAAACGGCCTGCTCGAGCAATTGGGCAATTTCGTCAACACCCCGGTTGGACGCTGCGTCCAGCTCGGTGTAATCCACGAAGCGGCCGCTGTCGATGTCGGTACAGGCCTGGCACACGCCACACGGCGTGGCCGTAATCCCGCCCTGCCCGTCCGACCCCAGGCAATTGAGCGACTTGGCCAGGATGCGCGAAATGGTTGTCTTGCCTACGCCCCGCGTGCCGGTGAACAGGTAAGCATGGTGCAAACGCTGGGTGGCCAGCGCATTGCCCAGCGCCTGCACCACATGCGACTGCCCCACCATTTCCGAGAAATTTTTGGGGCGGTATTTGCGGGCAAGGACGAGATAGGACATCCAGCCATTCTAGGATATGGCCCCCACGCTTTTCACTTCGTGTAATGCGCTGCCCCCCCGAGGGGGCCGCTGCGCCTGCGGTCTGGCAAAGCCAGTCCCGCGGCCCCGGCTGGAATAGATCGCTCGGTGCCCTTTTCACTGATGGGGGTATGCCAGAGGGGTCATTCCCAAGTCCCTTACAATCGAGGGTGACGGGCCTTCCCGCATGGTAAAGCGGCCAACCGGGTCAGGTGGGGAACCAAGCAGCCCTAACTGTGGAGTCAGTGCCGGGGTCAAGGCTCGTCACCTTATTCAAATTGCAGCGTAGGCATTCGCTGCCTTATCGATGCGCTGGATCCAGCTGGCGCTCAACATAGCGAAGCAGCCCCTCGCAAGCATCCTCCACCAGGTCGAGCACATGCTCAAACCCGTCCTTGCCGCCATAGTAAGGATCAGGCACAACCGGACTGTCATGTTTCAGGCAGAACTCCGTCAACCTACGCACCTTGCGGAGATGTTCGGCAGGGCACTCCTCCTGAATCAAAGCCAGGTTGTCCCAGTCCATGGCCAGGATCAAATCGTGGCGCTCAAAATCCGAATCCGAAATCTGCCGGGCCCTGAGGCCGGATAGGTCATAACCTCGCCTGGATGCATGCGCCTGCGAGCGCTCATCGGGCGGGTTGCCGGGGTGATAGTTATGCGTGCCGGCCGAATCGACCTGGATCTGATGGACAAGCCCGCGGTCCATGACTTTCTGCAGGAACACGCCGTGGGCTGTGGGGCTGCGGCAGATATTGCCCATGCAGACAAAGAGGATGGAGTAGGGTTTCATGGGTTGAAGGTTGGGCCGGGATTCGCCATGGAAGGCCCAAAGAACATGCGGCCTTGGGCTACCAGAACCATTTTAGGTTTGACGCGGCCCATCCAGCCGACAAAGCCACCACTAGGCCAGACGGCCCATAGCCACAGGCACCCCATCCGTATACAGTCCATTGACGGAGACAACCACGCAATGCTGATGACCTGCATAGGAGGCCCGCTTCACGGGCTGCAAGTAGGAATTGCCGACGATGCCCTGGTGTATGACGTGCAGGGCAGCAGGCCGCGTGTGCGTTATTTGCGGCAGGTGCCTTCGCAGTACTACGACCCGCGGGCCGGCCATGCCGACTCTGTGGCGTTTTTTGCGTTGAGTTCGTTGAGCGGGATAGAGGTGACCGATCTGATCATTGCCCACCTGGAAAGTTTTCAGCCCGTGCCGGTTGCGTCAAAGCCCGCCTGACGACCTCACGGACATCCCGGAAAGCAGACAGAGAAGTTGGCCCGGCGCCAACTGGGCGTTAAACCGGCGTCATAGGCTGGGTGGCCTGCTCGCCCGGGGCCGCCGAGTGAGCGCGTTGCCCGCGCTCCTGCGTCAGTGCCAGGTGAAGCTGGTGCAAGGCGCCCACACACTCCAGCACGATGGACTGGACCAGCTCCGCGGCCTCGCCGGCCTGCGAGTTGGGCACGGCCGCGAGTTTTTCACCGACGCTGAGCATGAGCCTGGCCTTGACGGCGTGAAACAGCACGTCCCAGTCGGCGATCGCGATGTCCAGCGGGTGGTCGGGTGTGAGCGCTTCGAGCTGCCGCTCGGGAAGCGAAGCGAAATGGGCGTCGTCAGCGCCCTCGCCGTCTCCTTTGGCCCAGTCGCGCAGAACATCCAGCGCAGCGGCACTGGTGGCGGGCAGCTCGCACCTGGACTCCTTCATGAGCTCGGGAGAGCTCAGCATGGTCAGCGCCGAGCGCGCCAGCAGCCTGATATTGGGAGGGGGTGAGGAAGCAAGCCGGATCATTTCAGAACCCTCGCTAAAGGAGTTGCATGGCGCTGCAACAGCGGTTGGGCGCTGCGTCTTCAAAGGTTCGCAATATCGCCGTACGCCCCTTTTTAGGCGGCCCAAGGTGATCCGTCCGTGCGGTAACGCACATCAACCGCAAAAGGTTTTCAGGTCGTGTCGCGGGCTGCCATTGAGCTGAAACAGGTAAACCGATGCTTTTGCCTGACAGGCAGGCCCCCGCCATCCCAAACCCGCTCGTCAGTGAAGCAATTGGGTATAGGTTTTCCGGTCAGCCGCGTAACAGCTGCATGCCGCAGCCTCCAGGCCGCTGCGGTCAAGAACTTTCAATTCACCACGGTGGTATTCGATCAATCCACTGCGCTGCAGCGCGCTGGCGGCCGATGTGATGCCGACGCGGCGCATGCCCAGCATGTAAGCCAGGAATTCGTGGGTCACATGAAAATGGTCGGAATGGGCGCGGTCCTGGCTCATCAACAGCCATCGGGCCAGGCGCTGGCTCGTCAGGTGAAACCGAAGGCAGGCCGCTGATGCGGACTGCTGCGCCATCAAGACATAAAGGTAGCGGTTCAGGCCGCGCTGCAGCGAAGCACTGCGCGCCAGCTCGCGCCGGAAAACGGCGGTGCTGATCCGCCAGGATGCCCCCGCGCCCTGCACTACCGCATGCACCGGCGCGGTAACAACCCCCAGCACCAGTTGCGCACCCAGCATGCCTTCGCGGCCCACCATGCCGACCTCTACACCCGGGCTGCCTTCCACCAGGGCCACGAGGGAAATGAAGCTTTCGATCGGGAAATAGACGTAACGTGTGGGTTTGCCGGGTTCGCACAGCACTTCAGCCAGCGACAACTCGACGGGCTCGCAGACGGCGAGCAGGCGCAGGCGGTCCTTGCGAGGGAGAAGCTCAATGAGGTGGTTTTCGACAGGGGCCAAAATGGCTCTCCGGTGTAGGCGGACCCCGGGGAGTGCCGGGTCATGGACAAGGCCGCGCTACTGTCGTCAGTTCAATTCGGTGCCCCAGTATGCATGAGGTGCTGCCAACGCCACCGTGTGCCAGCGCACACAGCGCACAACAGGCCGCACACCGGGATGCTAGGAGGCGAGTTTTTCGGGAAGCAAGCGGTCGTATTCCTTCTTGACCACGGCATAACACTCGCAGGTGCGCTGCTCCAGGCCCGGGCGGTCCAGCACCGTGATGCGGCCACGCGAATAGCGGATCAGCCCCAAGTTTTGCAGCTTGGTCGCACCTTCGGTCACGCCTTCGCGGCGCACACCCAGCATGTTGGCGATCAGCTCCTGCGTCATCACCAGCTCATTGCCCTGCAGCCGGTCAAGGCTGAGGAGCAGCCAGCGGCACAGCTGCTGGTCGAGCGAATGGTGGCGGTTGCACACCGCGGTTTGCGCCATCTGCGTGATCAGCGCCTGCGTATAGCGCAGCAGCAGGTGCAGCACCGGCGCGCGCTTGAACTCGTCCTTGATGGCCTGTGCCTTGAGGCGAAAACCCTGGCCGGCGCTTTGCACGACGGCGCGGCTGGGTGTGGACTCCCCGCCCATGAACAGGGAGATGCCCACGACACCTTCATGGCCGACGACGGCAATCTCGGCCGAAGAGCCGTTTTCCATCACATAAAGCAGCGAGACGATGGCCGTGGTGGGAAAGTACACATGGCTCAATGTGCTGCCTGATTCGTAGAGCACCTGGCCCAGCGGCATATCCACCAGCTCCAGTTGCGGCAGCCAGCGCTGCCACTCTGCGTCTGGCAATGCAGCAAGCAGCTGGTTGTCTTTGGGGTTGGAAGCATTGGCCATCGAGACACTCCGGGCGGATCTGGCTTCGAGTTGGGCCTCTGGCAGAGATCTCGCACCGTCTTCGAAGTATAGGCACTAACGGCCCCCCGGTATGTGCGCTACCGCACAAACGAAAGTTCCCCGGCAAAGTCCGCCCCCGGAGCTTTTGTGGGCCTCGGTACTACCGGCTCACTTCCTCAACCGCCTCGGTGGTCTGCAGCGCATGGACGGCGATCTGCGCCGACATCAGCGCCAGTGAGGCCAGCGGGTAGGTGCCGCTGATGATGCCCCTGAAGGCGACTTCTGCGGCCACGGCGTCCTGGCCCAGGCCTTCGGTGGCGGCGATGATGCATTCTTCAATGCCGCCCAGCCCGGCGTCGCCGAACAGGTCTTCACCTTCGTAGGTCACGCGGTATTCGTACTGGGTCCTGTCAAAAGAGTCGATGTTAAAACGGACGATCACGGTGGCTCCTTTTTGTCAGCGAAATCACAATTTTTTCCCGGGTCGGGTAATCACTTTTTGGCGAAGCCAGGCAGCAAACTGCTCTTCGGTGATGTCCCCTGCGGCAAGCGCCAGCACGGTGACGGTTGCATCTGCTTGCGTTGTGCTCAAACGGTATCCGTTCAAATAAAGAAACATACCCACTGTCAAAAAGGCGGCGCGCTTGTTGCCGTCGACAAACGGGTGGTTTTTTGCCACACCCATGGCATAACTCGCGGCCAGTGCGGCTACATCAGGTTCGCCATAGGCAAGCAGGTTCAAGGGCCGGGCCAATGCGGAGTCCAGCAGACCTTCGTCGCGCAAGCCCTCGCCACCGCCGTGCTCGGCCAGGCTTTCGCCGTGCAAAAGCAGCAAGGCCTGCTTGTCGATCCAGCGCCAACTCATTTGGCGAGTTGGTGGAAGGTGTCGCGGTATTCGCGCATGAATTCACGGCCGGCCTGAATCTGCTCGTCCAGGGCGGGGTTGTATGGCGTGATGACGTAACCGTCGGGCGTCTCCACGAGAAACACAGACTCACCTTTTTCAAGCTTGAGCCGCCCCAGCACCTCGCGCGGCAAGATCACGCCGATGGAATTACCAATTTGGGTCAGTTTGAGGGTGTGCATGGCATACGTCTTTCAGTTATAACGTATGTAATACTAGTTCAAACTCGCGTTTTTTGCCAGCCTGGCAATGGATGAAGGCCCGCAGGGAAAAGAAATTGCTACAAAATCAATAGCTGCTTGCGCCCGACCCTATTGGGCTACAGGCCAAAATGACTTAAAACGCCCTGCCCGGCAACACGGCCGCCGGCAAAGCAGGCCGTGAGCAGGTAGCCGCCCGTGGGCGCTTCCCAGTCCAGCATTTCACCGGCGCAAAACACCGGTTGGCCCGTGCCTTGCAGATTTTGCAGTTGCAGGCGCGTATCCATGGCCTCAAACATCACGCCACCTGCCGTGCTGATGGCTTCGTCGATCGGCCTGGCTGCCGTGACACGCACTGGCAATGCCTTGATGCCTGCCGCCAGGCGCACCGGATCGGCAATCGCGTCCTTGCCCAGCAGTTCGTACAACATCGCGGCCTTGATGCCATCCAGGTTCAGGCGACTCTTGAGGTGACTGGACAGCGAGCGTGAGCCGCGCGGGTGGCGCACCTCCACCAGCACCTGCTCAGGCGTCTTTGCGGGCAGCAGATCGAGCAGGAAGGTGGCGCTGCCGTGTTCGGCAATCTCGTCACGCAACAACGAGGAAGCGGCATAGATCAGGCTGCCTTCAACGCCTGTGGCGGTGGCAATGAACTCGCCCTTGCGGCTGAAGCTGCGGCCGCGTGAATCGGTAAAACTGATGGCGACGGACTTGAAAGGCTGGCCGGCAAAGCGGCTGGCGAAGTGTTCTGTCCAGCCGGTGTGCGGCTGTGGGCTTTTGCCCATGAGCTCCTGCAGGAATTCTCGGCGGGTCTCACCGGCATCGCCAGCCGCCTCTTCAAGCTGCGCCGGGCTGTCCGCGCGTGCGGCCACGTCGAAGCCGCAATTGGATGGCAGCAGCGGCGCCACAGCCACGCCGCGTGCGGCCAGCAGCGGCACCCAGGCGCCGTCAGAGCCCAGCCGAGCCCAACTGCCGCCACCCAGGGCCAGCACCACGGCGTCGGCGTGTGCCAGCACCTCACCGGCGGGCGTTGAGAACTTCAGCGCACCGTCATCGGCCCAGCCCAGCCAGCGGTGCCGCATGGAAAACTGCACGCCTGCATTGCGCAGGCGGTGCAGCCAGGCACGCAGCAGCGGCGCAGCTTTCATGTCTTTGGGAAACACGCGGCCCGAGCTGCCGATAAAGGTCTCCACGCCCAGCGCTTCAGCCCAGGCTCGCAGCTCGGCCGGGCCAAATGCGGACAGCAACGGCGCCAGTTGAGCAGCGCGCTCACCATAGCGGCTCAGAAAGGCCTCGGGTGCTTCGGAATGCGTGAGGTTGAGCCCGCCCTTGCCGGCCAGCAAAAACTTGCGCCCCACCGAAGGCATGGCGTCATAGACCTCGACCTTCACGGCGGCACCGGCAGTGGCCAGCACCTCGGCGGCCATCAGGCCGGCGGGTCCGCCGCCTATGACGGCAATACGCGGGGGGCCGCCGGGCGGCGGTTTCACGGGAGAGGCTGAATCGTTCAAAAGGTGTTCCGTCTGCTCGCGGGGGGCGAGGTATGGTGAGATGGGAGAAATCAGGGCCAAACAGCAGCCGCTTTCCTGAAAGGCATCAAAGATAGCGCTTCGCAGGCAAAGGTATTTGCTCTGTTTTTGATAGCTGCTTGCGCCCGGTCTTATTGGCTCGCAGGGTTAAACCGCTTAAAAACAGGGGCCAGGTACAGGTTTGGCGCCGATGGGCGGCATACGCCAATTATCACAGGCCGCACTTGCCGGCCCGCGCGCGGCGCATTACATGGGCGGCGCAAAACCATCGCGGCCGACGATGACGCGCAGCGCGGTCGGCTTGCCGGCTTTTTCCTGTGCCGTGATCATCACCTTGGCGCCCGGCACCAGCAAGGCGTTTTCATCGGCCTTGCCGGGCTTGAAGGACACCACCGGCACATCCGGCGGAACAATCACGGTTTTCTCGCCGTCCTTGTAGCGCAGCGTGAGCTTCTGGCCGCCGGGTACCGACGTTGGCGCCGCGGCCAGGTCGGCCACGGTGGCATTGGTCATGGTGCTGTCGGGACGCAAGTCCCAGGGGCGGTGGCCTTCACCGGCGCCGCGCGCGGCTTCGGGGAACACCAGCACCTCCAGCGCCAGCTGGCTGCCGTCGGGCTGCGGCATGCCGGCGGTGCCGATGTAGCTGCCGGGCTTGATGTCGGCAAGCGACAGCGGGTACACCTCGGACACGTCCATCTCGGCCGGACGCACCAGCGTGATCACTTCACCGCTGCGTTCCCTGACGGTGAGGCTGGTCGCATCGACTTTTTCAATCGTCGCGCGCAGGCGCACCGTGGGGTTGGCCGGTGCCGGGGTTTGCGCCCATGCCAGCGGCAGGACAGCCAGGAAAGCTAGCGAAGCAGCAAATTGCTTGAACATGGTTGTCTCTTTCTTCAGGTCGGCGAATAACACATGGGGTAGAGCGCAGGTTGTGTGGGATCAGTCCAGCTCAACAACAGTTCCCCGCCCCGTCAGGAAAGCTGCTTTCACCGGCGCGCCGGGGTAAATCAGCTGCACCGCCGCACGGTAGTCCTGCAGTTGCGCCACCAGCGCGGGCTGCAGCTCCGGCGCCACGGCGGATTTGTAGTCGAGCACCCACCAGTGGCCTTCGTGGCCGGCGTCCTTGCGCTGCACCAGGCGGTCCAGCCGCAAGTCTTTCCCGGCGTAGACAAGGCCGACTTCGTTGCCTTGCCAGGCCACGGCTTGCGGGCTCCAGGCCCAGGCGCCCTCACCCGCCAGAATGCGCCCGGCTAACGCAGCCGCCTCAGTGGCCTGTGCCGGGCTCAGGCGAAACTCGCGCGCCGCGGCCTTGATCTGGGGGTCTGACAACGCGCCACCCCACTCCAGCAGGCGGTGCATGGCCTTGCCGATGCGGGCCTTGAGCGAATCTTCATCAACGCGCACCGCAGCAGGCTCGGAAATCGTCATGACCTCGGGCAGTTCAGGCAACTCGGGCAGGTAGAAAACGCCCGCGTCGGCCGCATCGAGATGGGCGGCTGCAGACTCATCCGCGACCGGCGCAGGCAGCTCGCCCACCAGTGCGTGCAGGCGCTGCCACCAGCTCTCGGTCGTCACGCGGTGCGGCTCGATGGAGGAGATCACCAGCGTATGGCGGGCGCGCGTCAGCGCCACATACAAGGCGTTGAGCTCTTCGCGCTTGCGGGCCGCCTGCTCGGCGGCCAGCGTTTCGGCGGCGCACGCAGGCGGGCGGCTTTCGCTGACCAGGAAGACGAATTTGTGCGGCTCAGTCGCCTCGCCGGGCCAATCAACCAGCACACCCATGCTATCGGCATTGCGCTCGACGGTGTCGGTGTCCAGCAGCAGAACGGCTTCGGCCTCAAGCCCCTTGGCGCCATGGATGGTCAGCAGCCGGACCGCCTCGCTGCTGACAGCTGCCGGCGCCTGGGTGCCGCCGGCCTTGAGGGCGCGCACAAAACCGTAGGGCGTGGCATAACGCCCGCCGTCGAGTGCCAGCGACACGCCCAGCAGCGCGCGCAGGTTGGCCAGCACCGCGCTGCGCTGCGCCGCCGGGGCGGCAGCGCCAAAACGCGCCAGCACGTCGCCGTCGTCGTAAATGCCCTGCAGTGCGTCATGTGGCGGCAGGCGGTCCAGCCAGTTCTTCCATTTGGTAAAAACAGGCCCCAGCCCTTTCAGGCCGGGCGCAAGCAGCTCCTCTTTTTGTAGCAGGCTGTACCAGGGCAGGTGGTGCTCCCGCTGCAGCAGCGCCAGCTGCACCAGGCAATCGTCAGCCAGCCCGAACAGCGGAGAACGCAGTGCGCGCGCCAAGGAAAGGTCGTGCTGCGGCGACACCAGCACGTCGAGCAGCGCCACCATGTCCAGCACTTCGCAGCAGTCGATCAGCTCGGTTTTCTCGCCCACCTGCGCAGGGATGTGCAGCGCGCGCAGCTCGTCCTGCAGCGGCAGCAGGCCGGCGCGTTTGCGCGAGAGGACCATCACGTCCTGCGGCCTGAGGCCACCGGCGACCTGCTCGGAAATCCACGCAGCGGCCTGGCGGGCCTCGCGCGTGCGCAGGGTCTCCTCGGGCAATTCGCGCGGCGTGGTCAGGCTGTCGCGCCAGCCGGCCGCCAGCGGCGAAGCGTCTTCCTCATCCTTGTTGCGTGCAATGGGCGGAAGCCGGCCCACAGCACCGGCCAGGCCTGAAGCCGTGGTGTGCTCACGAAAACCGTCGTACCCGTCGGCCTCCCGTGCCATGGCCATGGCCGAGTTGACGGTGTCGATCACGGCCTCAGCGTTGCGCCGCGTATGGTCGCAACTGAGCAAATCACCGCCCAGCCCATGCACAACAAAAGCCTGCGCGGCGCGAAACACCTGCGGCTCGGCACGGCGGAAGCGGTAAATACTTTGCTTCGGGTCGCCCACCAGGAACACGCTGGGCGCGGTGCCCGCACCCGAGTAGCCGATGAGCCAGGCATACAGCGCCTGCCATTGCAGCGGATTGGTGTCCTGGAACTCGTCAATCATCAAGTGGCGAATGCGCGCGTCCAGCCGCTCCTGCACCCAGCCCGACAGCACGGGGTCGGCCAGCATCAGCAACGCGGCGCGCTCCACATCGTTCATGTCGACCCAGCCACGGTCGCGCTTCAGGGCGGTGAACTGGGCGATCAGCACGCGTGTCAGCCGCGCCATGCGCTGCTGGTACAGCCAGGCGTCGTGTTGCTGGCGGGCTGCCACCACGCGCAGCACCAGGTCTTGCGCAATGCGCACCTGTTCAATGCCGACGATTTTTTCGCCGAACTTGCGCGGCGTGCCCTTTTCGGTCAGCAGGGCCGCGATGGCCGCCGGGAAGTCTCCGGCCGTCAACGCCTGCTCCAGTTCCACGCCTTTGGCCGAGAAAGTCGGCGCGCTCGCACGGCCCAGCGCGATGGCGGCGTCCCTTAAGGTTTGCCGGTGAAAACGGTTGGTGCTGAGCAGCTCTTCGGGTTCATCAAGGCCGCCAAATTCAGTGAACTGCGCGGTGAAGGCCTGCACGGAGGTGTCGATCACACCTTTTTCATCGGCCAGCGTGAACTCGGTGCGTTTGTCGAGCGCGGCCTGCAAGGCTTTGTCGGCCTGGAAACGCCCATACGCCAGCACCACCGCCTCAAAGTCGGCCTTGAGCGACGCATCAGCTGCGACCGCCGCATAAAACCGCCGCCACACCAGTGCGCGCGCCGGGGCATCGTCTTCCAGCAGCTCATAGTTGACGGGCAGTTCCAGGCGCTGCAGCACCGCTACTGGCGCGCTGCGCAGCAGGGCCGCAAACCAGCTGTGAAAGGTGCGGATCTGCACGGAACGGCCGCTGGCCAGAATGGAGCGGTATAAATTTGATAGCTGCTCGCGCACGTTCTGCGCGGCTTTCAGGCCTTTTTGGTTTGAAAAATCGACCCTGACGCCGCGCATTTCCAGTTCGCGCTGCAGGGTTTCGTCGTCGGCGTGGGCAAAGGCCTTGAGCCAGTCGTCCAGACGCTCTCGCATTTCGCCGGCGGCTTTTTTGGTGAAGGTGATCGCCAGGATCTCGTGCGGCAAGACCTGCTGCGCCGGTGCGGCCGTGGCGCCGTCAAGCAAGGCCCGCACGATGCGCGACACCAGCATCCAGGTTTTGCCGGCGCCGGCGCAGGCCTCGACAGCCACACTGCGCCGCGGGTCGCAGGCGATGGCGTAGAAGGCATCGGCGGAGAGCGGCTCGCCGTTGCATTCGTAGGCGGCGGCGTGGGGGATGAACGGGTCTTTCGCGTCGCTCATGTGCGAGCCTCCGCGCCTTCCTCGTTCAGACTCCAGAAGTCTTTGCGGCATAAGCCGCGCGCTGAACAGTAATCGCAGGCCTTGCCCTCGCCAAGAGCCGGCAACGCCGCGCCGCGCGAAATACGCGCCATGTCGGTCAGGATGCTGTCGATGAGTTCGTCGCGCAGGCCGACGATGTCGGACTGCTCATAGGTTTTGGTCGGCTCTTTTTCGCCGAGGTTGACATAGGCCGCGGCCAGCGTGTCGTCGCTCATCAGGGCCGCATAAAACGCCAGTTGCGTGTCTTCCTGGCCATTCTTGATGCGCTCGCTCGTGGTGGTGCGCGGCTCGGTCTTGTAGTCGATCACCAGGGCATGCCCGTCAGGCTGGCGGTCGACGCGGTCAAGCTGGCCGAGCAGCGTGAGCGTGCCGACGGGCACTTCGCGCCAGACTTCGGCTTCGTCGAAGACCGCGCCGGTGGCTTCGTGGTCGGCCAGCCATTTCAGGTAGCCCTCGCGCACGCCGGGCCAGGCCGCGGCAAAGGGCAAAAACTCGCTGTCGCTGAGCGCCAGCTCTTGCGTGGCACGCTCGGCTGCTATGTTTAGCATAGCTACCCGCGCTGGTAAATCGGGGGTTGGCGCCGCTTTGAGTGCTTCATGAAAATGCCGCAACAGGCTGTGCAGCCAGTTGCCGAAGTCGCGCTTGCCCAGCTCGTTTTCGAGTTCTTCGGGCTCCTGAAGCCTAAGCTGACGCAGCGCAAAAAAGCGGTAGGGGCAACGCCGCAGGTCTTCGTACGCGCTGGCCGAAAGACGGGTAACGGGCAAGGCCTCACCGGTCGGAAAAGGATGCGGCGTCGGCTGGGTGGCCACGGCGCGCAGGCTGCGGGGGTCACTGGCCATGCCCTGCGCTGCATCCTCGCTCTGGTCCAGCAGCAGCTCCTGCACAAAACCGCTGGGGATCAGGTGCTCGCCCGATTCACTGGTGCGCCAGAGCACATCGAGATGCGGCATGTGCAGGGCGTAGTGCCAGGCCTGGCGTTGGGCAGCGGCCAGCACTTCCCGGGGCGGCAGGCCCAGCAGCTCGCGCTGGCCGGGCGTCCAGGGGCCGGCTGGCTCCGGCGACACCGGCAGGCGGATTTCATCGCAACCGGGCAGCACCACGGCCTGCATGGGACGGCCCAGCAGCTGCGGCAGCGGCAAGATGACCACCTGCTCTGCCGGCGGATGCACCGGGGAAAACTTGCCGCCTTCCAGCGCCTGGTTGGCCCACTGCGTGAAATCATGCAAACGCATCACCGGCGATGCTTCGAATTCGGTCTCGGCGCCTTCGTGCAAGCGGAGCACGTCCAACACCGTCTGCCCGGCTTCGTCCTGCGCCAGTGCGTCCCACTGCCCCGCCGCCTGCAAAAGGGTGCGCAGGTCGCGCAGCCACATCGCCAGCGGGCGGGCACGGCCGAAAGGGCTGCGCAACGCGTTCACTTCGCGCGCCAACGGGCCTGTTGCGGCAAACGCGGGCGGCAAGATGGCTTCTTCCGCAAAGTCCGGCAGGTCTCGCCAGGCACGCACGCCGGTCTTGCGCAACTCAGTCTCGGCGGCGGTGACCAGCGCGGCGTCAAAGGCCGGTGCGTTTTTCAGCCAGTCCAGCACGGCATCCGTCGATGCATCCCAGGGCATGGCGCGCAGCAGGCTCATCAGGGCGGCGGCGGCGCGAGTGGTTGAAAGCTTCCAGCCGGTTTCATCGCGCATGGCGATGCCGCGCTCGGCCAGCATGGCGCCTACGCGGCGTGTGAGTTGCCGGTCCTGCGCAATCAGCGCAACCGGGCTGCGGCCTTGCGCCAGATGCGCCAGCACGCAGGCGGCGGCGCGGCCCGCTTCGTCTTCAGCGTCTTGCGCAATGTGCAGCGCAGGTGGTGCCGAGGGCCCTTCGAGCGAGACGCACAGCGGGATGGAAACCGACCGGTCGCCGAAGTGCGCCTTGAGGGCTTCGGTGAGAGGGTCGGCCTGAAAGCCTTCCAGCACGGCGAACAGCTGAGGTTTCGCCTGGAAAAGCCGGTCTGTGGGATAGGCGGACGCCGCCGCCCAAGCCAGCGCGATGCGCCCCACGGCAGCTTCGAGGGCCAGCACCGGCGAATCCAGGCCTGCTCCCAGCGTCAGCGCCAGGCGCTCGCTCCAGGCGCGGCGCGCGGCCGGCACGACGGCTGCGGCCACACCCGCCAGGCTCCACGCCGCTTCGACCAGCCGGCCCGCCAGCGCATCCTGCTGGGCGCCCAGGCCCGCGCGGCCCAGCAGCGATGCGGCAGTGAGCATGTCGACCGCCACATCCATGCGCAAATCGTCGCCTGAAGGCACATAAAGGCCCAACGTGCCGCCCAGGCCGCTGGCCCAGTTCATGGTGGTTTCAAAGCGGGGAACAAAAAATGTCTCGCCTGCCTGCGCAGCCCAAGCACGGCGCGCCTGCTGGATCAGCTGGGCATAGGGCAGCAGCACCACGGCTTCTGCGGGATGGATGCCGCGCGCCTGTATCGCTTCCGCAAGCCGGCCCATGGCCTGGTGCCAGCACAGCGCATCAGGCGCGGACCATGCGGCATCAGAGGTTGGGACGGGTGGCATACAGAGGTTGGGGAAAAGAGGTTGGCAAGAAAGAAATGGGGCCGGAAGCCGCAAATTGAATAATCTCTATCGGGGCCATAGCCCCCGCACGCCCGACCCGGCCACTTGCTTTCTGCCACAATGACTACAACTTTAGCCGTACCGTATCGTAACCATCCTAAACAGACAAAGGAGCCGCCATGGCGAGCGAACTGATCAAACATACCACCGATGCCACCTTCGAAGCCGACGTGCTGCAAGCCTCCAAACCCGTGCTGGTGGACTACTGGGCTGAATGGTGCGGTCCGTGCAAGATGATCGCGCCGATTCTGGACGAAGTGGCCACCGGTTACGACGGCCGCCTGCAGATCGCCAAGATGAACGTCGACGAAAATCGCGACATCCCTGCCAAATTCGGCATCCGCGGCATCCCCACCCTGATGCTGTTCAAGGACGGCCAGCTGGCCGCCACCAAGGTCGGCGCCATGAGCAAGGCCCAGCTGACCGCCTTCATCGACCAGCAACTGGCCTGATGTTTTTCGCGCTGGAAGGGAAGCACGGCACACAGCCGCTTCCCGACCGGCGCAGGTCCCCCGGCCGCTGGCCGGACGCAGGGAAAATGCCTTGATTTCCTGCCTGAATTTCCTGTCATAATGTGCTTTATTCACCAGACGGCACTCGCTGACTGGTTCGAGTTCCCGGTTTGTAAGCCATCTTCTGCGGCTTCTTTTCAAACCTCCCCCATTTCCATCAATGAACTCCGCAAGGAGTAACTCCATGCACTTAAACGAACTCAAGGCACTGCACGTGTCTGAAGTCCTCAAGCAGGCCGAAGCCCTTGAGATCGAAAACGTTGGCCGTATGCGCAAGCAGGAGCTGATGTTCGCCATCATCAAAAAACGTGCAAAAACCGGCGAAACCATCGTGGCCGACGGCGTGCTGGAAGTGCTGCCCGACGGTTTTGGTTTCCTCCGTGCTCCGGATTCAAGCTACACGGCCAGCACCGACGACATCTACATCAGCCCCAGCCAGATTCGCCGCTTCAACCTGCACACCGGCGACATGATTGAAGGCGAAGTGCGCACCCCGAAAGACGGCGAGCGCTACTTTGCCCTGAACAAGCTCGACAAGGTCAACGACGGCCTGCCCGAAGACAACAAGCACAAGGTCATGTTCGAGAACTTGACCCCGCTGTTCCCGCGAGAGCAGTTCAAGCTCGAACGCGACATCAAGGGCGAAGAGAACCTGACCAGCCGCATCATCGACATCGTCGCGCCTATCGGCAAAGGCCAGCGCGCCCTGCTGGTCGCGCCGCCCAAGTCCGGCAAGACCGTGATGATGCAAAACATCGCCCATGCCATTACCGCCAACTACCCTGAAGTGGTCATGATGGTGCTGCTGGTGGACGAGCGCCCTGAAGAAGTGACCGAAATGCAGCGCAGCGTGCGCGGCGAAGTCATTTCGTCTACCTTTGACGAACCCGCCGCGCGCCACGTGCATGTGGCCGAAATGGTGATTGAGCGCGCGAAGCGCCTGGTCGAACTCGGCAAGGATGTGGTCATTCTGCTGGACTCCATCACCCGCCTCGCACGTGCCTATAACAACGTGCTGCCCTCCTCCGGCAAGGTGTTGACCGGCGGCGTGGACGCCAACGCACTGCAGCGCCCCAAGCGCTTCTTCGGTGCGGCCCGCAATATTGAAGAAGGCGGCAGCCTGACCATCATCGGCACCGCGCTGGTCGACACCGGCAGCCGCATGGACGAAGTGATCTTTGAAGAATTCAAGGGCACTGGCAACTGCGAAATCCACTTGGACCGCCGCCTGTACGAAAAACGCGTGTTCCCGGCAATTCACCTCAACCGCAGCGGCACCCGCAAGGAAGAGCTGTTACTTGCACCTGAAATCCTCCAAAAGTCGCGGATTTTGCGTCAATTCATGTACAACATGGATGAAATCGAATCCATGGAGCTCATGCTCAAGAACATGAAAGCGACGAAGAACAACCACGAATTCTTCGACATGATGAGGCGGGGTGGTTAGCCCCCACGCTTTTCACTTCGTGTAATGCGCTGCCCCCCGAGGGGGCGCTGCGCCTGCGGCCCGGCAAAGCCGGTTCCGCGGCCCCGACTGGGTTAAATCCAGCCCTTCCGAGGCTTTTGAGGCCGTTTTCACCAGAAAATCGCCCACTCATCAGATCGAAAGTGCGCTAAGTGCTTGATTTCATGCCATAATCCAAGGCTTAGCGGAAAGTGCCCAGGACTGGCTTGGTGTGGCTCCCGCAACGAATAAGGAAAGATCATGAAAGAAGGCATTCACCCCAATTACCGCGAAGTTTGTTTCCTGGACCTGTCCAACAACTTCAAGTTCGTCACCCGCTCCTGCGTGAACACCAAAGAAATGGTGAAAATGGACGACGGTCGCGAACTGCCCCTGTACAAGCTCGATACGTCCAGCGAATCGCACCCTTTTTACACCGGCACACAAAAATCCGTGGACAACATGGGTGGCCGCGTCGAGAAATTCCGCAACCGTTTCGGCAAGACCGCTGCCAAAGAGGCCGCACCCGAAGCTGCGAAGTAAGCTGCCGGATAAGCTGCGAAAAAACTTTCGCCAGCCTGCAAAAAAGCAGCCTGAATTTCAGGCTGCTTTTTTTTCGGCAAAATTTGCCAGGTACCGCCAAGTGCCTCAGCCTGGTTTGACGCAGAATCACCCGTAGTCAAACTGAACGACCCGACAGCAGCCGCGCTCCCTTTCGATCTCCCAGATCTATCCGACCCATACGTTTTGAATAAACCGTCTCCTGCCATCATTGCCCAGTCCGCTGTGCGCCGCCTGCCGCGACTCGCACTGCTGCTGTTTTGCGCTGCCTATGCGCTGCCGGGTTTTCTGGGGCGTGGCCCCTGGAAAAACGAAGACATCGCTGCGTTTGGCGTAATGCGTGAACTCGCCTCCATGGCGGGCAACTGGCTGCGTCCACAGCTGCTGGGCCAGGTCACAGAGTTCGATGCACTTGCGCCGTATTGGCTGGGCGCCATCGCCATCAAGGTTTTCCCCTTTCTGGATCCGGCATGGGCTGTGCGCATTCCATTTGTGGCACTGCTCGTATTGACAATGCTGGCGACGTGGTACGCCGTTTACTACCTGGCGCGTAGCCCGCAAGCCCAGCCAGTCGCCTTTGCTTTCGGTGGCGAGGCCAGTCCGGTCGACTACGCCCGGGCCATCGCCGATACCGCCCTGCTGGCGCTGATTGCCAGTCTTGGCCTGGCACAGCTCTCCCATGAAACCACGCCGGCCCTGGCCCAGCTCGGCTTCACGGCGCTGGCCTTTTACGCCATGGCGGCAAGCCCTTATCGCGTGGCCACCAAGATCCTCGGACCAGCATTCGGCCTGCTGGTCGGGCTTGCAGGACTCGCCCTGAGCGGCGCTCCCACACTGGCATTGCTGATTGGCACGGGCGGGGCACTGGTGGAGTGGACTCACATGCGCTGGGGCACCGGCCAGTCCGATCCTGCGGCCAGGCAACAGTCATGGCACTGGGTGCTGCTGATCACCGGCATCACGCTGCTGGTAGCGCTGCTGGCCCATGGGTTGGACCTGTGGCGCTGGAGAATTCACCTGCCTGGCGCAGACGGTCAATCCGCCCTGAAAGACTGGCGCAGCCTGGGTCGCCTGCTGCTGTGGTTTACCTGGCCGGCCTGGCCTCTCGCCATGTGGACGCTTTACCGCTGGCGCAGGCAACTGGCCAGCCGCCACGTTGCCCTGCCGCTGTGGTTTGCTGCGATGGCCGTGGCGGCTACGTTGACGACCACAGCCTCGGACCGCAGCCTGCTGCTGAGCCTGCCGCCGCTGGCAGCGCTGGCTGCCTTCGCGCTTCCCACACTCAAACGCAGCGTGGCCTCCCTGATTGACTGGTTCACACTGCTGTTTTTCACCGGCTGCGGCATCATCATCTGGGTGGTCTGGATCGCCATGCAAACCGGCGTTCCACGCCAGCCCGCAGCCAACGTCGCCAAACTGGCACCGGGGTTTGAGCCCAGCTTCTCGTGGCTGGCGTTTCTGGCCGCATTGCTGGCCACCCTGGCCTGGGCCTGGCTCGTCAAATGGCGCGCCGGCGCGCAGCGTGCGGCCATCTGGAAATCGCTGGTACTGCCTGCCGGCGGCGCCACCCTGTGCTGGCTGCTGTTGATGACGCTCTGGCTGCCCCTGCTCGACTACGCCCGCAGCCTTGCGCCCCTGTCGCGCCAGATCGCGAATCTCGTCGACAAAAACGCCTGCGTTGAAATCTATGGCGTAGGCAGTGCGCAGGCCGCCGCGCTGCAATACCACGGCGGGCTCGAGCTCCGGCAAGCCGGCACGCAGGCAAGCTGCCCCTACCTGATTGTGGATGTCGAGGCGCAGCCAACGCTCAGCCGCGTCGTCAATTTGCCCGATTGGGCCTTCCAGGCGACGGTGCGCCGCCCCACGGACAAGACTGAAAACGTCCTGCTGTTCAAGCGAGTGAGCCTTTCCCGCACGAATTCAAGAACCAGCCCTTGAGCGAACTCAAGATCATCAGCCAGCACGCGGGCACCGTGCTCGTCGGGCAACTGGCCGTCATGGCCTTCGGCGTGGCCGACACGGTGATTGCAGGCCGCTACAGCGACGAGGCCCTGGCCGCGCTGTCGGTCGGGTCGGCGCTTTACATCAGTGTTTACGTTGGCCTGATCGGCATTGTGCAGGCGCTACTGCCCATCTGGGCCGAAATGATGGGCGCGCGCCGCCATGAGGCGGTAGGTGCTTCGCTGCGCCAAAGCATGTACCTGTGCGGTTTTATCGTGGTGGCGGGCATGGCCGCAATGCTCTTCCCCGGCCCCCTGCTGCGCTGGGCACAAGTGCCTGAACTGATGCGTGACGAGGTGCAGCATTACCTGGCGGTGCTGGCCTTTGCGTTCGCACCATCCCTGCTGTTTCGCATCTACAGCACTTTCAACCAGGCACTGGGCAAGCCGCTGTTGGTCACCTGGCTGCAGGTCGGCGCGCTGTTGGTCAAGATTCCCTTGTCTATCTGGCTGGTGGCCGGCGGTGCCGGCGTGGAACCCATGGGCGCCGTCGGCTGCGCATGGGCCACGCTGATTGTGAACTACCTGCTGCTGGCACTGGCCATCCTTATGCTGCGCACACAGACGCTGTACCAGCCCTATCGCATCTGGCAACGCATGGAACGGCCGGACTGGCTGCAAATAGGTCACTTCGCCAGGCTCGGCATTCCCGGCGGCCTGGCTTATCTGGTGGAAGTGACGTCGTTCACGCTGATGGCACTCTTCATCGCCCGCCTCGGCACCGTGGCTTCCGCAAGCCACCAGATTGCGTCCAGCGTGGCTGCGGTTCTCTACATGATGCCGCTGTCCATGGCCATCGCCTGCAGTGCCCGTGTCTCGTTCTGGATAGGCGCGGGACGCCCGGATTACGCAAAACGCGTGGTGCTGCTGGGGCTGAAGCTCACAGGGCTCGCAGCGCTGACACTCGCTGCCGTGGTTTCAGTGGCCGGCCCCGTGCTGGCAGGCTGGTACTCCGGCAACCCGGACATTGTTGCGCTGGCCTCCGCTTTGCTGGTGTGGGTTGCGTTCTATCACGTCGCCGATGCAACACAGGCCCTGACGGCCTTTTTGCTTCGCTGTTACCGCATCACCATTGCGCCGCTGGCCCTTTATGGCGTGCTGCTATGGGGCCTTGGGCTTCTGGGGGGTTACCGTCTGGCTTACGAGGGCATTGCAGGCCACCCCGCGACGCAGTCCGCCAGCAGTTTCTGGGCAGCCAGCACGCTCGCCATTGGCCTCGTTGCGGCATGTTTTCTGGCCCTGTTGTGGCATGCGGTCAGGCGCAGCCTGAAGGTGACTCAAACGGGTTGAGTCCGGCGAACCCGCACGACGGGAAAAATGATGGAAAAGCAGGAGCCGTGCCCCGGTTCACTTTGAATGTTGAGTTCAGCACCGTGACGCTGGGCGACATGTTTGACGATAGCGAGGCCGAGGCCGGTGCCCCCGGTTTCACGCGATCGGCTGCGGTCGATACGGTAAAAACGTTCCGTCAGGCGGGGCAGGTGCTCGGGCGCGATACCCGGCCCAGTGTCCTTGACCTTGAACTCACCACGCCCGTCCTCCAGCAGCGTCCAGCTGACTCGGACCAAACCGCCTTCCGGCGTGTAGCGCACCGCATTGGTCACCAGATTGGACATCGCGCTATAAAGCTCGGTCTGTACCCCGGCGATTTCGGTGCCTGGCCCCTGGTCAAATTCCAGCTGATGGCCCTGCGGCGCAATCACCAACGACAAGGCCCTTGCCTCCTGCTCTGATTGGGCCATCAGCGCACTGACGGTCATCCAGTCACTGGCACCCGGAAACGGGCTGCCTTCCAGGCGCGACAGGGTCAGCAGGTCATTCACAAGCGTTTGCATGCGCTGCGACTGCTGCGACATCAGCGCGAGGTAGCGGGCACGCTCCGGCTCCTTGAGCGGCAGCGTTTGCAGGGTTTCGATAAAACCCGACAGGACCGTCAGCGGCGTGCGGATCTCATGCGACACATTGGCCACAAAGTCACGACGCATGGCTTCTGCCAGCTCCACAGCCGTGATGTCCCGCGACAGCAGCAGCTTGCGGTTTTTGCCATAGGAATGCACATGCACCGACAACTTCACCGGACGGGCCGGCGTGCTGAAATTGCCGGGGATCACTACGTCGTGCGAGAAATCACCCGCAGCCATATAAGCCTTGAAAGCCGGGTCACGCACCAGGTTGGCGATGTGTTGCAGCACGTCGCGCTGGGCGTCAAAGCCGAAGTGCTGGCTGGCCATCTGGTTGCACCACTCGATACGGCCTTGCGCGTCGAGCAGCACCACGCCGCTCGGCGAGGCTTGCATGGCCGCCAGGAATTCATCGAGGCGCGCCTGGCTTTCCTGCAACTGTTGATCGCGGTTCTTGAGCAGCCGGCGGGTTCGGTCCGCGACCTCGCCCCACACACCGGGAAGGCTGGGGGCGCTGCCTGCCATCACGGCTGGCGCGTCGTTGTTCTGCTCGGTACGCAGCCAGCGCAGCAGGCGGCCGATATAGAAGCTGTCGATCACCAGCCAGAGCATCGCTCCCACCGCCAACCCTATGCCCAACCCGAAGGTCAAGCCGTTTGCGGTGCGCGCCCAAAAGCCCAGACCGCCGCCGGCAATCATGCAGGCGGCAAAAACAATCCAGCGATTGATCATGCGCTGGATTGTGCCGCAGCGACCGGGTTGTTGGCGGCCATCGCCGTCAGCCGGTAACCGGCGCCGCGCACGGTCTCCACCATGGTGCCAGCCGCGCCCAGGGCCTCACGCAGGCGCTTGACGTGGACGTCGACGGTGCGCTCTTCAATGAACACGTGGTCGCCCCACACCTTGTCGAGCAGGGAGCTGCGGCTGTGGACGCGCTCGGCGTGTTTCATCAAATAGTGCAGCAGCTTGAACTCGGTCGGGCCCAGCTTGAGCTCCTGGCCCAGGTAGGAGATGCGGTGGGTGGCAGCGTCCAGGACCAGCCCGCCCACGGTCACGCTGTCGTTAACCGACTCGGGTGCACGGCGGCGCAGCACGGCGCGTATGCGCGCCAGCAATTCCTGGGTGGAAAACGGCTTGGTGATGTAGTCGTCGGCGCCGGCGTCCAGCCCGGCCACCTTGTCGGGTTCGTCACCGCGTGCCGTCAACATGAGTATGGGAATGCTCTTGGTACGCGCCTGCTTGCGCCAATGGCGCGCCAACGCCAGGCCGCTTTGCCCCGGCAGCATCCAGTCGAGCAGGATGGCATCGGGCAACACAGCGTCGAGTTCGCGCTGGGCCGACACACTGTCTTCCGCCACCACGGGGTCAAAGCCGCCATGCCGCAGGTTGACCGCAATCAACTCGGCAATGGCCGGCTCGTCTTCAACAATCAGTATGCGTGGCAGGTGTTTCATTCCGTCTTTACTTTACTGCAGACTCGATCTGTTCCATAGGGGTGTGCCGCACGTCGGCGCCCTTGACGATGTAGATGATGAACTCCGCGATGTTCTTGGCATGGTCGCCCACGCGCTCGATGGCCTTGGCCACAAACAGCAAATCCAGGCTCGGCGAGATGGTGCGCGGGTCTTCCATCATGTAGGTGATGAGCTTGCGCACAAAGCCGTCGAATTCCTGGTCGATCTGGTCGTCTTCCTTGAGGATGGAGACCGCGACCGCGGTGTCCAGCCGGGCAAAAGCGTCCAGAGCCTTGCGCAGCAGGCCGGAGGCGAGCTCCGCCGCGATGCGCAGATCGGACGAAGGCAGGGCCCGGGCCGATCCGCTTTCGATGATGGACTTGACCATGCGGGCAATCTTCTCGGCCTCGTCGCCGGCACGCTCGAGGTTTGCTGTGGTCTTGGAAATCGCAATCAGCAGGCGAAGGTCGCGAGCCGTAGGCTGGCGCCGCGCAATGATGGACGACAGCTCGCGGTCGATATCGATCTCCATCGCGTTGACGCGCGATTCGGTTTCGATCACCTGGTTGGCGCTCTCGGCGCTGAACTGGGACAGCGCATAGATGGCCAGGCGGATCTGCGACTCGACCAGGCCGCCAAGCTCCATGACGCGCGAAGACACGCCGTTGAGTTCGCTGTCAAACTGGGTCGATAGGTGTTTATCAGGCATGTGTGCTCCCTAATCCGTATCAGCCGAAACGGCCGGTGATGTAGTCTTCGGTTTCTTTACGTTTTGGCTTGAAGAACAAGTCTTCGGTTGCGCCAAACTCAACCAGGTCGCCCAGGTACATATAGGCGGTGTAATCACTGCAGCGGGCAGCCTGCTGCATGTTGTGCGTCACGATGACCACCGTGTATTCGTTCTTGAGCTCGGCAATCAGTTCTTCCACCTTGGCGGTGGAAATAGGGTCCAGCGCGGAACAGGGCTCGTCCAGCAGCAGCACTTCAGGCTTGATGGCGATGCCGCGGGCGATGCACAGGCGTTGCTGCTGGCCGCCCGAGAGGCTGGAGCCGCTCTGGTTCAGCTTGTCCTTGACTTCCGTCCACAGCGCGGCCTTGCGCAGGGCCCATTCCACGCGCTCGTCCATGTCCGAGGCGTTCAGGCTTTCAAACAGCTTCACACCGAAAGCGATGTTGTCATAGATCGACATCGGGAACGGTGTCGGCTTCTGGAACACCATACCGACCTTGGAGCGGATCAGTGCCACGTCTTTTTTGGATGTCAGCAGGTTCTCGCCGTCGAACATGATCTCGCCTTCGGCGCGCTGCTCGGGGTAGAGCTCATACATACGGTTGAAGATGCGCAACAACGTGGACTTGCCGCAGCCCGAGGGGCCGATGAAGGCCGTGACCTTCTTTTCGGGAATTTCCAGGTTGATGCTTTTGAGGGCGTGGAACTTGCCGTAATAGAAGTCGAGGTTCTTGACCGAAATTTTCGATTGTTCGCGTGATGCAGTAGGGGTATCCATCTGTGACCTTGTTGTGTTGTGTGGTCTAAAGGAAAGGCGTCAGCCTGTCAGTTTTTGGCACGTGTCAATACACGTGCCAGGATGTTCAAACCGAGCACGGCCATGGTGATCAGGAACACGCCTGCCCATGCCAGCTGCTGCCAGTTCTCATAAGGGCTCAGCGCAAACTTGAAGATCGTCACGGGCAGGCTCGCCATGGGCTGGCTCAGGTCAGACGTCCAGAACTGGTTGTTCAGCGCGGTGAAGAGCAGCGGCGCCGTTTCACCGGCGATCCGCGCCACGGCCAGCAGGATGCCGGTCGTCACGCCGGCACGTGCCGCGCGCAAGGTGATGCTGGTGATGACCTTCCACTTCGGCGCGCCCAAGGCGTAAGCCGCTTCACGCAGGCCCGGCGGAACCAGCTGCAGCATGTTTTCCGTCGTGCGAATGACCACGGGAATCACGATCAGCGCCAGCGCCAGAACCCCTGCCCAACCCGAATAGCCCTTGAACTGAGACACCACGACGGTGTACACAAACAGGCCGATTACGATGGATGGTGCGGACAATAAAATGTCATTGACGAAGCGCGTCACCGACGCCAGCATGCCCTTGGTGTTGTACTCCGCCAGGTAGATGCCCGCCATGATGCCGATCGGGGTACCAACAAAGGTGGCCAGCAACACCATCAAAAATGAACCATAAAGGGCGTTGGCGATACCGCCCTCTTCATTGGGTGCCGGCGTCATCTGCGTCAGCGTGGCCAGCGAAAGCCCGCCCACGCCCAGACGTATGGTTTCCCACAAAATCCATGCCAGCCAGAACAGGCCAAAGGACATGGCTGCGAGGGAGAGGACCAGCGCAATCCGGTTGACCCGCTTGCGGCGGGCAAACTTGGCCAGCCGCGCATCGTGCATCACGGCGCTCATGTTTTCACCCCTTCACTTTTTCGCAGCTGGGCCAGCAGCAGCTTGGACAGCGACAGCACGACAAACGTGATGAAGAACAGCACCAGGCCCAGGTAGATCAGCGCCGCCTGATGCAGACCCTCACCGGCTTCAGCGAACTCGTTGGCCAGCGCCGACGTGATGCTGTTGGCTGCCTGAAAGAGGCTCAGCGAATCGAGCTGGTTGAAGTTGCCGATGACGAAGGTCACCGCCATGGTTTCGCCCAGCGCACGGCCCAGGCCCAGCATGATGCCGCCCACCACACCGGCCTTGGTGTAAGGCAGCACGACTTTGGAGACAACTTCCCAGGTGGTGGAACCCAGCCCATAGGCGGACTCTTTGAGCAGCACCGGTGTCACTTCAAACACGTCCCGCATCACCGAGGCGATGAAGGGAATGATCATGATGGCCAGGATGATGCCCGCCGACAAAATACCGATACCGACGGGGGGACCCGACACCAGCGCACCCAGGTAAGGCACGCCAGTCAAGAGGCTTTGCAGCGGCTGCTGCACATAGGTGGCCAGGATGGGGCCGAACACCAGCAGACCCCACATGCCGTAAACGATGGACGGCACGGCAGCGAGCAATTCGATGGCGGTGCCCAGCGGCCTTTTGAGCCATGCTGGCGACAGCTCGGTCAGGAACAGCGCAATGCCGAAGCTCACCGGCACCGCGATGAGCAATGCGATCAGCGACGTGGCAATGGTGCCGTAGATCATGACCAGCCCGCCGTACTCGCCCTTGACAGGGTCCCAGACGCTGCTGGTCAGGAAGCCGAGGCCGTATTTGCTGATCGCCGGCCACGCCCCGATGACGAGGGAAACCAGGATGCCGGCCAGCAGGGCCAGTGTCAGCCAGGCCGCGCCCTGCGCAGCCCAGCCGAAAAGCCGGTCTGCCAGGGGGCTTCTGCGCACAGTGCTGCCAGGAGGAGGATTGGTCATAGCGCGTCCGGTCGCTTTTGCCGGGTGGTCAAAAGCGGCCCGGCTAGCCGGAAGTGTAGAGGACACGTGAGAAACCCCTATGGTGTGTAACGACTGGGAAAAATCAGCTGACTGTGCTTACTTGTAGGCAACCGTCTTGCCCGATGCGTCCTTGATGTCGCCCCAGGCTTTTTCGATGATGGTCTTCACAGCGGCAGGCATGGGCACGTAGTCAAGGTCGTCGGCGGTTTTGTCGCCGTTTTTGTAAGCCCACTCAAAGAACTTGAGCGAAGCGGCGGCCTGGGCAGGCTTGTCCTGGACTTTCTGCATCAGGATGAAAGTAGCGCCGGTGATGGGCCACGAATCCTTGCCTGGCTGCTCGGTCAGGATCTGGTAGAAGCTCTTGGACCATTCGGCACCCGCCGCGGCGGCTTTGAAGGCGTTATCTTCCGGCGACACGAAATTGCCGGCCGCATTCTTCAGCTGGGCAAAGGTCATCTTGTTCTGCTTGACGTAAGCGTATTCCACGTAGCCGATCGAGTTGGGCAGACGGCCGACGAATGCCGCCACGCCTTCGTTGCCCTTGCCGCCTGCGCCCACTGGCCAGTTCACTGCGGTGCCCTCGCCCACTTTGGACTTCCACTCGGCATTCACCTTGCTCAGGTAGTTGGTGAAGATAAAGCTGGTGCCGGAACCGTCGGCACGGCGAACCGGTGCGATGGCGGCGTCAGGCAGGGGCAGCGTGGGGTTCAGGGCCTTGATGGCCGGGTCGGTCCACTTGGTGATCTTGCCGAGGTAGATGTCGCCCAGCACCTGGCCGCTCAGCTTGAGCTGACCGGGGGTGATGCCCTTGATATTGACCACGGGAATGACGCCACCGATCACGGTGGGGAATTGCATCAGGCCTTTTTTGGCCAGTTCTTCATCTTTCAGGGGTGCGTCGGAAGCGCCGAAATCGACGGTCTTGGCCTCAATCTGGCGCAAACCGGCGCCGGAACCCACCGACTGGTAATTGATCTTGACGCTGGTGGCCTTGTTGTAATCAGCGGCCCACTTGGAATACAGGGGCGCGGGGAAGCTGGCACCGGCGCCTGTCACGTCCTGGGCTGCAGCCAGCGTGGCAAACGACGCGAGGGCAACACCCATCACAGTAGTCAGGGAAGCTTTGAAAGTCAGGTTCATCAGAACACCTCTTGGGTTGGGATTGGTCGAAACTGGTTGGAGATTGATCGGGAAGATGCGTCGACTGTAGAAATCTTGTGTGACAAGGATGTGACAAATATGACAGCCTCCCGGCGGGCTGCCGCCCCTCTATGGCGTCACAAAACCTTCAAATTACCGTCACGAATCTGTCACGGGGTTCTCCTACCCTTGGCCTCGTCTTAATCAGGATTAATCAGGAGAATCTTTCATGTTGAACCGCCGCTATCTGGTCCTTACTGCCGTTGTCGCCGCTGTTGCCGCCCTCGCCGGCTGCGCCACCACCTCCACCCCGGTGTCCGTGGCAGACACGATTGCCACCCAATCGCAGCTCAGCACCCTCAACGGCCTGGTAGCCCAAGCCGGGCTGACAGACACACTCAAGGGCACCGGCCCTTACACCGTATTCGCGCCCACCAACGCGGCTTTCGCCAAAGTGCCAGCCAAAACCATGGACGAGCTCGCCAAAGACCCGGCCAAACTCAAGGCAGTTCTGGCCTACCACCTCGTTCCCGGCAAGGTCATGGCAGCCGACGTCAAAAACGGCAACGCCAAAACCGTCAACGGCGCCAATGTGGCGCTCTCCAAGGCCGGAGAATTCGTCACCATCGAGGACGCCATGGTCCAGACCGCCGACATTTCCGCCACCAATGGCGTCGTTCACATTGTGGACAGCGTGCTGATCCCACCCGCCAAATAAGCCCGCCGGTACCGGAACGGGTCAAGCCGGAAGGTTTGACCCGTTTTTTTATTGAACTTATAAAATTTCGTGCTCCAGCCCTTATAGAACCGGCGCAAGCAGCTATCGTTTTAATAGCAATCCATGCACTGCGAGTCGCCTCGCAACGGGAACATCCATGCCAGCTCAAATGCCTTTAGTCAGTCGCCGCCGGCTGCTGCGCCGCGCCGGCCTGATCGCCGCAGCAATTGCAAGCCCGGCCTGGGCCCAACCCGGCAAGGGCACCTCATCGCGCAGCATTGTCGTGGCCCAGCCGGTCGATTTTTCACAGGCGCAGCAGGATGTGTCCAAGGACTTCCTGATCGGCTCTCGCGCCGCCTGGCAGGACATCAACTTGCGTGGCGGCGTCCGCGGCAGACAGGTCCAGCATCTGGCGCTGGAAACGGACGGCACCCCCGCAAGCCTGCGCACGTCACTGGACTCGGTCAAGGACAACCCCCTCTGCATGGTGCTTTCCGGCAGTGTCGGCGACCAGGTAGCCAGCCAGATCGTGGCGCTGTCCCGCCAGGGCGGGCTGGGCATCCCCCACGCCGCCCCGTGGCTGCAAAACTCCAGCCTCGAAATCGACGACAAGACCTTTCCCATCTTCGCAGCGCGCCAGGAACAGATTGCTTATGCGCTCAAGAGCCTCTCGACCATGGGCCTCAAGGAGCTGGGTGCGATTTACGCCACGGCACAGGACCACGCCGCCTATCACACGGACGTCGAGCGCATCGCCCTGGATATGCAACTGAAGCTGCAGCCCTTCAAGGCGACAGATGACCTGCGCGCGTTGGGCCAGAAACTCACAACCCGTACGCCCGCCGTACTCCTTTTTGTGGGCGGAACGCCGGAACTCGCCGAATTCACCCAGGGCCTGGAAAAGCAGGCCCGCCAGCGCTATGTCGTGGCATTGGCCGACGTGAACCTGCAAACGATGCTGCAGATGGGCGCGGCGCGCAGCACGCCGGTCATAGCCACCCAGCCGGTGCCCCTGGTCAATGCCAGCCTTCCGGTGGTCAGAAGCTACCGTGAAACGCTTTCGCGCCTCTTCGACGAACCGCCCACGCCCCTGAGCCTGGCAGGATTCATTGCAGCACGCTACACCTACGAAGTGCTCAATGACGTCGACGGCCCCCTGAACCGCCAGAGCGTTCTGGCCTCCTTTCAGCGCCGCACAAAGTTCGATGTGGGCGGATTCAGCATCAGCTTCAATCCCCAGCGCAGAAGCGGCACCTACGTCACGCAAAGCATGATGACCGTTGACGGCCGGTTGATCGGCTAGGCGCCCAGAAATGCTGATGCGAGTCCCGCGCGAATGCTATGGCAAGCCCTTAAACTCAGGTATGCAAAATGGAACGCTGCTCGCCGCCGTAGACCTTGGGTCCAACAGCTTTCGACTGGAAATCGGCCGCTTTGATGCTGGCCAGATTCACCGCACCGAATACCTCAAGGAAACCGTTCGCCAGGGCAACGGGCTGGACGCCGACCGAAACCTGACCCCGGAAGCCATGCAGCGCGGCTGGGACTGCCTGGCGCGCTTCGGTGAACGGCTGGCCGGCTTCAAAAAGTACCAGGTTCGCGCCGTCGCCACGCAGACCCTGCGTGAAGCGCGCAACCGCGAGGAATTCCTGGCGCGCGCCCACAAAATCCTCGGTTTTGCCATCGACGTCATCCCGGGCCGCGAAGAAGCCCGCCTGATTTACCAGGGCGTCGCCCACCTCCTGCCGCAGTCCGACGAGCGCCGGCTGGTAGTGGACATTGGAGGACGCTCCACCGAAATGATCCTCGGCAAGGGGCTGGACGCACGGACCATGGAGTCCTACCGTGTCGGCAGCGTGGCATGGTCCATGAAGTATTTCCCCGACGGGCAGTTCACCCCACGCGCTTTCCAGACGGCGGAGGTCGCCGCCAAGGCAGTTCTTGACGAAGCCGTCAATATCTACCGCGCCGATGCGTGGGACACCGCCTATGGGTCCTCCGGCACGATTGGCGCCGTCAGCGACGTACTGACAGCTTCGGGCTGGCCCGCGGGTATGGTCACGCAAGAAGGCCTTGACTGGTTGCTGGACCGGCTGCTCAAGGCGCAAAGCGCCGACCGGCTCAAGCTCGACGGCATGAAGGACGACAGGCGCGCCGTGATAGGCGGCGGTGTGAGCGTGCTGAGGGCCGTGTTCAACCTGCTGGGCATCGCGCAAATGGAAGCCGCACAAGGCGCCTTGCGCCACGGTGTGCTCTATGACCTGGTGGACCGTGAGCAGGATTTGACCGATTTGCGTTCCACCACCGTGCAGCGCCTGGCCAGCAAATTCAATACCGACAACGCACAGGCCCAACGCGTCAACAAAGTCGCCAGGCAGCTGTTCGCAATGGCCAGTGCCGGCATGCCTCGCGCAGAGTCGGAGCGCTTCCAGCGCAAGCTCGAATGGGCCGCAGAGCTGCACGAAATCGGCAGCCAGATCTCGCACAGCGACTATCACAAGCATGGCGCCTACATCCTGGACAACGCCGACGCGCCGGGCTTTGCCCTGCCCGAGTTGCACCGCCTGAGCCTTCTGGTGCTGGGCCACCGCGGCAAGCTGCGCAAGCTTGAAGTCAATTTTGAGGACCGCGTGTTCATCCAGCAACTGCTGTGCCTGCGCCTGGCCGTCATCCTCTGCCACGCCCGGCGCGACCCGGACCTCAAAGGCCTCCAGCTCGAAAGCAGCGCCGAGCCCGGAAAGATTTTTGTACTGAACTGTCGCGCCGGCTGGGCACAGTCGTTTCCGCAGTCAGCCCATCTGCTGCAGGAAGAAGTTCTGGCGTGGCAAAAAACGCCGTGGACACTGGTTGTTCCCGGCCCCTGAGCACCCTCCTTCCGCCTCGCCGGACCAGGCCTTGACGGTTTTTGAACAAACCGTATAAACTATATATACGGTTTATTCGACCGCTCACCTAAAAGGATCAATCCATGGCAACCCGCAAAAAAGCAACTGCAAAACCCGCCGCACCGGCACCTAAACCGGCCGCGACGCCCAAGGCACCCGTGAAAACCGCCGCCAAGCCCGCCCCGAAAAAGACGTCCCCGGCCAAGGCCCCGGCCGGCAAAGGCACGGTCAAGAAAGCCATCGTGAAAAAGGCCGGCGCCAAAAAGCCTGCGGCCAAACCGCAAGCAAGCGCCAAGCCCGCCAAAACCGCTAAGCCGGAAAAAACCAAAAAACCAAAATTGGTACGCGACAGCTTCACCATCCCGAAAGCCGAATACGTGGTGCTGGACGACCTGAAGCAGCGCGCCGCCAAGCTCACCCGCCCCGCCAAGAAAAGCGAATTGCTGCGCGCGGGCATCAAGCTATTGGCCAGCCTTTCCGACGCCGCCTTCCTGACGGCGCTTGAGCAGGTCCCCGCCATCAAGACCGGCCGGCCTACGCTCGGCTCTTAAGCCAAGCAAAGGCAACGGCGGAGCTCCGAGCTTTCATACCAACTAACGTTTGACACGAGCTGTGGCCGCAAGCATACGAAGCTTGCTTGCGGACGTCCCCTCGATGAAGGGGTTAGCCCTCAGCGAGCTACACGTGGCGACCGGGAATCTGGTTTACGCCTCCGCTGCCGGCGGCCAGCCGATTCGAGCAGCGCGACCAAGACTGGATTGAACGACCAAGCGATGAAACGGGGCGATGACAAGAATATAGAGACGACCCAAGCGGTTGTGGCAATGGACCACGGTTGATAAAGTCAGGCGGCGTTTTCCTCCCGGCAACGGCTGACTGGAGCAGAGGACAGAAAGCCTGAAGTCCAAGTGCTTGTCGTCTTCTCCAAAGACAACTTCGGTCGGGCTTGTGTCGTAGATCTTGAAGATGCCAAGACGGCCTGTCTTGCTCTGCGCGCCAAGTGAGGTGAGTTCCTTGGCAGTTTTGAGGCCGACCCTACCGACGACCGCATCCCGGACCGCCATGAGGGTGCCAACCCACGGTGCCTGATGGGAGAAGATGAACCTCGCCAACAGTTCGGGATCGGTTGACGCTCCGGGTGGAAGCTCGATCGAGTAGGCATCTGCGAGATTCGTCGATGCGTAGGCTCTGGTAACTGCCGACTCTGGAGGAAGCGATACAGGCGTTACGCGGTGCTGTTGGGTTGACATGTGTTCGAGCCAGTAGTTGGGTTCTGAGGTCTAACGTTTGATATGAGCGGCGGCTGGAGGCAAGCGAAGCTTGCCGGAAGACGTCCGCTCGACGGAGGGGTTAAGCACCGCTCTTTGCATGCCTCGACCTTGCGTGAGCGAGCGTTGCCCAGTATGGCGCCAGAAGAGTGACGAGAAGGACGATGGACCAGAGGTTACCGCCTTTGAACGTATACGCGGCGAGCAACTCAGGCCAAGGCTTGTGCTGGATGTAACGCCCGAAGCCGAACTCGAAGGCCAGTGTCAGGCACAACCAAAGAACGCCTACAAACGCACTTTGCTTGACCAAGATTCCTTGCTCAATGCGAACAAGGCCATAGGCGACCAGCGCCACGCACACGCACACGCAAAGCAATACACCGCTCAGAACCAAGCCGCCGGCCCTGCCAAGAGAAGGAATGAGAACCGCCTCTCGCAAAGCGCCATTTGCCACTGCCAGGCACAGGATGAGCACCCAGGCTACGAGCGACTTGAGCAGCAGCATGAGTCCGCCTTCCGGCACCTAACGTTTGACTTAAGCGGACCGCCGAAGGCGGGTCCGCTTGAAGGAAGGTTAGGTGGCATTCTGGAGCACAAGTTCGACCGTCTTGGCCGAGAGCGACGTGCCATCAATGATGATCTCACCGACGGCGATTGGTAAGGTGAATCGGCGAGGACCAGCACTGCCGGGATTCACGAACAGCACACCGCCTCGCTCTTCAACCAGAGGTTTGTGGGAATGCCCTGATACGACCGCACGAACACCTGCGGCCTCAGGCTCGAGATCAAGCTGAGAGAGGTCATGGATGACGTAGAGGAAGAACTCGCCGATCTGCAGAAACTCGGTTTCGTTGAGGCTCTCCGCCCATGAGCCCTTATCGTTGTTTCCTCTGACGGCCGTGACCGGCGCGATCTTGTTCAGTTCCTCAAGAACGCTCTCGTCACAGATGTCCCCGGCGTGGATGATGAGGTCACTGCCTTGTAGGAACACCTTTGCCTCCGTTCGGAGGAGACCGTGAGTGTCGGAAATGAGCCCTATACGAACCATGAGCGGGTGCCTCTATGCTACTTAACGTTTGACTTAAGCGGCCTGCCGAAGGCAGGTCCGCTTGAAGGAAGGGTTAGGCGTCACTCGCATGATGGCGAGTGTAGAGGCGGCACGCGGCCAACGCCACCGCGGAGAAAAGGCCAAAGCCTTGGAGCGAGGTGAGCGCATATGAATACCAAGGCTTGGACGCAAAGCAATCGAGACACGCGAACATCCAAGGCAGGCGATACATGGACAACAGCGTAGCCACAGTGACTACGGCGCCAACCACTCCGATGGCGACGACCCAGGCTACTAGCGACCTAGTTGCAGGCCGCCGAATAGACCAAGCTGCCCACACGACGATGCCCAGGGCAAAGAAGGTGCCAAAGGGCAAGAGCTTGTGCTGCAGAACTTCCATGGGCTGACCCGTGACGCCTAACGTAATGTATGCCGCAAAACCTGCGGTATAACCTGGCGCTTGCAATCTAATCCGGACATTAAAAACTCCTGTAGCCCGCTTGCATACTAGGCTTCAAGGCGGAATACTACAAATTCACACAGTTATAAAAATTCTGTGAAACCCCGCAATCCTCCACTGCAGTCTGCCCGCTTGACCAAGCCCGGGAGCGGGTTCGGTATTTGCACTATAGCCTTGGCACCGAGAAAACTTACCTGTATTGGGTCCGTTTTTTTGTCCGCGGGCAGGCTTTGAGTGTGCTGCTGTTTCAGAGAACTTCAGGCGACTGCACGGTCACCACAACAGTCTGGTTAAGGCCGTCGCGGTCGCGGCTGCGAAGCCACCAGAGTGCACCCTTCTTGACCGGGCATTCGCTTTCCTGCAAGCCGAGCAGCTGCGCGATGGCCTGCCCCAGGTTGGGCTGGTGGCCCACCACCAGAATCGGCGACCTGGCCGACGGCCATTGCACCAGTTCCAGCAGCTGTTCAACCGTGGCGTCGGGCGCCAGCTCACTGCGGATTTTGTATTTGCGTCCCAACGCCAGCGCGGTCTGTTCGCAGCGCCGTGCCGGGCTGACGAAAATGCGCGCGCCTTCGGGCAGCTGGCGGTCCAGCCAGTTGGCCATGCGGGCCGCCTGCTTCTCGCCCCTTGACGTCAACGAACGCTCAAGATCGCTGCCGCCCTGCGGGTCACCCTCAGGCCAGTCTTCTGCCTCTGCATGACGCCACAGGATGAGGTCCATGTTATTTGTCCTGGTGATGGGGGGCCGAATAGCGCGCCATCAAGGCAACCTGCGCACCGTGGCGCGGGGCATCGCCCTGGGGGTTCACGCGCAGGTAGGTGCCGTCCGGCTGCAAATCCCAGGCGTCGCGCCCGTCATGCAGGTAGGCCACCAGGCACTCGTCGATGATGCGCTGGCGCAGCACGGGGTCGGTCACAGGCCAGGCCAGCTCCACCCGGCGCAGCATGTTGCGGTTCATCCAGTCGGCGCTGGAAAGCAACAAGGTCTCCTCTTCCGCACAGCGGAAGTAAAACACCCGTGAATGCTCGAGGAAGCGGCCGATGATGGAGCGCACGCGGATGTTGTCCGTCACGCCGGGCACCTGCGCCGGCAGCATGCAGGCGCCACGCACAATCAGGTCGATTTTTACGCCGCGCTGCCCAGCCCTCACCAGCGCCAGCATCAGGTCTTCGTCGGTCAGCGCATTCATCTTGGCCACGATGCGCGTGTCTTTGCCTTGCAGGGCGGCCTCGCCCAGTGAATCGATTTTCTCGATCAGCTTGCGGTGCAGCTGGAACGGCGCCAGCAGCAAATGGTGCAGCTTGGGCAGGCGGCTCTGGCTGGCCAGGTGCACGAACACGTTGTCGATGTCGGCCGTCATCAACGGGTCAGCCGTCAGGTAGCTCAGGTCAGTGTAAAGGCGGGCCGTTCGGGGGTTGTAATTGCCGGTAGAAAGATGGGCATAGCGCACCAGGTGTTTGCCTTCGCGCCGCGTCACCAGCAGCATCTTGGCGTGGGTTTTGAGGCCCACCACGCCGTACACCACCTGCGCGCCTATCGACTCCAGCATTTCCGCCCAGTTGATGTTGGCTTCTTCATCGAAACGCGCCTTCAGCTCCACCACCACCGTCACTTCCTTGCCGCGGCGCACGGCTTCGCGCAGCAGCACCATCAGCTCCGAATCAGTGCCGGTGCGGTAAATGGTCTGCTTGATCGCCAGCACCTGCGGGTCGTTAACCGCTTCGCGCAGGAAGGCGAGCACGCCGTCAAAACTTTCAAAAGGCTGGTGAATGGAAACGTCGCCTTCCTTGAGCCGCTCAAAGAACGACTGGCCGGGCTGCAACTGGGTGGGGTAACACGCGCTGTAGCCGGGGAAGAGCAGTTTGGGGTCATTGACCAGGTCCACCAGCTGCGTCAACCGCACCAGGTTGACGGGGCCGTGCACCCGGTACAGGGACGGCGTCGGCAGGTTGAATTGCCTGAGCAGGAAGTTGGCCAGGTATTCGGAACAGCCCGCAGAAACCTCCAGCCGAACAGCCTGCCCATAGTGGCGCTGCTCCAGACCCTGGCGCAAAGCGGTGCGCAGGTTTTTCACATCGTCTTCGTCCACGGCCAGGTCGGAGTGGCGGGTCACACGGAATTGCGAAAACTGCCCCACTTCGCGGCCGGCAAACAACTCAGCCAGATGTGCCCGGATCACACTGGAAAGCGACACGAACAGCCGGCTCTTGTCTTTGCCATGCGAGGGCATATGAATCAGCCGCGGCAACACGCGCGGCACCTTGACGATGGCAATGTCGTTGTCGCGCCCGAAAGCGTCGTGCCCGCCCAGCCGCACAATGAAGTTGAGCGACTTGTTGGCCACCTGGGGGAACGGGTGCGAAGGGTCCAGCCCGACTGGAATCAGCAACGGCCGCACTTCCCTTTCGAAATATTCTTTCACCCAGCGCCGCTGGGCCGTGTTGCGTTCGCCGTGCGAGACGATGCGTATGCCCTGCCGCTCAAAGGCCGGCAGCAGGTCGTCGTTGTAAAGCGAATACTGGCGCGCCACCATGTCGTGGGCTGCCGCTGAAAGTGCCGCGAAAGACTGCACCGAATACAGTGCTTTTTGTTCATTGGCCTGCGCCGCTGTCAGGTGGGGCGCGGTCCGGACTTCAAAGAACTCGTCCAGGTTGGACGAGACAATGCATAGAAACCTCAGCCGTTCCAGCAGCGGCACGTCCGGGCGCCTGGCCCAGTCCAGCACCCGCTCATTGAAGGCAAGAATGCTGTGATCGCGGTCCAGGAACTGGACGGTTGGCGCGGCGGCGGCCACCGAGGCGGGTGAAGTGGGCATCAACAAGAGTGGTCTTTGTCATTAACAACAAGTCACAGTGTTGACGTGTTTCATGACAATGGCGTGACAGTACTTTTGACTGATGGTGCACCCGCCTGAAAAGGCTGGCAAGTACTGCT
This sequence comes from Polaromonas sp. P1_E11, assembly GCF_056405995.1. Lineage (NCBI taxonomy): Bacteria > Pseudomonadati > Pseudomonadota > Betaproteobacteria > Burkholderiales > Comamonadaceae > Polaromonas > Polaromonas sp. P1_E11. The sequence goes on from NZ_JBFUBA010000001.1 coordinate 266,763, forward strand.
CATGGCGTTGTTGTGCCCGGCGGTTACGAGGAATGACTCGAAAAGCTGCGCCGCATGGGCCCAGCTGAAGTCCAGCGCGCGCAAACGGGCTTCATGGCGCGGCACAGCCAAAGCGCTGTAACAAGCCTGTTGCAAATCTTCATGCATGACACCGCCGTGACAGCTTCCGTCGGGCTTTCCAAGCACCTCCAGCGGGCCATCGACCGGGTAAGCCGCCACCGGTGTGCCGGCCGCCATGGCTTCGAGCATCACCAGGCCAAAAGTTTCCGACCGGCTGGGAAAGGCAAACACATCGGCGGCGGCATAGACCTTGGCCAGCTCATCCCGGGGCAGAACACCCATCCAGCGGACCTGCGGATAACGCTCCTTGAGCGTCGCCTCCAGGGGCCCTACCCCGCAAACCACCTTGGTCCCCGGAATGTCGAGCTTGAGGAAAGCCTCGATATTTTTTTCATACGACACCCGGCCCACAAACAACGACACCGGCCGCACCACCGTCCCCATGGGCGGGTACAGCCGCGCTTGCGGCTCAAAGCCGAAAAGCTCCGTGTCCACGCCGTGCGTCCAGCTGCGCAGGTTCTGAAAACCCCGCTGCTCCAGCATGCGCAACACACCGTGGGTAGGCACCATTACGCCCGACGAGGGCCTGTGGAAATGGCGGAACAGCGCATAACCCCATGACAGCGGAATCTTCAATGCCGCATGAAGGATCTCGGGGAACTTGGTGTGAAACGCGGTGGTGAACTTCAGGCCGCGCTTGAGGCAATAGCTGCGCGCAGCCCAGCCCAGCGGGCCTTCGGTGGCAATATGGATGGCCTCAGGCGCAAAGGCGTCGAGCTTTTCGGTCAGGCCGCGCTTGGGGCGCACCGCCAGGTCAATGCCGGCATAACCCGGGCACGGCCGCGTCTTGAAAAGGCCAGGCTGGATCACTTCCACCTGATGCCCAAGCTCCTGAAGCTCCCGCACCAGCTCTACCAGAGTGGTGACCACGCCGTTGACCTGCGGCAGCCAGGCATCCGTTACAAGAGCGACTCTCATGCGGTCACCGTGGAAGCTACATGCCCGCGGCCCTGAGTTTCATGTGCGGGCGCCCAGTGCACCAGCTCCAGCGTGCCGTCGAAGTTTTCCACCAGCGCGGTGCGGCTTTCCACCCAGTCGCCGTCGTTGCAGTACAGCACGCCGTTGATGTCACGCATCTCGGCGCGGTGGATGTGCCCGCAGACCACGCCCTGGTGGCCGCGGCGGCGGGCTTCATTGGCCACGGCCTCTTCAAAGTCGGTGACGTAATTGAGCGCGCTCTTGACCTTTTGCTTCAGGTAGCTAGAGAGCGACCAGTACGGCAGCCCCATGCGGGCGCGCAGGCTGTTGAGATGGCGGTTGAGTTTGAGTGTGAATTCATAGAGGTTGTCGCCTACGTAGGCCAGCCATTTGGCGCACTGCACCACCGCGTCGAAGTAGTCGCCGTGGATGATCCACAGTTGCCGGCCGTCGGCGGTGGTGTGCACGGCTTCATCAATCACCTCGATACCGCCGAACTGGTTGCCAATAAATTCACGCGCAAACTCATCATGGTTGCCCGGCACATAGACCACGCGGCAGCCTTTGCGGGCGCGGCGCAGCAGTTTTTGCACCACGTCGTTGTGCGACTGCGGCCAGTACCAGCGGCGGCGCAGCTGCCAGCCGTCCACGATGTCGCCCACGAGGTACAGGTTGTCACTCGGGTGGGCCTTCAAAAAATCCAGCAGCGCGACCGCCTGGCAGCCGGGGGTACCCAGGTGGATGTCGGAAATGAAGATGGTGCGATAGCGCTTGCGCAGCGAGTCGTCGTCATCATGGTCGTCGCTGTACCCGCTGAAGCCATTCCCAGACGAAGCCAGCGCGCCCATGGCGTCAAACATGCTGCGCATCAGGCCTCCGAAGGGCTGCCCGACGCGGGCTTGCCGGAAAAATGCTTGAGGTAGCGCGGCGGCAGGTCGGCGATGCGCATCATCATGGGCAGGTCGGCCGAGTTGAAGTCCGGGTCCCAGGCCGGTGCGCCCAGCACCTTGGCACCCAGGCGCAAATAGCCCTTGATCAGCGCGGGCGGCTCCACGTCCAGCGTGTCGTCCAGCTTTTCCACCGGCAGCGCCAGGCGCGGTGTGACGCGGTATTCAATGGGTGCCAAATGCGTTTCGCGCACCTGGCGCCAGATGCTGGCGGCGGCGTGGCCACTCGAAACACCGTTGTGCTGCATCGGGATGCTGGCGCAGCCGATCATCGTGTCCAGCTGGTTGCGCGCCATGAATTCAGCCAGTGCACCCCACAGCGCCAGGATGACGCCGCCGTGGCGGTGGTCGGCATGCACGCAGCTGCGGCCCAGCTCGACCATGCGCTCGCGCAGGGAGCGCAGGCGGGTCAGGTCAAATTCCGTGTCGCTGTAGGTGCTGCCCACGCGCTTTGCCTGGGTCGGCGTCAGCACGCGGTAGGTACCTATGACTTCCTGGCTGTCGGCATCGCGCACCAGCAGGTGTTCGCAGTAGTCGTCAAACAGGTCGACGTCGTGGCCGGGGAGCACTTTGGAAAGGTTGGCACCCATTTCGAGTGCAAAAACCTGATACCTCAGGCGCTGTGCCTGCCGGACCTCGTCCTGGTGCCGGGCCCAGCTGACCGTGATTTTCCCCACGGCAGGCCTTTGAACAGCGGCGGGAATGACAGCATGACCGCTTTGATGAAGTGACCCCCGTGGCATTGCGACTGGCGACAATGCAAAGGTGGGATTGGGCAGTTCTTTCATGGCTAACTCCTTGTTTCCTGGTGTCTCAACAACTTCGGCAACTCATCAACTCGGCAATTCAGAAACTTCAAATCGCGCTGTAAAAAAGCCCCAAAAAAGGGGCTTTGACTCTCAATCACCGGCGGTCAGCGAAACCACCTTGTCGCGTCGCCCCAAACCGGCGGCCAGCATCGGCCGCGCATTCGAAAGACCCTCAAGCCAGGGCCGGGTGCCCGCCTTGAAGCGCAAGCCGCCCGGGCTGTTCGCCAAGGCTTGCGCGGTGCAGCGCAGGATGCGCAGGCACTGCTTGTTGAAATCCTGGATGCCGCTGCTCAGGGTGCGGCCGGGGCCGTGCCCCTGCCCGTCATTAGCCAGGCTGGCCTGTTGTGGAATCGCTCCCATCGAGTGCTCCGTCATGCTGGTCATGGCGTGATTCTGGGAGCCCGGGGTGACGCGTTCGTGTCAGTTCAATGGCAGTTGTGTGACACCCGAAGAAATTCGCGCCGTGTGGAGGGCACGCGTCGGCCGCCTGCGCAGCGCGTTTAGGAGCCCACCGCGTACCTGGTTGCCAACAGCACTTCGAGCCTCTTGGTTATGGCTTCGCATTCGTCCGCCTCCAGGCGACTGAACTGGGCCGCCCAGGCTTTGGATGAAGCAAATTTTGGAAACTGCGGAGGTTCGCCCCATTGCCAATCGGGGTGACTCGCTGTTGGGCTTCTTCCAAAAATATGCAGATGCATTTTCCGGTGAAGTTGAGGGGTTTTCGGCCCGGGGGGATGCGCCAGCTCGTTGAGCGCGTTGTTGCCTGCCTCCCAGTAATTCAGGCACCCTCCGGCGAGTTGGGGCAGTGTTTCCAGCATGGCTCTTGCGGTGGCTGCGACCAGGCAGGCCCATAGCGCCAGTTCATCGGGCGTCAACTCACTTCTTTCCCACACCGGCCGGGGCGGATTGACCAGCAAATGTCCGCCATCGCTTCGATGGTTCATCGGGCTGACTGGTAACGCAACAGTTCCCCCGGCGCAATTGATGAGCGTGTGATGAATGTCCAAGTAAAAATCTCCAAAAAAAGAGGGAATGCAAAAAAGCGGTATCGGATGCGCACTCAGTTGCTGCGCGGCCTCAGGCAGGCCATGGCGGTGGCCGAAAGAAGAAGGGCAGCAATACCGTAAATCCATGCGGAGGGCACGATGGGCAACAACAGGCCGGCCAGCACCGGGCCTGCGCCGGCGCCCATGTCGCGCCAGACCGAGCGTGTGGCGAGGGCCTGTATGCGTCCGGGCCCCGGCGTGCGCAATGCGACCAGCGGCGGCAGCAGCGGCAACAGCAAGGCACGCAAAACCACGATGGCAAGTGCGCAAGTCCACAGCCAGCCGAAACCAAAGCCCAGGAGGGCAACGGAAGTGAGCACGGAAAAGGTCACCAGGAGAACTTCGACGCCATGCTTTTCTGCCATGTGTCCGCCGGCAGAACTCAAGACAATTTCCGCCAGGTAGCGGACCGACAGCAGAAGCCCGGCCACGATGACCGGGTTGCCGGGCAGCAGGTCACGGCCCAGATAAGACAGGCCGATGATGAAGAGGCCGTCCAGCACCAGGCCTTCCGTGAAGGAAAAGATGTCCAGCCCGCCCGGAAGCCTGATTCCTGTTTTTCGTGGTGCCGGCTCGGCATGCGCGGCGGTTGGCAACTGCCGCGCGACCAGCAAGGCACTCAACGCGACAGCCGCGAACAGGAAAAAAATAACTTTAGGGCCGAACCAAAGCGCACACACGCCGCCCAATGGCAAAGCAAGCATGGGCCCAAGTGCCGTGAATGCGCGGGACCGCCCTGCCCGACGCGCAGCGCCCGCCGGTTCGGCGGTGGCCAATGCCTGGGTGGCCAGGTTCAGGGCTGCGAAGGCCAGGCCCCACAAGAGCCGCAAGAACAACAGGGCGACGAACCCGGTCAGCATCGCGTAGCCCAGCGCGCACACCGCGGCCGCAAGCGCCGCCAGTGAGCAGGTGAGCCGTTCACCGTTACGGGCATAAAACCTTGCTACCGCTGCGTAGCCCGCAATGCGCACCAGGCGGTTAGCGGCCAGGAGAATGCCCGCTTCGGGCAAGGTGACGCCAAACGCAGGAGCGAACATCGGCAGGAGCAGGTAGAGCACCGTGTCCCCCGGAAGTGACAGCCCGAGCACCATGGCGGCATGGCGCGAGTTGCGGTCGGAAGTAGAAGCCGTGATCTGTTGCATGGCTTGTATGGTGCGCAGGGCCGTCTCTCCCGACAAACGATATTAGTGCGCGGCACGTGTGAGAAAATTGCACACATGTTGCCTCGCCTGCCTCCGTTGAACGCGGTCCGCGCTTTCGCGGCGGCGGCGCGCCATCAGAGTTTCAGCCGGGCTGCCCTGGAATTGCATGTGACGCACGGCGCCATCAGCCGCCAGATCAAGGCGCTGGAAACCTATCTGGGCGTCGACCTGTTCGAGCGAAAAACCCGGCAAGTTCTTCTGACGGCAGCCGGCCATCAGTTCCATACGCAGGTAGGCCCCGCACTCGAGCAGATTGGCGCAGCCGCCGAATCACTCAGGGGTGGAACGCCATTGCGCGCCGTCAAGATCAACGTCCGGCCCACGTTCGCGGTGCGCTGGCTGATTCCCAGGTTGTCAGCGTTCGTGGCGAAGCACCCGGACATCGAACCGCAGGTGATGACCAGCACCTTGCCGCCGGACAAAGCGGTGGATGAGTTCGATCTGGCCATCCGGCGGAGCACCAAGGGGTGGCCGCCGGCGATGCAGATTCATCCATTTCTGGAAGACGAAGTTCTTGTTGTTGGGTCGCCTGCACTGTTTGCCAGCCGCCCCGTCACCGGCCCGCACTCTCTGGCGTCCCATGTCTTGCTGCTGTCCAAATCGCGCAACCATGATTGGGAGAACTGGAAAAAGCAGGTGAACGCACCAGAGTTGAATCCAGCCAGTTGCCTGCAATTTGACCATTTGCACTTTGTGCTTCAGGCCGCCGTCGACGGGTTGGGTTTTGCCTTGGCGCCGGTATCGCAAATTACCCATGACATGGCGGCGGGGCGGTTGATGAGCCCCTTGCCGGAATTGCGGATGGCGCTGGGTCGCCACTATTTTGGCCTTGCGCCCAATGCCGCCCCGGAGACGCAGCAGTTTGCGCAGTGGCTGATGGATGAACTGAACGCCGCGCCTTCAGCGGAAGATTGAGACTGGCAGCGAAGCGCCGCGCCGCGTAGGAGATCACCGACCTTTTTTCGGGAATGTCGCGCGCGAAGTGCCCTGCCCCGGTGCAGTATTTTCAAGCTCTCGCGATCACAGCGATCACGGCGAAGAAAACCCAGCCAAGGAGAACCGACATGCCCAGAGGCGACAAATCTGCCTACAGCGACAAGCAAAAGCGCAAGGCTGAACACATTGAAGAAGGCTACGAAGACCGCGGCGTCGGCAAGGAAGAAGCCGAGCGCCGGGCCTGGGCCACCGTCAACAAGGAAACTGGCGGCGGCAAAAAGTCGGGCTCAGGCCGCGGCAAGGCGGAAAACCATGCACCTTCCCGCAAAGGCGGGCGCCTTGGCGGCGCAGCCGCAGCTTCCCGCAGTGCGGAAGAGCGGTCAGCCTCTGCCAAAAAAGCCGCCGCCACCCGCAAGCGGAACGCGGCCAGGAAATAGCCCTGCCGGGTGTGTTCCAGCTGCCAGCGGGCGCAATGGCTGCACGCGGCGCGGCGAAATCGCTATTGTTTTAATAGCTGCTCGCGCCCATTCACATTGCCTCAACGAGCTAAATTACCCTTAAAAACGGGCTCTCAAGGCACCCAAAAAGACGCTTGGGCAGAGGGAAAAACATCGAAACGCTCAAAAACTGCCGTTTTTTTGCCTGTTTTGGGGATCAAATCGCGTTCAAGACCAATAGGAATCTGCGCGAGCAGCTATAGAAAAGATAGCAAAAATCAAACGACACCCAGACAGTGGAAGCAGCAATTGCCTCGGCCATGGCAGCCTGTGGAGCCTGGCCAGCGCTTCGCGCAGCCACATCACCATCAGCCCTGCGCCGGAGGCCGTACCCGCTTGCGAGCATTGATCACACGGGCACCGGCATCCCAACCACGGCAAACCCCGGCGGCGACCAAGCCGGTGACAACGAGCATCGCCGCGGTATGAACGCCTACCGCCGCGAGCGCCAGCGCCAGCGGTCCTGACCCTGCCAGCTCCGCTGCCCGCGCCTCCCCTGCACACAACGGGATCAGGGCCGGCACCAGCATCAAGCCGGCGCCGTGCGCGGTGGACATCATGAAAGACCAGAGCGCCAGCCCGGCGTGCCCCGCCGGCGCGCGCGCCGCCCTGGGTGCGCGGCCCGACAGGTGAACCACGGCGAAAGCAACCAGCAGGCCGCCTGCCAGGACCTGCAGGGTGAAGCGATCCAGCGCCAGGCCCCCTGCCACCGCGCCAGCCACCAGCGCGATCGATGCGGTGTGCCCGGCTGCAATAGGCAGCAGCGCCCGCAGCGCCTGTGACCTGTCGCGTGCGCGCACGCCCCACGCGGCGGCGAGCGCCCAGCCGGTGGCGGGGTTCAGCCCATGAAGGGCGCCGACACCTGCCACCACAAGCCACGGCCAAAAGCTTGACATGATGTGCGCACCGGTCGCGGACTGCTCAGGCCCTGGTGCTGCAGCACGGATCGGCTTCGGGCGCGGGCGTGAATGCGGACGCAGCTTCGTAGCGGTCGTGGTGGCGCACCCAGTCCATCTTGTAAAACCCGTCATGCTCGCTTCGCCCCTTGGGCGTGAGGTCCAGCATGTTGTAGGTGCCCATCATTACCTCCACACCGCGCCCGTAGGTCGAATAGGTGTGGAAAACTTCGCCTGCGTCATCCTTGTAGAACAGGCTGATGCCGGGCGCTTCCTCCGCCGGGAATTCGGTCATGCCGTAGTTGTAGTTGACGGTGCCGTTGACCCTTTCCTCGGGCTTGAAGCTCACGTGGAAGTCGTAGTTGAAGTCGCTGCTGTTCGAAGAAACCCATTTGAAGTTCCAGCCCATGCGGCGGCGAAAACGCTCGATCTCGGGCAGCGTGGCGCGCGAGACGGCCACAAAACTCACGTCGCGGTGCTCCAGGTGGATCTGCATACCAGCGGTGTGGTCGGCCATGTAAGAGCAGCTCGGGCAGCCCTGCTCCCAGCCCGGGCCGAACATGAAGTGCTGCACCATCAGCTGGCGGCGCCCTCCGAACAGGTCGGCAAGCGAGCGTTTGCCTTCGGGCGTGTCGAAGACGTAGTTTTTTTCGACGCGGACCCACGGGAGCGCACGGCGCTCGCCGGCTATCCGGTCGCGCAGGCGTGTCAGTTCTTTCTCCTGGGCCAGCAGCGTCTTGCGCTCGGCCAGCCATTTGTCTCTGGACACAACGGAGTGCTTCATGGCGGATGTTTCGGTCATGGTGGTATTCATGGTGTTCTCCTGGGTTAAACGGGCGGGTGATTCAGTGGATAAGCGGCAGGCGGTCTGGGATCAGGCAACGGCCGGTTGTTCACGGCGCATCGCCGTCTGCACGGCGGGCCGGGCCGCGATGCGTGCCTGAAACGCCAGCAGGTTCGGGAAGGCCGACAGGTCCAGCTTGACGAACTCCGCCCAGCGCGTGACCACAAACAAATAGGCATCGGTCACTGTGAAACGGTCACCCAGCAGGAACGTCGTGCGGCCAAGCGCGGCTTCCAGCAGGCGATAGTGTTTGTGCAGGTGGGCCATGCGTGCGCTGCGAACCTCATCGCTGCAGGCCGGGTTGAACAGCGGCATGTAGCCTTGGTGCAGCTCTGAATTGATGTACCCCAGCATCTCCTGCAGGCGATAGCGCGCCATGCTGCCGCTGGCGGGTGCCAGCTGCGCGTCAGGCTTCAGGTCGGCAAGGTATTGCACAACGGCGGGGCCTTCCGTCAGCAGGGTGCCGTCGTCCAGCCGGAGCACGGGCACCAGGCCTTTGGGGTTGATGGCGAGAAAGTCTTCGCCGTGCTCGGTGCGCTTGGCGACCACGTCGACCTTCACGAGTTCGATGGCAAGGCCCAACTCATTGGCCACGATGTGCGGCGACAAAGAACAGGCGGACGGGCTGTAGTAAAGCTTCATGGTTTTCTCCTTGGCTCGGTGAGCCGTTTACTTGGGTTTGCGTTGCGTGGGTCAATGCGCTGCCCGACCCGTGCTGGTAACAGGTGCGCTCGTTATCGGTCCTGGTGACCGAATGGGGTTGTCAGCGCAAGGGGGCTACACCTTGCGCTGTGTTCTATGCGGCCCTTGCCGCTTTTTCTGCTTTAGGCCGCCGAACGGCTCGGACTTTTCCGCTCTTGCCGCCGCCCGCATAGAAGAGGTCTGCGCCGTCGGATTCCAGTCCGCTGACGCCGGTGCCTTTCGGCATTTCCAGCCGCTCGAGCACGGCGCCGCTCTTCGGGTCGATGCGGCGGATCTCGCTGTCATCGCCCTCCCAGGTGCCGTGCCAGAGTTCGCCGTCCACCCACGTCACGCCAGTGACGAAGCGGTTCGATTCAATCGTGCGCTGGATGGCGCCAGTCTTCGGGTCAACCTGGTGGATCTTGCGGTCGCGGTACTGGCCCACCCACAGGCTGCCTTCGGCCCAGGTCAGGCCCGAGTCGCTGCCACTGCCGGGCGCCGGGATGGTGGCCACCACTTTGCCCGTGGCCGGGTCGATCTTGTCGATGCGCGTCTCGGCGATCTGGTAGAGGTGTTTGCCGTCGAAGGCGGTACCGGCGTCACCGGCGCATTCCAGCGTGCGCGTTTGTTCGCCACTGGCGGGGTCGAAGGCAACGATTTTTGCGCCGGTGGCGGCCCAGACGCGCTGGCCATCATGCGTGACACCGGCGACGTCGTTGACGCCGGGGAAGCTGTATTCGCGCACGATCTCGGCGGGGCGCGCCTTGGGCTCGGCTTTGCTTTTGAGTGTCTTGCTGCTCATCGTTGCTCCTTAATGCACCGTCCGTCGGCGCCATGGAGTCAACTCTATCCAATCGGCAGCGAAGCGGGGAGTAACAAGATCGTCGTGAATCCCGCCAGCGGCGGCGCCAGCCAGCGCTGAGCCCGTGCCCGGCCCATGGAGCGCACCCGCCCACCGGCTTCCAGATCGGCCAGCGCCCGCTGCACGGTGCGCTGGCTTGCCCCCAAGGCCAGCGCGAGTGCCGAAGTGGACCAGGCCGCGCCGTCCGAGAGCAGCGCCACCAGCGAGGCCTGCTCGCCATCAATGGGCGGTGCCAGCACAGCCACATCGCGCCCGGCCAGCGGCTTCAGGATAAAGCCCCGCTCAGTGGCTTCGATGCTTGCGAGTGTTTTGACCAGCGCTCGCAGGCGGCCAATTTCGACCCTCAGGCGCGCCCTGTGCGTCTCGTCGGGGCGCCTGGTGCGAAAGGCGGATTCGATCAGCGCTTCGCGGCTCACATCACCAGGCCATGCTTCGGCAAGCGAACGTGCCAGCGAGAACAACACCGGCCGGCGCGCCAGCGGCCGCCACTGGTCTACCGCGCCCAGCCCGCGGCGGCAGGCGTCGACCACCAATGCGGCCGAAGCCAGGAGTGCTGAAACCTCGTCAAGGCGCAGCGCCTGCTCTCCGCTAGCCGTGAGGCGCCGGGCGGCGGGCCTGTCAAGCGCAGCGCGCGCTTCGGTGACTTCGGCCATGAGCGCCGGCACCTGCGCACGTTCGGCCGCTGCGTGCGCACGCGCCAGCGCCATCCGCGCGTCGCCGACGCGCAGCGAGCGCAGCGCTAGTTCGGCAGCAGTCAGTTCCGCCACGGCCCGCAGCGAAGGCGGCAAGCCGCGTGCATCCAGCTTCGTCAGCGCCGCTGCGGCCTCATCAAGCCGGCCCAGCAGCAACAGCCGCCGTGCGGTGATGAGCCAGGCCTGCAGCGCATTGGCTGTGTCGGCATGTGCCTCCAGCGTGGCTGCCGCTGCCGCCAGTGCGCGTGGCGAGCCGGCGAAGTCGCGCATGGCCATGGCCACCTCGGCTTCTGCCACCACGCAGCGCGCACGCGCAAGTTCTTCATGGGCGCCAAAGCCGCGCGCGGCGCGTTTCAGGAGCTCGCGGGCGCGCGGGTGCTCACCCAGCTGGGCCATGGCGATGCCGCGCAGGGCCAGCGCCGGGGGATCGTCGCGCAGGGCAACGCGCTTGAGGGCACCGAGCGCATCGCCGGCGGCCAGTGCGCGGGCGGAGGCGGCAATCAGTGAATCCATGCTGACATGGTTATGCGCGTGACAACCGGCGCGCCGGCTGCGCCCCGGCGCGCGGCAGGCTGGCGCTGACCAGCGCCGCGGCCAGCGTGACCAGCCACGAGTAATACACCCACACCAGAAAAGCCAGCAGCGGCGCGAAGGCCCCGTAGATCGTGCGGTAGGTTGGCACGTTGGCCAGGTAAATCGCGAAGCCGTACTTGCCCAGCTCAAAGGCAATACCGGCAAGCAGGCCACCCGCGATCGCATGACTCCACCGCACGACGGTGTTCGGCACGAAGCGGAACAGGCAGGTGAAGCCGATGGCGCTCAGAATGGCGGGCCCCAGGTTAATGGCATGCGGCACCCAGGCAGGCCGCGCGCCCACCAACCCGCTGGAAGCCGCCACCAGATAAGACGCGGCCCACAGGCTGGCACCGATGAGCACCGGCCCCGTGAGCAGCATGCCTGCGTACAAAGCCAGCCGGCGCAGCACGGGGCGCGGTTTCTTCACCTGCCATATGCGATTCAGCGTGTTTTCCATGCTCAGCAGCAGCGTCAGGGCCGACACCAGCAGCAGCGCAAAGCCCACCAGCGTGAGGCCATTGGCATTGCCCGCAAACTGCGCCAGGTGCTTGAGCACCGTCTTGGCGATGCCCTCCGGCAACAGGCCGCGCAGCAGGTGCTCGCGAATTGCGTCACCGGTGGCATGCAGCGCTGGCGTGCGCGCGAACAGCGCGAAGCTCACCGCCAGCATCGGCACCATGGACATCACCATCGTGAAAGTGAGACCGCCCGCCGCCTGGGCGATGCGCTCTTCCCTGCCGCGCTGCAGGAGGCGGGTGATCAGGTTGCCCTGGTTTCGGCTGGTTGCCATGGAATTGGGAGGCTCGTGTCGCGCCGGTCAGGAAATGCCGGTACGTTCAACCCAGCAGGCGGAACAGGCCATAAAGGGACAGCAGCCCTGATGTCACCAGAAGTCCGGTCTTGACCGAGCGGGCACCGACCAATGCGCCGATGACGCTGCAAGCCAGGATGGCGCCGAAGATGTAGGTTGTTTTCATGGCCGCAATGGTAATTCCATTTCCAGATCATCCGTGCACTTTGTCGGCTTCGCTGGCCGTACGTTTGTACTGTCCGCGCTTCGCCTTCGCGTTCACGAGCGATCTGGAAATGGAGTAAGGCCTTCGCCTGACCATCCGTGGCATTTGGGGCCGTTGTGGGTTGAAACCAACTCCCGGCAGGTGATCGATTCAGGGCCTCTTTGCAGCCGCATCACCGGCATGAAACATTCCCGCCGGCCTGACGAAATTTCCGCCTCCCAGATGGTGAATCGTCTGCAGATCGAGGTTGTCGTCGCCGAAGCGCCAGTGCCCCTGCTGGAACACACGTTCATCGGCGGCGGCAGCGACCACCTCCGCAAAGCAGGTGTCGTACGCGTCTTCGGTATGCAGCTCGCGGATCAGGCGGCACTCCAGCCATGCCGCGCAGCCCTCCTCCAGCACGGGCATGCCGAGTACCGGCCCCGTGCGGGCCTTCAAGCCGTAGTGCGCAAACTTGTCGCCCGTGCGGCCGGACTCACTACCGACTGCATGCGTCAAGCCAGCCAGGGCCGTGCACGGAAGGCATATGCCGAAGCCACCGCTGGCGGTGATCAGTTCACGCGTATAGGTTTTCTTGTCGATCACGATGGCGATGCGAGGCGGCGTGAACTCCACGGGCATCGACCAGGCGGCGGCCATCACGTTGCGCGCCGTGCCGTGCGCGCTCGTCACCAAAACCGTTGGGCCGTGATTGATCAGGCGGCTGGCGTGTGCGAGGGCGACTTCCTTGAAGTGTGTCATGTCATTTCTTCCCGGTGCATTTCATGCTGCCGATTATGTTGGGCCCGATGCGTTCAGGGCGGGCTGCTCCCCTCGCCCCTCTTCCTCGCTACTTTCTCGCTACTTCTTCGTGTAGTCTTCCAGCGGCTTGTCGCTCAGGTTGGCCCATGCCGCCCTTGTCAGCTCCGATGCGGGCATGCCTACCTGTGTGTTGTTCGGCGGTATCGGCTGGACAAACCATTTGTCATAGAGCTTTGCCACCTCCCCGCTTTTCGCCATTCTGGCAATGCTGGCGTCCACCGCCTGTTTAAAGGAGGCATCCCCTTTGGGCAGCATGATGGCAATCGGCTCGACGCTCAGGACTTCTTTCAGCACCACATAGTTTTTCGGCTGTTTTGACTGGGAAATCATGGTGGCCAGGATCTGGCCGTCCGCCACGAACGCTTCGGCCCGGTCATTTTCAAGAAGCAGGAAACCTTCGCTGTTGTCCTTGCCATAAACCTCCTTGAAGTCGACGCCCGCCGCGCGTTCGTGCTTGCGGATAAGCTGGACGGCTGTAGCGCCAGATGTGGCGGACACCGTCCTGTTGGCAAGCTGGGACAGGCTGGTGATTCCGGTCCTGGTTTTGGTGGCGACCCGGACTTCTTCAATATAGAGCGTCGGTGCGAAGGCAACATCCTTTTGACGTGCGGCGTTGTTCGTCGTTGTCCCGCACTCCAGGTCTACCGTGCCGTTTTGGACCAGAGGGATCCGGTTTTGCGCGGTGACGGACTGAAAGCGCACGTCCAGCTTCGCCAGGCCCAGCTGCTTCTGGATATCCGCGATCACCCTTTTGCAGATGTCCACATGAAACCCCGTGTATTCGCCTGCGCCCAGCGTATAGGACATGGCGCCGGAGGCTTCACGGACGCCCATGGTGACGGCTGCCGTCTCCTTGATCTTCTTGAGCGTGTCGATTGGCTGCGCGGTGGCCGCAGCCCCCGCCAGGAAGAACGCTGCGGCAATGCCCGAACAGGCTACCAATTTCATCATCATGCTTCCTTCACTTGGCAAACAGGCTGTCGAGCGTGGCGAAGGCTTTGAACTCGATGGCGTTTCCGGACGGGTCGAGGAAGAACATGGTGGCCTGTTCACCGGGCTCACCCTTGAAGCGGACGTAGGGTTCGATGACGAACTGCGTGCCCGCTGCTTTCAACCGGGCCGCCAGGACATCCCACTCGCCGAGGGACAGGATCGCGCCAAAGTGGCGAACCGGGACGTTGTGGCCGTCAACGGCGCTGGTCTGGCGGTGGCCGCACTCGTCGGGCGCCAGGTGCGCCACGATCTGGTGGCCGTAGAAGTTGAAGTCGACCCATTCGCTGGAGCTGCGGCCTTCGGGACAGCCCAGTAATTCACCGTAAAACCGGCGTGCGACAGCGAGGTCGTGGACAGGGAACGCCAGATGAAATGGCGGAAGCGCTTTGGCGGGAGTGGTTGCGTTTGGCGTGGTCATCGAAAGCCTCTTTGAGTCGTGGAAGCCGCACTTTAGGTCGATTGATGCACTTTGAAAAACGATATATATTCAACCTGAGAATCAATAATTTCGATGAATTAATGGAAAACCCATGTGATTACCGAGCTGAAAACCTTGATCGCGGTGGTGCGTTACGGCGGCTTTTCCGCCGCCGGCGGCCAGATTGGACTGACCCAGTCCGCCGTGAGCAGCCAGATCCAGCGGCTGGAAGAATCCCTCGGGCTGGCGCTCTTTGACCGGACACGGCGTTCCGCAGTGCTCAACGAAGAGGGTGCCAGGGTGCTCGCGCGTGCCGAAGAGATTGTTCTGCTGTTCTCAAAGCTGGGCGATGCGGGCACCGATGACGAGCTTGCCAGCACCTTGCGGATCGGCGCCATTGCCTCTGTTCAGTCTTCGGTGCTTCCCCGAGCACTGGCGGCGCTGAGGAAAGAAAACCCGAAACTGCTCGTCCACATTGCTCCCGGCGTGTCCATGAAGCTGATGGACCAGCTCGACAGCGCTGAGATCGACGCGGCGGTGATGATCCGGCCCCCGTTCGGCATCCTGCCGGAAATGACCTGGCAAACCTTGATGTACGAACCCTTCAAGTTGCTCGTGCGCAAGGAAACCAAAGGGCGGGACTGGCGCGCATTGCTCCAGTCGCAGCCTTTTTTGCGCTACGAGCGCACGTCTTTCGGTGGGCGTCTGGTAACCCGGTTCCTGCGCGAGAACAAACTGGCGGTGCAGGACTCCATCGAGCTTGACGAGATCACGGGTCTGATGAACCTTGTCGCCGAAGGCCTGGGAGTTGCGCTGGTGCCGATGGTGGAGGCCTACCTGCCCATGCCACCGGGTGTGCGCGCAATCTCCCTGGGCGAAAAGACCTTTTACCGCGAGATCGGCATCCTGCGCAAAGGCATGAGTGCACGCCGGCGCGTCACGCAGGCCCTGGAAAGATGTCTTCGCCAGGCCCTGTCGCCGTCTGTTCCATAAAGTTTTTTGCCATCAAGATCGGCAGCGCTTGTGACACCCGGGAATGCGGCCGGAGGCTCATCACCGTCGTGCCAGATGCCCTCCAGATGGTCATCGGCCGTGACCCCGGTTGGACTCCATCCAGCTGGCCAGTGCGGCTTCATAGGTAGCCGAGGCACTTGCAAGCCGAAATTCGGCACTGGCTGACCCGGCGCGCCCGGCAACAAAGCCTTGCCATCCGTCGCCGTCTTCTGCCTCATAGATGCATAGATCGAAGTCGCCCGGTGGGGGACTGTCACCCAACATAAGGATGGTCGCGTCGTGCACCTTGTGAACCTTCATAGAGGGGCATTAGGCCACGAAACACCCTGCGCACGTGAACTGCAAACGTTGTGACGGCCCGGCAATGTGCCCGCAGGTAAATATTACCCAGCCCCAAAGAAAAAAGGCTTCAAAACCGAAGTTCCGAAGCCTTTTATGCTGTTCTCAACGTAACGCCGAGAGAGCGGGTTGGCAACGGCATCTCTGCCGTTGAGGGGGTTTGCAGGGCTTAGTAGCCGCCGCGACCACCACCGCCGCCGTAGCCGCCGCCACCGCCGGAACGGTCGCCGCCGCCACCGTAGCCGCCACCACCGCCGCCGCCGAAGCCGCCGCTACGTGGAGGACGTGCTTCCATTGGACGGGCTTCATTCACGGTGATGCTGCGGCCGCCGAGCGACTGGCCGTTCATGCCGGAAATTGCAGCTTGTGCTTCGGCATCGTTGCCCATTTCGACAAAGCCAAAACCTTTGGAGCGACCGGTGTCGCGTTCCATCATGACTTTGGCGCTGGAGACAGAGCCGTATTGGCCGAAAGATTGTTGCAGGTCTTCGTCGCGGACCGTGTATGGCAGATTGCCGACGTAAAGTTTATTGCCCATGGGGACTCCTCAAAAATACATAAAACAAAAGCGATGGGGTCCCGAAAGCACAACAAACCTAAAAAGTACCGCCGTAGCGCGCGAAACTGACCGATCACCTAACCTGTGCGAATGCAATGGCAGCCGCACCTCCCGATTATGCGTGAGGAAACGCGGTGGCACCAGCATTCTTGTGCCTATAAGCGCAGCATTTGTCAAATCAGGTGCCCATTCCCTCGGTTAAACAGCGGAAATGACCGAAAAGACGCCATTACCGCGGATGTATGACCATGGACAGACCCGTGCAACCGGCCGGGCAGTCGGACGGCCCGGACTGCGTTGCGCCAAGGACGGGAAGATCAACGGCCCGCCACACGCTCCCCTTTGTCATTGACAACCTGTTCACCGTCTTCCTTGCTGAACGCACCCCGCTGTGGCGTGGGCAGGATGTCCAGCACGGCTTCTGAAGGCCGGCACAGGCGCGTGCCTAACGGCGTAACGACGATGGGCCGGTTGATCAGGATGGGATGGGCCAGCATCGTGTCGATCAGGGCTTCGTCGGCCAGCGTGGCATCGTCCAGGCCGAGATCCTTGTAGACGGATTCCTTTTCCCGGATTACCTCTCGCAGCGGCACTGCCATTTGCGCAACCAGCTCCCGCAGCTTCTCACGCGTTGGCGGGGTTTTCAGGTATTCGATGACCTCGGGTTCGATGCCGGCATTCCGGATCAGCGCCAGCACATTGCGCGACGTGCCGCATTGGGGGTTGTGGTAAATCGTGACGGCGGAAGGCATAAGTTCACTCCTGAAAAAGGGATTGGTTGCATCGATTCAATATTTCAATTATATTTGAATTATGGAAACATTAATCCAAAACCTTGATTTTCCGCCGCTTGAGGAAGGTTCTGCCGTGAAGGCCCTGGCAGCGCTGGCGCAGGCCCAGCGCCTGCGTGCGTTCCGCGCCCTCGTCGTCGCCGGGCCTGAGGGGTTGACGCCGGGCACGATGGCCGAGCAGCTGAGCGTAGCGCCCAGCGCGCTGTCTTTTCACCTCAAGGAGCTCTCTCACGCCGGCCTCGTCAGCAGCGAAGCACGCGGGCGCAACCTGATCTACCGCGCCAACTTCGGGCAAATGAATGCGCTGCTGGGCTACCTGACGGAGCACTGCTGTGAAGGCGGCGCTTGCGAAGTAGCCACCAAGGCGGATTGCAGCAACTGCTGAACACCCTACGCGATTGCACGCCACCACCTCCATCACGCACAGATCCAAGCCAACACAACCACCCAAGGAGAGCCCCATGAAACGCTTCCATGTCCACGTCCACGTGAAAGATCTCGAGCAGAACATCGCCTTTTACTCGGCCATGTTTGACCAGCAGCCTGCCCGCACCGAGGTCGACTATGCCAAGTGGATGCTCAGCGACCCACCGGTCAACTTTGCCATCTCTACCCGGGGAAATGCGCCCGGCGTGGACCATCTGGGCATTCAGGTCGACAGGCCCGAAGAGCTGCAGGCCCTGAAAGCCAGTGCCACCCGCGCCGACATGACGCTGCTGGACGAAGGCCCCACCACCTGCTGCTACGCCCGCAGCGACAAATACTGGCTCACCGACCCGCAGGGCATCGCCTGGGAGCAGTTCCATACGCTGGACAGCATTCCAGTGTTCAGCGAAGCCAAGCCCGCCGCCGGCAAGGCCTGCTGCGCCGCGCCCGCTGGCGCAGCTTCCAGCACAAAAGCGGCGTGCTGTTAAGCCCTGCCGTAGCGGAGGCATCCCGCTCCCCTGACGCGCCCTCGCTCGCGCGTCAGGCGCTGGCGGAATTCGTCGGCACCACCGCCCTGCTCTGCGCCGTCATCGGCTCGGGCATCATGGCCGAGCGCTTGAGCGGCGGCAACATGGGTGTGGCCCTGCTGGCCAACACACTGGCCACCGTGTGGGCGCTGTACGTGCTGATCGAGCTGCTCGGGCCGGTTAGTGGCGCGCACTTCAATCCGCTGGTCACCCTTGTTATGTGGTCAAAAGGCCCTGCGACCCATAAGAAACGGGCGCAAGCAGCTATTCTTTTTATAGCATTCCAGTTGTTGGGCGCCGTAGCGGGGGCCTGGCTGGCTCACGCCATGTTTGACATGAGCGTGCTGCAGTTCAGCACCAAACTGCGCAGCGGCTGGGGCCAGTGGCTGGCCGAAGCGGTGGCCACGGGCGGATTGATTTTTGTCGTGCTGCGTGCCCCTGCGGCCAAAGCGCCGGCGCTGGTCGCCTGCTACATCGGCGCAGCGTACTGGTTCACCGCCAGCACCTCGTTTGCCAACCCGGCCGCCGTGCTGGGACGCATGTTGTCAGACAGTTTTGCCGGCATCGCGCCCGCTAGTGCAGCGGGCTTTGTGGCTGCCCAGGCTGCCGGTGCGTTGGCCGGCGTGGCCCTGCACCATGCGCTCGGCCGGCAGCAGGCCGTGGGCCAAGGCTGAAACGCAGGCGGCGAATCAAGGCACCGCGTCCGTCCTTGGTACCCTTGTGGCTGTGACACCGAAAAACCGTTCTGCCACCGTCGTCCAGCTGGGCATCGCACAAACGCTGGCATGGGCCTCCAGCTACTACCTGCCGGCAATTCTGGCGGTGCCCATGGCACGCGACCTCGGCGTCGACACGCCCACCGTGTTTGCCGCCTTTTCTGCCGCACTGGTGGTCTCCGCATTGCTGGGCCCGGCTGCGGGCAAGGCCATTGACCAGCATGGCGGAAGGCCGGTGCTGGCCGCGAACAGCCTGATTTTTGCCGCTGGCCTGCTGGTACTGGCCCTGGCACAGGGGCCGGTGGGCCTGTTTGCCGGCTGGGTGATTCTGGGCGTGGCCATGGCCGCGGGCCTGTATGAAGCGGCCTTTGCCGCGCTGGTGCACCTGTACGGCAAAGACGCTCGCGGCGCCATCACCGGAATCACCCTGTTTGCCGGTTTTGCCAGCACGGTGGGCTGGCCCTTGTCGACCTGGCTGGAGCTTGAATGGGGCTGGCGCGCGGCCTGTCTGGCCTGGGCCGCGCTGCACTTGCTGGTGGGGCTGCCGCTGAACTGGTGGCTTCCGGCTTCGCCCGCGGCAGGCATTACCACCCAGGCTCCTTCAGGCGCAAGCCCGCCCGATGCCCTGGCGCCCGCCGCTGCGTCCGCACCATCCACATCCACCTCTTCTCTCACCTCTTCCGCCTCCAGCAGTACCCGCACCGCAGTCCTGCTGGCGCTGGTGTTTGCCGTCACCTGGTTCATCAGCACGGCCATGGCCGCACACCTGCCGCGGCTGTTGCAAGCCCACGGTGTGCCACTGGCCACAGCACTGGTGTTTGCCGGGCTGGTCGGCCCCGCGCAGGTCGCCGGCAGGCTGCTCGAATACGGACTGCTGCGCAACATCCACCCGCTCGTGTCAGCGCGAGTGGCCGGCAGCCTGCACACGCTGGGCGCGCTGGTGTTCCTGTTTTCTGGCATCCCGGCAGGGGCGGTGTTCACCGTGCTGCACGGCGCCGGCAATGGCGTGCTGACGATTGCCAAAGGCACGCTGCCGCTGGTGCTGTTTGGCGTGCGCGACTATGGCGCCCGGCAGGGCCTGTTGATGGTACCGGCCCGCTTTGCACAAGCAACAGCACCCTGGTTGTTTGGGCTGGCCCTAGACCGTTTTGGAAGCGGTGCGCTGTGGTTCTCAGCGGCGCTCGGGTTGGTGGCGTTTGCGGCGCTGTTGATGCTGAGGGACGCTTCTCACGCGAAGCCCTAGGCACCGCAATTGACGTGCGATCTGCCAGGCACCATTCCTCTGCCAGCCCGCACGTCACGTCGAGTGACGCCTGGCAAGTTACTCAGCCGTCTCGCCTGAATCCTTGATCACCTTTCCCCAGCGCACCATTTCCGCCTGAACGTAAGCCTTGTGGCCGGCTGCGCTGAGCCTGGAATCGGTCACAAGACGCAAGCCCAGCGCTTCCTGACGCTTGATCAGGTCCGGGTCCTTGAGGGCTTCACGCACTGCGGCATTCAGCCTGGCCAGAACCTCTGGCGGCGTGCCATGCGGGGCATACACGCCATGCCAGACCGTGACATTGAAGTCCGGAAGGCCGGCCTCGGCCAGTGTCGGCGTTTGAGCCAGTGAGGGCAGGTTCAGGCGCTCTTTGCTGCTGACGCCGTACACCTTGACTTTTTTACCCTCAATTTGCGGCACCGCGTTGGTCGCCTGTTCGCACATCAGGTCTACCTGCCCACCTATCAGGTCTGTCATGGCTGGGGCCGTTCCCTTGTAGGGGACCGCTACCATTTTGGACTTGAGCGCACTTTGCAACATCAAACCGCAAAGGTGCGAAGCCGACCCGACACCCGCGTTGGCCAGATTCACCCGGCCATCGGAATCTGCGACCCATTTGCGCAGTTCGGCCAGGTTGTTGGCCGCGAGTGTCGTGCGGCCAATCAGTACCGAAGGCGCTTCGTTGATCAGGCCCAGGTACTCGAAGTCCTTCAGGGTGTCATAGGGCAATTTTTTATAGAGGGCCGGCGCAGTGGCAAGGCCGATGTGATGCACCAGTAGCGTGTAGCCGTCGGCCTTGGCTCGCGCAACGCGCGCCGCACCGATGGTCCCGCCGGCGCCGGCAGTGTTGTCAACGATGACGGTCTGGCCCAGCGGCTTGCGCAGCGCTTCAGCCAGGTCGCGGGCAATTTTGTCGCTCGGTCCGCCGGCGGCGAAGGGCACCACCAGCGTCACCGGCTTGTCCGGGTACTGCGCCCAAACTGCCGACACTGCCGACAGGCTCAGCAGCGCCGGAACCAGAACCCGTTTGAACACCAACTTATTGTCTTTCATGCTTTGTCTCCTTTTGTAGTCGCGAACAGAATCAGGCGGAAAGGGCTTGCATCTGGGCGTAAAGGTCTGCCTTGCCCTCAAAACCAATACCAGGCAATTCGGGCAAGGTTACATGGCCGTTGATCACCTTCACGCCATCGGGGAAACCGCCGTAGGGCTGGAAAAGGTCGGGGTAGCTTTCATTCCCGCCCAGGCCGAGTCCGGCAGCAATGTTGAGGGACATCTGGTGCCCGCCGTGGGGAATGCAGCGCGAAGGCGACCACCCGAACTGCTTGAGAACTTCAAGCGTGCGCAGGTATTCAACAAGGCCATAAGACAGTGCGCAGTCGAACTGCAGCCAGTCACGGTCAGGTCGCATCCCGCCATGGCGCAGGAGGTTGCGGGCGTCCTGGTGCGAGAACAGGTTCTCACCGGTTGCCATGGAACCGGGGTAGAACTCTGAAATCGCCGCCTGCAAGGCGTAGTCGAGCGGGTCCCCGATCTCTTCGTACCAGAACAGCGGAAATTCGCGGAGCATCTTGGCGTACGCAATGCCGGTTTCCAGGTCGAAACGGCCGTTCGCATCCACCGCAAGCCGGGCCTGTGAACCGATCTCCTTCAACACCGCCTCGATGCGCGCCCGGTCTTCGTCAATGGAAGCGCCACCGATCTTCATCTTGACGACGTTGTAGCCGCGATCGAGGTAGCTGCGCATCTCGGCGCAGAGCGCTTCGTTACCCTTTCCCGGGTAGTAATAACCGCCGGCGGCGTAGACAAAGACTCGCGGATTCGCCTCGCGCCCATTGCGTTCAGCCAGCATACGGAACAGGGGTTTGCCCTCGATCTTGGCGACCGCATCCCATACAGCCATATCAATGGTTCCCACGGCAACAGAGCGTTCGCCATGCCCACCCGGTTTCTCGTTGCTCATGGCGGCCGACCAGACCTTGGCAGGGTCGATGTTCGTGCCTTTGGCGTCAATCAGGCTTTCGGGCGCCGCGTCAAGGATGCGGTCCAGGAAACGCTCGCGGATAAGCCCGCCCTGTCCATAACGGCCGTTGGAATTAAACCCGTAGCCCACGACCGGCTTGCCGTCCCGGATCACGTCCGTGATCACTGCCACCAGGCTCAAGGTCATCTTGCTGAAGTCGATGTACGCGTTGCGGATGGGTGAACTGATGGGCAGGGTCTTCTCTCTGATTTCAACGATTTTCATGGGCTGGCTCTATGACAGGTTGTGGTGAGGATCGTTATGATCGCGAAGGCTGCCGCATTTGACCAATGCTGTTTTTCTTCTCTTCAATGCTTTCAAAGCACTGGGCATGAATTTTTCCTGGCTCGAAGACTTTTCTGCGCTGGCTATCACGGGCAATTTCTCCCGTGCTGCCGAAGAGCGCCACATGACGCAGCCTGCTTTCGGGCGCCGGGTGCGCGCCCTGGAAGAATGGATCGGCGCAGAACTTTTCGACAGGAGCTCACAGCCCGTCCGTTTGACGGAAGCTGGCCAGTGGTTCCAGGGCATTGCCGAGGATTTGAAGGCTCAGGTGGCCCGCGTTCCGGGCGAGGCCCGGATCATCGCCGAGGCAAGCACACATTCCCTGCGGTTTGCGGCAACCCATGCTCTGTCGTTTACCTTCATGCCGGGTTGGCTGCGGAGTTTTGAAGCGCACACCATGGCCGGAACGATACACCTGGAGTCGGACGTGCTGGCGCGGTGCGAGGCGCTGATGGAGCAAAGCAAGGTGCAGTTTGTGGTGTGCCACGCCCACCCTGACGCTCCCGGGCGTCTTGAGTCCGGCGGTTTTCTCTCCATCCAGATTGGCGCTGACAGTCTCGTGCCGGTGACGGCCGTTGATGCCTCCGGCCAACCCCTGCACAGGCTGCAAGCGTGCAAGGCGCCGGTATCTCTTCTTGGCTACAGTGCCGAATCCGGGCTTGGCCGCATCTTGCGCGAAACAAGGTTTGAAGCCATGGAGAATGTCCTCACACAAACGGTGTTCACCGCGCACCTGGCCTCGGTGTTGAGAACCATGGTCCTTGAAGGCCGGGGCGTCGCATGGCTGCCGCAAACCTTGGTTCATGACGACCTGGCAACGGGTCGTGTGGTCGAGGCGGGTGTGCCTGCGTTACGCGTCCCCCTTGAAATCAAACTCTTCCGGTCCCGCAACTCCATGGGGCGAGCCGCGGAGGCGCTTTGGGATGCGGTGACGAAGCCGGTCGGCGGTGCCAGTTGACGCGTGCCTCTAGCTCCCGCTCTTAGCCTGCTGAGGAAGTTTTGTTGAACCAGATCGGGGCGTCAAAGTGTGCTCAATCCAGCCACTTCTGGAAAAACTGCGCCTGGCCCATGGCCGGATCCAGCTGGTAGCCGGCAAAGCCGATGCGTTCATAAAGCTTGATGGCGCTGCGGTTTCCCTGCAGCACCTCCAGCGTCAGTTTGCAGGCGCCGCGTTCGCGTGAAATCTCGTCCACCATCGCAAGCATCTTCTCGCCGATACGCTGGCCACGGTGGCCGGGCAGCACGGCCACGTCATGGATGTTGACGAGCGGGCGGCAGGCAAAGGTGGAAAAACCTTCAATGCAATTGACGAGGCCGACAGCCTTGTCGCCGCTGAAGGCCAGCACGCTGAAGGCATGCGGGCGTTTGGCGAGTTCACTGACGAGATTGTCTTTGGCGAAATCGCTGAGCGGCTTGCCGCCGCCGGCCGGGTCTTGCGCATAGGCGTCGAGCAATTGCACGACAGCGGCGGCATGCACGGGGTTTTGATAATCGGCGCGGCAAACCTGCAGCGGGCTTTCGGAAGGGTTGGAGGATTCGGTCACGCGATGCGCTTTCAGTGCAGACAATCGGGTGATTCTAAAGACGGCGCACAAAGAAAGAGCGCAAAACCGGGATTTAAAGCCAGTACAACTCTTTGGCGTTGCCGCCCATGACGGCCGCCTGGCTCGCTACGTCGAGCGGCGCAAGCAATTGTTGCGTCTCGCCCCACCACTGCGCATAACTTCCGGCCAGCTCCAGCACCGGCCAGTCGCTGCCCCACACCACACGCCGCGCACCAAAACTTTTGAGCACGCGCTTGCCCCAGCGCGTGACAGCGCCGGCAGCCGGCTTCGGCCCGGCCTCGGTCATCAGCCCCGACAGTTTGCAGTAGGCCTGTGTCTCACCGGCAATGCGCAGCATGTCGTCGGCCCAGGGCTGCCATTGGCCCGCAGCGATGTCGGGTTTGGCGGCATGGTCTATCACCATGCGCAAATCCGGGTGCCGGCGCGCCAGTGTCACGATATGCGGCAGGTGCGCAGGCTTGACCAGCGCATCGAACACCAGGCCGCATTCCACCATCGCCTGCAGGGCCGGCGCCAGCGCAGGCTGCAATATCCATTGTGTATCGGCAATGTCCTGCAGCATCGGGCGCAGTCCCTTGAGCCGGGGGTGGCGGGCCAGCGCCGCTATGCGGGCAGGTGCGTCGGGCGACAGCATGTCCACCCAGCCGACCACACCCAGCACACCGGGGCTCGCATCGGCCTGGGCCAGCAAAAAATGTGTTTCGGCTTCAGTGGCTGCGGCCTGCACCAGCACGCCGCCCCGCACACCCAATGGCGCAGACTGCGCCTGCCAGTCCTTCACGGCCACATCGCGGTAGATCGGCGCCAGTTCCGGTGTCAGCCAGCCGTAGTCATCGCGCGCCAGCTGCCAGCAATGAAAGTGCGCGTCGATCACCGGAAACGATGTCATGGTGTCAGCACCTCGGCGGGCAGCAGGCCCTGCGTGCGCAGCGCAGTCCAGAACTCCGGCGGGATGGGGTGCGCCATCATGGCCACCGCGTCCGTCCATTCGCTGACTTTGCGGGCACCCAGCATGAGGCTGTGCACAGCCGGGTGTGCCAGCGGAAACTGCAGTGCGGCGGCGCGCAGTGGCACACCATGCGCTTCACAAACCGCTTCAATTTTCGCCGTCCGCTCCAGCCATTCGCGTGGGGCCGGCGCGTAGTTGAAAGTTGCAGCACCGCCTCGCGTCCCGGTGGCAAGAATGCCCGAGTTGAATGCCCCGCCCAGCGCGATGCGCACGCCGCGCGCCAGGCACTGCGGCAGCAAAACGGGCAGCGCACTGTGGTCCAGCAGGCTGTAACGGCCTGCCAGCATCAGCACATCCAGATCGGCTTCGCGCAACACGTCCAGTACGACGTCGACATCATTGGTGCCCAGCCCGATGGCACGCACGAGGCCTTCACGCTTCAATTGCTGCAGCGCCGGCAGCGTTTCATCGATCAGCTGGCGCAGCACGGCCCCCGCGTTGGCGCCATGGGTTTGGGCGTCCGGATCGTGAATGTAGACGCTGTCGAGCCGGGACATGCCCAGCCGCTGGAGGCTGTCTTCCACGCTGCGGCGCGTACCCCCAGCGCTGAAGTCCCAATGCTGGTTAAAAGGCAGGATGTCGACATAGCCGTGCTGGGCCTTCGCGGCATGCCCGTCAGGTGTCAGGATGCGGCCGACCTTGCTGGACAGGGTGAAACTGTCCCGCGGCCGCGAGCGCAGTGCGTCGCCCATCCGCCGCTCCGACAGCCCATGGCCGTAATGCGGTGCGGTGTCAAAACTGCGGCAGCCGCCGGCCCAGGCAGCATCCACCAGCGCCTTCGCCTCTTCGTTGCTGACGGCCGAAAACAGGTTCCCCAGCGGCGCGCCGCCGAGCCCGAGCCGAAGGGATGTAGGACTGGAAGAGGTGGAAGTCATTTCAACATGCCGGCAAAGCCGCAGTTCCGGGTAAACACCAATAAAAGTTCAGCAATGTTATAGCTAACATGTCAGTTATCCAACCCGGAGAAACCCGCGGACTGAAAAGCCGGGCGGATCTGGGCTATTGCCTATCACTACCTCAGCCCCAACGCATGCTCAAGAATATTCCGCCACTGTTGATCCCTGACGCACTGCATGGACTCTGCAGCATGGGCCATGGGGATGACGTCGCCATCGTGGACGCCAACTTTCCAGCCGCTGCCGTGGCGGCCCGGGGGGGCGCCCGGCTGGTGCAGCTGGCGGGCGTCACGTCGCCGCAGGCGCTGCAGGCCGTGCTGCAACTTCTGCCGCTGGACAACTACGTGCGCGACGTTGCCTGGACAATGCAGGTGGTGGGTGATGCCGGCGCTGTGCCCGCCCCTGTCGCCGAATTTTCCGCGCTGCTGGCCCAGGCGGCCGAGCGGCCAGCCGCCACGCTGGAACGGTTTGAGTTTTATGCGCGCACCGAAGCGGCCTTCCTGATCCTGCAGACGGGCGAGCAGCGCAAGTACGGCAACATCCTGCTGCGCAAGGGCGTCATATCCAGCGACGCGGGCTGACCGACCCATGAGCAGTACGGCGCAAGCGCCCCACAGCCCGCCCATCAGCCTGCGCGCGCAGGCCTATGAGAGCTTTCAGCAGCAAATCGTTGATGCCAACATTCGCCCCGGGCAGTTTGTTTCGCAGCGCGAACTGATGCAGCTGCTGGGTATGCCGCTGGGTGCCGTGCGTGAGCTCATTCCCCGCCTGGAGGCCGAGGGCCTGCTCAAGACCGTGCCGCAGCGCGGCCTGCAGGTCGCCCACGTGGACCTCAAATTGATCAACAACGCCTTTCAGCTGCGCCGCCTGCTGGAGCGCGAGGCCGCCACCCGCTTTGTCACCACCGTGTCCGACGCCGACCTCGCAGCCATCGAGCAGGCGCACCTGAACATCGTCAAGCGTGCGCGGAAAAAAGCCATTGACGACAGCCTGCTCAAGGACGCCACCGCGGTGGACTGGGGCCTGCATGACCTGATGATCGACGCACTCGGCAACGAGCTGATCTCCGAGGTCTACCGCATCAACAGCCTGCGCGTGCGACTGATCAAGCTCGAAGGCTCGACCCTTTCACCCGACGTGCTGATTCCAGCCATGGAAGAGCACCTCTGGTTTATCGACGCCCTCAAGCGGCGCGACGCGCCTGCCGTGATCGAACGCCTGAGCCACCACATTGAAAGCGCGCACCGACGTGTGCTAGGACTGCCGCGGCCCGATATGCCGTGGTCTTTGGAGACCCCTGAATGACGAGTTCTTTCCCCGCCGCCGAAAAATCGTTTCGCGGTATCTGGCCCGCCCTGCTGACGCCACTCACGGCCGACCTGAACATTGACCACGCAAAATTCGCAGCCCATTGCAAGGCGCTGATCGCGAGCGGTTGCCCCGGTGTGACCGCTTTCGGCACCACTGGCGAAGGACCGTCTTTTTCCCTGGCCGAACGCAAGGAAGCCATTGACCAGCTCATCAAAAATGGCATTCCGGCCGCGCAGATCATGGTGTCGACCAGCTGCGCCGCCCTGCCCGAAACGCTGGAGCTGACGCGCCACGCCGTCAAGGCGGGGGTGCACGGCTGCCTGATGCTGCCGCCGTTTTTCCTCAAGGGCGTGTCTGACCAGGGCATCATCGACAGCTACCGCTATGTGATCGACGGCATGGCCGGCACACCCTTCAAGCTATACCTGTACCACATCCCCCAGGTCACGGGCGTTCCGCTGTCACACCATGTGATCAGCACGCTCAAGAAGCAGTACCCGGACACCATCGTGGGCATCAAGGACAGCGCCTGCACCACCGCACATTCGGTCGGCCTGTCCGAAGCCTTCATGAAAGACATCACGGTCTACGTCGGTTTTGAACCCGACCTGCCGGAGATGGGCCGCCGCGGCAGCACCGGCGCCATCAGCGGCCTGGCCAATTTCATGCCGCGGCTGGTCAAGCGACTGGTCACAGAGCCCGACGCCCCCAGCACGCCCACCGAGCGGGAACGCGTTGTCGAGCTCATCGGCATGCTGGGCCCCTATTCACTGATGCCCGCACTCAAGGGGATCATGGCCATGCTGAGCGGCGACAAGACCTGGCTGCGCGTGCGCGCACCGCTGGTGGCTTTGACGCCCGACGAATACACGGCACTGGAAAAAACCATCAGCGCCTTCGGGATTAATACAAAATCCGAGTGACGCCACGCCGGGCTGGTCCCGGTACGGTTTCGATAATTTCACGCGACTTAACGACAAAGTAAGGAGACAACATGACAGCTTCCCTCAAAGGTATTTTCCGCCGCAGCCTGCTGGGCACCGCTTCCGCCGTGCTGCTGATGGGCGCCCTGCTGCCCGCCGCACAGGCACAGAACAAGGTCGTGCTGCGCGTTTCCACGCCGGCCGTGCCGGATGACTGGCACGCCAAGATGTGGACCGTCTTCAAGGAGAACCTTGAAAAAAGCGCGCCCGGCGAGTTCGATGTGCAGATCAACCTGAATGCATCGCTCTTCAAGCAGGGCACCGAGCCCGCGGCCATGGCGCGCGGCAATCTTGAGTTGTCGTCGATCTCTGCTTTTGACATCGCCAAGCTGGTTCCCGAGTTCTCGATCTTCACGGCCGGCTACATCGTGCGCGACCCGGACCACCAGCAAAAGGTGTTCAACGGCCCCATCGGCACCGAGATGTTCAAGCTGGTCTCCGAAAAAATGGAAGTGACGCCGCTGTCCACCGTGTACCTCGGCACACGCCAGGTCAACCTGCGTGAGGCCCGCAACGTCAAGGTTCCCGCCGACCTCAAGGGTGTGAAGCTGCGCATGCCAGGCTCCAAGGAATGGCTGTTCCTGGGTGAGGCACTGGGCGCCACGCCCACACCGCTGGCCTTTGGCGAGGTTTACCTGGGCCTGAAGACCGGCACCATCGACGGCCAGGACAACCCCCTGCCCTCCGTGCGCGCGGCGAAGTTCTATGAAGTGACCAAGCAGATCGTGCTGACCAGCCACCTGGTGGACGGGATCTTCATCGCGATTTCGAATAAGGCTTACAACGCCATGAATGCGGCGCAGAAAACCAAGGTCAAGGCCGCTGCACAGGCTGCCTCCGCCTACAACAATGAAAACCGCATCAAGGAAGAAGGCCAGCTCGTCGAATTCTTCAAGAAGGAAGGCCTGACCGTTACAACGCCGGATGTGGACGCTTTCCGCAAGACGGTGCAGACGACTTACCAGAACTCCGAGTACGCCAAGGCCTGGCCCAAAGGCTTGCTTGAGCGCATCAACAGCACGAAGTAATTCCTGCAGAGCGCCCTGAAAACAACCATGAAAAGCTGGCTCCAAAAAACCGCCAATCTGATTGGTGGCGGACTCTTCCTGACGCTGTTCATCGTGTTCGTGATCCAGATCACGGCGCGGTTTTTCTTCAACAAGCCGCTGGCCTGGACGGATGAAGCGGCCGTGATCCTCTATGTCTGGGTCATCCTGTGGGCTGCCGCCGTGGTGGTGCCCGAGCGCGAGCACGTGGTGTTCGACCTGGTCTGGAACAACATGCCCTACCGCGGCCGGCAAGCCATGGCGATTACCGGCAACCTGCTGGTGGGCGGCCTGGCGGCTTGGGGCATTCCGGGCTGCTGGGACTACGTGCACTTCATGGCCCGCGAAGGAACGCCCGTGCTGGGCGTGTCTTTCCAATGGGTCTTTATGCCTTTTGTGCTGCTGCTCGCCGCTCTGGCGGTGCGCTCGGCCTGGGCGATCTGGAACGCGATCCGGGGCAAGGGTCTTGAAGCGGAGCTGCGGATATGACAAGCGCTATCTGGGTATTGGTTGGGGTGCTGGCGGGCGGCATGTTGCTGCGCATGCCCATCGGTTTTTCGATGATCGCGGCGGGCATCGGCTACCTTGCAGTCAAGGGCCAGGACATCGGCCTGGTGGCCGAGCAAATCGGCAACGGCCTTTACAACAGCTACGTGCTGCTGGCGGTGCCGCTTTTTGTGTTCGCCGCCAACATCATGAACGCAGGCACGGTCAGTGAACGGATCTTTGACTTCTGCCGCATCCTGGTGGGCCGCTTTCGCGGCGGCCTGGCGCAGGTGGACATTTTGGTCAGCGTGATTTTCTCGGGCATGAGCGGCAGCGCGATCGCCGACGCGGCCGGTCCCGGCCTGGTCACGATTCGCCAGATGCTGAAAAAACCGGAATACACGCGCGGCTTTGCCGGCGCGGTGGTGGTGGCCAGCGCCACGCTGGGCCCCATCATCCCGCCGTCTATCCCCATGGTGATTTACGCACTGGTGTCGGGCGCTTCGGTCGGCGCGCTCTTCCTGGGCGGCGTGGTGCCGGGCTTCCTGATGGCCGGGCTGATGATGGGCGTGGTCGCGGTCATTGCGAAAAAGCGCAACATGCCACGCGACGAACCTGTGCCACGCTCGGAATGGGCCGGCCTGATCTTTCGTGGTGCGCTGCCGTTGTCGATGCCCATCGTACTGTTGGGCGGCATTTACTCCGGCATCTTCACGCCGACCGAAGCCGCTGCCGTGGCCGCGCTGCATGCATTGATCCTGGCGGCGCTGGTGTTCCGCGCATTGACGTGGCGCAGCTTCTGGGTCGTGGTGATGGAGTCCACACGCGCCAGCGCGGTGATCACCATGATCCTGGCCGGCTCCTTCATGCTCAACTACGCCTTCACCGCCGAAGGCGTGCCGCAGGCCATGGCCGCGTGGGTCGACAGCATGCACTTCTCGCAGATCGGCTTTTTGCTGATGGTCAACGTCATGTTCCTGGTGCTGGGCTGCTTCCTCGATGTGTCGGTGCTGCTGCTGGTGTTTGTGCCCATGCTGCTACCGGCGGCCAAGCTGCTGGGCGTGGACCTGGTGCACTTCGGCGTGCTGGTGGTGCTCAACATGATGATCGGCCTGATCCACCCGCCTTTCGGCATGCTGCTGTTCGTGACCAAGGCCCTTACCGGCATCCCGATCGGCGAAATGATGAAGGAAGGCTGGCCTTTCCTTGTCATGCTGCTGCTGCTGTTGCTGGCCATGACTTGCTTTCCGCAGATCGTGCTGTGGCTGCCGCAAACCATGGGTTATGGCGGGAAATAATGACTCCCTCCCGAAGCGCCTGCGGCGCCTCCCCCTCGAGGGGGCGACACCTGCGGCCCGGCAAAGCCGGTTCCGCGGCGTCTGCTTGGTGGCATCCGCCCATGCCCCAGATCGGCGCTTCACTCCAGAGATTACGGTATGAATGACGTTGTGAATGCCGATGTCGTTTGCGTTGCCAGCTGGAACGCCGACCTGATCTCCCGCGTCGAGCGGCCCGTCGCGCGCGGTGAAACGCTGATGGCCACCGATTTCAGCATCAGCCCGGGCGGCAAGGGCAGCAATGCGGCGGTGGCCGCTGCCCGACAGGGCGCGCGCGTGGCACTGATCGCACGCATCGGGGACGACGACTTCGGGCGCATGGGGATGAAGCTCTGGCATGAGGAAGGCATAGCCACCACACAGGTCGAGCAAGTAGCCGGTGAGCGCAGCGGTGTTGCGCAAATCCTCGTCTACGAGGACGGCGACAACAGCATTGCGGTGTATCCCGGTGCCGGCAAAGGCCTGGCCGCGCGGCATGCGCAGGCCGCGCAGCAGGTGCTGGGCGCTTGCCGCGTCGTGATGGCTTCGTGCGAGGTGCCTGCAGACGCCACGCTGGAGGCCTTTCGCCTGGCCCGCGGGGCAGGCGCCATCACCATACTGAACCCCGCACCTGCGCGCCCCCTGTCGGACGAGCTTCTGGCGCTGGTCGATGTGCTCACGCCCAATGAAAATGAACTCTACCTGCTGGCCGGTGCAGCGCATGCCGGTTCGGTGGACGATGCTGCCCTGCAGCTGATCAACCGCGGTACACGCGCCGTGCTCGTCACGCTGGGCGCTTCCGGCTGCCGGCTCTTCCAGGCCGGCAAGCCGCCTGTTTCACTGCCGGGCCGACCCATGGCCGTGCGCGACACCATAGGCGCGGGTGACACCTTCACCGGCGCGCTGGCCGCCGCGCTGGCGCGCGGAGAACCGCTGCCCGTCGCCATGCAGTGGGCCAACGCGGCTGCCGCGTTGTCCGTTACGCGGCACGGCGCCATCGACGGCATGCCGTCCTCCGCAGAAACCGCGGCGTTGCTTGCGTAGTCGTTGTTATTGAAAAAAATGGCCGAAGCCCAATGACAACGGGCGCAAGCCGCTATTAAAACAATAGCAACCAGCCAATCCAGGCCGACCTCCCGTTGTTGCCCGCAACCGTGTAGGCCAATCGCCGCTTTACCGGATATTTACGCGCCTCTTTCAGGCGCTTTATCTGCGCCCCCAAGGCTTGCAGTGATAATTATTGAGCGCCGTCAGGTGGAGCCGAGGGCTTTGGCTGCCGGCGCATGAATCACCATCAAACACAAAAAAATGCTGCGCCGGCCCGTCTGGCGCAGCGGGCACCAAGGACAGCTGATGGACCCGAAAGCCGAGACGCCGGAAAGCGGCGCCCCTACCCCATCCCGTAAACGACTGAGCCGCCGCGCGTCCATCATCGGCAGCGTGATCGCCGTGCTGGCACTGGCCGGCACCGGCTGGCTGGCCTGGCACCTCACCCATCCCTCCACAGACACCCCGACAGGCGGCGGTCCGGGCGGAGCTTTCAGGCGCGGTGCACCAGCCACCACGGTAGGCGTCGCCACCGCCGAGAAGGCCAGCATCCCGATCGTCCTGGAAGCCCTGGGCACCGTCACTCCCCAGGCCACGGTCAGGGTGCGGCCCCAGGTTTCCGGCGTGATGGAAAAGGTTTTGTTCAAGGAAGGCCAGATGGTCAAGGCCGGTGAACTGCTGGCCACCATCGACCCGCGCCAGTTTGAGATGGCTCTGATGCAGGCCGTCGGCCAGCGCCAGCGCGACGAAGCCCAGCTTGACAGCGCCCGCGTCACCCTGCAGCGCTTCAAGACCCTGCTCGAGCAGGACTCGATTGCGCGGCAGGAAGTTGATACGCAGGCCGCACTCGTCAAGCAGCTGGAAGGCACAGTCGTCATCGACAAGGCCAACGAAGGCACGGCGCGGCTCAACCTGGGCTATACCCGCGTGGTGGCACCCGTCAGCGGGCGTGTGGGCCTGCGCACCGTGGACGTCGGCAATGTGGTGAGCAACAGCGACGCCAACGGCATAGCGCTGATTACCCAGGTCAGCCCGATTGACGTGGTCTTCTCCATTCCGCAGGACCGGGCGGGCGAGCTGCAACAGAACGCAGGCGGCAGCACTGCCATGAAAGTCGTTGCGCTGGACCGTACGCGCACCGCCACACTCGATACCGGCGTTTTTGCCTCGCTCGACAACCAGGTGGACACCACCACCGGCACCGTCCGGGCCAAGGCGCGCTTTGCCAACAGCAAGCTCACGCTGTTCCCCAGCCAGTTCGTGAACGTGCAGCTCCAGGTCAAGACACTGGAAGACGCGGTGGTGGTGCCTGTCACCGCCGTACGCCTGGGCAGCACCGGCGACTACGTTTATGTGCTGAACGCGGCCGACCGTACGGTGTCCCTGCGGCCAGTGCAGCGCGGCCAGGCCACAGCCGAAAAAATCGTGATCACCTCCGGGCTAAAGGCCGGTGAGCGCGTGATCACCGAAGGCGCCGACCGCCTGAAGGACGGCGCCAGCGTGGTGCTGCCGGGCGACGCGCCCGGCGCCGGCATGGGCGGCAAGCGCCGCGGCGCCAGCGCACCGGGCGGCGGCGCTTCGGCGGCCGGGCGCCAGCGCCCCGCATCCGACACCGCCGGCAGTGCACTGGTGGCGGCACCCTCCACGCCCCCGGCAGCGGCACTGCAGCCCGGCGCCGCGCCGCCTTCCATTGCCGGCCCCACGGCCGAGCAGCGCCAGCGCATGCTCGACCAGGTCAAGGACGACCCGGCCGCGCTGGAACGCCGCAAGCGCTTCCTCGAGCAAATCGACAAGGGTGACCCGGAAGCCCTGGCACGCTGGCAAGGCATGAGGGACCGCCGCCAGGGCGAACGGCCGGCGCAATGATCCGGGACTCGCACCAATGAGCCGCCGGGCCGTTCCCAAGGCAAATAGCATCGCAGTGCGAAGCACGAAGGTTATTTAATGAGCCCCTCACGCCCCTTCATCCTGCGCCCGGTAGCCACTTCGCTGCTGATGGTGGCCATCGTGCTGGCTGGCCTCGTGGGTTTCAAATTTTTGCCGCTGTCGGCCCTGCCGCAGGTCGACTACCCCACCATCCAGGTGCAGACGTTGTATCCCGGCGCGAGCCCGGAAGTGATGGCGCAGACCGTGACAGCGCCGCTGGAACGCCAGTTCGGCCAGATGGCCGGCCTCTCGCGCATGAGCTCCACCAGTGCCGCTGGTGTCTCCATCGTCACGCTGCAGTTCGGCCTGGGCCTGGCACTGGACGTCGCCGAGCAGCAGGTGCAGGCCGCCATCAACGCGGGCGGCTCCCTGTTGCCGGCTGACCTGCCCGCCCCGCCCGTCTATGCCAAGGTCAACCCGGCCGATGCCCCGGTGCTGACACTGGCCATCACGTCCGACACCATGCCGCTGACGGAGGTGCAAAACATCGTCAACACCCGGCTGGCCCTGAAGATCAGCCAGGTCAATGGCGTGGGGCTGGTGTCGCTCAGCGGCGGGCAGCGTCCCGCAGTACGCATCCAGGCCGACACGCGGGCGCTGGCTTCCTACGGCCTCGGGCTTGATTCACTGCGCACTGCGATTTCCGCAGCCAATGCCAACGGCGCCAAGGGCAGCATCGACGGACCCACGCGGTCCTATTCAATCAACTCCAACGACCAGCTGGTCGCCGCGGCCGACTACAAAAACCTCATCATTGCCTTTCGCAACGGCGCGGCGGTACGCGTGTCCGACGTGGCACAGGTGGTGGACAGCGCCGAGAACATCAAGCTGGGCGCATGGTCTGGTCTGAAACCAGCCATCATCCTCAATGTGCAGCGCCAGCCCGGCGCCAACGTGATTGCCACGGTGGACGCCATCAAGGCACGCCTGCCCGAACTGCAGGCCGGCCTGCCCACCTCCCTCAGGGTCGATGTGCTGAGCGACCGCACGACCGGCATACGCGCCTCGGTGATGCACGTCGAGATTGAACTGCTGCTGGCCGTGGTGCTGGTCGTGCTGGTGATCTTTGCTTTCCTGCACAGTTTGCGCGCCACCGTGATCGCCAGCCTGGCCGTGCCGATTTCACTCGTCGGCACCTGCGGCCTGATGTACCTGCTGGGCTACAGCCTCAACAACCTGAGCCTGATGGCACTCACGATCGCCACCGGCTTTGTGGTGGACGACGCGATCGTGATGATCGAAAACATCTCGCGCTACATCGAGGAAGGCGAAGAACCGATGGCCGCAGCCCTCAAGGGTGCGACGCAGATCGGGTTCACCATCATCTCGCTGACGGTGTCGCTGATTGCCGTGCTGATACCGCTGCTGTTCATGGGTGACGTGGTCGGCCGCTTGTTCCGCGAGTTTGCCGTCACGCTGGCCATCACCATATTGATTTCCGCCGTGGTGTCGCTCACGCTCGTACCCATGATGTCCGCACGCTGGCTGAAACACGTGCCGGAAACCGCGGGCGAGGGCCGGCTTGCCAAGGCAGGTGCCAGGCTCCAGCGTTTTTTTGATGACGTGATCGCACGCTACGACGTGTGGCTCACCTGGGTGCTCAAACGCCAGGGCGCCACGCTGCTGGTGGCACTGGCCACCCTGCTGCTCACGGTGCTGCTGTATGTGCTGATCCCCAAGGGCCTGTTCCCGACGCAGGACACGGGCCAGCTGCAGGCTCGCGTGGAAACCGCACAGTCGGTGTCCTACGACCGCATGGCCGCACTGCAGCAGGCCACGGCCAAGGCCATCCTGGAAGACCCCGACGTCGAGACGCTGAGCTCCTTCATCGGCGTGGACGCGGCCAACAACACCATGTTGCACACCGGCCGCATGCTGATCAACCTGAAAAAAGAGCGCACCGGCAGCCAGCAGGAAACCATGGACCGGCTGCAGCGCAGGGCCGCCGCGGTGGCCGGGGTCACGCTCTACCTTCAACCCACGCAAGACCTGACCATTGACGCCGAAACCGGGCCCACGCAGTTCCGCGTATCGCTCGAAGGCTCCAACAACGCCACCGTGGTGGAATGGGCCAACAAGCTCACGCAGCGCATGCGGCAGCTCGAAAGCCTGCGCAACGTGTCGTCCGATGCGGGCTCCAGCGGCGCGGGGGCCTACATCACGGTAGACCGCGACACCGCGTCGCGCCTGGCCGTCACGACCTCGTCCATTGACGATGCGCTTTACAGCGCATTCGGCCAGCGCATTGTCTCGACCATCTTCACCGAGACCAACCAGTACCGCGTGATCCTCGAAGCCATGCCCGACTCTTTGCGCACGCCGGCATCGCTAGGCAGCCTGCAGCTCAAAACCGGCTCCGGCACGCCAACACCGCTGTCGGCCATCGCCACCATCACCGAGCAGGCAGCCCCGCTGCAGGTCACACGCGTGGCCCAGTACCCGGCCACCACACTGGGTTTTGACACGGCTCCCGGCGTCTCGCTAGGCAAGGCGGTCGACGAGATCCGGGAAGCGGCCAAGGACATCGCCATGCCCGCCAGCGTGACCATGACTTTTCTGGGCGCGGCAGGCGCCTACCAGGCCTCGCTGTCCAACCAGCTCTGGCTCATCCTGGCGGCCGTGATCTGCGTCTACATCGTGCTGGGTGTGCTGTATGAAAGCTACGTCCACCCGCTGACGATCCTCTCGACCCTGCCCTCCGCCGGCGTGGGCGCGCTGCTGGCGCTGATGATCAGCGGGTCAGGCCTCGGGGTGATCGGCATCATCGGCATCATCTTGCTGATTGGCATCGTGAAGAAGAACGCCATCATGATGATTGACTTCGCGATCGACGCCGAACGCAACCAGGGCAAGTCACCGCAGGACGCCATTCACCAGGCCGCGCTGCTGCGCTTCCGGCCCATTCTGATGACGACGCTAGCGGCGCTGTTTGCTGCCGTGCCCTTGATGCTGGGCTTTGGCGAAGGCGCTGAATTGCGGAGGCCTCTGGGGTTGGCGATTTTTGGCGGGCTGATTGTGAGCCAGGTGTTGACGCTGTTTACGACGCCGGTGATTTATTTGGCGTTTGATCGGTTGGGGCGGAGGTTTGGGAAGAAGGGGAAGGAGGTTTCTGCGTGAGACTTCTTTATGGTCCGTACCGCGGGTTTGGCTTGAGTGCCGGGGCCGGGGTCGCCCGGCAGGCGACTCACTTTTCTTTGCTTCGCCAAAGAAAAGTAAGCAAAAGAAAGGTGACCCTGCTGTCTGCGTCCCTCCGCTGCGCTGCGGGCAACCTGCGGTGCTCGGTCCAGCCGGGGTCAAAAACAACTCGCCTTCGGCTCAAACAAGTTTTTGCCCTGATCCGTCTGGCCCTCCGCTCCTCGGCGCATACAGAAGGGGTGGGGGAGGAATACCAAATACAGGAAGAAACAAGGACACGCCACGGCGTGTCCTTGTTGGTATTGGCTCCCGCTCCCGATTGCCCCTTGTGTATGCGCCGAGGAGCGCAGGCTCAGGCGGATCAGGGATCGCGATTGTCTGAGCCGAAGGCGAGTTCGAGCGAGACCCCGCCTGAGCCGAGCACCGCAGGTTGCCCCGTAGCGCAGCGAAGGGGACGCAGGAACCAGGGTCGCCTTTTCTTTGGTGACTTTCTTTTGGCGAAGCAAAAGAAAGTTACTTGCTGCCGGCAACCCAGGCCTCGAAACCTGGCAAAAAAGCAGGCCACAAAAAAAAGCACTCCCGTAGACCAGCGCCTCCCTGGTAGCGGAGACCTGCCATGAACCTCTCC
This sequence comes from Polaromonas sp. P1_E11, assembly GCF_056405995.1. Lineage (NCBI taxonomy): Bacteria > Pseudomonadati > Pseudomonadota > Betaproteobacteria > Burkholderiales > Comamonadaceae > Polaromonas > Polaromonas sp. P1_E11. The sequence continues at coordinate 304,306 of NZ_JBFUBA010000001.1, forward strand.
GAACCGTTCGTCCGCCGCCCGGTAGCCACAGTCCTCCTCACCATAGGCCTGGCCCTCGCAGGCATCGCCGCATTCTTCGTGCTGCCGGTCTCACCGCTGCCGCAAGTGGATTTCCCGGTGATCTCGGTCAGCGCCTCGTTGCCGGGAGCCAGTCCCTCCACCATGGCCAGCAGTGTGGCGACGCCGCTGGAGCGGCGCCTCGGCGTGATCGCGGGCGTCAATGAGATGACGTCCAACAGCAGCAACGGCTCAACCCGTGTCAGCCTGCAGTTTGACCTGAACCGAAAAATCGACGCGGCAGCGCGCGAGGTGCAGGCCGCCATCAACGCCTCGCGTGCCGACCTGCCCGCCACGCTGCGCAGCAACCCGACCTACCGCAAAGCCAACCCGGCTTCGGCGCCTGTCATCATCCTGGCGCTCACGTCCAGGACGCGCTCACCGGGCCAGATCTACGACGAGGTCTCCAACCTCGTGCAGCAAAAAATCGCCCAGGTACCTGGGGTCGGCGATGTGGAGCTTGGCGGCGGCTCGCTGCCGGCCGTGCGCGTGGAACTGCTGCCGTTTGCACTCAACCGCTATGGCGTCGCCATGGAAGACGTGCGTGCCGCCCTGCAGGCATCGAACGCCAACAGGCCCAAGGGTGCCATCGAAGGCAACGGCCAGCGCTTCCAGATTTACTCAGGCTCCAACACCGCCAGCGGCGGGCTCAAGGCCGCCGACTACCGCAACCTGGTGGTGGCTTGGCGCAACAACGCCGCCATCCGGCTGCAGGACGTGGCCGAGGTCCAGGACGGTGTGGAAAACATCAACACACTCGGCCTTTTCAACGGCGAGCCGGCGGTGATCGTGCTGGTCACGCGCCAACCGGATGCCAATGTGATTGCCACTGTCGACGGCGTGCGCGCCCTGATTCCCGAGCTGCAGGCCGCCCTGCCGCAGGATGTGCAGTTGCAGGTGGCATCCGACAGCACCAACTCCATCCGTGCCTCGCTGCACGAGATCGAAGTCACGCTGCTGATTTCCATCGTTCTGGTGGTGCTGGTGGTCAGCGCCTTCCTGCGCAGCGCCCGTGCCACCATCATCCCGGCCGTGGCCACCGTCGTCTCCTTGCTGGGTACCTTCGGTGTGATGTACATGCTTGGGTTTTCCCTCAACAACCTGAGCCTGATGGCGCTCACCGTGGCCACCGGCTTCGTGGTGGACGACGCCATCGTGGTGCTGGAAAACACCAGCCGGCACATCGAGGCCGGCATGGACCGTTTCAAGGCCGCGCTGCTGGGTGCGCGCGAGGTCGGCTTCACCGTGCTGTCAATCAGCCTGTCGCTGGTGGCCGTGTTCATACCGCTGCTCTTCATGGGTGGGCAGGTGGGCCGGCTGTTCCGCGAATTCGCGGTCACGCTGTCTGCTGCGGTGATGATCTCGCTGGTCATCTCGCTGACCACCACGCCCATGATGTGCGCCTGGCTGCTGAGGCCTGACGCGCACGAGAAGAAGCCCGGGCGTTTTGCTTTTGTGGGGCGCTGGTTCGAGCGCGCTTTCAACCGCGTGCACCGCAGCTACGAAGTGAGCCTGGACTGGGCCCTGCACAGCAAGTTGCTGGTGATGCTGATTTTGGTGGCGGTGGTCGGGCTCAACGGCTTTCTCTTCGTCAAGGCGCCGAAAGGCTTCTTTCCGCAACAGGACACCGGGCAGATCAACGGCGGCCTGCGTGCCGACCGCAGCATTTCGTTCCAGGCGCTGCAGGCCAAGCTCAAGCAGCTGGTCGACATCATCCGTGCCGATCCGGCCGTGGACACCGTGGTGGGCTTTACCGGCGGTTCCCGCGCGGGCGGAGGCTTCATGTTCATCAACCTCAAGCCGGTGGGGCAACGCGACGTGGCTGGCCAGGCCGTGATTGCACGGCTGCGCCCGCAGCTGGCGCGGGTGACCGGGGTCAGCCTTTTCCTGAACCCCGTGCAGGACCTGCGCGGCGGTGGCCGCCAGACCAATTCGACCTACCAGTACACGCTCAAAAGCGACAACGCGGCCGACTTGCGTGTATGGGCCACACGCCTGGCCGACCAGATGAAACTGCAGCCCGCCCTGACCGACGTGGACACCGACCAGCAGGAAAACGGCGTGGAGACCATGGTCACCGTGGACAAGGAAAGCGCGGCGCGCATGGGCATCAGCTCACGCGATGTGGACAACGCACTCTATGACGGCTTCGGCCAGCGCCAGGTGGCCACGATATACGCCGAACTCAACCAGTACCACGTGATCATGGAAGTGGCGCCGCGCTACACCCGCAGCCCCGAGTCGCTGAAAGATATCTACGTGCCGGCCAAGGGAGCTGGAGGCAGCACAGCCAACAGCACCAACAATACCGGCAGCACCGGCACCCCGGCTGCAGCCACGGTGGCCACCGCCACCTCTGTGGCCAATCCATCCCTGCGCGACTCTTCGTCGGGCCAGGTCCTGAGCGCCTCGGCCAGCACCATGGTGCCCCTGTCGGCCATTGCCACCTTCAGCGAAAACCCCACCGCCGCTTCGGTCAGCCACGAAGACGGAGAGCTTTCCACCACGGTTTCCTACAACCTCGCCGATGGCAGCACACTGAGCGACGGCCAGGCCGCGGTGCGCCAGGCGGAAGCCGACATCCGGCTGCCCAACAACGTGCGCGGCAGTTTTTCCGGCACGGCGCTCAATGCGCAGCAATCGCAAAACGAGCAGCCGCTGCTGATCCTGGCGGCGCTGGTGGTGATCTACATTGTGCTGGGCATCCTGTACGAAAGCCTGGTGCATCCCATCACGGTGTTGTCCACCCTGCCCTCGGCCGGCGTGGGCGCTGTGCTGGCCTTGCTGCTGTTCAAGCTGGATTTTTCCATCATCGCGCTGATCGGCCTGTTCCTGCTGATCGGCATCGTCAAGAAGAACGCTATCCTGATCATCGACTTCGCGCTGGAAGCCGAGCGGGCGCGTGGCCTTTCCGCGATTGAGGCCGTGCGCGAAGCCTGCCTGCTGCGCTTTCGCCCCATCCTGATGACCACGCTGGCCGCCATTTTGGGCGCGCTGCCGCTGGCCATCGGCTTCGGCGAAGGCGCCGAGCTGCGCCGCCCGCTGGGCATCGCCATCATCGGCGGGCTGATCGCCAGCCAGTTGCTGACATTGCTCACCACGCCGGTGGTCTATGTGCTGATGGACAAGCTGCGCCGGCGCAGCCCTGCCGAGCGCCAGCTCAGCCGCCACCCTGACGAGACCGACGCGCCGCCCGGCGCCCCGCTCCAACTGCAATGACTGACAACGCCATGAACCACTTTTCCAATGCCCACCCCGCACACCGTTCACGCTTTCAGCTTCACCTGCTGTGTGCTGCGCTGGCGCTTGCCGTCGGCGGCTGTGCAGTCGGCCCCGACTACCAGCGCCCGGCCACGGTCGACGTGAGCACCTACAAGGAAGCGCAAGGCTGGGTTCCGGCCGCGCCCGCCGATACGCTGGAACGCGGCCCGTGGTGGTCGCTCTTCAAGGACCCGGTACTGGACCAGCTGGCATCGCGTGTGGAAGTGTCCAACCAGAACGTGGCGGTGGCTGTTGCAGCCTACGCGCAGGCGCGCGCCCTGGTGCGCGAGCAGCGGGCGTCGTTGTTCCCGACGGTTTCGCTGGACGGCAGCGCCAGCCGCTCGGGCAGCAGTAGCAGCAGCACGACGGGCAACAATGTCGGTGGCCGCGTGGGCAACAACTACCAGCTCAGCATTGGCGGCAGCTGGGAACCCGACGTATGGGGCCGTCTGGGCCGCACCGTGGACGGCGCGAAAGCCAGCGAACAGGCCAGCGCCGCCGACCTGGCCTCGGCCAAACTGTCGGCGCAGGGTGAACTGGCGACCAATTATTTGTCCTTGCGCCAGACAGACGCACAAAAGGCGCTGCTCAAGGACACGATCGACGGCTACAAGCGCGCGCTGGACATCACGCAGAACCGCTACAACGCCGGCATCGCGGCCAAAACCGATGTGTTGCAGGCGCAAACACAGCTCGCCAACGCGCAGGCCGACGACGCCGGCCTGGTGCGCCAGCGCGCCCAGCTGGAACACGCCATCGCGGTGCTGGTCGGCGAAGCGCCCGGCAATTTTTCGATTGCCCCTGTAGCCTGGAACCCTTCGGTGCCTGACGTGCCGGTCGGCATACCGTCCGAGCTGCTGCAGCGCCGCCCCGACATCGCCGCCGCCGAGCGCCGCGTGGCCTCTGCCAATGAACAGATCGGCATCGCCAAAAGCGCCTATTACCCCAGCCTGTCGCTGAGCGCATCGGCGGGCCAGGGCGCCAGCCGGGTGGCGGACCTGTTCAAGGCTTCCAGCAGCGTCTGGTCCATCGGCATCTCGGCCGCGCAAGTGCTCTTCAATGCGGGAGCCACCGGCGCCCGCGTGGAGGGCGCCGAGGCATCCCACCAGCAGGCGGTGGCGCGCTACCGCCAGGCCGTGCTGGCCGCCTTCCAGGATGTGGAAGACCAGCTGTCGGCAACCCGCGTGCTGCTGACCCAGCAGGAGCTGCGCCGCCAGGCGTCGCAGGCCGCCGACCAGGTCGAGCAGCAGGTGCTCAACCGCTACCGCAGCGGCCAGGTGGGCTACACGGAAGTCATCACCGCCCAGGCCACCGCGCTGAGCGCGCGCCGCGCACTGGTGCAAGCCATGGCTGACCGCCAGACCACCGCGGTGGCATTGATCCAGTCGCTGGGTGGTGGCTGGCAGGCCTCGAAATAGCCCGGGTGTCTCCCGATTTGCTATTATTTTGATAGCTGCTCGCGCCCGTCCTTATTGGTCGGGAGCCGGATTTCTTTATTAATTCCCGGCAAAAACGCGCTGACAGCACGGAGAATATTCTTGAATTTCTCAAAAGAAAGAGGCTGCAGCCCTTACATAACCAGCGCGAGCAGCTATCAAAACAATAGCATCCACAACGTCAATACCTAGGCCGAAGGCTTACCTGTAGCCTCTCGCCCATGCAGCGCTGCCAGGAAAAACCGCGCCGCGTCGCTCATCGGCCTGTCCTTGCGGGTGATGGAACCAAACGCTTCCATCTTGTGCTGGATGAAGCAGGGCAGGATCTTGAGCAGGCCGTGCCGGGCGTAGTTCTCGGCAATCGACTGCGGCATGACGCCCACCATGTCGGTTTCGGCAATCAGGTTGGTCGTGGTGAGGATGGACGCGGTTTCGATCAGGCCCTTGGGCGTCGGCGCCTGCAGCATGCGGAACTCCTGCTCCAGCACCTCACGCATCGGGCTGCCCTTGGGCTGCAGTATCCACGGGTAGTCCAGCAGGCTGGCAAACTTCACCACCTTCTTTTGCCCCAGCGGATGGTGCACCCCCGCCACCACCGCCAGCGCCTCGTTTTCAAGCGGGGTAAAGGCGTAGTCGGCCCGGTGCTCGTCGCGAATGCGCCCAATGGCAACGTCGAGCACGCCTTCGCGCAGCAGCTCGAACAGCCGGTCGCTGGTGTCCAGCATGACGTCGACCGACAGCAGCGGGTAGGCTTTTTTCAGCGCGATGATGGCCCGCGTGAGCAAATTCGGCGAAGGCGCCATGATGCTGCCGACCGACACCCGCCCCGAGCTCCCCAGCTGCAGTTCGGCCAGTTCACGCGTCATGGACTCGACCGAACCGCGCATGCCGCGGAAATAACGCAGCACGCTGGCACCGGCCGGCGTGAGCTTTTGCCCGCGCCCCACCCGCTCGAACAGGCGCTGGCCCAGCGCGGACTCCAGCTCCTGGATCATCTTGGTGGCGGCCGGCTGTGTCATGCCCAGTTCCGCGGAGGCTTTGCGCAAGGTACCGTGTTCGCCTACAGCCAGGATAAGGGCCACCTGCCGCATGCGCAGGCGGTTGAGAAGCTGGGGAATCAGTGAGGCGTTGGGCATGTAGGGTGGCCAATTCAATTGATAACCATAGATTATCAAATAATCATGGATTTTCAATTTACGTTAACTGTTGTCTTCCCTACTATCACCGCATTGATTCATAACGATGACGGAGACAACCATGAAATATTTGCCTGCCTTGCTGGCAGCGGCGTGCACGTTTGCCGCCCACGCCCCGCTATTTGCACAAGACTGGCCCAGCAAGCCGGTACGCATACTGGTGGGCTCGGCCCCGGGCGGCGGCACCGACGCGATGGCCCGCGCAGTAGCGGACCGGCTCGGCCCCCTGCTCAAGCAGCCGGTCGTGGTCGAAAACCGCCCCGGCGCTTCCAACACGCTGGCGGCCGACCTGACGGCCAAGGCCACCGACGGCCATACCCTGCTGATGGGCGTCTCGACCGCGCATGCGATTGCCCCGCACCTGCTGAAACTCGGCTATGACAACAACAAGGACCTGGTGCCTGTGGTGTTTGTCGGCGCAGTGCCCAATGTGCTGGTGGTCAACAACGCCCTGCCGGTAGATTCGGTGCAATCGCTGATCAAGCTGGCCAAGTCAAAGCCTGGACAGCTCAACTACGCCACCAGCGGCTCGGGCAGCACGCAACACATCGCGGCAGAGCTCTTCAAGGACCAGGCCGGCGTTTTCATCACGCACATTCCCTACCGCGGCAGCGGCCCGGCGCTGATCGACCTGGTCGGCGGGCAGGTTCAGCTGAGCTTTGACACCATGCCCTCGGTGATCGGCCAGATCAAGAACGGCCGCATCAAACCTTTGGCGGTGGCCAGCGCCAAACGTAACCCGCAGCTTCCCAACGTGCCCACCATGGCGGAAGCCGGCGTGAAGGGTGTCGAGATGAGTGCCTGGTACGGCATCTACATGCCGGCAGCCACGCCCAAGGCGGTGCAGGAGCGTGTCTACGCCGAGGTCACCAAGGTCCTGGCGATGCCCGAAACACAAACCCGCCTGGGCGCCATCGGCGCGGACCTGACGCCGATGACGCAGGCGCAGTTCGCGCAATTTCACAATGACGAGAACAAGCGCTATGGTGACCTGATCGCCAAGAAAAACATCAAACTGGACTGATCCGGATGATCCAGCACAAGGAAAAGACGCCATGAGCAAACAGCAGACAACAGAACCGGTGCCTGTCGTCGCCCTGACACTGGGCGACGCGGCCGGCATAGGCCCCGAGCTGATTGCCCGGCTGCTGAGCCAGCCCGGCATCACGGCAGGCGCCAACATCGTGCTGGTGGGTGATGCCTGGCTCTGGCAGCAAGGCCAGGACATTGCCCAACAGAAGGTCGCAACGCAAGCCGTGGCCAGCCTGGCCGAGGTGCGGGGCCGCGCCGACACACGCCTGCCGGCCTTCCTGGCCACAGACACGATTCAACCAGCGCAAGTACAGCGCAGCCAGGCGCAGGCCGCCTGCGGCGCGGCGGTGCTGCAGGTGCTCAACCTCTGCATGGACGGCGCCAAGCGCGGCGAGGTCGATGCCATCTGCTTCGCCCCGTTGAACAAGCAGGCCATGAAACTGGGCGGCCTGAAGCACGAAGACGAGCTGCACCACTTTGCCGAATACCTGGGCGTGACCGGCTACTTCTGCGAGTTCAACACGCTGGGCGACTTGTGGACGGCACGTGTGTCCTCGCACATTCCGCTGAAAGACGCCGCAGCCATGCTCAGCAAGGAACGCATCATGGACGCCACCCGGCTGATCCACGTATCGCTCAAGGCCAGCGGCAACAACAGCCCAAAAGTAGCGGTGGCAGCCTTCAACCCGCACGGCGGCGACGGCGGTGTTTGCGGACGCGAAGAGATCGACATCATCGAACCGGCGGTGGCTGCGCTACGCGCCAGCGGCATACCCGTAGATGGCCCCTTCCCGGCCGACACCATCTTCCTGAAGGCGCAGGCCGGCCAGTACCAGGCCATCGTCACCATGTACCACGACCAGGGCCAGATCGCCATCAAGCTCATGGGCTTCAGCAAGGGTGTCACTGTGCAAGGCGGCCTGCCGGTGCCCATCACCACACCGGCACATGGCACGGCGTATGACATCGCCGGCCAGGGCATGGCGGATGTGAATGCCACGCTCAATGCTTTCCGTATTGCCCAACGCATGGGTGCAGCACGTCTGCAACTGAACGCCTGAGTCCCTTCTTCTTTTACTCTCAAAGAACCAACATGAAAATCAAATCAGTCCGTGCACGCGTGTTCGAATGGAAGGGCAAGACCGTTCCACCCCAAGGTAACTTCTGCTCCAACGCGATGGACCTGGTTTACTCCAAAACCGAGTCGATGAGCACCTTCCGCTTTCACTCGTGGACTGTGGTCGAGATTGAAACCGACGACGGCATCGTCGGCCTGGGCAACGTGGCGCTGGCGCCGCACATTGCCAAAGCCATCATCGACCAGTACCTCACGCCGCTGGTGCTGGGCCAGGACCCCTGGGACTACGAATACCTGTGGCAGCGCATGTACCGCAGCACCCACGCCTGGGGCCGCAAGGGCGTGACCATGGCCGCGATCTCGGCGGTGGACCTGGCGATCTGGGACATCCTGGGCAAGTCGGTCAACAAGCCGGTGTTCAAGCTGCTGGGCGGCCGCACCAAGGAAAAAATCCCCTGCTACTACTCCAAGCTCTACCGCACCGACATCAAGGCGATGCAGGACGAAGCGCAAAAATACCTGGACCAGGGTTTCACCATGTTCAAGTCGCGCTTTGGCTACGGCCCGGCGCATGGCACCAAGGGCGTGTCTGAAAACCTCAAGGCGGTCGAAGCGATCCGCGAAGTCATCGGCTATGACAACGACCTGATGATGGAGTGCTACATGGGCTGGAACCTCGAATACGCCAAGCGGATGTTGCCCAAGCTCGAGAAATTTCAGTTGCGCTGGCTCGAAGAGCCCGTGATTGCCGACGACATCGACGGCTATGCCGAACTCAACCAGCTCACCAGCATCCCGATCTCGGGCGGTGAGCATGAGTTTTCTCTTTACGGCTTCAAGCAGCTGCTCGACAAAAAGGCCGTGTCGGTCGTGCAATACGACACCAACCGCGTGGGCGGCATCACGGCGGCGCACAAGATCAATGCGCTGTGTGAGGCCTACAGCGTGCCGGTGATCCCGCACGCGGGGCAGATGCACAACTACCACCTGACCATGAGCACCCTCGCCTCACCCATGAGCGAGTACTTCCCGATGTTCGACGTGGAAGTCGGCAACGAGCTGTTCTATTACATCTTTGACGGCGAGCCGGTGGCGGAGAACGGCTTCCTGCAGCTCGACGACAACAAGCCCGGCCTGGGCCTGACGATGAAGACCGAGTTCCTCAAAGACTTCAACATCGTCGAATGAGCCGCATGAAAGCAAGATACTCCGGCGTGTTCCCGGTGGTTCCCACCACTTTCACCGATGCGGGCGAGCTCGACCTGCAAAGCCAGAAGCGCTGCGTTGATTTCATGATCGACGCGGGTTCGACGGGCCTGTGCATCCTGGCCAACTTCTCCGAGCAATTCGTGCTGTCCGATGATGAGCGTGAAGTCCTCACCGCTGCCATCCTCAAGCACGTGGCGGGCCGCGTGCCGGTGATTGTGACGACCACGCATTTCGGCACCCGGGTATGCGCCGAACGCAGCCGCCGCGCGCAGGACCTGGGCGCGGCCATGGTTATGGTGATGCCGCCCTACCACGGTGCCACCATCCGCGTGACAGAAGAAAAGACTTATGAGTTCTTCGCCACGCTGTCGGCCGCCATCGACATTCCCATCATGGTCCAGGACGCGCCTGTCAGCGGCACCGCGCTGTCGGCGACCTTCCTGGCGCGCATGGCCAAAGAGATTCGCAATGTCGCTTACTTCAAGATCGAAACGCCGGGTGCGGCCTCCAAGCTGCGTGAGTTGATCCGGCTGGGCGGCGACACGATTGAAGGCCCGTGGGACGGCGAAGAAGCCATTACCCTGCTGCCCGACCTGGAAGCCGGCGCCACCGGTGCGATGACAGGTGGCGGCTATCCGGACGGCATTCGAAAAATCATGGATGCCTGGGTCGCCGGCAAGCGGGATGAAGCCATTGCCGAATACACACGCTGGCTGCCGCTGATCAACCATGAAAACCGCCAGGGCGGCATCTTGACGGCCAAGGCCTTGATGAAGGAAGGCGGCGTGATCGCCTGCGAGGCGCCGCGCCATCCGTTTCCCGCCATGCACCCTGAGGTGCGCAAAGGCCTTCTCGAGACAGCCCGACGGCTGGACCCGATGGTGCTACGCTGGAATAAGTAAGCGGCTTTGCCGCCCGCGCCCCCCCCTGTTTCCTCTCCGGCTCTCCCCTCTTCAGGACCACCATGCCCCTTCGGGAAACACTCTTGCTGGTGCAGAAATGCGCCCATACCTTCAGCTTTTACGACCTGGCCACCGGCCAGGCGGAAGAACACATCGTCTTGCCCAACTTTCCGCACGAGTTCACGGTGGACCCGGTGCGCCGGCTTGCTTACGTGGGCCACTATGGCATCGAAACCGCCAGCCATCTCGGAGACGCTGGGGGGCATTCGGTCTTTGTGATTGACCTGGACAAACGCGAGCATGTGACCACCCTGAACCTCTGGCCGTATTACCGGCCACATGGCTTGACAGTGGACGGCCAGGGCCGCCTGTTTGTGATGTCTGAAGCCCACAACGTATTGCTGCGATTCTCGGACCCGGCAAAGGTGCATGTACCGGACCTGGCTGTGTCTTCGGGCGGCTACAAAACCCACCTGTTCGCGCTGACGAAAGATGCACAGACGGCGTATGCGCTGAACCTGCTGTCGAACACCGTCACCAAAATCAAGCCGAATGATCCGACCTTCGCACCGGTCGCGATGATGCCCGGCCCCGTGCCCGAAGGCAACGTACTGTCGGCTGATGAGTCGCTGCTGTACGTGGCCAACCGGGGCGACGACACCATCGTCGCGGTCGACACGGCCAGCATGAAAGTCGTGGCGTCGGGCAAGACACGGCGCGACCCCAACCGGGTCTACCGTTTCCAGGGTGCGCTTGGCCAGGACTTGCTGCTCACCACCAACTCGGGCGAGCATTCGCTGTCGATATTCGGCCTGGACCTGCAGGAGCAGCGCTGCTTTGCCTTACCCAGCAACCCGCTGGCCTTGTCGTTTCACCCGGTGGACCGGGCGGTCTATATCTCATTTCAGGACGAGACGGTGCGCCGCCTCAATCTGGACAGCTTTGCGTTCGAGCAGGAAATCAGGACGCTGCGTGAGCCGGATTCGTCCTACGTCTGGCGGCATTGATTCAGCAAGGTCTGTATCCACTCCCGGTTCATGAAGAGCACAGACACATCGCCCACCTCACTGCCCGCACCTGTGAAGGCGTTTACAGGGCCCGTCGTCGACGCACACCACCACCTGTGGGACCTGTCGAAAGGCCACTACCCCTGGTTGCAGGAAGCGTACGATCCTGGCGCCTTCTTCCTCGGCGACTACCGGCCGATTTGCCGGGATTTCCTCGCAACGGACTACCGGGCCGCTGTAGGGCCTTGCGACGTGTTGGCAACCGTGCATGTGGAAGCCGAGCGCAGCCGCCTTGAGCAGGTTGCAGAAACTGCATGGCTGCATGAGGTCCACGCCATGCACGGGTTTCCGAACGCCATCGTGGCGCACGCCTGGTTTGACCGGCCTGATAGCGGGGAATGCCTCCTCGCGCAGTCGCAGTTTCCGCTGGTGCGCGGCATCCGCAGCAAACCCGTCACATCTACTGCAGCGGACCAAAGCGTCAAAGGGCAGGCAGGCACCATGCAACACGAAAACTGGCTGCGCGGCTTTTCATTGCTGGAGAAATTCGGCCTGCGGTGGGACCTGCGCGTGCCCGCCTGGCACTTGCCCGAGGCGGCCACCGTGGCAGCGATGTTTCCGAAGGTACCCATCGCCCTGAACCACCACGGCTTTGCCTGGGACCGCAGCGAAGAAGGCCTGACGCGCTGGCGCGGCTGGATGGAAACGCTGGCACGGCAGGAAAACGTACACGTCAAGCTTTCCGAGTTCGGCCTGCGCGGCCAGCCTTGGGACTGGCACGAAAACGCGTGCATTGTGCGCGAAACGGTTGCCATTTTCGGCTGGCAACGCTGCATGTTTGCCAGCAACTTTCCGGTGGCGGGCCTGCGCATAAACTATCCGGACCTGGTTGGCAGTGTGGCCGGCATGCTGGGCCACCTGCCGGCAAACCAGCAACATGCGATGATGTGCGATAACGCCTTGCGTTTCTATGCGATTGATGTGGCGTCGCCTGTGGCACCCCCACAACCTGCGCGCCCTCTCGCCCCTGATCAACCCTGATTTCTTCTGGAGCCACCTCATGACCACCAAACACGACAACCTCATCGCCGGCCAATGGCTGGCCGGCAGCAGCTACAGCCCCAACCTGAACCCCAGCAACCTCGCCGACGTCATTGGCGAGTACACGCAGGCCGACGCGGCAGGGCTTGATGCCGCGGTCCAGGCCGCGCAGGCCGCCTTTCCGGCCTGGTCCACCTCGGGCATTCAGGCCCGTTCGGATGCACTCGACAAGATCGGCACTGAAATCCTGGCGCGCCGCGAAGAGTTGGGCACCCTGCTCTCGCGAGAAGAAGGAAAAACCAAGCCCGAAGGCATTGGCGAGGCTACGCGTGCTGGCCACATTTTCAAATTTTTTGCCGGCGAATGCCTGCGCCTGGGTGGCGAAACCATGCCGTCGGTTCGCCCCGGCATCGGAGTGGAAATCACGCGTGAACCCGTGGGCGTCGTCGGCCTGATCACGCCGTGGAATTTCCCCATTGCCATCCCAGCCTGGAAGATTGCGCCGGCGCTGGCCTTCGGCAACTGCGTGGTGCTCAAGCCGGCAGACCTGGTTCCGGGCAGCGCCTGGGCCCTGGCCGAGATCATCTCGCGCTCGGGTATTCCGGCGGGCGTGTTCAACCTGGTGATGGGCCCCGGCCGCGTCATCGGCGATGCGCTGGTCAACCATCCGGGCGTCAATGCCATCAGCTTTACCGGCTCGGTCGGTGTGGGCAGCCGCATTGCTGAGGTTTGCGCGAAAAACCTCAAGAAGGTGCAGCTCGAAATGGGCGGCAAGAACCCGCAGGTCATCCTGGACGATGCCGACCTGACCCAGGCCGTGGAACTCAGCGCACAGAGCGCTTTTTACTCCACCGGACAACGCTGCACGGCGTCGAGCCGCCTCATCGTGACCGAAGGCATTTACCCTGATTTCGTCAAGGCGCTGCAGGAACGCATGGCCCGCATCAAGGTGGGCGACGCCCTGACTGCCGGAACCGACATCGGCCCGGTTTCTTCACAAGCCCAGCTGGAGCAGGACTTAAGCTACATCGCCATCGGCCAGCAGGAAGGCGCGACCTTGTCATTTGGCGGTGACCGCGTGCGTTGCCACACTGGCAGCGGCGCCGAAGGCTACTTCATGACGCCTGCGCTTTTCAGCGAAAGCACCGCCGGCATGCGCATCAACCGCGAAGAAATTTTTGGCCCCGTGGCCAGCATCATCCGGGTGAAGGATTACGAAGCCGCCCTGGCCACCGCCAACGACACGCCGTTTGGCCTGTCGGCCGGCATCGCCACCACCAGCCTCAAATACGCGACCCACTTCAAGCGCCACAGCCAGGCCGGCATGGTCATGGTGAACCTCCCGACCGCCGGCGTGGATTACCACGTGCCGTTCGGCGGCCGCAAAGGATCCAGCTACGGCCCGCGTGAGCAAGGCAAGTATGCGCAGGAGTTTTTCACGACGGTGAAGACGGCGTATACGCTGGCTTGAACATGGCACCAGTGATGCGGATGACACCGTCGTTCAAAGTGCTGCTGGCACTGACGGCGGCTTATTTCCTCACCAGTTTCGGGCACTTCAGCCACAACGCCGAGTTCATCTGCGAGTACCCAAACCTGCCGGCGTGGCTTACGCGCGCGCAGGTCTATGCGGTGTGGGCGGCGATCACTTCCGTGGGGGCGTTGGGGTTGCTATTGATCCGCAAAAAATTGATGGCCATCGGCTTGGCGCTGATGGCCGTCTATGCGGCTCTGGGCTTTGACGGCCTGGGCCACTACGCCCTGGCCCCCATTGAATTACACCCTTTGATAGCCAACGTGACGATTCTTTCGGAAGTCGTTGCCGCCGCGATCCTGCTGCCGGTGGCGCTGTGGCTGCTGGCATCGCATATGCTCCGCGGTGAAACGGAATGCAGTTGGCCATGAAAGCGCATTCCCATGTCTACTCAATGGCCTGGGTTTGGCGCTCAACCGGATAACCCTGCGTGTCGGCACGGGCTTGCCTGTAATATCCATGCCATACAAGGGTGTCACTGGAAATGCGATGAACAACCAAGACAGGGCAAGCGAACTAATCATTGAGATCGCGAAGACCTTCATTGAGACTCTGCAATCAATACGGGAGCCTTGGCGCAGGGGTTTTCTCAGATTTCAAATGCCGAACGAACTGGAGTGTGGCTGCAACGGCTCCTACGAAACGGAAAACGAGGTTCATCTCATTGGCGCGCTTGACTACAGCGCGCTTTATGAAACATCGCTCGCACTAGGCCAGCAGCTAAGGCAAGCGGCGGCGAACAACAAAAAGGCCTTTCGCGTATTTCTGCTCACCGTGGACCACGAATTCAATTTCAACATTGAGTTCGAGCACGCAGATATCAACCGCTGGAGAATCACAAAACTGGATGGTGCCAGTGGGTTGCCGGCAGGTGTAGAAAAATTACCCAAGGGTGCCGCCCCAACCGGGAAGCCGGCGCAGAAGATCACAGGGGAAATTTCAGTCGCCGGGAAACCGTGGTGGAAGTTTTGGTGATTCATATCACCCATGCGCGCAGCCGCTGATGCGCGTTTTAAAGGGCTACACGACATGGCTCACCAAATTATTTTTGTAGATGTCGATGACACCATGGTCAGGTCCGTGGGCGCGAAGCGCATCCCAATGCCCGCTGTGATTGCGCAAGTTCAACGCCTCAAGTCCGAGGGCGCAACTTTGTTTCTCTGGAGCTCGGGAGGCGCTGAATACTGCCGAACCACAGCCATCGAACTAGGGATCAGCGAGTGTTTTGAAGCTTATCTGCCAAAACCTACAGCCTACATTGATGACCAGCCGGTGCATGAGTGGCGATTCTGCAAACATCTCTACCCTTCGCAGGCTGAGAATGCTTAAGCGATTGCTCGGTGCCGGCAAAAGAGTGTCTTTGGGGAAACTATCGTTTGCGTCGGCCCTCGTCGCCTGCTCATTGTTTCTTGCCTTGTGGTGCGTTCATCGCGCCGGCGGTGTGCTCTTCGGGGGTAAGCTATTGAACGCGCTGAACCGGCTGGGCATGGTGCGGCAGGAACGCAGCTATATTGCCGAATTCCGGCCAAGCGGCGTGTTTGCGCTGAACGACTCCAACGCTGTTGTCTGGTTGACCTGGTTCGCGTTCATTCTGGCCGGGCTTGGCCTTGTCCTGGCCCTTTACGCAGACTGCAAGCGTGAACCCACTCTTTATCCCAGCGCCGGTTTCATAGTGGCGACTCTCGGTATCGGGCTGCTTTACCCACTGATCATGGTTGCGACACAGGCCGCGGGAGCTATTGCACTCATCGGCATCAGGAAACACCGTACGCGCACTGACCGGACTACCCTGCCAGACAAGAACTCGGGGTTCCGCGCGTCTGAGCGTTGAATGGCTCACCCATCAAACAAGGCTCTCACATGAACCACCCCTTGCGCTGCCAATGCGGCACACTCCGCGGTCATGTCAGTCATCCCGAATCGGTATGCCGGGGTATTTGCTACTGCAAGGACTGCCAGGCTTACGCGCACTTCCTGGGCAAGGCCAGCGAGATTCTGGATGAAATGGGCGGATCGGATGTGATCGCCACGCTTCCCCAGCACGTCACCTTCACCCATGGCCGGGAGGCGCTCGCCTGCATGTCACTCAGTGACAGAGGCATGTTGCGCTGGTATGCGAGTTGCTGCAACACGCCGATCGGCAACACCTCACGTGACTTCAAGGTTTCGCATGTCGGTCTGCTGCACAACTGCCTGAAAGATCCGTCAACCAGTCTGGACAGCGCTTTCGGCCCCGTGCGCATGAAAGTCGGCATGAAGAGCGCTAAAGGCAGGCCAAAAGCCATGCCGGTCAGCACCACCCTGTCCATTCTCCGGTTCATGGCGACACTGATACGCACGAGGCTCAATGGCGGCTACAAGATCACGCCCTTCTTTAACCCGGATGATGGGGTGCCACGCGTATCGCCGAAGGTGCTCACGCCGGGAGAGCGGGCCCGCTTGATGGAGGCCGTAGTGGCTTCCTAGCCTGTTTTACGAGGTGCTATAGATTTAATAGCTGCCTGCGCCCGACCTTAAAGGGTTACAGCCACTATTCTCTTGAATAAATCGCTCAGGACCGCACCGTATCCGCCACCCGCTCGGCGCAGCTTTTCGCTTGGGCCGCATCGCGCGCTTCGACCATCACACGCAGCAGCGGCTCGGTGCCACTGGCACGAATCAACAGGCGCCCGGTGTTGCCCAACTCGGCTTCCACCGTTTTGGTCATATCGGCCAGGGGTTTGCTGCTCTTCCAGTCCTGGTCGGGCTTGAGGCGCACATTGACCAACGTCTGCGGAAACAACACCACATCGCTCAGCAGCTGGGCCAAAGTTTTTTTGCTTCGCACACAGGCCTGCAACACCTGCAGCGCGCTGATGAGGCCGTCACCGGTGGTGTGCTTGTCGAGTGCCAGCAGGTGGCCCGAACCCTCGCCGCCCAGCAGCCAGCCGCGTTTTTCAAGCTCCTCGAGCACGTAGCGGTCGCCAACCTTGGCGCGTACAAATTCCACGCCTTTGGCTTTCAACGCGACTTCCACGGCCATATTGGTCATCAGGGTGCCCACGGTGCCGGGTACTTTCTCGCCGCGCGCCAGCCGCTCGTTGACCATCAGGTACAGCACCTCGTCGCCGTTGAAGAGCCGGCCTTCGGCGTCCACGATCTGCAGCCGGTCGGCGTCGCCGTCCAGGGCAATGCCGTAGTCCGCCTTGCTGGCCTTGACCTTGGCGATCAACGCTTCGGGGTGCGTCGCACCGACTTCGTGGTTGATGTTGAGGCCGTCGGGTGCGCAGCCGATGGCAATGACTTCAGCGCCCAGTTCATGAAAGACCATGGGGGCGATGTGATAGGCCGCACCGTGGGCGCCGTCGACCACGATCTTCAGGCCGCGAAGCGTCAGGTCGTTGGCAAAGGTACTTTTGCAAAATTCGGTATAGCGCCCTGCCGCATCGTCAAGACGGCGGGCTTTGCCCAAAGTCGCAGAATCAGCCCAGACGGGTGGCTCGTCGAGCGCAGCTTCCACGGCCAGTTCCCACGCATCATCGAGCTTGGTGCCCTGCGCGCTGAAAAACTTGATGCCGTTGTCAGGGTAGGCGTTGTGGCTCGCGCTGATGACGACCCCCAGGCTGGCGCGCTGGGCCCGCGTGAGGTAGGCCACACCCGGCGTAGGCAAGGGGCCGAGCAGCACCACATCGACGCCGGCGGAGTTGAAACCGGACTCCAGCGCGCTTTCCAGCATGTAGCCCGAAATGCGGGTGTCCTTGCCGATCAGTACCGTGGGGCGGGATTCGGTCTTGCGAAGAACCCGGCCGACCGCGTGCGCGAGTCGCAGCACAAAATCGGGCGTGATGGGCGGCTGGCCCACCGTTCCGCGAATGCCGTCGGTGCCGAAGTATTTTCTGGTCATGGAGTTTTGTCCCTGTGGAGCTTGTTGTTCTTGAAACAGGGGCCTATTTTAGGTGCCCCCGTACAGCCCTTTGTCAGCCAAAGCCGCCATCTTTGCCGGATAGCGATAAAACTGCTAGCGCGCTGCCATCCATACCTTCAGGGCCTGCACAGTCTCGCGCACATCATGTACTCGCACGATACGGGCACCGCGATCCACCGCCAGCACGGCGGCCGCCACGCTGGGCACCATGCGATCGGTCACGTCGAGCTGGGCGACAGTTGCAAGCGAGGTGCTGGTCACTGCGGCCAAAGACGATTTGCGCGACCAGGCTGCCAGCAACGGATAGCCGGCGGCGAGGAATTCCTGCTGGCGCGCGAGCAACGCGAAATTCTGCACCACGGTTTTGCCAAAACCCACCCCCACATCCAGCACGATGCGGGTTTTATCAACGCCAGCGGCCTGCAGGCCGGATGCAGCGCTTTCCAGAAAAGCCATCACCTGCGGTACCACATCGCCCTCCATGGGGGCAACCTGCATGGTCTGGGGTTCGCGATGCATGTGCATCAGGCAGACACCGCAATTCGGGTGCTGCGCCACCACCTGCACCGCACCCGGCTTGCGCAGGGCCCAGATATCGTTGATGACATCGGCGCCCAGGTCGAGCACAGCCTGCATCACTTCAGGTTTGTATGTATCGACCGACAGCGGCACACCGAGGCTGACCGCATGGCGAACCACCGGCAGCACCCGTTCAAGCTCTTCCTCCAGCGGTACGGGCGGTGCGCCGGGCCGGCTTGATTCACCGCCAATGTCCAGCATGTCGGCGCCATCCCGGATCAATTTCTCGCAGTGCTCGAAGACATCCGCAAAACCGCCGCCCTGGGTGAAATACCTGCCCCCATCTGAAAATGAATCTGGCGTGGCATTGACGATACCCATGACGCGCGGCTTTGACAGGTCAATCTGAAAGCGGGAGGTTTGCCAGATCATGGATGGATGTCCCGAAACGAACGAAGGGTTAAACCACAGGCCGGTACGCAATGCAATACTGCGCAAGGAACGGTGCATTGCCGAAGTCGCACAAAGTGGCAAGCACAGGAGCCATGTTCTCCACCATGAAAAAACCGGGGACTGGCCCCGGTTGTGATGACTGCCTGGCAGTCGTCTTCATGCTTGTGGAGGAATCAGGCTACCGTAGGTGCCGGATCGGTACTGACAGCAGGTGTACCGCCGCTGGGACCGCTACCGCCGCCTACCGACGAATTGCGCGGCGTCCAGTCCTTGGGCGGCCGGGGTTCCTTGCCGGCCATGATGTCGTCAAGCTGGTCGCCGTCAATGGTTTCCCATTCGAGCAAGGCCTTGGCCATGGCATGCATCTTGTCCTGGTTGTCCTCGATCAGCTTGCGCGCCTGGGCGTACTGCTGGTCGATGATGCGGCGTACTTCGCCGTCCACCTTTTGCAGGGTCGACTCGCTCATGTTGTTGGTCTTGGTGACCGAACGGCCCAAAAACACTTCGCCTTCATTTTCCGCGTACACCATGGGGCCCAGGGCCTCGGTCATGCCGTAGCGGGTGACCATGTCGCGGGCCAGCGCTGTGGCACGTTCAAAGTCGTTGCTGGCGCCCGTGGTCATCTGGTTCATGAAGACTTCTTCGGCAATACGGCCGCCAAACAGCATGCTGATCTGGCTCAGCATGTACTCGCGGTCATAGCTGTAGCGGTCCTGCGCCGGAAGGCTCATGGTCACGCCCAGCGCACGACCGCGCGGAATGATGGTGACCTTGTGAACCGGATCGCACTTCGGCAGCATCTTGCCGAGCAGCGCGTGACCGGACTCGTGGTAGGCCGTGTTGCGGCGCTCTTCTTCAGGCATGACCATGCTCTTGCGCTCGGGGCCCATCAGTATCTTGTCTTTGGCTTTTTCGAAGTCCTGCATCTCGACGGTGCGCGCGTTGCGGCGTGCAGCCATCAGGGCAGCTTCGTTGCACAGGTTGGCCAGGTCAGCGCCCGACATGCCGGGCGTGCCGCGGGCGATGACCCCGGGGCTCACATCCTGGCCGAGTGGAACCTTGCGCATGTGCACATTCAGGATCTGCTCGCGGCCGCGGATATCGGGCAGCGTCACATAGACCTGGCGGTCAAAACGGCCGGGGCGAAGCAAGGCGGCGTCCAGGATGTCGGGACGGTTGGTGGCAGCCACCACGATCACACCGACATTGGTTTCAAAACCATCCATCTCGACCAGCATCTGGTTCAGGGTCTGCTCGCGTTCGTCATTGCCGCCGCCCAGGCCCGCGCCGCGCTGGCGGCCGACTGCGTCGATTTCATCGATGAAGATGATGCAGGGTGCGTTTTTCTTGGCGTTGTCGAACATGTCGCGCACACGCGATGCACCCACACCGACGAACATTTCAACGAAGTCAGAGCCGGAAATCGAGAAAAACGGAACCTTGGCTTCGCCGGCAATACTCTTGGCCAGCAGGGTTTTACCGGTGCCCGGAGGGCCAACCAGCAGCAAACCACGCGGAATGCGGCCGCCCAGTTTCTGGAATTTGGCAGGATCTTTCAGGAAGTCGACCACTTCCTTGACTTCTTCCTTGGCCTCGTCGCAGCCCGCCACGTCGGCAAAAGTCACCGGATTGGTGGATTCATCGAGCAGGCGCGCCTTGGATTTACCGAAGCTGAAAGCCCCGCCCTTGCCGCCGCCCTGCATCTGCCGCATGAAATAAATCCACACGCCGATCAGCAGCAGCATGGGGCCCCAGCTGATCAGCAGGGACGTGAGCAGGGAGGTTTCTTCGCGGGGCTTGACGTCAAACTTCACGTCGTTGGCGATCAGGTCGCCGACGAGGCCACGGTCAAGGTAGGTTGCGGTGGTGCGGACCTTGCGATCGTCCACCGTGGTGGCGGAAATCTCGGTGCCTCCCTGGCCTTCGGCAATGGTGGCCTGCTTGATTCGCTTGCCGCGCACCTCTTCCAGGAATTCGGAGTAACCCAGGTAGTTGGAGCCGGCGCTACCGCGTGGATCAAATTGCTTGAATACGGTAAACAGCACCATGGCGATAACCAGCCAGATTGCAATTTTGGAAAACCACTGATTGTTCAAGGACTACTCCGGTATAAGAACAAAAGTCACATGCGCCTGATTTTAGGCGTTTCAAGGGCAAAAACCGCGTAATCCCCTGCCAGCCCCATGTTTGAAGCGGGTTTAGGTGATTTTTGCCACCGTATCACACTCATTGTGCAGCGTCAGCGCGCCTTTTAAGTCCTCTGCCAATCAGGAAAATCTCCGACGACCCGGGACGCGAGGCCTTGGGTTTCAGGGGCTTGACCGTCTTGAAGGTGTCCTTGAAAAGCTTCACGAGCTGATCGTAGCCGCTGCCGTGAAAGAGCTTCACCACCAGGGTGCCGTCCGGTTTCATCCGGTTCTGGGCAAATTCCACAGCCAGCTCTATCAGGTGGGCAATGCGGGCGGCATCGGCCGACTCGATACCCGACAGGTTGGGCGCCATGTCGGAGATCACAAGATCCACCCGG
The DNA here is from genome assembly GCF_056405995.1 of Polaromonas sp. P1_E11. Taxonomy (NCBI): domain Bacteria; kingdom Pseudomonadati; phylum Pseudomonadota; class Betaproteobacteria; order Burkholderiales; family Comamonadaceae; genus Polaromonas; species Polaromonas sp. P1_E11. Next base: position 325,462 of record NZ_JBFUBA010000001.1, read on the forward strand.
ATCTGCCCTTCGGACGAGGCCAGCGCCTGCTCCAGCTTCTGCAGCACCTCCGCCTCACGGAAGTCGCCCTGGATAAAAGTCACCCCCTCGATCGGCTCCATGGGCAGCAGGTCCAGCCCGATGATGCGGCCATTGAGCTCCCCCGCCGCCGCGCCTGTGGGCGACAGCTTGCGCCTCACGTACTGGCTCCATGCCCCGGGCGTGCTGCCCAGGTCGACCACACAGTCGCCCGGCCGGATCAGGCCGAAGGTTTCGTCAATTTCCTTCAATTTGTAAGCAGCCCGGGCCCGGTAGCCCTCTTTCTGGGCCAGCTTGACGTAGGGATCGTTGATGTGGTCGTGCAACCACGCCTTGTTGACCTTTTTCCCTTTCGCGCTGGCTTTCGATACGGCTTTGGCAGCGGCCTTCGCGTCGGTCTGGGTGCCGGGTTTGAAGTCGGTCTTGGCATTTACTTTCATGGGGTCTATTGTCCTCTTCCCGACTCCCCCGATAATTGGGTCATGGCTCAAATACAACTTACCCCCGCCCAGCGCAAGGATCACCGCGCCGATGCCCATCACCTGAACGCAGTGGTGATGATCGGCTCCGATGGCCTGACCGCTGCCGTCAAGAAAGAAACCGACGCGGCCCTGAACGCGCACGGCCTCATCAAGGTGCGGGTTCAATCGGACGACCGCACCGGCCGCGAAGCAATTTTCCAGGCCCTGGCAGATGAACTCAACGCCGCCCCCATCCAGCACATCGGCAAGCTGCTGGTGCTGTGGCGCCCCATGCCGGAAAAGGAAAAGAAGGTCAATGAAGACCGCATGCCCGGCCCCCGTGATGTCAAGGTACTGAAAAACAGCTCCCGCTACGGCCAGCGCCCCGAAGTCAAAACCCTGCGCGTGCTCGGCAACCAGCGCCTCACGCCCGGCGGCACGGTCAAGCGCGCCAAAAAGCCCCAGCTGAAAAGCGCCAAGAAGAGTGCGCAGGGCTGAATTTCCCGCCCGCAAGGTACGGGCTAATTGCCCCGAGAGTGCCCTGACATGCACATTCTTCCTGGCCCGGTAGCCCCAGGCCTTTAGATTCGAGACTTTCGCCCACAGCTGTACGTCATGACCAATCCCCTTCTCGATTTTTCCGACCTTCCCCTGTTTGACCGGATTCAGCCCGAACATGTGGCGCCAGCCCTCGACGAGCTGCTGGCCAGGGCCGAAAGCGCCCTTGAGCAGGTCACGGCAGCGGATTTTCCGGCCTCCTGGAGCGGCATCGCCGGCGTGCTGGACGTAGCCACCGAGAACCTGGGCCGCGCCTGGGGTGCCGTTAGCCACCTCAATGGCGTGGCCGACACGCCCGAGCTGCGCGCAGCCTACAACGCCGCCCTGCCGCGCGTGACCGAGTTCTGGACCCGCCTGGGCGCCGATGAGCGCCTTTACGCCAAATACAAAGCCATCGACGTGGCCACCCTGAACACCGAGCAGCGCCAGGCGCACAAAAATGCCATCCGCAACTTTGTGCTGTCGGGCGCGGAACTGAAGGGCGCAGACCGCGACCGTTTTGCCGAGATCCAGGAACGCCAGGCCGAGCTGAGCCAGAAATTCAGCGAAAACGCACTGGACGCCACCGACGCTTTTGCCTACTACGCCACGGAGGCCGAAGTCGCCGGCATTCCCGCCGATGTGCTCCAGAACGCACGCAGCCAGGCCGAAACCGAAGGCAAGGCCGGCTACCGCCTCAGCCTGAAAATGCCGAGCTACCTGCCGGTCATGCAGTTCGCCACCAGCAGCAAACTGCGGGAGACCCTCTACAAGGCCTACACCACCCGTGCCAGCGACCAGGCTGCACCCGAATTCAGCAAATTCGACAACAGCGCCATCATGAAAGAAATCCTTGCGCTGCGCCTCGAAGAGGCAAAACTGCTGGGCTACCGTAATTTCGGCGAGGTATCCGTGGTCGCCAAGATGGCCAAATCCCCCGGCGAAGTCATCACGTTTTTGCGTGACCTTGCCCGGCGCGCCCGACCCTATGCAGAAAAAGACGTCGCAGACCTGCGCACCTTTGCCACCAGCCAGCTGGGCCTGCCTGACCCGCAAGCCTGGGACTACGCCTACATCGGCGAAAAACTCAAGGAAGCGCGCTACGCTTTCAGTGAACAGGAAGTCAAACAGTACTTCACCGCCCCCAAGGTGCTGGCAGGCCTCTTCAGGATCGTCGAAACCCTGTTTGAAGTCGCCATCCGCAAGGACTCGGCACCCGTGTGGAAGCCCGGCGTAGAGTTTTTCCGTATCGAACGCAACGGCCAGCTGGTGGGCCAGTTCTATCTGGACCAGCCCGCCCGCACCGGCAAACGCGGCGGCGCCTGGATGGACGATGTGCGCGCCCGCTGGCTACGCCCCGACAACGGCCAGCTGCAAACCCCGGTGGCGCACCTCGTCTGCAACTTCGCCGAAGGCGTGGGCGGCAAACCGGCCCTGCTCACGCACGACGACGTGACCACGCTGTTCCATGAGTTCGGCCACGGGCTGCACCACATGCTCACCCAGGTCAACGAACGGGACGTTTCCGGCATCAGCGGTGTCGAGTGGGATGCCGTCGAGCTGCCCAGCCAGTTCATGGAAAACTTCTGCTGGGAGTGGGACGTGCTCAAGCACATGACGGCCCACGTGGACACCGGCGCCTCCCTGCCGCGCGAGCTGTTCGACAAGATGCTGGCCGCCAAGAACTTCCAGAGCGGCATGCAGACCCTGCGCCAGGTTGAGTTCTCGCTGTTCGACATGCTGCTGCACACCTCTCACAACCCGGCCGACAACCTGATGGATCTACTGAACGAGGTGCGCCAGGAAGTTGCCGTCATTACGGCCCCAGCTTACAGCCGTACTGCGCATACATTCAGTCACATTTTTTCCGGTGGTTATGCAGCCGGCTATTACAGCTACAAGTGGGCCGAAGTCCTGTCTGCCGACGCGTACGCGGCTTTTGAAGAATCCGCCATTCCCGCGGCCGGCGATCCGGGTACAAACACTGACACCGGTGCCGGGCCCGGAACCGTTAATGTAGAAACCGGCCGAAAATACCGGCAAGCCATCCTGGAAGCAGGGGGCAGCCGCCCGGCCATGGAATCATTCAAGGCCTTCCGGGGCCGCGAGCCAACGCTGGACGCGCTGATGCGCCACCAGGGTATGGCTTGAAACACCTGAGCCGAGCCACTTCAATTCAATTTCAAGACTGACTGGGGAAACCATGAAATCAAAAGCTGTTAGGTCCTTCTCTCCCAACGCCCTGCTGGCCATGCTGCTGTTTGGCGGAAGCCTTGTTTTTATGGCGCTGCCGTCGCACGCGCAGCAGGTCTACCGCATCGTGGGGCCTGACGGCAAGGTAACCTTCTCGGACCAGCCACCGCCCACGGCAAGCGCCGGCAAGATCAGCGCAGGCACCCCAGGTGCAGGCAGCGGAGCATCCGGTTTTCCCTTCGAATTGCGGCAGGCCGCCACTAAATTCCCGGTCACGCTCTACACCGCCGACAAATGTGCGCCCTGCGGGTCCGCTCGCGCCATGCTGACGAACCGGGGTATCCCGTTCAGCGAAAAAACCGTCAACACCAATGAGGACCTTGAAGCCCTGCAACGAATGAGTAGCGACGCACCCCTGCCCTTCCTGACCATAGGCAGCCAGCAACTCAAGGGGTTCTCGGATGCAGAATGGACACAGTTCCTGAATGCGGCAGGCTATCCGGCAAGTTCCGCATTGCCGGCCGGTTATCGGAATCCCCCGGCTGCTCCCCTGGTTGCGGTGAACAAGCCGGCCACAACGGCTACTCCTGCCGCAAACGCTGCGCCTCGCGCGCCGGCTGCCCCAGCAGCGCCCCCGCCAAATGTCAGCAACCCAGCCGGCATCAAGTTCTAGGTATCCAGGCTGGTTCTGAAACGCAAAACGCCGGGTACAAGCCCGGCGTTCTGCTTTCCGGGCCTGGAGAAGCGCCTAGAACACCAGCGTCTTCACCCCACCCGGAGCACCCAGCAGGCAGACATGCGCCTTCTGGTGGGCGAACACCCCCACCGTCACCACGCCCGGCCACTGGTTGACCTGCGACTCAAAACCCAGCGGATCGGCCAGCTTCAGGCCGGTCACGTCCAGGATGTGCTGGCCGTTGTCGGTGACCAGCGGCTTGCCGTCCTTGAGCCGCAGGTTGGCCGTGCCGCCCATGGCCGCAAACTGCCGCGCAACGCGCCTGGCTGCCATCGGAATCACCTCAACCGGCAGCGGAAAGCTGCCCAGCACCTGCACCAGCTTGGACTCGTCGGCAATGCAGACAAACTTGCGCGACTGGGCCGCCACGATCTTTTCACGCGTCAGCGCCGCACCGCCGCCCTTGACCATATAACCCGCGTTGTCGATTTCGTCCGCACCGTCGATGTACACCGCCAGCTCGTCCACCTCCGTCGCATCAAACACCTTGATGCCCAGCGCCTGCAGGCGTTCCGTCGAGGCGACTGAGCTCGACACCGCACCGGCAATGCGCCCCTTCATGGTGGCCAGTGCGTCAATGAATTTGTTCACGGTCGAGCCGGTGCCCACCCCCACAATGCTGCCTTCCTCGACATAGTGCAGGGCCGCCTGGCCGACCAGGGTTTTGAGTTCGTCTTGGGTCATGGGAGTGTTGGGGATGTGATCGGGAAGGTAAAACAGGTTTTGCGACAATCAGGGCTCTTGCCCGGGTTCAGTACACCGGGCCATTTCTTAGCCACCTGCACCGAATTATCCAATGTCCCTGCTCCCCTACGCCCTGGCCCGCCCCTTTTTATTTGGGCTTGACCCCGAAACCGCCCACGAGTTGACCATGGCTTCGCTGGCGCGCACCCAGGGCACGCCGCTGTCGCTGGCGTATTGCGGCAACCGGGTCAGCGACCCGATCGAGCTGGCCGGCCTGAAATTTGCCAACCGTGTGGGTTTGGCCGCGGGGCTTGATAAAAACGCCCGCTGCATCGACGGCCTGGCTGCCATGGGTTTTGGCTTTGTCGAAGTGGGCACCGTCACCCCTCTGGGCCAGCCGGGCAACCCCAAGCCGCGCATGTTCCGCCTGACCGAGGCCAACGCGCTGATCAACCGCCTGGGTTTCAACAACGACGGGCTGGCCGCTTTTCTGGCCAATGTGCAGCGCTCCAGCGTGCGCAAGCAAGGCGCGCAAAACACCCTGCTGCTGGGCCTGAACATCGGCAAGAATGCCGCGACGCCGATTGAAAACGCGGTGGACGACTACCTGACCTGCCTGGACGGCGTCTACCCGCACGCCGACTACGTCACCGTCAACATCTCCAGCCCCAACACCAAAAACCTGCGCGCCCTGCAAAGTGACGAAGCCCTGGACGCCCTGCTCGGCCGCATCGCCGAACGCCGCGAGACCCTGGCCCAACAGCACGGCAAGCGCGTGCCGATTTTTGTGAAGATCGCGCCCGACCTCGATGAAGCCCAGGTCGATGTGATTGCCGCCACGCTCAAGCGCCACGCCATGGACGGCGTCGTCGCCACCAACACCACATTGAGCCGCGACGCCGTGAAGGGCATGCGCCATGCCGAAGAGGCCGGCGGCCTGAGTGGTGCCCCGGTGCTTGAGGCCAGCAACCGCGTCATCGGCCAGCTGCGCGCGGCACTCGGTAAAAGTTTTCCCATCATCGGCGTGGGCGGCATCATGAGCGGCGCGGATGCCGTCTCCAAGATCAGGGCCGGCGCCGACGTCGTGCAGATCTACACCGGCCTGATCTACAAAGGCCCCGAACTGGTGACCGACGCCGCACTTGCGATCAAAAAAAGCCGGTAGACCAATACGGACGGGCGCAAGCAGCTATTTAATTAATAGCAGATCATCAAGGTAGCGGCATCGGCTCACGAAGCCTTTTTGGGCCGCATGGAGGTCCTGCCTGCCGTTGCAGCTCTCTTCCCGACGGTCTTCCCCACTGATTTGCGGGGTACGGCCGCCGCTTTGGCCGCTTTCTTCACCGCGCCCACAGCTTTACGCGCCGCCCCCAGCTCCACCCACACCGGCGCATGGTCGCTGGCATGTTCCTGCCCGCGCACCCAGCTGTCTACCCCGGCCGCTTTCAGGCGCGGCGCCAGTTCAGCGTTCAGCAGGATGTGGTCGATGCGCAAGCCCGCGTTGCGCTGCCAGTGCTGGCGGAAATAGTCCCAGAAGGTGTAGATGCGCGCTTGCGGGTGCAAATGCCGAAGGCTGTCTACCCACCCTTGCCCCAACAGCTTTTCATAGGCAGCCCGGCTTTCGGGCTGCATCAGCGCGTCGCGCTTCCATGACTTGGGGTTGTACACGTCCATGTCGGTCGGGATCACGTTGAAGTCACCTGCCAGCGCCACCGGGTGCCCGGACGCATAAAGCCCCGCCGCGTGCCTCTGCAGGCGCTCAAACCAGGCCAGCTTGTAATCAAACTTGGGGCCGGGCTGCGGGTTGCCGTTGGGCAGGTACAGGCAGGCCACGATGATTCCGTCCACTGCGGCTTCCAGGTAACGGCTGTGGTCGTCCGCTGCATCGCCGGGCAGTTCACGGCGTATTTCAACCGGCGCCTCACCCTTGGCCAGAATCGCCACGCCGTTCCATGACCGCTGGCCTTTCCATAAAGCGCTGTAACCCGCTTCCCGCAGCTCGGCCTGGGGAAACACGCCGTCCAGCGCTTTTAGTTCCTGGAGGCAGACCACGTCGGGCGACTCTTTGGCCAACCAGTCCAGCAACTGCGGAAGCCGCGTCTTGATGCCGTTGACGTTAAAGGTCGCGAGCTTCATCAGGCCCCGATCAAACGCCGGTTAAACGCCGGGTGAGGGCTTGCCCCGGCCCGGCCCGCGCCGGAAAGCCTCGGCGCCGCCGCTGCCCCCGCCGTCAGGAAAGCTGTGCTGCTTGAGCTTGCCGGCCTTTCCGGGCTTCACCGGGTTTTCAATCAAGGTACTGGCATCGTTGCCATCAGCCTCATCATCCGGCTCGCTGTGTGGAGGATGCGGCACCGTCGCGCCTTCGCCGGTCTTGGCGCGTGTCGGGCTGGTGTTGGTTTTTGCCATGGGTGCTCCAGAAATCGAAACTTCAAAGTACCAGCACCGGCAGCGGGCGAGTGTCGGACAACACCCCAAGGTCGTACTCCGGTATACCCACATCGGCAGGCACCTGGCATCCCAGGCCCCTGTCAAGCAAAAACAGCCTTAAATCCAATCAGGACGAGCGCAAGCAGCTATTAAATCAATAGCAAATAGATGACACCCGGCTCGCGGTGGCGCCGCTCAGGGTTAGCCCGCAGATACGGTAGAGCCTGTCCCCTAGAGTACCCGGCCCGCTGTGCCGCCGGCCCTGCAGCGACTACCATGCAGGCAGTTTTGACAGGAGACCTGCCTTGGCCGCGACCCCCACTTCGGCGACGACGCCCCCTTCCTTTGCGTCTTCTTCTTTTTCCCTCGACCCCACTTCGCCCTACCCCCACCTGCTCGCACCGCTGGACCTGGGCTTCACCACGCTGAAAAACCGCGTGCTGATGGGCAGCATGCACACCGGCCTCGAAGACGGCCGCAAACACTTCCCCGCCATGGCCGCCTACTTTGCCGAGCGTGCGCGCGGCGGTGTGGGCCTGATGGTTACCGGCGGCTTTGCGCCCAACATTGCCGGCTGGACCAAACCCTTCGCTGGCATGCTCGCCAGCTCCGGCGCGGCGCGCCGCCACAAACAAGTCACCGACGCCGTGCACGCCGAAGGCGGCAAGATTGCCCTGCAAATCCTGCACACCGGCCGCTACGGCTACCACCCGCTGTGCGTCGCGCCCTCGCGCATCCAGAGCCCGATCTCGCCCTTCACCCCGCGCGAGCTTAGCTCCGGCGGTGTCGAGCGGCAGATCCGCGCCTTCATCCGCTGCGCCATGCTGGCCCGCGATGCCGGCTACGACGGCGTCGAGATCATGGGCAGCGAAGGCTACTTCATCAACCAGTTCCTCGTCACCCACACCAACCAGCGCACCGACGAGTGGGGCGGCAGCTATGGCAACCGCATGCGCGTGGCCGTGGAGATCGTGCGCCGCACGCGCGAAGCCGTAGGGCCTGACTTCATCATCATCTACCGCCTCTCGATGATCGACCTGATCCCCGGCGGCAGCAGCTGGGAAGAAGTCGTGCTGCTGGCCAAAGCCGTGGAAGCCGCCGGCGCCACGCTCATCAATAGCGGCATCGGCTGGCATGAGGCGCGTGTGCCGACAATCGCGACGTCAGTACCACGCGGCGCCTTCACCTGGGTCACCAAAAAACTGCGCACCGATTTGCGCGCCGCCGGCATCACGATTCCCGTCATCACCAGCAACCGCCTGAACATGCCCGAAGTGGCCGAACAGGTACTGGCCGACGGCAGCGCCGACATGGTCAGCATGGCCCGCCCCTTCCTGGCCGACCCCGAGTTCGTCAACAAGGCCGCGCAGGGCCGCCGCGACGAGATCAACACCTGCATCGCCTGCAACCAGGCATGCCTGGACCACGCCTTCCAGGCCAAGCTGGCAAGTTGCCTGGTCAACCCGCGCGCCGGGCATGAAACCGAACTTGTCATTCGCATCGCTCCCGCCAAAAAACGCGTTGCCGTCATAGGCGCGGGCCCCGCGGGTCTGGCCGCCGCCACCACACTGGCCCTGCGCGGCCACAGTGTGGATTTGTATGACGCTGCCGACAAAATCGGCGGCCAGTTCAACCTCGCCAAGCGCGTGCCCGGCAAGGAAGAGTTCGAAGAAACCCTGCGCTACTTCGGCCAGCGCATCACCGGCACCGGCGTGAAGCTGCACCTGAACACCCGCATCTCGGCGGCCGACCTCATCGCACAGAAGTTTGACGAAGTTGTGCTGGCCACCGGCGTCACGCCGCGCAACCCGCGCATTCCCGGGCAAGACCACCCCAAAGTGCTCAGCTATATCGATGTGCTGCTGGGCCGCCAGCCCGTGGGCGAGCGCGTCGCGCTCATAGGCGCAGGCGGCATCGGCTTTGACGTCGCCGAGTTTCTCGTCACACCCGCCGGCCACTCCACCGCACTCGACCTGCCCGCCTGGCTCGCCGAATGGGGCGTAGCCGATCCCGGCGAAGTGCGCGGCGGCGTCGTGCGCCCGCAGGTCACGCCGCCGGCGCGCCATGTCACCCTGCTGCAGCGCAAACCCGGCAAGCTGGGCGCAGGCCTGGGCAAGACCACCGGCTGGATCCACCGTGCTGCGCTAAAGATGAAAAACGTCGAAATGCTTTCAGGCGTCAACTATGAACGCATTGGTGAGAATGAAGGAGGCTCAGGCCTCAGCCTCTTCATCACCTTCGGCGAAAAACGGCAGGACGGCACCGTGCTGGCGGTCGACAACATCGTGCTGTGCGCCGGGCAAGAACCCTTGCGCGAACTGCTGGAGCCGCTGCGCGCGGCCGGCGTCAAGACACACCTGATTGGCGGCGCAGACGAAGCCAGCGAACTCGATGCCAAACGCGCGATTGACCAGGGGACGCGGCTGGCGGCGATGGTGTAATCACGCTTATTTGGGCAGCCCTGCCTCAAAGCGGTCCATCTCTTCATCCAGCGTTCCACGGCTGCTGAAATCCCGGCGGGCCTGGCCGTACCAGTACTCGGCATTCCCCAGGTCGCCTTCCTGTACATGCAGGATGCCGTGCAGCCAGGCGCCCAGTTGCGACTCATCACTCTGCACAATCGTGTGTGCCTCGGTCCAGCGCCCCGAGCGCATGTGAACCAGGGCTTGGCGAAGATTGGCCATTGAGAACTCCTTGAATGAAATGAATATATCGCCGATGGAATTTCCATGGCGGAGTCATGTTTTTCTGTCACGCGGGCCAGCAACAGGCGCATGCTGCGCCATCAGCCCGGCAATCCACTCGATGAACACGCGCAGTTTGGCGCTGACATGCCGGTTCGGCGCAAAGGCTACGTACAAAGGCATCGGGTCAAGGCGCCAACCCTTGAACAGGGGCACCAGTTCACCGCCAGCCAGGTGCGCCTTCGCCATGTAGTCGGGCAGCCAGAGAACTCCCAGGCCCGCCAGCCCGGCCGCGAGATAGGCATTGCCGTCATCAAATGCGAACAGGTGCCGGCCTTGCACCTTGATGCTCTCGCCCTTGCAGTGCATGGCGTACGGAAAAGCCTTGCCGGTGCGCGCCCACAGGAAACCCACGATGCGGTGATGCGTGTCTTCCAGCTCTCGCGGATGCAACGGTGTGCCCGCGCGCTCCAGATAGGCCGGGGCGGCGTATACCCCCAACTGCAGGTCACCCACCTTGCGGGCCATCAGCGACTGATCGGTCAGTTCGCCGCCGCGCACGACGCAGTCCACGTTGTCGCCGATCAGGTCCACCATGCGGTCGCTGACACCCATGTCGAGCTGAATCTCAGGGTAGCGCGCATGAAATTCCGGCAAGGCCGGCACCAGGATCATGCGGGCCAGGGGGCTGGGTACATCAACCCGCAGCCGGCCCCTGGGCGACGCTGACGCGCTGGACAGGCTGGTCTCGGCATCGTCCACCTCGGCCAGGACGCGCACCACCCGGTCATAGTAGGCAGCGCCATCGGCAGTGACATTGACCTTGCGTGTGGTCCGGTTGAGCAGCTTGACCCGCAGCCGCGCTTCCAGTTGCTGCACCAACTGCGTCACGCTGGTCTTGCTCATATGGAGTGTCTCGGCCGCCTTGGTGAAGCTGCCGGCTTCCACCACGCGGGCGAATGCCTGCATTGCATCGAAACGGTCCATCTCTGCTCCCAGATACGTTGACGTTGATGATTGTTTGGATTTTACGAACAGTGATGGTTGGCCTTGCCGGTTTATCAGAAAGGCTCAGCGTTCTAAAGTTCTTTCATCGTTAACCACGGGCCGACCATGGCCCTTTGTGAAGGAGATTTTTATGACCCAGCGTGAAGTCGTTTTTCCCCCCGGGCGCCAGGCCCTCTATGAACGCAACCGGTATTCGCCGGCGGTGAAGTCCAACGGCTTCCTGTTCGTTTCAGGGCAGGTTGGCAGCCGCGAAGACGGCTCTCCCGAGCCCGACCTGGAGGCGCAGGTCCGGCTCGCCTTCGACAACCTGAACGCCATCCTCAAGGCCGCAGGCTGCACCTTCGACGACGTGGTCGACGTCACCGTCTTCATGGTGGATCCGGAATCGGTGTTCGAGACGGCCTGGAAAGTGGTGCCCGACTACTGGGGCAACGCACCGCACCCCACGCTGACAGGTGTCGGCGTGACCTGGCTCTATGGCTTTCAGTTTGAGATCAAGGTGATTGCGAAGCTTCCAGAGTCTCGCGGTGATTGAGTGACCGACTACCGCCGCAGCGGATCCAGCAGCGGCTTCAGCCCGTTGTGATCGATCTCCTGCATCAGCTGCAGCAGGCGGCCGATTTCGCTTTTGGGGAAACCTTCGCGGGCGAACCAGTTGAGGTAGTTTCCGGGCAGGTCGGCGATCAGCGTGCCCTTGTGTTTGCCGAAAGGCATTTCGCGGGTCACCAGCAGCTGGAGGTCTTCGGGTTTCATGCCTAGCCGCCTGCCCGCTTGGGCGCGTAACCCTGTTTTTGCAGGGCCTGCATGACGGTGTCGCAATGGTCGCCCTGCACTTCAATGATGCCGTCTTTGGCCGTGCCGCCCGAACCACAGGCAGCTTTGAGCTGCTTGCCCAGCTGCGCCAGGGCCAATCCATCGAGCGGCAGGCCCTTGATGACGGTGACGGTTTTTCCGCCGCGGCCTTTGCTTTCACGCATGACGCGCACCACACCGTCGCCCTTGGGCGCGGCCTGCTGCTTGCACGTACAGGCAGAAGCGGGCTGGCGGCAGCCGGGGCACATGCGTCCGGCATCGGTGGAATACACAAGGCCGCTGCTGGCAGGGGGTTTCTTCATGGAGCTTAAGGAGGGAGATCGTGGAAAGCGGCTCTGGCCGGGTCACACAGCAGTGTGGTCACCACAGCCGGGTCAGCACGCCCTAATACGAACGTTCACAAATGTTCTGGGTCATATTGCCGAAAAGTGAAAAATGTACCTTATAAACACGGCTGGGATTTTCAGCCAGAGCCGCGCAGCCACTCAGGGTCATACACCCACATCACAGCAGGCAGCGCATCGGCCCGGCACATCAACGCAGTACCAGCACCAGGACAGCACCATGACCGGCACCTCTTTTCTGATCGGCTTTTTTATCTTTGTAGGCAGCGTGGCGCTGGGCGCGCTGGGCTACGAACGCTGGCTGTCGCATGTGGTGTCGGCCCGCAAGAAGGTGGCGCGCAACCACGCACTGCGCCGCAAGCCGCTGACCAGCCGCGACGAGCTCGCGGTGTGGCGCTGGCTGGCAGACATTTTTCCGGACCATCATGTATTGATCAAGGTGCCCTTTACCGGCTTTATTGAACCCAACAGCCGCGGCGGCGACGCGCACTGGCAGGCGCTGCTGAGCACCGTGAGCTTTGCCTGCGCGGTGGCCGACCGCAAAGGCGCTGTGCTGGGCTGCGTCGATGTGCTGGGGCGCGGCGAGCTTGCAGACCGCAAGCATGCTTTCAAGCGCGAGCTGCTGGGCCGCGCCGGCATTCCCTACTGGATTGTGGACAGCCAGCGGCGGCCCGAGGCCACGCTGCTGCGCGAAAAATTCACCGGTGCTGCTGCCTCGCAGGCGGCGATCAAAAAGACGCCACGCTCAGCCATGCCCCGCAAACCCGTCACAGCGCTGGAGCAGCGCCGCCTGTCACGCGTGTCCAGCAACGCATCGGACCTGACCCGCACCGGTATGACGCCGCTGCATTTGAAGTCCACGCTCAAGCTGAAGGCGCTGGCGCGGGCCTTTGCCTGGCGCCTGGCCGGTGAGCCGCCTTCTTACAGTTCACGGAGTTCGCGCAAGCCCTTGGGCTACCCCGCCACCAGCATCAGCAGCTCGACCATCTAAGCGAACCTGCACCAGCCTGCACGATCCCACCGGCCCGCTCAGGCCTCGGCGCTCTTGAGTAAAAACTCCATCTCGGTTCCGGCCAGATTCAGTATGTCGTGGTGGGCCAGCGGAATCGCTTTCATGCCGATCGGTTTGCCGTTGCAGGTCGGCGGTTTTTCGCCGTCCATGTGCGCCACGTAGTAGCCGTCGCGCCGGTGCGATATCGACACCACGGCCACCCCGGGCTGGCCGAAGGTGGTGACGGCCTTGACCACCGGCACCTCCAGCCCCGCTGACGAACCCGACAACACCTTCAGGCTCGCGTGCATCGTGCCGCTGGTGCCGGGCAGGCCCAGCGCGTCCAGCGCCATGGCGGTGGTTTGATGTTCGCGCGGTGCTTCTTCTTCGTGCCGCGAGGTGGCCAGGTACTGGATGCGGAAGTTGCCGATATTGATGATGTCGTTGTCGTGCAGCAGCTCACGCGACTTGACCATGTGGCCGTTGAGGTAGGTGCCGTTGGTGCTGCCCAGGTCTTCAAGGTACACGTCCGCAAGGCCTTTCAGCAGGAACACGCAGTGCTCACCGCTGACCACCAGGTTGTCAAAGATGATGTCGTTGTAGGGCCTGCGGCCCAGCGTGGTGCGGTCGTTCGTCAGGTACACGTGCTTGATTTCGACGCCTTCGACCGTTGCAATGAGTTGCGGCATGCAAGACCCTTCTTCAAGATAGTCGCCGGACACGCCCAATGCGTAAGCGGCAAACCATCGTAGCCCGAGCGCCCTAAAGGCACAAGCGGGGCACAACCCGCCGGCGCCGCCACATGGCCGCTAGTTGGTGGTAATTTTGCCGGTTTCGCATGCAGCGCGAATGATGCGCTGGGTCGGGTTGGGCGTCACGTCGCGGAACTCCATGGGACGCACCACTTCGTTGGGGTAAGTGACCGTTTTGTACGGCTCGCCCTTCCACAAGGGCTGCACGTAAAACGCCAGCGTGACGTACTTGGCGCTTTTGTCGACGCAGTCAAAGAGCACCGTGGAAACATACGAACGGTAAGGCACGCCGTCCCAGCTGGTGCGTTGCAGCGCGCGGCTCACGCGCACCTGCATGGCCCGCATGTCGCCGTTGGCGGCAATGGGGGTCGGGTCTACCTCAATGGTATTGACGGCCGGGTCGCCCGGGTCACCCGTCACGGTAAACCATGTGGTGGGGGCGGCAGGCGCGGCCCACAGGGAAACCCCGGACACCAGGGCCCCGAAAACGATGGCTAATTTCTTCATATGACTTTTTTCTTCCTTCCTCCACCCACTGTCACTTCACCACAAACTGTCACTTCCGCAGTCCATTGTCTGCACAGCCAGTTTAATCCTGACGCAACAAACTTTCTGTTGCAACTGTTTCCCAACCCGTAGCAGGCGCGCGTCGAAAGGCCCTGTAGGCACACACCCACACGGCGATGGGCCCTATGCCTTCGGCGCGGCCCGGGCTGGCGGGCTATCTTGAACTGCATGGAATTTTCCATGACGCAACTCTCTGAAAGGTACATCCCATGAACAAGGACCAGGTCAAAGGCAAGATCAAGGAAGTTGCCGGTGAAGTGCAGGAACACACCGGCAAGGCGGTCGGTAACGCCGAGCAACAGGCCAAGGGCCACGCCCGTGAATTCCAGGGCAAGGCACAAAAGGCCGCCGGCGACGCACGTGAGAACGCAGAAGACATCCAGAAGGATCTGGACAAAAACCGCGACCCCCTGGGTCGCTAAGCAGCAATAAACGCTGCACACCCACCATCGGCCGGCTCTTCCCGGCCGTTTTTTTGCGCGCAAATCGCCGCGTACACCAGCCATTGGCTGACGCGTTCAGGCGCGTTGGCTGATAGCCGGCGGCACGCCGCGCCCGCATGATGAAACCTTTCACTACAGCACACGTCCACATGCCGCGCAAAGCCTCCCCCGCTTCCCTGCCTGACGACCTCTTGCACGGCCAGCTGAAGCTGCCTGCCGTGACGATCAATGGCTACAGCCTGGAACTGCACGACGGCGAGCGTTTTCTGGGCGACACCGTCAGCCGTGTGGCCTACAGCGAAATGCTGGACGTGTGGCGCCGGGTATTTCGCCGCATCAGCGGCGAAGACGTGCTGGGCACCAAGCCCACGCCCGCCATCAGCAAAAAGCGGCTCGACCTGCTCCTTCAACGCGATGGCAAGGCCGCCGCCGTGATTTCCGCGGCATCGGAAGACTACGCCTGGCAGCTGGTGCGTGTGGTGCGGCGTTTTCTGGCGCACCCCACGTGGCACGGCGTGCAGCGCATTGTGGTGGGCGGCGGCTTTCAGCAAAGCCTGGTGGGCGAGCTGGCCATCGACCGCGCGGCCGAACTGCTCTACCAGCAAAACGCCCGCGTGCATTTGATGACGCTGCGCCACCACCCCGACGAAGGCGGACTGATCGGCTGGGTGCACCTGGCGCCGCCCGAGCTGTTGTCGCAATACGGCGGCTTCCTGGCGGTGGACATTGGCGGTACCAACCTGCGCTGCGGCATTGTGCGGCCGCGCCTGCACAAGTCGCCCGACCTGTCGGACGTGCGCGTGACGGGCCTGGAAAAGTGGGGCCACCGCGGCGACGACGATGTGACCCGCCGCGAACACCTGGTGCAGGGCATTGCCGCCATGCTGAAAAAGCTTGAGCGACTGGCCAACAGAAAAGGCATCACCCTGGCGCCGTTTGTGGGCGTGGCCTGCCCCGGCATGATCTGCGACGACGGCTCCATCGCCGCAGGCGCGCAGAACCTGCCCGGCAACTGGGAAAGCCCCCGCTTTAACCTGGCGCACGACCTCAGCGAACTGCTGCCGCGCCAGGACGGCCAGACCACCCAGGTGCGGCTGCACAACGATGCGGTGGTGCAGGGCCTGTCTGAGCTGCCCTTCATGCAGGGCGTGAAGCGCTGGGCCGTGCTGACGGTGGGCACCGGGCTGGGCAATGCCAGCTTTGTCAACACCGGCCCGCAGGCGGCGCGCAAAACGAAACGCTGACGCCTCGCGCTGCCTTGCAACAATTCAAGAGAAAAAGGCCTGAAGCCCAATCAGGACGGGCGCAAGCAGCTATCTATTCAATAGCAACCTTGGGCGTGCCCGCGCAGCGCTAGCGCGGTGAGATGGGCGCACCCACCACCACGCCCGGCACAGCAGTGTTTTCCACCGTACCTTCAGGCTGCACACGCCGCGGCTGCTCGGGTGGCAGCACCACGCCCGGCGCACCGGGTGCAGGCGTGCCGTCTGCGGCAGGCCCGTTCACGGTGATGTACTTGATCACCGGCGCCGGCTGCCACACGCGCGGCGGGCCACCGTCGGTGGACGGCGCGCCCAGTACGCTTTGCTGCCCCAAGGGCTGGGGCATGCCGCCGTCACCGGTCTGGCCTGGCTGGCTTTCCTGCGGCGGCTCGGCACCATTGAGCAGCGCTTCAATGCGCTGGCGCTCCTGGTCCGTCACGCCTGCGCCTTCCGGCGCGGGGAAGCGCAGGGCCACGTCCACCACTTTCGCCTTGATGGCACCCTGGAAAAACTCGCCCACCATCGGCAGCGCGCTGCGGGCACCCTGCCCATAGCTGTCAGCCATGGTCACGCGGTTGTCGTTGAAGCCCACCCATGCGCCGGCCACCAGCTGCGGATGCATCATGATGAACCAGCCGTCGGTGTTGCCCTGTGTCGTGCCGGTCTTGCCGGCCACGTCGGCGTGTATGCCGTAGCGGCTGCGAATGGCAGCGCCCGTGCCCTGGTCGATCACGCCGCGCATCACGTCCAGCAGCGTCTGCGCCACGGTGGCCGGCATCACGGTTTCGGCCAGCTTGGGCTCAAACGCTTCCAGCACCTTGCCGTTGCGGTCTTCTACCCGGGTGACGACGACGGGCTCTATATAACGGCCGTCATTGGCCAGCGTGCCGTAGGCCGCCACCATTTCCCTCAGCGTGACAGGGCTGGTGCCCAGCGCGAGTGAGGGCACTTCTTCGAGCTTGCTCTGGCGCACGCCCATGGCCTTGGCCAGCCTGGCCACATTGGCCGGACCCACCGCGTGCATGACCTGCGCGGTGATCGTGTTCTTGGAAAACATCAGGCCCTGGCGCAGCGTCATCATCTCGCCGCTGGGGCCGCCGCCGTCGGTCGGCCGCCAGAAAGCGCCGTTGCCCAGCGGAATTTCCACCTCACCGTCCAGGTACACGTCGGACGGCTTGGCGCCGTTTTCAAACGCCGCGCCATACACAAAGGGCTTGAAGGTCGAGCCCGGCTGGCGGCGCGCCTGCTGCACGTGGTCGAACTGGTCGCGCGCAAAGTCACGGCTGCCCACCCATGCCCGGACCTGGCCGTTGGTTGGGTCCAGCGCCATGAAGCCCGCCTGCAGTCGCGTCTTGTCGTCCTTCAGGTTTTGCATGAACTCCGCGTCCGCCAGCAGCGTCTTGGTGGCCTGGTCGTCGGCCTGCCCCTTGGTGCGCAGGGCCTTGTATTCGGCGGTGTCACGTATGAAGGCCAGGGCCAGCTCGCGCGGCGCGCCGCTCTTGGCCTTCCAGCCCGAGTTAAAGCGCCAGTCACCGGCCACCGTCTTTTGCAAGCGGTCTACCTGCACCGCCAGCGCCTTGTTGGCCATGTCCTGCAGGCGTGAGTCAATGGTGCTGCGCAGCACCAGGCCGTCGGCATAAATGTTGTAGTCGTTGCGGTCGGCCCATTCAATCAGCCAGCGGCGCAACTGCTGCGCCAGGTGCGGGGCCGAGCCCAGCTCTTCGTCCTGCCGTTCAAAGTCGATGTGCAGCGGCTTCTTTTTCAAAGCCTCGAGCTGGGCTGCGGGCAGCTTCTCATGCTTGACCATTTGCGCCAGCACCGTGTTGCGGCGCTGCATGGCGCGCTCGGGGTTGGTCACCGGGTTGTAATAGGCCGTGCCCTTGAGCATGCCCACCAGCGTGGCGCTTTGCAGCACGTCCAGCTCGTTGGCGGATTTGTCGAAATAGGTGCGCGCCGCCATTTCAATGCCGTAGGCGTTGTACAAAAAGGGCACGGTGTTGAGATAGCTCTCCAGGATTTCGTCCTTGGAATAAACCGCCTCTATCTTGAAAGCCGTGATGGCCTCCTTCAGCTTGCGCGTGATCGACAACGAACGGCCGATTTCTTCCGGGTAGAGGTTGCGCGCCAGCTGCTGCGTGATGGTCGAGCCGCCCTGCGTCTTGCCGGCGGCCGTGTGCAGCACGGCCGACACCGTGCGCTTGATGTCCAGGCCGTGGTGGTCGTAAAACCGGTGGTCTTCTGTGGCGACCAGCGCGTCCACCACGCTGGGCGAAATGTCTTCGAGCTTCACCCAATCGCGGTTGGCCCGCTTGAACACCGCCAGCACCTGGCCGTCAGACGACATCACCACCGAGGGCTTGGCGGTTTTGGCTTTCAGCAGGTCGTTGATGCTGGGCGTGAACGGGATCAGGATCAGCACATACAGCAGCACCAGCGCCGGAAGGGCCGCCAGTGTCAGCAGCACGCCGCGTTTGGTGGGGTGGCGCAAGCGGTCAGGAATGGTGGCCGCAAAGTCGCGAAGTTGGGTCAGGAGCTGTTTCATCATTGCCTGCAAGTCTAAATGGGAGGCGTAAACGGGCCTGTAGGACTGCGGCGCTGCGGAAAACGCACGCCGTGGGAAAACGCCGCCTCGGCGGCTTGCAGGAGGCCTTTTTCAAGTATCAAATTGGCCTCAAGACCAATGGGAACGGGCGCAAGCAGCTACTGTTTTAATAGCGGCATGTGCGGCAGTTTTGAGGGTAGTTTGGACCTGTTTTTGCCTCTTTTTTGCCTGTTTTCAGCCGTTGTGGGCCCTGCGGGCGCTTTTGGGGCCAATTTCGTTGCCCACAGTGCCATTTTTACGCATCAAATCGGCCTTCAGCCCAATAGGTACGGGCGCGAGCAGCTACTGTATTGATAGCAATTTCAGGCTGCCCGCCATTTCGCCGCACGGAACTGAACCGGCACAGCGTCATCCAATCTTTCGCACCAGCGGCGTCGTCATCCGTAAGAAACGCCGCGCCACGCCGACCAACCGTCATGCCGCCTGTTCACGGCAAGCAATACAACAACCCACCGAAAGAGGCCAACGCATGATGACCCGCAGAAACTCCCTGCTCAAACTGGGCGCCCTCTCCGCCGCCATGGCCGCCGGCCTGCGCGGGCTGCTGGCGTCCGCACCCGCCCACGCGGCCGCGCGCGCCTATGAAGTCACCCGCACCGAAGCCGAATGGCAAAAGCTGCTGCGGCCCGACCAGTACCGCGTGCTGCGCAAGGCCGGCACTGAAACGCCCTTCACCAGCCCGCTCAATAAAGAAAAGCGCGCCGGCGTTTTCAGTTGCGCCGGTTGCGACCTGCCGCTGTTTTCATCCGCCACCAAATTCGACAGCGGCACCGGCTGGCCCAGCTTCTGGCAGGCCATGAACAACGCCGTGGTGGAAGAAACCGACACCACCCTCTTCATGAAACGCACCGAAGTGCTATGCCGCCGCTGCGGCGGGCACCTGGGCCATGTGTTTGACGACGGCCCCAAACCCACCGGCCTGCGCTACTGCATGAACGGCGTGGCCCTTAACTTCAAGGCAGCATAAAAATGAACAAATACCTTTTCGCGCTGGGCGCTGTTGCATTGGCCACGTGGGCATTCATTGGCGGCGGCATGGGCACCAGCGCCCGCGCCGCGGAAGAAAAAGCCGTGAAGCTGCCCGCACCGGCCGTTGACACCACGGCCGCCGCACAGGCAAGCACCGCCACCGCCGTGTTTGCCGGCGGCTGCTTCTGGGGCGTGCAGGCCGTGTTTCAGCACACCGACGGCGTGCTCAACGCTGTCTCGGGCTATTCAGGCGGTGAGAAAGCTACCGCGACCTACGAGCAGATCGGCTCAGGCCGCACCGGCCACGCCGAGGCTGTGCAAATTACCTACGACCCGAAAAAGATCAGCTACGGCAAGCTGCTGCAAATCTACTTTTCTGTGGCGCACGACCCCACCACGCTCAACCGCCAGGGCCCCGACAGCGGCACGCAATACCGCTCTGCCGTCTTCTACAAAGACGCCGAGCAAAAGAAAGTGACCGAAAGCTACATCGCCCAGCTCGACGCCGCCAAGGCCTTCCCGAACAAAATCGTGACGCAGCTCGCGCCGCTCGCCGCCTTCTACCCCGCAGAGGCCTACCACCAGGACTACGCCACCCTGCACCCCAACCAGCCCTATATCGCAAGGTTTGACCTGCCCAAGATTGCCAACCTGAAGATCGTGATGCCCGAGGTCTACCGCGAAAAGCCCGTGCTGGTGTCGCAGGCCGGCAAGTAAGGCAGGGGCCCGGTTCGGCGGGAACATAGGTCGCGCAAAGCGTAGGCCATACCCCCGACTTGCGCCAATGCGCGCTATTCCTTCGCCGAAACCCATCAAGTCGGCAATGGCCTACAAACATGGTGGGCCAGGCGCGCTAATGTGGTCTTTTACCTTAGCAGGCAAGGAGTAACCACCATGGCCAATACCGATAGACCCCAATCACATGCAGGCGAACAGCCTGAGCGCATCAACCTGAATGACAAAGCCACCACTGCGGAGTGGCTCAAGAAGCTGGACATCACCCAGGAGCAGCTTCGCGAAGCAGTAGCCGCCGTGGGCGACAAGGCCACCAACGTAGAGATGCACCTCAAGGGCGCCCGCAGCACCACCAACGCAGACCACGTGCGCGAGTTGAGTACACACAAGTGAGCTTGATGGCGGCGCGCATTGCCGCCAAAATGCCAGAGACACCACCCTTCACCGCGGTTCATCGTGTTCAGCGCATGCAGCAAGATGCGCAGGAGGTTTTGCCATGGCATTGCAGACGCCCGCTCCATCCCACGCTCCCCAAGACGCAACTCAGATCAACCGGCGCACCGCGCTGGCGACCTTGCCCAGCTTGGCGGCCCTGGCCGGTTTCAGTTTTCCGGCCGCCACACATGCGCAAGCACCCGGCACCGTGCGCCTTCAATCGTGGCCGCTCAACGCCCGCACCTTCACCGGCATTCACGACATCGCACCCGCGCCTGATGGCGGCGTATGGTTCTCGGCCCAGCGCAGCGGCCACCTCGGCTGGTTTGACCCGCGCACCGGCAAGTCAGACCTGGTGGCCTTGGGCAATGGCTCGTCACCCCACGGCGTCATTGCCGGGCCCGACGGCGCCGCCTGGCTGACCGACGGCGGGCAAAACGCAATAGCCCGCGTGGCTTGGCCCTCGCGCGAAGTGAAAGTCTTCCCCCTGCCCGCCGGCACACCGTATGCCAACCTCAACACCTGCGCCTTCGACGGCGAAGGCAACCTCTGGTTCACCGGGCAAAGCGGCTACGTCGGCAAGGTAGAGGTACGCGCCGGCACCGTGACCGTAAAAGAGTCCCCCCGCGGCCGCGGCCCCTACGGCATCTGCGCCACACCCAGGGGCGACGTGTGGTGGTGCTCACTGGCCGGCTCATTCATCGCGCAGCTCGACCGCAAGACAGGCGAGTCACGCATCGTCGAACCACCCACCCCACGCCAGGGCGCCCGCCGCGTCTGGTCAGACAGCAGAGGCCGCATCTGGGTATCAGAATGGAACAGCGGCAACCTCTCAATGCACGACCCCGCACTGGGCTCAGGCGCCAACAGCTGGCGCACCTTCAAAGCACCGGGCACCGAGCCGCACATCTATGCCGTGTACGTTGACTACAAAGACATCGTCTGGGCCTCAGAGTGGAGCAGCAACGCCCTCTTGCGCTTTGACCCAGCGACAGAGAAGTTTGAGGTGATCACCATGCCGCGTTCTGCGGCAAGCGTGCGGCAGATATTGGGCCGGCCCGGGGAGGTTTGGTTGCCTGAGAGTGGGACGGAGTTTGTGACGGTGGTCAAGACGGCTTGAAAGATCGCCGAACCTGGGGCAGACCTCAGCGCACGTTAATCGCCCGTCAATCGCACTTCAATCACCACCGCCCTGCTCGGCAAGCGCAACAACAATGCCCTCAGGCCCACGGATGTAGGCCAGCCGGTAGGTGTCTCCGTACTGCATTTCGCCAATGATCTCGGCCCCATGGGCGCGCATATGCGCAACGAGCGCATCGATGTCATCAACGGCAAACATCACGCGACGAAAGCCCAGCGTGTTCACCGGTGCATCCACAGGTCCGAATCGGATCGCATCCGGCGTGTGGAATTTGTCCAGCTCAATGCCCTGCCCATCGGGCGTCCGCATCATCGCAAGGGTGGCCCGCACATCCTTGAGCCCGATCAGGCTGCCGACCAGAGGCCCTTCGACGGTCGTCTCTCCCTCAAGCTTGAGGCCCAGCTCGATGAAGAACGCCTTGACGGCTTCAAGGTCGTCGACCACGACGAGGACGTTGTCCATCCGTTTAAGCGTCATATCTTTTGCCTCGTTTCGTTGCTGATGCCACGTACTTGCTGCATTTTGTTGAATTCCGCTGAAGTCTGACCCGAGTTTTCCATCGAATATTGACCCACACTCTTTGTGAGCAGAAGGTGCTCACGATGTGGATAAGTTCTTGGTTTTCTCCTTTTTTGGGCTGAGTCTGTGTGGATCTGCCTCAAAGTGCGCCGCTGTTTCCGCGATTTTGTTGCCTCGATGACCAGCCAGGTGGCCAGCTTCTCGGCGTAGGGATCGAGCTTGCTGGAGCTGACCCGTCTTGGGTACTGAGGCTCGCTCTCCTCTGATCGCAGGTGCTTCTTCACTGTGTTGCGAGCCAGGCCTGTACGCCTTGAGATCTCGCGGATGGACATCTGATCCCTCAATGCCCAACGTCTGATGACATTCAATGTCGCCACGTCTATCACTCCTAATTTCCCCTGCTTTTAAAACAAGCAGGGTAGTGCCTACGTGGGTCAGTTTTGGATGGAAATTACTGCGCTAAGTGGGTCAGATTTCGACGGAATTCAACAGATATTCCCTCGACAGCAGCGCCTCTTAAAATTTGCTTCCAAGCGAACAGCGCTTGAGTTTTGTTCGCGGTCTCATCAAAAACAAAATCGACCGTTCCACCGATACCTAATTCGCTCTTGTAGAGAGCGATACCTGTAGTGAGTCGATGAAACGCTTGGACCCATGGGTTGTCTATCCCATCTCTTGGATTCGCTGGGATGAATGAAGGCCAGCGATATGCCTTCTTCATTTCATTAAATCCACGTTCGTCTACGGTGCATGAAATTGCACACACCACATACTTTTCAATAAGCCGGTAGTACCATTCAGAGAGTTCCAATCGCTCCTTGGTGCTATGCATTTCTGTCATGTGAAACTCTTCCAGCACCGGGTAGTGAGCTGAACGCATGTCGAGCAATTTCTTCCACTCATCAGAAAGTGCGGCCCATTTCTCTGCAGTTGATATGTATCCAGCCATCACCAATAGTCCGCCATGCATACTCTCATCTACGTAGGCTTGATGAATCATGGCGCCTTGCACTGCTGATTTTTTTATCACGAGTACTCCTCATCAACACATAGTTAGATGCTCAATACTTTTTATCACGTTAGCGATTGAGATTCGCTGCTTTTTAGTTTCGCCTTCTCAACACCCAAGCAAAGTAAACCCCTCCACCGCCATCACCGCCCCGCCCAGCGCCACCACCGCACTGCTCCAATGCGGTCAATCAAGCTTGCAGCCAGCACTACGCCGATGGACTACCGCCAAGAACAGGAAAGAAGCAAACAGCGAGACGGCCGTGCCGCGCGCATGGGCGCCATCTGCGTTGCGTTGGCCTGCATGACATTGTGGAACGTGAAAAAGCCAAACCTGCCCACCAAGCTGGCCGGAATGGCCGAAGCGGCGTATCAGCGGGCGGAGATGGCGATGTAACCCAAAGCGCCTTCTTAGCCCGCCTGCTAAGGCTTCACTGGACCTTTGCGCATGGTGGCAACCTGCCCTGCCATGGATTTCTCAAAGTCCCAGGCTGGAGAACCAATAAGCGCGGGATAGGCGGCGCAACGCTCTCGGGCCCGCGCGGGGTCGCTCGAAAACATGGTGCGCCTTTGCTTGGCCTTGAAGGCAACAAGCTTTTGATCGAGTAGCGCACGAAAAGCATCGGCCTTTGCCTGATCACCTTTGGTCTCCCGCTCAATCATGGCCGACATATTGCTTTCCATCTCTTGCAGAAGGGGCGCCGACTTTGCCCGCCAGGCGGCGAAAGCGGCTTCATTTTTGGCTTTGTGCTCCGGAAATTCTTCAGCGCACAGGTCTTTGATGACTCCCAACGTTTGAGCTGCACCAAACAACTGGGAGAGATCGTTCTCATAGTTTCCTGAAGCAGCCCCAAATTGGGCATGAGCCGCAGGGGTAAAACCGAACATCATCAATGTGATAAATCCAGCACTGAAAAACGAGTGGGTCATATTCGATACTTTCAATTGAAATTCTCCAGAGTCTATTTGACTTGCAAAGATGACTTGCTGTCTCGCCTTCTCAACACCCAGGCAAAGTAAACCCCCTCCACCGCCATCACCGCCCCACCCAGCGCCACCACTGCGCTGCTCCCAATGCGGGCGATCAAACTGGCAGCCAGCACCACGCCGATGGACTGGCCCAGGAACAGGAAAGAGGCAAACATCGAGACGGCTGTACCGCGCGCGTGCGGTGCCATCTGCGTTGCGTTGGCCTGCATGACGTTGTGGAACATGAAAAAACCAAACCCGCCCACCAGGCTGGCCGGAATGGCCGGGGCCCAGTGCGGGGTATAGGCCAGCACCAGGGCGCTGATGCCGACCATCGTGCCGCCCAGAATCACCAGCCCGTGCTGGCCGAAGCGGCGTATTAGCGGGCGGCCTGCGGCCATGTAGCCGACACCGCCCAGGCCAAACAGTGCCACGATGGCGCCTGAAACCGAGAGCGACAAGCCCAGGGCATGGTGCAGGTGCGAAGCCCAGATGGCCAGCACGCCAAAGCCGGCGGCGCCCTCTATCACCGCCATGATCAGCACGACGCGTGACCAGCGGCCGGTGATGATTTCCAGCGCCTGCGTGACGAAGTGGGTGCGCTGCACAGGCTGACGGGGTGTGGCGGCCGGGTCTATGCCCTCGGCGCGCTGCGCGGCATTCTGGCGGCGCAGGTCAAGGTACATCAGCGTACCGACCACGGTAAACAGCACCGCCATGAAAACAAAGGACCAGCGCCAGCCGAGCGCATCGGTCAGCAGGCCGCCAATCAGCTGGCCGCACACAATGCCCAGCGTGCTGCCCAGGCCGGTGCGCGTGAGCATTTCCTGCAGCTGGTCGGCGGGCACGTTGTCGCCCACCCAGGCCATGCCCAGCGGAATCAGCGCCGCCGCGCCCAGCGCCATCAGCATGCGGGCAAACAGCAGCGCATCAAGGCTGTGCGCAAACACGGCCAGCAGGCTGCCAACGCTGCAGCCCAGCGCGGCAAAAGTGACCACCCGAAACTTGCCCAGCCTGTCGCCCAATGGTCCGTAAAAAAGCTGCGACGCGCCATATGTCATGGCAAATATCGACACGACCTGCGCGGCCTGGGCCAGGCTGACGGCAAACACGCGCGACAGCTCGGGCAGCATGGCGTCACAAATGCGCTGGGCCATCATGCTGGCAAAGGTGCCAAAGGAAAGAAGAAGGATGGAGCGCCGGACGGCGGGGGAAATGCTGGCGTGGGAAGCGCTGTGCGCGGCGGCAGGAGTCATGAAGGTAAACAGGCCCGGGAGCTGCTATATGGCCAACTTCGAAGCGGCTTTCCATTGCGCAATACGGGTCATGTGGTACTGCAAATAGAAGGTGCTGAAGAGGAAAGTCATGGCCGCTGAAAGTTCAAGCTGCATGGGTTCAACGCTGTTGTAGTGATTCAGCATGGACCTTCGAATGGAATAAGCCCCGAAATAGAAAATCACATACGACACGAGCATCAAAAGAAAACCAACCCCCTTGAGGTTGTCTGAGCCTTCAAACAGTATCTGGGCAAAGATGGCCAGCGGGACATAAATGACGAATTGGGTCGTCGCATTCGACGCCGGATTGATTTTTCGCACCCAGGTGGATTGGACGAACATCCAGACGATCATGAATACCCCAAGCGTGAGGAGCGTAAACAGCAGCACCAAAGCCCAATGCAATTGGGGTGGCGCGGGGTAAGCGTTTCCATTCATACCGCCGCCTGGTGGCCCGGGGTTGGTGAAAGGATCCGGCTGGTAGTCACTCATAAGTTTCATCTTTTCACTTTTTTAATCAGTCGCACGAGGCCCTTCGCAAGCTCTTTCAACCCGCGGATGGCCACGTCGCTCAGCGCAGGTGTAGGGGCCAGCGAGGCTCTAACGCAGCCTGTCTTTGATCTGCAGATACACCGGGTCTTGCAGCCAGTCGGCACCGGATCTCGGATAAGGCTGAATTATCTCGATCGTTTGGCGAAGCGGCAGGTCAGGTGCGGTGTTGACGGGCGCCAGCACCTTGCCTGAGGGCAGTGCCAGATGACCGACTTCGTAACGCATGGCACTTATGCCGCCGGCCTCACTGACCGGCCGGATGGTATCGACACCGAAGTTGGCAGGGTCAGGAACCTGCCCTACCAGCACCACATCATTGAGTTCGCGCAATGCACCGGCCAGCCATGCGGCACCGCTTCCGGTTTCGCCGTCGGTGAGGACTAGCCAGTTGTGCGAAAACGCCCACGTGCGCAACTCATCTTCACTGATCTGCGGACCCTGTTCTCGCGGCAAAACCAGGCTGTCGCTGGCGGAGAACATCTTGGCGTTCGGGGCGTCAGGCCGGTACTTGACCGCAAACCAGTTCTTCGCCCGGGTGCTATCGCCCAGCACGGCAAGCACCCATTGGGCTTGCACCAACAAGCCGCCCGGGTTACCGCGCAAGTCGAGCACGCGCTTCGTGGTGCCGTCCAGCTTTTGCTCGCGCAGAGCAGCGGCGAGTTCGCGAGGCGTGGACTCACCAAAACTGGAGATGCGAATGTAAGTGTGATCAGCAAACTTTTGTGCGAAGACCGTGGCTTCTCGTGTCACAGCTCCACGCTGGATGGCGGCCCTTTGTGAGGGTTTGCCCGGCGGGTGCCACACGACGGCAGCCAGACTGCCGGAACGGTCGCTCAGTGCCTCCAGCAGTTGGTCGTAAGTAATATCGCGTACACGCACGCCATCAATGCTTTCCAGCGTATCGCCAACACGTATGCCGAAAGATCCGACGGCCTGATGCCGCACTTCACGCACCACCCATTCCCCATTGAACCTCGTTGGAACAAGGCCAAGAACGAAACCTCTGCCGAACTTCTGGAAGCGCTCAAACTCCGCAGGGTTGTAATAACGGCCGCGCGGGCCCATGCGCTTCATGATCCGCTGCTTGCATTGCTCCGCCCACTCGTTGACGTCCGCATCTGAAGACGCCTGCCGCTCGATCGTAAGCCCCAGCATGGCTCGGGCCACTACCAGCTTGTCTCGCGGAGCAGCCGCCAGCTCCGCCGGCGCCGGCTTTTGCACACAGCTTTCGTAGAGCTGGGCATAGTCCAAGGCCGAAAGCGCTTCCTGAGACATTTGCGCCATCATGCGGGACACCTCCAGCACACGGATTTGCACCAGGGTTTTTGCCGGCGTTGCAGGTTGCTGGGCCGCTGACTGCAATACAAAAAAACCGGCGAGAAGACCCGCCAGCGAAACTTTGCGCATCACAAGGCTTTGCCCAATCTGGCCACACCCTCTTCAATCTTCGCCACATCCGCCGTGGCAAAGCTCAGCCGCAGCGTGGCCAGGTCCGGGTTGCTGGCATAGAACGGTGCGCCGGGCACAAAGGCCACGAGCTGCTCAATCGCTTTTTTGGCGAACTCGCCGGCGTCTTTGCTCTTGCCGCCCGCGCCCGTCAGGCGTGCCCAGAAGAACAAGCCGCCTTGCGGCTGGGTGAATTCAATCGCGTCGCCGAGCTCGCGCTTGAGCGCTGCGCCCATGGCGTTGGCGCGCTCGCCGTACACCTTGCGCACATGGGTCAGCGTGGCGGGCATGCGGCCGGCCTTGAGGTACTGGGCCGCGGTGGCCTGGGCAAAGGTGCTGGTGTGCGCGTCACTGAACTGCTTGCACATGGTGGCCTTGGCCAGCAGTTCGGCGGGCGCGATCATCCAGCCCACGCGCAGGCCTGGGCTCAGCACCTTGCTGAGTGAGCCGCAGTGGGCCAGCAACTCGCGGCTGCCGGGCACGCCGGCGCTCAGGGCCAGCAGTGAGGGTGGTGGTGCCTCGCCAAAGTAGAGGTCGCCATACGGGTCGTCTTCGACGATCAGCGTCTGGTATTTGACGGCCATCTCGAGCACCTTCTTGCGGCGCTCGAGGCTGAGCAGCGCGCCGCTGGGGTTGCCAAAGGTGGGAATCAGGTAGACGAACTTGGGCTTGTGCTGGGCGATGAGTTGTTCGAGCTCGTCGGTTTTGACGCCATGGGCGTCGATGGGCGCGCTGATGAGTTCTGCGCCATACAGGCGAAAGCACTGGATGGTGGCGAGGAACGTGGGGCCTTCGACAATGACCTTGTCGCCGGGGGAGATCATGGTTTTGCCGAGCAAATCAAGCGCCTGCTGGCTGCCGGTGGTGACGATGAGGTTTTCAGGGGCGACGTCTTTGGCGCCCTTGGTGGCCATGAAGGCGCTGAGCTGTTCGCGCAGCGGGCCGTAGCCTTCGGTGGCGCCGTATTGCAGCGTGCCGCCGGGCTCTTCGTTCAGGGCCTTGTTGCTGGCCTCCTGGATGCCGGCCACGTCGAACATGGCGGGGTCTGGAAAGCCACCGGCAAAGCTGACGATGCCGGGCTTGCCCAGCAGTTTGAAGAGTTCGCGGATGGCGGAGGTTTCAACGTTGTTGAGGCGGTCGGCAAATTGCAATGGCATGGGGGTCTCGCTTTCTGTTTTGTATTGTCGCCAATTTGCGCGCAGGTTTCCTGCGGCCCGGGCCGCCGGTTGCCCTGCAGCCGCAGGGAAGTTGACAGAGTGCCAATCTAGAGTAATACTCTAGTCATGACTTCTGCCACACCCCCTGCCGCTGCCGCCCTCTCCACCCGGGAGCGCCTGCTGGACGCCGCCACCAAGGTGTTCCTGGCGCACGGCTTCACGGCGGCCTCGATGGACATGGTGCGCCAGGAAGCTGGCGTGAGCAACGGCAGCCTGTACCACCACTTTCCTACCAAGGCACAGCTGGCCGATGCGCTGTATGCCCACACGCTGCGCGATTTCCATGCGGCGCTGATGCAGCCCATCAGCGGCAAGGCCTCTGCCCAGGCCGGCGTCAAGGGCCTGATGCGCGCGTACATCCAGTGGGTGCTGCAACACCCAGACCAGGCACGGCTGCTGCACACGCTGCGGCGCGGCGGCGACATGGCAGGCGGTGCCGAGATCGACGCGGCCAATGAGCAGGCCTTTGCCACGCTGAGGGCCTGGGTAGCGCAGCAGGTCGAGGCCGGCGAGATGCGGGCCATGCCTTTTCACCTGTGGATGGCGCTGATGTTTTCGCCGGCGATGTCGCTTACGCAGGGCTGG
Source organism: Polaromonas sp. P1_E11 (assembly GCF_056405995.1). Taxonomy (NCBI): domain Bacteria; kingdom Pseudomonadati; phylum Pseudomonadota; class Betaproteobacteria; order Burkholderiales; family Comamonadaceae; genus Polaromonas; species Polaromonas sp. P1_E11. The sequence goes on from NZ_JBFUBA010000001.1 coordinate 354,837, forward strand.
GTCAGCCAGCCCACCCCGGCCGTCACACCCAAAGTGCGGGCCGCACTGGAACACGCGGCCTGGATGGCCATGGCGCCCTGAAACACCTTCCCGATTTCAACAAGGAGTAGCTGCATGAAAGTCGTCAATGTTCATCAACGCCTGCTGCACGCCAGCCCGGAGCAGGTGGGCGCGCTGATTGATTCGCTGGGCTCGCCGGCCGATGCCTTGTGGCCCGGCAAGGTCTGGCCGCGCCTGAAGTTCGACAGGCCGCTGGCCGTGGGCGCCATCGGCGGGCACGGGCCCATCCGCTATGTGGTGGAGGCCTACACACCGGGGCAGTCTGTGCGGTTTCGCCTGACCGCACCGGCAGGGTTTGACGGCTGGCACGGCTTTGAGGTGCTGGACGCCACGCCCGCGCATTGCGTGCTGGAGCACCGCATTGAGATGAACACACGCGGCACTGGCCTGCTCTTGTGGCCGCTGGTGATTGGCCCACTGCACGACGTCTGCGTGGAAGACGTGCTGTCGCAGGCGCAGCTCTCGCTGGGCAATGAGCCCCGGCCAGTGCCGTGGCCGGCCTATGTGCACCTGCTGCGCTGGCTGGTGTCGGGCGGCAGGCGGGTGACCCCGCCGTTTTCGCGCAGCCAGCATGCCCGCTGACTTGCTGGCCTGGGGCCGCCAGGTGCTGGGCCAACAGCCCTTCAGTGCGCTGCTGAATGCGCAGCTCGATGCCTTTGCGCCCGGCGGCGCGGAGCTGTCGGTGCCTGTGGTGCCCGGCCTCTTGCAGCAGCACGGCTTTGTGCATGGGGGTGTGCTGTCTTATTTGGCAGACAACGCGCTGACGTTTGCGGGCGGCTCGGTACTGGGCAACTCTGTCACGTCAGAGTTCAAAATCAATTACCTGCGGCCGGCCAAGGATGCCGAGCGCCTGCTGGCCGTGGCCACGGTGGTAGGCAGCGGCAAAACCCAGGCGGTGTGCCGATGCGATATTTTTGTACTGCGCGGGGAGGAGCGCATCTTGTGCGCAGCGGCGCAGGGCACGATTCGCAAAGCGGGCTAGCCACAGCAACACGGCGCCGCTGGCGCTAGACTTGCCGGCATGCCTTTGACCCAGATGCAAGAGATCGCGCCCAACCCGCACCAGCATGCCTACATCGCCCGCATCAACCGGGTGGTAGACCACGTCAGCGCCAACCTGGACGGCACGCTGGACCTGCAAACGCTGGCCGATGTGGCGCACTTTTCACCCTGGCACTTTCACCGCGTGTTCCAGGCGGTCACGGGCGAAACCCTGGCCGACTGCGTGCGCCGCCTGCGACTGGAGTCGGCAGCCCAGCAACTCATTTTTTCACCGCAGACCGCGCTACAAATCGCGCTCGACACGGGCTTTGCTTCTGCGGAAGTATTCAGCCGTGCCTTTCGCGCCCATTTCGGCACAACGCCCACCGCCTGGCGGCGTGGCGACTGGCGTGAGTGGGCAACACGCCACGTGCTTGAACATGGCAAGAATCATCAAGCCCATCACAAGCCGAATCAAGACTCCATCATGGCGCTGTTTAAAGATAGAACCCTCTGGCCCGTGGGGCCGGTTTTATCTGAAAGAGGCTTGAACATGCACATTGAACTGAAGACCCTTCCGGCCATGCGCCTGGCTTACATGCGCAATACCGGCCCTTACGGCGACCAGGTGGCGCAGCTATGGCAACGCTTTGTCGCCTGGTGCGGCCAGCACGGCCACATGAACCCGCGCCCCAGGATGTACGGCATCAGCCAGGACAACCCCGAGATCACGCCGGCCGACAAATGCCGCTACGACGCCTGCATTGAGGTGAACGAGGCCTTCAAACCGCAAGGCGAGACAGGCGTGCAAAACTTTGGCGGCGGGCGCTATGCCTGCGGCCGTTTCACCGGCAAGCCGGGCAACGAAGTGCACGAAGCCTGGACGCACATGTTTGCCGAGTGGCTGCCGCAAAGCGGCTACCAGCCGGACAACAAACCGGCGTTGGAGTTGTATGAAGAAGACTTTGTAATGGACCCAAAAACGGGAAACTTCAGCTGCTGGCTGTGTGTACCGGTCAAGGCGCTATAGCCCCTGTAGCGGCAGCAGCTTGCCCTCGGCCGCGGAAGGCGGCGCAATGCGCAACAGGCGTGACAGCGTGGGCGCGATGTCCACCACCTCTACGCGCGCATCGACGCGGCCGGGCTTTATCCAGGCGGGGCCGTACATCAGGATGGGCACTTGCGTGTCATACGGATGCGGGGAGCCGTGGGTGGCAACCGTGTTGCCGAACATCCAGCCGGGCTTGAGTGAATACTGCACGTCGCCCGACACATCCGTGTGCCAGGACTTGCGCAGCTGGTCGAAGAACGGCGCGCCCACCCGGCTGCCGCTTTGCAGTTCGCGGCGGGTATAGGCTGCGGCAAATCCGGGCTCGGCCAGCAGCAGGGTACGGGTTTCTTCTGCCAGGGCATTCGGGTCTGCCTGCTTTTGCGCGATGAGTTTTTTGTCGAACAGCACACTGGAGCCCGAGAAGCCTGCCGCCCATTTGCCTTCGCCAAAGCGCTTTTCCAGGCCGGCATTAAGGCGCCCCAGCACCTGGCTGCTGTTGACGCGCCCGGCTTCACGGCCCTGGCTGGCGAGGTAATCAGGTGACGGCATGAAGCCGTGGTCGGCCGTCAGCATGACGAGGTAGTTGTCTTTGCCGACGCGGGCGTCCAGGTCCTGGAAGAAGGCCTGCAGCATGCGGTCGAGTTGCAGCAGGTGGTCGTGCGACAGGCGCGACTCGGCGCTGAAAGCGTGGTTCACGTAGTCGTGGCCCGAGAGGCTGACCGACAGGATGTCGGGAAGGTCGTCCTGCCCCAGCTGCTCGCCGGCAATGGCCGCGCGGGCAAACTCCAGCGACATGGCATCGACAAAAGGACCACGCAGCAGCGAGCTGTAGAAACGCGGGCCGGGCGCCGTGTCGTCAGGCGCGCCATACATGGCGGGCAAGCCGCCACCGGCGGGGCCAAACCATTTCTGCTGGTCGGGCACCGAGCGCGCATAGGCGGCCTCGGGCAGCACGGCTTTCCATTCGGTCTTGAAGTAGCGGTCGGCCAGCTTCTGGCCGTTAAAGGCATTGACCCAGCCCGGGTGCGCGGCCATGTAGTGCGTGCTGGACGCAAACTGCCCTGTGGCGCCCATGTACATATAGGCCGTGCCGGTTTTGCCGGCGGGCAGGATGGAGCCGCGGTCTTTGCCGGAGATGCCGATCACTTTTGAGCGGCTGTCTACCCGCCGCAGCACGTCGCCCACTGTTTCCACCTTGAGGTTCTTCGGGCTGGTGCCGTCCAGTGCGTTGGTCTGGTGGCCGATGTAAGTGGCCGTGGTGTCACCCGTGCAATACACCGGCTCTGCGGTGATGGGGTCGCGCCAGTCGTTGCCGATGATGCCGGTGCGATGCGGATAAGCGCCTGTGAGCATGGTGGCGTGGCCGGCCGCGGTGACGGTGAAGGCATGGCCGTAATGCGCGTTGGCGAACCATGCGCCGCGATCAAGGAAGCGTGCCAGACCATCGGGCACGAGCTGGTCGCGGTAGTCCAGCACCTGGCGCTGCGGCAGCCCGTCCACCACCAGGAAGACAACGAGTTTGGGACGCGGTGCAGCGGCTTGCGATGGCGCGGTAGCGCCGGGCGCAGCGGCACAACTGGCCAGCAATACTGCCGTGAACGCGGCAACCAGAATACGCAAAGGTGTGTGAAGTTTCATGGGGATCATGCGGGTGATGCTAGGTGAGTTCATGGTTTGCGGGCAACAGTAGTCACCCGTAGCAGGCATGGACGTCACGGCCTGTTGCCGGGAAGGCTTGCATGGTAACTGCGTCACCACGTACCCATTGGTGTCCCCTGTGTAGGACCATGGCTCTGCGGACTACTACTTCTGTCTCGTTCACATTTGGTTTCAATGCCAAAGGATTGACGTGCGTTTCGGTTGTGGGGCAGGATGTATTCATGACCAACAACGCAGCGCCGGACACGGCGCCCAATGTAGCGCCATATGTCGCCGCTCCAGGGGAGACGGAGGTTGACCGCGTGGTGACGGCGAGCATGTGCAACATGCGGGAAGGCATCTTCGCGCAGATGGAAAACATCCGCACGGAGTCGCTGCGCCACAACACGCCCCTCGGTCTTCACGTCGTGCTGCATTACCAAAGCGGCTGGTTTGTGCATTGGGTCGAAGGGCCTTCAGCGGCTGTACAGGACTTGCTGCAGCATGTTGTGCAACACGACCCGCGCCACCATTCACCCCATACCCTGCACACCAGCAAAGGGCGGCGGCTGTTGCCGACACCGTGGTCGATGGCGATGTCGCAGGCCACCGAGTCGGCGGTTTATTTCGGCCGCCGGGTCATGGCCCTGCGGGAGCAACTGGAAAAGGGCAAACAGTATTCGCCCTCCTCGGTGCTTCGGCGCCTGTCGGCGCCCATGCAGCTTGCCCAGGCGCAGACACTGGCAGACCCCGAAGCCTTTCACCGCATGGGCATCTGCTCGGCCAGCGGTACCGAGGCTTTCGACATGGTGGGCTGGCTGGCCCAAAAAACCGGCGGGGTGGTCGCCAAACGGCGCTTTGCCGGCGAAACAGACTTTGACGGCAGCAGCGAGTATGTCGACTTCATGGAAGGCGGCTACCCATGCCGGCTGATTGCCGTGGCGCGCAACGGCCTGACGCACGGGCTGCGCCGCGCCTTCCTTCCGGACTGGCCAAATTTTGTGATGCTTTTTTGCGGCGCGCCCAAATTTGATGACGCACTGATGGCCCGCATGATCGCCGCCTGCGACGGCCTGCCTGCGAAGCCGGTGCTGGTGGGGGTTGCCCGCGACACCGCGACCCACCAGCGCATGCAGGACATGGCACAGGCGGCGCAGCTGGAGTATGTCGTCGGGGGCGTTGCCACGCCCGACAACTGCAACGCCATATGGCAGACGATGCGCGACCAGCTGGATCGGGCCGGTGCGCCGTCCAGCTCGGTATGGGACGTGCCGCGCATGGCGGCCTGAGCGCCCTGCCCCCCCTTTCCCCCTTCCCAATTTCCCCGCCGGGTTTATCGGCATCTTGCTGCGCAGACAGGTCTCTGCACGCGCCGGCCTGCGCACGCCGATACACTGCGAGGCATGAAAAAAGAAGACATCGCCCCATTCTTTGCCACGCTGAAGGCGGCCAACCCGCTGCCGGTGACCGAGCTGGAATACACCAGCGTGTTTGAGCTGCTGGCCGCCGTGCTTTTAAGCGCGCAAGCGACCGACGTGGGCGTGAACAAGGCGACGCGCAGGCTTTTTCCGGTGGCCAACACGCCGCAGGCCATCATCGACCTTGGGCTGGAGCGCCTGGAGTCTTACATCCGCACCATTGGGCTGTACCGCACCAAGGCCAAAAACCTGCTGGCGGCGTGCCAGATTCTGGTGGAGCAGCATGGCGGCAAAGTGCCGCGCAGCCGCGAGGCACTGCAGGCCCTGCCCGGCGTAGGCCGCAAGACAGCCAACGTGGTGCTGAACTCGGCATTTGGCGAGGCAACAATGGCGGTGGACACGCACATCTTTCGCGTGAGCAACCGCACGGGCCTGGCGCCCGGCAAAAACCCGCTGGAAGTCGAGCTGGGCCTGCTCAAGCGCGTGCCCGCCGAATACCTGGTGGACGCGCACCACTGGCTGATACTGCACGGGCGCTATGTGTGCATCGCACGCAAGCCACAGTGCTGGCAGTGCGCGGTGGCACCGTGGTGCGACTTTCGCCCCAAGACGCCGCCGCCGGCGGCTTGACACTTCATCTGGAGCGGCTCTTAGCGGGCGAAGGTGCCGTCGGCGCGAATCATTGTCAGATTCACGAAGCGCGAACCCAGATTGCTTTGCTTGCTGTAAGTCAACGCAAAGCCGCCCAGGTCTTCATTGGTGAATGTTTCAAGCGTGCTGATGAGTTTGGCGCGCGTAACCGGCGCGGGCGTCTTTTGCAAGGCGCGCACCACAAGCTTGGCGTTCAGGAAACCTTCCATGCTGTTGTAGCTGAACTTCTTGTCGCCGTTGGCCGAGATGATGGTCTGGTATTCACGCACGACGGCATTACCCAGCTCGGTAAAAGGGTAAGGCACAACCTGCGAGGCAATCACGCCGGCTGCCGCATCCTTGAGCTCGGCATGCAGGCCGGACGACACACTGAGCACCATGAACTGGGCGGTCACGCCCCTGGCACGAAAAGCCTGGATGAACGCCGCATTGGGCTTGGCCTGCCCGATCAGGATCACGGCCTGCGGCTGCACCGCGGCAATCACCTCAGCGGCTTTGGCAACGTCAACCGTGCCGCGCGGCACAGGGGCCACGGCAGCAGCCGTTGCACCACGCTTTTGCATGGCGGCATTCAGGGCTTCCAGGCCTTCCTTGCCGAAAGCGTCGTCCTGGTACATCACGGCGATTTTCTTGATGCCGATGGTCCACGCGTGGTTGACCGCCGCTTCGATCTCGTCGGTGGTGCTGGCGCGCACATGAAACAGGTTGGACACATACGGTTCACGCAGCGACTTTGCGCCGCTGGTGTTGCCGATCTCCGCAATGCCGGCGGCCTGCACCAGGGGCACGATCTTCAGCATGTTGGCCGTGCCGCGATAGCCCACCAGCGCCACGGCGTTCTGGGTTTCGATCAGGGCCTTGGTGTTTTCTGCCGTCTTGTCGGGGTTAAAGCCGTCGTCCAGGCTGACGAGTTTGATCTTCTCGCCGCGAACTCCGCCTTTTTTGTTGATGTCATCAAAGTACGCGTTCATGCCGCGCACATAGTCGGTCGTCAGTGCGGCGCTGTTACCGGACAGATCACCCGAGTGGCCGAGCACGATGTCGGCCGAAGCGGCCGAGCAGGCCAGGCCCAGAAAAAAAGCGGCCAGCAAACGGCCGCCCTTTGAAAAATTAACAACTTTCATGAAACGAATCCCTACCCTCTTGTGAAAAAACTTGTATGAATAAAAAAGCCGGCCCAAGGCCGGCTGTTGCTTCCGGTGCGCGGTGTATGTCAGGCGTCGACCCTGACCTTGGCCTGCTGGGCCACCTGCGCCCACTTCTTTTGCTCCATCTTGATGAAGGCCGCAAATTTTTCGGTGCTGCCGCCGCCGTCTTCGGCGCCGTACTGGTCCATCTTTTCCTGCACGTCAGGCATGGCGAGTACCTTGTTGACGTCTTCATTCATGCGCTGAACCATGGCCCGCGGCATTTTGGAAGGGCCCATGAGGCCGTACCACACGGTGGCTTCGAAGCCCGGGAAACCGGACTCTGCCATGGTGGGCACATTGGGATGGCCTTTGGCGCGCTTGAGACGCGTTTGCGCTAGCGCGATGGCCTTGCCGCTTTTGACATGCGGCGTGGCCGAGGTCATGGTTTCAAAGCAGTAGTTGACCTGCCCGCCGATCAAATCGACCAGCGCCGGGCCGGAGCCGCGATAAGGAATGTGCAGCGCAAAAATCTTTGCCTGGAGCTTGAACATTTCCAGTGCAAAGTGCTGGGCCGAACCACCGCCCGCAGAAGCAAAGCTGATCTGGCCGGGCTTGGCCTTGCACAAGGCCACCAGGTCCTTCACGGTTTTGGCGGGCTGGTCGGCATTGCAGATGAGCATGTTGGGCGTGACGCCGACCATGCTGATGGGCACGAAGTCGCGGTCTGCGTCGTAGCCGAGCTTGATGCCGAGTGCCGGCGCCAGCGCGTGGCTGTTGATGTGGGCCATCAGCAAGGTGTTGCCGTCACCGGCCTGTTTGGCCACGTAATCGGCCGCAATCACGCCGGCGGCGCCGCCCTTGTTTTCAATGATGACCGAGGTGTTCCACATGGTGGACAGCTTCTGGCCCACCACGCGTGCCAGCGCGTCGGTGCCGCCGCCAGGCGGGAAACCCACCACAATGCGCACCGGCCCGCTGGGCAGCGTTTGCGCCCGGAGCATGGGTGACGCCACCATGGCGGCTGTGGCCGCCGTCGCGCTGATAAAGGTTCTGCGTTGCATGGTTTCCCTTTTTGATTCAGTAATTTATGGAATTTTGATGACCGTTTGACGTAACACCCTGCGCTCGTGCGCAGCGTGTGATCAGGCTGCCTTGCGCTGCGGCACCACAGCCGCGTGGCTGGAGAAATGATCCATGGCGGCCTGCACGCCCGAGCCAGCGAGCTTGACGCCCGCCAGTTTGAGGCCCATTTCACAGCCGCTCAGCGCCGCCATCAGCGTGAGGTCGTTGCAGTCGCCCAGGTGGCCGATGCGGAACATCTTGCCCTTGACTTTGCCCAGGCCGGTGCCGAGCGAGCAATCGAAGCGCTCGTAAATGATCTTGCGCACTGCGTCGGCGTCGATGCCTTCAGGTGTCATCACGCCGGTCAGCACCGGCGAATACACGGCCGCGTCGGCGCACTGGATTTGCAGGCCCCAAGCCTTGACCGCGGCGCGCACGCCGACAGCCCAGCGCTGGTGGCGCGCAAACACGGTTTCCAGGCCGTGCTCCAGCAGCATGTCGCAGGCTTCGCTGAGGGCGTACAGCAGGTTGGTGTTGGGCGTAGACGGCCAGTAGCCGGTCTTGTTCATCTCGATGATTTCGTCCCAGGCCCAGAAGGCCTTGGGAAGCGTGGCCTTTTTGCTGGCTTCGATGGCTTTGGCCGACACGGCGTTAAAGCTGATGCCGGGCGGCAGCATCAGGCCCTTTTGCGAGCCGCTGATGCTGACGTCGACGCCCCACTCGTCGTGGCGGTAGTCGGCCGAGGCCAGGCCCGAAATGGTGTCGACCAACAGCAGCGCCGGATGTTTGGCGGCGTCAATCGCCTTGCGCACGGCGGCAATGTTGCTGGTCACGCCGGTGGAGGTTTCGTTGTGCACCACGCAGACGGCCTTGATGCTGTGCTGGGTGTCGGCCTTCAGGCGCTCTTCAATCAGATGGGCCTGGACACCATGGCGCCAGACGTCGGCGCCGGGGTAGCCGATGACTTCGGTTTTGAGGCCCAGGCGCGCGGCCAGCTTTTGCCATAGCGCAGCAAAATGGCCGGTTTCGTACATCAGCACATGGTCACCCGCGTTCAGCGTGTTGGAAAGCGCGGCTTCCCAGGCGCCGGTACCGGAGGCCGGGTAAATGATGACGGGTTGTTGGGTCTGGAAGATCTTCTTGATGTCGGCCAGCACCTTGAGGCCCAGCGCCGCGAATTCAGGGCCGCGGTGGTCGATGGTGGGCAGGCTCATGGCCCGCAGGACGCGGTCAGGCACCGGCGAAGGGCCGGGAATTTGCAGGAAATGACGTCCGGTGGGGTGAAAGTCAAGCGTCAACATGGCGAAAAACTCCAGAAGTAGGACGCTATTTTTTGCATACAAAATTCATTTGTCAATAGAGCAAAGGGTTACAAATTGATTTGACACCCCTGTTTTTTGCATACAAAATTTGCTCATGGCTGCCGAAATCATTCCCATCCCCCGCGCTGCCCTTCACGAACAGGTGGCGCACCGCCTGCGCCAGATGCTGGTTGAAAACCGGATCCAGCCGGGCGCCAAGCTCAATGAACGCGAACTCAGCGAGGTCCTGAACGTCTCGCGCACGCCGCTGCGCGAGGCCATCAAGATGCTGGCCGCAGAGGGCCTGGTCGAACTCTTGCCCAACCGCGGTGCGATAGCGGTGGAGCTCACCGAAGCCGACGTGCTGAATACCTTTGAGGTCATGGCCGGACTGGAGGCGCAATCGGGCGAGCTCGCCGCCCAGCGCATCACCGATGACGAGCTGGCTGAAATCAAGGCCATGCACTTTGAAATGATGGCCGCCTACACGCGCCGCGATCTGCCCAACTACTACCGGCTCAACTCGGCCATTCACAGCGCCATCAACGCTGCCGCGAAGAACCCGGTGCTCACCACCACCTACCGGCAGGTCAACGCGCGCCTGCAGGCACTGCGCTTTCGCTCCAACCAGGACGAAGAAAAATGGAAGTCAGCCGTGAATGAACACGAGCTGATGATTGACGCACTGGCTGCGCGCGACACCGCCGCCATGCGCAAGGTGCTGCTGGGCCACCTGGCCAGCAAGCGCGAAGTCGTGGTCCAGCAACTGCGCGCCGCAGCGGCGCCCGCCAGCACGCCTTCCAGGGCGTGACCTGCAACGTGACCTTTGCCTGGCTTCAGGGCCGGGCCTCAACACCCACACAAAACCCGGATCGCCCGCGATGAACGCCCCCCTTCCACTCAAGATCTCCCGGCAGGCCGCGGCCCACGCCTACGACAACGTGGCCCGCATCAGCAATGAAGTTGCCGGCCGGCTGGCGGCGCGGCTTGCCGCCGAAACACAGGGTGAAGTGCTGTTTTCGCCGGCCGACCGGGGCCGCTACGCCACCGACGCCTCCATCTACCAGGTCATGCCTGTGGGCGTGTTTGTGCCGCGCACAACCGACGACGTGAAGGCCGCGCTGGACATCTGCCGCGACATGCAGGTGCCCATCGTGCCGCGCGGCGGCGGCACCAGCCAGTGCGGGCAAACCGTGGGCACCGGCCTGGTCATCGACTACGCCAAGTATGTGCGCAACATCCTGGCGGTGAACCCGGAAGAACGCACGGCCGAGGTAGAGCCCGGCATTGTGCTGGACCACCTGAATGCCGCCCTGAAAAAACACGGCCTGTGGTACCCGGTGGATGTTTCGACCAGCGCCCAGGCCACGCTGGGTGGCATGGCGGGCAATAACTCCTGCGGCAGCCGCAGCATTGCCTACGGCAACATGGTGCACAACGTGCTGGGCGCCAAAGCCTGGACATCCGACGGCAGCATGCTGCAGCTGGGTGCTTACGCCGGCAGCACCGGCAAGGCACGCGAGCTGGGCAACCACGTGCGTGCGCTGGCCGAGGAGCTGCACCCCCTCATCAAGCGGCGCTGGCCCAAAGTCATGCGGCGCGTGGGCGGCTACAACCTGGACATCTTTGACCCGCAGAGCGAGCGGCCCTACACCAGCGACGGCTCGGTCAACCTGGCGCATCTGCTGATAGGCAGTGAAGGCACGCTGGCGCTGACCCGGTCGCTGACGCTGCAACTGAGCGAGCTGCCCCGGGCCAAGGTGCTGGGCGTGGTGAACTTCCCGACCTTTTACCGCGCCATGGATGCGGCGCAATTCATCGTCAAGATTGGGGAAGGCACGCTCACTGCGGTAGAGCTGGTCGACCGCACGATGATTGACCTGTCGCTGCAAAACCCGGCTTTTGCGCCAACGATCCGCAGCGCGCTGATCGGCGATCCGGCGGCCATTTTGCTGGTGGAGTTTTCGGGTGCCAGCAAGGCCGAGCTGCTGCCCAAGCTCAAGCGCCTGGGCGAGTTGATGGGCGACCTGCTGCTGCCCGATTCAGTGGTGGAGATGACCGAGGACGCACCGCAAAAAAACCTGTGGGAGGTGCGCAAGGCCGGCCTCAACATCATGATGAGCCTCAAGGGCGACGGCAAGCCGGTGAGTTTTATCGAAGACTGCGCCGTGCCGCTGGAGCATCTGGCCGCCTACACCGACGCCCTGACCGAGATATTCAGGAAGTACGGCAGCAAGGGCACGTGGTATGCCCATGCCTCCGTCGGCACGCTGCACGTGCGGCCCATCCTGGACATGCGGCGTGAAGGCGCGCCCAAGATGCGCGCGATTGCCGAAGAAGCCTCCGTGCTGGTGCGCAAGTTCAAGGGTGCCTACAGCGGCGAACACGGCGACGGCCTGTGCCGCGGGGAGTGGATCAAGTGGCAGTTTGGCCCGGAGATCAGCCAGGCCTTCGCCGACATCAAGCAATACATGGACCCGGCGGGCCTGCTGAGCCCCGGACGCATGATCAACCCGCCCAAGATGGATGACACGCGGCTGATGCGGTTTCCGCCGGGCTACCGTGTCATTCCCCTGAAGACCGCGCTGGACTGGCGCGCCTGGGACGTGCAGAACGACCCGGCCACCGAAAGAACCAGCGCACCCGGCAGCGGCGGCGACCCGGCCCGCGGCTTTGCCAAGGCCGTGGAGATGTGCAACAACAACGGGCACTGCCGCAAGTTTGATGCCGGCACCATGTGCCCCAGCTACCGCGTGACACGCGACGAGCAGCACCTGACGCGCGGACGCGCCAACACACTGCGCCTGGCATTGAGCGGGCAGCTCGACGGGATGAAGGCCGAAGACGCCTTCACCAGTGACGCAGTGAAGGAAGCCATGGACCTGTGCGTTGGCTGCAAGGGTTGCAAGCGCGACTGCCCCACCGGTGTGGACATGGCCAAAATGAAGGTGGAGTTTTTGCACCACTACAAGCACAAGCACGGCTACACACTCAAGGACAAGATGGTGGCGTACCTGCCCGACTATGCCCACTGGGCCAGCCGCCTGGCACCGCTGCTGAACCTGCGCGACAAGGTGCCGGTGCTGGCGGCCTGGAGCGAAAAACTGGCGGGCCTGTCGGCCCGCCGCACACTGCCGCAATGGACACGCCAGACCTTCTGGAAGCGCCTGAACAAACCCGGCGCGGCGTCGAAAGGAAGCATCACGACGGCCAGCCGCGAAGAGGTGCTGGCCGCCGCACGGCCGGTCGTGCTGTTTGTGGACACTTTCAACGGCTACTTCGAATCGGAAAACGCACTGGCTGCACTGAAGGTGCTGCAGGCCGCCGGCTACACAGTGCATGTGGCGGCGAAAACCGAGGCCGACGGCAAGAGCCTGTGCTGCGGCCGTACTTACCTGGCCAGCGGCATGGTAGGCAAGGCCAGAGCCAAGGCGCGCGAGGTGGTGGAAGCCCTGCTGCCCTTTGCCGAAAAAGGCATCGCCATCGTCGGCCTGGAGCCCTCCTGCCTGCTGACGCTGCGCGACGAGATGCTGGTGATGGGCCTGGGCGAAGCGGCGCACACCATCAGCCGCCATGCACTGCTGCTGGAGGAATTTCTGGCGCGCGAGGCGGCCGACGGCAAACTCGACAAGCTCAAGGGCCGGCTGAAAGCGACGGGCCAACCCATCTTGCTGCACGGCCACTGCCACCAGAAAGCTTTTGGCGCGGTCAGCCCCATCATGGATGTGCTCAAGCTGATTCCCGGCGCAAAACCTGAGCTGATCGAGTCAAGCTGCTGCGGCATGGCAGGCAGCTTTGGCTATGAGGCCAGCCACTACGAGGTGTCGATGCAGATGGCCGAACTCAGCCTGCTGCCGGCAGTGCGCAAACAGCCCGACGCCATTGTGGTGGCCGACGGCACCAGCTGCCGCCACCAGATCAGGGACGGCGCGCAGCGCGAGGCGATTCATGTGGCAGTGCTGCTGGCGCGGCAGCTGCGGGGCTGAGGGCGGCCGCCACGCGGCGGATTTTCAGCACCCGTGACGCTATACTTTTAATAGCTGCTTGCGCCCGTCCTTATTGGGCTATAGCCTGTTTTCTCTTGAATATTCCGGTGCACTGCACGTCAGCCATGCAAGCGGCTAGACATGCCCCACCACCATGGGCGCATGCCTGAGGTGAAGCGACAGGCCCAGGGCTGCCACGTGGTTGCCGTTGCGCCCAAGAATGGTTTCGGCCAGCGGAAGGAATTCCGCCTCTTCAAAGCGCGCGTGTTTCAGGTAGGCCTGCACCAGCGCCTCTACTGCTTGCAGGTCCAGCTCTGCCGGCTGGTTTTTTGCCGCTGCCTTCACCGCCGGCTCGAGGTCATTCCAGATCGATTCGATCTTGCGGTGCTCGGCCACCAGGCGCTTGATCATCGCGCTGACCTTCTCGGCCTCTTCTCCCTTGGCGGCGCTGCGCAGCACCGCCGGGAACAACTCATTTTCCTCGTCGGCATGGTGGCTTGCCACCGCGTACTTGAAGAGGCTGAGCGTGTGCGAGGCGACGTTGCGCGCTTGCGCGGCCGCAGCCAGCAAGGCTGGCAGTTCGGCGAAAGCCTGTAGCTGGGAAGCAATGCCGAAGTGGCATTGCGAGAAACCGGCCAGCGGCATGGTGAGGTCAACCAGGCCCGCGGCGGCGGGAGGCGCGGGCAATTCCCCACTGTGGTAGCTGACGTGATGGATGCTCATGGATCTTTCCCCTGGTTAACGGATGCACCCTGCCGGCCAGCCAACCCGGCTACAGCCGGGGAAGCACCAACCGGACACCGCGCCGCCAGTTTGACTATAGGGAGGCGATCAGGGGCGCTGTTGATCCAGATCAAACAAGCCGCCGGTTCCACCAAAGCCCGTGTCAGAATATCCGGAAATTTATTCCAACAGGGAGGACTTGATGAACCATTTGTGGACGCGCGTCTGTGCGCTGGCGGTTGTGCTGTCTTGCAGTGCCGCGCTGGCGCAGCCGATGTCGAAAGACGAAGCCGAAAAAATCTGGGCGGAAGCCCGCACCGCAGCCAAGGAAGGTCCGCAGGATATTGCCCTGGCCGACCAGGCGGTGCTGAAGCTGCCGGCTGGCCGCATCTTTGTGCCGCAGCCGCAGGCCGCCAGGCTCCTCAATGCCATGGGCAACCCTGGCAAGGACTCGCGGCTGCAGGGTTTGGTGTTCCCCCAGGGCAACGACTCCTGGTTTGTCACGGTGCGCTTTGAATCCGCGGGCTACGTGAAAGACGACGACGCCAAGGACTGGAACGCCGAAGACCTTCTCAAAAGCTACCGCGAAGGCACGGAAGCCTCGAACAGCGAACGCAAGAAGATGGGTTTTCCTGAAATGGAAATTGTCGGCTGGGCCGAAAAACCGGCCTACAACGCCGCCACCCACCGGCTGGTGTGGGCCATGTCCAGCAAGGACCGCGGCGCAGCGCCCGATGCCGCGCAAGGGGTGAACTACAACACCTACGCGCTGGGGCGTGAAGGCTACTTCAGCCTGAACCTGGTGACGGCGCTGAATGATTTGCCGAAAGACAAACCCGCCGCCGCAGAGCTGCTGTCGGCCCTGCAATACAACGACGGCAAACGCTACGCCGATTTCAATTCCAAAACCGACAAGGTGGCCGAATACGGCCTGGCCGCGCTGGTGCTGGGCGTGGCCGCAAAAAAACTCGGCTTCTTCGCCGTCGCCGCGCTCTTTTTTGCCAAGTTTGCCAAGGTGATCTTTCTGGCCGTGGCGGGGTTAGGCACGGTGTTCTTTAAATATTTCAGGCGCAAACCGGCTGCAACACCCATGCCGGTCTCGGCCGCCGAGCAGGAGACGGTTCCTGCCGCATTCGGCAGTGCGGCAAACGCGTCAACCACCCCGGCAAAACCCCCAGCGCCGCCTACTGCCTGAAAAGCACCTTCGCGTGACGAAACTCCTGCTGCTGCTTTTCACCGGCGCCAAGTTCGGCAAGCTGCTGCTCACGGGCGGCAGCATGCTGATTTCGGTGTTTGCCTACGCGCTGCTGTTCGGCTGGCGCTACGCGGTGGGCTTTGTGGCCCTGCTGTTTGTGCATGAAATGGGCCACTACATCGCCGCGCGGCAGCGCGGCCTCAATGTGGGCGCGCCCACCTTCATTCCGTTTGTGGGCGCGTGGGTGGAGCTCAAGGACATGCCGCATGACGCCGAAACCGAAGCCTATGTGGGCCTGGGCGGCCCGCTGCTGGGCACGATAGGCGCGCTGGCCTGCTATTTTCTGGCACGCGACCAGGACAGCAACCTGTTGCTGGCAATTGCGTATTCCGGCTTTTTCCTGAACCTCTTCAACCTGATTCCGCTGTCGCCGTTTGACGGAGGCCGCATCACCGCGGTACTGTCGCCGCGCATCTGGTTCCTGGGAGTGCCGGTGCTGGTGGGCCTGTTCTTCTGGCGGCCCAGCCCCATGCTGATCCTGATGGCGCTGCTGGCCGGGCCGCAGCTGCTGAAGGCCATACGCTACAAATCAGACAGCGAAGAGGCGAAAACCTATTACGCCACCAGCGCCGCCACACGTTTTGAGTACGGCTTTTATTACCTGGCCCTGGCGGCGTTTCTGGCGGTGATGACACACGATGTGCATGAAATGCTGCGCGGCGTCAGCGGCATCCGTTAACCAGGTTGAACGCACGGCCCGTGTCAGTCCGGCACAAACTTCGCATTGAAAGTCGCTTCGTCTTCGGGCAGCTCCAGCGTCACCAGTTGCCCCATGCGCATGTCGGCCAGGCGGCAGGCGCCGAACAGGCTGTATTTTCCCTTGAGCCCGTAGCTTTCCATGTCGATCAGCATGAAGGAGTGCGGCACAAACACCTGGTGCAGAAAAATCGTGCGATGCCGGTTGCGCGGCGACGGAAAGAGCTTGTAATGCTCGGTGGTGATGCTTTGTGCTGCTGCCATGATGTAGGTGAATGAGGGCGGTCGGGGGCGGTCCGGTGTGGTGCGCTAACCCTGACTGTAAGCTCTAGCCTTGCACAGACCTTGCCGCAGCCCCGTTTTTTGCCTACTTATGCCCCAATACCCATGACAGAGCGCCACCCGACTCCCGGAAAAGAAGAAATTGCCCTGCTGGAGCCGTTTGACCGGTTGGGCCTGGGCCAGATCCAGGTGGTGGCGACACCGGCCCAGGCCGCCGCAGCGCTGCAGGCCCTGGCCGGCGCCACGGTGCTGGGGTTTGACACCGAATCAAAACCGACCTTTGCCAAAAACGAGGCTTCTGAAGGGCCGCATATCGTGCAGCTTTCGGCGCTCGACAAGGCCTGGATCTTCCAGCTCGAAGACGCCGAATGCCGCCGCGTGGTCGGGCTGCTGCTGAGCTCGCCCGCCATCATCAAGGCCGGCTTCGGCCTGGGAGACGACCAGCGCCGCATCATCCGCAAGCTGGGCACAGACCTGCAGGGCGTGCTGGACCTGAACGTGGTGTTCCGCGAGCGCGGCTACCGCAAGGACATGGGTGTGCGTGGCGCCGTGGCCGTGATGTTCAACAAGCGCTTCCTCAAATCCAAGAAAGCCGCCACCTCCAACTGGGCCAATGAAAGGCTGACAGAAGCGCAGATCATTTATGCGGCCAACGATGCCTATGGCGCGCTGCGGGTGTACAAAGCGCTGGGACTGGGGTAGGCACAGCCGCAATATGCTACCAAATTGATAGCTGGTTGCGCTCGTCCATAAAGGGCTTCAACCGCTTTTTACTGAAGAATCCAGACGGCCAAGATTGTATTTATCTCTAGAAGGAAACAACCATGAAAACACTGCTCCCCCTGCTCGCCTGCGTCCTGATGTCCGGCTGCGCCGCCGAGCTGGTCAGCGTCAATGAAAAACAGATTGTGGTCAAAGCCCGCCCCTCCAGGCTGGGTGAAGCCACCGACATCGCTGAAACCGAGTGCCTCAAGCGTGGCCTGCACGCCCGGCTGGTGACCAAGCCGGCGCCCGATCAGTACGGGTTTGAGTGCGTGCGCTGAGTCACGCATCCACGCAGCAAGTCGTAGAAACGAGGAGATGGCATGCAGCAACTTCTGAAGTTATGCAGGATCTTTTGGCTGCTGCTGCCCGCGCTGGTGTGGCCCGGCGGCGGCGCGTGGGCGGCCGATATTCATGTGATGACCTCGGGTGGTTTTACCGCCGCCTACAACGAACTGGTGCCGGCCTTTGAGCGTGCGACCGGTCACAAGGTCATTACCGCATATGGCGCTTCCATGGGCGACGCGCCGGATGCCATCCCGAACAGGCTGGCGCGCAAGGAGCGGGCCGACATCGTGATCCTGGCAGCGCCGGCGCTGGATGCGCTCGTGAGCCAGGGCAAGGTGCAAGCCGGCAGCCGGGTGGACCTGGTGCGCTCCCTGATCGGCATGGTGGTACGCGCAGGTGCGCCCAAGCCTGACATCAGCACGGTCGACGCGCTCAGGCGCACGGTGCTGGACGCCCGGTCCATTGCCTACTCGGCCAGCGCGAGCGGCGTCTATATCTCGACCGAGCTGTTCCAGCGCCTGGGCATTTCCGCGCAGGTGGCAGGCAAAAGCACCAAAATACTCAGCGAGCGGGTGGGCACCGTGGTGGCCCGCGGCGATGCCGAGTTGGGCTTCCAGCAGGTCAGCGAACTGCTTCCGGTTCCGGGCATCGACTATGTGGGCCCGCTGCCGGACGAAGTGCAGCGCGTCACCGTGTTTTCAGCAGGCATTGCCACCGATGCGGTCGAGCAGGATGCCGCACGTGCATTGATTCGTTTCTTTACCACTGCGGCGGCCGCGCCCGTCATCCGGAAAACCGGGCTGGAACCTGTCACCGCTCCATAATGGCGGGCATCATGGGTAGTGGAGTTGCTCCAGCCGCGCGGCCTCGGTGTAGATCGACGGCAGCGTGATGTTGCGGGCACCCAGGGCGGCAGCGCGCAAACCCACGCTGTAGCGCGTGTCCTGGCCCGGAAGCGGCGGCGCACTGGCGGGTTTTGCCTTCAGCCAGGCCAAGGCGTCGGCGGCGGCGATTTCCCCCATCGACTTGGCAGACGGCGCTACGCTGAGCCCCCCGCCCTGCTGAACGTATTCAATGTCGACGCCCAGCGGCAAGGGCGCGGCATTGGCTTCGATCCACTTGATGACTTCGGCGCCGGGTACCACGCCGGCCGCCGCAGGCCCTGCACGCAAACTGCCGTGCGAGAGCACCAGTACCACATCGGCCTTGCCGTCCATGGCCTTGATGGCCGCCTGCCAGGCGGGGAAATCGCCCAGTGTGTGGGTGACCGCCACGCTGTGTGGCGCCCAGTTGAAAGCCTCGACCTGCCTGAGCTGGCCCTTGCTGGTGGGGCCGGCGTCGCCCAGCACCGCCACGCGCACGGGCTGGCCCTTTTTGACGTGCTGCAGCAAGTCGCGCATGGCGGCCAGCGGCAGGCGCTCGGCCACACCGGTGACGTTGGCCGCGCCCACGTAGCCGTACTCTGCGGGTTCATGGTCTATGGCGGCGAACACCACCCTGGGACGACCCTGCCCGGCGAAACGGCGCATCACGTATTGCTGGGCTTCGTCGTCTACGGCAATCACCAGGTCGGGATTGAACTGCTCAATGGCGCGCAGGCCTTCCTTTGCGGCGTCCTGGCGATGGTCTTCATCGGGAAGGCGGTCTATGCCCAGGTAATGCCAGCGAACAGTCAAGGGCTGCCTGTTTTTGTCCAGGACATGGCGTATGCCTTCGTCCATCTTGCCGACGGTGGTGGAGTTGCGGTCCGAGCTGTGCAGCACCAGCACCCGCGGCTTGGACAGGTTGAACATGCCCAGCAGCAGCAGTGCGACAAGAAGGGCCGCGCCCGTCAGGACGGCAAGGGTTCCATTTTTCATACCAGGCCCAGCCATTCCCAGTAAGGGATCGAAAGATAGGCTGCCAGCAGGCGCGCCAGGTTCATCCAGTGGTTATAGCGCAGGAAATCAGTGTGTTTGTAGTAGCGGTCCAACCCGCTGCCCATGACCTGCAGGTACTGTGAGCTTTGGTAGGGCATGAACCAGATGTCGCTGAACATCGCGGTCAGGAAGACCACAACCCAGGGATTGATGAACTGCGCCTGCCCGATCGGCAGAAGAATGACGGCAGCCACGATCATGCCGGCGGTGATCGGCAGCACCAGGCGCAGCAGCAGCGTGACCACCAGCGCGACCGGGATGAACCAGACCATTTTGCCGCCGACGAAATCAAACATGTTGCCCGCCGAATGGGCCAGTGCGGTGTCCAGCCCCAGGTAGCCGATGGCGCGGCTCAGGCCGTCGAGGCTGAGCAGAAAGAAAATCATCGGCCAGTCGATTTTTTGCTGGAAGTCTTTCTTACTCAGCAAGCCCATGAGCAGCAGGCCCACCAGCAAGAAGGCCGCCAGCCAGGCAGGAGAAATCTGGTGCCAGCCGGCGGTGCCCGCCCCTATCAGGAAGAACAGGAAACCGGTGAGTGCAGCTTTTTCGGGCCGGGTAACGTCGCCCAGCAAGGCCAGCTGGCGCTTGAGCCTTTCCTTGGGCAAGGCGGCCTGTACTGTGCGCCCAAAACACAGGCGCACCACCACCAGGTGCATGGCCGTGACGGCGAGCGCAGCCACACCTGCGGCGGCAAACCAGAACAGGCCCTGGAACTGGTCCTGCAGTTGCAAGGGCAGCATGCCGAAAGCCGTCAGGTTGGACGATTTACTGGTCAGCAGCATCGGCGAAAACAGCATGGCGCCGGAAAACGTGGCGGCCATCAAGGCCGTGGCAGACTTGCTCTGCGCCGGCAGGTTGAGACCTTCGATCATGTCGCGGTAAAACGGCAGCACCAGCGACAACCGCGCATTGCCCGAGGGCATGATGGGTGACAGCAGGTAACCCGACAGCAGCAGCGCCGCCTGGTGCCAGAACGGCGTGTCGGGCAGGCGT
Source organism: Polaromonas sp. P1_E11 (assembly GCF_056405995.1). NCBI lineage: Bacteria > Pseudomonadati > Pseudomonadota > Betaproteobacteria > Burkholderiales > Comamonadaceae > Polaromonas > Polaromonas sp. P1_E11. The sequence continues at coordinate 375,033 of NZ_JBFUBA010000001.1, forward strand.
ATCAGCAGCCACAGCATGAAGCGGTAGCTCAGGCCCGAGGCGGAAATCACCGCGGCCAGCGCGTACACGCCGACCAGCGTGGTGAGCGTTCTTGACGAGAAGCCGGCCAGCGCGACTTCGTAGGGCACAAGACCCACGATCAGCACCGCGGTGATGGCCACCAGCGGCGGCACAAACTCATCGGCCAGGTTGAACAGCCACATCAGCACCGTGGCCGACAGGATGGCCAGGAACAGCGAGGCCTCCACCACCAGCCCGGCCGAACCGGAAAGAAAATAGATCGCGGGCGGCACCAGCACGACACCCAGCCAACCCACCAGCTCACGCCGGGAAATGGGTTTGGCCGGTTTTTTGGCGGCGGGCTTGCCGGGGGCCGGTGCGAGAAAGGATTCGCCGCCCACATAACCCATCAGCGTCAGCCAGGCCTTGTTGCGCAAGGCGGGCGATTTTGCGGTCAATTCGGCCAAGGCTTCGCGTGGCACCTGCACCGCCCTGACCGGCGTGGCGGCCGTGACGCTGCACAGGTAGCTGGCCGTGTCGCAGGCGGCCTCTTCACCGCAGCGCATGCCCGGCAGCGCGACGGTACGGCCGCCCGGCGTGGTCAGCTGCAGCTCACCGGTTTCGATCACATACAGAAATTCGGCTGGCGCGCCTTTCCCGTACAGCGTGTCCCCGGCGGCGAATTCCAGCGTGTGCAGGCTGCCGAGCAGGCGTGCAAGCTGGCTGCCGGACAGATCGGCGAACAGCGAGTCATCACGCAAAAGCGCCAGGATGTCGGCGTCGGGGATGGCGCCAGGAGTGGCGGCGGACATGACGGAGGAAGCAGACATGGATTCCCGGACCTACATTGAGGTGACGGTAAGAATCCGCAGGGGCGTCGGCATGGAACCTCCTCCTTTAGCTATTGTATTGATAGCTGCTTGCGCCCGGCTTGCTTGGCCTGCAGCTGTTTTTTCCCATTAAATCACCGTTTTCCCGAAAACGGCCGCCGGAAAACCCTAGGAGGCCACTGCGCCGCCGCCACTCGATACGACAGGAAGACCTGCGAGCTTCTTCAGGCCTTAAAAGTCCCCGCTGCCGCCGCTGGCCAGGCTTTCGAACTTGGTGATGCGGTTCAGGAACGCCAGTTTGACTGTGCCGGTGGGGCCGTTACGCTGTTTGCTGATGATGACCTCGGCGACACCGGGCTCCTTGCAGGCTTCCTTGGTGTAGTACTCGTCGCGGTAAATGAACATGATGATGTCGGCGTCCTGCTCGATGGCGCCGGACTCGCGCAGGTCGCTCATCATGGGGCGTTTGTCGGTCCGGGACTCGACGCCGCGGCTGAGCTGCGACAACGCGATCACGGGGCACTGCAGCTCTTTGGCCAGCATTTTCAGGCCGCGCGAGATTTCGCCGACGGCCGTCGCGCGATTCTCGTCTGCCATGCCTCCGGATACGCTCATGAGCTGCAAATAGTCGACCACGATCAGGCCGAGCTTGCCGCACTGGCGGGCCAGGCGGCGGGCGTTGGCGCGCAGCTCGCTCACCGTGAGGCCGGGGGTTTCGTCGATGTGCAACGAAACCGTGCGCAGCTTTTCAATGGCTTCGGTCAGGCGCGGCCATTCTTCGTCCGTGAGAGCGCCGGTGCGCAGATGGGTCTGGTCGATGCGGCCGATGGAGCCGACGATACGCACGGCGAGTTGCGAGGCGCCCATTTCCATGGAGAACACAGCAACGGGCAGGCCTTCGAGCAAGGCAACGTTTTCGGCGATGTTGATGGCCAGTGCGGTTTTGCCCATGGAGGGGCGTGCCGCCAGGATCACCAGGTCACCGGCCTGGAAGCCGGACGTCATGCGGTCCAGGTCATAAAACCCCGTGGGAACGCCGGTGACGTCCTGCGGGTTCTCGGCCATTTCGGTGACGCGGTCGAGCAGGCTCACAACCAGCGTGTCCATGCTCTGGAAGCCTTCTTTCATGCGCGAGCCCTGCTCGCCGATCTTGAAGATCTTCTGTTCGGCCTCGTCGAGGATGGTGGCGACGTCTTTCCCCTGCGGGTTGAAGGCGTTGGTGGAGATTTCGTCCGAGGCGGACACCAGTTTGCGCAGGATGGAGCGCTCGCGCACGATTTCTGCGTAGCGGCGAATGTTGGACGCGCTGGGAACGTATTGCGCGAGGGAATTGAGGTAGCTCAGGCCCCCTACTTCGTCGGCCTTGCCCTGGTTTTGCAGGTGCTCGTAGACCGTGATGATGTCTGCCGGCTTGGATGCGTTGATCAGGGCGCCCACGGCGGCATAGATCAGCTTGTGTTCGGAGCGGTAGAAGTCCTGGTCGGTCAGCAGGTCGCCCACACGGTCCCACGCGCCGTTGTCGAGCAGCAGGCCGCCCAGCACGCTGGATTCACCCTCGATGGAGTGCGGAGGGATGCGCAGCTGGGCGATCTGGCGATCGGGGCTGTAGCCGGGATCGTCATAGGTGGAAAGTACGGCGGACATGGGTTTCCTTGGGAGACTGAAATACTAAGCCCGCTACGAAAAACCGCTGTGGACAAAGTTGTGAATAAGCGTTGGAAATTCGGTGTAAATACACCCGGAGCTTGTGTACAGCCAATCGATATGAACAGCCATGAAAAAAGCCGCTCGGCGAGCGGCTTTTTTTGCGGGAGGGAGAAAACGCTTAAGCGGTTTCGCCGTACACCGTGACGGTGATGTCCACAGCCACATCGGTGTGCAGGGCAACGGTCACAGCGTGGTCGCCAACAATCTTCAGCGGACCGTTAGGCATGCGGATTTGCGACTTCAACACAGGGAAGCCCTGCTTGGTCAGCTCGGCCGAGATGTCATGGTTGGTGACGGAGCCGAACAGGCGACCGTCAACACCGGCTTTTTGCGTCAGCTTGACGGTGGTACCGCCGAGCTTTGCGCCCTGGGCTTGCATTTCGGCCAGCTTGGCAGCCGCAGCTTTTTCGAGTTCGGCGCGCTTGGCTTCGAATTCGGCCTTGTTGGCTTCCGTGGCGCGGCGTGCGCGGCCCGAAGGGATCAGGAAGTTGCGTGCATAGCCGTCTTTGACCTTGACGATTTCGCCGAGGTTACCGAGGTTCACGACTTTGTCGAGCAGAATAATTTGCATGGTCGTGCTCCTTACAGGCTACGGTGCTGGTCGCTGTAAGGCAGCATCGCGAGGAAGCGAGCGCGCTTGACGGCGGTGTTGATCTGGCGCTGGAAAATCGCGCGCGTGCCGGTCAGGCGTGCGGGGATGATTTTTCCGTTTTCGGCTACGAAATCGCGCAGGGTGTCGATGTCTTTGTAGTCGATTTCTTCAACGCCAGCGGCTGTGAAGCGGCAAAAACGCTTGCGCTTGAACAGCAGGGATTGGGTATTGCGCTTGGGGCGCTTGTCTTTGTTGAAACGTTTTGGTCCGGGCATGATGGACTCCTTAAATGGGGTTCGGTACTTGCTCTACCTTGTGCAGAGCCTGGATATGAAAAACAACACCTTTGCTGGTGCGCGCATTGATGAGAAAACCGGTGAACCTGAAGGGTTTGCCTAGCGGGGATTTGGCTGATTGCTCAGCCAGCGCTCCGAAGGCTACCGCCCTGACCGTCAACTTGACCTGTCTGGTGACTCCGGCTTCGACGATTTCGGACTCGTGTTCGAGAACGAAATTGGCGGCGGGGATTCCAGCGGGCGTGTAGCGAAGAGGACTTGCCTCGGCGATACAGGCGGTCAGTTCAACGTGGTTCACTGCGGGCTCTTGCTCAAAAGCAGATGCGCAGCAGCGAGGCGTTCAACAGCATGGTGGCTATTAAGCCGCATACTCCTGCTGTTGGGCCTTACGGGCTTCTTCCCTCTCGACGTTGCGCATCATGAGGGACGGGCCGGTTTCGGCTTTCTTCTTCACCACGGTCAGGTGGCGCAGCACGGCATCATTGAACTTGAACGCGTGTTCAATTTCTTCCATCACGGCCTGGCTGGCTTCGATGTTGATGCAGAGGTAGTGGGCTTTGGCCAGTTTCTGGATCAGGTACACCAGCTGGCGGCGGCCCCAATCTTCGACACGGTGCACTTTGCCACCGCCGGCGGTGATCATGCCCTTGTAACGTTCCAGCATGGCTGGGACTTGCTCGCTTTGATCCGGGTGGATCAGCAAGACGATCTCATAGTGACGCATAAACTCTCCTTGTGGTTGATTGAAGCTGCCCCAGCGTCGTTAAGGGTGCAGCAAGGCGAAGCCCATCATTATAGCGTGTTTTGATCCCTACCAGCAGGGGCCGCGGAACCGGCTTTGCCGGGCCGCAGGCGCAGCGCCCCCTTGGGGGGCAGCGAACCACACGCAGTGGGGAGCGTGGGGGCCCTATTTTTAGAGGCGTTTCAGGTCCGGGTAGCGGATGTATTCGACCAGGTCCTGGACTTTCTGGCTGGGGGGCCGGGTTACCAGGCTCACCAGCACAATGACGGCAAAACCGACGGGCACCCCGAAAAGCCCGGCCGAAATCGGGTCTATGCCCCACCACAGCTGCACAGGCGAGGTGATGCCGAAGGTGGCGCGCAGCCAGGCCTGGTTGGTGAACATGTAATACGAGGTCACGCCCAGGCCCGACACCATGCCCAGCACGGCTCCGATGCCGTTGGCGCGCTTCCAGAAGATGCCCAGGCTGAGGGCCGGAAAGAACGAGGCGGCGGCAAACGAAAACGCGGCCGACACCAGAAACAGGATGTCCGCCGGCTTTTGCGCCGCCACATAGGCCGCCAGCAAAGCCACGATCAGCAGCAATATCTTGGACACGGTTACCCGGCTCACCGTTGAGGCGTTGGGGTCGATCATCTTGTAATAGAGGTCGTGGCCCAGCGCATTGGCAATCGTCAGCAGCAGGCCGTCGGCGGTGGAGAGCGCGGCAGCCAGCCCACCCGCGGCCACCAGGCCCGAAATCACATACGGCAATCCCGCCAGCTCGGGCGTCAGCAGCACAATGATGTCGCCGCCGATGTTCATCTCATTGAGCTGCAGGATGTTGTCCTTGTTGATATCGGTGACAGACAGCAGCGAAGGGTCCACCCGCGTCCAGGAATGCACCCAGGCGGGCAGCTGGTCAAACGGCATGCCCACCAGCACGGTGAATATCTCGTACTTCACCAGCACAGCCAGTGCCGGTGCGGTGAAATAAAGCAGGAAGATACACACCAGCGACCAGGTGACCGATTGCCGCGCTTCCCGCACACTGGGCACGGTGTAATAGCGCATGAGAATGTGCGGCAAGGCCGCCGTACCCACCATGAGGCAAAAAACCAGTGCCAGGAAATTGCGGCGCGAAGTGTCGTAAGTCTCCTGCTCTTTCGGGGTTCCGTCCGGGTTGCCTGAGAACTGGGCCGCGTGGGCGGGCATGCCGTTAAGCGGCTGGGTTTTGACGTCGGCAGCGGCCCTGGCCGCCGTCCAGGCCTTGACGGCGGCGSCCTCGTCCCGGGGCATGGCGGCCATCGCCCTGGCGGCAGATGAAATTTCAGCCACGGACGCATTGCCGCTTTTGAGCTGCTCCATCCGCCTGGCGGCGGCCAGCTTGTCGGCGGCCAGCGACTCGGCAGGGTGCTCCAGTCTGCCCGACAGCGCTTGCGAGCGCTGCCTGAACATCTCCCGCACCTGCAGCTCTTTGGGATCGGCCGTCAGCTCTTTCTCCTTGGCGGTGACTTTTTCAAGCTGAAAGCCATAAACCAGCTGCGGCACCGGCACCCCCGTCTGCTTGACCGACAGCCAGATCACCGGAATGAGATAAGCCACTACGAGGATGATGTACTGGGCCACCTGCGTCCAGGTCACCGCGCGCATGCCACCCAGGAAAGAACATACCAGGATGCCACCCAGCCCCAGGAAGATGCCCAACTCAAACGCGATGCCGGTCAGGTAAGAGGTGATCAGGCCCACGCCGTAAATCTGCGCCACCAGATAGGTGAAGGAGCACAAAATGGCCGCCACCACGCCGATGAGCCGCGGCAGTCGCCCACCGTAGCGCTCTCCCAGAAAATCGGGAATGGTGAATTGCCCGAACTTGCGCAGGTAAGGCGCCAGCACCAGAGCCACCAGGCAGTAGCCGCCTGTCCAGCCCATGATGAAGGCCAGCCCGCTGTAACCCGTGAGGTAGAGCGTTCCCGCCAGGCCAATGAAGGAGGCGGCCGACATCCAGTCGGCGCCGGTGGCCATGCCGTTGTAGACCGCCGGCACGCGCCTGCCTGCCACATAGTATTCGGAGGCGTCGGTGGTGCGGCTCATGACGCCTATGCCCGCATAGAGGCCGATGGTGGCCAACAAAAAAGCGGTGCCTATCCAGAGGCGCGGCAAGCCCGCGCGCTCCAGAAGCGCCAGGATGACCACAAACACCACGAGGCCCAGCGTATACCAGCGGTAGACGCGGTCCAGCTGCCTCTTGAATTGCTGGCTCGAGAGCATGACCCCGTCGCGTGAACCAAAGAAGCCACCCATTCAGTCCTCGTCCGCCACGTCATGCTCGATGTCGAGCCGGTTCATGTACCAGGCATAAAAGCCGACGATGAGGCAATACACCACCAGGGCGCCCTGCGCACCCATCCAGAAGCTGAAAGGCCAGCCAAAAAAAGTGAAGCTCAGCGCGCGCGCAAAGTAACTCACGCCGAACGTAACGCTGAACCAGATCATGAGGAGCGCCGCCGTTACGGCGAGGTTCTTGCGCCAGTAACGGCGGTGGCTGTCAGTGGGCTGCATGGGCTGCCTCGCCGGTGGCCGCAAAAACGGCCTCGTTTTCGCGCTCGAACTGGGCCGCCACACGCGGCTCAAAGCGACTCAGGTGCGCAATCACCTTGCGCGCCTTGGCGGGCTGGCCCAGCGCCAGCCACACCTGCGCGAGCCGGTACCAGCCGTAAGGGCTCAAGGGCTGCAGGACTGTGTTCTTTTGCAGGGCCTCGGCGGCTTCCTCAAACCGGTGCGCCTGAATGTGCACCAGCGCCAGGCCATACCATGCCTGGTCCAGGCGAGCGTCCAGTGCCACCGCGCGTTCAAAGGCCGGCCCGGCCTCATCATGGCGTCCCGCCTGCTGCAACACGTAACCCAGGTTGAACCAGCCTGCCGCCTGCCCGGGCCTGACAGCAGTCAATTGCCGCAAGCTGGCAATTGACTCTTGTGTGAGCTGGAGCTGCGCCGCCACATGGCCGCGGCTGGCCAGCGCATAAGGGTCTGCCGGGCGCAGTTGCAGCATCTGGTCAAAGACGGCCAGCGCGGCAGGCCGTTTGGCGCAGGCGAGCAAAAGCAGTGCGCGTATTTTCAGAAAACCGTATTGAAGGGCAGCGTCTATTTGCACAGTGCCACCCCGATCTCCAGGCAGATGCGGATTTTGGCGATGGCCGCAATGGCCCACACCAGCAGCAGCACCAAAAAGGCCACCAGCGGCAAGTGACGGTCCATCACGACCTGCGGAGATATCCAGCGTGCTGCCTTGACCCAAGGCAGGCCCACCAGCTGAAGCACGCGATAAAACGGATTGCGGTCCTTCGCAGCGCCTGCCAGCAGGCCTACTGCCCATTGCCCGGCCAACGCAAGCAGAGCAATTTCAGTGAGCAGTTTGATGGTAGTGGTGACGGCAAGCATGGCTCACGACAAACAGATGAAGGGATGAAGGGATGAAGGGATGAAGGGATGAAGGGATGAAGGCAACGATTCCGATTGTCATCGGAGGCATTGCCAATTGTTTACCGGGAAACCTCCTGCCATCGCGGGTTTTCCCTCGGTCGCGCGGTTCCGACGCAAAAAAAATGCGCTGCGAATCTCTCCGCAGCGCACCGTTTCAATTCATGTCAACCGTCTTCAGTTGGCCAGTTGCTTCCAGGTGGCGATCACCGTGTCGGGATTCAGCGAGATGGAGCCGATGCCTTCGTCCTTCAGCCACTGCGCAAAGTCCGGGTGGTCGCTGGGGCCCTGGCCGCAGATGCCGACGTATTTCCCCGCGCGCCTGCAGGCCTGGATAGCCCGGCTCAGCATGGCCTTGACGGCGGGGTCGCGTTCGTCAAAATCCTGGGCCAGGATGTCCAGACCGGAGTCGCGGTCCAGGCCCAGCGTGAGCTGGGTCAAATCGTTCGAACCAATCGAGAAACCGTCGAAGAACTCGAGGAACTCGTCGGCCAGTATGGCGTTGCTGGGCACCTCGCACATCATGATCACGCGCAGGCCCTGCTCGCCGCGCTTGAGGCCGTGCTGGGCCAGCAGGTCCGTGACCTTTTTGGCCTGGCCCAGGGTGCGTACAAATGGCACCATGACCTCGACGTTGACCAGGCCCATGTCGTTGCGCACGCGTTTGAGCGCCTCGCACTCCATGGCAAAGGCCTCGCCAAAATCGGGGCTAAGGTAGCGCGATGCGCCGCGAAAGCCCAGCATCGGGTTTTCTTCCTCGGGCTCGTAGCGTGAGCCGCCGATCAGCTTGCGGTATTCGTTGGACTTGAAGTCCGACAGACGCACGATCACCGGCTTGGGCCAAAAGGCTGCCGCGATCGTGGCCACGCCTTCGGTCACCTTGTCGACATAAAAGGCACGTGGCGAGGCATGGCCGCGCGCCACGCTTTCCACTGCTTTTTTCAGGTCGGCATCCACATTGGGGTAATCAAGAATCGCCTTGGGGTGCACACCGATGTTGTTGTTGATGACAAATTCCAGCCGCGCCAGGCCAACGCCGTGATTGGGGATCTGGCAGAAGTCAAACGCCAGCTGCGGGTTGCCGACGTTCATGGTGATCTTCATGTCAATCGCAGGCATCTCGCCGCGCTGCACTTCGGTCACTTCGGTTTCCAGCAGGCCGTCATAAATGTTGCCGGTATCGCCTTCAGCGCAGCTCACGGTGACGAGCATGCCGTCCTTCAGCGTTTCGGTGGCGTCGCCGCAACCGACCACGGCCGGGATACCCAGCTCGCGCGCGATGATGGCGGCGTGGCAGGTGCGCCCGCCGCGGTTGGTCACGATGGCGCTGGCGCGCTTCATCACCGGTTCCCAGTTCGGGTCGGTCATGTCGGTCACCAGGATGTCGCCGGCCTGCACCTGGTCCATGTCCTTGATGTCGTGGACGATGCGGACCGCGCCCGTGCCGATCTTCTGGCCGATCGCGCGGCCTTCCGCCAGCACGGTGCCGGTGCCCTTGAGCTTGTAGCGCTGCTCGGCCTTGCCCTTGGACTGGCTCTTCACGGTCTCGGGACGCGCCTGCAGGATGTAGAGCTCGCCGTCGATGCCGTCCTTGCCCCACTCGATGTCCATCGGGCGGCCGTAGTGGGCCTCGATGATCAGCGCGTAGCGGGCGAGCTGCTCAACGTCGGTGTCGGTCAGCGAATAGCGGTTACGCAACTCGGTCGGCACATCAGTGGTCTTGACCAGCTTGCCGCCGGCTTTTTTCTCGTCGGCGCTGGTGAACTCCATCTGCAGCAGCTTGCTGCCCAGATTGCGGCGAATGACGGCGCGTTTGCCCGCTTTGAGCATGGGTTTGTGCACGTAAAACTCGTCGGGGTTGACGGCGCCCTGCACCACCGTCTCGCCCAGGCCGTAGCTGGAGGTGATAAACACCACGTCTTCAAAGCCGCTTTCGGTGTCGATGGTGAACATCACGCCGGCAGCACCTTTGTCGCTGCGCACCATGCGCTGGATACCGGCTGAAAGCGCCACGTCGGAATGGGCAAAGCCCTGGTGCACGCGGTAACTGATGGCGCGGTCGTTATAGAGCGAGGCGAACACCTCTTTCATCTTGTGCAGCACGTCCTCGATGCCGACGACGTTCAGGAAGGTTTCCTGCTGGCCGGCAAACGACGCGTCCGGCAAGTCCTCTGCCGTGGCGGATGAGCGCACCGCAAAGCTGGCCTGGGCATTGCCGGCGCTGAGGGCGGCAAAACTGTCGCGAACGGCTTTTTCCAGATCGGCCGGGAAAGGCTGGGCTTCCACCAGCTTGCGGATTTTGGCGCCGGCTTCGGCCAGCGCGCGCACGTCATCGGTATTGAGCGTGTCCAGCACGCCGTTGATTTTTTTGTCGAGGCCGTCATGCGCCAGGAACACGCGAAAAGCGTGGGCCGTGGTGGCAAATCCGGTGGGAACACGAACCCCGTTGGGGCCGGTCGGCAGTTGCGAAATCATTTCGCCGAGGCTGGCGTTCTTGCCGCCGACAGACTCGACGTCTGTCATCCTCAGGTTTTCAAACGGTACGACCAGGGCGGTCGCCTCAAACAGCTTGGACATGAAAATACTCCGGGAGGTTTAAAAACCGTGGAATTCACCATGCGCGGCAGGCAACCTTGTTGTTGTTGGAAGGGGTTGTGGCGGGGCATGATGTGACAAACTGGATAATTGCCACGATTGTAGGGGCCTGGGGCCCGACGTGCCGTGTCAGGCTTTCACCCGGCTTTCAACCAGCGAAACCCTTATTTTCCTTCCCTGTCCCTCATTTATCCCCTTCCCATGTCCCAACGCACCGTGTTTTTCATCTCCGACGGCACCGGCATTACCGCGGAAACCTTTGGTAACGCCATCCTGGCGCAGTTTGAATTCAAACCGCGCCATGTCCGCCTGCCTTTTATCGACAGCGTGGACAAGGCCCACCAGGCGATCCGGCAGATCAACCACACGGCCGAAGTCGAGGGCAAACGCCCCATCGTCTTCACGACGCTGGTGAACATGGAGATCCTCGCCGTCATCAAGGCCCATTGCAACGGCATGCTGCTGGACATGTTCGGCATGTTTGTGGCACCGCTGGAGGGTGAACTGGGCATCAAGTCCAACCACCGGGTAGGCCGGTTTTCAGATGCCTCCAAGAGCAAGGAATACGACGACCGCATCGAGGCGATCAATTTCTCGCTGGCGCACGATGACGGCCAGAGCAACCGCGACCTGGCCGGTTCGGACGTCATTCTGGTGGGCGTGAGCCGCAGCGGCAAAACGCCGACCTCGCTCTACCTGGCCATGCAGTACGGCCTGAAGGCCTCCAACTACCCATTGATCCCCGAAGATTTCGAGCGCCGCCAGCTGCCGCCGGCGCTGGTACCGCACCGCAAGAAGATCTTCGGGCTGACCATCGCGCCCGAGCGCCTGGCGCAGATCCGCAATGAACGCCGGCCCAACTCCAAATACGCCAGCCTGGAGAACTGCCGCGACGAAATCCATGAGGCCGAGGCCATGATGCGGCGCGAAGGCATACGCTGGCTGTCAACCACCACCAAATCGATTGAAGAGATCGCCACCACCATCCTGCAGGAAATCCGGCCCGAGCGGCTGGAGTACTGAGGCGGAGCCCGGTACATCCCGTGCCTCTGCACGGGATGCACAAGGTAAGCCCGTTTTTCCCGGGAATCGGGTGAGTTGCTACTGATTTGATAGCTGCTCGCGCCCGTCCCTATTGGCCCGGAAGCATTTTTTTGCGAAAAATAGAGCCTTGGGCCTGGCTAAATATTTTGCATGGAATCAGCCGTTGACCCAATCCCGACGGGCGCGAGTAGCTATCTTTTTTATAGCAGCGCCGGGTCAGCCCAGCACCGCCACCCCCTTGACCTGCGCGTACACACGGCTGCCGGGCTGCAATTGCAAGGATTCCGCTGATTTTTGGGTGAGCCGTGCCAGCAGCGCGCTGCCGCCGGCGTCCAGGCCGACCATCACCTGTCCCGGGCTGTCGGCGGAAAGGCCGGTGACGGTAACCGCAAAGATGTTCTGCACGCTGGTGCCCTCCTGGCGCTCCAGCGTCAGGCTCACGTCACGCGCCTGGATGCGCACGCGCACGCGCTGGCCGACCTGCAGCGAAGGGTTGAGCAGGCTGATGCGTCCGCCGGGAAACTCGGCATGGCTCATGTGCCATTCAGGCTCGACGGCGCTGATCACGGCATCTATCACCGCAGCCGCGGCGTCGCCGTGCGCCAGCGGCAGGTCCAGCCGCGTCATCAGCTCGCGCGTGGGGCCTGAGGCCGTGACGCGGCCCGCGTCCAGCAGCACCAGGTGGTCGGCCAGCCGGGCGACTTCGTCCGGTGCGTGGCTGACGTAGAGCACGGGCATGTCGAGTTCGTCATGCAGGCGCTCCAGGTAAGGCAGGATTTCGGCCTTGCGGGCGATGTCCAGCGAGGCCAGGGGCTCGTCCATCAACAAAAGCTGCGGACTGGTGGCCAGCGCCCGCGCGATGGCCACGCGCTGGCGCTCGCCGCCCGAAAGCGTGCCGGGCATGCGCCGCATCAGTTTTTGCAAGCCCAGCAATTCAATGGCATGTTCCAGCGAGATGCGGCGCTGGGCAGCCGGCACGCGGCGCTGGCCGAAATCGAGGTTGCTGTGCACGTCCAGGTGGGCGAACAGGCTCGCTTCCTGGAACACATAACCCAGCGGCCGCTGATGCACCGGCAAGAAGACGCCGGCCTTGTCGTCTTGCCAGACCTCGCCATTGACCGAGAGATGGCCGGCCGCTGCACGCTCCAGACCGGCAATGCTGCGCAGCAGGCTGGTTTTGCCCGAACCCGAAGGACCAAAGACGGCCGTGACGCCGCGTCCCGGCAAGTCCAGCGACACGTCGAGCGAGAAATCGGTGAAGACACGATGAAACGAGGCGGTGATGCCGCCTTCGACAAGGCCGGCCGGCCTCATGCGCTCTTCCCTTTGCGCCGGCCCGGCTGCAAGGCATTGAAGGTATAGAGCGCCAGCAGCACCAGAAAGGAAAACACCAGCAGACCACCGGCCAGCCAGTGCGCCTGGCTGTATTCGAGCGCTTCCACATGGTCGTAGATCTGCACAGACATCACACGCGTCTTGCCGGGAATGTTGCCCCCCATCATGAGCACGATGCCGAACTCGCCCACTGTGTGCGCAAAGCCCATGACGGCGGCCGTCAGGTAGGCGGGCCGTGCCAGCGGCAGCACCACGCTGAAAAAGGTACCCAGCGGCGAGGCTCGCAAAGTGGCAGCGGCTTCCAGCGGCCGTTCGCCAATCGCTTCAAAAGCGTTTTGCAACGGCTGCACCACGAAAGGCATGGAATACAGCACCGACCCCACCACGAGCCCGGCAAAAGTAAACGGCAGCACGCCCCAACCTAGCGATTGCGTGAGCTCGCCCACCGGGCCGTTCGGCCCCATCAGTACCAGCAGGTAAAAACCCAGCACCACCGGAGGCAACACCAGCGGAAGCGCCACCAGCGCGCCCACCGGCCCTCTGAGCCACGAACGTGTGCGCGCCAGCCACCAGGCCAGAGGCGTTCCAGCCAGCAGCAGCACCACGGTGGTGGTGGCCGCCAGCCGCAGGGTCAGCGCCAGTGCCTGAAGGCTTGCATCGTCGAGCATGGTTCAGTGTCGCCTGTATGCCGGTTCTATGCCGCTTCTGTGCCGCGTTCAGGGCTCGTAGCCGAAGGAGCGGATCACCGCCCTGGCCTTCTCTGTTTTCAAAAAGGCCATCAGTTGCACCGCGGCCTTGTTGTCTTTGGCCCTGGCCAGCAGCACGGCGTCCTGGCGGATCGGGCTGTGCAGGCTGTCGGGAACAACCCAGGCCGAGCCCGACTTGATCTTGCCGCCTTCGTAGACCTGCGAGAGCGCGATAAAACCGAGCTCCGCATTGCCGGTCGAGACAAAGCTGAAGGCCTGGCCGATGCTTTCGCCCTGCACCAGCTTGGGCTCCAGGGCGGCTTGCAGGCCCAGCTTGGCCATAGTCTCGACAGCGGCGGCGCCGTAGGGCGCAAGCTTGGGCGCAGCGATGGCGATCTTTTTGAAGCTGCCCTTTTTCAGGACCTCGCCCTGCGCATCGACCACGCCCGGCTGGGCGGACCAAAGCACCAGCTTGCCGGTGGCATAGGTAAAGCGGCTGCCGTTCACGGCCGCGCCTTCCTTCTCCAGCTTTGCGGGGGTTTCATCGTCGGCCGCAAGAAACACTTCAAACGGCGCGCCATGGGTGATCTGCGCGTAAAACTTTCCGGTAGCGCCGAAGGTCAGCACCGCTTTGTGGCCCGTGTCTTTTTCAAAGTCCGCGGCGATCAGCTTCATGGGCGCGGTGAAATTGGCGGCCACAGCGACCTGGACATCATCGGCCAGCGCAGCGGCCGATGCCAGCACGAGACACAGAGCCGGCAGCCAGCGCGATGCTGTTTTGAACATGATGAAACTCCGGTGATGACAGATAGGAGATGACAGCGAAGAAGCGAAGATTCGTTTAAAAGAAAGCCACTCCTGTCGATTCGCTATTCTATTTTAGAATAACGGTACCTGTCCCGAGGCCTCCATGAAAAAAGCCGCCGCTTCCTCGTCCGCTGCGCCCTCCTTCGCAAGCGCCTTCAGCCATGAACCGGCCGACAAGCGCATCGAGATCCTGCGCTTGGTCGGCGAAAGCGGCTCGATCTCGCAGGCAGCGCGGCAGGCCAAGGTCAGCTACAAGGCCGCCTGGCAAGCCATTGACACCTTGACCAATCTGGCCGGCGTGGCGCTGGTGGAGCGCGCCGTGGGCGGCTCGGGCGGCGGCGGCGCCACCCTGACGCCCGCGGGCCAGAAGTTGCTGGCAGTGGCGGGCCTTTTGAGCGAAACACGCAGCCAGGTGCTGGCCGGCTTCAAGTCCAACGAACTGCTGCTGCCCCGCGCGCTGCCGGTGCTGTCCAACATGAACGTACGCACCAGCATGCGCAACCAGTTGCCCTGCCAGGTTGAGAAGATCGAGGTGTGCGGCCAGATGGCGCGTGTACACCTGAGGCTGGCTGGTGAAGTACTGCTGGTATCGCGCATCACCAAGGCCAGTGCGGAACTGCTGGGCTTGCAGAAAGGGCAAACGGTACTGGCCCTGTGCAAGGCTACGGCGGTGGCCGTGCGTCAGCCCGCGGTTCCCGCACGGCCAGAGGTTTGCGTATTGAGCGGCCGTGCGGTTCGGATCAGCCGCGGCGCCACGGGCGATGAAGTGTCGATGCAACTTGACGGAGGCCTGCAGCTGGTCGGCTTTGCGCCTGCCGGCAGCAGCCTGAAAGTCCGTTCCCCGGTTCAGGCCCTGGTCGACGAATCAGCCCTGGTGATTGCCCTTTCGGCCTGATGGCCAGGCAAAAAACGCCGCACCGCGCCTATTCGACAAATAGTTAATATCTATCGATAAACAATATTTAAAAGAGTTATACTATCGTCTCGAAAGCATTTTTACCCGTTCTTTAACCCAGCATAGGAAGCCATCCAGATGTCCCTGATCAATACCCAAGTCCAGCCTTTCAAAACCCAAGCGTTCCTCAACGGCAAGTTCATTGACGTTTCAGACGAATCGCTGAAGGGCAAATGGTCGGTCCTGATCTTCATGCCGGCCGCATTCACGTTCAACTGCCCTACCGAAGTTGAAGATGCTGCCGATAACTACGCCGAATTCCAGAAGGCCGGTGCTGAGGTCTACATCGTGACCACCGACACCCATTTCTCGCACAAGGTCTGGCACGAAACCTCTCCCGCAGTCGGCAAGGCCAAGTTCCCGCTGGTGGGCGACCCAACCCACACGCTGACCAAAGCCTTCGACGTGTTCATCCCCGAAGAAGGCCTGGCACTGCGCGGCACGTTCGTGATCAATCCTGAAGGCGTCATCAAGACGGCTGAAGTGCACTCCAACGAAATCGCACGCGACGTCAAGGAAACCCTGCGCAAGCTGAAGGCCGCCCAGTACACCGCCGCTCACCCCGGCCAGGTTTGCCCTGCGAAGTGGAACGAAGGCGCCAAGACGATCGCCCCGTCCATCGACCTGGTTGGCAAGATCTAAGAACAGGTTCTAACGCCCTGCTGCCTTCCTGACGAAGGCCCGGGCCCCGGCACACGCGTGTGTGCCGTCCCGGGCTTTTTTGTTCCCCATTGAAATTGAAAGTGAGTCCCTCATGCTCGACGACGCCACCAAAGCCCAGCTGAAAAGCTATCTCGAACGCGCCACGCAGCCGATTGAAATCGTCGCCTCGCTCGACGGCAGCGAGGCTTCGGGCGAAGTGCTGTCGCTGCTGAAAGACGTGGCCGAGTCTTCGCCGCTGGTCAAATTGACCGAAAGCCGCGACGACCCGCACCGCAAGCCTTCGTTTTCGATCAACCGCCCCGGTGAAAACCACGGACCGCGTTTTGCCGGCCTGCCCATGGGCCATGAATTCACCTCGCTGATCCTGGCGCTGCTGCAGATCGGCGGCTACCCGCCCAAAGTCGAGCAGCCCGTGCTGGAGCAGATCCGCGCGCTCGACGGCGATTTCGACTTCGAGGTCTATGTCTCGCTGACCTGCCACAACTGCCCCGATGTGGTCCAGGCGCTGAACCTGATGGCAGTGCAGAACCCGCGCATCAAGACCACCATGATCGAGGGCGGCACCTTCCAGGACGAAGTGAAGGAGCGCGAGATCATGGGCGTGCCCACGGTCTTCCTCAACGGAACCATGTTCGGAAACGGCCGCATGAGCCTGGAAGAAATCCTGGCCAAGATCGACACCAGCGGCGTGGAACGTGAAGCCAAGATCATCGACAAAAAGGAAGCCTTCGACGTGCTGATCGTCGGCGGCGGCCCGGCCGGCGCGGCAGCGGCCGTGTATGCCGCGCGCAAGGGCATCCGCACCGGTGTGGCGTCAGAGCGCTTCGGCGGCCAGGTGCTGGACACCATGGGCATCGAGAATTTCATTTCCATCAAGGAAACCGAAGGCCCCAAATTTGCCCACGCGCTGGAAGAGCACGTGCGCAACTACGACGTGGACATCATGAACCTGCAGCGCGCCAAGGCGCTGGTGCCGAACAGCGGGCCGGACAAAAACCTGATTGAAGTGCAGCTTGAAAGCGGCGCCTCGCTCAGGAGCAAGTCCATCGTGATCTCGACCGGCGCGCGCTGGCGCAACATCAACGTGCCCGGCGAGCATGAGTTCAAGAACAAGGGCGTGGCCTACTGCCCGCACTGCGACGGCCCGCTCTTCAAGGGCAAGCGCGTGGCGGTGATCGGCGGCGGCAACTCGGGCGTCGAGGCGGCGATCGACCTGGCCGGCATCGTCGGACACGTGACGCTGATCGAGTTCGACACTGCGCTGCGCGCCGACGCCGTGCTGCAGCGCAAGCTGAACAGCCTGCAGAACGTGACGGTGTTCACCAACGCGCAAACGACCGAAATCACTGGCGACCAGAAGGTCAACGGCCTGGTCTACAAAGACCGCGCCAGCGGCGAGCTGAAAACCGTTGAGCTGGAAGGCGTGTTCATCCAGATCGGCCTGGTGCCCAACACCGACTGGCTCAAGGGCGTGGTGGACCTGTCCAAACACGGCGAGATCATCGTCGACGCCAAAGGCCAGACCTCCGTACCCGGCGTGTTTGCGGCGGGTGACGTGACGACCGTACCCTTCAAGCAGATCATCATCGCGGCCGGTGAAGGCGCGAAAGCGGCGCTCAGCGCGTTTGACTACCTGATCCGCAGCCCCATCACTGTGCAGTGATGCAGTGATGGGATACCCGAAAAAGGCCGCCTTCTCTGGGCGGCCTTTTTTTGCGCGGTTTTTCACCGGAATCCCCCTGAGGCCTACAGGGACCAAGATGAGAATTACTCTCATCTATTGGTATAGTTCGCAGCGCCCTACTCGCTAGCCAAACAACCCGGCAGCCTTCTCGCGCTGCCAGGCGTAGCAAGCCAACAACCCGCCCACAGGCCCCCTGAATTTTCGTCACCCATCGTGGCGTCAGGGGCTGCTGTGCGCACGCCAGTTCCCTGGCGATCCTTCCCAGGAGTTTTGACTTGCTCACCACGCATCTGCCGCACGCCGCGCGCCACCTTGCACCGTTCGCCATCCTTTCGCTGATCGCCGCGCTCCAAGGCGCATATGCCCAGACAGCGGCCGAGACAACCCTTCGCGAAGTGCAGGTGCGCTCCGACCAGGAGAACGAAACCGCCACCGGCCCGGTGATCGGCTACCGCGCCAAAAGGGCTTCTACCGCGACCAAGACCGACACGCTGCTGTCCGAAACGCCGCAGGCCGTGACCGTCATCACCAGCCAGCAGATCACAGACCAGGGTGCCAACAACCTGCAGGACGCCCTGGGCTACGCCGCCGGCGTGCGCTCCGATGCCTATGGACTGGATTCACGAACCGACTCGGTGCGCGTGCGCGGTGCCAACCCGGACAACTACCTGGACGGCCTGCGTGAAGCCTACGGCTACTACACCAGCCGCACACGCGCAGACCCTTACACGCTGGAGCGCCTGGAGGTACTGCGCGGCCCGTCGGGCATGCTGTTCGGCGCGGGCACGGCGGCCGGCGTGGTCAACATGGTCAGCAAAAGGCCACAAACCGAAACCCAGCGCGAAGTAGGCGTGCAGTTCGGCAGCAACGGCCGCAAGCAGCTCCAGCTCGACCTGACCGGCCCGCTGACGGAAGATGGTGAATGGCTGTACCGGCTGGTCGCACTCAAGCGCAGCGCCAACACGCAGGTCGACTTCGTACCCGACGACCGCAGCCTGATCGCCCCATCCCTCACCTGGCGGCCCAATGCGGCTACTTCGCTCACGCTGCAGGCGCTGTGGCAAAAAGACAAGAGCGGCTCGACGTCGCAGTTCTTCCCGTGGGAAGGTACGCTGCTGCCCAACCCCAATGGCCAGCTGCCTACCAATCGTTTCATTGGTGAGCCCGGCGACTATTACGACTCCGAACGCAAGTCCATCGGTTGGCTCTTTGAGCACAAGTTCAACGACACCTGGACGGTGCGCCAGAACTTTCGCCACGCCACCAACGAGAACGACAACCGCTACCACTACGGCGACTTCTTCACCAGCCCTGGCAGTTGGGGGTCCGACCCGGTGGCCAAACGGCGGCTGGGCCGCATCAACGACAGCTCGCTCACGCGCAACCGCATCACCGCGCTGGACAATCACGCCGAAGGCCATTTCACCACCGGTGCGCTCAAGCACACGCTGCTGGTGGGCGCCGACTTTGCGCGCCACAGCGAGAACACCTTGGCGGGCGCCACGGTCAGCGATATCGACGCTTACGCGCCCGTCTACGGCAACCTGCTCATCCCCGTACGCGCGGCCCTGCCGGGCACCACGCAGCGGCAGACAGGCCTGTATCTGCAAGACCAGATGAAGCTGGACAACTGGATCGTGACGGCGGGCCTGCGCCACGACAAGTCCGTGTCGGGCGCCGAAGGCCGCTCTGATGAAGAAACCTCGGCCACCACAAAGCGCCTGGGCCTGATGTATGCCCACCCCTCGGGCTGGTCGCCCTATGTGAGCTACAGCGAGTCCTTCACGCCGCAGGCCGCCATCAAAGGCCAGCTGTTCAAGCCGCTGCGCGGTGAGCAATGGGAACTGGGCCTGAAATACGAGCCGGCGGGCCGCGCACTGGCTTATAGTGCCGCGCTCTATGACCTGCGCGAGAAAAACCAGATTTCCTCGCCGCTGCCCAATGTCTACACCCAGGTGGGCGCCACGCGCACCAAGGGGCTGGAGCTGGAAGTCAAGGGCTCCGTCACATCCAATCTGGAGCTGGTCGCGCACTACAATTACACCGAGCTGGACAAGCAGCTCGAAGGCCTGCCCAGGCACCAGGCCAGCGCCTGGACCAAGTACCGCTTCTCCATCGCCGGCGTGAATGGCTTTTCGGCGGGCGCCGGTGTGCGCTGGATGGGCGCTTTCCGGGACCAGCAAGGCGGCGGCAATGGCCCGGAAATCCCCGCAGCCGCGCTGCTGGATTTGATGTTCGCCTATGACACCGCGAACTGGCGCTACGCCGTCAACATCAACAACGCGACCGACAAGACCTACTTCAGCACCTGCCTGGCCCGCGGCGACTGCTGGTATGGCGCGCGGCGCACGGTGGTGGCCAGCGCTACCTACCGCTTCTAGACGACAAGAAGGAGAGCCATGATGACCACGATCAGCCTCACGGGCAAGAAGACGGCGATGGACAGCCGGCGCATCAAGACCTGGACCTGGGTGCACAAATGGAGCAGCCTGGTTTGCACGGTCTTCATGCTGCTGCTGTGCCTGACCGGGCTGCCGCTGATCTTTCACCATGAGATCGGCCACCTGCTGGGCACCGAAGTTGAAGCGCCCGATTTGCCGAAGGGCACACCGCGCGCCAGCCTGGACAAGGTCATGGAAGTGGCGCAGGCGCTGCACCCGGGAAAAGTGCCGATGTTCGCCTCGCACGAAATCGACGACGACCGCTTCTGGTACGTCACGCTGGGCGACACGCCGCTGTCCGAGGTGGGTAACAAAACCGTCGCTGTCGATGCACGCACCGCAGCTGTGCTGGCCCAACCCAGGTTCGACGAAGGCTTTATGTACGTGATGTTCAAGCTGCACGTTGACCTCTTTGCCGGACTCGCGGGCAAGCTCTTTCTGGGCTTCATGGGGCTCTTGCTGCTGGTGGCGATTGTCTCGGGTGTGGTGCTGTATGCGCCCTTCATGCGCAAGCTGGACTTCGGCACGGTGCGGCAAACCCGCCCACGCGCCCGCTGGCTGGACTTGCACAACCTGCTGGGCATCGTGACGCTGGTGTGGGCCTTCACCGTGGGCGCCACGGGCATGATCAACACCTGGGCCGACCTGTTGATCAAGTACTGGCAGTACGACCAGTTGAGCTCGCTGCTGGCGCCCTACCAGGGGCAAAAACCGCCGGCACGCCTGGCCTCGGTGCAGCAGGCAGCTTCATCGGCGACCGCACTGGCGCCTGAAATGAAGATGGCCTTTATCGCCTTCCCTGGCACGTCGTTTTCGAGCCCGCACCACTACACCGTCTTCCTGCGCGGCAACGAACCCTTCAACTCGCGCCTGCTCAAGCCGGTGCTGGTGGACGCCGGCACCAATGCGCTCACGGCCAGCCCGCCGCTGCCCTGGTACCTCACAGCGCTGCTGGTGTCGCAGCCGCTGCATTTTGGTGATTACGGCGGCATGCCGATGCAAATCCTCTGGGCCCTGCTGGACATCGCAACCATCATCGTGCTGGGCAGCGGCCTTTACCTGTGGCTTGGACGGCGTAATCCGGCCAAAGCGGCGAAGCCGGAAAAAACAGCAGGGCAAATACCGGCGCCGCATGCGGCACGCCACGAAACAACTGGCGGTGCCGCATGAGCGCAAAGGCCGATTCCGCGAAGGACTCCGCTTTCTGGCGCCTGTGGCGCTGGCCCCTCGCGCTGGGCACGCTCAGCACCACCGGCCTGCTGACTGCGCTGGTGTCTGATGGCTGGGGCGACTGGTGGTGCTGGCTGGGGTTGGGCGTGCCCGTGGCTGTGATGGCCTGGTTCTCGTGGGTGCCCGGCGGGCCGCGCAAACGCTGAATGGCGAGTGAGTGGTTTTTTGCTCTGAAGCGGTATGTAAAAGTTAATCTGGCAGCACTTTGAAGCGAAGCACAAAAACACCAAAATTTCATGGGGAAAGTGCCAGAAACCCTTACAAAACGGGCGCAAGCAGCTCCTGATTTAATAGCAACCCAAAAAAACCTTCACTGACCACACTTGCCCAGGTGCGGCTGCCTGGCGCTTGAGTTCTGTCGCCGCGCGAAGTGCGATGGTGATGTGCCTGACCTTGGCGCCGATGTGGCGTCTATAGCCATCACCGGCGGCAGGCCCGCTCAGGCTATAAAATTCAGGCTTGCTCACGCACGATCAGAGGGCACGACCTGAAGGGATGCGCGGTGAGTCCCTTGCATCACCCAAGCCCTTTCTCGTCCCCCCATTTCTTTCCCCCTCTTCTTTTTTTCTCTCATGAGCGCCTTCAACACAGAACGCATTATTTCCGTCCACCACTGGACCGACTCGCTATTTAGCTTCACCGCCACGCGCGATTCGGGCTTTCGCTTTGTCAACGGCCAGTTCACCATGATCGGGCTGCCCGTGGACGGTAAACCATTGCTGCGCGCCTACAGCGTGGCCAGCGCCAACCATGAAGACCAGTTGGAGTTCTTCAGCATCAAGGTGCCCGACGGCCCGCTGACTTCGCGGCTGCAACACCTCAAGCCGGGCGACGACATCCTGGTCGGCCGCAAGCCCACCGGCACGCTGTTGCTGCAAAACCTGCTGCCCGGCGGCACGCTGTGGCTGCTGGCCACCGGCACTGGTCTGGCGCCCTTTCTCTCTCTGATCAAGGATCCCGACACTTACGAGCGGTTTGAGCGCGTGGTGCTGGTGCACGGTTGCCGTACCAGCGCCGAGCTGGCCTACCGCGAGCTGATCGAGCACGAGCTGCATGAGCATGAGTTCCTCGGCGAGCTGGTGCGCGGACGCCTGATGTATTACCCCACCGTGACGCGCGAGCGCTTTCGCAACGAAGGCCGCATCACCGAGCTCATGCAGTCGGGCAAGCTGTACAGCGACCTGGGCTTGCCCGCGATCTCTATCGGGAACGACCGCCTGATGCTGTGCGGCAGCCCCGACATGCTGCGCGACATCAAGGCCATGCTGGAAGAGCGCGGCTTTGAGGAAGGCAACATGCAGCGAGCCGGCCACTTCGTGGTGGAACGCGCATTTGCCGAGCGCTGACTGACAACGGGAAACGTTTGCAATGCGAACGTTTCTCACAATCAAACGCAACCAGACCGCCCCAGCAGGGGAATGCTTGAGTTACGGTACGCGGCCAGTGACAATGGGCGATCCGCACTACACAACGATAAGGAATTTCCATGAAAGGCGACGCAAAAGTCATCGCTCACCTGCAGGCGCAGCTGAAGAACGAGCTGACGGCCATCAACCAGTACTTTTTGCACTACCGCATGTACAAGCACTGGGGCCTGGACAAGCTGGCCAAGAAGGAATACGAAGAGTCCATCGGCGAGATGAAGCACGCCGACAAGCTGATGGACCGCATCTTCATGCTCGATGGCCTGCCCAACCTGCAGGACCTGGGCAAGCTGATGATCGGCGAGGATGTTCCGGAAGCCCTGAACTGCGACCTGAAAGCCGAAACCGGTGCACAGGCCACCATCAAGGACGGCATTGCCCACTGCGAAAGCGTACGCGACTATGTCTCACGCGACCTGCTGCAGGAAATCCTCGATGACACCGAAGAGCACATCGACTTCCTGGAAACCCAGATTGAGCTGATTGGCAAGGTTGGCCTGCAAAACTACCTGCAAAGCCAGATGGGCGAGTTGAGCTGAATGCGGTCCTGAAACAGCCGGATGACATGCCTGGCGCAAACAAAAAACGGGGCGCAGGCCCCKTTTTTTGTTTGCGCCAACGCTGACTGCCCCCTGGTTTTCAGAAGCTCTTTTCCCGGCCTCAATTTCGCGGCAGCACAGAGACATATCGCGTTTTCGCCACACAAGCATCACCTTTTCTCGTCATTCCTGCAACATCCAGATACAAGGGATTACGAATCATTATCATTTGATATACACTTCGGGCGAACTTCACGAGCCAGCCAACTCGCGCCCGAGGGCATTTCGAGCCAGCCAAGCTTTTTCCTGAACCCGGTCCTCCGCCTGCAAGGCAGGACCCTGCTTGGAGGCCATCTTGGCACACCCTTCTGCTCGCGCCGCACGCCCTGCGCGCAACAAAAAGACCCGCACCACGGGCGCCGACAATTTCACGCCGTTTGCCGGCCCGGTTGCCAATCCTGCCGCATCTTCCGACAAAGCCCTGCTCCCGCTTGGCGCGCTCATGCTGGCGGTTTCGGTGTCGGGCTGGGCCCAGAGCATCACCCCGACGCCCAGCACCGGCGCCACTACCGCCACATCGTCCACCTCTGCAGCACCTGTTGAAGGCAGGAGCCTCGCCCCCGTTACGGTGACGGGCACACGCGATCGCGCAAGCCAGACTTATCAGAGCGGCATCACCAGTGTCGGCAAGATGCCCGTGCCGGCCAAGGACGTTCCCCAGTCGCTGACGGTCGTCAACGAAAAACTGATGCACGACCAGGGCAAGGACAGCTTCAAGAGCGCACTCGAAAACGTCGTCGGCATCACCTTTGAAGCCGGCGAAGGCGGCCGGGTCGGCGACAACATCCGCATCCGGGGCTTCAGCGCGGCGGGCGACATTTACATGGACGGGATGCGCGACATCGCGCAGTACAACCGCGACAACTTCAACACCGAGCGTGTGGAAGTCTTGCGTGGTGCTGCCTCCATGCTGTTCGGCCGCGGCTCCACCGGCGGGGTGATTAACCAGGTCAGCAAGCAGCCACGCCTGATCACCGAGCACGAAGTGAACGCCACCGTCGGCACCAAAGGCTACCAGCGCTACCAGGGCGACTTCAACTTCAAGCTCGACGACGACGCAGCTTTGCGCATCAACGCCATGGCGACAGACGGCGACGGCCGCGGGGAAAACGCCAGCGCTTCCACCCATCGCCGCGGCTTGGCCCTGGACTACCGCTTCGGCATCGGCACAGCAAACGAATTTGAAATCAGCTACTACCACCTGCACTACAACGACAAGCCCGACTGGGGCTTTGCCTGGTTCAACAGCCGCCCCGCGCCTGGCACCGAGAAATACTGGTATGGCCTCAACACCGACTTCCAGAACGACAAGGCCGACGCCGTCACCCTGAGCCATACCCACCGCTGGACCGACGGCAGCAGCCTGAAGACCACGGTGCGCGACGGCTACTACTCCCGCTCGCTTCGTGCCACGCAGGCCAGCTTTGCCGCCGGCACCACCCTGGCCAACCTGAACGCCAACACCATCGTCAGCCGCGGCAATACCAGCGCCGGCAATGCCAAGGCGGGTAACGAACACCACACCTTCCTGCAAACCGACTACCTCACCACCACGCAGTGGTTTGGCCGCAAGAACAGCCTGCTGGTCGGTGCCGAGTACGCCGTGGAAAACTCCGACCGCCTCAGCTATCCCTTCTTGACCGGGGCCAAGCCGAGCACGACAGTAGGTAACCCAATCAGCGCCGGTATCGGGGGCAACTACACGCAGAGGCTGGAAACGTCGTTTAAAGCCACGACGCTGGGCCTGTATATGCAAGACACGATTGACCTCACGCCGTACTGGAAGCTGATTGCCGGGCTGCGTCTGGACAACTTCAAAGCGGATTACGAGCGCCCCACGGCCACGCCCCCCAACAACGGCACACTCACCAGGTCTGATCGGCTGCTGAGCAAGCGGATCGGCGTGATGTATCAACCCACCGATGAGGTCAGCTACTACGCGGCCTTCGGCACAGCGTTCAACACCTCCGGCGATTTGTATCAATTTGACGCCTTGTCGGCCAACACACCGCCAGAAAAGAGCCGCAATACCGAAATCGGGGCCAAGTGGGAACTCTATGGTGGCGACCTGTCCATCCGCGCCGCGCTGGCACGTACGGAAAAGTACAACGAACGTAACACCGACATCGCTACAGCGAGCCCGACCAGCTTTCTGTTGTCAGGCAAGCGCCACACCGACGCGCTCGAATTTGAAGTCGCTGGCCGTATCACGCCCCAATGGGATGTGTTCGCAGGGATTGGCTTCATGAAGGCGAAAATCGACCAGACCACAACCGCCGCCGAGTTGGGACAAGATCCTGGCCTGAGCCCAAGCCGCCAGGCTAACCTGTTCACCACCTACCGCATCGGCGACAAGTGGCGCATCGGCGGCGGCTTCACCGCCGTCAGCACCAACAAGCCGGCCAATGCCGTCACGGCCACCAACCGGGTGCCGGGTTACGTGAAGGCCGACGCGCTGGTGGAATATCGCATCAATGAAAAAAATACCGTCAAGCTGAACATCGACAACCTGTTTGACAAGGTCTACTACAACACGCTGTATCGCGGTTTTGTGGCGCCCGGCGATGCACGCAGCGTGCGTGTGACACTCACCAGCAAGTTCTGATTTAAAAAGAGAGTTTCAAGGTCTTGGGCACCTGGGGGATACTCCGGGTGCCTTTTTCATTTCAGCGATCTTTCCGGAGATTCCTCCATGCTGCTTCGCATTCAACAAGCCCTCAAGCCGGACGAACTTGCGCAGGTCCGCCAGCTGATCCTGGGCGCCGATTGGGCCGACGGCCGCATCACCGCCGGCAGCCAGAGCGGCACCGTCAAGAACAACCTGCAGCTGCCAGAAGAGCTGCCCGCCGCCCAGCAGGCGCGCCACATCGTGTCGGTGGCACTGGCCCGCAACCCGATGTTCGTGACCGGGGCGCTGCCCAAATCGGTCTATCCGCCGCTCTTTAACCGCTATGGCGGCGACGCCAACAATTTCGGCAACCATATCGACAACGCGGTACGCACGCATGCGGCCACAGCACGGCATGTACGGACCGACATTTCCTGCACGCTGTTCCTGAGCGATCCGGCCAGCTACGACGGCGGCGAACTGGTCGTGCAAGACACCTATGGCGAGCAACGCATCAAGTTCGAGGCAGGTGACCTGGTGATGTACCCGGGCACATCGGTGCACCGCGTGGAGCCCGTTACGCGCGGTGAGCGGCTGGCCTGCTTCTTCTGGATTGAAAGCATGGTGCGCTCCGATGCACAGCGCCGGCTTTTGTATGAGATGGACATGGCCATCACCTCACTGCGCCAGAAAGACCTGGAACGCTCCATTCCAGGTGCGGCCGAAGGCGCCGAGGTAGTCCGGCTTACAGGCTGCTATCACAACCTGCTGCGCATGTGGGCTGAGGTTTAAGGCGGTCGGACCGCGTTTGTCCTGCATCGTGAAGGGTCTTGGCAACCGATCACCCCATGGTGCCTCGCTCGCCTCAAGAAGCAGCCTTTCCGCTATCTAATTCATAGCTGCTTGCGCCCGTCCAGAAAGGATTTCTGCTGAATTTGGCTTCCAAAACGAGGCCAAAAATCCTCTCCAAATGGCTCGCACTTCCTGAAATCTGCATCTCATGATTGCAAATGCGATAGATTCGCATTTATAATCAACGCACCGATTGAATCAATCACCAGCCAAGCCCATCCATGATCGTTTGCGTCTGCCGCCGAATCTCCGACCGAGAAATTGCCCGCCATGCCCGTGCAGGCCTGGGCTTTGACGAGATCCAGTTCGAACTCGGCGTGGCCACCCAGTGCGGCCAGTGCGAAGGCTGCGCCCGCGACGTGGTGGCGCAGTGCAGCGCCAGCTGCCCGACGGCCAATATCAAGCTCGCCACCCACACGCTGGAAGGCAGCCCATGGAACACCTTGCAACCTTCTCCCCAATACTGATTTCGGCCCTTCCTGTCAGCCTTGTGCTGGTGATAGGTTCCGCGTGGTGGATATTCCGCCGCTAATTCCCGGTTGTCTTTTTGACCGAAACCGCGCCTCATGTGGCCATTCGCCCACCTATCTCCCTCTCGATGAACGCCACTTTCTCCACCGCACCGCGCCCCACCCCGCCGCGCCAGCCCCTCAGCCGCAATGCCGTTATCGCGCTGACAGTGGTGGCCCTGCATGCAGGGTTCATCTGGGCGCTGCAAAGCGGCTTGCTGATGCGAGCTGCCGAAATCGTGATTCCTGCGGAAATCCTCACGCAATTCGTGGACCCGCCCGCCCCCAAGGTGGAGCCCGTCCCCCCTACCCCACCCACGCCCACCGTGCAGAAAAAAGCGGTTGCCAGGGCACCCGACAAACCCGCGCCCCAGCCGCTGGCCATCCCGGACCCGACACCTTCGCCCAATGCCCCGACGGGCATTGTCACGCCGCCGCTACCGCCCGCGCCTGTGGCCGTGGCCCCCGTTGCACCGGCCGCACCACCGGCAGTACAGCTGCCATCGAGCGATGCCGACTACCTGCAAAACCCCAAGCCCGCCTATCCACCCATCAGCCGGCGCCTTGGCGAGCAGGGCAAAGTGATCGTGCGCGTGCTGATTGGTGCAGACGGCCAGGCGAAGAAAACCGAAATCCGCCAGTCAAGCGGCTTTGACCGGCTTGACCAGGCAGCGGTCACCACCGTCATGCGCTGGCGCTACGTGCCAGGCAAGCGTGGCGGTGTGGCCGAAGAGATGTGGTTCAACGTACCCATCAACTTCGTCCTGGAGTAATTTTTTTGAAACCCGTGGAGTATTGATTCATGAATTCCCAATTCGGCCTTGCCAACGTCTGGAGCCAGGGCGATATCGTTACCAAATCGGTGGCCGTGTTGCTGCTGGTCATGTCGCTCGCGTCATGGATGGTCATCATCATCAAGACGCTGGACCTCATCAAGTACAAAAAGATTGCCCGCGCCTCTGAAGATTTTTGGCACAGCGAAGACTTTGCCGCAGGCCTCACCAAGCTGGGCTCGGACCCCGCCAACCCGTTCCGCCAGCTCGCCCTGGAAGGCCGCGAAGCCACGCTGCACCACCGCAACACCAAGGCGCACCTGCACGACGCCCTGGACGTGAGCGACTGGGTCACGCGCACGCTGCGCAATGCCATCGACGAATTCACCGGCAAGCTGCAGTCGGGTCTGGCCATCCTGGCCTCGGTCGGCTCCACCGCCCCCTTCGTCGGCCTCTTCGGCACCGTGTGGGGCATCTACCATGCGCTGCTGTCCATCGGCGCAGCCGGCCAGGCGACCATCGACAAGGTGGCCGGCCCGATCGGCGAATCGCTGATCATGACAGCGCTGGGCCTTGCGGTTGCCATCCCGGCGGTGCTGGGCTACAACGCCCTGGTACGCGGCAACAAGGGCGTGCTGCAAAAACTCAGCCGCTTTGCGCACGACCTGCACGCCTACTTCGTGACCGGCGCCCGCGTGAGCGCCGGCGGCCAGCAGGCCAATGTTGTGCCAATGAAAAAAGCCTGAAAGCCCGCCCTTTATCCTGCTCTGCCGCCCCACAGCCGCGGAGCTCCCTCATTCAGTGACCGAGAAGCACCATGGCCTTTGGAACCCAAGACGACAGCGATGAGGTGATGAACGAAATCAACATGACGCCCATGGTGGACATCATGCTGGTGCTGCTCATCATCTTCATCATCACGGTCCCCGTGATGAAGCATTCCGTCAACATCGACCTGCCGCGCGCTTCCAACGAAGCGCAAAACATCAAGCCGGAAACGGTTCGCCTGAGCGTGGATGCGGAAGGCAGCTATTTCCTGAACGAGACCAAGATTTCAGACGAAGACCTGGTCACGCAGCTCAAGGCGTCGGCGGCACAAAACCCGCAGCCAGACCTGCATATCCGCGGCGACAAATCAGTGCGCTACGAGCGCGTGGCGCAAGCCATGGCAGCAGCCCAACAGGCTGGCCTGCGCAAGATCGGTTTCATCACTGAACCCAAGAACTGACCAGGGCCTGCAGGACTGATCGGGTCCTGGATGCATGCCTGCTGGACAGACACTCCAGGTTTTTCACACAGAAAGAAACAAAACCGCAGCCTGGATTCGCTTGACTTTCAAATGAGAATGGTTATCATTAACTCAACGAAGCCCAAACAGGTTTAACCATCATGTCCATCGCAATGCCCGCCTCCCATACCTTGAGCCTTCCTGCCCGCGCCCCTGCGCACACAGAGACCGCTTCTGGCGGCCATCCTTCGGGCGCTTCCGCCGCTTGCGTCAACAGCACCGAAATCCTGCGCGGGCAAAAGGCGGTGGAAATCAACCACAACGGCTCGACTTACCGCCTTCAGGCCACTCGCCTGGGCAAACTGATTTTGACCAAGTAAGCCGCCTTCACCGTTTCATCATCCTCTTCATCAGCACAGTTTCATCGTGGGGCGATCCGGGGCTACCAAGCCTCCAAGGTCGTTTTTAGCCAGCCACAGACTCTTTTGGAGTTGTTTAGCCAGGCTTTTTTTTCCTTGATGTTGTTCTGCTCTCGCCAATAAAAAAACCGACCCCATGGTCGGTTTTTTTTATTCCCGCTGCGAAGCGGTTTACAGGCCGATAGCGGCAATACCGGCGCGCGCAATTTGCGCGTCCTCGCTGGACTTCACGCCGCTCACACCGACAGCGCCAATGCACTGCCCGTCTTTTACGATGGGCACACCGCCTTCGAGCATGCCGTGGATGTAGGGCGCCGACAGGAAGGATGTGCGGCCGCCGTTGATGACGTCTTCGTAAACCTTGCTCTCACGGCGGCCCATGGCGGCCGTATTGGCCTTGGAGGGCGCAATGTGCGAGGAAATGGGCGGCGCGCCATCCAGGCGCTGCAGGTGCAGCAGGTGACCGCCGTCGTCGACGATGGCAATGGTGACGGCCCAGTTGTTCTTGAGGGCTTCGGCCTCGGCGGCGGCGGCGATGGTTTTGACGTCGGCGAGTTCAAGCACTGCTTTTGATTTCATGGTCTTCAGGATTTCCGGAGTTTGTTGGCAAAGATACTGAGCATACGCAAATTTGAGGCGGCCCTTCACCCGCATTGCCGCCAAATTAGCTTATAGAACCCTTACAAAAAGTAGGGAGTGAGGGCTGGAAAAACAGCAATGCACCCTAAAATAATCTTGCCGGCATTTGCTGGCGCCTTGGAGACGACTTTCATGACTGACAATGTTCAAACCCTCGACTACGGCGTTGCTTCCAGCGTCGAGCAACGCAACAAGGTCTTGCGCAACACCTATTGGCTGCTGGCCCTGAGCCTGCTGCCCACCGTGCTGGGCGCCTGGCTGGGTGTGGCGACGGGCATTACCCGCTCCCTGACGGGCGGATTGGGCCTGATCGTGTTCCTCGGCGGCGCCTTCGGCTTTATTTTCGCCATCGAAAAGACCAAGAACTCGGCCGCAGGCGTGCCCGTGTTGCTGGGCTTTACCTTCTTCATGGGCCTGATGCTCTCGCGCATGATCGACATGGTTCTGAATTTCAACAACGGCGCATCACTGGTCATGACCGCCTTTGCCGGAACGGCCGGCGTGATGTTCGTGATGGCCAGCCTGGCCACTGTCATCAAGCGTGACCTGAGCGGCATGAGCAAGTGGCTCTTCGCCGGCGCGCTGGTCATCCTGGTGGCAGCCGTCATCAATGTGTTTGTCGGCTCGACCATGTTGATGGCCGTCATCAGCACGCTGGCGATCGCGGTTTTCAGCGCCTACCTGCTGTATGACCTGAAACAGGTGATTGACGGCGGCGAAACCAACTACATCAGCGCCACACTGGCCATTTACCTGGACCTGTTCAACATCTTCCAGAGCCTGCTGGCCCTGCTGGGCATCTTCGGCGGCGAACGGGACTGATCCGCTTCGCTACAGAACAAAAAAAGGGCCTCAGGGCCCTTTTTTCATGCGCACCTCATGTCATTCTCCGCAGGGTGAGCTGGGGCTCTCCAATTCAAGCCGGGGCCGCGGATCTGGCTCTGCCAGTCCGCAGGCGCAGCGGCCCCCTCGTGGGAGCAGGGAGCTACACGCAGTGAGAGACCGTGGGGGCCAAATCAAACACCGCAATGGATTCCACATGGGCCGTGTGCGGGAACATGTTGACCACGCCAGCCGCCGTGCAGCGGTAAGCGCCGCTGTCCACCAGCACGCCCGCATCCCGCGCCAGGGTGGCCGGGTTGCAGCTTACATAGACAATGCGCTGCGGCGGCGCCCAGCCGTTCAGGGCCAGGCTCTGCTGGTGCTCACCGTCGTCACAGGGGACGCCGCTGATGATCTGCTGGTGCAACGCTGCCAGGGACTTGAAGAGCTCAAAAGCGCCTTCACGCGGAGGGTCCACCAGCCATTTGTCGGCCCGGCCGTCTTTCACCAGCATCGCCGGCGTCATTTCAAACAGGTTGCGCGCTACAAATTTTGTAGCTGCCAGCGCCCGCCGAACGCGGGATTCTGGCCTGTTCCTCTCAAAATTCTCGCGTGAACGGGCGACCAGGACTTCACTGCCCTCGATGCCCAGCACCTCGCGGGCGCGCGTGGCCAGCGGCAAGGTGAAATTGCCCAGGCCGCAAAACCAGTCGATCACCCGCTCGTCCGGCTGTACCGCCAGCATCCGCAGTGCACGTGAAACCAGCACCTGGTTGATGTGGGGATTGACCTGCGTGAAATCGGTCGGCTTGAACGGCATGACCACATCGAACTCCGGCAGACCGTAGCTCAGCTCCTGCACAGCGTCGTCCAGCAGCTTGACTGTCTCGAGGCCCCCCGGTTGCAGCCACCATTGCAGGCCGGGGTTTTGCGCAGCGAAAGCACGCAGGCGGTTCAAGTCCCCGGTGCTCAAGGGTTCCATATGGCGCAGCACCATGGCCGTGACCTCGTCGCCACAGGCCAGCTCGATCTGCGGCAGGGTTTCCTTCGCATCCATGCTGCCGATCAGCTCGCGCAGCGGCACGAGCATGTCGCTGACGTGCCGGGGCACCACATGGCATTCGGTCATGTCGGCCACATAACCGCTTTTACGCTCGTGAAACCCCACCAGCACGGCGCCCTTTTTGCGGACATAGCGCACCGACAACCGCGCGCGATAGCGGTATCCCCAGGCCGGCCCTTCAATGGGCCGCAGCAGGTTGTCCGCCCTGACCTTGCCGATGTGCCAGAGGTTGTCTTCGAGCACACGCTGTTTCACGGCCACCTGCGCCCCCACATGCAAATGCTGCATCTTGCAGCCGCCGCAGGCGCCGGTGTGCATGCCGAAATGCGGGCATGCCGGGCGCACGCGCTGGGACGATTCACGGTGAATCGCCATCACCATGGCTTTTTCAAAGCTGCTTTTCTTGCGGTAAACGTTGGCAGTCACCCGTTCGAAAGGCAAGGCACCCTCGATAAAAACCACCTTGCCGTCAGCCCTGTGGGCAATTCCCTGGGCTTCGATGTCGAGTGATTCAACTTCGAGCACGTCCGGCGGGTAGTCGGCCGCCGTAGCAGGCTGCTTGTTCTGGCTTTCTTCTGTCATGCACCAATTGTCTCAGGCTGCGGTACCATTTTCTGAACGCGTGAAAGGAAGGCGCCATGGAGCTTCGTATTTGCATCGATGTTGACAACATGGAACGCGCCGTCGAGTTCTATACAGAGGCGCTCGGGCTGCGTACAGGCCGCCGTTTCAAGAGCGACTTCGTGGAAATTCTCGGTGCGGGCAGCCCGATCGACCTGCTCTTCAATGCGCCAGGCACCCGGCCGATCGCCAGCGGCCAGGGCAGCGAGAGTGTTCGCACCTACCAGCGCCACTGGACACCCGTCCATCTTGATTTTGTGGTGGAAGACATTGACGCAGCGGTTGAGCGGTTGCAGCGCCACGGAGCCGTTCTGGAAATGCCCGTGGCCGAACGGGTCTGGGGTCGCATTGCCGGGCTGGCCGACCCTTTTGGCCATGGCATTGACCTGCTGGAGTTCAAGGGCCGTGGCTACGACGAGATTTTGCAGCCTCACTGATCACAGGCCCCGGGCAGGCAGCTGTATTTCCGCACAATCATTTGCTACAAAATAGATAGCTGCTTGCGCTCATCGAGACTGGTCTGCGAGCCTTTTTCCTTGAATTTTTCGGTAGATATTCTCTGGCCCAAGCAGCGTCAAGGCGTCAGAAAAAAAGAAAGGGGCCCGGCAAACGCGAGGCCCCTTTCTGCGAATGAAAATACCGCTTATTTGGCAGGCAGATATCTGGAAGGATCAACAGGCTTGCCCTGGCGGCGAATCTCGAAATGCAGCTTCACGCGGTCCGCGTCGCTGTTGCCCATCTCGGCAATCTTCTGGCCCTTTCGCACGCTCTGGTCTTCCTTGACCAGCAAAGTCTGGTTGTGCGCATAGGCCGTCAGGAAGGTGTTGTTGTGCTTGAGGATGATCAGGTTGCCATAGCCGCGCAGGCCGGCGCCGGCGTACACCACACGGCCGTCGGCGGACGCAATGACAGGATCACCGGCCTTGCCGGAAATATCCAGGCCCTTGTTTTTGGCTTCATCAAAACCCGCCAGCATCGTGCCCTGCGCAGGCCAGATCCAGGCAATGTCTTCATCGCCCGTTGCAGCGGGTGCCGGGCTGGCGCCTGCTGGTGCTGACGCGGGACGCGCCGCGCTGGCAGCCTGGGTGGGGGTGGTGGATGCGGTCGACGTGGTGGCCGACCCAGACGTCACAGGACGAGTCACTACCAGCGGGTTTTCACTGGTCGGTGGCACCACACGCAGCACCTGCCCCACTTCGATGATGTTGGGGTTTTCAAGGTTGTTCCAGCGCACGATGTCGCGCCAGTTCTGGCCGTTTTCCAGGCCGATGCGGATCATGGTGTCACCGGGTTTGACGGTGTAGTAACCGGGTTTCCCGGCGTTTTCAAAGCCGGGCAACTGTTTGACATTGCCCGCGTCCACGGCGCCCGGCGTGGGGCGCGACAAGCCGGTGCCGCGGTCTTCAACCGGGGCATGGGTGGTAGAACGCGTGCCGCAGCCAGCGGCAAGCAGCAGCGCTGCCGCCAGGGCGCATGGCAGGGCCAGCCTGCCGAGCATTGAGCGGGCGCCATGACTTGCGCCTGCGGCATCCACAGACACTGCCCGGTTCGGCCGTACGGTTTGATTCATTGGTTCTTTCGTCGTCAATCTGACGGGTATGGCGTATTGGTTAACTGGATGATCGGATGGTTCAATGCCGTCACTGCTATATCGATAACCGGCCTGGGTCCTGCAGGGGCCGGATCGTCAGCTTGTCCCCGATTTTAAAGGCACAAAATGAACGGCCTCCAGCAGGGTCTGCCTGACGCCTTGGGGGGTTTTGTCGACCACCACCAGCGCCTGGGCGCCGCCGGCGGTTTGCATGGGCGCCACCAGCCTGCCGCCTACCGCCAGTTGCTCAATCCAGGCAGGCGGAATGGCCTCCCCGCCGGCAGCAGCAATGATGGCCGCATAAGGCGCGCCCTTGGCGTAGCCCATCATGCCATCACCAAACAGCAGGTGCACATTGGGCAGGCGTAAAGTCCGCAAATTCTCCCTGGCTTTGTCGTGCAGGCCGCGCAGCCTTTCGATGCTGTAGACCTCAGTCGCCAGATGGCTGAGCACCGCGGCCTGGTAGCCGCAGCCAGTGCCGATTTCAAGTACCCGCCCCAGCTTGCCGGCCGCGCCGCGGCGCAACAGTTCCAGCATGCGGGCCACCACATTGGGTTTGGAAATGGTTTGCCCGAGGCCAATCGGCAGGCTGGTGTCTTCATAGGCCTGGTTGACCAGCGCAGTGTCGACAAAACGGTGGCGTTCGACAGCCCCCATGGCCGCGAGTACCAACGCATCGGCAACACCCTGCGCGGCAAGCTTGCTCACCATGCGCGCACGCACGGCGTGCGAATCGAGCCCAACACCACCCGGTAACCCGGAAGCCGCGGTCGGCGCCGGTTTCTTCAAGGAATTTTGGCTTGAAGTGTGCTCTGGCCGTGCGCCACCAGCTATTGATTTTGTAGCAGATGGAACACCCGCGTCGGGCTTCAGGCGAACCGGAAATGCCGGGCGGCCTGCCGCAGCCGGCGGTTTGGCAGTGGGATTGAATGGCGGTTTGAGGCTGGATTTCATGAGGGGTTTTTGTGCAGCTCGGCCAGCCGGGCAGCGGTTTGGGCCCAATAGGGCAGACGCTCATGATCGGTCAAATCCACCTGCAGCGGGGTGATGGACACAAACTTCTGGCTGGTGGCATAAAAATCGGTCCCTTCACCAGCTTCTTTCGCAGGCCCTGCGCCGCCAATCCAGTACATGGTTTCGCCGCGCGGGCTGGTCTGCACGATGACGCGTTCGGCCGCATGGCGCCGCCCCAACCGGGCCACCTTCACACCCTGGATCTCGTTGTCGGGCAGGTTGGGAATGTTCACATTGAGCAGCCAGGGCGGCACCGTCGGCTCAGCGCCTTCAGCCACGGCCTCCAGCGTGGGCATCAGTTGCTGCACCAGCTCGGCCGCCCGCCGGGCTGCCACGTCGATATGCGCCCAGCCCTTTTCAGTCTGGGAAAACGCGATGGAAGGAATGCCGAACAGGTAGCCTTCCATGGCGGCGCCCACGGTTCCGGAGTAAATCGTGTCGTCGCCCATGTTGGCACCGTTATTGATGCCTGAAACCACCAGATCGGGCCGGTAGCCCAGCAAACCCGTCAGCGCGATATGGACGCAGTCTGCCGGTGTGCCGTTGATGTAGCGAAAGCCATTGGCCGCAGTCTGCACGTACATCGGCGAGTGCAGGGTCAGCGCGTTTGATTTGGCACTGTTGTTGTGCTCGGGTGCCACCACCTCGACATCGGCAACGGTTTTAAGCGCTTCGTAGAGGGCAATGATGCCGGAGGCCTGGTAACCGTCGTCGTTGCAAATGAGGATTTTCATGGACTGATTTTACGGTCACGGCTGCGACAGCCTGAGCCCTGCCGGACATCGCAAAACCTGCCGCTTTGCCTATGATGCAGGCAAGGTGCCTTCTCTTTCCCTCGGCGGCCCGCCTTTCTTCTTCTGTTTCTTCTGTACCTGTCGCAGCATTCCTTCTATCGGAGACATTCCATGCAAGCCTGGCTTTGTGAAAACCCCACCGGCGTAGACGCCCTGACCTGGAAAGAATTGCCCACACCGCAACCCAAGGCAGGCGAAGTGCTGATTGAGATCAAGGCCGCCAGCCTGAACTTTCCCGACCTGCTGATCGTGCAGAACAAATATCAGATGAAACCCCCCCTGCCCTTCGTGCCCGGCTCAGAATACGCCGGCATCGTCCAGGCGGTAGGTGAAGGCGTCACGCACCTCCAGGTGGGGCAAAACGTGGCCTGCCTCTCCGGCACCGGCGGATTCGGCACGCACACCCTTGCACCGGCGGCCCTGTGCATGCCCTTGCTCAAAGGATTTCCCTTTGTGGATGCCGCCGCCTTCATCATGATTTACGCAACTTCGTGGCACGCCCTGATGGACCGCGCACAACTCAAGGCCGGTGAAACCGTCCTGGTGCTGGGTGCGGCAGGCGGTGTAGGCACCGCCGCCATACAGATCGCCAAGGCCGCCGGAGCTCGCGTGATCGCAGCCGCATCGACCGATGAGAAATGTGCCCTTTGCACGTCCATTGGCGCGGACGCCACCATCAACTACACCACGAAAAACCTGCGTGACGAAATCAAGGCACTGACCGAAGGCAAGGGACCTGACGTGATTTATGACCCGGTCGGCGGTGAGTTTAGCGAGCCGGCTTTTCGCTCCATCGCGTGGCGGGGCCGTTACCTGGTGGTGGGCTTTGCTTCGGGCCCCATCCCGTCCCTGCCACTCAACCTCACGCTGCTCAAGGGCGCATCCATCGTCGGCGTGTTCTGGGGAGACTTTGCCAAGCGCGAACCCAAGGCCAATGCGGCCATGATGGCCGAGCTGGCAGGTTGGTACGCCATTGGCAGGATCAAGCCGGTTATTGACCGCACCATGCCCATGGCCGAACTGAAAGCCGCCTATGCCCACATGGGCTCACGTGGCGTCAAGGGCAAGCTGGTCATGGTGAACTAGGTCCGCGGCCACTTGCCCAATAGCCTGCCGTCAGCTCAACGGATTGATACAGTGATACAGCCAGCAAGTCTTGTATCTTTGACAATTAAAAGCACACGCGTAAATGCCGGTTTCGCATAGTGAACACGGCTTCAGGACGGCCCCAAAGGAAAAGTCCCGTGAGCCTTGCGGCAAGCGGGACTTCAAATACTGGGGTGGCTGATGGGGCTCGAACCCACGACAACAGGAATCACAATCCTGGACTCTACCAACTGAGCTACAGCCACCGGAGCCCTGCATTATAGCGGCAAAGCCGCTGCAATTTACTGGGTGACGACTTCTTCTGCGCCAGCCTTCGCAACAGGTGGCTTTGCCACCAGGATTTTTGTCTTGAAGCGCTCCTTCAGGCCGTTGTAATACGCCAGATTCTCTGCAGCGGTCCACCACTGTGTGTACTGGCCGCGTTCCTGCTTCGCCGCCGCCTCAAGCGGCGCCTCGCGCGGCACCACCTTGTTGACCTTGATCACGGTGTAACCCTGTGCCCCAAGGTCAACCCCGGCAAATGCCGGCAAGGCAGCCGCATCGGCGCGCAGTGCCGCATCGATCACAGGGTTGGGAAGCTTCTGGGTTTGCTCGCGCGACACGACCACAGGCGCGGCCAAAGCGGTTGCGGACGCCGGAGCGGCCTTCCACGCAGCCAGCTTGGCCTCGCCTTCCTTGCGCGCTTCTTCGGCGCCGCGCTGGGCAACCCAGCGCTGGCGCACGACATCTTTTACTTCGGCAAAGGGCTGGGTGCGCGCCGGGGTGTACTGGGCAATCCGGCCCGAAACCAGCTGGCTGGGCGCTGTTTCTATGGCCTCGGTATTGCGCTTCTTTTCGATCGCGTCGGGCGAAAAAAGCGCGCCCAGGAATTTCGGATTGGACAGCACACCGGACGCACCGACTTTGGGTTGCCGAAGCACACCGCTGGCCGTTTTGATTTCCAGCTTCAGCCGGTCCGCCACGGGCTTGAGGCTGTCGGGCTGCTCATAGACGCCATTGGTGAAGACATCGACAACTTCAGCAAATTTCTTCTGGGCCTCCTGCTTGCGGAGGTCGGCTTCCAGCTGCGGTTTCATTTCTTCGTAAGCAGGCCGCTTGGGCGCTTTGACATCCGTCAGCTTGATGATGTGGTAGCCGAACTCCGACTCCACGACATTGCTGATGTCGCCTTTCTTCATCGCAAAGGCTGCGTCCTCAAACGGCTTGACCATCGAGCCGCGCGCGAAGAAATCGAGATCGCCGCCAGCAGGTGCCGAACCCGTGTCCTGCGAATTTTTACGCGCCACGTCGGCAAAAGTATCGGGCGCCTTCCTGACCTGTGCCAGCAATTCCTCCGCCCTGGCTTTCGCCTTCTCGCGATCAGCTGCGGAGGCGGTTTTAGGCGTTGCAATCAGGATGTGGCTTGCCCTGCGCTCCTCGGTGCCACCCAGGCGCTGGACATTTTGCTCGTAGTACGTTTTAAGATCGGCCTCGTTGACGGTGACCGTCTTTTTGACAGTCTCGACGTCGAGCACTACATACTCAATGCTGGCCTGTTCGGGCGCCTGAAAGAGCTTCTCGTTGGCTTTGTAGAACTGCTCAAGGTCGGCATCGGTCGGCGCCAGTTTGGCTGCCATATCGGCAGCATCAAAACGGGCCAGCTGGATTTCGCGCTTCTCGAAATAGGCATTGAGCGACAGATCGGCCGCGGCATTCGTGGCGAAGCCGCTTGCACCAATACCGCCCAGCACCTGCCGGCTCGGCAGCCCGGCCCTGACATTTGCCTCAAAGATTTCCGGCGTCATGCCCTGCGACGCCAGCAACTGGCGATACCGCTCCATATCGAGCTTGCCGTCCGGGCCTTTGAGGGCGGCGATTTCAGGGATTTTCTGCAGCTCGCGCGCCAGATAGTCGTCGGTGACATGGGCAGCAGCAGCGACCACGCGGTCGCGTACCAGCCGCTCCAGCGTGGCATAGCG
This sequence comes from Polaromonas sp. P1_E11, assembly GCF_056405995.1. Lineage (NCBI taxonomy): Bacteria > Pseudomonadati > Pseudomonadota > Betaproteobacteria > Burkholderiales > Comamonadaceae > Polaromonas > Polaromonas sp. P1_E11. The sequence goes on from NZ_JBFUBA010000001.1 coordinate 414,120, forward strand.
CGCCTGCGGCGTGTCCAGCAGCTTGACATCAATCGATGGCATGGAAGCGCGTATGCGCTGAACTTCGTTCTGGTGGGCCTGGTCCCATTCGGGCTGCGTGATGTCTTTTCCGTCGACAACGGCAACGACCCCGCTGTTGTTCCCGGAGGGACCATTGCTGTTCATGCCCACCAATATAAAGGACGGAACAATCAGCAAAAACAGCAACGCCATGGTGACTTTGGTGTGCTTGCGAATGAAATCAAACATCTCGAACTTCCTGTGCTGCAACAGCTTTACGAACAAACCGGGAGCCAACAACAAAAAAGGCGAACCATGTTCGCCTTTTTTCGTGGGTGGTGGGTGCTGACGGGCTCGAACCGCCGACCTACGCCGTGTAAGGGCGCTGCTCTACCAACTGAGCTAAGCACCCCACGTTGAGTTTCCGTTTCAGTTCAAAGCATCCTTGAGAGCTTTGCCTGGACGGAACTTTGGAACCTTGGCAGCCTTGATTTTAATCGCATCGCCGGTACGCGGATTGCGGCCGGTGCGCGCAGCACGTTTTCCCACGGCAAAAGTGCCGAAACCCACCAGAGACACGGAGCCTCCTTTTTTCAGGGTTGTTTTCACAGCGCCAATGGTTGACTCCAGCGCGCGCGTAGCGGCAGCTTTGGAAATATCAGCATGCTTGGCAATGTGCTCGATCAGTTCAGTCTTGTTCACAAGGAGCCCCTCGTTGATAAAAAGTTAATCTGGTTGTCTCTAAAAAATATCTCCCGGGACACGGTGTTGAGTGTGTCAGCGGGAGCGGCATGTGCAGTTTTCTGCTGATTCCAATTAGAGCCATGGACTCCTAACCTGTCAATACAGCAGCAAGTTTTTACAACGTGCGGAGGCGGATTCTAGACGGTTTTTCAGCGCTTTCACGGCTTAATCGTAAGCATGATGTGTAATTTTCATGCTTGACAAAAAGCGTCCTTATAACCCGCTGAGGGCGGCTGCCACGGCCTTGCCGAGGTCGGCCGTGCCAGCTTTTCCGCCCAGGTCCGGCGTGCGCGGCGCACCGCTTCCAGGAAGCAGCACCGCTTCAATCGCGGCAAGGATACCGTCGTGCGCCTCCTTGTGCCCCAGGAATTCCAGCATCATGGCGCCGCACCAGATCTGCCCAATGGGGTTGGCAATGTTGCGCCCGGCAATGTCCGGGGCCGAACCGTGCACCGGTTCGAACAGGGAGGGAAACTTGCGTTCGGGGTTGAGGTTGGCACTGGGCGCTATGCCGATGGTGCCCGTGCAGGCCGGCCCCAGGTCACTCAGGATATCTCCGAACAGGTTGCTGGCCACCACCACATCGAAGAAGTCCGGGCGCTGCACGAAATGCGCGGTCAGGATGTCGATATGGAATTGATCCAGGCGGACACCCGGATAGTTTTTCGCCATCTCGGCCACGCGCTCATCCCAGTAAGGCATGGAGATGGAAATGCCGTTGGACTTGGTCGCACTGGTCAGGTGCTTCTTGGGACGGGACTGGGCAAGTTCAAAGGCGAACTTCAGGACGCGGTCCACGCCGATGCGGGTGAACACCGACTCCTGCAGGACAAACTCGCGCTCCGTACCCGGGAAAGCCCGCCCGCCAATACTGGAATATTCGCCCTCGGTGTTTTCACGGACGATGTAAAAATCTATTTCACCGGGCTGGCGCGCGCTCCCGTCGCGCCGCACGACCGGCGCGATGATGCCGGGCATCAGCCGAGCCGGCCGCAGGTTGATGTACTGGTCGAATTCACGCCTGAACAGCAGCAGCGAACCCCACAGTGAAACATGGTCCGGGATTTTCGCAGGCCATCCCACGGCGCCGAAGTAGATCGCGTCATGGCCGCCAATCTGGTCCTTCCAGTTGTCCGGCATCATCTTGCCGTGCTTTTCAAAGTAGTCCCAGCTTGAAAAATCGAAGTGGTCGAACTGCAGGTCGATGCCGTATTTGACGGCCGCAGCCTCCATCACACGCACGCCTTCGGGCATGACCTCCTTGCCGATGCCGTCGCCTGCGATGACGGCGATGCGTTTTTTTCCGGTGTTCCCGCTCATGATGTTCCTTTTTGGATGTGGTTGGCGTTAATTTGACCCGCTGAGAGCCGCTGGTTCAGGTTTGAAAAAATCCAGTGCTTCTGCCAGCAGCAACCCCGGCGCTTCTTCCGCAATGTAGTGGCCACAAGGCAGGCTTCGGCCCGAGACATCTGTAGCCCTGTCTTGCCAGAGACTCAGCACATCAAAGCATTGACCTACCGCGCCATGGTCACCCCACAGCACCCGCAGCGGCTGCGCCAGACGCAGGCCGGCAGTGACGTCCGCGCGGTCGTGCTCCAGGTCGATGGTGGAAGAGGCGCGGTAGTCTTCGCAGATACTTTGAGCGGTGCCGGGGATTTGCGCGCAGCGTTCGTACTCGGCCAGTGCGGCTGGCGCAAAAGCCGCAAGGCCCGCATGGCGCTTGCCCATCACGCTGCGTACATACCGCACCGGATCGGACTCGATCAACGCTTCGGGCAGCGGCGGGGGCTGGATCAGGAAAAACCAGTGCCAGTAAGCGCGCGCAAAGGCCTCCGTCGTGTTGTCATACATGGCCAGCGTGGGCGCGATGTCAAGCAGCATCAACCGCTGAACCGCGCCGGGATGATCCGCCGCAAGGCGATGGGCTACACGCGCGCCGCGGTCGTGCGCCAGCACCTGGAACCGTTCGAACCCATGGTGACGCATGACGGCGACGGCATCCAGCGCCATCGCGCGTTTGGAATAGGCCTCGTGCGCCAAGTCACCGGCAACCCGTGCGGAGTCACCGTAACCGCGCAGGTCCATCATCACGACGGTGAATTTTTTCGCAAGCGCTCCGGCGACCAGGTGCCACATCGCGTGGGTTTGCGGGTGCCCATGGAGCAACAGAAGTGGCGCCCCTGCGCCGCCCCGCAGGGTGTGCAAGCTGCCAGCCGGGCCGTCGACATCGCACGAAACGAAATTCTCAAACATCAATCAGTTGCCTTTGGTTCACCTTCGCGCAATCAATTCCCCGGTGCTCCGGCGTTGAATGCCTTGAACGATTTTTAGATCCTTGCCTGATTTTGTAGAACAGCGGCATCCAATACAAGCAATAATCAGGCAATTAATTATTTCCAAAAAGGAATTAATCAATGGAACGCAGCGACCTTGAACTGGTGCTTGCCGTTCGCGAGCACGGGAGCCTGGCGGCCGCAGCGCAAAGCCTGGATGTGGCGCCGCCGGTCGTCACCAAGCGGCTTGCCGCACTGGAGGCCAGGCTGGGCCAGCGGCTATTCCAGCGCACGACCCGGCGCGTCAGCCCCACCGCCGAAGGCGAAACAGTCTGCGAACGGGCCATCATCCTCCTGCAGGGCTTCCAGGCGCTTGAGGCAGAGTTACAGGAACGAAAAGCGGAGCCCACCGGTCTGATCCGGCTCGCTGCAACTTTTGGGTTCGGCCGCCTGTGGCTGGGCCCTGCGCTGGCGGAATTCCAGGAGCGTTATCCGCGTGTCGAGATACAGCTGGAACTCACCGAGCATTTGCCCGACCTCGCGCTGGAGGGTTACGACGGCGCCATCTGGCTCTGGTCGATACAGGGTCGGCAGGCGGCCCAGTGGGTGTCTCGCCGTCTTGCACGCAACCAGCGCATCATGGTGGCCTCGCCCCGCTACATCAAACAACACGGTTCACCCGCCAGCCTGGAGGCCTTGCAGGACCACTCCTGCCTGATCGTGCGCGAAAACGGCAATGCCCCGGGACAGCGTTTTGACGTCTGGCCGCTGCACAGGGAACGCGAGAAAACAGCGGTGCGCGTTCGCGTGCACGGCCCGCTGGCCAGCAATTCAGGGGAATTGGTACGCGACTGGTGCATGGAAGGCCGCGGCATCATGCTGCGCAGCCTTTGGGATATTGCGCCGCACATCGCATCGGGCCGGCTCGTGCGCGTTTTACCGGCCTATTCAATGCCAGATGCCGACATTCACTGGCTGGCCCCATACCGCCCCGACCAGCCACGCCGTATTCGCCTGCTGATTGACCACCTGGTCGCACAGTTCCAGGAGGCGCCCTGGAAAACTACACTGCCGCCGGCTTCGCGGCCCGCACCACGAGGCTCACGCCCAACGCAGTGAGCGCGGTGCCGGCAATCGTGCTGAGCGTAATGGGTTCGTCAAACAACAGCCATGCCATCAGGGCGGTCGTTGGCGGAACCAGATACAGCAGACTGGTCACGGCTGTAGCTGCGCCACGCTGGATCAAAAGGTAAAGCAGGGAGCTTCCTCCCAGCGTGAGCACCAGCACCGACCACGCCATGGCGCCCAGAACCTGGTGGTTCCAGGTAATCGCTTCAGTTTCAAACAGCGCAAGCGGCAGGGTCACCACGAAAGCAGCGGCCAGCTGAATGGCATTGGCACTGCGCACATCGGCAGGTTTGACAAAACGCTTCTGGTAAAGCGTTCCCGCAGTGATGCTGAACAACGCAAAGACCGTGCAGGCCAGCGTCAGCGCCGTCACTTCATGGCCCGTGCCAAATTTACGCGAAACCACCAGCAACAGCCCGCCCAGCCCCAGCGCCAGACCGGCCCACTGGCGTGAAGTGACCTTGGCCTCGCCGCCGTTTGCTTCGGGCGAGGCAACCCAGGAAACCCACAGCGCAGTCAACACCGGCTGAAGTCCGACTATGAGTGCGGTCAACCCGGAACCCATGCCCGACTTCACGGCAATCCAGACACCACCCAGATAACCGGCATGCATCAGCACGCCGGTCATGGCCAGATGCAGCCATTGCGCCCGGCCTTGCGGCCACGCGGCGCGGGCCAGAACGATCCAGACAAGAAAGCAAACAATCGACAGGAAATAACGGATCGCCAGGAAAGTCAGCGGCGGCGCATACGGCAAGCCATATTTGGCGACGATAAAGCCGGTGCTCCAGATCAGCACAAACACGGCGGGCATGGCCCGGATCAGCGCACCGGAAGAGGATGAAGAAGAGGAAGAACTCAAGGACAGAAGCCTTAGAACGGCAACACCAAGGGCAGGATTACTTGGCGCGCGCGCGGATTTCCGGGATGGCTTTTTTCAGGTAATAAATCATGGACCAGACCGTCAGGATGGCGGAGATCCAGATCAGCCAGGTGCCCCACACATGCGTGTTGATCACGCCGAACAGCACGCCGTCGAACAGCAGGAAAGGGATGGCAATCATCTGCACCGTGGTCTTGACCTTGCCGAGCATGTGCACGGCCACACTTTTGGTCGCGCCAATCAGGGCCATCCACTCGCGCAGCGCAGAGATGGCGATCTCGCGGCCGATGATGATGAGCGCGACAAACACGTCGGCACGCTGCAGGTGCACCAGCACCAGCAAAGAGGCGCAGACCAGAAACTTGTCGGCCACCGGATCGAGGAAAGCGCCGAAGGAAGAAGTCTGGTTGAGCTTGCGCGCCAGGAAGCCGTCCAGCCAGTCGGTGGCGGCAAACACGACGAACATCACGGTGGCAATCAGGTTGCGCTCCGTGGGCGCCAGGTTCAGGTAGAACACCCCCACGATCAGCGGAATCGCAACGATGCGGGTCCAGGTCATCAGCGTAGGGATGGTCAGAAACATGACCCGATTTTGGCATGAGCCGTGCAGTGGTGCCGGATAGCGGTGCAAAGCACGCCAAAACAGTGCGTTCCGTTGCACAAATACATCTGCGCAAATTTCAAGGAACTGCTGTCGAAAAAAGGGCACGCAACCGATGCCGCCTCAATGCAGGGCGCGGTAGATTTCCTCGGCCAGGTCCTTCGAAATGCCATCCACCGTGGCAATGTCTTCCGCGCTGGCCGAGGCGATGCCGCGAATGCCGCCGAAGCGCTGCAACAAGCTGGCGCGCCGCTTGGGGCCAATGCCGGCAATGTCCTCAAGCTTGCTGCCGCCCACACGCACCTTGGCGCGCTTGGCCCGCATGCCCGTGATGGCGAAACGGTGGGCTTCGTCGCGGATCTGTGCGATCAGCATCAGCGCGGCCGAATCCCGCCCCAAATAAACCTTGTCACGGCCGTCCGCAAACACGAGCTCTTCCAGCCCGACCTTGCGGCCCTCCCCTTTTTCAACGCCGGCAATCAGCCCCAGGTCCAGGCCCAGTTCCCCGAACACCTCGCGCGCCATCGACACCTGCCCCTTGCCGCCGTCGACCAGTACCAGGTCGGGCAGCTTGGCCTCCCCATTGCGTGCGGCTTCGGCCAGCCGGGTATAGCGGCGCATCAGTACCTGCCGCATGGCGGCGTAGTCGTCGCCCGGCGTGATGCCTTCGATGTTGTAGCGGCGGTATTCGCTGTTGACCATCTTGTGCTCCTGGAACACGACGCAGGAGGCCTGTGTCGACTCACCGGCGGTGTGTGAGATGTCAAAGCATTCGATGCGCAGCGTGTCAAGGTTGTCGAGCGGCAAATCAAGCGCCTCGGCCAGCGCGCGCGTGCGCGCCTGCTGGGAGCCTTGCTCCGCCAGCAGCCGGGCCAGCTGCAGGCCGGCGTTCTTCTGTGCCATTTCCAGCCAGATGCGGCGTTGCTCGCGCGGCTGGTGGATGGCCGTGACCTTGGTACCGGTCTGCGCGGTCAACGCCTCCATCAGCTCTTTGTCCACCGGCTCGCTGCACACCAGAGTGGGTGGAACGGGTACGTCAATGTAATGCTGCGCGATAAAGGCTTCCAGCACCAGGGCCTCCAGGGACTTGCCCACAGGTAGGGGCGCAGGCACCGGCACGGCACTTTCACCGGCCGCCCCGGCTTGCGCTGCCAGCCTGGCATCCGCATCGATCTCGGCATCCAGCGCGGAGGCATCGGTCGCGTTTTCCACATGGCTCGGAAAGTACGCTCTGTCACCCAGATGCCGGCCGCCACGCACCATCGCCAGGTTGACGCAGGCCTTGCCGCCCTGCACTTTCACAGCCAGGATGTCGACGTCCTTGTCGCCGCCGATTTCCATGGACTGCTGGTGCAGCACCTTGGACAGCGCCGACATCTGGTTGCGCAATTCCGCAGCCTGCTCAAACTCCAGCTTGTCGGCATGCACCAGCATTTTTCTCTCGAGCTCGGTCAGGATGTCCTGGGCCTGGCCTTGCAAAAAGCGCTCGGCATTGGCAGTGTCCAGTGCGTACTGCTCGGGTGACACATGGCCCACACAGGGTGCGGAGCAGCGCTTGATCTGGTACAGCAGGCAGGGCCGGGTGCGGTTGTTGAACACCGTGTCTTCGCAGGTGCGAAGCCGGAACACCTTTTGCAATAGCAAGATGGTGTCTTTCACCGCCCAGGCGCTGGGGTATGGGCCGAAGTAGCGGTGCTTTTTCTCGACTGCGCCGCGGTAGTAGGCAATGCGCGGGAACACCGCAGCCGTGGGCGCAGCACCTTCTTCGGCCGGGCGCGCACCTGTCAGCTTGAGGTAGGGGTAGCTCTTGTCGTCCCGGAACAGGATGTTGAATTTCGGGTTCAGCGTCTTGATCAGGTTGTTTTCGAGCAGCAGCGCTTCGGCTTCCGATCGCACCACCGTGGTTTCCATGCGGGCGATCCTGGTCACCATATGGCCGATGCGCGTGCCGCCGTGGTTCTTCTGGAAGTAGTTGGAGACCCGCTTCTTCAGGTTGCGCGCCTTGCCGACATAGAGCACGCCGCCCTCCGCATCGAAGTAGCGGTACACGCCGGGCAAGGCGGGCAGCGCGGCAACTTCGCTGAGCAGTTGGGGGTCAAATTCGTGGGCTTTGGTCATGGGCTGAGATGGTGCAACTGGCCGTATTGTGGACAATCCTTTCATGAATCGCAGCCTGCAGTGGGACATTTTTTGCAAAGTCATCGACAACTTCGGGGACATTGGTGTGTGCTGGCGCCTGGCCGCCGACCTGGCCTCGCGCGGGCATACAGTGCGGCTCTGGGTGGATGACGCATCCGCGCTGGCATGGATGGCCTCCGGGGGCCGTGATGGCGTGCAGGTATTTCCGTGGCCATCCGGTGAACAGCCCCTGGACCTGGACGCCGCCGACCTCGCCGGGCAACCCTGCGATGTGCTGGTTGAGGCCTTCGGCTGTGAAGTTGCTCCTGATTTCATAGCTGCTTGCGCCCGACAGCATTGGGCTGGAGGCCAAAAACCCGTATGGATCAATCTCGAATACCTGTCTGCCGAGGACTACGTGGAGCGCTCCCACGCCATGCCGTCGCCGGTACAAAGCGGCCCGGCCGCCGGCTGGACCAAGTGGTTTTTCTACCCGGGCTTCACGGCTGATACCGGCGGGCTGCTGCGCGAGCCAGGCCTGCAGGACAGGCAGGCAGGCTTTGACCGCGCCGGCTGGCTGAAAACCCACGGAATCCATTGGGGCGGCGAAACCCTGGTGTCCCTGTTTTGCTATGAGCCCCCCGAGCTCGAAGGCCTGCTGGCGCAGTTTTCAGGACACGGCCTGCAAGGCAAGCCGGTGCATCTGCTGGTAGCTGCGGGGCGTGCCACAAATGCTGTTCGCGCCCTGCTTGATGATAAAAATCGGCCACAGCCCAATAAGGGCGGGCGCCAGCAGCTATCAATTTCATACCTGCCCTTGCTGGCACAGACCGAATTCGATCACCTGCTCTGGGCCTCGGACCTGAATTTCGTGCGCGGGGAGGACTCGGTGGTGCGGGCACTTTGGGCCGGCAAGCCTTTCGTCTGGCACATCTATCCGCAGCATGACGGCGCCCACCTGGCCAAGCTGCAGGCCTTCCTGGACATGCTCCAGGCGCCCCCCTCACTGCAGGCTTTTCACGCCGCCTGGAACAGCAAAACAGCGTCGCCACCCACCGCCGGCGGCCTGGCGCCCTTGCCCATTGACCTGCCGGCCTGGCAAGCAACAGCCCAGGCGGCCCGCTCCCGCCTCATGGCCCAGGACGACCTGGGCACCCGGCTGCTCGGTTTCGTGGCAAAAAAACGTTAAAATCATAGGCTTTGCAGAACAGCCTGAAGGTCGACCAGACTTTGGCGTCCTGCACAACCCGCCGCGGAACCTGCACACCGGTGCAAGCGTTTAGCGGCCTACCTCAGTAAAACTGCTATGAAAATCGCTCAAGAAATCCGCGCCGGCAACGTCATCATGAACGGCAAAGACCCGATGGTGGTGCTCAAGACCGAATACAGCCGCGGCGGGCGCAATTCCGCCACCGTGCGCATGAAGCTCAAAAGCCTGGTCGCCAACTTCAACACCGAAGTCGTGTTCAAGGCCGACGACAAGATCGACCAGATCGTGCTGGACAAGAAGGATTGCACCTACTCCTACTTCGCAGACCCGCTGTACGTCTGCATGGACTCCGAATACAACCAGTACGAAGTCGAAGCGGAAAACATGGGCGATTCGCTCAATTACCTGCAGGACGGCATGGAACTGGAAGTCGTGTTCTACGACGGCAAGGCCATCTCGGTTGAACTGCCCACCAGCGTGCAGCGCGAAATCACCTGGACCGAACCCGCCGTCAAGGGCGACACCTCCGGCAAGGTTCTGAAGCCTGCCAAGATCGCCACCGGTTTTGAAATCGGCGTGCCCATCTTTGTGGCGCAAGGTGACGTGGTCGAAATCGACACCCGCACCGGCGAATACCGCAAGCGCGTGTAAACCCGCTTCTGTTCTTATGTCTTCCAGAAATGGCTCCTCACGGAGCCTTTTTTGTTTGTGCGGGCCCCGGTTCCGGAAAAGCAACCACCCCCGCCTGATCGTTCACAATAAGCTCATGGACCAAAAACAAGATTTATCCGTCGGCCGCCTGGCCAACGCCTGGGCTGAGCTGCAGGCCCACGCACGGGAAGGCACACCGCTGGAAGCCGACGCTTCGCGGCTGGCATTTGCCGACCCGGAGTTTTTGCTGCGGCGTGAAACACGCGGGATCCGCTTCCAGCTGGAACTGCTTAAACCCGACCTGGAACAGCAGGCCCATGGCATTGAAAACACAGTGGTCGTTTTCGGCAGCGCCAGGTTTCGCAGCGAGGAAGATTCAGTCACCATGGTGGCCGAAGCCGAGGCAGGTGGTGACGCCGAAACCATAGACCGCGCGCGAAAACTGGCACGCAATGCCCACTATTACGAAAAAGCCCGCGCCTTCGGCAAGCTGGTGGCGCAATACAGCGAGACAAAGCCGCCCGAGACCAAGCTCTTCATCTGCACCGGCGGTGGCCCGGGCATCATGCAGGCGGCCAACCGGGGAGCGCACGAGGCCGGGGGCTTAAGTGTGGGCCTGGCGATCGCCCTGCCCATGGAGGAAGCCGCCAACCCCTACGTGCCACCCGAGCTGTCATTCAAATTCCACTACTTCGCGCTGCGCAAGATGCACTTCATGATGCGCGCCAAGGCGCTTGTGGTGTTTCCGGGTGGTTTCGGCACGCTCGACGAACTGTTTGAAGTCGTCACGCTGGTGCAGACCCGCAAGGCCAAGCCGGTGCCCATCATCCTTTTTGGCAGCAGCTACTGGAAGCGCCTGCTCAACACCGACATGCTGGTGGAAGAAGGCGTGATATCGCCCAACGACCTCAAACTCTTTCAGTATGTGGACGACGCGCAGGTCGCCTGGGACCTGATCAAGGACTTTTACCGTCTGTAGGCCCGGTTTCGGGCTGGTGGCCGCCATGGGCAGACATGCTGTCCTTGAGCAGCCACGCCGCGCGTGAACCCGCGCCGACCATGGCCCCGGTGACCCAGAAGACCCCGCCAATTCCCATCAGCGCGCCGGCGGAGCCAAACAACATGGGCATCACCACGCTGGATGCATTGATCGCCATCAGGCGCAGCCCCAGCGCTTCACCGTGGCGGGCTTCCGGTGTGATCTGGTGCAGCATGCTCATCACCATGGGTTGCACCATGCCCAGCGCAAGGCCCAGCAGGATGGAGCACAGGCCCATGCCGATCGCCGAATGCATCAACGGGTAGATGCCGAACAGTGCGGCTGTCGCCAGCATGGAGACTGCCAGCACCTTCCACTCGCGCAGATGGGCCGCCACCAGCGGCATCACCATGCGGATCAACGCTGCGGCCACCGCAAACGATCCCAGGATGGTGCCTATGACCGAGGCACTGATGCCGCGCTCAAAACCCAGCACCGGCACCACAAAAGTATGGACGTCCCAGCAGGATGACAGAAACCAGTTCACCAGCATGAGGCGGCGAAAATTGGCCTGGCGCAGCAAATCCCAGGCCTTGGGCTGCACCCCGCCGCTGGCGGCGATCACCGGCGGGAGTTCCCGTGTCTTGCGCACCAGGAACCAGCAGGCCAGCGGCAGAATCGCCATCAGCAAAAAAGCCGCACGGTAGCCGGAAGTACTTCCAGGCACAGCACCCACATGGTCGATCAGCAGGCCGGCAGAAAACGGCCCGATGAAATTGGACACCGCCGGACCAATGGCCAGCCAGCTGAATACCTGACGCAACTCCAGTGCTCCGACCGCCGCACGGCCCACGTGACGCTGCAGGGAAATAACGGCCGCGCCGGTGGCGCCGCCCGTGAGCAGCGCCGCCAGACACAGCACCGGAAACACCGGAAAGGCCACCGCAGCCCCGGCTCCCAGCACCGCAGCAAACACGCTGTACCGGATCGGGCGCCTGAGGCCATGCCGGTCGGCGAAACGGCCGGCCGGCAGCGCCAGGAAGACTTGCGTCAGGGCAAACAACGCAAGCAGCACTCCCACCGCCGCAGGGCTGTAGCCCTCACGCAGCGCCAGCAGGGGCGCCGCCATGCGCGTGCCGGCCATGCAGGCGTGCAGGCAGATCTGCGCCACGATAAGGCGTGCAAGTTCAGGTGTCATGACGCACAGCTCATGCGGTGCGCATCAAATGTTGTCCAGGTCTTTGTCAAGCGGGTCCAATGGAAGCAGGCGGGCAGAATCGATTTCCGGCAGCGCTTCGACATTGCGCAGGGCCTTGCCCATGACACGGCTGCGCTGCTCGGCGCTGCTCAGCGTGTTGAGTACGGTTTCGGTCTGCGACTTGACCTTGGCCAGCACGTCGCCGAACTTGCCGAACTCGGTCTTCACCGCCCCCAGCACCTGCCAGACTTCGCTGGAGCGTTTTTCCAGCGCCAGCGTACGAAAGCCCATCTGCAGTGAATTGAGCATGGCCAGCAGAGTCGTCGGGCCGGCCAGCGTGACACGGTGGTCGCGCTGCAGGAATTCCATCAGGCCGGGCCGGCGCAGCACTTCGGCATAGAGGCCCTCGGTCGGCAAAAAAAGAATCGCAAAATCGGTTGTGTAAGGCGGGTCTATGTATTTCTCGGAGATCGACTTGGCCTCATTGCGAATCCGCACTTCAAGCGCCTTGCCGGCGATCTCCGCGCCCAGCACGTCGGCGCGCTGCTGCGCATCCAGCAGGCGCTCATAGTCCTCATTGGGAAATTTCGCGTCAATCGGCAGCCACAAAGGCTCGCCCGAATCAGACCGGCCAGGCAGCTTGATGGCGAAATCGACAGGGTTCTTGCCGCCGCGGCGGGTAATGACCTGGGCCGCATACTGGTCGACGGTGAACACCTGTTCCAGCAAGGCCGACAGTTGTGCTTCACCGAAAATGCCGCGTGTTTTCACGTTGGTGAGCAAATGCTTGAGGTCGCCCACGCCTTGCGCCAGCGTCTGCATCTCACCCAGGCCTTTGTGCACCTGTTCGAGCCGATCGGCTACCTGCTTGAAGCTTTCGCCCAGGCGCGTCTCCAGTGTCGTCTGCAGTTTTTCGTCGACCGTCTTGCGCATCTCATCGAGCTTGGCCGAATTGGTTTGCTGCAGTTGCGCCAGCTGTTTTTCCAGGGTCTCGCGCACCTCACCCATGCGCCTGGCGTTCGACTCGCTGACGGACTGAAGCTGAGTGGTCAGGGTATCCGACAGCGTTTTTTGCAGCAGGGTGAGTTGCTGAGAAAACGCGTCGATCTGCGTGTTCTGCGTGCGGATCGCTTCGGCGCTTTGCTGCACCAGCGTTTGCTGGAAGGTGGCGAAAGTAGTCGCCAGTTCCTGCCTGCTGCTGCGCGAGTTGTCGCCGATTTCGCGCCGCAGTTCGCGCTCAAGCTTGTCGTGGCCTGCCGCGATGTTCGCCAGCAGCTCGATGCGTCCCTTATCCGCCGGTTCGGCGGGCTTGCGCAGCAACAGCCAGACCAGCAACAGCAGGTTAGCCACCAACAAGGCAATCATCAGCCAGGATTCCATCATGTGTTCATTGTCCGCTTGCTGCCTTCTTCCTGCTTATTTGCCGGCCAGTACCGCAGGGTTGAGCGGGGTCAGCGGCTTCTTGCCGCCGAAATATGCGATCAGGTTGTCGGCAGCCAGGCTGGCCATCGCCAGACGTGTGGGAATGGTGGCGCTGGCGATATGCGGCGTCAACACCACATTGGGTACGGTCAATAAGTCGGGATGCACCTTGGGCTCGCCCTCGAACACATCGAGCCCGGCCGCTGCGATGCGCTTGCCCTTCAAGGCCGCAGCGAGTGCGGCATCGTCGACGATACCGCCGCGCGCGATGTTGATAAGGTTGGCGGTTGGCTTCATCAATGCCAGTTCTGCCGCACCAATGGTGTGGTGGGATGAAGGCGAATATGGCAGCACCAGCACCAGGTGATCTGCCGTCTTGAGCAGTTCTTCCTTGCCGACGTAGCTGGCTTTGCATTCTGCTTCCAGCGTTGCATCCAGGCGCGAGCGGTTGTGGTAAATCACTTTCATGCCAAATCCATGGGCGCCGCGTTTGGCAATGCCCTGCCCTATGCGCCCCATGCCCAGGATGCCCAGCGTGGCGCCATGGATGTCGGAGCCCGCAAACATGTCGTAGCTCCATTTGGTCCATTTGCCGGCGCGCAGGTAATGCTCGCTTTCGGTCACGCGGCGGGCCGTGGCCATCAGCAGGGCAAAACCGAAATCAGCGGTGGTTTCGGTCAGGACATCCGGGGCATTGGTGGCCAGCACGCCGGCAGCGGTCATCGCGTCGATGTCGAAGTTGTTGTAGCCCACCGCCATGTTGGCGCAAATTTTGAGACCCGGGCAGGCGGCCAGCACCTCCGCATCGATTTTGTCGCCGCCGGTGGTGAAGGCGCCGTCCTTTCCCTTGAGACGCTCGGTGAGCTGGGCCTTGGACCAGGTCTCGTCGGCCTGGTTGGATTCAACCTCGAAATACTGTTCCAGGCGGGCGATGACTTCGGGGAATACGGCGCGTGCGACGAGAATTTTGGGTTTGGTCATGGTGTTTTCACAAGTGATGCGGGAGCAGGTACTTCCGTCCCGGTGGGGGAATGCATTGCGGACGTCGCCGGTGCGGTCGCTGCAATCTTTCGGGCACGGGGAGCGTCAGGATGCCAGCCAAGCACGGCCAGCAAGACGAAAAATCCGGCCACATAGCCCAGCGCCACATGCCAGCCGCCCTTGATCCAGGCGCCAACCGACTTGGCCTCGGGGTACATATTCGACAGGGCCACACCAGCGGAGGAGCCAAACCACAGCATGCTGCCGCCAAAGCCGACGGCGTATGCCAGAAAGCCCCAGTCGTAGCCGCCCTGGTGCAGGGCCAGGGCCGTGAGCGGAATGTTGTCAAACACCGCGCTCACAAAACCCAGGCCGAAAGCAGTTTGCCAGCTGGCGGCCGGCAAATGCTGCACCGGCATCATGGAAGCGCAAAGCACCAGCGACAGCAGAAACACACTGCCGCGTGCGGCGTCAGGCAACAAGCGCCAGTCAGGCCGGCGCCAGGGCGTGGTCACTGCGATGGCCACCCATACCGCGATGCCGATCACCGGCAGTTGCTCCAGCACCGCCGGATCGCGCAGGTTGAAATACACGTTGGCAGCTACTGCCGACAGCAGAATGATGGCGACGATGCCCAGCCGGGCCCAATGCAGATGCGCGCCGGAAGCGGCGTCCTTCATGATGGGCTGCAGCGCGTGCTGCTGGCGCGCAGCGATCACGCCGAAGATGGCCAGCGCCACCAATGCACCGACATAGGACTCGAAGACCTGGCCCGGCGAAACCCCGGCAATCCACATCATGGTCGTGGTGGTGTCTCCCACCACACTGCCCGAGCCGCCCGCGTTGCTGGCGGCCACGATGGCAGCGAGGAAGCCGATATGAACACGCTTGCGGTACAGCGCAGATGCCATGGTGCCGCCTATCATGGCCGCCGCGATATTGTCGAGAAAACTGGAGATCACGAAGACCAGTACCAGCATCACAAAGCCGCCTTTCCAGTCGTCGGGCAGATAGCGCGGCAGCAGTGCGGGGATACCGCTCTTTTCAAAATGATCGGACAGCAGCGCAAAACCCAGTAACAGGCCCAGCAAGTTGCCGAGCGTCACCCACTCGTGGGCGAGCAATTGCAGCAGGCCGCCCATACCAGGCACGCCTGAAAAATCACCCAGCGCGAGCTTGTAAAGCGTGATGACCGCCAGGCCTGCCAACGCCACCTTGAGCGTGTGATGGTGGAACACTGCAACGCCGAGCAGCGTCAGGCCAAACAATACGAAATCAAGGGAAACGCCTGCAATGGTCACGCGCGGGTTTTCAAGATAAGCCAGGTAGGCTGTCGATTATGCAGGCGAGGCGATTTCAAACACCTGCCGCAAATAGGCCAGGTATTTTTCGTCGTCGCACATGTTCTTGGAAGGTGTGTCAGACAGCTTGGCCACGGGTTGGCCGTTGCACCGGATCATCTTGATGACGATCTGCAGCGGCTCGTAGCCCAGGTCATTGGTGAGGTTGGTTCCGATGCCGAAGGCCAGCTGGCAGCGCCCCCTGAACTGCTGGAACAGCTCGATGGTGCGCGGCACCGTCAGGCCGTCGCTGAAAATCAGCGTCTTGGTCTGCGGGTCGACCCGGTTCTTGGTGTAGTGCGCAAGCATGCGCTCGCCCCACTGGAACGGGTCGCCGCTGTCGTGGCGGGCGCCGTCAAACAGCTTGCAGAAGTACATGTCGAAATCGCGCAGGAAGGCACTCATGCCGTAAACGTCCGACAACGCGATCCCGAGGTCGCCCCGGTATTCCTTGGCCCATGACTCGAAGCCAAAGACCTGGCTGTCACGCAGACGCGGCCCCAGCGCCTGGCAGGCCTGCAGGTATTCATGCGCCATGGTGCCCAGCGGCGTCAGGCCGAGCTTCATGGCAAACAGAACATTGCTGGTGCCGGCGAACTGGCCGCCCACCCCGGTTCCCAGCCGCGTCACCAAGGTGCGCAGCACTTCTTCGTGCCACGCTTTGCCAAACCGGCGGCGTGTACCGTAATCGGCGATCTTCAGCGTTCGCAGCCCTTGCGTCTGCAGCTCCCCAATTTTTGTCTCCAGGCGCTTGCGCCCCTCGGCGAGGTCCGCCTTCTTTTGCGTGTTGCGAAAGTAGACCTCATTGATGATGGCCAGCACCGGAATCTCAAAGAGGATGGTGTGCAGCCAGGGGCCCTTGATGGACACGTCAATCTCGCCCGAAGGCAAGGCCGTGACGCTGACGTATTTCTCATTGAGCCGGAAGATGCCGAGGAAGTCGACAAAATCGCTCTTGATGAAGCGCATGGCCTTGAGGTAAGCCAGCTCGGCATCCTGGAAACGCAGACTGCACAGGCCACGGATTTCTTCCCGTATCTCGGTCACATAGGGCGCCAGATCACCAATACCCGGTGCACCGGCGTTGCGGCACTTGAAGCGGTATTCCACCTCGGCGCCCGGAAACTGGTGCAAGACCACCTGCATCATGGTGAACTTGTACAAGTCGGTATCGAGCAAACTGGTGATGATCATGGGGATCGCTTGAGGGCCGCGGCGCCAGGGCGCCTTGGCGGTTAATCAGGTGAGCAGGCCCGGCGCCAATGCCGCACCGGGGCCTTCTTCAACTCGCGCCAGCTCAGGTACCGAGAAAATCTACTTCAAACAGCAAGGTGGCATTCGGTGGAATCACGCCGCCTGCCCCACGCGCGCCATAGCCCAGCTCTGCCGGAATGACGAGGCGGCGCGTACCACCCACCGACATGCCTTGCACGCCTTCATCCCAGCCGCGGATCACTTGCCCCGCGCCAAGGGAAAACTCGAACGGCTGGCCGCGGTCCTTGCTGGAGTCGAACTTGGCGCCCTGGACGCCGTTGTTATAGAGCCAGCCCGTGTAGTGAACCTTGACATGCTGCCCCGCCTTGGCGATGGCACCGGTGCCCAGCACGGTGTCTTCGTATTGCAGGCCGGAAGGTGTGGTGGTGAGATTCATGGTGAGGTCCTTCTAAAACAGGTGAAAACAAAAAAAGCAGAGCCCAAACAGGCGAAAAGAAATCGCGTCTTTTCGCGAATCCCTGACTTTACCCGCAACACCTAAACCAGCCGGCGCGTGCGGGGATGCAACTGCGCTGCGCCTAGTCAAGCCATGTGGTGAATTCCGAAGCCGGCACCCGCGGCGTGCGGAAGGTGTTGACGAGCGCCGTTTCATCGGCATAACCCAGCGCCATGCCGCACACCAGCATTTCGCCCTCACCCGCGCCGATGTGCGGCAGGATGATCCGGGAAAAACCGTTCCAGGCCGCTTGCGGGCATGTGTGCAAGCCCAGGCCGCGTGCGGCCACCATGAGGTTTTGCATAAACATGCCGTAGTCCGCCAGTGAACCCCGGCCCATCACGCGATCCAGCGTGAACATCAGGCCCACAGGCGCGTCGAACAGCTGGAAGTTGCGGTGATGCTGCGCATGCATCTTGTCCTTGTCGCCCTTGGTGATGCCCAGCAGCCCATAGAGGCCCCAGCCGTTTTCGCGGCGGCGGTCGATATAGGGTGACACCCATTTTTCGGGGTAGTAGTCGTATTCTTCTTTGTATTCAGTGGCCAGCGCGGGGTTGGCGTATATCGCATCATGGGCCTGACAGACTTTTTCCACCAGCATGTCCCGGCTGGCGCCCTGCAGCACATAGACCTTCCAGGGCTGGGTGTTGGTGCCAGAAGGCGCGCGGCTGGCCACTTCCAGCAGGTGGGCGATGGTCTCGCGCGGCACCGGTTTGGGCAAAAACTGGCGTATCGACTGCCGGCTGACGATGGCTTCGTCCACTGCATTGCGCGCATCGCCTGCGCGGCGCGGGGTGATATAGGGAAGCACGGGCGGTGCCTGGGTCATCGGAGGGTCTCCAGTACAGAAAGCAGTTCGGGGGGCAGAGGCGCAGGCCGGCGCGTGACGCGGTCGACATACACATGGATGAAATGGCCCCGGGCAGCGCACAGCGCACCCTTATCGCCGGGGAACAGGGCCACTTCGTAGCGCACGCTGGACGAGCCGACGTGTGCCACGCGGATGCCCGCGACCACCGGCTCCGGAAAGGCCAGCGGCGCGAAGTAGTTGCATTGGGTTTCGATCACCAGGCCGATCACGCTGCCGGTGTGGATGTCGATGGCGCCGCGCTCAATCAGGAGGCCGTTGACGGCGGTATCGAACCAGCTGTAATAGACGACGTTGTTGACGTGGCCGTAAACATCGTTGTCGGACCAGCGGGTGCCGATGTCGCGAAAGGCTTTATAGGCGCTACGGGCTTCAACCTGCGGGCGTGTCGGGGAGGTCATGAGAACCTATTTTGCCAGCGTGCACCTGGCCAGGCTCAAGGCGGGCTTCTGGATGGACGGCCGGGCTAACGGCGGGCCTGATCGGAAGTGGCTCGCGCCCCAGCAGTTCCGGCAAGCGATTGGGTGAAGGCACGTTGTCCCGCTGCAGCAAAATCCAGTGCCCGTAAGAGAAAGGCGAAAAGTGCAGGACGTCGCACACATGCGCACCCAGGCGTGCCGCCCAGTTGGGCGTTGGAATCTGCAGCGCAGGGGTGGCCGTGTAGTCGGCGCGAAGCTCACGCAAATACTCCGCGTAGCCGTATCGGCGGGTGCCGCCGAGTTCAACCTCGCGGTGACCCGCCAGGGAAGAAAGAGCCGCAAGCGCGGCAAACGCTTTCCCAAGATCGGTGGCAGCCATCGCCGCAATACCGCCGCGCGCACCGCGCGGAATAAATTGCACCGGCGAGCGCGACAAGCCGCGCAGCCAGCGGGCACCAAAGCCGCCCTCGCCGTCGAGCAGGGACGGCCGCACGATGGCGTAGTCACTGCCTGATGCGGCGATGGCGTGCTCACCCAGCAGCTTGCTCGACAAAAACCGGCTTTTGGCGCCTGCGTGCAAGCCCAGGGCCGAGGTATGAATCAGCCGAATGCCGGCGCCGGCGCAAGCGACGGCCAGCGCCGCCGGCGCGCGGTGATGCACATGGTCATACGACTCATGCGGCCGCTGGCGAAGGATGCCCACGCAATTGACGACCACGTCCACATCCTTCAGCAGGGTTGTCCACGCATCGGGCTGCAACAGCTGCTCAAAGCGTGCAGGGCGCAAGACAGCAAAAGGATAGGCCTCTTCGTGGCGCGAAGGATGGCGGCTGCCGATCGAAACCTGCGCGCCCGACGCGTGCAGCGCCGCCACGGCATGTCGGCCAATAAAGCCGGCGCCGCCTAACACCAGCACGCGAAGGGCACCAGGGGCAATGTTTTTCGGGAAGTCCTCGAGGGCAGGCGACATGTTCGATGGCAATTGACGTGTTCTGTTTTTTGGGCGCCAGGATAGCCAAGGCAATGTAGCAGCAATCGTTATGGATTCCAGCGTCCCCAGTATTCAAGCGCCACCCGGTAGGTGTTCATCTGCACCTGCACGGTTTCGTCGATATTGACGCCATAACCACCCGCCATGGAAAACGCCAGCGGGATGCGGCGCTGCCAGGCCCAGTCGAAGACGCGCCGGTCGCGCGCCTCCAGACCGTCAAAGCTCAGGGCCAGCCGTCCCAGCCGGTCGCCCACGTATGGATCGGCACCCGCAAGAAACAGCACCAGCCCCGGCTCAAAGCGCCGCTCCAGTTCGTCAAGCGCATGCTCCAGCGCCTGCAGATAGGCTGCATCGCCGCAGCCGTCCGGCAGGTCCACGTCAAGGTCGCCGGCTTCTTTTCGAAACGGGAAATTCTTTTCCCCATGCAGCGAAAGCGTGAACACGCTGGTGTCCGCGGCAAAGATGCTGGCAGTGCCGTTGCCCTGGTGCACATCCAGATCGATGATGGCGACCTGCAGCGGTTTGCGCTCGTGGCGGTGCAGCCGCGCCCACTCCGCCTGCATGAGCCTGGCGGCCACCGCCGCGTCGTTGAAAACGCAGAAGCCGCCGCCTTTGTGGGCATACGAGTGATGCGTGCCTCCGGCCAGGTTGGCTGCAACGCCCTCGCCCCGTTTGCCTCCTGGCCCCATCGCCCCGCGGGCCGCTGCAACGGTGGCGCCGGCGGAGCGGCGCGCACGCTCGGCCATGCCCAGGCTCCAGGGAAAGCCAATCTCGCGCTGCGCGGGCGCCGGCAAGGTACCGTGCGTGATCGCGTCTATATAGGCGGGCGTGTGAACAAGGGCAAGTTCACCATCCGTCGCGGCCGGTGCCTGTGCCATTCGAACGGCAGGCAATTCGTTGACCAGGCGGTCGCGCAACAGCCGGTACTTGGCCATGGGAAAACGGTGCCCAAGCGGCAGCGGCAATACGAAGTTGTCGGCGTAAAAAGCTTGCAAGATGAGAAGCGAGGAAGGGTTTCAACGATTGTGGCCTGAAGGGGCAACAACCGTCATGTAGTACCGAGCGCGAGAAACCATGGACTTTTGGATACTTTTGCGCTCTGTTTTCGGAGGACAAATAGGGCTTGACATCTAAAATGGTGCAGTGCAACAAAAACTGCTTGCAATGCCTCGGCCAATGCCTATACTTGGGGTCATGTTGCAGTGCAGCAATTCAGCGCAACGCAACTATTGACCCGACGACTCATTAACTTATATCTGGAGATTAATTATGCTGACCGCTGAACAAATCATCGCCTCCCACAAAGCCAACATCGAAACCCTGTTTGGTCTGACCCACAAAGCCTTCGAAGGCGTTGAAAAGCTGGTCGAACTGAACGTGCAAGCCACCAAGGCTGCCCTTGCCGAAACCGCCAACCACGCACAAGCCGTGATGGGCGTGAAAGACGCGCAAGAACTGATGGCCCTGCAAGCCGGCCTGGTCCAGCCCCTGGCTGAAAAGACCGCTGCTTACAGCCGTCACCTGTATGACATCGCTTCGGCTGCTGGTGCTGAACTGGGCAAGACCCTGGAAGGCCAAACCGCCGATGCACAGAAGAAGTTTGTCGGCCTGGTCGACAACGCCGCCAAAAACGCACCAGCCGGTTCCGAAACCGCCGTTGCCGTGATGAAGAGCGCTGTTGCTGCCGCGAACAACGCATTCGAATCCATGCAAAAGGCTGTCAAGCAAGCCAGCGAAATGGCTGAAGCCAACTTCAACACCGTGGCTGCATCCGCAGTGAGCGCCACGAAAACTGCTTCCAAGAAGCGTTAATTGTTATTCATTGTTCCCGCACTTTCTGCGGGAACGACCGGAGCCTGATCCCGGAACCTTGCGTAACAGCACGATTCCAGACCGCTTGTCTCCTCGGATCCATTCGAAATTCATTTTCACGGATCCAGTTAAGCCCAATCGAAAGATTGGGCTTTTTTTTGCCTGGCGCATCCAGATTTAAGCCATTCAGGCGTTTTACCCAATAAGGACGAGCGCCAGCAGCTATCAAATCAATAGCGGCTACCTTGCCATCGCCACACCCGCTGCGGCCAGCTTTGCCTTCAGCTGTGGCAACGCGGCCAACATGGCCGCACGGCCTGAATCGATGGCGCGCTGCCGCGCAGAGAAGTCGGCGCTTTTCAGACCCGTAAGCGACGGACGGACCACAACGTCAGCATCCTTGAGCTCGTACTGGTTGATGCTTTTGCCCATGATGGCAAAAGTCTGCAGCAGGATTTGCAATGTGTCGCCGGCGAGGTTGGCTTCGGGCGGGCTGGAAATGTCGACGGCAATCACGACGTCGGCGCCCATCTGCCTGGCAAAGCGCACAGGCACCGGTGAAACCAGGCCGCCGTCCACATACTCGCGGCCGTTGATCTTGACGGGCACGAACACGGCCGGCACCGCACTGGATGCGCGCACTGCTGTACCGGTATCGCCGCGCTGGAACAGCACGGCCTGGCCGCTGTTGAGGTCAGTGGCGACAATCCCCAGCGGAATGGCCATGTTCTCCATCAGCCGGTTGGCCACAAGGTCGTTGACATAGCGGGCCAGCGCGTCACCGCGGAACATGCCGCGGCCGATGATCGGCAGCATCCAGTCGGTGATGGCAACTTCCTCCATGTTCAGCGCGGTCTGCTGCAACTGCGCGCTGGTCTTGCCGCTGGCATACAGCGCCGCCACCAGGCTGCCGGCCGACGTGCCGACCACCAGCTGCGGCTTGAGCCCGGCCTCCTCCAGCACGGCGATCACGCCCACGTGGGCAAAGCCGCGTGCGGCGCCCCCGCCCAGCGCCAGGCCGATGCGCGGCGGCTTTCTGGCGACCTCTACCGGCAGTGGTGCCACGGGTGCGCCCGGACCGGGCGGCGCTGTAGTGCAGCCGGCAAACAGCGATAAACCCGCAGCCAGGCAGATGCCCGCCAGCCAGTCCGGCCCTCGTGAAGGCTTGCGCAACGTAGGGGGACTACCAAGAATGATTCTTATTTGCTTTATCATGGCCGGGCTTTAAAAATACCAGTAAGGAAGTGGAAAGTTATGTACAAAAAAGTGGTTCTCTCGTCGCTGATGCTGCTGGCAGGCTTGGCTTCGGCGCAGGAACAGGTGGTCAACTTGTATTCTGCCCGCCATTACCAGACGGACGAAAAGCTCTACAGCGACTTCACCAAGGCCACCGGAATCAAGGTCAACCGCGTGGACGCAGATGACGCCGGCATTTTGGCGCGCCTGAAGGCCGAAGGCGCAGCCTCCCCTGCCGACGTGATTTTGCTGGTCGATGCCGCGCGCCTGCACAAGGGCGATATAGACGGTCTCTTCAAGCCCATCAAATCGACCGCCCTCGAAGCTGCAATCCCGGCCAAGCTGCGTGCCAAGGAAACTGCCGAAGGCACGACCTGGTTCGGCTTTTCGACGCGCGCCCGCGTTGTGGTGTTTGACAAGCTCAAGGTCAAAAAAGCCGACGTGGATACCTACGAGGAGCTGGCTGACCCGAAGAACAAGGGCCTGCTGTGCACCCGTTCGGGCGCGCACCCCTACAACCTGTCGCTCTTCGGCGCGGTGACCGAGCATCTGGGCGAAGCCAAGGCCGAGCAATGGCTCAAGGGGCTGGTCGCCAACATGGCGCGCGACCCCAAGGGAGGCGACAGCGACCAGATCAAGGCCGTGGCCAGCGGCGAGTGTGGCATTGCGCTGACCAACACCTACTACCTCGCGCGCATCATGCGCTCCAACGCGCCTGAAGACAAAGTCGTGGCCGACCGCGTGGGCGTGGTCTTCCCCAACCAGGACAGCTGGGGCACGCACGTGAATATCGCCGGCGCTGCCGTTGCCAAAAACGCCAAGAACACGGCCAACGCCGTCAAGTTCATGGAATACCTGGCGAGCCCGAGCGCGCAGGAGTATTTTGCCAATGGCAATAACGAATGGGCCGCCGTGCCGGGCCTGGGTGTGAGCAACCCGGCTCTCAAAGCCATGACGCCATCGGGCAACGGCAGCTTTAAATCGGAAACCATCCCGATCAGCGCCGTGGGCAACAACCAGCTCAAGGTGCAGCAGATGCTGGATCGCGTCGGCTACAAGTAAGCCAACGTCCCGCTTTTGCCAAAAGCCCGGCCGCCGAAAGGCGCCGGGCTTTTTTCATCGCCGGGCCGCCCCAAGATGAAAAACGCCCCCTCGGGGGGCAGCGACCACACGAAGTGAAGGAGCGTGGGGGTAATTTCATGCGCCATAATTGACGTTTACGTTAACGTCACCCAGAACGTTCACGCAAGCTCTTCAAAATCTCTCCATCTTCATCAAGGAACCACCATGGAAATCGCAGGCAAAGTATTCATCGTCACCGGCGGCGCATCGGGCCTGGGTGAAGGCACGGCGCGCATGCTGGTGGCCAACGGTGCGAAAGTCGTGATCGCCGACATGCAGGCCGACAAAGGCGAGGCCATCGCCAAAGAGCTGGGCGATGGCAAAGCCGCTTTCGTCAAATGCGACGTAAGCCAGGAAGCCGACGGCCAGGCCGCGGTGGCCAAGGCTGTTGCCATGGGCAAGCTGATGGGCCTGGTGAACTGTGCCGGCATTGCACCCGCCGAAAAAACCGTAGGCAAAAACGGCGCGCACAGCCTGGGCGCATTCAGCAAAACCATCACCGTCAATCTGGTGGGCAGCTTCAACATGATCCGCCTGGCGGCCGACGCCATGTGCAAGAACGACCCGGAAGCGACGGGCGAGCGCGGCGTGTTGATCTCTACCGCCTCTGTGGCAGCCTACGACGGCCAGATCGGCCAGGCGGCCTACAGCGCCTCCAAGGGCGGCATTGTCGGCATGACCTTGCCGATCGCCCGCGACCTGGCACGCAACGGCATCCGCAACATGACGATTGCGCCCGGCATTTTCGGCACGCCCATGCTCTTTGGCATGCCGCAGGAAGTGCAGGACTCGCTGGCTGCCGGCGTTCCCTTCCCTTCACGCCTGGGCACGCCGCAGGACTACGCCCGCCTGGCCAAACACATCATTGAAAACGACATGCTCAATGGTGAAGTCATTCGCCTGGATGGTGCGATCCGCCTCGCACCGCGTTGAGCCTAGGCCGCAGGCGGGTGCAGCGCTGCCAGCCGTTCGGTCAGCAGCGCTGAAAGCCGCTCAATCACCTCGTTGACGCGCGCCGGCACATAGCGCCGGCTCGGCACCACAGCATAGAGCGGCGCCGGCTCACCCAGGTAACCCGCGAAAAGGCGCACCAGCTTGCCGTCGGCCAAAGAGGCCATGAGGTCGATCTCGGACTGGTAGACGATGCCCCGCCCTTCCAGCGCCCACTGCAGCGCAATGGATGCGTCGTTGCAGGCCAGTGGCCCGGCCACGCGCACCTGAAAAGGCGCGCTGGCCTCTCCGTGCAATTCGAACTGCCACTGGTCTTGCCTGCGCTCGCGCACATGGCAGACCAGGCAGTCGTGCTGCGCCAATTCACAAGGCTCGAGCGGCGTACCGCGGCGCGCCAGGTAGTCAGGGCTCGCGCAAGCCACCCGGCGCGCCAGCGCCAGCAGGCGCGCAGAATGGGTCGAATCCATCAGCGGCCCATTGCGCAAGGCGATGTCGATGCCCTCGCGCACCAGGTCCACACGCGCGTCGCTGATCTGCAGGTCGATTTCAATGCCGGGATGGGCGTTGGCAAACTCTGCCAGCCAGTAAGCGAGCATCTCGCGAGCCAGCATGGCCGTGGCGGTGATGCGGATGCTGCCCGTGAGGCCAAAAGTGCCCGCGCGGACTTTGGCCTGGCCTTCCGACACCAGCTCAAGGGCGCGGCGCGCATGGTCAACCATGACCGCGCCTTCGGCCGTGGGCCGCACGGCGCGCGTGGTTCGCTCGAACAGACGCACACCCAGCGAGGTTTCCAGCCGCTTGATCGCCGCGCTGACGGCCGCTGTAGACAGCCGGCAGCGCTTGCCCGCTGCTGTAAGGCTGCCAGTTTCCGCCGTGGCAAGCAGCACGCGCAAGGCATCGAGATTGTCAAATTCCATGGAAGAGTGATTTCTCTGAAACGCCATTGTGAGGCGCGGGGCCGCTCGATATATTCAACAGCGCAGGCACAGGGTCCTGCCACAAGCTACAACTACATTCAAGGATATCGCATGAGACACGCCTTCCCGGCGCTGGCAGCCACCATGCTGCTTGCGGCCTGCGCCAGCAGCCCCACCGCGTTCAACTACCAGGTCCCCGCCGATGAAGTCGCGCGCGGTACCAAATACATGCAGCCCGAGGGCTCATCCGGCTTCACGCCTAAACCGGGCTGGGCCACGAAGACCTTTGCGGTGGCGGCCGCCAACCCACTGGCCACTGATGCGGGTTACCAGGTGCTCAAAGCCGGTGGTTCGGCCATCGACGCGGCCATCGCCGTGCAAATGGTGCTCACGCTGGTGGAGCCGCAGTCCAGCGGCATAGGCGGCGGCGCCTTCCTGCTGCACGCCAATGGCGGCAAGGTCGAGGCCTTTGACGGCCGCGAAACCGCGCCTGCAGCGGCGGACGAAAAACTGTTTATCGGCGCCGACGGCAAACCGATGCCGTTTTACGACGGCGTGGTCGGCGGCCGCTCCGTCGGCACGCCCGGCACTGTACGCATGCTGGAGATGGCCCACAAGCAATACGGCCGCCTGCCCTGGGCCCAGCTCTTCGCGCCCGCCATCCAGCTCGCTGAAAACGGGTTCAAGGTCAGCCCGCGGCTCAACACCTTGCTCAAAGGTGAAGTGCACCTGAAGAAGGACGCCACCGCTGCAGCCTACTTCTATAAAGCCGACGGTACCCCCGTTGATGTGGGTTCTGTCTTGCGCAACCCGGCGCTGGCCGATGTGCTGCGGCAAATCGCAGCGAGAGGGTCCAGCGCGCTACTCGAAGGCAAGGTCGCAGAGGCCATCGTCACCAAGGTGCAAGGCCATGCCACCAACCCCGGCAAGCTGGCCCTGGGCGACCTGGCCGGCTACCAGCCCAAAAAGCGCGACCCGATCTGCTCGGACTACAGCGCGGCCGGCAAGGCCTACCGCCTCTGCGGCATGCCACCGCCCAGCTCGGGCGCGATTGCGGTCGGGCAAATCCTCGGCATCCTGAACAACACGCCGGCCAGTACCTTGGGCCTGGTCGCCGGCACCGGCGGTGTTCCCGGCACGGTGTCGCCCACGCCTTCGGCCGACTGGCTGCACCTCTACACCGAGGCTTCGCGCCTGGCCTTTGCCGACCGTGCGCAATACCTGGGTGACCCTGACTTTGTGCAGCCGCCGGGTGGAAGCTGGGTGAGCCTGCTCGCACCCGCTTACCTCAGTGAGCGTGCCAGGCTGATCCAGCCCACAGGCCCGAGCATGAAGACCGCCAAACCTGGTGTTCCGGGCGCCGTCAAAACGGCATACGCCCCCATGCCCGACCAGCCCGAATACGGCACTTCGCACATCAGCATCGTCGACGGCTACGGCAACGCGATCGCCATGACGACTACGATTGAGGACCAGTTCGGCTCACGCCTGATGACCGACGGCGGCACCGGCAAAGCCGGCGGTTTTTTGCTGAACAACGAACTCACCGATTTCAGTTTTGCCCCGACAGACGCTGAAGGAAAGCCCGTGGCCAACCGCGTGCAAGCCGGCAAACGCCCGCGCTCGTCGATGGCCCCCACGCTGGTGTTTGATAAAAACTCGGGCCAGCTCGTCATGAGTGGCGGCAGCCCGGGCGGCGCGCTCATCATCCACTTCACCGCCAAGACGCTGTATGCCACGCTGAACTGGGGCCTCAACGCCCAACAGGCGATTGACCTGCCCAACTTCGCCTCACTCAACGGCCCCAGCATCCTCGAGGAAAAGCGGTTTTCGCCCGCCACAGTGGAGGCACTGCGAGGCCGCGGCGCCGAAGTGCGCGAGCAGACCATGACAAGTGGTTTGCAGGCGATCCAGAGAACGCCACAGGGCTTTTTCGGCGGCGCAGATCCGCGGCGCGAAGGACTGGTGTTGGGCGACTGAAGCTGTTCCCTAGCCCAGCCGCATGGACTTGGCAGGCTGGTCCTGCCGGGCCGTGCCCAGGCGTTCGTATTCTGAAATCACCTGCGCGCCCAGCAGCAGCAAGGTCGCGGCCACTTCCAGGCTCAGCAGTACCAGAATGGACGTGGTGAGGGAGCCGTAAACCAGGCCGACCTGCGACAGCGTGGAGAAGTACCACACCAGCAAATGGCGCGTCAGCTCCCAGAGCAGCGCGGCCGTGACGCCGCCCAGTAGCGCGTGCCGCCATTGCAGCCGGCCCACCGGCATCACCATGTACAGCGAGGTCAGCAGCAGCACCTCCCCCGTCAGGCCCAGCAGGTACAGCAGCACACCGGAAAACCCGCTGAGCGACCATTCAAGACCCAGAAAGTCCACGCTTTTTTCACCGAGCGCCTGCAGGCTGCCCGTGGCAAGCGTCACCAGCAGCAAACCCAGCCCCACAAATACGATGTAGCAATACGGCAGAACGGCAGACACCAGGAGATGGCGGCGGCGAATCGCCACGCGATGCAAAAAGATGACCGACATCGCGTTTTCCAGCACCGTGAAAGCCAGCGAACTGAAGAACAGCATCGTGGCCAGCAGGACCCAGCCCAGCACTTCCCGGTGAGCCAGGAAGTTGGCCAGCTCTGCGGTGATGAACCCACCCTGGCCGGGCGCGAGCCATCCGATGTAACGGCCCAGCGCCTGCAGCAACGCGTCCTGCGCTATGACATGTGACAGTGCAATTGCGACAAGAATCAGGAGAGGCACGATGGACAGCAGCGCGTAATAGGCCACGGCACCGGCCAGCAGCAAGCCCTGGTTGGCGCGAAAGCCCTTGAGCACCCGCAGCGTGAAAGCGCCGGGATGGCTGAAAACATAGGCAAGGTTGGGAGCAAGCGTCATCAGAAGGCCCCGTTCCCGGGACTGCAAGGAAAAATTCATGATGAACCCCCCAAGCGGCCCATACTGCCGCCAGATGCCTCCAATGCATGTCAGCCCAGCGCCCATGTCTCCTCAGGGCTATAAGCGCAGGCCCGTCCCTGTCGGGGCTCGTGTGCTAAATTGACCCCCCTCTTTCCTCGCCATGGCCATACCCCAAACATTCATCCAGGAGTTGCTCGCGCGTGCGGACGTGGTGGACATCGTGGGCCGCTATGTGCAGCTCAAAAAGGGTGGCGCCAACTTCATGGGGCTGTGCCCCTTCCACGGCGAAAAGTCGCCCTCCTTCAGCGTCAGCCCCTCCAAGCAGTTCTATCACTGCTTTGGCTGCGGCAAGAACGGCAACGCCATCAGCTTCTTGATGGAACACGGCGGCATGACCTTTGTCGAAGCCGTGAAAGACCTGGCCCAGCAATACGGCCTGCAGGTGCCTGAAGACGATGTCTCGCCGCAAGACCGGGCGCGGGCCGCCCAGATGCGCGAGCAGCAGGCCACACTCACCAGCGTGCTTGAAAAAGCCGGCGTTGCCTACATCAAGGCCCTGCGCAACTCCGAGCGCGCCATCGACTACTTCAAGGGCCGCGGCGTCTCGGGCGAAGTCGCCAGGACTTTCGGCCTGGGCTATGCGCCCGAAGGCTGGCGCAGCCTGGCCAGTGTTTTTCCGGATTACAACGACCCGCTGCTGGTCGAAAGCGGCCTGGTCATTACGGGCGAGCCCGGCGAGGAAAACCAGGCCGGCGAAGCCAAGCGCTATGACCGCTTTCGCGACCGGGTCATGTTCCCCATCCGCAATGTCAAGGGCGAATGCATAGGCTTTGGCGGCCGCGTGCTCAGCGACGAAAAGCCCAAGTACCTCAACTCGCCTGAAACCCCGGTCTTCAGCAAGGGGCGCGAGCTGTACGGCCTGTTTGAAGCCCGCACTGCCCTGCGCGAACATGGCTACGCCCTCGTCACTGAGGGCTATATGGACGTGGTGGCGTTGGCCCAATTGGGCTTTGCCAACGCCGTGGCCACCCTGGGTACCGCCTGTACCGCCGATCACGTGCAAAAGCTGTTCCGATTCACCGATTCGGTTGTGTTCAGCTTTGACGGTGACGGCGCCGGCCGCCGCGCCGCGCGCAAGGCGCTGGACGCGGCCCTTCCCTTTGCCACCGACGTGCGCACCGTCAAGTTCCTGTTTTTACCGGCTGAGCACGATCCCGACAGCTACATCCGCGAACACGGCCAGGAAGGCTTTGCCGCCGCAGTCACCAAAGCCGTGCCACTCAGCCGCTTCATGCTGGACGCCGCCGGGGAAAGCTGCGACCTGGACACGGCAGAAGGCCGTGCCCACATGGCCAGCAATGCGCGGCCGCTGTGGGGTCTGATGCCGGACGGCACCCTGAAGCGGCAATTGCTGGCCGAGATCGCCGACAAGGTGCAGATCGACAGCCGCGAGCTGCTGCAGCTGTGGCAGCCAGCCGCATCCGGCTACAAGACTGGCTATAAAAATGATAGCGGCTCGCGCTCGCCCGGCAAGGGCTACAAGCCGAAATCACCTCCAAACTCGGTTCATCATGCGGATATGCCCGATCCGGGCGGTTATCCGCCGGACTTCGACGAGCGCGACTACAGCGCGTCCGAACCTTCCGGGCATTTCTCCCCTCCCTCGATGCCAGGACGAAAGTTTGGCGACCGCAACACGCTGACGCCGCGCCGCGTGATGGGCCGCAAACTTTCCGCCAGCCCTGAAGACCGGGTACTGCGGCTGTTACTGACGGACCCGCAAAGCTGGGACCGACTCAGCGCGGAAGAACACCATCTTCTGACGCAGCAACCAGCTCCGCATGGCCCACTCTTCACGTGGCTGGAGGCGCAATTGCATGAGCACGGCCCACAGCCTTGGGCGGCATTGCGCGAGGGGCTACGCGGGCACCCCTCTGAACGCCACGCGGTAGTTCAAATATCGGAAATTCCTGATGGTATTGAGTGCGATTGGAATGAAGTCCGGGGCATTCTGGACAAGTTCATGGAAGTCGAGTGGAAGCGAGAGCTGAGCGAACTGATTGGCCGAGGGGCCGAAGCCCTGAAAAACCCGGTTTTGAGACAACGGCTGCAGGTATTGACGGCTCGACTCAGCGCAAAAAAATAGCATAAAACCCGCCCAAAAAACAGGCAACAGGGTATAATCCGATTTTCGACGGCAAGCGCGACAGCAGCACCTCCGGCCCGGCCACCCTGAAACTTTGGGGAACTCACAGATGAGACGGCCACTTCCCCCAGGGAATTTCCGCAAGGACTGCACACCAAATGTTCGCCCAAACAGCTTGCCCGGAAAAATAAACCGCCATGTGCCTTTGGCATTGCCCGGCCTGTTTTTCCGCCTTCTCGTTTTGACTCTGAACCCTTGTCACCGTGCCTGTGCTTTGTGCAGGCGCCAAGGTGCATTTTTGTTTACTGGTAGCTGATCGATATTTAGAACAATTCCCGACAACTGGAGGTCCCATGCCTACTGCCAAGCCGAAGAAGCCGAGCACGTCCAAGAAGCCCCAAAGCGTGCAGTCCAAAGCTGTCGCAAAGCCCAAAGCCAAAGTAGCTCCCAAAGCTGCTGCGCAGCCCGCGGGCAAGCCTCCAGTCAAAGCAACAGCGAAAGCTGCCGCAAAGCCTGCCGCCAAAATCGGCAAGGTTGAAAAGCCGGGAAAACACGCCATATCTGTTAAACCCAGCAAACCCAATGCCCTGGTGAGCAAAGCCCCCCTGAAAACCGCGAAATCCGCGATTTCCGATTTGCCCCTGAAGAAAGCCCCCGCCGTGCCGACCAAGTCCAGTCCCGAAGCCAAGCCCCTCGCCGTCACCGCCGACGTGCCCGTGAAGAAGAAACCCGGCCGCCCGCCCAAGAACCCGGCAGCCGAAGGCAGCGCGCCTGCCGCCACCGGCGCCAAGCGCGGCCGCAAGCCGAAGAGCGCTGCCGGCCCCGTGAAGACGGGGGAAGACCTCGACATGTCCGACATTGAAGACGATCTCGTCGGCGAACCCATCCCAGAGACGACCGAGAAGGTCAAACCGCTGCGCATGAAGATCAGCAAGGCGAAAGAACGCGCCTTGATGAAGGAGTTCGGCCTGGACGAAACCGTGCTGTCCGAAGAAGACATGCTCAAGCGCCGCCTGCGCCTGAAAACCCTGATCAAGCTCGGTAAAACCCGCGGTTACCTCACGCACGGCGAAATCTCCGACCACCTTCCCGACAAGCTGGTCGATGCTGAAACGCTGGAAGTCGTGGTCAACATGCTCAACGACATGGGCGTGGCTGTTTACGAGCAGGCGCCTGACGCCGAGACCCTGCTGCTGAACAACACCGGCCCTACGGTCGCCACCGAAGAAGAAGCCGAAGAAGAAGCCGAAGCCGCCCTGTCGACCGTCGACAGCGAGTTCGGTCGCACCACCGACCCGGTTCGCATGTACATGCGTGAAATGGGCACGGTCGAGCTCTTGACGCGCGAAGGCGAAATCGAAATCGCCAAGCGCATCGAGGGCGGCCTCATGAAGATGATGGAAGCCATCTCGGAAAGCCCCGCCACCATCGCTGAAATCATGCGCCTGGGCGAAGAAATCCGCGAAGGCAAGATCGTTATTTCTACCGTGGTTGACGGTTTTTCCAACCCCAACGAGGCCGACGACTATGTGGCTGAAGAAGACTTCGACGAATTCGACGAAGAAGACGATGACGACGGCAAGGGCGGCTCCAAGGCCCTGACCAAGAAGCTCGAAGAACTCAAGAAGGAAGCGCTTAGCCGCTTCGACAAGATCGCCACCCTGTTCGAGAAAGTCCACAAGACCTACGACAAGGAAGGCTACGGCACCCCCACTTACGTCAAGTCGCAAAAAGCCCTGAGCGACGAGCTGATGACGGTGCGATTTACTGCCAAGACCATTGAAAAGCTGTGCGACATGCTGCGCGGCCAGGTATTGGACGTGCGCAAGAAAGAGCGCGAGTTGCGCCGCATCATCGTCGAGAAATGCGGCATGCCGCAGGAAGTCTTCATCAAGGACTTCCCGCCCAACCTGCTCAACCTCAAATGGGTTGAGAAGCAGGTCGCCTCCGGCAAACCGTGGTCGGTGGTGATGGCCCGCAACGTGCCGCCCATCCAGGAACTGCAGACCAAGCTGGCCGAATTGCAGGCCCGCGTGGTAGTACCCCTGGCTCAGCTCAAGGACATTAACAAGCGCATGAACGAAGGCGAGTCCAACTCGCGCGACGCCAAAAAAGAGATGATCGAGGCCAACTTGCGCCTGGTAATTTCAATTGCGAAGAAGTACACCAACCGCGGCCTGCAGTTCCTTGACTTGATCCAGGAAGGCAACATCGGCCTGATGAAGGCCGTCGACAAGTTCGAATACCGCCGCGGCTACAAGTTCTCGACCTATGCCACCTGGTGGATCCGCCAGGCGATCACGCGCTCCATCGCCGACCAGGCGCGGACCATCCGTATCCCGGTGCACATGATCGAAACCATCAACAAGATGAACCGCCTGTCGCGCCAGCACTTGCAGGAATTCGGCTTTGAGCCGGACGCCAGCATTCTGGCCGCCAAGATGGAGATTCCTGAAGACAAGATCCGCAAGATCATGAAGATTGCCAAAGAGCCGATCTCGATGGAAACACCGATCGGTGACGATGACGATTCGCACCTGGGTGACTTCATCGAAGACAGCGCCAACACCGCACCGCTGGAAGCCGCGATGCAGGCCGGCCTGCGCGATGTAGTCAAGGACATCCTCGACAGCCTGACGCCGCGCGAAGCCAAGGTGCTGCGCATGCGCTTCGGTATCGAAATGTCGACCGACCACACGCTGGAAGAAGTCGGCAAGCAATTCGACGTAACGCGCGAACGCATCCGCCAGATCGAAGCCAAGGCGCTGCGCAAGCTCAAGCACCCCTCGCGCTCGGACAAGTTGCGCAGCTTTATCGATACGCTGTAAGCAGCTTTTCCTTCAAAGCTTCTTGAAAATGAAAGCCCGGCCCCGCAAGGTGCCGGGCTTTTTTATGCCCAATCAAAACTCAGGGCGCCGTCAGTCCCACCTTGCGCACGAACGTATCCAGCGGCACCGACCACATATTGCCACCGTAGGTCAGCAGCAAATGCCCATCATGCCCTGGCACCGGGTCC
Source organism: Polaromonas sp. P1_E11 (assembly GCF_056405995.1). Classification (NCBI taxonomy): domain Bacteria; kingdom Pseudomonadati; phylum Pseudomonadota; class Betaproteobacteria; order Burkholderiales; family Comamonadaceae; genus Polaromonas; species Polaromonas sp. P1_E11. The sequence continues at coordinate 447,744 of NZ_JBFUBA010000001.1, forward strand.
GTCTGGACGAACTGCGTGTCGCTGCCGCCTGCCTTGAAGGCCTCGTGCCATCTGCGGGGCGCCTCGGCGCCCCAGAACTGGTCGTTCTCGGCGTAGAGCCACAGACTGGGCACCTTGACCAGCTTGCCGAGCTCGCCATAGCTTTTACCCATGTTCTCGGGCTTGCAACTCCTGGCCGGAGAGTCTTCCGGGTTGCCGCCGGAGCCGCCCGCGAAATTGACGGCGCCGACGACGCCCGGCAGATTGAGCGCCGCGACCGACACTGTCGTCATGCCGCCCACCGACTGCCCTTCAAGCAGCACCCTGTCCTTGCGCACCCAGGGCTGCTGCATCGCCCATTGGTGCAACGCGACCACTGTCTGGCCCGCGTGGCTGGCCATACGCGTGAAGTCGGGGTTGCCGGCACAAACCTTGCCGCTCCACCGGATGCCGGAGTCTTCCCTGTCGGTGCCCCCGGTATCCCCGTATCCTGGCCGAATCGGGGCAACCACGGCAACACCCTTGCGAAGCCAGTAGTTGGCGTGCCCGACCAGCACCGGATACTCAAGCTTGGCCCTGTCAACGCGCGACGGCGCCCGCCCGTGGGAAAAGATCACCAGCGGAAACGGACCTCCGCCCTCGGGCTTGTAGAGATGGGTGACAACCTCATACTGTTTACCGTCGATCAGCAGAGGCAGTTTGACGATCTGCGGCGGCACGCGCTCGGGCTGCTGCGCCCATGCGGGCATGCCGGTCGTCTGCGCCGCCCACACCATCCCAAACATCCACGCCAGTTTCCACCATCGCATGCTCAGCTCCTTGCTTGTTGCCGGAGCATTTTGACACGCGGAGTGCGCTTGCCTAGGAAGTGCTGAAGCGGTAGAGCGTGCGACCGTGGCGGCTCTGCCCTGGCTCATGCACGGCGGAGGGAAATGCCGGCACATTGGGTGCATTGGGGTAGCCCTGCGGCTCAAAGCACAGGCTTTGCTGCTGCGCGTACTGCCTGCCGCCCTTGCCCGGCCCGCCGGCCAGCAGCTCGCCTGGCACAAGACCGGTGTAGAACTGCATGGTGGGCTCGGTCGACCAGACTTCCATCACCCGCCCGCTAATAGGTGCACTCACGCGCGCGCATAGCGCCAGATTTTCACCACTGGCGGCAGAGCGGTCAATCTCAAAACAGTCGTCATACCCGGCGACGAGGCCGATACCGGCCTCGGCTTGCAAGCCGCGCACGCGCTTGCTCAGCACGACAGGCTTGCGCAAATCAAACGGCGTTCCTTCCACCGGCAGCAAGCGGCCTGTCGCGATGAGGTCAGGCGCCATCTCGAAATAGCGGCCGGCGCAAATCGTGACCTCATGCTCCAGCGCGTTACGACTTCCCGCGCCTTCGAGATTGAAAAAAGCATGCGTGGTGAGATTGGCCACCGTGGGTGTATCCAGCGCGAGCGCCTTGTAGTCGAGCACCAGCTCGTTCGCCTCGGTCACGCTGTAGGTCACGCGCAGTGCCATCGCTCCCGGAAAGCCCTCTTCCCCGTCGGCAAACACATAACGCATTTCAACGCTGGAATCGCTGCACTGCACCGCATCGAATACCCGAAAACGCGAGCCTTTCACGCCGCCGTGCAAGCAGTGGGGGCCGTTGTTGGCGGCCAGCACATGCTCCTTGCCACCCAGCGTGAAGCGCGCATGCCCAATACGGCCTGCATAGCGCCCGATGAAGGCTCCCACCGAGGGTGCTCCGCCGATCACGCCGTCGATGCTGTCGTAACCCAGCACCACGTCGTCAAAGCGGCCATCGCGGCCCGGCACCAGTACCTGCTCGATCTTTGCGCCGTAGTTTGTCACGCACACAGTCATGCCTTGGCCGTTGCGCAGCGTGAACAACGCGGTGGGCTTGCCGTCGATCTCTCGTACAAATCGTGCGGGGTCAAGCAGCATGGCAGTGTCCGGTGTCTGGGACGCTCACTTCGAAATAATCGTCAGCAATTCTTCGCGTGTGGTCGGGTCCGACATGTATTTTCCATACAAAGGCCCCATGCGCCTGACCATGGGCGATGCATCCCTGACCTTGACGAACTGCGAACCCTGCTTGGTCGTGGTCTCCAGGGCCGCGGCCACCCGTTTGTTCCACAGCTCGCGCATCAGGATGGCGGACTTGGCGCCGGCCTCGGTGAACGCGGCTTTGTCTTCCTTGCTGAGTTTTTCCCACAGCTTGGTCGAGACGACCAGGGCCTCGGGCGAGATCACATGGTTAGTGACGTAGACGTTTTTGGCCACCTTGAAGTGTCCGGTGGATTCATACGAAGGCAAGTTGTTCTCGGCGCAATCCACCTTGCCCTGCTCCAGGGCGACCAGCACGTCCTTGAAGGGCAAGGCCACCGGCTTGGCGTCCATCAGCTTCACCATCTCGATGTAAATTTCGGACTGCTGGACACGAATATTCATGCCGGCGAGGTCCCTGATATTGTTGACGGGCTTGACGCAGTAAAAAGAACGTCCTCCGCCGTCATACCAGCCCAGCACAACGAAGCCGGCGGCCTTCAGGTTGGCGGCAAAACGCTCACCCAGCTTGCCGTCCAGATGGCGAAACATGTGCGCGGAATCAGTGAACAGGAAGGGCAGGTTCAGCACCTTGATGCCCGGCACGGCGTCCGACAGCGGACCCGAACTGAATTCGGCCACATCGATCTCGCCGCTCTTGAGCATCTGCACGGCCTTGGGTTGGTCACCGAGCGTGCCGCTATTGAAGAGCTCTATGTTGTAGCGGCCACTGGTGCTCTTGGCCACCTGCTCCACGAAGCTCTTCATTGCTTCCGATACCGGATAGCCGTCGGGATGAATGTTCCATGCCCGCAGCTTGGTCTGCGCCATGGTGGCGCCCGCGCATAGGGCGAAAGAGAGGCACAAAAGCCCCTTGAATGAAGTCCGCATGTTTTTGTCTCCTGGCGTGGCTAATAACGGTCAGCCTCTGATGGGCCCGACTCGTTTCTTTTCAAAATTGAATCCCTTGCTCGATATTCCCACGGATCCGTGCTCACAACCCAAAGATATCAGGCAATATCACCACTAAATCACGCAACGTTTTTTCAATCCAGTTTGATGTTCGCTTCTGCAACAACTTTGGCCCAGCGGCTGCGCTCCTGATTGAAAAACACGTCCTGCTGGGCCGGCGTCATGGTCACCACCTCGGCACCCTGCCCCGCCAGCTTGGCGCGGATGTCCGGACTGCGGATGATCTTGATAAGCTCGGTGTTGAGGCGATTGATGACGGCTGCCGGCGTACCGTTGGCCACCAGCAAACCCTGCCAAGTGCCCGACTCGAAGTTGGCAAGACCCTGCTCCGCCAGCGTCGGCACATTGCCAATGAGCGGCATGCGCGTGCTCTTGGAGACACCCAGGATCTTCAGCTTCCCGCTTTGCACATGCGGCAAGGTGGCCAGCATGCCGTTCATCAACACCTGGGTCTGGCCAGCGATCGTATCGCTGACGGCTTGCGAACCGCCCTTATAAGGGATGTACTGCCACTTCGCCTTGCTCGCCCGCTCGACCGCGACACCAGCCAGGTGCGGCGCGCTGCCCATCGCCGTCACGGCAAAGTTCAGGTCGGACTTGTGCGACAACGTCACCAGTTCCTTCAGGTTGTTGGCAGGCACCGAGGGATGCACCACCAGCAGGTGCGGCGAATATGCCAACATGGTGACGCCGCGCAAGTCCTTGGACGGATCAAATCCCAGCTTGGTGTAGACCGAAGGGCTGATGGCCAGCGCGCCGGTGTCGCACAGCAAAAGCGTGTAGCCGTCGGGTGCGGACTTGGCCACGATGTCGGCGCCCAGGTTGCCGTTGGCGCCAGCCTTGTTGTCCACGATGACCGACTGCTTGAGCGCCTCGGACAGAGGCTGCGCAATGGCGCGCGCGATGATGTCTGAAGAACCGCCGGGTGGGTACGGCACCACCAGACGTATGGGTTTGGACGGCCATGAAGCCTGCGCGCTCACAGCGCCAGTCCCCAAAACCAGTGAAGCAGCAATAAGCTCTCGTCGATTGATCGGCATGTTCGTCTCCGGATGTATGAAAAAGCGGTGTCCTCCACCAGCTGCGCCATGAGCCTCTGTGGGCTCTTCATGCGGGTGAGTTACGCGACTTCGTGGTTGCCCAGAAGTTCAAGCGCGCGCACCAGAGCGGAATGGTCCAGGTCCTGCATGCCGTTGGCGGCGCAGGCCTGCATGAGCTGAGCGGCGCCCGCCGTTTGCGGCAAAGCCAGACCCAGCGTGCGCGCACCACTGAGTGCGAGATTCAAATCCTTCTGGTGCAGGCCGATACGGAAACCAGGCGCAAAGGTGCGCTTGATCATGCGCTCACCATGCACTTCAAGGATGCGCGACGACGCAAAGCCGCCCATCAAAGCTTGACGCACCTTCGCAGGGTCGGCACCGGCCTTGCTGGCAAACAGCAGGGCTTCACCCACGGCCGCAATGTTCAGCGCCACGATGATCTGGTTGGCCACCTTGCAGGTCTGGCCGTCGCCGTTGCCGCCCACCAGGGTGATGTTCTTGCCCATCAGTTCGAACAACGGCTTGACGAGGTCAAACGCTGCCTGCGGGCCGCCCACCATGATGGTCAGGCTGGCAGCCTTGGCGCCGACTTCACCGCCCGACACCGGGGCGTCGAGGTAGTCGCAACCCAGGGCGTTGATTTTCTTGGCGAACTCTTTGGTGTCCATCGGCGAGACGGAACTCATGTCGACCACTGTCTTGCCTTTGGTCAGCACCGAGGCCACTCCGCCATCGCCAAACAGCACGTTCTCCACGTCGGGCGTGTCCGGCAACATCAGGAAAATGATGTCCGCCTGCTTTACGACATCGGCGATGGAATCGCAGGCCTTGCCTTTGCCTGTCAGGAGAGCCGCAGGCACTTTGCTCCGCGTGTTCATGAAAACCTCGTGCCCTGCCGCGATCAGGTGCGCAGCCATCGGCGCGCCCATGATGCCCAGGCCGATAAAACCAAGCTTGCTCATAAAAATGCTCCTTGTTCGTAAAAAATAGGGATGGCCCCGGCCGCGCGGTCCGGGATGACAGAACAGAAAAATCAGGCGAGGTATTTGTCGCGCAGGGCCTGCGTGGCGCCACGGAACACACCGAGGTCGCTGCCGACGCCGACAAAAGTCGCACCCATCTCCATATAGCGGCGTGCGTCGGCTTCCACCGGTGCGAGGATGCCCACCGGTTTCCCGTGCGCCTTGGCGGCGGCAAAAATCTTCACCATGGCGGCCTGCACTTCGGGGTGGCCGGCATTGCCGAGGTGACCCAGGCCGGCGGCCAGGTCGGACGGGCCGACAAACATGCAGTCCACGCCCGGGGTGGCGGCGATCTCGTCAGCAGCGGCCGTGCCGGCGATGCTTTCGATCTGCACCATCACGCAGATGTGGTCGTTGATGGACTTGAGGTAGTCCGGCACCGTGCCGTACTTGTTGCTGCGCTGGGATACTGAGACACCTCGAATGCCCTGGGGCGGATAACGCGTGGCGGCAACGGCGCTGGCGGCCTGCTCGGCGCTTTCGACGAAGGGAATCAGGAAGTTGTAAAAGCCGGCGTCGAGCAAGCGCTTGAGCTCGACCGAGTTGTTGCTGGTGGGGCGCACTACGGGTGCGCTGACACTGTCCTTCAGCGCCATCAGCTGCGGGATATAGGTGGCCATGTCGTTGGGCGAGTGTTCACCGTCGAGCAGGATCCAGTCGAAGCCGGCGACGCCCAACACCTCAGTGGTGATGGCGTTCGATAGCGACGACCAGCAGCCGATAAGTTTTTTGCCGGCCAGCAGGTCGCGCTTGAAGCTGTTGGGAAAGGATTGGTAAGGCGTGGCTTGTGTCATGGTGGTTTGCTGTTGCTCTCTGAAAGGGGTACGGGCCTATTCGGCCTTGATGTTGGCGGCCTTGATGACTTTGGCCCACTTGTCGACCTCGGTTTTCTGGTAAGCGAGCAGCTGCGCAGGCGTCATGCTGGAGGGCTCCATGCCGAACACCTTGAGCTTGGCCTGCACATCGGGCAGGGCCAGCACCTTCATCACTTCGGCGTGCAGACGGTCGACCACGGGCTGCGGTGTGTTCGCGGGCACGAACATGGCCTGCCAGGACACCATGTCGAAGCCTTTCTGGCCGCTCTCGGCGATGGTCGGCACCTCGGGAAAGCCAGGCACGCGCTGGCTGCCGGTGACGGCAATCGGGCGCAGCTTGCCGCTCTGGATGTGGGGGCCCACGATCAGGCTGGTGTCAAACATCATGTCGAGCTGGCCCCCTATCAGGTCCTGCACCGCGGGCGCCGAGCCCTTGTACGGCGCATGCGTGAATTTGACGCCCGACTGGCTGGCCAGCAGTTCCAGCGCCATGTGCGGCGAGGTGCCTATGCCCGGCGAGCCGGAGCTCAGGCCGCCGTTCTTGGCACGGGCGGCTTTCAGCACATCGTCCAGGGTGCGCAGCGGGCTGCTGGCAGGCACCACCAGCAGCAGCGGGCTCACGCCCAGCATGGCGACGGGCGCGAAAGACTTTACCGGGTCGTAGCCGATGGGCGTGCTGTAGAGGCTGACGTTGATCGAGTGTGAGCTGATGGTGCCGCCCAGCAGCGTGTAGCCGTCGGCCGGTGCGCGCGACGCGATGGCCGAACCCACGCTGCCACCGGCGCCGCCCTTGTTGTCGATGACGATGGGCGTGCCCAGCGCGGTGGACAGCGGCTGCGCGATCAGTCGGGCCAGCGTATCTGTGTTGCCGCCTGGCGGAAACGGCACAACATAGGTGATGGCCTTGCCAGTGGGCCAGGCGCCTTGCGCAAATGCGGAGAGGGCCGACAGGCCGCCGGCGGCTGCGGCGATGGCAGTGTGGATCAGGGTACGGCGTTGCATGATGATGTCTCCTTGAGTGTTTTTGAGCGAAAAATCAGGTCACGGGTGCGGGGTTGAACAGCACCAGCGCGTTGTGCAGCTTCCAGTGTTCGGCCCAGGTCTTCTTGCGGCCGCTGGCCACTTCGAGCATGAGGTGGAACATCTCCCAGCCCACGTCTTCGATGCTGGCGTCGCCGTCGGCGATGCGGCCGGCGTTGATGTCCATCAGGTCGTGCCAGCGGCGCGCCAGGTCGCTGCGGGTGGCAACCTTGATCACCGGGCATTCGGCCAGGCCGTAAGGTGTGCCGCGGCCGGTGGTGAACACATGCAAATTCATGCCTGCGGCGAGCTGCAAAGTGCCGCAGATGAAGTCGCTGGCCGGCGTGGCGGTGTAGGTCAGTCCCTTGTGCTTGAGCTTTTCACCGGGCGCCAACACGCCGCTGATAGGCGAGCTGCCGGACTTGACGATGGAGCCCATGGCTTTTTCGACGATGTTGGACAGGCCGCCCTTCTTGTTGCCGGGCGTGGTGTTGGCGCTGCGGTCGACCAGGCCTTTTTGCAGGTAGGCGTCGTACCAGGCCATCTCGCGAATCATGGCCTGTGCCACTTCCGGCGTGGTCGCACGCGAGGTGAGCTGGTCGATGCCGTCGCGGACCTCGGTGGTCTCGGAAAACATCACGCTGGCACCGGCGCGCACCAGCAGGTCGGTGCAAAAACCGACCGCCGGGTTGGCGGTGACGCCGGAGAAGGCATCGCTGCCGCCGCACTGCACACCAACCACCAGTTCGCTGGCGGGCACGGTTTCGCGGCGGCGCGCATCGAGCTTTTCCAGGTGCAGCACGGCCGCCTGCATGATGGAATCGATCATGGACATGAAGCCGACATGGTTCTCGGACTGCAGGCAGACCACATCGAGCGGCGCTTCGGCGTTGACGCCGACGTCGGCCACGCTGCGTTCGTCGACGATCTGGATGGTTCCGGGCGGCATCAGGCGCTCGGGCTGGAGCTTTTCGCAGCCCAGGCTGACCACCATCACCTCGCCGCCGAAGTTGGGGTTCAGGCTGATGTTGCGCAGCGTGCGTATCGGGATGATGGCGTCGGGGGCGTCGATGGCGACACCGCAGCCGTAGGTGTGTTCCAGGCCGACCACGTCGTCGACGTTGGGAAACTTCGGCAACAGTTCGTCCTTGATGCGCCTGACGGCGAAGTCGACCACGCCGGCCACACACTGCACCGTGGTGGTGATGGCAAGGATGTTGCGGGTGCCGACCGAGCCGTCGGCATTGCGGTAGCCCTCGAAGGTGTAGCCCTCCAGCGGAGCCTGCACGGCCGGCTTGACGGTGGCGATCGGCAGGCCCTCGAGGCCACGCGCGTCGGGCATGGCGAGCAGGCGCTCGTGCACCCAGCTGCCGGCGGGAATATCTTTCAGTGCGTAGCCGATGGGAACGCTGTAGCGCAGAACTGCCGTACCCTTGGGCAAGTCAACCAGCGCCACCTTGTGCCCTTGGGGAACCCGCTCGACCAGCGTCAACCCATCGGCAAACACTGCGCCAGCCGGCAGTCCGCCGTCGTTGGCGACGATGGCGACGTTGTCCGCATCGTGCATGCGGATGTACAGCGGTGGACGGGGGGCGAGCGCGTTCATCAGAAGTCCACGATTTCGACCCAGTTCGGGTTCTTGCCGCCAGGCTGGCTCTTGCCCACGCCCGGCAGGCCGGTAACGGGGTCGATGGCATGCAGCGACACGCCGTGCGAGTCCTGGCCGGTGGCGATCAGGAAGCGGCCGGTTGAGTCCACCGCAAAGCCGCGCGGGGTCTTTTCGGTCGGCGTCTGGCCGACGACGGCAATACGGCCCGTGGCAGGGTCGACCTTGAAGGTGGTCAGCGTGCTCGACGTGCGCTCCGAGCCGTAGAGGAACTTTCCGTCCGGCGAAATCTGCAGATCGGCCGCCCAGACCTTGCCGGCAAAGCCCGGCGGCACGACGGTGCTGCGCTGCAGATGGCTCATCGCGCCCCTGCCGGCGTCATAGCTGAACACGTCCACGCCACCGTCCAGTTCGTTGAGCAGATAAACGTATTTTTGCGGCTTGTCCCACACGAAGTGACGCGGGCCGGTTTTAGCCGGGGCGACGTTGATGAGCGCGGGGTCGTTGGCCGAAAGCACACCGGTTGCCGGGTCGAACTTCCAGCTCGAGAGGTTGTCACCGCCCAGGCTGGTGGCGAAAACGTACTTGCCTGAAGCGTCGGAATGGATGGCATGCGCATTGGGCGCGGTTCTCACGATTTGCTGCACCGCACCCACGACGCCGTCGGTGCCTATGCTGTTCACGGTGATCTTGTTGCCACCGTACGAGGCGGCGAACAGCCACTTGCCGGTCGCGTCGAGGTCGATATTGGCCATGCTGTCAGCCAGCGTGGACTCGCCCAGTTTCTTCAAGCCGCCCGTGGCCCCGTCGATGGCGAAAGTCACGACACGAAACGGCTGCGAGCGCAGCGCTACGTAGAGGAATTTTTTGTCACGGCTCACCACCATCGGCATGGCCGTGCCGCCCACGGGCACGCTGGCCACCGGCTTGAGGGCACCCGCCGCGCGGTCCAGCTGCATCACCGAGATGTCCTGGCTGTCGGCATTGGCAACATACACCCAGGTGGCCGCGCTGGCGGCGCCGGAGGCGGCAATCAGACCCACGCCGGCGAGCAGCAGAAACGAAGTGCGCAACGAGGCTGGAATCATGGCAAGTCCTTGTTTCATGGTTGAAGTTGTCCTGCGGATGGGCGCCGTTCAATAGCGGGGTTGCGCGCCGGTGAAGGACGGGTCGTATTTGCGCATTTGCGCCAGGTCGTCGCGGTTGCGGATGCCGCAATTCAGGTAGTTGTCGTGCAGGCGCGCCAAAGCCGTGCGGTCCAGCGTCACACCCAGGCCGGGGGTGGTCGTCACGCGCAGGCTACCGTCCTCGAAGCGCAGGCGGCCGCCCTCCACCACTTCCTCGTCCTGCCAGGGGTAGTGGGTGTCGCAGGCGTAAGTCAGCAGCGGCACGCTGGCGCACAGGTGGGTCATGGCCATCAGGCTGATGCCAAGGTGCGAGTTGCTGTGCATCGACAGGCCCAGGCCAAAAGTGCTGCACAGCCTCGACAGCTGCTGCGTGACGCGCAGGCCGCCCCAGTAGTGGTGGTCACTCAGCACGATCTTCACCGGGCAGCCCATCTCCGCGTTGCGGCGGAACTCGGCGAAATCAGTCACCACCATGTTGGTGGCCAGCGGCACCTCGCAGGCGCGCGCCACGGCCGCCATGCCCTCCAGGCCCGGCGCGGGGTCTTCGTAATACTCCAGCACGCCGCGCAGCTTTTCCACGATCTTCAGGCTGGTCGCCACGCTCCAGTTGGCATTGGGGTCTATGCGCAGCGGCAGGCCGGGGAAAGCCTCTGCCAGCGCCAGCAGGCCCGCAGCCTCCTGATCCGGCTCAAGCGCACCGGCCTTGAGCTTGATGCTTTTAAAACCGTACTGATCGATCATCCGGCGCGCCTGGGCCACCAGTTGGGGTGGTGTGAGCGCTTCACCCCAAGGGTCGGCCGGATATCCGGAAGAAGCAGGCTTGTCGATGTGCTGCGCATACTTGTAGAACAGGTAGGCCGAAAACGGCACGCGGTCGCGCGCCGCACCGCCCAGCAGGTCCACCACCGGTGCGCCGGCCAGTTGCCCCTGCAGGTCCAGCATCGCAACCTCGAAGGCGCTGACGACCTTGGCCACGGTCTTGGACACATGGGTGCCCGGCGCCAGCGACACCTGCTGGCCGAGAAATTCCGATGCGGTCTGCACCGGCGGCGTGACCTGACCGGCAACGCGCGACTCCATCTCGCTGAGAGCCCAGGGCGACAGCCCGACTAGCGTGGGCGCGACCTTGGCCAGCGCCTCGAGCATCGGCAAGTCACCGTAACTTTCGTTGATGCCGACGAGGCCCGAATCGGTTTCCAGCTCGATGATCGAACGCAGCGCCCAGGGTTCGTGGATGCCGGCCGCGTTCAACAGCGGTGGATCACGGAACGCAATGGGCGTGATGCGGATATGCCGGATGGCGTGCGAAGTGCTCATGATGAGAGGATCAGACAAGCCCGTTCATTTCGCGAACATGCCGGGAAGCCACAGCGAGAACGCAGGCACATAGGTCACCAGCATCAAACAAGCCGTCAGTGCGCCATAGAACGGCAGGATCGATTTCATGACCTGCCCCACCGATATCTCCCCGATGGCGCATCCCACGAATTGCGTGACCCCCACTGGTGGCGTGTTCAGGCCGAGCGCGCAGTTGATCAGCATCACGATGCCGAATTGCACGGGATCCATGCCGAACTGTGCCGCGATGGGCAGAAAGATGGGCGTGCAGATCAGGATGGTTGCAGCCATGTCGAGGAATGTGCCGAGGATGAACAGCAATACGTTGATCATCAGGAAGATGACCCATGGCGTGGCGGACACGGAGGTCATCAGCGCACCGGTTTTCTGGGGCACCTCATACAGCGCCATGAAATATCCGAAGGCGGATGAGATGCCGATCAGCAGCAGTACCACGCCGGTTGTTTTGCAGGCCTTCGCGCAGGCTTTCAAGAAGTTTTTCCACGACAGCGAGCGATAAACAAGCACCGTGACGATCAACGCCCATAGCACCGCCGTGGCGGCTGACTCGGTCGCGGTGAAAACGCCGGACAGGATGCCCGCCAGGATGATCACCACAACGAACAGACCAGGCAGGGAGCCCAGGAAGGCCATCAGCACTTCTTTCCAGCCTGTGAACTTGCCGCGGACAGGATAGCCCCGCTTGACGGCGACGTAGTACGCGGCAATCAGGTTGCACAGGGTGAGCAGCATCGCAGGGATGACGCCGGCCAGAATCAGGCTGAACACACTAACCGAAGCAATGCCGGTGGTCGCCAGTGCAAAGATGATCAGGTTGTGCGAGGTTGGCATCAATGCGCCAACAAGTGCCGCGTGCGTTGTGACGTTAACGGCGTAGTCGGCGTCGTAGCCTTCTTTCTTCATCAGCGGGATCATCACCGAGCCCATCGCGGACACATCGGCCAGCGGCGAGCCGGCGACACCGCCGAACAAGGTGCAGCCAATCACGTTGCTCATGCCCAGGCCGCCGCGCACGTGGCCGACCAGACTGTTTGCGAAACGCACGATGCGGTCGGCAATTCCGCCGTACAACATCAGTTCGCCGGCGAACACGAAAAAGGGGATCGCCAGGAACGAAAACACCTGCATGCCGCCGACCATCTTCTGGAAGACGATCGCGATCGGCATGCCCGAATACAGCACAGTGGCCACCGAGGCGAGCCCGATCGAAAAGGCCACCGGCACGCCCAGCACCAGCAGCAGCGCAAAGCTCAATGAGAGAACTGTCAGTTCCATATTTTTCTTTCAATCAGTACCAGGATGGAACGACTTCTTCGTTCCTGAGCAGCGCAACGATGTGCTCGAAGGAGAACATGACGATCAGCACGCCTGCGATCACCAGCGACAGATAGTCGATACCCACGGGCAATTGCAGCATCGGATCAAGCTCGTCCCATTTCATACGGGTCCAGAGCATGCCGCTTTGCACCATGATTCCACCGAATAGCGCGACCAGCAGATGGATCAGAATCTCCAGCTTCAGGCGCATTGACTCGGGCAGCAGCGAGACCAGCGACTCCAGGCCGATGTGGCCGGCATCCCGCACGCCTACGGCCACGCCAAGCGCAGTCACATACAGCACAAGCTGCAGCGCCAGCGCCTCAGCCCAGGTCGGCGTGTCGTTCATGACATAGCGGCCGAACACCTGGATCTGCACCGACACGATGATGCCGGCCAGGCCGAAGATCGCGAGAATCAGGCTGATCTTGCTTAACCAGCCGCACAGGCGTGAATACCAGTGGCGCGCGGGTGGCCGCTCGTGCTCGGGGTCTACACCCAGGGCAACAGAACTGACGGCCGCTGTCGTGGCTGCGGCGGAGGCCGACATTTGGGGGGTTGTCATAAAGTTCCTAGAAAGCAAACGCGAAGCCCAACCGAACGTTCGGCCGGGCTTCGAAAGGTCCGGATTTACTTGTTGTCCTGAACAGCTTTCACCAGGCGCTGCAGATCAGGCGTGGTGATGAACTTGGCATACACCGGGGCCATCGCTGCCTTGAACGATGCCTTGTCCACGTCCTTGACGATGGTGGAACCGGCCTTGACGACGATGTCCAGCGCCTTGGCTTCCTGCTCGTCCCACTTCTGGCGCTGGAACGTCACCGATTCTTTTGCGGCAGCGCGGAACATGGCCTGGTCGGCCGGCGTCATCTTGTCGAAGATCACCTTGGAGATCACCAGCATTTCCGGCGCCATCGAGTGCTCGGTATGCGAGTAGAACTTCACGGCCTCGTAGTGCTTGAAGCCTTCGTACGAGGGGATGTTGTTCTCGGCCGCGTCGATCGTGCCGACCTTCAGCGCGGTGTAGACCTCGCCGGTGGGCATTGGCGTGGCATTGGCGCCCATGGCCTGTACGAGCGCAACCCACAGGTCAGACTGCTGCACACGGATCTTCAAGCCCTTGGCGTCAGCAATGGTCCGCACCGGCTTTTTGGCGTAGATGGAGCGAGCGCCGCTGTCGTAGAACGCCAGGCCCACCAGACCCTGGCTCTCACAGCCCTTCAGGATCTCTTCTCCGATCGGGCCATCCAGCGACTTGCGCATGTGCGCAATCGAGTCGAACAGGAAGGGCATCGTGGGCACCAGACTCTTCGGGCAGATCGAGTTCAGCGAGCTGATGTTGACGCGGTTCATCTCGAGCGCGCCGATCTTGACCTGGTCCAGGGTTTCCTTCTCGGAACCCAGGGCGCTCTTGTTGAAGACCTTGATCGTGTATTTGCCACCGCTTTGCTTGGCGAGGGTTTCGCTCATGTGGCGCACGGCGGCTACCGTGGGGTAGTCGTCGCTGTTGTGTACATCGGCAGAGCGCAGCTCGACGGCTTGCGCGGAAAAAGCCAGCAGGCCGGCGGCCAGGGCAGTGAGTTTCAGGGTTGCTTTCATTGTCTCTTCCTCTAGGTTGGTGGTGGAAAACTCGTTAACTAACTCTTCGGCGTTTTTTTTAAAGCATGCACACAGCTTCAGGCAGCCCGCGCACGCCAGGGCGCAGCGCGAACACACCTCCGGCCAGCGGCTGGTCAGATAAGTCGACACCCTCAGGGCGTATCGACGTCACGAACAGGGTGTCGAGCCCGGCGCCGCCAAAGGCGCACATGGCAGGTTTTTTGACCGGTACAGCCAGCGAGCGGTCCAGCTTGCCGGCAGGCGTGAACCGGTGAATCAGGCCGGCGTCGTTGCCGCAGATCCAGTAGCAACCGTCGGCGTCTACTGCCGCGCCATCAGGGCGGCCGGGTAGCGGGTTCATGTCGACAAAGACGCGCCGGTTGGATGGCGTGCCGGTCTCGGTGTCGTAGTCAAAGGCCCAGATGGTCTGTACCGACGGATGCGAGTCCGACAGGTATATGGTACGGCCGTCGGGGCTGAAGGCCATGCCATTCGGCGTGATGAAGCCGTCCAGGAGTTTTTTCAGTTCGCTATCTTTTTGATAGCTATAGATGCAACCGACGCGTGCGCCGGCGGCCATATTCATCAACATGGTACCGGCGAGAAAGCGCCCCTGCCGGTCGCAACGGCCGTCGTTGAAGCGCATGCCGGGCATGGCATGAGTCACGGCGGCAAGCTGGTCGAAACCAAGCTGGCCATCTGCCTGCGGACTCAGGCGGAACACGCCGCTTTCAGTACCCGCAGCCCAGTCCTGCGTGCCGCCTATCGAAGCAACGCAGGCCAGCATTTCAGGAGCGGCCCATTCAGTGAGAACGCCTTCGGCCACGCCCCAGCGGCACAGCCTGCGCGCCGGAATATCAACCCAATAGAGCGCTTGTTCGGCGGCCTGCCAGACAGGGCTTTCCCCCGTGCCATTGCGCGCATCCAGAATCAGCTCAACGTGAGATTCACTCGTGCTCATCCTGGCCACTCAGTCGCCGAAAGGGCCGGCCACGACAAAGCCACCACCCTGGTACTGGGCGACAGGATCCTTCAGGTCAGGTGCAGGGGTTCGGGCGTAGACGGCCTCGCGAAAGATGTCCGAGCTGTCTTTCGGCACATAACCGATGTGGCGTGCGCGGCTGTTGTCCCACCAGGTGACGGCGTTGTCGGACATGCCAAACACAATGCTGTGGCCCAGCACCGGCGTGGTCAGGCAGGCGGTAATCAAGCGGTGCAGGTCGTCAAAGCTCAGCCAGGTCGCCAGCATGCGGCGGTCTTTGGGCTCGGGGAACGAAGAACCGATGCGCACGCAAGCCGTTTCAATGCCGTAACGGTCAAAGTACAGGCGCGAGAGGTCTTCGCCGAAGGCCTTGGACAGGCCGTATAGACCATCGGGCCGCGGCGGGTGGTCTGCGTTGATGGTCTGGTCCTGGCGGTAAAAACCGGTGACGTGATTGGAGCTGGCAAAGACGATGCGTTTGACGCCGTTCTTGCGCGCGGCCTCATACAAGTTATAGGCGCCCAGGATATTGGCCTGCAGGATGGGGCCAAAAGGCCCTTCCACCGAGACACCGCCCAGATGAACAATCGCATCAACACCCTGAACCATGGTGTGGACGGCAGCGGAATCGGCCAGGTCGGCCAGGATCACCTCCTCGTTGACCGCGGCAGCGCCGAAAGACTGCACGTCGGACAGCCGGAGTACCGAGCAATTGGCTTTAAGGCGCTCGCGCAAGGCCTTGCCCAAGCCACCAGCCGCGCCGGTCAACAAGAGCTTTTCGTGAACTTTGATGGTCATTTTTTACATCTGCGTCCGGTGTGATTGCAAACACTGGACTTTTTTATGAAGTTTGTTAAAGTCAACCCAAGAACATCGCAGTCATAGGTTGTCTGATGACTTGGAATTCTCCAGTTCACCCCCTAGCTTGTCAATGGTTTTTTAATGGACTCAAGGAAAACCCCTAGTCGCTCCGATGCAGGCCTTACGGTTGGCTTTCACGAAGAGCCGTTGCGCATGCGCCGCCCCCGCGGACTGGTGAGTGAGATCGTCGAAAATCTGGCCAACAGCATCCGTTCAGGTCACCTGCAGCCGGGCGAAAAACTGCCCACTGAAGCCGAAATCATGGCCCGTTTTGACGTGAGCCGGACCGTGGTGCGTGAGTCGCTATCCAAGCTCCAGGCCTCAGGACTGGTCGAAACCCGGCACGGCATCGGCACCTTCGTCCTGCAACCGCAGGTCGCCGGCAACTTCAAGATCACCGCCGAGGACTTTGCCACCGTGGCCGATGTGATCTCGGTGCTGGAGCTGCGCATCAGCCTGGAAACCGAAGCCGCCGGCCTTGCCGCCCAGAGGAGAACGCCAGAAAACCTCAAGGCCCTGGAAAATGCATTGCGCGCCTTTCACGACTCCATCAGCCTGGACTCCGACGCCGTGCCACCGGACTTCCAGTTCCATATGGAAGTAGCCCGCGCCACGGGCAACCGGCACTTCGCCGACCTGATGACCTACCTGGGCACCATGATCATTCCGCGCACTCGCGTCAACACGGCGCACAGTGCACCCGAAGGCCGTTTCAACTACCTGCAGCGGGTCAACAGCGAGCACGAGAGCATCTACAACGCCATCCGCAACCAGGATGCGGAGGCCGCACGCGCCGCCATGCGGACGCACTTGTCCAATAGCCGTGAACGGCTTCGCCGGGGCAATAACGCGCATACCATGCAGCCACCCGAAGAGCCTTCCGAACCTCAAGCAACTCGCACTCTGGGTACAAATCTGGTTGCATAAATAATCGGCGAGTTGTACGATAACTGATAAATTTTGTTTATCAACCATCCTACAAGCAAGTCCGGTATGCCCGCTTCAAACGCTCCCGCAACAGCCCCTCACGCCCTTTCCCAAACTCCCCGAATCACTAGTGTGCAGGTGATTCCCGTGGCCGGCCAGGACAGCATGCTGTTAAACCTCAGCGGTGCCCACGGCCCATTTTTTACCCGGAATCTGCTGATCCTGACCGATAGTTCAGGCCGCACCGGCGTAGGTGAAGTACCGGGCGGCGAGAAGATCCGCAACACCCTGGAAGACGCCCGTGAACTGATCGAAGGGCAATCGGTAGGCGCGTGGAACCAGATTCTCAACACCCTGCGCACACGTTTTGCGGACCGCGACAGCGGCGGCCGCGGCAACCAGACCTTCGACCTTCGTGTGGCAATTCATGCCGTCACTGCCGTGGAAAGCGCCCTGCTCGACCTGCTGGGCCAATTCCTGGGCGTACCTGTGGCCGCACTGTTGGGCGAAGGCCAGCAGCGGGATTCGGTGGCCATGCTGGGCTACCTCTTTTATGTGGCCGACCGCAAGCAGACGGACCTGGCTTACGGCAGTGCGCCGGATGCGGAGGACGACTGGCTGCGCCTGCGCCACGAGGCCGCCATGGACGCCGATGGCATCGTGGCATTGGCCGAAGCGGCTTACAAGCGTTACGGCTTCAAGGATTTCAAGCTCAAAGGCGGTGTGCTGCGGGGCGAGGAAGAGATGGAAGCCATCATCGCCCTCTCCGAACGTTTTCCCGATGCGCGCATCACACTGGACCCGAACGGCGGGTGGCTGCTCAAGGATGCCATCCGCATCTGCCAGGGCCGCGGCGATGTGCTGGCCTACGCAGAAGACCCCTGCGGTGCCGAAGGCGTGTTCTCCGGCCGCGAAGTGATGGCAGAGTTTCGCCGGGCCACCGGCCTGCCGACCGCCACCAACATGATCGCCACCGACTGGCGTGAGCTCTCACACACCATTCACCTGCAGTCGGTCGACATCCCGCTGGCCGACCCGCATTTCTGGACGATGCAAGGCTCCGTTCGCGTCGCGCAGGTCTGCCAGACCTGGGGGCTCACATGGGGCTCGCATTCCAACAACCACTTCGACATTTCCCTGGCCATGTTCACCCACGTGGCTGCGGCCGCGCCCGGCAAGGTCACCGCGATTGACACGCACTGGATCTGGCAGGACGGCCAGCGCCTGACCAAGGCACCCCTGCAAATTGTGGACGGCCAGGTCGCAGTGCCGAAAACACCGGGCCTCGGCGTAGAGCTGGACATGGCCGAAGTGGAAAAAGCGCACCAGCTTTATCTCAAGCACGGCCTCGGTGCGCGCGACGATGCTGTGGCCATGCAATATCTGATCCCCGACTGGAAATTCAACAACAAGATGCCCTGCATGGTTCGATAAATCCAGCAGGTCGCCGGAATTTAGAGGATTCCGGAAACCCTGCCATGCCCCTTTGCATAGGGCATCCACCAAGCGCCGGGGGCGGTATACCGCGGCGCCCTTTTCCCACCAACGATACCCACTGAGCCATTACAAATAATCAGGAGACAAGACATGAAACGCAGAACCCTTTGCAGCATTGCGGGTGCGACGCTGCTGGTGCTGGCCGGTACGCTGGGCGCAGGCGCCGCCGCTGCCCAGACCAAGCTCAAATGGGCTCACGTCTACGAGACCTCGGAGACCTTTCACAAGCAAGCGGTCTGGGCTGCCGACGAAATCAGGAAGAAGACCAACGGCCGCTATGTGGTGGAGGTCTTCCCGGCCTCATCCCTGGGCAAGGAAACCGACATCAACCAGGGCCTGACACTGGGCACCGTCGACATCATCTACACCGGCGCGGCTTTTGCCGGGCGTGCACACCCGCCGCTTTCGATCGCCGCCGCGCCTTTTGTGTTTCGCGACTACGCGCACTTCCAGGCATTCCGTAGCGGCCCGGTCTTTCAGGAGCTGGCTCAGGGTTATGCCAGCAAAACCGGCGGCCAGCACATTGCAGGCTACACCTACTACGGCCTGCGCCACATGACTTCCAACAAGGTCATCAGCAAGCCCGAGGACATGAAAGGCCTCAAGCTGCGCGTGCCCGACGCACCACTTTTTGTGATGTTCCCAAGGGCCGTGGGTGCGAACCCAACGCCCATCGCCTTTGCCGAGGTCTACCTGGCGCTGCAAAACGGCACGGTCGATGCACAGGAAAACCCGCTTCCCACCATCGAGGCCAAAAGGTTTTACGAAGTCCAGAAATACATCACCCTGACCGGCCACATCACCGAATCGCTGATCACGGCCGTGTCGGGCTCGGTCTGGTCCAAACTCAGTGAGGCCGACAGGAAAATCTTTGACCAGGTGCTCTGGGAGGCGTCAAGCCGCGCCAGCCAGGACATCGTCGATGCCGAAAACCGCCTGGTCGCCGAGTTCGAGAAGAAAGGCAAAATCGTCAACAAGGTAGACCGCGCGCCTTTTGCCGCAGCGGTCTTGCCTTCGCTGACCGCAGCCGATGCCCCCTGGCCTAAGAGCCTGTACGAGCGCATTCAGGCCATCAAGTAACCGGACGGGAGGCGACAGGCGGCGCAGACCTTACAACCACCTGCTGTCGGCCTTCCTTCCGCTTTCACTTTTACGTCACATGCAGGAGACACCATGAAACGCCGCTCCCTCATCCAGTCCGCGCTTGCGGGCGCTGTACTGTTAACACCGGCGCTGCCTGCGTGGTCCCAAGGCACATGGCCCGCCGGCAAAACCGTCACCATCGTCGTGCCATTTCCCGCGGGTGGCTCCACCGACATGGTGGCGCGCGCGCTGGCGCTGCAATTGCAGGCCAGGCTCGGCGGTACCTTCGTCGTTGACAACCGGCCCGGCGCCACCGGCACCATCGGCACAGGTCAGGTCAAGCGCGCTACGCCTGACGGCTACACGTTGCTGGTGTCTTCGCTGGGCGCTTTTGTCGTTACGCCGCATCTGCTCAAAAGCGTGCCCTACGACGCCACAAAGGACTTCGACTACATCAGCGTGCCGGTGCAGGCGCCGAACGTGCTGGTCGCCAACATCGCGCGGCCCGAGCGTACGGTAGACGACGTGCTGGCACTGCTGCGCAAGACACCGGGCAAGGTGTCGTTTGCAAGCTCGGGCAACGGTTCATCCGATCATCTTTCGGCCGAACTGTTCTGGCAGCAATCAAAAACCGAAGGTGTGCACGTGCCCTACAAAGGTGGCGCGCCGGCGGTCAACGACCTGCTGGGCAACCAGGTGGATTTCTCTTTCCAGAATGTGAACGCCGTGCTGCCGCACATTCGCGCGGGCAAGCTGCGCGCCATCGCCGTCACCGGCGAAAAGCGCTCGCCCGTACTGCCCGATGTTCCCACGCTCGCCGAGGCCGGAGTCAAAGGCGCCGAAGTCTACTCGTGGCAAGGCATGGCAGCGCCCAAAGGGCTGCCTGCCGCCACCAGGAAGATCCTGAGTGACGCGGTGATCGCCGCCATGCAGGATGCGGAAATGAAAAAACGCATGCTTGACCAGGGGCTGGAGATTGTTGCCAGCACGCCGGAAGAATTCACCGCATTCCAGCTGCGCGAGTGGGCGCGCTGGAAGACATTGATTGCCACACGCCGCATCACCGCCGACTGAAGATGGGCGCCACGACAACCTGACCCACAATTTTTATACAAGCTCCAGGAGACAAGACATCATGAAACGCCGTTCCCTCTTCCATTTCGCACTTGCTGGCGCTGCCCTGTCGGCGCTGGGACTTCCTGCCCTCGCACAAGACAAGTGGCCCAGCAAGCCCATCACCTTCATCGTGCCTTTTCCTGCAGGCGGCACCACCGACATCCTGGGCAGGCTGATTGGCCAAAAACTTGGGCCGGTACTCGGCACCACCATCGTGATTGACAACAAAGGCGGTGCTGGCGGTAGCGTCGGCTCGGAAGTCGCGTCCCGCGCACCGGCAGATGGCTACACGATGCTGGGCGGCACCGTCAGCTCGCATGCCATCAATGTGAGCCTTTACCCGAAACTGGGTTACGACCCGATCAAGTCTTTCTCGCCGGTGGCGCTCATCGGCACCAATCCGGTCGTGCTGGTGGTGGGAGCCAACAGCCCTTACAAAACGCTGCAGGACGTGCTGGCCGCAGCGAAGGCCAAACCGAAAACCATTTCTTCCGCATCGGCCGGCAGCGGCACGTCGCAGCATCTCTCGCTGGAACTGCTGGGCTTCAAGTCGGGTACCCAGTTCATCCATGTGCCCTACAAAGGCAGCGGCCCCGCCATCCAGGACGTGATCGGCGGGCAGGTGGACATGATGTTCGACACCACGGTCGTAGCAGGTCCGCATATCCAGAGCGGCAAGGTGCGCGCGCTGGCGGTCACCTCCGCCAAGCGCCTGGAGTCCATGCCGAATGTGCCAACGGTGGCTGAGTCCGTCCCAGGGTTTGAGGTGGCCTCATGGCAAGCCATTTTTGTGCCCACCGGCACCCCCAAGCCCATCATTGACAGGCTGCACGATGAAATCATGAAAATCACCGCGCAGCCCGAGATGCAGGAACGCCTCAAAGGGCTGGGCATGCAACCGTCCAACATGACGATCGAGCAGGTCTCCGCCTTCCAGAAATCCGAGGTCGAGAAATGGGCGCAAGTCATCAAAGCGGCCAACGTCAAGCTTGACTGAACATGCCGTCCGTACCCAGCCCTGCGCGGCTGCGCCTCGCCGTCATCGGTGCAGGGCTGGGCTCTGCACCTCACTTCCGAAGTCTTGAAGACCTGGCCAGCGAAGCAGACGTCGCCTGGGTTTATGCGCGAAACACCGAACGGCTGGCTGCCGTAGAAGTGCCTCGAGGCGCGCGCAGGACCACGCGCCTGAAAGATATTCTGGAAGACGCCAGCGTGACAGCCGTGCTGGTTCTCACGCCGCCCAATACCCATCTGGATCTTGTTCAGCAGGTTGCTCGTGCAGGCAAGCATGTGCTGGTCGAAAAGCCGCTCGAAATTGATTTGAACCGGGCCAATGCATTGGTCGAGGCTTGCGAAACTGCGGGTGTCATGCTGGCGGTGATGCTGCAGCACCGCATGCGTGACGCGGCCCTTGCCGTGGCGGCACTGCTGCGTGACGATGCCATGGGCCCGCTGGTCAGCGCCGCCGCGTCGATCCGGTGGTGGCGGCCGCAAAGTTATTACGATGAGCCCGGACGCGGCACCCTGTCGCGGGACGGCGGCGGCGTGCTGATCACGCAGGCCATTCATACCCTCGACCTGATGCTCAGCTTCATCGGCATGCCGGAGCGCATCACAGGCGTTGCTGGCACCAGCGCAGTGCATCGCATGGAGGGCGAAGACACGGCGGCCGCATTGCTGCACTACAACAATGGTGCAATCGTTGTGGTTCAGGCCACCACTGCAGCCTACCCCGGTTTTCCCGAGCGCATTGAACTCAACTTCACCCAGGGCACCGTGACGCTGGAAGGCGGTGAAATGCAGGCGGTTTTTTCCAGCGGAAAGACGCTGACCGCCGGTGCACGCCAGGCCTCCGGCGGTGGCGCCGATCCCATGGCCTTCGACCATGCCGCTCACCGCGCCGTGCTGCAGGATTTCATTCGCTCTGTCCAGAATGGATGCGCACCCGCCGTGACGGGGCGCTCCGCACTTGGGGTGCAACAGGTGATTGAAGCGATCATGGAATCATCCAGAACAGGCAGCGCTGTAGCACTTCATCCGGCAACACGGATCCCCGTGATGTAGGTAGAAGTGATGCGCCTGGGCCTACCCGGTGCGTTCCTTAAGCCCAATGCGGCACCTGGCACATCAGGGTTTTCCAAGAGAGTTTCAGGCTGTAGTCCAACCGCAGCGGGCATGGGCAGCTATAAAACTCGTAGCAGTCAGCAATTTGCGTTATATTTGGCCCCAAGCTTTCTGCTTAACAACCCCCTGTGACCAAACTGTGACCCGAGGAGATAACCTGATGAGTGCCAAAGAAAATGCAGCGGTAGGCCAATTGCTTGAACTGCTGGAAGCACGCTATGCACTGCGCGTGCTGTGGGCCCTGAAAGACGGCCATCCCCAGACGTTCCGCCTCCTGCAAGACAGCATCGGCAGCATCACTCCCAATACCCTCAATACCCGCATCAAGGAATTGCGCGCAGCCGGCCTGCTTGGCCATGGCAGCGACGGCTACACGGTCACCACGCTGGGCGCCGACCTGCTCAAGCGCTTGAACGACCTGCAGGCGTTTGCCGGCAAATGGGCTGTCAGCCAGACCAAGAAAAAGTAAATTACCCGGCCAGACTGGCCCGAAAAAAAGCGACCTTCAAGGTCGCTTTTTTGTTGCGCTGTTTTACCGATCAACAGTATTCATCCACGCACTTACCGACGCCCTAATCCACCGCAGCGCCGGAACGTTTCACCGCATCACCCCACAGGGTCATGCTGCCGGCAATATGCCTGGCCAGTTCCTCGGGGGTGCCCGGCGCAACCTCGGCACCACGCGACTGCAGCTGTGCGCGCAATTCCGGATCTGCCAGGGCTTTGTGGATCGCTTCGTTCAGGCGATTCACGATGGGCCTGGGGGTGCCGGCGGGAACAAAAATCGCGTCCCACGCGCTCACATCAAATCCGGGCAAGCCCGACTCCGCGATGGTGGGTAGATCCGGCCAGCCCGCCACGCGCGTGGCTGTCGTCACCGCCAATGGTTTGACACGTCCGCTTTTCGCCTGGGGTGCGGCATTCGGCATGACCTCGATCATCATGTCGACCTGCCCGCCCATCAGGTCCGTCATGGCCTGTGCGCCGCCGCGGTAAGGTATGTGCACCACCGCCAGGCCCGCGCGCGATTTGTAGATTTCTCCGGCCAGGTGGGACGTCGTGCCGTTGCCCGCGGAGCCAAAGGTGTATTTTCCCGGATTGGCCTTGAGCAGTTTGGTGAGCTCGGCCATGGAGTTGACTTGCAGCGTGGGCCGCACCACCACCATGGCGGCGATGCGGGTGAGCTGGGTCACGGGCTCGAAGTCGCGAGACGGGTTGAAGCCGGGTGACTTGTAGATCGCGTGGTTGATGGCATGCGTGCCATTGGTTCCGTACAGCAGGGTGTAGCCATCGGCCAGCGCCTTGGCTGCTGTTGCACTGCCCACGTTTCCGCCGGCGCCGCCCAGGTTTTCCACCACGACGGGCTGGCCCAGTTCCTTCGCTGCCCGCTGCATGACCAGCCGGGCCAGCGTGTCACCACCACCGCCCGCAGGAAAAGGAACGATCAGCTTGATGGGCTTGCTGGGATAACTTGCAGCCGGCTGGGCGTGCGCAACGCACAAGCCTGTGAAGACAAGCACCAGCGAAGTAGCATAAGCCGCTGCCAGCCGCGTTGCCGTTCGGGCAAGCCGTCGCAAGGAATGGAGGCGAAGTAGATTCATGGTGTCTCCTGGGGGCTATTGGCCGCAACGCTGGCGGCAGGTTGATGTTCATGCTTGTTCATGCGCCATCCAGCTCAAAATTCTTAGTCATCTTATTTTATTGCACGCAATAGATGCTTGATTAACCTTATAAACCCTAATAAATTGAAATACTGCATGCAATAATCCTTTCGCTCAGCCAACCGCTATCAACCCCTGCCGTTTATGTCTTCCCAGATTGACTACACCACGCAAACATTGAGGCAAAGAATCCTCAGCGGCCAGGCGGCCCCGGGCGAACGCATGGTGGAGCTTGAGCTGTCCGCCCAATTGGCGGTTTCGCGCACACCAATCCGTATTGCGCTCGGCGAGCTGGAAAAGGAAGGCTTGCTGGAACGCCTGCCGACACGCGGCTTTCGCGTCAGGCAGTTCAGCGTTGACGAAATCGCCAATGCAGTCGACGTGCGGGGCGTGCTGGAAGGCATGGCAGCCAGGCAGGCCGCCGAGCGCGGCATCACGCCCGAAACCCGGGAGGCCCTGCAGGCCTGCGTCGAAGAAGGCAGGCTGCTGCTGGAGCAAGCGCAGGCTGCCGGCCATGTGATTGACGCGGCACACTGGGTCCCCATGAACGCGCGCTTTCACGACGCGCTGGTGCGCGCCGCCGGCAACAGCACACTCGCCTCCGCACTGGCCCACGTCAGCAAAACACCGATGGCCGGCGCCGGTGCGCTCAGCCTGAACGGCGCCCTGCCCCTGCTCGAATACGGGTTCATCCAGCGCGCACAAACCGACCATGAAGACGTGCTGGCCGCACTGCTGGCCGGGGAAGGGGCGCGTGCCGAAGCCCTGATGCGCGAACATGCCCACCGCAGCCGTGACAACAAGCGCGAACTCATGATGCGCATGCAGAAACCGGCAGTGCCTTGAAGCGGTTTTTGCCGTCTGCACCTGAAATCTCGACGATTTAGCCTTTCAGCCCAATAAAAATGTGCCCCGGTAGCTATCAATAACATAGCACAGGCCTGCAAGCCGGCACCATCCCGTAGACAGCCAGAACCAGCCTTGCCGGCCGGGGAACGGGTGGCAAGCCACTACAATTCAGGCCACGAACCAGTTTCTACAGCTGGGGCACATCGGGCCGCACAGGAACGACAGAGCCCTGGACACCCAGGCCGCGCACCCCGCAGCCAAACTATCTGAACCAAAAACGAAGCCCCTGTCTTGAAAAGGGCTTTGCCATCCCCAGCTGGAAACATTACCAGCTTCAACCCTGTTTTCGAGCATGTCTGACAATACACAACCCGAACAAAATCAACCACTTAGCGGTGAGCCCAGCCCTGAAGAACTGGAAGCGGCGCAGGCCGCCAACGAGTTTGACGCGCTGACGGTCGCGCAAGCCGAAGTCGCCACGCTGCAGGCCAAGAACACCGAGCTGGCCGACAGCTACCTGCGCGCCAAGGCCGAGACCGAAAACGCCCGCCGCCGTGCAGACGAAGAAGTCGCCAAGGCCCGTAAATTTGCCCTGGAAAGCTTTGCCGAAAGCCTGCTGCCTGTGGCAGACAGCCTGGAAGCCGGGCTGGCGATCAAGGACGTCACGCCTGAGCAGATCCGTGAAGGCGCCGAAGCCACGCTCAAGCAGCTGAAAAGTGCACTTGAGCGCAACAAGGTGGTCGCCATCGACCCGGCTCCTGGCACCAAATTCGATCCGACCCAGCACCAGGCTATCAGCATGGTGCCCGCCGACCAGGAAGCCAACACCGTGGTCAACGTGCTGCAAAAGGGCTACTTGATCGCCGAGCGCGTGCTGCGCCCCGCCCTCGTCACGGTGGCCGCCCCCAAGTAAAAACCGCTTAAAAAACTTGTTGAACCCCTTGAAGCCACACAGCTTACCCACAAGTTATCAACATAGTTAATCCACACAGCGGCTGCGGCCTCAAACGCCCCGGCCACCCCACCCTCAATCTTTAACGAATCAAAAAAGCAGGAGTAAATCATCATGGGAAGAATCATCGGCATTGACCTCGGCACCACCAACAGCTGCGTGTCCGTCATGGAGGGCAATACGCCCCGCGTGATCGAAAACTCGGAAGGCGTGCGCACCACCCCTTCCATCGTCGCCTACCAGGAAGACGGTGAAGTGCTGGTCGGCGCATCGGCCAAGCGCCAGGCCGTGACCAACCCCAAGAACACCCTGTACGCCGTCAAGCGTTTGATCGGCCGCAAGTTCAGCGAAAAAGAAGTCCAGAAGGACATCGCGCTGATGCCTTACGCCATCGTGGCCGCCGACAACGGCGACGCCTGGGTGGAAGTGCGCGGCAAGAAGCTGTCGGCCCAGCAAGTGTCTGCCGACATCCTGCGCAAGATGAAAAAAACTGCCGAAGACTATCTCGGCGAGCCCGTTACCGAGGCCGTGATCACCGTGCCTGCGTACTTCAACGACGCACAGCGCCAGGCCACCAAAGACGCCGGCCGCATTGCCGGCCTTGAAGTCAAGCGGATCATCAACGAACCCACCGCAGCGGCTCTCGCCTTCGGCCTGGACAAGCAGGAAAAGGGCGACCGCAAGATCGCCGTGTATGACCTGGGCGGCGGCACCTTCGACATCTCCATCATCGAGATCGCCGATGTCGACGGTGAGAAGCAGTTTGAAGTGCTGTCCACCAACGGCGACACCTTCCTGGGCGGCGAAGACTTCGACCAGCGCGTCATCGACTACATCGTGGCCGAGTTCAAGAAAGACAGCGGCATCGACCTGTCCAAAGATGTCGTGGCCCTGCAGCGCCTGAAAGACTCGGCAGAAAAGGCCAAGATCGAACTGTCCAACAGCCCGGCCACCGAAGTCAACATTCCCTACATTGCACACGATCCCGCCACCGGCCCCAAGCATTTGCTGGTCAAGCTGACCCGCGCCAAGCTCGAAAGCCTGGTTGACGAACTGATCGAGCGCACGATTGCACCTTGCCGCATCGCCATGAAGGACGCTGGCGTCAGCGCGGCCGACATCCATGACGTGATTCTGGTCGGCGGCCAGACCCGCATGCCCAAGGTGCAGGAAAAAGTCAAAGAGCTCTTCGGCAAGGAACCCCGCAAGGACGTGAACCCTGACGAAGCCGTTGCCGTGGGCGCCGCGATTCAAGGCCAGGTGCTCTCAGGCGACCGCACCGACGTGCTGCTGCTCGACGTGACTCCGCTGTCCCTCGGTATCGAAACCATGGGCGGCGTGATGACCAAGATGATCAAGAAGAACACGACCATCCCGACCAAGTTCGCACAGACCTTCTCGACCGCTGAAGACAACCAGCCGGCCGTGACGATCAAGGTGTTCCAGGGCGAGCGCGAAATCGCCTCGGGCAACAAGGCGCTGGGCGAGTTCAACCTTGAAGGCATTCCGCCGGCAGCGCGCGGCACGCCGCAAATTGAAGTGTCTTTTGACATCGACGCCAACGGCATCCTGCACGTCGGAGCCAAAGACAAGGGCACCGGCAAGGAAAACAAGATCACCATCAAGGCCAATTCCGGTTTGTCTGAGGCCGAAATTCAGCAGATGGTGAAAGACGCCGAGCTGAACGCCGAAGAAGACAAGAAAAAAGTCGAGTTCGTTACCGCCAAGAACAACGCCGAGGCCATGGTGCACAGCGTGAAGAAATCTCTCGGCGAGTACGGCGACAAGCTCGAAGCCGGCGAGAAGGAAAAGATTGAAGCCGCCATCAAGGACATGGAAGAAGCGCTCACTGGCGACGACAAGGCCGCCATCGACGCCAAGAACACGGCCCTGATGGAAGCCAGCCAGAAGCTCGGCGAAAAAATGTACGCCGACATGCAGGCATCGCAGGCGGCAGCCGGTGGTGACGCAGGCGCAGCGGGCGCAGCGCAGGCAGAAGCCAAGCCGGCAGACGACAATGTCGTGGACGCCGAGGTCAAGGAAGTCAAAAAGGGCTAAACGCTTTTTACAAAGCACCCCTGCATTGGCGCGATAACTGCATGCAAAGGCAGACGGCAAAGGCGGAAAACCTGGAGCGATCCGGGATTTCCGCTTTTGCGTTTCCCGCCCCGCGTCCTGCACTGCTTGCCGGCAAGCCGGCCTTCATAACAACGACTCCTGACTGACCCGCCATGGCCACAAAAAAAGACTATTACGACACACTGGGCGTTCCCAAAAACGCCAGTGATGAAGACATCAAAAAGGCGTATCGCAAACTCGCGATGAAGCACCACCCCGACCGCAACCAGGGGGATGCATCCAAGGTTGCTGAGGAAAAATTCAAGGAGGCCAAAGAGGCCTACGAGATGCTTTCCGACGAGAACAAGCGCGCGGCCTATGACCAGTACGGCCACGCCGGCGTAGACCCCAACATGCGCGGCGGCCCCGGAGCAGAAGGCTTTGGAGGCTTTGCCGAGGCCTTTGGCGATATCTTCGGCGACGTCTTCGGCGGCCAGCGCGGCGGGGCACAGCGCGGCGGCGGCGGCCGGCAGGTTTACCGTGGCGGCGACTTGAGCTACGCCATGGAAGTCACGCTCGAAGAAGCCGCTAATGGCAAGGACGCACAGATTCGCATTCCCAGCTGGGACGACTGCAATACCTGCCACGGCAGCGGCGCCAAGCCCGGCACCAAGGTAGTGACCTGCACCACCTGCCATGGCCACGGCGTGGTGCAAATGCGCCAGGGTTTCTTCAGCGTGCAGCAAACCTGCCCCCAGTGCAAAGGCACTGGCAAGCTGATTCCCGAACCTTGCGTGACCTGCCACGGCGTGGGCAAGACCAAGAATAACAAGACACTCGAAGTCAAGATTCCCGCGGGCATCGACGACGGCATGCGTATCCGCTCGACGGGCAACGGCGAGCCCGGTACCAACGGCGGCCCGCCTGGCGACCTCTATATCGAGATCCGCCTGAAGAAGCACGACATCTTCGAGCGCGACGGCGACGACCTGCACTGCGCCGTGCCCATCAGTTTCACCACCGCCGCACTGGGCGGCGAAATTGAAGTGCCGACACTCGCCGGCAAAGCGGCCATCGACATTCCCGAAGGCACCCAGGCGAGCAAGCAGTTCCGCCTGCGCGGCAAGGGAATCAAGGGCGTGCGCTCCAGCTACCCGGGTGACCTGTATTGCCACATCACCGTCGAGACGCCGGTCAAGCTGACCGAGCACCAGCGCAAGTTGCTCAAGGAACTGGACGAGTCGCTAAAAAAAGGCGGTGCCAAGCATTCACCCAGCGAAGAAGGCTGGGCAGACAAGCTCAAGAGCTTCTTCAGCGCCTGATCCTGCTCCATGAAAATGCCGGACCTGCTCCGGCATTTTTTATGGCCGGGCGCTACACACTGTCACACGCCTGTCGTGATCAGACACATACGATCAGCCCTTTAACTCCGGAAATCACCCATGACCGTATCGACCCGCCAGGCCGTGAAACAAGGCAGCTTGCTCTCCCTTATCTGCAGCAGCGTACTGCTCGCCGCCTGCTCCTCCTCAGGCACGACATCACAAGCAGGCCTGCCCACCCTTGACGGCAAGGCGCCATTGGTCATCGCCCACCGCGGCGCTTCGGGTTATGTGCCGGAAGAAACGATGGAAGCCTATGTGCGGGCGATCGAACTCGGCGCCGACGTGATCGAGATGGACCTGGTCGTGACGAAGGATGGCATGCTGGTCACCCGTCACGACCCCAACCTGGCGATCAGCACCGACGTGGCCAAACACCCGGAGTTCGCCTCGCGCAAAAAGACCATCCAGGTCGACGGCGAAACGCAGACCGGCTGGTTCAGCAACGACTTCACGCTGGCCGAGATTCGCACCCTGGGCGCGATCTCGACCGACGCCGAGCGCCCGCAGCAGTTCAACGGCCAATACAAGATCCCGACCCTCCAGGAAGTGATCGACATGGCCAAGGCCCAGTCCGCAAAAACCGGCCGCACAATTGCAATTTACCCAGAGACCAAGAACCCGACCTACTTCCGTGAACTCGGCTTGCCGATGGAAGACAAGCTGATCGCCATCATCAACGCCGCCGGATGGAACAGCAAGACCGCGCCCATCTACGTGCAATCGTTTGAACCCGGCAGCCTGAAGTACATGAAGAGCAAGGGCCTCAATACGAAACTGATCCAGCTCGTCGATGGCGACGGCATTGACCCGAAAACCGGCCGCGTGACCTTTGCCGTGCCAAGCGATCGCCCTTACGACTGGACCAAGGCCGGCGACAAGCGTTTCTTCAGCGCCATGGTCACGCCCGCAGGCCTGGCCGAGATCAAGACCTACGCAGACGGCATCGGCCCCTGGAAGCGCTACATCATCAGCACCCAGGGCACCTTCGGCGCCGACGGCAAGCAGGTCGACATCAACCGTGATGGCAAGCTCAACGACGCGGACTCCACCTCGCAGCCAGCCACCAGCCTGGTCGCCGACGCGCACAGGGCGGGCCTCTTTGTGCACCCCTTCACCTTTCGCAACGAGTCCCGCCGCCTGGCCACCGATTACCAGGGCGACCCCAACTCCGAATACCTGGCGTTTTACCGCACCGGCGTGGACGGCGTGTTCACCGACTTCACTGACACTGCCATCGCTGCCCGGACGCAGTACCTGAAAGAAGCCGGCCGCTGAGCAAGGCGTAGCGGGTCTCACCCGCCAGACCTCAATGCTATGAAATTAATAGCTGCTTGCGCCCATATTTAATGGGCCAGGCAGCTTTTTCACTTATAGAGAAGGCCATGCAGGCTCTGCTCCCACGATGCGCGGCATATTCCATCCGTAGGGCCGGCTACACAGTCCGGGGTACGAGCCCAGCTTTTCTCAAAATGAAACATCGGGCCCATGAAGATACGGCTTCAGGAGAGACTCAGCGACGGTGACTGGCTTATAGTGACCTACGCACTGAACCTCACCCCCCACCCACTTCAAGCGCAAGCCAACACACCATGAAAACCAAAGCCGCCGTCGCCTGGAAATCAGGCCAGCCACTGACTATTGAAACCGTGGACCTTCAAGGCCCGAAGTTCGGTGAAGTACTGGTGGAAATCAAGGCCACCGGCATCTGCCACACCGATTACTACACGCTTTCGGGCGCCGACCCGGAAGGCATCTTCCCCGCCATCCTGGGCCATGAGGGCGCAGGCATCGTGGTCGACGTCGGCCCCGGTGTGACGACGCTCAAAAAAGGCGACCACGTCATCCCGCTCTACACGCCCGAATGCCGGCAGTGCAAATTCTGCCTCTCGCGCAAAACCAACCTGTGCCAGCTGATTCGCGGCACGCAAGGCAAAGGCCTGATGCCCGACGCCACCAGCCGCTTCAGCCTGGACGGCAAACCCATCTTTCACTACATGGGCACCAGCACGTTCAGCAACTACACCGTCGCGCCCGAAATCTCGCTGGCCAAAATCCGCGAAGACGCACCCTTTGACAAGGTCTGCTACATCGGCTGCGGTGTGACCACCGGCATTGGCGCGGTGCTCTTTACCGCCAAGGTCGAGGCTGGCGCCAACGTCGTGGTGTTCGGCCTGGGCGGCATTGGCCTCAATGTGATTCAGGGCGCGAAGATGGTGGGCGCCGACAAGATCATCGGCGTCGACATCAATCCCGCACGGCAGGAGATGGCGCGCAAGTTCGGCATGACGCATTTCATCAACCCCAAGGACACCGAAAACGTCGTCGACGCCATCGTGCAACTCACCGACGGCGGCGCCGACTACAGCTTTGAATGCATAGGCAACACCAAGGTGATGCGCCAGGCGCTGGAATGCACACACAAGGGCTGGGGCCGCAGCATCATCATCGGCGTGGCCGAAGCCGGCGCCGAGATCAGCACCCGCCCCTTCCAGCTGGTAACCGGCCGCAGATGGGAAGGCTCGGCCTTCGGCGGGGCGCGCGGCCGCACTGATGTACCCAAAATCGTCGACTGGTACATGGAAGGCAAGATCAATATCGATGACCTGATCACGCACACCATGCCGCTCGAAGACATCAACAAGGGTTTCGATCTAATGAAAAGCGGTGAATCCATTCGTGGTGTTGTTCTTTACTAGCCCCCACGTTCGCTCACTGCGTGTAGCTCTCTGCCCCCTCAGGGGGCGCCCGCCTGTGGCCCGGCAAAGCCGGTTCCACGGCTCATGCTGGTAAAGACCTGGTGACTCGGCTGAATTGGAATACCTCACATGGCAACAACCCTTGAACTCCTCAGCGAACACGGCTGCTTCGGCGGCTTGCAGCACTTCTACCAGCATGACTCGCGCGAGGTCGGCTTGCCGATGAAGTTCTCGGTGTTCCTGCCGCCGCAAGCCATGGCTGGGGAGAAGGTGCCGGCACTGATCTACCTCGCGGGCCTCACCTGCAACGAAGAAACCTTCATGATCAAAGCCGGTGCGCAGCGCCTGGCAGCAGAACTGGGCCTGGCGCTTATTGCGCCCGACACCAGCCCGCGTGGCGCGAGAATTCCGGGCGAAACCGACAGTTGGGACTTCGGCAGGGGCGCGGGCTTTTACCTTGACGCAACACAGGCGCCGTGGTCACAGCACTACCGCATGGAAAGCTACATCACGGCGGAGCTGCTGCCGCTGCTGACAGGCGCCCTGCCGATTAACGCAGGCCGCATCGGCATCTTCGGCCACTCGATGGGCGGCCATGGCGCGTTGACGCTGGCACTCCGGCATCCTGATCTTTTCAACTCCGTCTCGGCGTTTGCACCCATCTGCGCGCCCAGCCAATGCCCATGGGGACGAAAGGCCTTCACCGGCTATCTCGGCAGCGATGAATCAAACTGGGTTGAACATGACGCCACCGCCTTGATGAACCTGATGCCCGCAGCGCCCTACCCGGGCGGCATACGCATAGACCAGGGGCTGGACGACAAATTCCTCGCCGAGCAGTTGTACCCCGAGCTCTTTGAAGCCGCCTGCGCCAAAGCGGGCCAGCCGCTGGCGTTGCATCGCCATGCAGGTTATGACCACGGCTACTACTTCATCGCAACCTTCATGGCCGAACACCTGCGGCACCATGCGCGGCAGCTGGGTCTGGCCGCGGCCGTGGCCGCTTGATTGAAGACTGTGAGGCTGCCTTAAGCCTGCATTAAGGCCGCCCCAATACAATCCAGCGCTATGCCGCTGCGCCCCTCCCCTTCCGCATCCTCCACATCGCGGCCCGCCCCCCTGACCACTGTGCGGCAAGACGCCGGCATGCGGCCGTTGTGGCTGGTGGTCATTGCAAGCCTCTGGATTGCCACGGCATGCAATGTGGCCTTGTGGCGCGAGCTGGCCCGCCTGCCGGGCCTTACCGGGAGCCAGGCGGTGGTCATAAGCATCGCCTTGGCGCTGGTGATTGCGCTGGCGACCACCGCGCTGCTCAGCGTGCTGGCCTGGCGCTGGACGCTCAAGCCCGCCATCACGGTCTTTCTGCTGTCGGCCGCTTTCGGTGCCTATTTCATGGTGACTTATGGCGTGGTCATCGACAAGACCATGATGATCAACACGCTGCAGACTGATGTGCGCGAAACACGCGACCTGCTGAACTGGCGACTGATTGCCACGGTGATGGTGCTGGCTGTTTTGCCGATGATTGTCCTGTGGCGCCAAAAAATCAGGTGTGCGGGCGCCATGCGGCAGGTGCTCACCAACGCAGCCACGCTGACCGGAGCGTGCGTGCTGCTGGTGTTAGTGGTGTTCCTGTTTTTCCAGAGCATTGCCTCCGTCATGCGCAACTACACGCATGTGCGCTACATGATCAACCCGCTCAACTCCTTCTACGCGCTGGGCTCCATCGCGGCAAAACCGTTCCAGCGTGATGAATCCATCGTGTTGCCCCTGGGTGAAGACGCCAAACTCGGGACAAGCTATGCAGCGCAAACCAAACCGCCGCTGTTGCTGCTGGTCCTGGGCGAGACGGCGCGCAGCGCCAACTTTTCGCTCAACGGCTACGGCCGGCCCACCAACCCGCTGCTGGCAAATGAGAACGTCGTGAGCCTGCGCAACGCGTGGTCGTGCGGCACCAGCACGGCAGCCTCCGTGCCTTGCATGTTTTCCAATTTCGGGCGCGAAGCCTATGACTCGCGGCCCGCCAACTACGAAGGCATGCTGGACGTGCTGCAGCGCGCGGGCCTGGCCGTGCTGTGGATCGACAATCAGTCGGGCTGCAAGGGCGTGTGTGACCGCGTGCCCAACGTGAACACAGTACAGCTCAAAGTACCGGCCCTGTGTGACAGCGGCGAATGTTTTGACGAAGTGATGCTGCACGGCATTGACGAACGCATTGCCGCGCTGCCGGCCGAGCGCCGCGCCAAAGGCGTGGTGGTCGTGATGCACCAGATGGGCGGCCACGGCCCGGCGTATTACAAGCGCTCGCCGCAAGCCGTCAAAAAATTCCTGCCCGAGTGCACCGACAACGCGCTGCAAAGCTGCAGCCGCGAAGGCCTGCTCAATGCGTACGACAACAGCATTGTCTACACCGACAAATTGCTGGCGTCTTCCATCCAGTGGCTCAAGGCGCAAGAAGCGCGCAGCGCGCCCGCCCTGCTCTACCTGGCCGACCACGGCGAGTCGCTGGGCGAAAACAACCTCTACCTGCACGGCATGCCCTACGGCATCGCACCTGAAGTGCAAAAGCGCGTGCCGTGGATCACCTGGCTCTCACCCGGGTTCGAACAGCGCACCAAGCTGACCACCGCATGCCTAAAGCAGCAGCTGGACGCGCCGGTGAGCCACGACAACTACTTTCACTCGGTGCTCGGCCTGATGAATGTGCAGACCAGCGTCTACAAGCCCGCGCTCGACATCTACGCGCACTGCGCCAAGCCCTGAGTCCGCGCTCAGTGTCCGCGAAGCATCCGGATTCGCCGTAGGGCTTTTGGCGCCTTGCATGCACCAAAGTGGCGGCAGATTTAATATTCAATTTTCATCTCAATAACAATTCTCTTATGCAAGGGTTGAATATGAATATTCGCAAGGCTGTCGCCTCCACCGTCGCTTCCACACTGCTTCTGACGCTCGCACTCAGCGCCAGCGCCGCCGACCTGCTCGACACCGTCAAACAGCGCGGCACACTCAAAGTAGCGCTCGAAGGCACCTACCCGCCCTTCAACTACAAAGAGGGCGGCCAGCTCGCCGGATTTGAAGTGGAACTGGCCAATGCCCTGGCGCAAAAGCTGGGCGTGAAAGCCGAGTTTTCCACCAGCGAATGGAGTGCCATCCTGGCAGGCCTTCAGGCCGGCAAGTACGACGTGGTGATCAACCAGGTGGGCATCACCGACAAGCGCAAGGAGACCTTTGACTTCTCCGAGCCCTACACCATCTCCGCCCCGCAGCTGATCATCCGCAAGGACGAAAAGCGCGAGTTCAAGACGCTGGCCGACCTCAAGGGCCACAAGCTCGGCCTGGGCCAGGGCACCAACTACTCCGACATCGCCAAAAAGGTAGGCGGCATCGACGTGAAGACCTATCCCGGCGCGCAAGAGTATTTGCAGGATCTGGCACTGGGCCGCATCGACGCCGCGCTCAACGACAGCCTGCTCATCCCCTACATCGTCAAGCAGACCAAGCTGCCGCTCAAGCCCGGTGCGCCCGTGGGTGACCTTGAAAAATCCGGCATTCCTTTTGTGAAAAACAACCCGAAGTTCAAGGCCGCCATCGACAAGGCGCTGGCAGACCTGCAAGCCGACGGCAGCTTCGCGAAGATCTCCACCAAGTGGTTTGACCGCGATGTGAGCAAGCCGCCTGTTGCCAAATAAACGGCACAAGCGAAGTAATATCCGATCAGCCGCGCGCCGCCTTTTCTGGGCCGGCGCCTGAAACAACCCCGGCTCTGCGCCGGGGTTTTTATTTGTGGAGACCTATATGGACCTGACAGGCTTGACCCAGTTGCTGCGCGACGCTTTGCCGCTGATGCTCAAGGGCGCGGCATGGACGCTGCTGCTGGCGGTGGCGTCTGTTTTCTTCGGCGCCATCATCGGCACCGTGGTAGCCGTCACGCGGCTGGCCAAGGTGCCGGTACTTTCGCAGCTGGCAACGCTGTATGTCAGCTGCATGCGCGGCACGCCGCTGCTGGTGCAGCTCTTTGTCATTTACTTCGGCCTGCCCAGCATCGGCATCCAGTTCGACCCGATCAGCGCGGGCATCCTGGGCCTGAGCCTGAATGTGGGAGCCTACCTGTCGGAAACCATCCGCGGCGCGATCAACGGTGTGGAACACGGCCAATGGAATGCAGCCCGCAGCCTGGGCCTGACGCAAGCGCAAACGCTGCGCTATGTGATCGGCCCGCAGGCCCTGCGCCTGGCAGTGCCCAGCCTGTCGAATAGCCTGATCAGCCTGATCAAGGACACCTCGCTGGTCTCGGTGATTGCCGTGGGCGAGCTGATGCTGGCGACCAAGGAAGTGATTGCCACGACCTTTCAGCCCTTTCCGCTGTACCTGGCGGCGGCGGGCATTTACTGGGCGATGAGTGCCTCGTTTGAAACGCTGCAGAAGAAGCTCGAAGTGCGCCTCAACCGCAGCTATCTGCGCTAGCGAAGCACCGGTCACCAGAATCAGGTGTCGCTGATCAAACCACTCTGAATCGCCTGCCCGGTATTCGCAAAAATCGCCATAGCGGTCAGCATGCGCCGAAAGCCCAGCTTGCGGTAAAACGGTTCCTTGCCGGCGACCGCATACAGGATGATTTTTTTGTGGCCACTGGAAAGCTTCACCAGCGCCGCCACCATGTCTTTGCCCATGCCTGATCCCTGCCGGTCCGGCGCCACTGCGATGTCGCAGATGTAAGAGCAGTCCCTGCCATCTGCTACCGCACGGCCGGCGGCAATCAGCCTGCTGCCCTCATACACAAAGCACTTGAACATGCTGTTGGAGAAGACGACCTGGAGGTCGGCTGGCTTCTTGTCACCCAAAGGAGCAATGCGGTAAAGATTCGAAAGCTCTTCCCAGTCCGCAGCGGCCATGCCTTCCGATGAATATTTCCAGTCAAGCGCCAAGATGAACTCCTGTTATTTCAAGCGGTATAAGGTGCCGAATGCGTGCCACGCCGGGCGGGGGCCGGTCAAACGCACATTCGCTTTTGAACTATAGCCCTCGATGAATAGCCGGCGTGAACGGCACGCTATTTCAAAACAGTCAAAAAAGGCTGCCCTGCCCCACCGCTCCCGGTGGCCGGAACTGCGTCAAGTCCAGCTCTACGCGCTCGCGGTTAAAACCCAGCCGGCTGGTGGCTTTCTGGAAACGCTGGCGAACCAGGTCGGACCACAGGCCCGAACCTTTCATCCGTGTGGCGAAATCACTGTCGTAGTCCTTGCCGCCGCGCATCTCGTGAATATGCGCCATGATGCGCGCTGCGCGCTGCGGGTAATGCAAGCCCAGCCACTCCTTGAAGATGGGCGCGACCTCCCAGGGCAGCCGTATGACGTGGTAGAACGCTGATCGGGCGCCCGCTTCCCAGGCAGCTTCCAGCACCTGTTCAAGGTCTTCCGTCACAAACGGGATGTGCGGCGCCAGGCTTACGCCAACCGGCACACCGCGCTCTGCGAGTGTGCGAATAATGCGCAAGCGGCGGTACGGCGCCGCCGCCCGGGGTTCCAGCTTGCGCGCAACCTCGCCGTCGAGTGTGGTGATGGTCACGTAGACGGCCGCCAGTTTGCGGTCTGCCATGGAGCCAATCAAATCAAGATCGCGCTCGACGCCGCTGGACTTGGTGACCAGGGAAAAGGGTTGCCCCACTTCCTGCATCAGTTCGATGACGCTGCGCGTCAACTTGAGCTCGCGTTCAATGGGCTGATAGCAGTCTGTGGCAGAACCAATATTGATCAGCTTGGGAACGTAGCTGCGCTTGCCCAGGTCGGCGCGCAGCACCTCGACAATATTGCGCTTGACAACGAGCCGGGTTTCAAAATCCAGGCCCGGCGAAAGATTGAGGTAGCTGTGCGTGGGCCGCGCATAGCAGTACACGCAACCGTGTTCGCAGCCGCGGTAAGGGTTGACCGAATA
Source organism: Polaromonas sp. P1_E11 (assembly GCF_056405995.1). NCBI lineage: Bacteria > Pseudomonadati > Pseudomonadota > Betaproteobacteria > Burkholderiales > Comamonadaceae > Polaromonas > Polaromonas sp. P1_E11. The sequence goes on from NZ_JBFUBA010000001.1 coordinate 485,762, forward strand.
ATCAAAATGAATGTCGGGCGAATCGTTTTTGCTGATGGCGCTGCGCGCGGTTTCAAACGTGACCTCGGTTTCCAGGCGTGGCACATCGCCCGCCTGGCTCTCTTCCAGCGTTCCCCAGCCGTCATCCCAGGCATCGCGCACGTCTTTTTCAAAACGGTGCGGCATGCGCGTGGCAGTGCCCCGGCCCTTGATGGCATGGATGGGGATGATGGCGTCGGACATGAAAGGAATGGTTGAGGTCGCAGCATCTATCGAGGTCAACGACGGATACTGTATGTAAATACAGTATATTCAAACAAAAACCCTTTTGCAAATGCTTGCAGCAATGCCCGCAATAATGGGTTTAAAGCAGGAGGCCCCCATGGCACACGTACTGGCAAAACTCACCGGCGCGCCGCTTGCCGCTGTTAAACAGCAGCTGGAAAAAGACGCGGATGAACATGCGAAGCAAGGCATGCACCTGGAGCACCTCTGGCAAAACGCGGAAGACGCTGCCGAGGTGTTTTTTCTGTTTCAGGTGAAAGACCTGGCGCATTGTCAGCAGCGCATGAAGCAGACGCATGCAAAAGCCCGCGAAGAAAACCCCGATGTACCGCTACCAACCCTGACGTTTCTGGAGGATTCCTGAGGCCTCGTGCAATGCGTGATTGATACGCCCCATTTTCATTTTTCCTTCCCTCTCCTCCCCTTCCGCTCCACCATGATCCAGCGACCTGAAAACCTTTATGCCCGCTACCACGCCCACGTGTATTTCGGGCCCGGCACCGTTGAGCAGGCACGCGCCTTGTGCGAAAAGGCCGGTGCACTTTTCGGGATTGCCGTGGGGCGGGTGCATGAACGAGAGGTGGGGCCGCACCCGCGCTGGAGTTGCCAGTTGGCATTTGACCGTGCGGCGTTCGGCAGCGTCATTCCCTGGCTCGAAGAACATCGTGACGGGCTGGATGTGTTTGTGCACGGGCTGACCGGTGACGACCTGGCCGACCACACCACGCATGCCTCATGGCTGGGCGAGCCTGCGGCATTGAAGCTGGAGATGTTCAGGCGGTGAGCCCGGCTCCGGTTGAATGCTATTAATTCAATAGCTGCTTGCGCCCGTCCAGAAAGGCGAAAAGCTGCTTTTTAACGCAAATAAAAGCGGCTCAGCCAGCGCGGCTGCAAAGGAATCGGCCGAGATTCCACCGACTGGTACAGCACCCAACCCGCCAGCAGCGACAGCAGGAACGCCGACAACAGGCCCAGCACGTTTGCCGCAAGTTGCGTGGGCCAGAAATGGCTCACGATGGCATTGACCAGCAGGCACACCGGAAAGTGGATGAGGAACACGGAGTAGGACATGCGGCCCAACTGCACTAGCCGGCGTTGCTGCAACCACCGCACCGGCCAGGCCTGTGGCTGCAGCACCGCCAGCCCCACCAGGCCGAAGGCGGTAACGAGCGCCACCACCAGGCGCCCCCTGAAGTCCAGCGCAAGGGCCAACCCGCCCATGACCGCCAGGGTCACGAGCCAGAAGCTGCGCCGCGCGCCGAGACGGTTTGCGGTCCAGAAGGCCAGCATGCCCAGGGCATAGGAGCCACAGAAATAGAGGGCGGTGATATCAAAGGCCGGCAGGCGGTTGAAAAACAGCAGCGAGGCCAAGGCGCCCAACAGGATCAGGCTCACGCCGAGTGGGGCGGAAACCGAAGTGGTGTGTGTTGCGTCGCCGTTGTGTGGCTGAAACTGGAACCGTCGGGCAAAGGCAAAAATGAGAACTGCCGTGGCGTAGAGCTGGAAGTCGATGGCCACGTACCAGACACCAGCAGAAAGCGCGTCCTGCCCGAGCAGGTCCTGCAGCAGCAGGACATGGGCCAGCAGCTGGTGCACCGTGGGAGCATCCGGCACAGAATGATGCGCGAACCAGGGCCTGACCAGTGCAGCCACGAGCATGCTCACGGCCAGCGCCACAAGATAGGGTTTGGCGAGCCGCCAGTAGCGGCGAAAAATCAGGGAGCCAGGTGCACCGAACACGGCCACACCTTGCGGCGCAAGCGAGGCCGCCGCCAGAAAACCACTCACGACGAGGAACACCTGCACGGCCATGCGGCCGTAGTCGTAAAGCCAGTCCATCAGGGCCGGTGCAAACGGGTGCACCACGTCCGACATCGGGCCATAAAAGGCCAGGTGATGCAAAACGATCAGGATGCAGGCCAGCCCTTTGAGGGCATCCATGCCCGGAAAGCGTCGGGTTGCGGTGGTCAAGGCGGGGGTTTCAGGCGCAGCGCTGCTCTGGGTACCGATGACGCTTAAGCGCAGACCCGTTGGCGTGCCAGCTCGTACTCGCGCCTGAGCTGGTCCACAAAGGCCGCGGCGCTTTGGACCTTGCTGACAGACCCAATGCCCTGGCCGCAGCCCCAGATGTCTTTCCAGGCCTTGGACTTGCTGCCTTCGCCGCCGCCAAAGTTCATGGTCTTGACGTCGCCTTCGGGAAGGTTCTCAGGGTCCATGCCGGCTGCGCGAATCGACGGCGCGAGGTAGTTGCCGTGCACACCGGTGAAGAGGCTGCTGTAAACGATGTCGTCGGAATTTCCGTCAACGATGGCCTGCTTGTAGGCGTCGGCTGCGCGCGCTTCGTCCGTGGCGATGAAGGCCGAACCGATGTAGGCGAAGTCGGCGCCTATGGCCTGCGCGGCCAGCACCGCGCCGCCGGTAGAGATGGCGCCCGACAGCGCAAGTGGGCCGTCAAACCACTGGCGGATTTCCTGGATCAGCGCGAACGGGCTTTTGACGCCCGCGTGGCCGCCCGCGCCTGCCGCCACGGCCACCAGGCCGTCGGCGCCCTTTTCAATTGCCTTGCGCGCGAACTTGTTGTTGATGATGTCGTGCAGCACCACGCCGCCATAGCTGTGGGCGGCAGCGTTGATGTCTTCGCGTGCACCCAGGCTGGTGATATAGATGGGCACCTTGTACTTCACGCACATTTCCATGTCGTGCTCCAGACGGTCGTTGGACTTGTGCACGATCTGGTTGATGGCAAAAGGCGCGGCCGGTTTGTCGGGGTTAGCCTTGTTGTGGGCTGCCAGTGCCTCGGTGATCTCGGCCAGCCACTCATCGAGCTGCGATGCAGGCCGTGCGTTGAGCGCGGGCATGGCGCCCACCACGCCGGCCTTGCACTGCGCGATGACCAGCTTGGGGTTGCTGATGATGAAGAGCGGCGAACCGATGATGGGCAAAGGCAGCTTGTTCAGCGCCCCGGGCAGTCTTGACATGGTGGCTCCGTTGTTATTCTGAATTCAATAAAAAACATGCTGCGACCCTTTACCGACGGGCGCAAGCAGCTATCAAATAAATAGCAGTGTGTACAGGGTCAGAACGCGTCCAGCGCCAGCGCCGTGACGCTGTCTGCACCATCGACAATGCTGTCGCGCACGCCAGGCGCCTTGGTCAGCAGGTGGTCGGCGTAAAAGCGCGCGGTGGTGATCTTGGCCTGCATGAAGGCGGTGTCGACACCCTGCGCGATTTGCTCTTGCGCCACCAGCAGCGAACGCGCCATCTGCCAGCCGGCCACCACGTTGCCCGCGAGCATGAGGTAGGGCACGCTGCCGGCAAACACGGCGTTGGGGCTGGCCTTGGTGTTGCCTGCCACGAAATCCACCACGTCGATGAAGGCTTCGCGCGCGGCCTTCAGGCGCCTGGCCACAGCCATCGCGTCGGCGCTGCCCTGCTTGAGCAGTTCGCCCTCGGTTTTTTCGATCTGCGCCGCAATCGCCTTGGCCGTCTGGCCGCCATCGCGCGAAGTCTTGCGGCCAATCAGGTCGTTGGCCTGGATGGCGGTTGTGCCTTCGTAGATGGTCAGAATCTTGGCGTCGCGGTAGTACTGGGCCGCGCCTGTTTCTTCAATAAAGCCCATGCCGCCGTGCACCTGCACGGCCAGCGAGGTAACTTCCAGGCTCATCTCGGTGCTGTAGCCTTTGACCAGTGGCACCATGAATTCGTAGAAGGCCTGGTTCTGCTTGCGCACCTCGGCGTCGGGGTGGTGATGCGTTGCGTCGTAAGCGGCGGCGGCCACGGAAGCCATGGCGCGGCAGCCTTCGATATAGGCGCGCATGGTCATCAGCATGCGCTTGACGTCCGGGTGATGGATGATGGGCGCGCTGGCCTTGATGGAACCGTCAACCGGGCGGCTTTGCACGCGGTCTTTGGAAAATTCCACAGCCTTCTGGTAGGCGCGTTCGGCAATCGCGATTCCTTGCATGCCGACCGCGTAGCGTGCCGAGTTCATCATGATGAACATGTACTCGAGGCCGCGGTTTTCTTCACCGACGATGTAGCCCACCGCGCCGCCGTGATCGCCGTACTGCAGCACGGCGGTGGGCGACGCCTTGATGCCCATCTTGTGCTCGATGCTCACGCAGTGCACGTCGTTGCGTGCGCCCAGAGCGCCGTCTTTGCCGACCATGAACTTGGGCACGACAAACAGGCTGATGCCCTTGACCCCTTCAGGTGCGCCAGTGACGCGGGCGAGAACGAGGTGCACGATGTTCTCGGCCATGTCGTGCTCACCATAGGTGATGAATATCTTGGTGCCGAACACCTTGTAAGTGCCGTCGGGCTGCGGCTCGGCACGGCTGCGCACCATGGCAAGGTCGGAGCCGGCCTGCGGCTCGGTCAGATTCATGGTGCCAGTCCATTGGCCGCTCACCAGCTTTTCAAGGTAGACCGCCTTGAGCTCGTCGGAGCCGGCCGTGAGCAGCGCTTCGATGGCCCCGTCGCTCAGTAGCGGGCACAGCGCAAAACTCATGTTGGCGGAATTGAGCATTTCACCGCAGGCCGCGCCTATGGTTTTGGGCAAACCCTGGCCACCAAAATCCGCCGGATGCTGCAGGCCCTGCCAGCCGCCTTCGACGTATTGGCGGAAGGCCTCCTTGAAGCCTGGCGTGGTGGTGACTTCGCCGGATTGAAAGCTCGACGGATTGATGTCACCGTCACGGTTGAGCGGAGCCAGCACGCCCTCGTTGAACTTGGCGCATTCTTCGAGCACAGCCTGCGCGGTGTCGAAGCCGGCCTCTTCAAAGCCGGGGATTTGCGCAATCTGTTCGATGTTGGCCAGGTGTTTGATATCAAACAGCATGTCCTTGAGGGGGGCTTTGTACGTCATGTTTTTGTCTCCGGAAAGTTGTCTTATGCCCGGCGAAGGCAGGGTAAAAATCGGTACGCCGCCATGGCTTGCCGGCTTGGCATACCCCAGGCGAAATCAGGGTCTCAATTGCCAGGTGAACTCTTGAATCTAGGGCGAAAAATCACGCAGTGGCGGCTCCACCAGCTTGTCGGATTTCCGCACGACATAACCGTTGTCCATCAAGGCATTGAGCCAGCCCGCTGCCATCAAGTCCACATGACCCGAATCCGGGGCCGAGGCGTAAAACGCATCCTGAAACTCCAGCATGGGCACGAGCTTCCTGCTGTACAACGTCACGCGGTAACGGGTAGAACCCCTGCGGGCTTCATGGCCCTGGGAGGTGACGGTGGAGCCCATCGGAACAAACAGCAGCGTGTTGTAACCCTGTCCGGACCATTCGCCCAGCACGCCCCTGATATTGGAACGCTGGTTGAAGGTCCCCGCGTACTTTGCGGGAACACCGTTGAGTTGCATGAAGTCTGCGGCGTGCCCAACACTTTGGTTCATCAGGCGGTTGTCGAGTACACCCGAGAGCCTGTAGCCTTTGACCAGGTCCGGGTTTTGGTTGGCCCACTCGGGGGTCACAAAAACCAGGGCCAAAGACGCCACAGGCTCCTTGATGTCCGACTTGACGCTGACCTGCTCGACTTTGCGGTCAAGCCCCGCGCACGCAGTGAGGAGCAAGCCCGCCAGCATCAATGCCATGCATGCGCCTCGCCTCATGCCGGATTGGCCGGGTTGCTGCCTGGCTTTCATGTCGCGCTGGCCTGAAACCGTATTACAGGGCTGCGACCAACTCGGGTACGGCCGTGAACAGGTCGGCCTCGAGACCGTAGTCAGCGACGCTAAAAATAGGCGCTTCCGGATCCTTGTTGATCGCCACGATGACCTTGCTGTCTTTCATGCCGGCCAGATGCTGGATCGCACCGGAAATACCGGCGGCGATGTAGAGCTGGGGCGCGACAATCTTGCCGGTCTGACCCACTTGCCAGTCATTGGGGGCGTAGCCCGCGTCAACCGCTGCGCGCGATGCGCCCAGGGCAGCACCCAGCTTGTCGGCCAGCGGCGTCAGCACTTCGTTGAATTTCTCGCTGGAGCCCATCGCACGGCCGCCGGAGACGATGATCTTGGCGGCCGTCAGCTCGGGGCGGTCGCTCTTGGCGATCTCGGAACCCAGGAAGGTCGACTTGCCGCTGTCGGCAACGCCCGCGGGCGTTTCGATCGCAGCGGAGCCACCAGTGGCGGCGGCAGCGTCAAAGCCGGTGGTACGCACGGTGATGACTTTGGTCGCGTCCAGGCTTTGCACGATGGCGATCGCGTTGCCCGCGTAGATGGGGCGCTCGAAGGTGTCGGCGGCATCGACCTTGGTGATGTCGGAAATCTGGCCGACGTCCAGCGTCGCGGCCACGCGGGGGGCGATGTTCTTGCCCGAGGCAGTGGCGGGAAACAGGATGTGCGAATAGGCGCCGGCGATGGCCAGTACCTGTGCGGCCATGTTCTCGGCCAGGCCATGGGCGAAATGCTCGCCTTCGACGTGGATGACTTTGGCCACGCCGGCAATGGCGGCGGCTGCCTTGGCGGCGGCTTCGGCGCCCTTGCCGGCCACCAGCACGTGCACATCGCCGCCGCACTGGGCGGCTGCGGTCACGGTATTGAGGGTCGCAGGCTTGATGCTGGCGTTGTCGTGTTCTGCAATAACAAGTGCGGTCATGTCATCAGTCCTTAAATTACTTTGGCTTCGTTCTTGAGCTTGTCCACCAGGGCGGCCACGTCGGCCACCTTGATGCCGGCACTGCGCTTGGGCGGCTCGCTCACCTTCAGGGTTTTGATGCGCGGCTTGACATCGACACCAAGCTCTTCGGGCTTGATGTTGTCGAGCTGCTTCTTCTTGGCCTTCATGATGTTGGGCAAGGTCACGTAGCGCGGCTCATTGAGGCGCAGGTCGGTCGTGATGATGGCCGGCAGCGTGAGCGAGAGGGTTTCCAGGCCGCCGTCGACTTCGCGCGTGACCTTGGCCATGGTGCCTTCGACTTCCACCTTGGAGGCGAAGGTCGCTTGCGGCCAACCGAGTAGCGCGGCCAGCATCTGGCCGGTCTGGTTGCAATCGTCGTCAATCGCCTGTTTGCCGAGGATGACGAGTTGGGGTTGTTCTTTTTCGACCAGGGCCTTGAGCAGCTTGGCAACGGCCAGCGGCTGCAGTTCTTCGGCGGTTTCGACCAGGATGGCGCGGTCGGCGCCTATGGCCATGGCGGTGCGCAGGGTTTCCTGGCACTGCAGTACACCGCAGCTCACGGCGATGACTTCGGTCACGACGCCCTTTTCCTTCAGGCGGGTCGCTTCTTCAACGGCGATCTCGTCAAACGGGTTCATGCTCATCTTGACGTTGGCGATGTCGACACCAGTGCCATCGGATTTGACGCGGACTTTGACGTTGTAGTCCACAACGCGTTTGACGGGAACCAAGACCTTCATGAGAGGACTCCAGAGTTGATGGATTGAGTACTGATTGAAATCGAAATGAAATCGGGACTGAATTGACGTTAACGTAAACGTAAGCTTTGCATTCTATGCTGCGGCGCCCCTGATGCGGGCTGCGGAACTGGTTGCCGGAGGGTATCCAGGGGAACCAGGCAGAAAAAGAACGGTCGTTCTATTTTTCATTATAGAGGGCCGGACAGACGGAATTAGAGCATCCTGCCCAACCCCTATCCTGCAGGTGTCTTTCAGGCGTCAATTGCCGATACAGCGACAGGTGACGGAACAGGGGAAAAGGCGCGCCGCAGGCCGTTTGTGGGCTGTTCAGGAAGGCCTGGCACTGGCGGTGCCTTTCCCGCTCTCCGCGCTTTTTGCATCCTCCGAAACGCTCACGCGGGTATGCACCACACGCTGCGGGTACGGAATGTCTATGCCGTGCGAGCGCAGGGACTCCAGAATGGCGAGGTTGACACGCGAGCGCAGGTTCTGCTGGCCGTTTTCGGGGTCGACCATCCAGTAGTTGAGCGTGAACTCCAGCCCGTCGACGCCGAAGTTGGTGAGGTTGGCCCCTGGCCCAGGGTCGCGCAGCACGCGGTCCTGCTTCAGCGCCGCCTCGATCAACAGGCGCATCACCAGCTCGACGTCGCTGTCATAACCGACTGATACCACGGTGGACTGGAGCACCTGGGAATCGGTCAGCGACAGGTTTTCAACGCGGTTGCTGATGAACATTTCATTCGGCACGATGGATTCGCGGCCCGACGGCGCACGCACGATGGTGTAACGCGCATTGATGTCGGTGATGCGCCCCTCGAAGGTGTCCACCCGCACGTTGTCGCCGATGCGCACGCTGCGCTCGGCCAGCATGACAAAGCCGCTGACATAGCTGGCGGCCAGCTTTTGCAAACCGAAACCCACACCCACCCCGATGGCGCCGCCCAGCACGGACAAAGCGGTGAGGTCGATGCCCACCGCCGACAGCGCCAGCAGCAGGCCCACAAACATCAGCACCGCTCGCGCGGCGTTGCTGACCGCCTTGCGCAGGGAAAGCTCACTGCCGGTGGCCGAGCGCAGCACGCGCGCTTCGATGGCCGAGGAAATCCACAGCGTGATCAGCAGCACGACGCCGGCCGTCAGCGCGCCCTCAATCATGGTGCGCACGGACAGCGTCGAGTTGCCGACCTTCCACTTGATGTCGTCGAGCTCATCAAGAATCACCGGCAGCAGGCCGCTGACCCACAGCACCATGGCGATCCAGGCCAGCCAGGAAATGGTGCGCTCCAGGGCCCGCACCAACGGCGCATCCTTGAAGGCCACCTGCAGCACTTTGACCCCAAGGCGAATCGCGGCCAGCGCGAGCAGCACCGGTATCGCCACCTTGAACAGTGCCAGCGGCATGACACGCGCCAGGAGGGCTTGCGCCGCATAGGCAAAGGACAGCAGCAACAGCGGAAACAGCACTCCGTCAATCACGCGCCGTCCGAAAAGGATCGAGGATTCGTCGGCTAGCGAGCGCGCCCGGCTTGCCACGCGCACCACCAACCAGGCCAGCAACACGCAGACGACCAGCGCAGCCAGTTCCTTCAGGGCCGTAGGCTGGGTCAGCGCCGTAAACCAGCCGTCCAGGGTATCGATGCGGGGAGAAGCGGAACGGGTCGTCAGGGCGCCGGCGCTGGCCATTGGGGTTTCCTTTTTTCGATGAAGGCCTGCACACCTTCCTGTGCCACGGCGTGGGCCATGTTGCAGGCCATGGACTGGCCCGCCAGCTGGTAGGCGGCCTCGATGCCGGTTTCACGTTGCTGGTAGAAAAGCGCCTTGCCCATGGCGAGTGCTTCGCGCGGCTTGGACAGGAGCGACTGCAAGAGTTTTTCGACTTCATCGCCAAGCAACTCCGATGGCGCGACCCGGTTCACCAGCCCTCGTGCACGTGCTTCGTCGGCAGTGATGAACTCGCCAGTAAGCAACATTTCCATGGCCTGTTTGGCAGGAATGTTGCGCACCAGCGGTACGCTGGGCGTGGCGCAAAACAGGCCCACGTCGATGCCGTTCACGCCAAAAGTCGCATTGCTGGAGGCCACGGCGAGGTCGCATTGCGCCACCAGCTGGCAGCCAGCCGCCGTGGCCAGGCCCTGCACCTGCGCAATCACCGGTACCGGCAGCTTCTGGATGCTGAGCATCATGCGCGTGCACTGCGCAAAAAGCTTCTGGTAGTAAGCCTGTTCGGGCCGGGCGCGCATCTCTTTCAGGTTATGGCCGGCGCAAAACGCCTTGCCTTGCGCGGAAATGACCACCGCACGTGCTGCAGGGTCGACCGCAATCGCATTCAGCGCAGCCTGTAGAGCCCCAAGGACATCTTCATTGAGCGTGTTGAAGGTGGCCGCCCGGTTCAGCACCAGACGTTGGACACCGCGCGCGTCCTGCGTATGAAGCACGGGAGCCGAAAGCTCAGCAGATACGGCACTCATGAATGCCCTACAAATCGGCCAGGACGCGAATATGCGCTTCCACGCTGCGCGCCAGCGCGTTCAGGTTGTAGCCGCCTTCCAGCGACGAAACGATACGGCCTTGCGAATGGCGCCTGGCGACATCCTTCAGGCGCTGGGTGATCCAGGCGTAGTCCTGCTCGACCAGTCCCATCTGGCCCAGGTCATCGTCGCGGTGTGCATCAAAACCGGCGCTGATGAAAATCATCTCGGGCTTGAACTCTTCCAGGCGCGGAATCCACGCCGCTTCGATCAGCTCACGCACGGCCATGCCCTTGGTATAGGCCGGCACGGGCAGGTTGAGCATGTTGCTGGCGTGGTTTTCGGTGCCGGTGTAAGGGTAAAACGGGTGCTGGAAAAAGCTGACCATCAGGACACGGTCGTCGCCGCTGAGGATGTCCTCGGTGCCGTTGCCGTGGTGCACGTCGAAGTCGACAATCGCCACGCGCTTGAGGCCGTGGCGCTCCAGCGCATATTTGGCCGCAACGGCGACGCTGTTGAAAACGCAAAATCCCATGGACCGGTTGTGGCAGGCATGGTGGCCCGGCGGGCGCACCGCGCAAAACGCGTTCTCAAGCTCTCCGGACATCACAGCATCAGTGGCCGCCAGCACGGCGCCGGTCGCGCGCAGGGCTGCGTTCCAGGTGTACGCATTGAGCGCGGTATCGGGATCTATCTGGGCATAGGCCGGCCCACCGGCCCGGATGTCATCGACCAGGCTGTCGCTCAGGCCGCGGATAGCCGCCACCATCATGCGGTCGTGCGCCAGCTCGATGTCGCCCAGCGCTGCCAGGGGGGCCTCTCGCGCGTCCAGGGCGTCCTTGACGCCGGTAGCCAGCAACCAGTCGTCAATCGCGTCGAGCCGCTCCGGACATTCCGGGTGGCCGGGGCCCATCTCATGCTTGCGGCAATCGGCGTGCGTGAAATAACCAGTCGCGTTCATGGGGAAATAATTTGTAAAAAATTACGGTATGGTTGGCACCATGAAAGTCACAGAAAAACTCCAGGCACTTCTTGATCAGCTTAACACGGTCATCGTGGGAAAACCGGCACAGGTACAGGACTGCGTGGCGTGCCTGTTGGCCGGCGGCCACCTGCTGATTGAAGACGTTCCGGGGGTCGGAAAAACCACCCTGGCCCATGCGCTGTCCCGCTCTTTCGGGCTGCAGTTTTCGCGGGTGCAGTTCACCGCCGACCTGATGCCCAGCGATTTATCGGGGGTGTCGATTTACGAACGCCAGAAGGAAAGCTTTGTGTTTCACCCCGGGCCGGTTTTCGCGCAGGTGCTGCTGGCCGATGAAATCAACCGGGCCAGCCCGAAAACCCAAAGCGCCCTGCTCGAAGCCATGGAGGAAAAGCAGGTCACGGTCGAGGGCGAAACCCGGCCCCTGCCCCTGCCGTTTTTCGTGATCGCCACGCAGAATCCGCACGACCAGCTCGGCACCTACGCCCTGCCCGAATCCCAGCTGGATCGTTTTCACATGCGGATCTCGCTGGGCTATCCCGACCGCGCCGCCGAACGCGAACTGCTGCGCGGCGCCGACCGGCGCGACATGGTCGAAAAGCTGCCAGCCCTGCTGGCACCGCACGACCTGCTGGAGCTGCAGCAGATGGTGGCGCAGGTTCACGCGTCGGAGCCGCTGCTGAACTACCTGCAGGACCTGGTCACGGCGACCCGTTCAGGCCGCTGGTTTCTGCAAGGCCTCAGCCCCCGCGCGGGCATTGCCATCATGCGGGCCGCCAAAGCACAGGCCTTCCTGAGCAAGCGGGACTACGTAGCGCCGGACGACATTGCTGCCGTGCTGCCGCAAACCGCCGCACACCGGCTCATTCCCGTCAGCGACGCCGGGCGCGGCCCTGTGGAGCAGGTGCGCGCCATGCTCGACGCCGTGCCGCTCCCCTGAAGATGGACGCCCCCCGAAGCGCCCACGGCGCCTCCCCCCCCGGGGGGCGCCACCAGTGGCCCGGCAAAGCCGGTTCCACGGCGGCCCGCGAATGGAATCCTTTTGCGTTCATTCGCGGGCGCTTCCAGAAGTGGTGGCAAAGCAAGTTGCCGTTCACCGACAGCGTGTCGTTGACCCAGCGCAACGTGTACATCCTGCCCACGCGCCCAGGCCTGATGCTGGGCGTGACGCTGCTGGTGCTGCTGGTGGCCTCCATCAACTACCAGCTCAACCTGGGCTACCTGCTGACGTTCCTGCTGGCCGGCAGTGCACTGGTCGGCATGCACGTCTGCCACGGCACGCTGCGCGGCCTTGCTATGAATTTAGTAGCACCTCCCGCTCACTATGCGGGCGCTACCGCCGCATTTGATGTAAAACTCATGAACGCCAGGCGTACCGCGCGCCATGGCATCGGGCTGAGCGTGCTGAACCCACACGATGTGGACACCCAAAAGGACGCAAAAGGGGGCAGCGAGCAGCACTGGGTGTGGACTGACGTTCCCGCCGAGGGCAGCAGCGTGGTGCAGGTGGCCTTCACGCCGCCGCGGCGAGGCTTGCACCGGCTGCCGACGCTGACCGCTGAAACCCGTTACCCGCTGGGCACCTTCCGCGTCTGGACGGTGTGGCGGCCAGCTGCCCAGATCCTTGTCTATCCGCAGCCCGAAGCCCACCCGCCACCGCTGCCGCCGGGCGAGCCCCGCTCCGGCGGCGCAGCGGCGGCCTCACGGGCGCAGAGCACGGGTGAATTTGACGGCGTACGCGGTTACCGCCGCGGCGACCCCATGAAACTGATCGTCTGGAAAAAAGCGGCCAAGGCCGACGAACAGGGCAACGGCCTGGTCGTGCGCGACACGCAGCAAGCCCAGCGGCATGAACTCTGGCTGGACTTCATGAATGCGGGCTCTGCGGGGGTTGAGCAAAAGCTTTCACGGCTGTGTGCCTGGGTGTTGATGGCCGACAAGCTCGCACTCGACTATGGCTTGAGGTTGCCTTCGGTGGAGATCAAGCCTGCCAGTGGGGAGGCGCATAAGAGGCTTTGTCTGGAGGCGCTTGCGGTATGTTGACGTCTGGTTTGGGGTCGAGGTCGTTTCGGCGATGGCGCTCTTTGCGGAGGGTTGCTGGCCGGGGGTTGCCCGGCGGCAACTCACTTTTCTTTGCTTCGCCAAAGAAAAGTAAGCAAAAGAAAGGCGACCCTGGTTCCTGCGTCCCCTGCGCTGCGCTCCGGGGCAACCTGCGGTGCTCGGTCCAGCCGGGGTCAAAAACAACTCGCCTGCGGCTCAAACAAGTTTTTGCCCTGATCCGTCTGGCCCTGCGCTCCTCGGCGCATCCACAAGGGGGTGGAAACAGAAATACCGAACAGCCAACTGCCGAATACCGGAACCCGAACACCAGAAGAAACAAGGACACGCCATGGCGTGTCCTTGTTGGTATTTGTCTTCGGTCCCCGTTCCCGATCGCCCCTTCTGTCTGCGCCGAGGAGCGCAGGTTCAGGCGGATCAGGGATCGCGATTGTCTGAGCCGAAGGCGAGTTCGAGCGAGACCCCGCCTGAACCGAGCACCGCAGGTTGCCCGTAGCGAAGCGCAGGGACGCAGACAGCAGGGTCGCCTTTTCTTTGGTGACTTTCTTTTGGCGAAGCAAAAGAAAGTTACTTGCCGCCGGGCAATCCCCGGCCAGCCCCCCTTAGCAAAGAGCGAAACGCCGGAGCAAAACCCGGCCTGCAGCCCTGGCGGTCAGCAGGAGCAACAATGCTGACCCGCCTCAAAACCCTTCCCCGCGACGCCCGCGACACCCTGTTCCTGTTGCTGGTCATCGCCTGGGTGCTGCTGCCGCAGGTGGGCAACCTGCCGCTGTGGTGCAGCGCACTGGCCAGTGCCGTGCTGGTGTGGCGCGGCTGGCTGGCCGTGCAGGCACGGCCGTTACCGGGCAAGTGGTGGTTGCTGGCCCTGCTGGCCCTCACCATTGGCGCCACGCTGGCGACGCACCGCACCCTGCTCGGCCGTGATGCGGGTGTGACTCTTCTGGTGGTGTTGCTGACGCTCAAGACCATGGAGCTGCGGGCCCGGCGCGACGCCTTTGTGGTGTTCTTTCTCGGCTTCTTCTGCATGCTGAGCAATTTCTTTTATTCACAGTCCCTGCTCACCGCTTTCAGCATGCTGCTGGGGCTGATGGGGCTGCTGACCATGCTGGTCAATGCCCACTTGCCGGTGGGCAAACCGCCGCTGCTGCAAGCCGCCAGAACAGCTGGCTGGATGGCCCTGTTGGGCGCGCCCATCATGCTGGTGCTGTTTTTGCTGTTTCCGCGCCTGGCACCTTTGTGGGGGGTGCCGAGCGACGCCATGACCGGCCGCAGCGGCCTGAGCCCCAGCATGCAGGTGGGCACTATCGCCACCCTGGCACTGGACGACAGCGTGGCCATGCGCATCCGGTTTGAGGGCGGCAAACCGCCACCCCAGCAAGACCTGTATTTCCGGGGACCTGTCCTTTCAAACTTCGATGGACGCAATTGGCAGCCCCTGCGCGCCTTCCTCCCATCGCGTTACGCCTTGCCAGCCAATCTCGAGGTGGCGGGTGCGCCCGTCAACTATGAAGTGACTCTCGCCCCCAACAACCAACCCTGGATCTTCGTGATGGAGGCGGCCCCGCAGAGTCCCGACTTGCCGGGCTACCAAAGCACCATGGACGCCGACCTTCAGTGGTTCACCAGCCGCCCCATCACCGACCTGGTGCGCTACAAGGCCCAGAGTTACCCGATCTTCAGGCACGGGCCGCGCCAGCAGGTGATCGGCCTGCAGGAATTTGTAGCGTTGCCGGCCAGCTTTAATCCCCGCACGCTGGCGCTCGCAGCCGAGATTCGCCGCGACCCGCGTTATGCGGTGGCAAATACCCGTACGCTGGTGCAAGTTGCGATGGAACGGCTGCGCACCGGGGGCTACGTTTACACGCTGGAGCCCGGCGTCTATGGGCAGCACACCGCCGACGAATTCTGGTTTGACCGCAAGGAAGGTTTTTGCGAACACATCGCCTCGGCCTTTGTCATCCTGATGCGCGCCCTCGACATTCCGGCGCGCATCGTCACCGGCTACCAGGGCGGCGAGCTCAACAGCGTCGACGGCTACTGGGTGGTGCGGCAAAGCGACGCGCATGCCTGGGCCGAAGTCTGGCAGGCCGGTGAAGGCTGGGTGCGCGTAGACCCGACCTCAGCAGTGGCGCCGGGACGCACAGGGGCGTTCCAGCGCCTGGCCGCACCGCAAGGCGTGATGGCGCAGGCCCTGGGAAATTTCAGCCCAACCCTGACGGCGCA
Source organism: Polaromonas sp. P1_E11 (assembly GCF_056405995.1). Classification (NCBI taxonomy): domain Bacteria; kingdom Pseudomonadati; phylum Pseudomonadota; class Betaproteobacteria; order Burkholderiales; family Comamonadaceae; genus Polaromonas; species Polaromonas sp. P1_E11. Next base: position 501,117 of record NZ_JBFUBA010000001.1, read on the forward strand.
GCTGCGCGCTACCTGGGACGCCGTGAACAACAACTGGAACCAGTGGGTGCTGAACTACACCCAGGGCAAACAGCTCAACCTGCTGAAAGACATCGGCTTTGAGTCCCCCAGCTGGGAAGACCTGAGCTATGTGCTGATCGGCATTGTGGTGCTGGCCGCCCTGGCCGGCGCGGCCTGGACACTCTGGGACCGTGCGCAGCACGACCCCTGGCTGCGCCTGCTGGCCCGCGTGCGCAAGCGGCTGGAAAAGGCCGATATCCACAGCACACCCGCCACCTCGCCCCGCCAGCTGGCGCTGGAGGTGCTGCGCCGCTACGGGACACAAGGCGAAGCACTGCATGACTGGCTGATGCGCCTCGAACACCTGCGCTACGCCGCCGTGCCGGCAAACAGCGGAAAGACAGCGCAAGAACTTCACGCGCTCAGGCAGGCGTTCGAGCGGCTCGCCTGGCCCGCTTAAAATTGGGCCAGCCCTCCCCGCTCACTCCTCGTCATTCGATCACCCTCCTTCATGCGCCTTCAACGTTTCGGATTTGCTCTCTTTTTGATAGCTGCTTGCGCAGGATCAGCCTGGTCTGGCGAGGCAACAAATATCAAAAAGCGCGTGGCCGCCAAATCGGCGCCGGCGCAAGGGCCGCTGTATTCGACCCGCCCCGAAGCCATGCAGTTTGCCGACGACATGGCCGCACGCCGTGACCTGGACCCTGACTGGGTGCGTGACGCCATCGGCCAGTCGCGCTACAACGCCACCGTTGTGCGCCTCATGCAGCCGCCCACCAAGGCTTTCGTCAAGAACTGGCGTGTCTACCGCAGCCGCTTTATCGACCCCGTGCGCATTGAAGCCGGCAGGCGCTTCTGGCTGGAGAACCAGCAGACGCTTGAACGCGCCGAAAAAGAATATGGCGTGCCCGCTGAAATCATCGTCGGCATCATCGGCGTGGAGACCATCTACGGCCGCGACACCGGCAGCTTTCGCGTGATGGATGCCTTGACCACGCTGGCCTTCGACTTTCCGGCCGGCCACCCGCGCGCCAAAGAGCGCAGCGAATTCTTCAAGGGCGAGATCGAGCAATTCCTGACCCTGCAACACCGGCTTGAGGCCAACCCCTTTGATGCGCGCGGCAGCTTCGCGGGCGCCATGGGTATGCCGCAGTTCATGCCTTCCAGTCGGGTCAAATATGCGGTGGACTTCGACGGCGATGGCAACATCGACCTGTCGGGCAGTCCGGCCGACGTGATCGGCTCGGTCGCAAGTTACTTCAAGGCCTTCAACTGGCAGGCCGGCATGCCCACCCATTACCCCGTGAGCTTCGACAAAAGCCGGCTCGACATGGACGCCTTGATGGCGCCGGACATCCTGCCTACATTCAGCATTGAAAGTTTCACAGCCAAGGGCGCGGTTTTAGACGGCCCTGCCTTGCAACACATCGGGCCACTCGCGCTGGTGGAGCTGCTCAACGGCCAGGACGCGCCGCAATACGTTGCAGGCACCGAAAACTTCTACGCCATTACCCGCTATAACTGGAGCAGTTATTACGCGATGGCAGTGATTGAGCTGGGACGGGAAGTGGCGGCGCGGGTGAGGCCGTAAGGCCGCCAAGGCCGGATGGGTCCGGTCTGCCTAGTGGCAGGGAGCCCCTGCAAGCGTTCTGGCTGCCGTCAAAAAATCACCGGGCGCAACCCAGCTGACGTTCCAATTCCCCGCAACGGGAACCTGGCGCTTGTGGGCAATCACCATCTTGCGCTTGGGCACCACAAGAATGTACTGGCCATGCACACCCCACGCCATGTAGGCACCATGGAGCGGAGAATCCGACGGCTCTTCCAGTATCCACCACAGGTAGCCATACCCAAAATGGCGCCCGGCTGTTCGGGGCGGATGCATCTCAGCGGCAGGAGTCACGGCTGCAGTGGTCTCGGCGACCCAGCGCTGCGGAATAAGTGTCCGGCCGCGCCAATTGCCTTGCTGGAGCATCAGGTAGCCCAGGCGCGCCATGTCCCTGGTGGAAAGAAGGAAGTGATAGGCGGCGTGCTCGGACTTTGTGAGGTCGCCGGTGCGGCGATGGCGTTCAAGGTGGAAGTCTTCAAGTTGCAAAGGGGCGGCGAGGTCATCGGCAAATGCACGGTAGATGCTCTTGCCGGTGAGCGACTCAAACACCGTGCCGGCGGCGTTGAAATCCCAGTTGTTGTAGAGAAAGTACGTGCCGGGTGTTTGCGAGCCCCGCGCCGGGGCGGACGCGAGGTCGTCGCCCCCATTCGCGGCCGGATGGTAAACACCGGAACGCGCCGTCAGCAAATGCCTGAGCCTGGCCTGCCGTTCGATGGGCAGGAGCCCTCCTATATCGTCGACACCAAGATCCGCCAGGGTTTTCTCGGGATCAATCGTTCCGTCCGCCACGTATTTTCCGTAAAGCATGGACAGGATGCTTTTGCGGGCCGAAAACAAGATGCTGACGAGATCGGTCGGGCCATAGCTGAACAGAACCTTTCCCTGCTGCACCGCCATCAGCGATGTTGTGTCCAGGGTCCGCAGGTAGTCACGAGCCAGGTCGAGCTGAGCCCGGCATTCGGAGCTCAAGGACGAGGGGGAAATCCCCTCCCACGACTTTCCGGGGAAAACCGGGGCCTCCCCGGCCAGCGTCTGGGCTCCTCCCGCCGACGGCAGGAGCAGTGAAGTGCAGAAGAAAAGTGGCGCAAGGTAATTCAGCATTTTTTTCAGGCGCAAGTGATGGCGGTCATTGTGCTGGAGTTGGGTCCCCACACCCAGAAGATGCCCGCGCACACCAGCACTCAGGCGTGCCAGGTCGCCTTCACCGGCCCGCGGCTGCCCAGCGAACGCGGGCGATGCTACTCCGGCTTGATGTTCGCGCTCTTGACCAGTTTTCCCCAGCGATCCGCTTCCGACTTGATCAGGGCGGCGAACTGCTCGGGCGTACCGCCACCGAGTTCGTTGCCCTGGCCCAGCATCTGCTCCTTGATGGTCGCGTCGGCCAGCGCCTTGTTGACGGTTTCATTGAGCAGCTTGATGAGGGTCGCAGGCGTGCCGGCCGGCGCAACCAGCCCTTGCCAGTTCTGGACCTCGAAGCCCGGCACGCCAGCCTCGATCATCGTGGGCACATCGGGAAACAGCGGCGAACGCGTCTTGCTGGTGATAGCCAGCGCACGCAGCTTGCCGGCGCGGATGGAGGGCGCGGCCGAATACATCTGCTCGAACATCATGTCCACCTGACCGCCCATCAGGTCGGTCGTGGCGGGCGCCCCGCCTTTATAAGGAATGTGGGTGATGGACAGGCCGGCGAGCGACTTGAACATCTCGCCTGACAGGTGGTGCGAGCCGCCCAATCCACCTGAGGCAAACGACAGTTTTCCGGGATTGGCCTTGGCGGCAGCAATGATGTCCTTGACGCTCTTGAACGGCGAGCTCGCGGGAACCATCAGCACCAGCGGTCCCTTTTCGATCAGGCAAACCGGCACCAGATCCTTGGCCGGGTCAAAGTTCATTTTCTTGAACATGGTGGGGTTGACCGCCAGCGGCGCGAAATTGCCCATGCCGATGGTGTAGCCGTCCGGCTTGGCACGGGCAACGGCCTCTGTTCCAATGTTGCCGCCGGCACCTGGCTTGTTGTCCACAAGCACCGGCTGGCCCAGCGCAGTGGAGAGGAAGCGGCCGATCTGGCGCGAGCGCTGGTCGGCATTGCCGCCGGCCGAATACGGGCAGATCAACGTGATGGGTTTGCTGGGGAATTTGTCCTGGGCCCAGGCCATCGAGGGCAAAGCGATGGCGACCGAAGTGGCTTGCAGGAGGTGGCGGCGTTTCATGGGAAATCCTTGTTATCAGTGGTGTTCGCCAACCTTAATGCGCGCGGCTGTCAATCAGCTGCCACAACTACCAGTGGTTTTCCCTACATGTCGCGGCTCATCGAAAGCAAAATGAAAGATATCTACCCAACGGCCCCGGTGTAAGAGTCAGGCCGTCTTCTGCGAAGGCCAGCGATAGCCCAGCACCGCCGCCAGAGGATAAAAATGCTCTCGCACCGCATCCAGCTGATTGCCACTCCATAAATACACGTACTCGTCATCCGCGCGAAGGAAAAAACCGACGTGGCCTCTCCAGCCGGCGGGGTCTTCACGCGACAGCACGGCGATGCAACCGGGCACGGGTTCGTCCAGCGGCTCGCCCCAGTCCAGCCACGAACGCGCCAGTGCAGACCCCGTCCCCGGAATGCCGACCTGGGCCAGCGCCCAGTTCACGAATGATGAACACCACGACGCCTTGTCGTCATAACCGCGAATGTTGGTGTGGGCGTGGTACTCGGTCACCCGGGGGTTGCTCTGGCCCTTGGGAAACGTTCGTACGCCGGCTTCGGCGAAGGCAATGGGCATCCAGGGGGCGTGCAGCATAGGAGTCAAGGCTGGCTCAGACCGCAATGTTGATCTCTCCCGCAAGCTGCGGAGTGACCCTGGGTCCAAAACTCTGGATATTTGCCAGCGTGACCGTGTGGTGGGCAGAAATTTGTGCGGCCGTGAGGACTCCGTTGTCCACGGTTGAGTGCCCATCCGAAACCAGGATGACCGGATAACCAAGCGCCAGGGCGCGCCGGGTCGTGGTGTCTACGCAAAAGTCGCTTTGCATGCCGCAGATGATCAACTTCTTGACGCCACGCTCCTGCAGCAGGGTCTGCAGCTCCGTGTTATGGAACGAATCCGTTGCCTTCTTCCGCAGGCGGATATCGGTCGGCCGGGTGTCCAGGCCCTCCGCGAGTTTCCATCCTTCAGTTCCATATTCCAGCGGATCATTTGGCGCCTCGTGCTGGATCAGGATAACGGGAGCGCCTGCGGCGCGGGCCTTGGCAGACACCTGGTTGATTCTGTCAATGACGCGCCGGCTTTCAAAGGCCCCGCCCTCACCAGAGCAAAGAGCGGTCTGAACGTCGATGATAAGGAGGGCAGTTGTCGTCATGAAGTAAGGTCTGATGTGATGTGTTGGCGGAAAGGGGAAGTTCAGCCTGCCGCAATTTGCAGGCTCGACCAGTTAGTTTGCATCGCCGGAGCCACGCTGTTGCATCGCCTCTTGCCACAGCCTGGCTAGCTCCCCCGGGCGATTGGGGTGGGTTTCGTACACGGCAACGCCCGGTGGAATCACCACCCAGGAAAGCGCGCTTTTTGTCCAGAGGTGCGCAACAGGCTCAAACTCGCGCGCGTTGTGCAGTGTGCCGGGCAACAGCGCCGCCATGGTCGGCTTGTCGGCCGGTTCCGCCCACAACCGGGTATCGCAATCGACGCACACTTTCGCCCTGCGCTGGCGCCCATTTCCCATGTCAAACGTCAGGAGCTGCGGGCTTCCCTGCGTGACCTCCAGCGCCGAGCGGTCAACCCACATGGCCAGCCGCATGGCACCGCCGGTGCGCCGCTGGCAGTCTGTGCAATGACACGCGTAAAACGTCAGCGGATGCGCAGTCAGCTGGTACTGCACATTTCCGCAAAGGCAGCTGCCGGTCCACGGGGGTTTTGATTCCGGGTAACGCATTGTGGTTTAACGTTGGCACTGCCTGAGATGCCGCATATGACACGAAACGTCATTCAGCTGCGTGTCTGTGCCTGGCAATCCGTTAGGTTGGTGCCCTCTTCCTGAGCTTATGAAGCACATACCCCGTGATCCCTTGATGGATGAACCCGAACAGTGCCATGAGAGGTATCCACGCAGAAAAGTAGCGCGGCCAAAGCAGCAACAGCACCAGGCAAGCCAGAAAGCCTGCCCCAACAGTCAGATCGCGCCAAGCAAACCATCGTGCAAATGCCTCAATGCCTTCGGGCGGACGCGAAATCCATTGATGAGTCAATTCAACACGGCGGTGAACCCCCATCTGATATGCGCGCCAAAGAAGAAATGCCGCCATGCCAGCAGGCAAGACCAAAAAGACAAACACCGTGACTGCGTACATATTGAAATCCGATATTCGAAGTAGGAGCAGTTTGCTGCAAGACATACCGTTGATCAAGGCACTTTGGCATCAGCGTTTAACCCTCACGCTCACCCCTCACGTTCACATTTCCCAGTTGAATCTACCGGTGACTGAACGATGCGGTAATTTCAGCATACCTTCGCTGCCATGAACTGAAAGCTCAAAATCCGGCGGCAGCTTGCTGTCCGCGGGATTCTTGTAGCGAACGAGCAGAATCTTTGCCTTTGTATCAAATGCCACGACGACCAGGTGCGGCGGCCGAAGCATCGAACTCGAGCCCGCTCCAGGTGCGGCAAATGACACACCAGCCAGAACTGGGTGCTCTTGTTGCCCGACTTCGAAGTCAAGAACGTAGCCGGCACTTTCGAACGACAGGGAGCCGGTGGCGAGTGCGCCACCGCTTGCGGGAATAGCGAGGACGGCAACAGCGAGCGTGGGACGCATCTGTGACTTCACTTGTCACCCCAGCGCCAGCTCGGGGGCTCGCCTTTTAGCCAGCAGACGGCTACAAGCACGGCGCATAGAAGCGCCGAATACATGACAAATACAGCTTGACCGAGACCTGGAAGCAGGAACACAGCACCGGCCAGAATCAGGAAGGCAAAGACCGCCATGACGGCCCAGCCTTGCCACACGGCTGGAAGGCCCCAGCCCCAACCGTAGCGCTTTGCGGGAAACCAGTAAGTCTCAGATCGCATCTGTGACGGGGAAAGTTCAAGGGCCAGGTATTTGGTGCCGGGAACGGGATTGAAGGTAACGGGCGCCGCAGGTTGAAAACCCAGGGACTCATAGATGCGCTGTGCGGCAGAGAACTCAGGCAGGACATCGAGGCAGATGCGGGAGTAGCCGGCAGCCCGCGCCTCATCGACGATGCGCTCGATGAGCCGGCGGCCAAGGCTTTCGCCTCTCGCATCCGGCCGCACGTAGACGCGTTTCATTTCGCAGGTGCTTCCGTCAACGCGGCGAAGTGCGGCGCAGCCTACGACAGTTTCGCCCTTCCATGCGAGAAGCAGGCGACCATCGGGCGCGGCGTACTTTCCGGGTAATGCAGCGAACTCCGCTTCGTAATTCTGGAAGGCCAGGCTCACGCTGGGACTGGCCACATACTCCCGAAGGATGGCTACGACATGCTCAAGGTCATCGGGGAAGGTTGCGTGCTTAATATCGGTCATCGTAAAAGCGTACCGCATCTCGTGCCGAAGCACACGCCTTCAGGGAATTCCCGGTTGGAGTTCAGGTGTCGCGGGTACGGTGTATCAACTCCGCCTTGTCCTTCACCAGCCCTGCCAGGTGACCTGTTTCAAGGAACACCTTCAGGTCGCACAAGACAATGCTGAACCCTTCGGTGGCGTTAACCACCTGCTCCATGGCGCCCTCGCCCTCAAAGCCCCGGACTTCAACGCTGAAAACGGTGAAATCTTTCTGTTCGGCGAGAAAATTCATGTCGACGTCCAGCCCGCCTTCCAGCCAGGAGAACGCAATGCGGCGCGGCGCATCGAATGCGGTGACGCGCACACGTTCAGTCGCGCCGGGAACCATGAATTGCCACTCCACTTGAGCACCTTGAGCGAGCGGACCGGTGGTGCTTTTCAGCCAGAACCCTGTGATGAGATCAGGTTGAACAAACGCGTTGAAAACCTCTACTGCGGGGCGTCGAATGGGCATCTTCGCCCCGGCAACCAACTCAGCCATGGGAGCCTCCTTCAATGAGCACGCGAGGTGCGCGGAGGGCCAGTCTACGCCGCACTTACGGCCGGGGTTCTCCAATGCTTAACGAAATGTATGCAGCCGGACTTGCAGCATAGGCTGGCGTCAGCGACTGCCGTCACGACCAGGTAAGGCCTGCAGCACCATGAAATTGGCCTTCAGGCCAATAGGGACGGGCGCAACCAGCTATCAAAAAAGGAGCGCGACTGCGTCACGCCACAGCCATCAAGGTTGACCGAAAGCCCGGGCTGCCCAGGGCGGTATGTGGTTACAGAAGGCATGGACACCATCCGAGAAACTGCCAAAGCCAACGCCATGGTGCTGCGCGAGAAGCGCCAGGCTGCGCGACGAGAAAAGGCTGATGTGCCCATTGCGGGGCGAGGCATACCACCAGGTGAGTTGCTGGCCGGCCTGGACATGGCCGTCAGACAGCAACGTCGAGAACAGGATCACGCCATCCGGTGACATCAGCGTCTTGAGGTCGGACATCAATGCCCAGACGTCCGGAACATGTTCAAACACCTCAAATGCAGTGATCAGGTCGAACTTGCCCAGTGTCTCAACGCTGAGATTTCTGTCCACAATGGGGTCATATGACGTGGATTGCCAACGGGCTTCCCGCATGAGCCTGGCCAGGCTGCCGTTGCCGCCACCATAGTCAAGGTGCCTGAGGTTCGGGGCCAGATTGCCGAATCTGTCACGAAGGATGGCTGCGTTTGCTTTTGGCCGGGCTTGTATGTAATCGGGATCGACAACCACGTACTGGTCGTTGTAGATTTTTTCCTCAAACTCTTGCAGGCCCCAGGCGCAGATCTCCGGCGCGAAACAGAAATCACAGCTCTGGCAGACCGCGTAGGTCACGGGCACGCCGGAAATTCCCAGGTTGTTGGCATGGCATGACTTGTTGAAATCGACGGGGTCAAGCAACGTGCAATCTGCGCTGCAGACCGGGCAAACCGTTTTATCTGTCGTCATGGATTTACGCTCATCGTGAAGCTGGAAAGAGGCCTCGGCGCCGGCCGTTGGTGGAATCGGAAAGCCGTTAGTTTCCCACAACCGGCTCGATGGTGATCTCCACCGTCATCGATTCTTCCCCGCCGCCCTGCCGCACGCCCTTGATGGGTGGGCAGGCGTTGTAGTCCGTCCCCATGGCCAGGCGCACGTGGCGCTGGTCGATCAGGCAGCTGTGGGTGACGTCAATGCTGACCCAGCGGCGGGTGGCCACGTCGAGGCACACGTCACACCAGGCGTGGCTGGCGAGGTCGGGCTCGTTGGCGGCATAGAAGTAGCCGCTGACATAGCGCGCCGGATAGCCCAGGCTGCGGCAGATAGCGACCATGACGTGGGCCTGGTCCTGGCAGACGCCAGCTCCGGACTTGAAGGCTTCCAGCGCCGTGGTGGTCACGCTGGTGCTGTTTTTCAGGTAGCTCACAGCGCCTGCCACGCCCTGACTCAATGCCAGCAGGGCCGGCAAGCTTGCGGTGCCGTCAAGGCTTTGCGGGATAAAACGGCGGCCGAATTCGGCAAGTTCCCAGTGCGGTTCGGCCAGATGGGTGGCGCGCAGGAAGAAGTACGGATGCGGCAGGGTCTCCGGGTCGTTGAACTCGGCCACGCCAAAGGTTTCCACATCGCCGGCCGCGTTAACCAGGCTCCAGCGCACATTGTCGGCATCCTTGCCCACGAAGGTGTAGGAGCTGATGGTGTTGCCAAAGGCATCGCGCTGGGTAAAGAGTTTTTCGGGCGCGCCCAGGCTCCAGAAATGCACCGTCTGCGCCGGGCTGGACTGCGGCGTGAGCCACAGCGTCTGCAGCGCATAGCGCAGCGGCTCGGTGTACCGGTAGTCGGTGATGTGCCGGACATGCAGTTTCATCAAGCCCTCGCCATACAACAGTACGAGCCCCTTGCGGCGACAGAAGCAGAAGCGTCTTTCAAGTGGTGGCCGGCACCAGGAACTCGCGGCTGATGTGTGCGCCCAGCTCGTTCACGCGGTCCAGGAACTGGGTGAGGAATGCGTGCAGGCCCGTTGCCAGGATTTCGTCGATGCGTGCGTACTGCAGGTCGGCGCGCAATTTGCCGGCGCGGCGCTGGGTTTCGCTGCTGGTGTCGCTGGTCACCATGGCAAGGTTGCTCATGACTTCATTCAGGCAGGCCAGCAGGGAGCGCGGCATGTCGGCGCGCAGGATCAACAGCTCGGCCACGCGCTCGGGTTTGATGACGTCGCGGTAGACCTTGCGGTAGACCTCAAAGCCCGAAACACTGCGCAGGATGGCGCTCCAGTGGTAGAAGTCGTATTCCTGGTCTTTCTCGCCGGCCATGCCGAGGAAGTCGTTCTGCACGGCGTGAAACTTCACGTCCACCAGCCGGGCGGTATTGTCGGCACGCTCAAGAAAGGTGCCCAGGCGCAGGAAGTGAAAGGCTTCGTCCTGCAGCATGGTGCCCAGTGTCACGCCGCGCGACAGGTGCGAGCGGAACTTGACCCATTCAAAGAACTGGCCCGGGTCGCGTTCGAAGTCGCCGCTGCGCAGCATGCGGATGACTTCCAGGTAAGTCTGGTTCTGCGTTTCCCATACTTCGGTGGTCAGCGTGCCGCGCACGGCGCGCGCGTTTTCACGGGCGTTCTGCAGGCAGGAAATGATGCTGGACGAATTTTTCTCGTCGCGCACCATGAAGTCCATCACGTCGCGCGGATTGATGGTGTCGCCGTACTTGGCGGCAAACGAGGGCTTCAGCTCACTGATGCTGAGCAGGCCCTGCCAGCCGGCCTGTACCAGCGCATCGGACTGCGGCAGCAAAGAGGTCTGGTAGTTCACATCCAGCATACGCGCTGTATTCTCGGCCCGCTCGGTGTAGCGCGACATCCAGAAGAGGTGGTCTGCAGTGCGTGACAACATGATTATTTTCCTCCCCGGGATTGCGACTGCGATTGGGACTGGTACTGCATGGACGAGCCGTCCTGCAATATCCAGGTGTCCTTGGTGCCGCCGCCCTGCGACGAATTGACCACCAGCGAGCCGTCTTTGAGCGCCACGCGCGTGAGGCCGCCCGGCACCATCTGCACTTCCTTGCCGCTCAGCACAAAGGGCCGCAGGTCGATATGGCGCGGTGCAATGCCGCTTTCCACGTACGTCGGGCAGGTTGAAAGGCTGAGAGTGGGTTGCGCAATGTAGCCCGACGGATTGGCCAGCAAGGCCGCGCGGAACTCTTCGATCTCGGCCTTGGTGGAGGCGGGCCCCACCAGCATGCCGTAGCCGCCGGCGCCGTGCACCTCCTTGACGACCAGGTCCTTCAGGTTGGCCAGGGTGTACTGCAAATCCTCGTTGTTGCGGCACATGTAGGTCGGCACGTTTTTCAGGATGGGCTTTTCGCCGAGGTAGAACTCGATCATCTTGGGCACGTAGGGGTAAATCGACTTGTCGTCTGCCACGCCGGTGCCGATGGCGTTGCACAGCGAGACATTGCCGCTGCGGTACACATTGAGCAGGCCCGCGCAGCCCAGGGTGGAATTGGGCCGGAAGGCCAGCGGGTCGAGGAAGTCGTCGTCAACGCGGCGGTAAATCACGTCGACGCGTTTGGGGCCGCGCGTGGTGCGCATGTAGACGAAGTTGTCCTTGACGAAGAGGTCCTGGCCCTCGACCAGCTCGACGCCCATTTGCTGCGCCAGAAAGGCGTGTTCAAAATAGGCCGAGTTGTACATGCCGGGCGTCAGCACCACTACCGTGGGTTCGGCCGTGGCCGGCGGCGCCATGCCGCGCAGGGTTTCGAGCAGCAGGTCGGGGTAATGCGCAACAGGCGCAACGCGGTTTTCGCTGAAAAGCTCGGGAAAGAGCCGCATCATCATCTTGCGGTCTTCCAGCATGTAGCTCACGCCGCTGGGCACGCGCAGGTTGTCTTCAAGCACGTAGTATTCGCCGTTGCCCTGCGCGTCGGGTGCACGGACGATGTCGATGCCGCTGATGTGCGAATAGATATTGCCGGGCACATCAACGCCCATCATCTCGGGTCGGAACTGCGCATTCTGGAATATCTGCTCGGACGGCACCACGCCAGCCTTGATGATTTCCTGGCCGTGGTACACGTCGTGGATGAAGCGGTTGAGCGCGGTGACGCGCTGTACCAAGCCTTTTTCCATACTGGCCCATTCGTGGGCGGGGATGATGCGGGGAATCAGGTCAAAGGGAATCAGGCGTTCGGTGCCGGCGCCGTCTTCGTCCTTGGCACCGTAAACCGCAAAAGTGATGCCGACCCGGCGGAAAATCATTTCGGCTTCGGCGCGGCGGGCCTGCATCACGTCGGCAGGCTGCCGGGCCAGCCAACGCTGGTAACCCTGGTAATGCTCACGGACGCTGGACTCCGTGGCGTTCATTTCGTCGAACATCGGTCGGCTCATTGGCTTGATCTCCAGCAAGTTATGCGCATGGCAATTGTTTTAACGTAGCTTAGCAAGTTATGCGCCAAGGCGGTGCGTCCGCTCGTTTTTTTAACGTTCAGGCACATGATGCCAGTAGCGCCTGCCCTGCTCCCGCTGGCACAAAATTTCGTCCGGACGAAGGCTTTGCCAGGTGGCAGCCCCGCACTGCGGCGACTTCACCAGGCGTACGCCGCGCTCCTCATAACGCGCCACCACGGACTCCACCGGGTGGCCAAAACGGTTTCGGTAACCCGACTGCACCACCGCCCACTGCGGCCTGACGGCATCGAGGAACACCGCGCTGGACGATGTTTTGCTGCCGTGGTGGGGTACCAGCAGGAAGTCGGCCTTGAGGCTGGCCGGAACGCTTGCCGCCAGCCGGAGTTCCTGCGGCGATTCGATGTCGCCGACCAGCAGGGCTGTGCGGCTGCCGCCAGGGATGCTGCTGGAGATGCGCAACACGCAGCTCATGGCGTTTGACTTGCTGGCAGCGTCGTAATCAGCGGCTACGGGGTGCAGCACCTCAAATGCCACGCCGTCCCATTCCCAGCGCTGGCCGGCCACGCAGCGGCTGGCTTTGCGCTGCATTTGCAGCGGATGCCCGTCTTCAATCGAACTCACCAGGCTGGCTTCTGGCTGCGTGGCCAGGACGGTTTGGGCCCCACCGATGTGGTCGATGTCGCGGTGGCTGATCATGAGCATGTCCAGCCGCTCCCCCAGCGCGCGCAGCAGCGGCACCAGCACGCGATGCCCGGCATCACTTTCGCGCGAAAAGCGCGGGCCGGCGTCATACAGGAGCGTGTGGCTTGCCGTGCGCACCAGCACGGAATTGCCTTGCCCGATGTCCGCCGCCAGCAGCTCGAACTGCCCCTGCGCCACGCGGGCCGGTTGCCACAACAGCACCGGCAGCAGCAGGGGAAGGCCCATCGCACGAAAATGAAACGGCAGACGCGTGGCCAAGAGGCCACCGCCCGCCACGCCGGCGACCGCACACCACAGCGGCGCCGCCGCGACACTGATGGAGGCCAGCGGCCAGCTTGCCAGCCATTGCAAAAATATCGCCAGTCCGCCGACCGACCATGCCGCCAGCGACCACACCGGCGCCCACGCCACGCCCAGCAAAGCCAGCGGCGTGATGAGCAGCGTCACCACCGGAATGGCCACGGCATTGGCCAGCAGGCCGACCAGCGAAACCTGGTTGAACAGCAGCAGCGACAGGGGCGTGAGCGCCAGCGTGACGACCCATTGCTCCCGCATGGCGCGGGCAATGCCGTCCAGCCACCTGGGCCGGCGCTGCCACCCGCGCCTGCCTTCAGGCAGATTTTTTGAGTGAAATTCGGCTACAGCCCTTTCCCCATGAGCGCGAGCAGCTCCTGAATCTGTAGCAAACAAAACGCCCACCGCAACGAAAGACAACCAGAACCCGGCCTGCATCAGCGCCCACGGGTCCAGCGCCACCACCACAGCCATGGCCAGCAACCAGGTCTGCAGCCAGGGCCACTGCCTGCCCCCCTGCCGCAGCAGGATCACGGTGGCCAGCATCCAGATGGTCCGCTGCGCGGGCACGCCCCAGCCGGAAAACAGCGCATACAGGGTGGCGAGCAGCAAGCCGCCCAAAGCCCCCGCGCCGGCCGCCGGCAACGCCAGGCACAGCCGCGGCGTAAAACGCGCTGATCGCCGCCACAGCGCGCCGATTAGCAGCGACGCCGCCCAGGCAAACATGGTGATGTGGAGGCCTGAAATACTCATGAGGTGGGCAACACCCGTGGCACGAAACACATCCCAGTCGGCGCGTTCGATGGCGGCCTGGTCGCCGACCACCAGCGCGGCAATGACACCGGCCAGTTGCCGGTTTTCGATGCGCTGAAAGATCGCTTCACGCACGGCTTGCCTGGCCTGCTCTATGGGGTGTTGCCAGCTGCTGGAGAGTTTTGCCGGCGGTGTGTCCCGCGGCCCGGCACGCACATAGCCGGTAGCCTGTATGCCCTGCTCCCACAGCCAGAGTTCGTAGTCAAAACCATAGGGGTTGCTGTTGCCATGCGGCGCCTTGAGCCGCACCGTCATCTGCCAGCGCTCCCCGGCGCGCAGGGCTTGCGGCTGGCGCTGCAGCGCCAGTGCTATCTCGAACGGGTCCGCGTCCTGCGCCGGCACGGCGGGCTCGCGCCCGGCAAAGCCCGAATACCAGCCCAGCATGATGTGCGGCGGCAAGGTGACTTGGCCGCCATTGAGACGCGCGGATTCCACGGCGAGGCGAAAGCGAAGGCCGTCTTCTCCGGGTTGCGGCATGGCCAGCACCTGGCCTGTGACCTCGATATCGCGGCCCTCCAGCGCCGGATTGAGCGCCGCAGACAGGAAGACGCCAGCGCGCCAGCCCGTGAAGCCCACGCCAAGCAAGGCAGCAAGGGCAAAGGCCGAAACCACCCGGCCCCATGAAGGAAGGCCCAGTCTGCCAAAGCGCAGGTACAGGCCAGCCAGAGCGCAGGCCAGCAGTGCCATGCCGGCATAAGCCTGTTGCGGCCACAAGGCGGACTGCTGCAACTGCAAGGCAACACCCGCAATAAAACCGGCAAACACCGGCCCCGGGCTTGCCGCATACAGCCGTGCCCCGGCCGATACAGGTCGATTCAAACCCGCCTCCCCTTTGAACTGTTTTTATGCGCTGACCGCTTTGAGCTTAACGGGAAAGCGCGGCAGGTAAACAACAAACAGCGCCAAACAGCCGGTTCACACTCAAGAGACCACGTGGCGCAGCTCTTGCTTTCAGAAATGCCACCAAATCCGGGTAAGCTGTTTACACGGCGTTCCTGAGACCGCAAGATGTGGCGGTCTGTCGAGCGTATTTTCCTGAGGGCGTGATTGCACGCCCGTTCCTTTAAAAGCGAGGTTGCCTTGTCCATCCACGTCGCCCTGAGCCACATCACGCATTACAAATACGACCGCCTGGTCAAACTCGGCCCCCAGGTCGTGCGCCTGCGGCCTGCGCCGCACAGCCGCACACAAGTACTGTCGTATTCCCTCAGGGTTGAGCCCGCCGGGCATTTCATCAACTGGCAGCAAGATCCGTTTGCCAACTACCAGGCCCGGCTGGTGTTTCCCGAACCGACGCGCGAGTTCAAGGTCACCGTAGACCTCGTGGTGGAAATGGCGGTGTTCAACCCGTTCGACTTCTTCCTGGAGCCCGCCGCCGAGGAATTCCCGTTTACCTACAACGCATTGCAGGCCCGCGAACTGGCGCCCTACCTGGCCACCCAGCCGGCCACACCGCTGCTCAAGCGCTACCTCGAAAAAATCGACCGCACGCCCAAGCGCACCATCGACTTCCTGGTGGGCCTGAACCAGGGCCTGCAGTCAGACATCAAATACTCCATTCGCATGGAGCCCGGCGTGCAGACGCCCGAAGAAACGCTGCGCCTGGCCTGCGGCTCCTGCCGTGACACCGGCTGGCTGCTGGTGCAGCTGCTGCGGCACATGGGGCTGGCCGCGCGTTTTGTCTCGGGCTATTTGATCCAGCTGAAAGCCGACGTCAAATCCATCGACGGCCCCAGCGGTGCGGAAGCCGATTTCACCGACCTGCACGCCTGGTGCGAGGTGTTTTTGCCCGGCGCCGGCTGGGTCGGCCTGGACCCGACCTCCGGCCTGATGGCCGGCGAAGGCCACATCCCGCTGGCGTGCACGCCCGAGCCGTCGAGCGCAGCGCCGGTCGAAGGCGGCGTCGACAAATCCGAAGTCGAGTTCGAACACCACATGGCGGTGCAGCGCATCTACGAATCGCCGCGCGTGACCAAGCCCTACACCGAGGAGCAATGGCAAGCGGTGCTGGCATTGGGCGAAAAGGTCGATAAAGACCTGGCGGCCGGCGACGTGCGCCTGACCATGGGCGGCGAACCTACCTTTGTGGCCACCACCGACCGCGACGCGGCCGAATGGAACATCGACGCACTGGGCCCGACCAAACGCGGCTATGCGACCGAACTCGTGCAAAAGCTGCGCGCCGAATATGGCGAAGGCGGCTTCCTGCATTTCGGCCAGGGCAAGTGGTACCCCGGCGAGCAATTGCCGCGCTGGGCGCTCAGCATTTTCTGGCGCAAGGACGGCCAGCCGATCTGGCAAAACCCGAACCTGTTTGCCGACGAACGCCAGCCCTGCAACTACACCAGCGCCGATGCGCAGCGCTTTGTGCAGACGCTGGCGGGCAAGCTGGGCCTGGCCACCACCTACATCACTCCGGGCTATGAAGATACCTGGTACTACCTCTGGCGCGAACGCCGGCTGCCGGTCAACGTCGACCCCTTTGATTCGAAGCTGGACGACGCGATGGAGCGCGAACGCCTGCGCCGCGTCTTCATGCAGGGCCTGGATTCCGTCGTGGGCTATGTGCTGCCGCTGCAGACCAAAGAGCAGCTCAAGCAGAGAAACGCCGGTGCCTCGCCCGCGCTGAGTGGGCCCAAATGGACCACCGGCCCCTGGTTCTTCCGCGAAGAACGCATGTACCTGATGCCGGGCGATTCGCCCATGGGTTATCGCCTGCCGCTGGATTCGGTGCCCTGGGTGTCCAAGACCGACTACCCCTACATGATCGAGTCCGACCCGTTTGCGCCGCGACAAGACCTGCCGGCGGCTTCCGCACTGGCGGCGCGCTACAACGGCAGCTTCAGTGCGCCCAGTGGCGCCACACCGGCAGCCCCTTCGGCAGGCGGCAGCGCCAATTCGCTGGCGCAATATATGGCGCGCTACATGACGAGCAACACAGCGCTGTCGCAAGCCAGTCGGATTCTGCAGTTCCGTCCGCTGGGAAACAACGGAACGAACGGTACGGACGGGTTGAATGGCAAACCGGCCGCAGAGGCAACAACGCCTGCCGACGATCGCGCGCCCAAGCCCTTTGAATCGGCCGCCTGGCTCACGCGCACTGCGCTCTGCGTGGAAGTACGAGACCCATCCCGCGCCAATGGCCCCAAAGACAAACCGAAGGCCGACCCGGACAGCAAGGCCAACAAGTCGGGCCGTGGCGAAACCGGTGCGATCTACGTCTTCATGCCGCCCATGGAAAGGCTGGAAGACTACCTCGACCTGCTGGCCGCGGTGGAAGCCACAGCGCAATCGTTGGGCGTGAGCATCGTGCTCGAAGGCTACCCGCCGCCGCGCGACCCGCGCCTGAAGATGCTGCAGGTCACACCCGACCCCGGCGTCATTGAGGTCAACATCCACCCGGCCTACAACTGGGGCGAGCTGGTGGAGCACACCGAGTTCCTCTACAAGATCGCGCATGAAACGCGCCTGTCGGCCGAGAAATTCATGACCGACGGCCGCCACACCGGCACCGGCGGCGGCAACCACTTTGTGCTGGGTGGCGCGACGCCCGCCGACAGCCCCTTCCTGCGCAAGCCCGAGGTACTGGGCAGCCTGATCGCCTACTGGCACAACCATCCGTCGCTGAGCTATCTTTTCTCAGGCATGTTCATCGGCCCGACCAGCCAGGCACCGCGTGTGGACGAGGCCCGCAACGACCAGCTGTACGAACTGGAAATCGCCCTGCGCGAGATCGAGAACAACCGCAAGAAGTATGGCGCCGACATGCCGCCCTGGCTGGTGGACCGCACGCTGCGCAACATCCTGGTCGACGTGACCGGCAACACGCACCGCAGCGAGTTCTGCATCGACAAGATGTATTCGCCCGACTCCGCCACCGGGCGCCTGGGCCTGCTGGAGCTGCGCGCGTTTGAAATGCCGCCGCATGCGCGCATGAGCATTGCCCAGCAGCTGCTGCTGCGCGCGCTGGTGTCGCGCTTCTGGAACAAGCCCTACCACGGCCGTGTCACGCGCTGGGGCACCGAGCTGCACGACCGCTTCCTGCTGCCGGGCTTTATACGCATGGATTTTGAAGACGTGCTGACCGAGCTGCGCGAGGCAGGTTACGCCTTCGACATGGCCTGGTTCGAACCGCACTTCGAGTTCCGCTTCCCGCTGATCGGGCAGGTCAAAGCCAACAGCATCGAGCTCACGTTGCGCAGCGCGCTGGAGCCCTGGCATGTGATGGGCGAAGAAGGCTCGGCCGGCGGCACGGTGCGTTATGTGGATTCATCGCTGGAACGCGTCGAAGTGCATGTGACGGGCCTGAACGACAACCGCTACGTCGTCACCGTCAATGGCCGCGCCTTGCCGCTGCAAAGCACGGGCCGCGTCGGCGAATATGTGGCGGGCGTTCGCTACAAGGCCTGGAACCCGCCTTCGGCCCTGCACCCGTCGATCGGCGTGCATGCGCCGCTCACGTTTGACATCGTCGACACCTGGATGGAACGCTCGCTGGGCGGCTGCCAGTACCATGTGGCGCACCCAGGCGGGCGCAGCTACGACACGCTGCCGGTCAATTCATACGAGGCTGAAAGCCGCCGCCTCACGCGCTTTTTCCGCATGGGCCATACACCCGGCAAGATGCGCGTGGCGCCGGCGCAGCCCAGCCGGGAGTTCCCGTTCACGCTCGATTTGCGCTGAATCCGCGCCTGCGGCAGCCGCCCGGGGCTTGAAAGCCCCGAGCGAAGCACCTCCCCGTACCGTCAATGGCTGTCTTATGGCTGCAACATTTGCATGCACAGGCGGCATAAATAGCCATTTGGCCGCGCATTGAACCCGCCTTGAGCCTTGCAGGGGATGGGCCACAGGCATACTTGCACCCACGTGGAAAATAACACCCAGTCACTTTTTGCCGCCCAGTCGCTTGAATCCCCCTGCGCACTGGCTGCCGCGCTGGCGCCCCATGCGGCGGCGGGGCATTTCGATGAGTTGCGGGGCCGTGTGTCCGAAGGCCCCGCGCCCGCTGAAGCGGCTGCGCCGGCACCGCCCGCGCTGCGGGCCGCGGGCAGCCCCCCTGAAACAGCCCCGGCCCGGCCCGAAGCCCCGGCGGCCGGGACTGATGACGCCTTGTCGCCCGACTGGACACGCTTTTTCAACTTCCTCGGCAGCGACGGCTTTTACGACCTGAACCACCGCACCGCCAACCTGCGCCGCCAGATCCGCGACAACGGCGTGACCTACAACGTATACGCCGACGCCAACGGCCCGCAGCGGCCCTGGTCGCTGGACCTGTTCCCCATGATGGTCTCGCCCGCCGACTGGGCGCAGATCGAGGCCGGCATCCAGCAGCGCGCCCGCCTGCTGGACCGCGTGATGGCCGACATCTACGGCCCGCAGGAGCTTCTCTCCAAAGGCCTGCTGCCCAGCGCGCTGGTGCATGCCCACCCAGGTTACCTGCGCGGCATGCAGGGCGTGCAGCCGGCCGGCGGCACCTATCTGCACATTGCCGCCTTCGACATCGCGCACGGCCCCGACGGCCGCTGGTCGGTGGTGTCGCAGCGCACGCAGGCGCCTTCGGGCCTGGGCTACCTGCTCGAAAACCGCCTGACGATTTCACTGCTGTTCCCCGAAGCCTTCCGTGAAATGAAGGTCGAGCGGCTGGCCGCGTCGTACAAGGCGCTGGTGGATGGCCTTAAAGCCATGAGCCCGACGGACAGCAACGAGGAAAGCCGCGTGGTGCTGCTGACGCCGGGGCCTTACAACGAAACCTATTTCGAGCACGCCTACCTGGCGCGCTTCCTGGGCCTGACACTGGTCGAGGGCAGCGACCTGCTGGTGCGCGATGACAAGCTTTACCTGAAAACCCTGCGCGGCCTGGAGCGGGTGCATGGGCTGCTCAAGCGCCTGGACGACCAATTCCTCGATCCGCTGGAACTGCGCTCGGACTCCACACTGGGCGTGCCCGGCCTGCTGCAGGTGATACGCGCGGGCAATGTGCTGGTGGTCAATACGCCGGGCTCGGCCTTCCTCGAATCAAGCGCGCTGCTCGGCTTTCTTCCCGCACTCTCCGAGCACCTGCTCGGTGAAACGCTGGCCCTGCCCTCGCTGGCCACCTGGTGGTGCGGCGAGCAGGCGGTGATGCAGGACGTGCTGAGCCAGCTCAAGACCTGCGTGATCAAGCCGACCTATCCGGGCACCGGCATGGAATCCGTCATCGGCCATACCCTGTCGCGCCGTGCACTGGACGAATGGGCCGGCCGCATCGTGCGCCGCGGCGAAGACTTCACCGTGCAGGCTTACCTGCCGCTGCCGCAAACGCCGACCTGGCAGGGCGAGCGGATTTCCCCGCGCTCGGCCATGCTGCGCGTGTTTGCGGTGGCCGACGGCAACGGCTCCTGGCAGGTGCTGCCGGGCGGCCTGGCACGGCTGGCGGGCAAGAACGAAAACATGTCGTCGATGCAGCACGGCGGCAGCAGTGCCGACGTGTGGGTGCTGGGCGCCCCCTCCACAGCCAAGGCGGCGGCCGAACACACCGCTGCGCCGCGCACCGAGCAGCCGGCGCCTGCCTGGGCCGCAGCGCCGCTGCGCCACCGCCCGCCCGTGACCAGCCGCGCGGCCGAAAACCTTTTCTGGCTGGGCCGCTACACCGAGCGTGCCGAAAACTCCACGCGCCTGGCGCAGATCACGCTGCAATGCCTGGGCGGCGAAGACCAGACCTCGCAGCCCTTGCTGGCCTGGCTGACCAGTATGGCCGTCGGCAATGCGCTGGTGCTGGACACCGTGCCGCCGGCCACGCATGCGCGCCGTGTCTTCGAACGCGCGCTGATCGCCAATCTGGCCGACACCGAACAGGCCGCCAGCGTCGGCTTCAACCTGCGGGCCCTCAAGAGCGCCGCATCTGCCGTGCGCGAACGCCTGTCACAGGAACAGTGGCACATGATCGTGCGCACCGAGACCGACTTCTTCCAGCGCTGCTCATCGTTCAGCGCCGTGGGCCAGACCCAAAGCCAGGGTGGGCAAAGCCAGAGCCAATCCAGCCAGTATCTGCTCGAATATTCTTCCGTCGAGGCGCTGCGGGCGCTGGAGTCGGCCAGCGGCTTCCTCTCAGCCATGACGGGCGCGCAAACCGACCGCATGACACGCGATGACGGCTGGCGCCTCTTGAGCGTGGGGCGGCTGATTGAACGGCTCAACACCCTGGCGGGCGCATTGGTGCGCGGTTTCGAAACCGGATCGGTCTTTGAGGAAGGCGGCTTCAACGCCATGGTGGCGCTGTTCGACAGCACCATCACCTTCCACGCGCAGTACCAGCAGCGCCGCGACATCCCGGCCCTGCTTGATCTGCTGGTGCTGGACCGCGACAACCCGCGCTCCCTCGGCTGGGTGGTGCAGACCCTGCGCGGGCGCCTGGCCAAGCTGGCGGGCAGCGCGCCTGGCGACATGCCCGACCTGGCGATGGAACTGCCCGACCCCGGCAGCTGGGCGCTGGCTGATTTGTGCCAGGAGGCCCCAGCCCGCACCGGCGAAGGCGAAGATGAAAACGGCGAGCAACATGATGGGCGGCTGGTGCAATTGCTCGAGCAGTGCTGCGATGCCGCGCTGGAGCTGTCAGACACCTTGAGCCGCCGCTATTTCAGCCACGCGGCCTCCGCCAGCCAGAGCCTGGGCGCCTGAGCCCTAGGAGTTTTTCCGTGCTGCTTCACGTCGTTCACGAAACCCGTTACCGCTATGCCCCGGTGGTGGAAAACGCGCACCATGTGGTGCACCTCAAGCCCGCCAGTCGAAACGGCCAGACCCTGCTGGACTATGCCCTGCGGGTGAACCCCGAACCAGTCCAGCTGCGCGAAACCGAAGACGTCTACGGCAATACGCGCACCTACTTTTCCCTGCAGGCCGCACATGAGAGCCTGACCGTGGTGGCCGACAGCATTGTCTCCACCTCGGTGGCCAACCCGCTGCAATCAGAGGCGTCGCTGTCCGCCGGCAAGCCTGCTTCGCCCGCCTGGGAGCAGGTGCGCGAACAGTTCCGTTACCGCGCCGGCGCGGCTTACGACAGCGCCTCCGAATTCCTCTTCGCCTCGCCCTATGTGCCGCGCGACGATGCCTTCATCGAATTTGCCCGCCCCAGCTTCCTGCCGGGCAGGCCGCTGCCCGAGGCGGCGCGAGACCTGATGGAACGCATTCACAGCGCCATGACCTACGAGAGCGAAAGCACCGAAGTCAATACGCCGGCGCTCGAGGCGCTCAAGCTGGGCAAAGGCGTATGCCAGGATTTCGCGCACATCATGGTGGCCTGCTGCCGCGCCATGGGCCTGCCGGCGCGTTATGTCAGCGGCTACCTTCTCACCACGCCACCGCCCGGCCAGCCACGGCTGGTGGGCAGCGACGCCTCGCATGCCTGGGCTTCGGTGTACTGCCCCGGCCTGGGCGCCTGGCTCGACTTCGACCCCACCAACAACCGCGCACCGGGTGAAGACTACGTCACCCTGGCCATCGGCCGCGACTTCCTCGACGTATCGCCCATGCGGGGTGTGATCCGCGGCGGCGCACAGCACATCCTGGACGTGGCCGTTACGGTGGAGCCGGTGGCAAGCGCCGGGAACTGACCGGTTTTCGCTAGGCTGGTGGCTCCTCCAAGCAACGCACCCTCAAACGTGACTGCACCACCGCTCCATCAATTCCTTTCATGACCCCAAAGGCCTCCGGAACCCGGTCACCATCCTACAATTCCCTGCACTGCCAGTCGGCCGCGCAGCCTCCCTCGCTATCAAAAGCATAGCTGCCTGCGCTCGTCCTCATTGGTCTGGAACCATTTTTCTTCATCAAAAGGACCATCATGAGCGCCTACGACAAGCTGAAAGCACTGAACATCACCCTGCCCCCCGTGGCAATCCCTGTCGCCGCCTACCTGCCCTTCGTGCAGACGGGCAACCTGGTGTTCCTGAGCGGCCATATCGCCAAGAAGGACGGCAAGCCCCTCGTCGGCCAGCTCGGCAAGAACATGACGACAGAAGAAGGCAAGGCCGCCGCGCGCTCGGTCGCCATCGACCTGATGGGCACGCTCGAAGCCGCCGTCGGCCTGGGCAAGGTCAAGCGCATCGTCAAGCTCATGAGCCTGGTCAACTCCACCGGTGACTACACGGAACAGCATCTGGTGACAAACGGCGCAAGCGAGCTGTTCGCTGAAATCTTCGGCGACGCCGGCAAGCATGCGCGCAGCGCCTTTGGCGTGGCGCAGGTCCCCATGGGCGCTTGCGTCGAGAT
The DNA here is from genome assembly GCF_056405995.1 of Polaromonas sp. P1_E11. Lineage (NCBI taxonomy): Bacteria > Pseudomonadati > Pseudomonadota > Betaproteobacteria > Burkholderiales > Comamonadaceae > Polaromonas > Polaromonas sp. P1_E11. The sequence continues at coordinate 524,250 of NZ_JBFUBA010000001.1, forward strand.
CGATCTGGTGGCTGAAGTCGAATAAGCCGGCTACACAGCACCCGCAATGGCTGTGGGGCCGACGCGCCGGCGACAAGCGCCATCCGGCGGCCCGGCTTAAACTCGTAACGCTCGGCCATTTCGCCGGGCAGCGTTCTCAGGGCGGGGTGAAATTCCCCACCGGCGGTGTTTGCAGGCAACTGCATCAGCCCGCGAGCGCCTGGTTGCCGTGCTTCATACGGCAACCAGGGTCAGCAGATTCGGTTCAACTCCGAAGCCGACGGTCACAGTCCGGATGAAAGAGAGCGCGATGCTGGCGGCTGTGCCGTGGGCGACGATGGCTGGTGCGGACTCTCCGCGCGGGCTTTTCGCGTGCCCATGGGCTGGCCGCAGGCTCGTGCGCCCTGATTCTGGTAACACCTGGCAAAGAGGATTCCATGAGTCAGACAGATATTTCCCCACCTTCGGCTTCCCGTTCGGGCGGCACACCCACCAAGGCACGTTTCGCCTTTATCCAGTCGTCCTGGCACGAAGACATCGTGGACCAGGGCCGCGGCGCCTTCCTGGCCGAGATGGCCCGGCAAGGCACAGGCCCCGAATCCATCGACACGTTTGAAGTGCCCGGCGCGTTCGAGATTCCACTCCATGCGAAAAAGCTCGCACAGTCGGGCCGCTATGCAGGCGTGGTCTGCTGCGGGCTGGTGGTCGATGGCGGCATCTACCGCCATGAGTTTGTAGCTGAAGCGGTGATCAGCGCGTTGATGGGCATCCAGCTGGAAACCGGCGTGCCGGTGTTTTCAGCGGTGCTGACGCCGCAGCATTTTCATGAGCATGAGGAACACCGAAAGTTCTTTACGGAACATTTCCTGACCAAGGGCAAGGAAGTGGCGCAAGCCTGCCTGGAGACGGTGGCAAGCCTGAAAAAGCTTGATCTGTTGCTGGCAGCTTGATTGCTGAATAACTGGCCAGACCGGCGAGCGCAGCATCTTGCTATTAAATCAATAGCTGCTTGCGCCCGCCAGTTATGACCTTCAGTCAGTTTTACTCAACGCGGCTGATGCCGGTGGGTTTGAAGCCCAGGTCGGCTGCCTTGCCCTTGCGCGCGCGCGCCGCACGGGCATTGTTCAGGCTGCGGATTTCCAGCGTTTCCTCGCGCGCCTTGCCACCGCGGCCAATGCCTTCAATCTTCACGCTGCGCGTGTAGGCGGCTGCACCGGCCAGGGTGTCCTTGGCTTCGAGGTCAATCAGCATCAAGCCACGCCCGCCGGCGGCCTGCATCTTGAGTTCCGCGATTTCAAACGTCAGGATGCGGCCGCCCGTCGAGGCGCAAGCCACATGCGTGGCCGGCACCAAGGGCGCCGCTGCGCTGGTGAAGGCGGCATGCGAAGGCCTGCAAATGGTTTCACCTTCAGCGCAGCTGATAAAGGCCTTGCCGGCTTTCAGGCGCGACGTCATGTTCTCGACAGTAGCGAGGAAGCCGTAGCCGCCGCTGGCGCTCAACAGCAATGCGGCATTGGACGGGCCCGCAAAGTAATGCACCAGCTGCGTGCCGGACTCCAGGTCGATCAGCGTGGTGAGGGGCTGGCCGTCGCCGCGCGCACCTGGCAGCAATGACACCGGCACCGAATAAATGCGGCCGCGTGAGCCAAAGGCCAGCAGCGTGTCGATGGTGCGGCATTCGAAGGTGCCGTACAGCCCGTCGCCCGCCTTGAAGGCGAAGCCTGCCGGGTCATGTCCGTGACCGTTGCGTGCGCGCACCCAACCCTTGTCGCTGATGACCACGGTCACCGGCTCGTCGAGCACCTTGACTTCGAGCACGGCTTTTTTCTCGGCCTGGATCAGCGTGCGGCGCGCATCGGCGAATTGCTTGGCGTCGGCCTCGATTTCCTTGACCAGCAGGCGTTTGAGCGCCGCCGGGCTGCCCAGGATTTCCTCAAGCCGGCCTTGCTCTTCGCGCAGGTTTTTCAGGTCCTGCTCGATCTTGATGGCTTCAAGCCGTGCCAGTTGGCGCAGGCGGATTTCAAGAATGTCCTCGGCCTGGATTTCGCTGAGCTTGAAGCGTGCGATCAGCGCCAGCTTGGGCTCTTCCGACTGGCGGATGATGGCGATCACCTCGTCGATGTTGAGCAACACCAGCTGGCGGCCTTCGAGGATGTGGATGCGGGCCAGCACTTTGTCGAGCCGGTGCTGCGAGCGCTTTTGCACCGTGGTCTGGCGGAACTCTATCCACTCCGCCAGCATCTGGCGCAGGTTTTTCTGCGTCGGCTTGCCGTCCAGCCCGACCATGGTCAGGTTGATGGGCGAGGAGCTTTCCAGGCTGGTGTTGGCCAGCAGCGTGTTGATGAGCTCGGACTGGCTGATCTTGCTGGTCTTGGGCTCGAACACCAGGCGAACGGCGGCGTCCTTGCTGGATTCGTCGCGCACCACGTCGAGCACGGCCAGGATGGTCTGCTTGAGTTGCACCTGGTCCTGGCTCAGCGCTTTTTTGCCGGCCTTGATTTTCGGATTGGTGAGCTCTTCGATTTCCTCGAGCACGCGCTGGGTACTGACACCGGGCGGCAGTTCCTGCACCACCAGCTGCCATTGGCCGCGCGCGAGTTCTTCAATCTTCCAGCGGGCGCGAACCTTGAGCGAGCCGCGGCCCGTGCTGTAGGCCGCCGCGATTTCCGCGCTGCTGGAAATGATTTGCCCGCCGCCCGGGTAGTCGGGTCCGGCGATCAAGGCATATAGCTCTTCATCGGCAAGCTTGGGCGTCTTGATGAGCGCTACGCAGGCGTCGGCCACCTCGCGCAGGTTGTGGCTGGGGATTTCGGTAGCCAGGCCCACGGCAATGCCGCTGGCGCCGTTGAGCAGAGTGAACGGCAGGCGTGCCGGCAATTGGCGCGGCTCTTCGAAAGAGCCGTCGTAGTTGGGTACAAAGTCGACCGTGCCTTCGTCAAGCTCATCGAGCAGCAGCGTCGTGATGCGCGCCAGCCGAGCCTCGGTGTATCGCATGGCCGCTGCGCCGTCGCCGTCGCGGCTGCCGAAATTGCCTTGTCCATCGACCAGCGGATAGCGCTGGCTGAAGTCCTGCGCCATGCGCACCATCGCGTCGTACGCCGCCTGGTCACCGTGCGGATGGTATTTGCCCAGCACGTCGCCGACTACGCGGGCGCTTTTGACCGGCTTGGCACCGCTCGCACCGTTGGCGCCGCCAAAACCCAGGCCCATGCGCGACATGCTGAAAAGAATCCGGCGCTGCACCGGCTTCTGGCCATCGCAAACGTCGGGCAAGGCACGGCCCTTGACGACACTGAGGGCATATTCAAGGTAAGCCCGCTGCGCGTACGCGGCCAGGGAATCCTGGTCTGCGGGTTCGGGGATCGGGGCTACTGCGTCCGGTGTGAAGAGATCATCCATCGTGAATTTGCTTGGGCTAGGTCAAGTTATGCCGGTCCGGTGCGCACAGGCGCGGCCGGTACAGGATTATGAAAAGAAAACGGGGGAAGTCGCTTCAGACTGCCTGCGGCAGAAGGCCAGGTGCATGGTCTCAGTACGGCTCGGGCAAGGCCTCTGGCGTGGCGGTGGACACCACCGTGGGTGACACCATGTTGCCGCGGCCGGTGGCCCCGCCCATCATTTCCATGCGAACGCGGCCGCCGGACGCCATGCTGGGTGGCTTGAGGTGGTTATAGAGCTGCATCACGGTCTTGACGTAGTTTTTGGTTTCCGGATAGTTCGGAATCTTGTTGCCGGCACGCTGAACGGCGCCCTCGCCGGCGTTGTACGCAGCGATGGCCAGTTCGAGCTGGCCGGGAAACATGGCAATCAGGTCACTGAGGTAGCTGGAGCCGGCTCGGATGTTGGTCTTGGGATCGGTGAGCCTTTTGTGGATGGTGGAATCCTTGGTGGCCCGCACGCCATAGCGCTCCGCCGTCGGCGGGATCAGCTGCATCAGCCCGACCGCACCCTTGGGCGAAACGGCCTGGGCGTTGAATCCGGATTCGGTGGCGATCAGTGCCTGCAGCAGCTCGTAGTCGATGCCATGCTTGGCAGAAGCCTCGCGGAGCAGGTGCTTGACGGCCTTGTAGTTGGGCGACACATCAAAGTAGGCCAGCAGCTTGGGCGGCGCATTGGCCACGCCGGTGGCCTGATTGGCGCCATTGCCAACTGCCTTGCCGCTTTTGGCAGCGCTGTTGCCTGCGCTGAAGCTTTCAGCGCCGCGGAAAAAAAGCTCATAACGCTCATCGAGCCGTACGGCCGAGAAATGCGCAATGCCTTCTTTATCGACGTAACCCCAGATGTCAGCATGGGCAGATTGCTGCGACAGCAGCATTAGCAGGCTCAAAAAGAAACCCGGCCAGAGCCTGGGTTTGCCACTAAAAATTTTCATGTAAGAAATCCATTGTTGATTGCTCATCCATCCAGGCAAACCTGTCGGCCTCAGGCCGTCGGAGCCACGAGGTCAGCTTGCAGGAACGGTAAAACATCAAGTTATTCATCGCCACGAGTCAGGACTTCAGTGTGAGCACAATTCTTAAAACGGCCCCACCAATCATGACGATCAGCAAAACCACCATACCCCTGTAAAACCATTTCAGCGGCTTCAGGCGCTCATCCAGTGCACTCATGTTGTGCTTGAAAGCATTTACTTCTGCATCGGCCGCTGAACTCATCCGTTCGAGTTCAGCCTGCATTTGACGGTCAATTTCCGCCAGTCTTTTTTCATCAACGGGTCCCGCCCGGTTCATTCGCTGCAACTCGGCAAACAGCAGGTCACTCTTGCGGTTTGCCTCCCTGCGGAGTTCAGCAGCTTGCTCTCGCTGCTCCGCCACGTCAATTGCTTCAAGGTAGTTCCAGCCCTTGACCCTTCGCCCACCTGATTTGTCCGCGATGAACTGGACGGCCCGAACGACGAACTCCGGGTCTCTTCCTAAAAAATCGCAACCAACCTCTACTACCGCAGACTTCTCCCTTAATTTGGGACCCGCCCAGTGAAGCGACCTCGGTATCAAGGCAGATTTCAGTCCGTTGAACGTCGCCGGGTCCAGCGCCAGCATCAAGATCGCCTTCTTTTGCCCCTTGACTTCAAACTGCTTAAGGTCGATACCGCGAATGTGCTTCCAGGCGATAGCGGGCAAGCCGCTGAGCTTCAAGCCCAGCAAATCCGCCTTCAACGCACTGCCGGATTGCCATGCGGCATAACCTGAAACAAACAGACTGCCAATGTACACAAACAATAGAACAGCAAAACTGCCCAGCAAGGCCACGGGAATCAACTTCCCTTCCTGCCAAGTCGCCCTGGCCAACAAACCCGTCACCCCAAAAATCAGCAACAGCGCAACGACAAAACAGAGCCAACGAAACCAGCGGAATGGCACGTCCAGCGCACTGTCGCTAAACCGCAGTGCCTCCAACGTGACATCCTTCTCCGCCTGCTGCTTCTTTCTGGCGATGGCCTTCTCTGAAAAAATCGACAAACACAAACCACCTGCGGCAAGGGCGAACACAAAGCCGGAGGCCATGAATTCATGGCGCGCAAGTGCCACCGTCGCCCAGAATGCGGCAAGCACCAGTACCACGATGCCCATCACACGCGCAAACGACAGGAGAAGCCTCAAACGTCCACCTCGACGCTGTCACCGTGCAACTCCATCAGTTCGCGGCGCGCTGCGGCCTCGCCTTTGCCCATCAGCTTGGTGATGAGCGTCTCGGTTTGCAGAAAATCCTGGTTGCCCAGTTGCACGGGCAACAGGCGACGGGTGTCAGGATTGAGTGTGGTTTCCCATAATTGTTCCGCGCTCATTTCGCCCAGGCCCTTGAAGCGGCTGATGCTCCAGGCACCTTCTTTTACGCCATCCTTGCGTAACTTGTCCAATATGGCGGTCAGTTCGCCTTCATCAAGGGCGTACACCTTTGAAGCCGGCTTTTTGCCCCGCGCCGGCGCATCCACCCGGTACAGCGGCGGCCGGGCCACATAGACATTACCCGATTCGATCAATTTGGGGAAGTGGCGGAAAAAGAGGGTCAGAAGCAGCACCTGGATGTGCGAGCCGTCCACATCGGCGTCGCTCAGGATGCAAACCTTGCCGTAGCGCAGGCCGGAGAGGTCTGGCGTGTCATTGGGGCCGTGCGGATCGACGCCGATGGCGACCGCGATGTCGTGGATTTCGGTGTTGGCAAACAGGCGGTCGCGCTCGACCTCCCAGGTATTGAGCACCTTGCCGCGCAGCGGCAGAATGGCCTGGCTTTCCTTGTCGCGGCCCATCTTGGCGCTGCCGCCGGCCGAATCGCCCTCGACCAGGAAGACTTCGTTGTGCGCCAAATCCCGGCTTTCGCAGTCGGTGAGCTTGCCTGGCAGCACGGCCACACCGGAGCCCTTGCGTTTTTCGACCTTCTGGCCGGCTTTCTGCCGGGTTTGGGCGGCCTTGATGGCCAATTCGGCCAGTTTGCGGCCGTAATCGACGTGCTGGTTAAGCCAAAGCTCCAGCGTGGGCCGTACAAAACTGGACACCAGCCGCACCGCGTCGCGTGAATTGAGGCGTTCCTTGATCTGGCCCTGGAACTGCGGATCGAGCACCTTGGCGCTCAGGACATAGCTGGCGCGGGCAAAAACGTCTTCCGGCAAGAGCTTCACGCCCTTGGGCAGCAGCGAATGCAGGTCGACAAAGCTCTTGACGGCATTGAAGAGGCCGTCGCGCAGGCCGCTTTCATGCGTGCCGCCGGCGCTGGTGGGAATCAGGTTGACGTAGCTTTCGCGCACCGGCTGGCCTTCTTCAGTGAAGGCCACGCACCACTGCGCGCCCTCGCCCTCGGCAAAACTCTCGTGCGAAGCGTCAGCAAAACCTTCGCCCTCGAACATCGGGATGACCGGGTCGCCGGTCAGCGTCTGCATCAGGTAGTCGCGCAGGCCGCCCTTGTAGAGCCAGGTCTGGGTGTCTTTGGTTTTCTCGTTGGTCAGCGTCACCGTGACGCCGGGCATCAGCACCGCCTTGCTGCGCAGCAGGTGCGTGAGTTCGGCCATGGGCAGCGTGGCCGATTCAAAGTATTTGGAATCGGGCCAGGCGCGGACGGTGGTGCCCGTCTTGCGGTCGCCATCGCCGTTTTTGCGCAGGTGCAGCTTTTCAATGACATCGCCGCCCGAGAACACCAGGTGGGCGACCATGCCTTCACGGTAAGAGGTGACTTCCAGCCGCTTGGACAGCGCATTGGTCACGCTCACACCCACGCCATGCAGGCCACCCGAGAAGCTGTAGGCGCCGCCCTTGCCCTTGTCGAATTTGCCGCCCGCGTGCAGCCGGGTATAGACGATCTCGATGACCGGCACCTTTTCTTCAGGGTGCAAGCCGAAAGGAACGCCACGGCCGTCGTCGTCGACGCTCACCGAGCCGTCGGTGTGCAGCGTGACCTTGATCTTCTTGCCGTAGCCGGCCAGGGCCTCGTCGGCGGAGTTGTCCAGCACTTCCTGGATGATGTGCAGGGGGTTGTCGGTGCGCGTATACATGCCCGGCCGTTGCTTGACGGGCTCCAGGCCCTTGAGCACGCGGATCGAGCCTTCGGAATATTCGGTGGGTAGTTTGTCAGCCATGGCAGATGAAAGAATTGCCGCAATTGTAGTCGGGGCCGGCAAAGTAACTGTATAAACATACAGTCAACCTGATTTGAGACACGGAACGAAGTGCGGTCCGGGCAGTGTTTTGCCATTTTCGTTACAGTCGACAGATAGCGCGTTTTCCGCTCCCGACCTTTCTTTTTTGCCGCTTGCGGCGGCCCGTCCATGACCACCGACACCAAAAAACTCTCCATGCTGCAGGTGCTGATCTGCGGCGCCACCATCGTCACGCTGTCCATGGGCATTCGCCACGGTTTTGGGCTCTGGCTGCAGCCCATCACGCAGGCGCAGGGCTGGACGCGCGAGACTTTTGCCTTTGCGCTGGCGGTGCAAAACCTGTCCTGGGGTGTGTTCGGCATTTTTGCCGGCATGGCGGCTGACCGCTTTGGCGCCTTCCGCGTGATCGTGGGCGGCGCGCTGCTGTACGGGCTGGGCCTGGTGGGCATGGCGCTGTCGCCTACCGGTTTCCTGTTCACCCTGACAGCCGGCGTGCTGATTGGCGCCGCGCAGGCCGGAACCACCTATGCCGTGATTTACGGCGTGATCGGGCGCAATATTTCAGCCGACAAGCGCTCCTGGGCCATGGGCGTGGCCGCGGCGGCGGGCTCGTTCGGCCAGTTCCTGATGGTGCCGACCGAAGGTTTCCTGATCAGCAGCCTGGGCTGGAAAGAGGCTTTGCTGGTGCTGAGCGGCGCGGTGCTGCTGATCGCGCCGCTGGCGCTGGGCCTGCGCGAAGGCGGTTTCGCCGGTGGGCAGCCTGCCAAACGCGAACAAACGATCCTTCAGGCGCTGCGCGAGGCCTTCAAGTACCCGAGCTTTCAATTGCTGATGGCGGGTTATTTTGTCTGCGGCTTCCAGGTGGTGTTCATTGGCGTGCACATGCCCAGCTACCTCAAGGACAAGGGCCTGTCCCCCCAGGTGGCCAGCTATGCGCTGGCGCTGATCGGCCTCTTTAATGTGTTCGGCACATACATTGCGGGCTCGCTGGGCCAGAAAATTGCCAAGCGCAAGATCCTGGCGACGATTTATCTTTCGCGCGCCATCGTGATCGCCGTGTTCCTGGCGGCGCCGCTCAGCCCCCTGAGCGTTTACATCTTTGCCAGCCTGATGGGCCTGCTGTGGCTGTCGACCATTCCGCCAACCAACGCCGTCGTGGCACAGATCTTCGGCATCCAGCATTTGTCGATGCTGGGCGGCTTTATCTTCTTCAGCCACCAGATCGGTTCCTTCCTGGGCGTCTGGCTGGGCGGCTATTTATATGACCGCACAGGCAGCTACGACATCGTCTGGTACATCGCGATTGCATTGGGCGTGTTTGCCGCGCTGGTGAACCTGCCGGTGCGTGAATCACCGATTGCACGCGCGGCCGTGCCCCAAGGGGCCTGACATGGCCAAAAGGATCGGCCTGTGGGCGCTCGCAATCATCGCGTCGCTGGGGGTGTTTGCCCTCTACACACGGCCTGATTTCCTGTTCACACTCGCCAACCAGGTCTGGGCCTGCTTCTAGCGCAAGGCCCTGCCCAGGGGTTTTATCTGTGTTTTGGGCTGCGGCCCAATCAGGACGGGCGCAAGCAGCTATGAAAACAATAGTAATTACCGGAGCCTCGGACGGCATAGGCGCTGAAATGGCGCGGCAATTGGCCAAAACCCACGGCGCCGGCGTGGCGCTGGTGCTGGCCGCGCGCAATGAAGCACTGCTCAATGAGGTTGCGGGCCAATGCGCTGCCCATGGGGCGCTGACCCTGGCCGTCAAAACCGATGTGTCGCAAGAAGAACAATGCCGCCAGCTGGTGGCCGCCGCCATCGGCCGGTTCGGGCAGATCGATGCCTTGATCAACAACGCAGGCATGTCGGCGCAAGCCCTTTTTGAAGACGTCAAGGCTCAGGACCTGGCCTGGTATGAACAGTTGATGCGCATCAACCTCTGGGGCAGCGTCTGGTGCACCCATGCCGCCCTGCCTTACTTAAAAGTGCGCCACGGGAGCATCGTGGCTGTCTCCAGCCTGGCGGGCCTGATCGGCGTGCCGGGCCGCACCGCCTACAGCGCCACCAAATTCGCCATGACGGGCTTCTTCGAGGCATTGCGCGCCGAGCTTAAAACGGCCGGCGTCAGCGTAACGACGGCCTACCCGGGCGTGGTCGCCACCCGCATCCGCTACCGCGGCTTCAACGCGGCCGGTGAGGCAGCCGGAGCCAGCGGCCTGAAGGAAGACGACGCCATGAGCGTGGAAGAGTGCGCACGGCTGATCGTGCAGGGTATGGAGCGCCGCGACCGCGAAGTCGTCATGACGGCCAAGGGCAAGCTGGGCCGCTGGCTCAAGCTGATCGCACCCGGCCGGGTTGAAGCGATGGCGCTCGCCGCGCTCAAAGATGACGTAAAACCCTACTGATGGAAAACAATGCGCACGGCATGGAACCGCCCTCCGCCTGGGTGCAGCGCTGGTCGCACCTGATACCTGAGCGCGGCGTGGTGCTGGACGTGGCCTGCGGCCATGGCCGCCACGCGCGCTGGTTTTATGAACGAAATCACCCTCTGACCCTTGTAGACCGTGCGCAAGCAGCTATTGAATTCATAGCATCAGCTCTTCCCACACGCCCCGCCCAAACCGTTGAAGCCGTGGTGGCCGACATTGAGGAGGGTCCCTGGCCCTTTGAAGGACGACAGTTTGAGGCCGTCATCGTCACCAATTACCTGTGGCGGCCGCTCCTGCCCACGCTGCTGGCCAGTCTGGCGCCGGGTGGGGTGCTGATTTACGAAACTTTTACGCAGGGCAATGAAACGGTAGGCAAACCCTCGCGCCCCGATTTTTTGCTGCGTCCCGGTGAATTGCTGCAGGTCTGCCAGGGCCTGAAAGTGGTGGCCTTCGAGGAGGGTTTTGAGGAGCGTCCGCCACGCTTTGTCCAGCGCATCGCCGCCGTCCGCGAATCAGCCACCACTGCGGGTTTATCCGCCCCCCTTCATACCGCGGATGGGGGGCCACCCCGCTATAGACTGACCTAGGCTCTGGGTAGAATGCAGGATTGGCCTTTTCCGGGGCCGGCTTGAAGCTGTTCAGGCCGGAACACCCCAGATACCTGCATGGCCGCGAACGTTTACAAGCAGAGCATGAAACCCATTACTGGCAGCATCGTTGCACTGGCAACGCCCTTGCACGACGACGGCAGCGTAGATTACCCCACCCTGCGCAAGCTGGTTGACTGGCACATTGCCGAAGGGACCGACTGCATTGGCGTGGTCGGCACCACCGGCGAATCCCCGACCGTCAATGTCGAAGAACATTGCGAAATCATCCGGGTGTCGGTTGAGCAGGCCAAAAAGCGCGTGCCCATCATGGCTGGCTGCGGTGCCAACTCAACGGCCGAAGCCATCGAATTGGCCAAATTTGCCAAAGGCGTTGGCGCGGACTGCCAGCTGCAGGTCGTCCCCTATTACAACAAGCCCACCCAGGAAGGCCAGTACCGGCACTTCAAGGCGATTGCGGAAGCGGTTGGCGACCTCCCTACCGTGCTTTACAACGTGCCCGGCCGCACCGTCGCCGATATGGCGCACGCCACCGTACTGCGCCTGGCCCAGGTGCCCGGTATTGTCGGTATCAAGGAAGCCACCGGCAACATCGAGCGCGCCCAGTGGCTGATCAAGGAAGTGCCCAAGGGTTTTGCCGTGTATTCAGGCGACGACCCGACCGCCGTGGCGCTGATGCTTTGCGGCGGCCAGGGCAATGTCAGCGTGACGGCGAACGTCGCGCCCCGCCTCATGCACGAGCTGTGCGTGGCCGCCGTGGCCGGCGATGCCCGCCGCGCCATGGAGCTGCAACTTAAATTGCTGCCGCTGCATCGCAACCTGTTTGTCGAAGCCAACCCGATTCCCGTCAAGTGGGCCATGGCCCGGATGGGCCTTTGCGGCGGCACATTGCGCCTGCCGATGACGCCGCTGGAAACATCGAACGAAGCCGCCGTGGAAAACGCCCTGCGCATCTGCGGCCTGGTCTGATTTGCCTGATCTGATTTTTAAGGGAACCCAAGTGAAGATATTGCCAACACATCCTGCATTTTCCAAAGCCCGGAGCGCCGCAACCGTGTCTGCACTGGTTGCCCTCGGCATGCTCGCCGGCTGCTCCTCCATCAGGGATGTGATGGAAGGCGAACGCGTCGACTACAAAAGCAGCGGCGCTAAAGCTCCTTCCCTGGCGATCCCTCCCGACCTGACACAACTGAGCCGCGAAACCCGTTATGTGGTGCCCGGCACCGCGGTGTCCGCCAGCAGCTACCAGGTGGGCCAGCCAACCCAGGCCGTACAAACCGCAGCTGTGACCGTGGGCGACGTTCGCATCGAGCGCGCGGGAAGCCAGCGCTGGCTGGTGGTGAACCGGCCTGCAGACAAGCTCTGGACGCCTGTGCGTGATTTCTGGCTGGAGAGCGGCTTCCTGCTGTCCCAGGACCAGGAAAACCTCGGCATCATGGAAACCGATTACGCTGAAAACCGCGCCAAGCTCCCGCAGGATTTCATCCGCAACACCATAGGCAAAGTGTTCGACAGCCTGTACTCCACCGGTGAGCGCGACAAGTTCCGCACACGGCTGGAGCGCCGCCCTGATGGCGGCACGGAAATCTATGTCAGCCACCGCGGCATGGTTGAGGTGCTGACCGGCGTCAAGGCCGGCTCCACCGGCGGCGACAGCACCATGTGGCAACCCCGACCTGCCGACCCGGAGCTGGAAGCCGAATTCCTGCGTCGCCTGATGGTCAAGCTGGGTGTCACGCAAGAGCAATCGAAGGCCCTGGTGGCCGCCGGTGCGGACAAACAAACCTCGCGGATCGCCACTGTCAACAGCCAGCCAGTCGTGCAGATCGACGAAGGCTTTGAGCGTGCATGGCGCCGCGTCGGCCTGGCACTGGACCGCACCGGCTTCACGGTTGAAGACCGCGACCGCAGCCAGGGGACCTACTTCGTGCGCTACGTCGAGCCTATCGTGAACAAGACCGAGCCCGGGTTCTTCAGCAAACTGTTCAGCGGCGCGCCACCAGCCGTGCCGCCACTGAAGTACCGCATCGCAGTCAAGAGCCAGGGCGAAAGCACCACGGTGTCGGTCCTCAACGCCCAGGGTGCCCCTGAAGCATCGGCCAATGCCCAGCGCATCATCCAGGTGATTGCCGACGATCTGAGGTAAATCCCGGTTCGTGACCCTGTTCATCCCGACTGACGATTCCGTACCGGTGTGTTGAGGTTCAAAAGCCTGGGCAGTGGCAGTTCAGGCAATGCCACACTGGTTGAAGCGTCGGGAATCACGCCGCTTCGCATTCTTGTCGACTGCGGGCTGGGACTCAAGCACCTGCTCTACAGGCTCGGTGAGGCGGGCCTGCAACCCGAGGACATCCACGCCGTGTTCATCACCCATGAGCACGGTGACCACATTGGCTGCGCCCGGTCACTGTCGCTTCGCTACCGGATCCCGGTCTGGATGAGCCATGGCACCCACGCAGGCATAGGGGCACCGGATTTTGACGGGCTGCTGCACAAGGCGCGCGACGGGAAGGCCATTGACCTCGGCGGCATGCAGCTGATGCCTTTTACGGTGCCCCACGACGCCAGGGAGCCCCTGCAGCTCAGCTGCACCGATGGCTCGGCCAAGCTGGGCATTCTCACCGACCTCGGCCATGCCACTTCGCATGTCCTGGAACACCTTGGCGGATGCGATGCCCTGATGCTGGAGTGCAACCACGATTCCGACATGCTCGCCCAATCGTCCTACCCCGCGTTTTTGAAGCGGCGTGTAGGCGGCCAGTATGGACATCTCTCGAACACGGCCGCTGCGGATGTCGCCCGCGGCGTCATGCATCACGGGCTACGCCACTTGGTGGCAGCCCATCTCAGCGCGCAAAACAACCGGCCGGAGCTGGTGCAGGAGCTGATAGCCGCAGCCGTGGGTTGGGACGCGGAAGACATCATTGTGGCCAGACCCGACGTCGGCACACGCTGGATCCATATCTGAAAAGCGTCGTGGGCCCTGCAATGCAGGTGCATGCCGGCCATGGCGGCAAACAGGCGCCCATAAAAAAAGCCGCCTCACGGCGGCTTTTTCGACTCGCTGAAGAATTACTTCGCAGCGCTGGCTGGAGCGGCGGTAGCAGCGGCTGCAGCGGCAGCAGCGTCAGCAGCAGGTGCCGATGCAGGTGCAGATGCTGCAGCGGCAGGAGCCGATGCGTCAGCAGCAGGGGCTGGAGCTGGTGCAGCAACTGGAGCTGGTGCCGGTGCTGGAGCTTCTTCTTTCTTGCCGCAAGCAGCCAGAGCAACAGCGGCAACGATAGCTGCCAAAACGAGTGACTTGTTCATTTTTACGATCCTTGATGATATTTAAGAAAACAATTTCCGGAAATTGCCAAAAGAAAACCCAAACCGGAATTCAAGTTATTTTTGACCGGGGAAAGGACTCGAGCTCTTTCTACCCAGCTTTAAATTATATGCCGGATATTACAAACAGGAACGCAAGCCGGAAAACCCTAAGTCAGCCTTTACAGGCCTGTAGCGCCCTCCGACGCACAAATGCCCCCTCAAAGCCCTAGCGTGGTGGCGGGGAACGACGGCGAACTTTTCAGCAAACGCTCATTGATTCGCTCCCTCAACGCCACCCGCCTGGCAACCTCAGAGCCGGCAATGCCCGTGCAATGCTGCACATCCAGCCGCTCAAAGACCCAGCCGGGGCCGAGCAAGGCGCTGGGCATATCGTCCGCCGCCCCCGACGTGTTGGCGCGGCATTCCACAATGTGCGCCCAGGTACGCCGCCAGGTGACGAACCGGGCGTGCCGCCTGACCACTTCATCGTAGTTTTTGGCCAGCATCGTGAATTTCCGGCCCGTCATGGACCAATCATTCAGTGCCTGAACGACTGCACGTTCTCCCAGGGGCCAGTCTTCGAAATCGGGATCGCACACAATGATTTCACGCCACCCCTGTACGGCTGCCGCTGAAAGCGACTGCCTGATCAACTCCGTGAAGTCGCTGCGGCCGGTAAACCGGCCTTCCAGCAAGGCGGGCGGCAGGGCAGAACTGGTTTTTTCCGTATCCATAAAACGTCTCCAGGCTGTTTGGCAAGCAGGTCAGTCGTCTTCCGCAGGCAGCGTCTGCCGCAGCCAGCCCGCATCATGCCAGTCACCCAACAGTGCGACCGCCGATGCACCGGCCTTGCGAAGCTCCCTGGGTGTAAGGCTGCGCTGATCTGCCAGCCGGCGCATCAGGACAGCATCCGCACCCTTGGCGCGATAGCTTTCGCCATTGATAAACACATGGTCGCTGTCATACATCATCCGTGTGCGCGGATCAAGATGTACGCCGGTCCGTCCTTGCCGCGCCGCGTTGGCATCCCATTCGCGTTCCACCTCGTCAAACCATACCGAGGGCTTGGGTTCGGTCATGTATTCACCCATCGCGCAAGCTACGGCCAGCGGGTCTCTCAACGCATCCAGAACCGCCTGGCGGGCAAAGGCCGTGAGCTCTGCCGGCATGGCCGCGGGCGTCGGGGTGGCTGTCTGGCCTGCATCACGGTAGAGGCGGGGTTGTAGAGAACTGCGGCCGGCGTCACGTGCTGCAGATTCGCCGTCGTCATGGCCGGCGTCCTCAGTGAACTCGGCCAGTCTGTGCAACAGTTCTGCGGCAAGTTCACCCTGCGCGGGCGCCCTGAACCCGATGGAATACGTCATGCAGTCCGCATTTTTTGCGTCGGCTGGGCCCGCCGCCTCGGCAATGCCGTCGTGGGCATAGCGCGGAGGCAGGTAAAGCATGTCGCCGGCTTCCAGCACAAACTCTTCCTCGGGAACAAAATTCTCAAGGATTTTCAGCGGTACGCCATCCTGCAGCGTCAGGTCCTTTTGCCGCCCTATCCTCCACCGCCGCCGGCCACTGGCTTGCAGCAGGAAGACGTCATAGCTGTCAAAGTGCGGCCCTACTCCGCCGCCAGGCGTAGCAAACGAAATCATCAGGTCGTCGAGCCGGGCATCGGGCACAAAGCGGAACCTCTGCAACAGCGCATGCGCGCCAGCGTCATGCAGGTCCACCCCCTGCACCAGCAAGGTCCAGGCTTTCTGGCTCAGCGGCGGGAGGCTTCGCGCGGCAAAAGGCCCCTGTTTCATCCGCCACCCTTTGGGTTGCTGGACAATCAGCCGGGACTCGACTTGCTCACGCGACGCGAGCCTGAACAGCGCTGCGCGGCTGAGCACAGGCGGCAGCCCCGGCAGCGCCTGGCGGATGAGAAGCGGCTTTTTTTGCCAGTGACGGCGCATGAATTGCGCCGGGCTCAGGCCGGCGAGGAGCTCTAGAGATTGATTTACATCCATGGGACAATTGTCGGATGAAAATCACCCCGCAATGCGTCGTAGCCCTGACATGGACGCTGAAAGACACTCTGGGCGATGTGCTGGACGAGCTGGACGAACCCATCGAGTTTTTACTCGGCGGGGATGACCTTCTCGCGAAGATCGAGGAGGCACTGCAAGGCCATGAAGCCGGAGAGAAGCTTGAGTTGCACCTTGAGCCCGAAAACGCCTTCGGTGACTACGACGAGAACCTGGTTTTCCTCGAACCCCGCAAGATTTTTCCCGCCGAACTGGAAGAAGGCATGACCTTCGACGGCATGGCCCTTCCGCCAGGAAGCAGCGGGCAAGCGCCTCATGATCATATTTACACAGTGACCGAGATCTATCCCGATCACGTCGTACTCGACGGCAATCATCCCCTTGCGGGCATTGCCATCCGGTTGAACCTCAAGGTTGAAGCCGTGCGCGAAGCCAGCGAAGAGGAAATCGGCCAGGGATCACTTGGCACCGGTTTTTTCAAACTTGAGCCGATCACACCGGGAAGTGGCACGCTGCACTGAGACATGTATGATTCCGGACGTAAAAAAGCCGGCCATCCCCTGCGGGAGCAGCCGGCTCTTCATATGCGGAGGAACCGCAGCTTTACATGATCCGGTTGATCTGGCCGTTTTCAATCTTTACGCGGTCTCCCACGCGAAGGTTGCCGTAGCTGGGCACGTCGTAAGCGCGTGAGCTGCCATTGTCCAGTTGCACGGAGACGCGATAGCTCTCACGAATGGTCGCGTTGCGGTTCTTTTCAATGGCGTTACCGGCCACCGCACCGCCCACTGCACCCACCACGGTTGCCGCATCCTTGCCGCTACCGCCACCGATCTGGTGGCCCACCACAGCACCCGCCACACCGCCCAGGACAGCACCGACGCCTGAGCCGCGGCCTTTTTCCGTAGTCTGGATGGCTTCCACATTGATAACCCGTCCGTACTCAACGTAAGCATTCTGCTGATTGGCAGGGTAGGACGAAGAAGCGGGATAGGTTGAAGTGGTGGCCGGGTAGGACGAATCGCCGCTCGGGCTCATGGGCGCGCAGGCGGCAAGGCCCACCAGTGCCAGCACAGCGGAGGCCGAGGAAATAAAGCGGAATGTGTTTTGCATGAGTCTCTCCTGTTAATAAGTTCATGAGATCCCCGGTCTGGCATCGGCTTCTCGCTAACGGGAAGCCGATACCAGGAGCGCGGAGACTCCCATGACCCATTAAGGGCATGCAGCAGCAAATACAGAGTGGGGTTTAAAGCTGTCGCGGCGTGGGAGCCGTGTTGCAAGGGCTGTAGGAAAACGCCCTCCCCCTGTTCGCTTCCGCTACCTGCCAGCGCGGCAGCAGTTTCAGGCTTTTCCCGTGGAGCCGTACCCGCCTTCGCCACGCTCACTGGCGGGAAATTCCGCCACTACATTGAACTGCGCCTGCACCACGGGCACGATCATCAGTTGGGCAATCCGCTCCATCGGCTCAATGGTGAAAGGTACGTCGCTGCGGTTCCAGGCACTGACCATCAGTTGCCCCTGGTAATCACTGTCGATCAGGCCCACCAGATTGCCCAGCACGATGCCGTGCTTGTGGCCCAGCCCCGAGCGCGGCAGGATGAGCGCGGCATAGCCGGGGTTGTGCAGGTAAATGGCAATGCCGGTCGGTACCAGTTGCCAGGCGTTGGCGGCCAGCGTGAGCGGGGAGTCCAGGCAGGCACGCAGGTCCAGGCCGGCACTGCCGGGCGTTGCGTAGGCGGGAAGGTTGCCCTGAAGGCGGGGGTCGAGAATTTTGACGTCGATTTGCATGAACTATTTTTTCTTGGGTAGTTGATTTTTCCGGGCTTCTTCGGCTGCTTGCCGGGCGAGCTCGCGCAGGCGCTGCACCAGTGCGCCGGATGAATGACGGTTGGCCTCGAAGACCGCCCACGCCCCGTACACCAGCAGCGCGGGCAGAAACAGGAACCCGGCGCCGGGCACCACCTCGGACAGCACCTGCGTTGCGATCCACAGGATGACGACCCATTTGACGTGGGTGAGAAAGGCGGCGCCGGTGGCCACGACAGCCACGGGTTTGGCCGGGGGCGTCGCAGTGCTCGCCGAAGACGGGGCGCGGAGCGAAATCTTGTCCTGGGGCTCGAGCCGGTCTTTATGGACACCTGGCGCGTTTGCGTTTGTCAGGCGTTCCACATAGCTGACGAAATCGCCGTCAGGCGGCGTGTTCGAGGGAAGGTTCATGGTGCAGCCGCTTTCCCGCTGGAGGGCGCCGCCATCCGGGCCGCGATCTCCGCCACCAGTTGCCGCGCCAGCGAGAGCTTGGAGGCCCGGGGCAGCGCGGTGCTGCCCTGCGCATCTACCAGCAACAGCGCATTGTGGTCCTGCCCGAACGTGTCGGGGCCGATGTTTCCGACCAGCAGCGGCACTTTTTTGCGCAGGCGCTTGGCCTCGGCGTTGCCGGCCAGGTCGTGGCTTTCAGCCGCAAAGCCCACGCAAAATAACCGGCCGGCCTGGGCGGCGGGTGTCTGGGCGACGGTGGCCAGGATATCCGTATTTTCGGTAAACACCAGCTGCGGCGTCTGGCCGGAGCCGTCTTTCTTGATCTTCTGCGTTGAAGGCGCTGCCGGCCGCCAGTCGGCGACGGCCGCCGTTGCTATAAAAATAGTAGCTGCTTGCGCACGTCCTGTAACGGCTTCAAGCATATTTTGTGCAGATTTGACGTCAACGCGATTGACCCCGCGTGGCGTGGGCAGCCCGACCGGACCCGCAACAAGGGTGACCTCAGCCCCTGCTTCGTGCGCAGCCCGCGCAATGGCAAAACCCATTTTCCCGCTCGACAGGTTGGTGATGCCGCGCACGGGATCTATGGCCTCATAGGTCGGGCCGGCCGTGACCAGCACATGCTGCCCGGCCAGGACCTTGGGCGCAAAGAAGGCAATCAGGTCTTCGAGGATCTGCTCAGGCTCCAGCATGCGTCCGTCGCCGGTCTCGCCGCAAGCCTGGAAACCACTGCCCACGCCCAGCACCGTGGCGCCATCACCGGCCAGCTGCACAAAATTGCGCTGGGTCGCCGGGTGCGCATACATCTCACGGTTCATGGCCGGTGCCACCAGCAACGGAACCTTGTCGATAGGCCGGGCCAGGCACATCAGGCTGAGCAGGTCGTCCGCACGCCCATGAAGCAGCTTGGCCATGAAATCGGCGCTCATGGGCGCAACCAGGATCGCATCGGATTCGCGCGACAGGTTGATGTGCGCCATGTTGTTCGCTTCACGGCTGTCCCACTGGCTGGTGTAGACCGGCCGTCCGCTCAGCGCCTGCATGGTGACGGGCGTGATGAACTGCTCGGCTGCTTCGGTCATGACCACCTGCACCGTGGCACCCGCCTTGACGAGAGCCCGGCACAGTTCGGCGGCCTTGTAGCAGGCAATGCCACCCGACAGGCCCAACACAATGTGTTTGCCGGCCAGGTCCGGGGCTTCGTCCCCGTTCAGGCCGCTTACCAGAGGATTCACTTGATTCGTCATGTTCCGCAATGTATATCAGTTACACCATCCCCAACCCGTATAATCTCCGTTTACCACCTCTACGAACTTGCGGTTCGTACCTGACATGACCAAATTTGTCTTCGTCACCGGCGGTGTGGTGTCTTCCCTGGGCAAGGGAATCGCCTCAGCCTCCTTAGCTGCGATCCTCGAATCGCGAGGCCTCAAAGTCACTTTAATCAAGCTCGATCCCTACCTCAATGTGGATCCGGGCACCATGTCTCCCTTCCAGCATGGCGAAGTTTTTGTGACCGACGATGGCGCAGAAACCGACCTGGATCTCGGCCACTATGAGCGTTTCATCGAAACGCGCATGCGTAAGGCCAACAACTTCACCACCGGCCAGATCTACAAAAGCGTGCTTGAAAAAGAACGCCGCGGCGACTACCTGGGCAAGACCGTGCAGGTCATCCCGCACGTCACCAATGAAATCCAGGAATTCGTCAAGCGCGGCGCCGGCTACGAAACGGCTGACGCGGTCGACGTGGCCATCGTTGAAATCGGCGGCACCGTCGGCGACATCGAGTCCCTGCCCTTCCTGGAAGCCGTGCGCCAGATGAGCCTGCGCCTGGGCGCCAACAACACCGCCTTCGTGCACCTGAGCTACGTCCCCTGGATCGCTGCCGCCGGTGAACTCAAAACCAAGCCGACCCAGCACACCGCCAAGCAGTTGCGTGAAATCGGCATCCAGGCCGACGTGCTGCTCTGTCGTGCCGACCGCCGCATTCCCAACGAAGAACGCGAAAAAATTTCGCTGTTCTCCAACGTTCCCGAATGGGGCGTGATCTCCATGTGGGACGTCGACACCATTTACAAAGTGCCCCGCATGCTGCACGAGCAGGGCCTGGACGGCCTGATCTGCGACAAGCTGCGCCTGAACACGCCGCCGGCCAACCTCAAGCGATGGGACGACCTGGTTTACGAGACCGAGCATCCCCAGACCGAGGTGCACATCGCCATGGTTGGCAAATATGTGGACCTCTCCGACAGCTACAAGTCTCTCAACGAAGCCCTGCGCCACGCCGGCATGAAAAACCATGCCAAGGTGGTCATCGAGTATGTCGACTCCGAAACCATCACGGCCGACAACGTCTCGCGCCTGGCGCGCTTTGACGGCATCCTGGTGCCCGGCGGCTTCGGCATACGCGGCGTCGAAGGCAAGATCTGCGCGGCCCGCTTCGCCCGTGAGCAAAAGATGCCCTACCTCGGCATCTGCCTGGGCATGCAGGTAGCGACCATCGAATTCGCGCGCCACGTTGCCGGCCTCAAGGACGCCAACAGCACCGAGTTCGACCCCGCCACCCCGCACCCGGTGATCGCGCTCATCACCGAGTGGAAAGACGCCGACGGCACCATCAAGACACGCAATGCCAAATCCGACCTGGGCGGCACCATGCGCCTGGGCGCGCAAAGCTCGGACGTCGCAGCCGGCACACTGGCCCACAAGATTTATGGTGACGTGGTGACAGAGCGCCATCGCCACCGCTATGAAGCCAACGTCAACTACCTTGATGCCCTGCGTGCGTCGGGCCTGGTCATCTCCGCATTGACGCAGCGCGAGCAACTCACCGAGATCGTCGAACTGCCGCAAGACGTCCATCCCTGGTTTGTCGGCGTGCAGTTCCACCCCGAGTTCAAGTCCACGCCATGGGACGGCCACCCGCTGTTCAATGCCTATATCGCAGCCGTACTCCAGCAGCGCGCCACGGCAGGCCAGGACCCGAAAGCTGCCGCCAAGCCCCTCAAGGCGGTAGCCTGACCATGAAACTCTGCGGATTCGACATTGGCCTGAACCAGCCCTTCTTCCTAATCGCCGGCCCCTGTGTGGTGGAGTCAGAGCAATTGCAGATGGACACTGCCGGCACGCTGAAGGAAATCACTTCCTCGCTGGGCATTCCCTTCATCTTCAAAAGCAGTTTTGACAAGGCCAATCGCACCAGCGAGACGGCCTTTCGCGGACTGGGCACGGAAAAAGGACTGGAGATTCTGGCCAAGGTCAAAAAGGAAATTGGCGTGCCGGTGCTGACCGACATCCACTCCGAAGACCAGATCGCCCAGGTCGCCAAGGTCGTTGATGTGCTGCAAACACCGGCCCTGCTCTGCCGCCAGACCGACTTCATCCACGCCGTTGCGCTGTCCGGCCTGCCGGTCAATATCAAGAAGGGCCAGTTCATGGCCCCGGGCGACATGAAGAACGTCATCACCAAAGCGCGCGCGGCCGTCAAGGCCGCCGGTCTGCCGGAAGACAACTTCATGGCCTGCGAACGCGGCGCCAGCTTTGGCTACAACAATCTGGTCAGCGACATGCGCAGCCTGGCCATCATGCGGGAGACCAACGCGCCGGTCGTGTTTGACGCGACCCACTCGGTGCAACTGCCCGGCGGCCAGGGCACCAGCAGCGGCGGCGTACGCGAAATGGTGCCGGTGCTGGCGCGTGCCGCAGTGGCCGTCGGCGTCTCTGGCCTGTTCATGGAAACCCACCCGGACCCGGCCAAAGCCCTGTGCGACGGTCCCAACGCCGTGCCACTCAAGCACATGAAGGCGCTGCTGGAAACACTGCTCGAGCTGGATCGTGTCACCAAGAAAAACGGCTTCCTCGAAAACAACTTCAGCGCCTGAGCCAGCGATCCATCCCGCAAGCCTGCACAAGCCATGACATTCGCCTACATCATTGTCGACATGAAGATCACCGACCCCGAGCAGTACAAGCAGTACATGGCGGCCGCGCCTGCCGCGGTTGCGGCCGCCGGGGGCGAATACCTGGTGCGCGGTGGCAAGTTTGAGGCGCTGGAAGGCACCTGGCAACCTGCACGCGTCGCCATGCTGCGCTTTCCCAGCTACGAAAAGGCCAAGGCCTTTTATGACGACGAAATGTACCGCGCCGCACGTGCCAAGCGTGCTGGCGCCACCGAGTTTTTCAATATGGTCCTGGTCGAAGGCGTTGCCGCCCCGGTCTGATCCCCTCTCTACAAAAAAGGAACCTAATGAGCGCAATTGTTGATATCGTCGGCCGCGAAATTCTCGACAGCCGTGGCAACCCTACCGTTGAGTGCGACGTGCTGCTGGAATCCGGCGTCATGGGCCGTGCTGCAGTGCCTTCGGGCGCGTCCACTGGTTCGCGTGAAGCCATCGAGCTGCGCGACGGCGACAAGTCGCGCTACCTCGGCAAGGGCGTGCTCAAGGCCGTCGAACACATCAACACCGAAATCTCCGAAGCCGTGCTGGGCCTGGACGCCAGCGAACAAGCCTTCCTGGACCGCACGCTGATCGACCTGGACGGCACCGACAACAAATCGCGCCTGGGCGCCAACGCCACGCTGGCTGTCAGCATGGCCGTGGCACGCGCAGCGGCCGAAGAGGCTGGCCTGCCCCTGTACCGCTATTTCGGCGGCAGCGGCGCCATGCAGATGCCAGTCCCCATGATGAACGTCGTCAACGGCGGCGCGCATGCCAACAACAACCTGGACCTGCAGGAACTGATGATCATCCCGGTGGGCGCGCCCAGCTTTCGCGAAGCCGTGCGTTACGGTGCTGAAGTGTTTCATGCGCTCAAGAAAATCCTGCACGACAAGGGCATGAGCGTGGCCGTCGGCGACGAAGGCGGCTTTGCACCCAATGTGGCCAACCATGAATCTGCCATCCAGATGATCCTGGAGGCCATCGACGCCGCTGGTTATGTGGCCGGTGAACAAATCGCCCTGGGCCTCGATTGCGCAGCGTCGGAGTTTTACAAGGACGGCAAATACGTCCTGGGCGCGGAAGGCCTGAGCCTGGACGCCACCGAGTGGACCAACATCCTGGCCACCTGGGTCGACAAATACCCCATCATCAGCATCGAAGACGGCATGGCCGAGGGTGACTGGGACGGCTGGAAGACCCTGACCGAACGCCTGGGTAAAAAAGTGCAACTGGTCGGTGACGACCTGTTTGTCACCAACACCAAGATCCTCAAGGAAGGCATCGACAAGCAGATTGCCAATTCCATCCTGATCAAGATCAACCAGATCGGCACGCTGACCGAAACCTTCGCCGCCATAGAGATGGCCAAGCGCGCCGGCTACACCGCCGTCATCAGCCATCGCTCGGGCGAAACCGAAGACTCCACGATTGCCGACATCGCCGTGGGCACCAATGCGGGCCAGATCAAGACCGGTTCACTCTCGCGCTCGGACCGCATGGCCAAATACAACCAGTTGCTGCGCATCGAAGAAGACCTGGGTGACATTGCGTCCTACCCAGGCCGCGCAGCCTTTTACAATCTTCGCTAAAGACCTGCCCGCACGTGGGAAACCGACTCGTCCCCGCCATCCTGATTGCGCTGCTGGCCATATTCCACGCGCAACTCTGGATCGGCCGGGGCAGCATTCCCAGCGTGCGCGACATGCAGCACCGGCTGACCGAACAGCTCGCCAAAAACACCCAGGCACAGGCCACCAATGACCAGCTCGCTGCAGAAGTGCGGGACCTCAAGGAAGGACTCGAAATGGTCGAAGAAAAGGCCCGGATCGAGCTTGGAATGGTCAAGCCGAATGAAATCTTTGTGCAGGTGACCAAGTAAGCCCCGGTATCCAGCCTGCGAAAGCGTCCATGCTGAAAATTGCCGTTACCGGCGCTCCGCTTACCGGAAAGAGACAGCTTGCCGCTGCGCTGGACTGTGCCCTGAAAATCTCGGGGCACGAAGCCACCGTAGCCGTGACTGATGCCGCCCCCCTTCCTGCCGATCTCCCCAGCTTTGGGCTGACGCTGCTCATGGGACTGGAAGAAGTGCCATTGCAGGCGGTCAAAACGGCCGATGAACGCTGGCAACGTCAACACAACGCCGACCAGTCGATTCGTGCCGCCCTGTCGCACGCGGGCATTCCCTATCGCGTCATGTACGGGACCTCAGAGCAGCGCCTTGCCCAAGCGCTGGAGGCAGCGCAAAGCCTGCGGCCCCGTACTCCGGCTTTCACGCGAAACACCCCCGGCGCGACCCCAGGACCCAAAAAAAACCAGAAGGCCTGGGTGTGGGTCTGCGAAAAGTGCAGCGATCCTGCCTGTGAGCACCGCCTGCTCAGCGACCTGCTGGCGGAGCGCGCCGCAGCAACCGCTTGAGGCATTGCCGCGCCGTAGCGCGGCCCACAAAACTATTGCACGGTCGACGTGGGTGGCTGCTGGTTGGTCTGGCTGGTGAAAAGCTGCGCTGCATCCACCGGGTCGAATTCATACTGTGCGCCGCAAAATTCGCACCCGACCGCGACCTTGCCGCGTTCGGAAATGATGCTCTCGATTTCGTCTGTACCCAGGCTGCGCAGCATATTGCCCACACGGTCGCGCGAACAGCTGCAGGCAAAACTGGGTGTGGCGGGTTCAAACCGGGTGACCTGCTCTTCCCAGAAAAGACGGCGCAGGATCGTGTCGGCATCAAGGGTTAAAAGCTCTTCGCGCTTGAGTGTGCCGGCCAGCATGGCAATACGTTTGTAGTCTTCATTGACGCCGATCTGGTCTTCATTGGCGTCCCGATCGATCTGGCCTTCAAGGTTCCCCTGGCCTTTGACCGGCAGCCGCTGGATCAGCAGGCCGGTAGCCACCTTGCCGTCGGCTGCAAGAATCAGTTTGGTGTCGAGCTGCTCACTTTGCAGCATGTAATGCTCAAGCACTTCTGCCAGGTTCTCAATCTTCTCGCGCTGATCGCCAAAAAGCGGCACCACACCCTGGTAGGCCTGCTGCCCCGGCAGCTTGTCCTTGGGGTCCAGCGTGATCGCGCAGCGGCCCTGGTTGCTCACGTTGACCAGCTGGCTCAGCGAACTGCCCGCATCGACCGTACCCGTCACCGTGGCGGTGGCGCGCAAGCTCAGGTCGGGCTGAACCTCGGCCACGGCCAGCTTGACCGGGCCGTCGCCGAAGATCTGAAGAATGAGCGCACCGTTGAACTTGATGTTGCTCTGCATCAGCGCGCCGGCGGCCGTCATTTCGCCCAACAGCTGCATGACCTCGGCCGGGTAGCCGCCGGCCGCCTGTCTGCGCTTGAGGATTTCCTGCCAGGAATCGGTCAGTCGAACCAGCATGCCGCGAACCGGCAGGCCTTCAAAGATGAATTTATGCAGTTCAGACATTAGGCCCCCACGCTTTTCACTTCGCCTTCGGCTCCGTGTAATGCGCTGCCCCCCGAGGGGGCGCTGCGCCTGCGGCCCGGCAAAGCCGGTTCCGCGGCCCCTGCTGGAATGGGAACTCCGACGCTAGCGCTCTGTGTGTATTTTTTGGCTTTGATCATGCTTAAGTGCCGCTCAGGCGATTTTCTTGAGCCCGGCCTTGTAGCGCTGGGCATTTTCTATATAGTGCTTCGCGATCATTTTTAAACCCTCGATCTGCTCGGGGGAAAGCTGCCTCACCGCTTTGGCGGGGCTGCCGATGATCAGGGAGCCGTCCGGGAATTCCTTGCCTTCGGTGACCACGGAGCCCGCGCCTACCAGGCAGTTCTTGCCGATCCTTGCGTGATTGAGCACAACTGCCTGAATGCCGATCAGCGAGCCATCGCCGATGGTGCAGCCGTGCAGCATGACCTGATGGCCCACCGTGACGTCTTCGCCGAGGGTGAGGGGCACGCCCATGTCGGCGTGCAGCACGCTGTTGTCCTGGACATTGGTGCCCCGGCCCACCGTGATGGTTTCGGTGTCGCCCCGGATCACCACGCCAAACCAGACGCTGCAGTCTTCGCCAAGCCGCACATCGCCAATCACCTGGGCGTTGTCGGCCACCCAGGCAGAGGCGGGAACGGCGGGGGTCAGCTTGTCCAATTGGTAAATAGCCATGCGTTCTCACTCAAAATTAAAGCCAAAGGCCACAGGCAGGAAGGAGAGGAAGGAGCGTGGCGGCCATGCACTGATTGTAAGGAGGCATCCCCCTGCCATCCGGCGCAGGCCGCCGGCAGCCAATCCAGACATCCCCGAGGTATCAACGACAATGGATTCATGACGGACCTACCGGCCCCTGCAGAACTGCGCCAGCAAGCGCTGCAGGCACTGCTCGCCACAAATCCGGAACAAAAAGTGCTCCTGACCCAAGAGGCACGTGCGCAAGCAGCTACTGTTTTAATAGCAACGGAGCTGCCAATTCCTGCACCTTCTGGCGTGCCCGGTTGTCCGGCCCGGCCCGAGCTGCGTTCCCACCTCGACGTCCCCAAGCGCTCACCTTTCACCCACGAAGGATTGGCGGCTCTGCTCCACGCCGTCACCCATATTGAGTTCAATGCCATCAACCTGGCGCTGGACGCCATCTGGCGCTTTCCCGGCATGCCCCGGTCCTACTACCTGAACTGGCTCCAGGTGGCCGCCGAAGAGGCCCACCACTTCAGCCTGCTGCGCACCCACTTGCAAACTATGGGCTACGACTACGGCGACTTCCCGGCCCACACAGGCCTGTGGGACATGACCGCCAAAACCGAAGGCGACGTACTCGCACGCATGGCGCTGGTGCCGCGCACCCTGGAGGCCCGCGGCCTGGACGCCACCCCGCCCATGCAGGCCAAGCTGCGCAAGGTCGGCACGCCGCACGCGCTTCGGGCCGTCGACATCCTGGACATCATCCTCGCCGACGAGATAGGCCACGTCGCCATCGGTAACCACTGGTACCGGTACCTGTGTACCCAGCGCGGGCTGGACCCCGTCGCAAGCTATGCGGCGCTGGCCCGGCAATACGAGGCGCCCCGTGTCAAAGGTCCGCTGAATCTGGATGCCCGCCGCCAGGCAGGTTTTGACGACGCCGAGCTTTCCCTCCTGGGCCTGTAACGCTATTTAATTAAGCCCAGCCAGGAACTGGTTCCAGGACGCGGCGAATTCCTACGCAGGAAGGCAGCAGGGATTTTTAGGAGACGCTAGACTGCAAAACTCTTGAAAAGGAGTTTGCGCATGATCCGGCATCTCGTTCCAGACATCCCTTCGCAAATGCCGGGCTTGCCCGCGGACATCGCCTTGCAGCTGCCGCAGGGCCAGCGTCTCGGAGAGCCCAACGCCCCCGTCAAGCTCGCGTTTTCGCACTGGTCTTCCATCGCCCGCCTCAAGGCCGGCCAGATCGGCGCCCTGGCAGAGGACTACGTCGAAGGCAAACTCCAGCTGGAAGGCGCCATGCGCGACGTGATGCGCGCCGTCACCAAGCTGCTGCCCGGCAACCCGGTGCAAAGCGACACCGGCTGGTGGTCCGGACTGCTGCATCGCGCCAAGTCCCTGGCCGCCCACACCCAAAGCCGGGATGCAGCGCAAATCCAGTTCCACTATGACGTGTCCGACGCCTTCTATGCGCTCTGGCTCGACCCCCGACGGGTGTATTCATGCGCCTACTACAGCGACAACGCCATGACATTGGCCCAGGCCCAGGAAGCCAAGCTCGACCACATCTGCCGCAAGCTCATGCTCAAGCCCGGCGAGCGTTTCCTGGACATTGGCGCCGGCTGGGGCGCCCTGCTGATGTGGGCGGCCGAACATTACGGCGTCGACGCCACCGGCATCACCCTGTCGAAAAACCAGCACGCGCACGTGCAGCGGCTGATTCAGGAAAAAGGCCTGGAAGGACGCGTTCGCATGGAACTGCGCGACTACCGCGACATGCCGGAAGACCAGACTTTCGACAAGATCTCCTCCGTAGGCATGTTCGAACACGTGGGCCACGCCCACATGACGGCCTACTTCCAGAAGATCATGCGCCTGCTGGCTCCCGGCGGCCTGGTCATGAACCATGGCATCACCGCCGGCGGCCTGGAAAATCGCCAGCTCGGCGCCGGCATGGGCGACTTCATCGAGAAGTACATTTTTCCCGGCGGAGAGCTGATGCATGTCAGTGCCGTACTGGAGCACATGTCACGTGCAGGTCTGGAGATGGTCGACACGGAGAACCTGCGGCCGCACTACGCCCGCACGCTGTGGAACTGGTCGGACGCCCTGGAGGCCAGGCTGGACGATGCGCGGCAGGTACTGGCCACAGACGGCGGAGCCGAGCGCGCGGAGAAGACTCTGCGAGCCTACCGCCTGTACCTGGCGGGCAGCGCCATGAGCTTTGAACAGGGCTGGATCTCGCTGCACCAGATGCTGGCGGCCAAGCCCTCCGGCGATGTCCATAACACGGTTGTGACCGGTGCCCAGTCAAGCTATCCCTTCAACCGAGGGTATATGTACACCCCCGTCCAGGCTCACTCCGTGTAGCCTGTTCCCCCCTCGAGGGGGCGGCGCCTGGGGCGGGCGAAGCCGGACCCTCGGCCCCCCACCGGTGAATGCCTCACCAAGGTTATGCCCACGGAACTCTTAAGCCCAGCCGGGGCCGCGGAACCGGCTTTGCCGGGCCGCAGGCGCAGCGGCCCCCTCGGGGGGCAGCGACCCACACGAAGTGGGGGAGCGTGGGGGCCATATCTACCCCCTGGGATGATGTTGCGCATGCAAGGCTTTGAGCCGTTCACGCGCCACATGGGTGTAAATCGTCGTGGTGGAAATATCGGCATGCCCCAAAAGCATCTGCACCGCGCGCAGGTCGGCGCCGTGGTTCAGCAAATGCGTGGCAAATGCATGGCGCAAGGTGTGCGGAGACAGCGGCGAGTTGATGCCCGCAAGCCGTGCATATTTTTTCACCAGCATCCAGAACATTACGCGGCTCATGCCCTTGCCGTGGCCGGTGACAAACAGGTCGTCGGTCTGCTGCCCGCCCAGGATGGCCGGACGGGCGTCCGCCAGGTATTTCACAATCCATTCCCGTGCCACCTGGCCGAAGGGCACCAGCCGTTCCTTGCTGCCTTTGCCCATGACGCGAAGCACTCCTTCGTTCAGTCCCAGGTGAAATGTCTTGAGGCCCACCAGCTCGCTCACACGCAGGCCGCTGGCGTACAGCAGCTCCAGCATGGCGCGGTCACGCTGGCCCAGCGGCGTGTCGTCGTCGGGTGCGGCCAGCAGTGCTTCAACCTGGGCTTCGCTCATGACTTTGGGTACACGCAACGCCTGCTTCGCCGACTGGAGTTTGAGCGTCGGGTCCGCAGCAATCAGGTGCTCGCGTAATGCCCAGCGAAAGTAGCGCTTGAACACCGTCAGGCGCCGGTTGGCGGATGTTGCCTTGGTCGCCGCGTGCCGGGCCGAAAAGTAACTGTTGAGATCGGTCTCTGCCGTCTCGTCAAGTCTTCGCCCTCCCTGCTCCCTGGCAGCCAGCCATCCGGCGTAGAGCGACAGGTCACGGCGGTAAGCCGCCAGCGTGTTTTTGGACAGCCCGTCTTCCAGCCACAAGGCGTCAATAAACCCATCGATACTGGACTGGCTTTCTGGCTGCATGGGGTGACCATAACAAAAAAGCCGCCGCACATTTGAATGCGCGGCGGCTTACGGGTAGCTTCGCTTCCGGCCGTGCCGGATTCCCGGCCTTATTCGAGCTTGAGCTTGGCCGAATCGACCACCTTTTTATAGACATCAAATTCGGCCTTGATCTGAGCCGTGAACTGCTCGGGCGTATTGGCGATGATGAGCGAGCCGGTGTCTTCGATCCGTTTGCGTATCGCCGGGTCTTCCAGCGACTTCTTCACGCCGGCGCTGACCTTGTCGACCACGTCCTTTGGCAAACCCTTGGGGCCGATGATGCCGTAATAGGCCATGCGGTTCACAGGCTCCAGGCCGACTTCCTTGAAGGTGGGCACATCCGGCAACACGGCCAGGCGCTGGGGCGCGGCCACCACAATGGGGATCAGGCGTTTTTGCTGGATGAACGGCAGCGCCGACGGCAGGTTGTCAAAAATCATGGGCACCTGCCCGGCCACGGTGTCGTTCAGGGCCGGACCCGCGCCGCGGTAGGGGATGTGCGTCACGAAAGTACCCGACATGCTCTTGAAGAGCTCCATCTGCAGGTGACCGATGCCGCCGGTGCCCGAAGATGAATAGGAATACTTGCCGGGGTTCTTTTTGAGCTCAGCCACAAACTCCTTGTAGTTGCGTGCCGGAAAGCTCGGGTGAACCGCAATGATGTTGGGCGTTGCGGCGATGTTGATGATGGGCGTGAAGTCCGTCAGCGTGTTGTACGGGATTTTGGGGTTGATGGCCGGGTTGGCCGCGGTGGTGGACACCGTGGCCACGCCCAGCGCATAACCATCGGGAACGGCGCGCGATGTCTCAAGTGCGCCCACCACGCCGCCGCCGCCGGCCCGGTTTTCGACGATCACGCTCTGGCCCAAGGCCTTGCCCAGCGGCTCGGAGATGACGCGGGCGACGATATCAGTGGTGCCCCCGGGTGCGAACGGCACCACGAGCTTGACCACCTTGTTGGGATAACCCTGTGCCAATGCGGGGCCTGCGGCAGCGCCCAGCGCAAGCGCGGACACCACGGAATAGGCAAACAGATAACGACGTTGCATGTTCAGTCCTTCAATAAAACAGCAGAAATGGTAATCGCAACATTCATGCCGCGCAGTTGTGGATTACGCATAAGGGCAAACCCGGGGGGATTGCGGTTATTCTCGGCGAGTGAACTACGCGCAGCTTCTTTTCCCCGACTTTTCCCTCATTGTTTGCGGCTACCTCGTCTGCCGCTACACCGCCCTTAACCGCACCGTTTGGGAGCAGGTGGAGAGCCTGGTTTATTACTTTTTGTTTCCGGTCCTGCTTTTTCATTCGATCGTCAAAAGCCCGCTGGACCTGGGTGCCGCCTCCAGCCTCATCAGCGCCGGCATTCTGCTGGGAATTGCCGGTATTGCGATGGCCTACAGCCTGCCGCACCTGCCATGGCTGGGCAGGCACATCGACTCGCGTGAGCACGCCGCCAGCGCGCAGGTGGCGTTTCGCTTCAACTCCTTCATTGCGCTGGCTCTGGCCGACCGGCTGGCGGGCAGCCAGGGCCTGCAGCTGATAGCCGTGCTGATCGGCGTGTGTGTTCCCCTCTTCAACGTGGCGGCGGTGTGGCCCATGGCGCGGCATGCCCAGCGTGGTTTCATGGGCGAGCTGGTGCGCAATCCGCTGATCCTGGCCACGGCCACAGGCCTGGTGGCCAACCTGCTCGGCTTTACCCTGCCTGTCTGGCTCGAACCCACGGTGACCCGCATTGGCGCCGCCTCGCTGGCACTGGGCCTGATGGCGGCAGGCGCCGGCATGCAATTCGGCCACCTGTCGCAAGCCAAAACGCTGGCAGTGGCCGTGCTGTCGATACGGCATCTGTTGATGCCGGTCATGGCCCTGGGCCTGTGCAAAGCCTTTGGGCTGTCGCCCGTACAAAGCACCATCCTGCTGGCGTTTTCCGCCCTGCCGACAGCCTCCAGCGCGTACGTGCTGGCGGCGCGCATGGGCTACAACGGGGGTTACGTGGCGGGCCTGGTGACCTTGTCCACCATCCTGGGCGTAGTCAGCCTGCCGTTTGCGCTGGGTGTGCTGCGTTAGGGAGACGCCGGCTGATTGCTATTTATTTAATAGCTGCTTGCGCACGTCCTTAAAGGGCTGCAGGCCAATTTCATTCAAATTTACTGGCCGAGAGCCCAGGCTACGTGTTCCCGCACCAGCTCGCTGGGAGAGGCGGCATGCATTTGCAGGGCTTCGCGCAGGGGCTTTGCCGCCTCAGGATCGAGCACACGCAGGGCATTGCCCATGGCCACCGCAATGTTGCGCAGCCAGCGCTCATGGCCAATACGGCGTATCGGGCTGCCTTCGGTGAATCGCAAAAACGCTGCTTCCGTCCAGCTGAACAGCGTGACCAGTTGCTGCCCGGTCAAGCCGCTGCGCTCGTCAAAGTCAGGCAAGGCGCTACGCTGGGCGAACTTGTTCCACGGGCAGACCAGCTGGCAGTCGTCGCAGCCATAAATCCGGTTACCCATCAGCGGGCGAAGCTCCAGCGGGATCGGACCCGCGTGTTCGATGGTGAGGTAAGAGATGCAACGCCGTGCATCGAGCTTGTGGGGTGCGACGATCGCCCGCGTCGGGCACACGTCAATGCAGGCCTGGCAGGTGCCGCAGTGCGGCGTCACCGGCTCGCTGGGCGGCAGGGCAATGTCAACGTAGATTTCCCCCAGGAAGAACATGGAGCCTGCTTCCCGGTTGAGCAGCAAGGTGTGCTTGCCGCGCCAGCCCTGGCCGCTGCGGGCTGCCAGTTCGGCCTCCAGCACAGGCGCGGAGTCGGTGAAAGCCCGATGGCCGAGCTGGCCGACGTGGCCGGAGATGCGTTCGCTGAGTTTTTGCAGGCGGGCGCGCATGATCTTGTGATAGTCGCGGCCACGCGCATACACCGACACAATGCCTTCCGCCGGCCGCTCAAGCCGGCTGAACTCAAGGGCCTGCCATTCGCCCGGGGCGGCAACCGTCGAGGCGGGCAGGTAGTCCATACGGGCCGTGATGACGCTGACGGTGCCCGGTATCAGCTCGGCCGGCCGGGCCCGTTTGAGCCCGTGCGCGGCCATGTAATGCATGTCACCATGGAAGCCCGCTGCCAGCCAGGCCGATAATCCGGGCTCGGCCGACGATAAATCCACACCGGCCACGCCAATTTGCGAAAATCCAAGCTCGCGCGCCCAGGTTTGAATTTGAGAAACGAATTGATGACTGTTCAAAGAATTGCTGGCGGGCACCCGCTGATTGTAAAAAACATTGCCTGGCCCGACGAAGCGGCCACGGCGGCATTCGCGCAAACACTGGCGGGTCATCCCGCCATTGGCCGCGCGCTCATTGAGCTTCAGGGCGACCTTGGCGCCGGCAAGACCACCTTTGTGCGCCACCTGCTCAAGAGTTTGGGCGTCGAAGGCCGCATCAAAAGTCCCACGTATGCAGTGGTCGAACCCTACACTTTGCCGAAGATGAATATCTGGCATTTTGACTTCTACCGCTTTAACGATCCGCGCGAGTGGGAAGAGGCGGGGTTACGCGACATCTTTGCCAGCACCGGGCTCAAGCTGGTCGAATGGCCGGAAAAAGCAGGCCCGCATCTGCCCCAACCTGATCTGCTGCTCTACCTGGAAGTCCTGCCGGACGATACCCGCGCAGTTACCCTGACGGCTCACACGCCCACAGGCGCGGAATTGCTGGCATGAAGCGGCAGCCCGTCACCCGCCGCAGCGCCCTGCAACTGGGCAGCGTGGTACTTCTGCTGGGTGTCCAGCACATCGCGCGCGGCGCAACCATCGTGGCCGTGCGTGTCTGGCCGTCCAAAGACTACACGCGGCTCACCATCGAGTCGGACGGCGAGATCAAGGCAAAGCAATTTTTCATCGCCGACCCGCCGCGTCTTGCAGTTGACATTGAAGGCATAGACCTGATTCCCGCGCTGCGCGAACTGGTGGCCAAGGTGAAATCCGACGACCCGAATATCTCGGGCATACGCGTGGGGCAAAACGCCCCCGGCGTGGTGCGGCTGGTGATAGACCTCAAGCAGCCCATACAGCCGCAGGTGTTCACCCTGCCGCCTGTGGCCGCCTACCAGTACCGCCTGGTGTTCGACTTGTACCCGACGCAGGTCGCCGACCCGCTCGAAGCCCTGATTGCCGAGAAGCTCGCCGACAGGCAACCGGGCGCAACGCCCGCGCCTGCCAATGACCCTATCGCCGACCTGATCGCGCGGCAGTCGGGCAAACAGGCCGATGGGAAGCCGCCGCCGGCGGCTGTCGCGGAGAAAGACAAGGACAAGGCCCACGGGCCAACGACCGGCCCCGCCCCCCCCGGCGGCGCCAAGACCTCGCCCGAAGCAGCCATCATTGCGAAGAACAAGACCGACCGTCTCGTCATCGTCGCGCTGGACCCGGGCCATGGAGGGGAAGACCCCGGTGCCGTCGGCCCCGGCGGCACGCGCGAGAAAGACGTGGTGCTGCAAATCGCGCACCGCCTGCGCGACCGCATCAACCAGCAGCCCAATATGCGCGCCTACCTCACGCGCGATGCCGACTTCTTTGTGCCGCTGCATGTGCGCGTGCAAAAAGCGCGGCGCGTACAGGCCGACCTCTTCATCAGCATCCATGCCGACGCATTTTTTACGGCGCGTCCGCAGGGCGCCAGCGTCTTCGCGCTCAGCGAAAAAGGCGCATCCAGCAGCGCCGCGCGCTGGATCGCCGACAAGGAAAACTCGGCCGACCTGGTGGGCGGCATCAACGTCAAGGCCAAGGACGCCCAGGTACAGAAAGCCCTGCTCGACATGAGCACTACGGCGCAGATCAACGACAGCCTGAAGCTTGGCAGCGCCATGCTGGGCGAGATCGGTAATGTCGGCAAGCTGCACAAACCGAAAGTCGAGCAAGCCGGCTTCGCTGTCCTGAAAGCGCCTGACATTCCCAGTGTGCTGGTGGAGACCGCCTTCATCAGCAACCCCGACGAAGAAGCCAAACTGCGCAGCGACGAATACCAGGTACAGCTGGCCGACGCCTTGATGCGCGGCATCACGCGCTACTTCGCGCGCAACCCGCCACTGGCACGCAACCGCGCCGTTTAAGCACTGCATCGGCGCACATTGATGCGCCGAAATTACCACCCAGGGCCGCAGCAAGCCGACACGCCGCGGCAACCTTCTCCTACAACCGCCACCTGCCCACCCCTCCTACAGTGAAGTCACAGGCAAGATCAGGACTTCACGATGTGAATACCCTCGCAAGAGCCTGAAACTCTGAGCAAAGGTGGACAAGATGAATACGAAATTGATGATGTCAGCAGTAGCAGCGGCGGCACTGTTCGGCCTGGGTGGTTGCAGCACCAGCCCGACCAATGCACAGATAGGCACCGGTGTTGGTGCAGTCGCAGGTGGTGTCGTGGGCAATGCCGTTTTCGGCAGTACCCTGGGTACCGTAGGCGGCGCAGCAGCGGGCGCCCTGATCGGTAATGAGGTCGGGAAAAGGCGCTAAAAGAAACGCCAGGCAACGCAGCCCCGGCACCTGCCGGGTTGGTGTTGCCTGCACCAACATTGCGGCTACACCGGATAGATCAGCGAGTTGAGGATCATCTCGCTGTCATACACACAAAGACGGCTCCTGAATTTCAGGAGGCCGTCTTTTTTGATGAGCTCGTCGATATAACGCCCGACGTTGTAGACCTCGCTCACGCCGCCCGGTTTGGTGCGGAACACCGCGTAGTTGGCCTCCGCCTTGATGACCTCGCCTTCCTCCGAGAGGATGCGCGCCGGGCTGACGATGTGGCGCATGTAATAAGGCCCGTGATAAATCGTCTGCGTGACGCCATACACCCGATCCTTCATCATGCCCCGGCTTTCAAGCGCCATCAGGGCCAGCGGCAGGCCGCGGTCAAAATTCTCGCGGGCCTGCACCTTGTAGTTGCCCTCCTCCACGAAGAATTCCGGCCACGCATCAAACCGCTTTTCGTCCAGCGCCGCCGCGTAGGCTGCATTGAGCTGGTCCACCTCCAGTTGCAGCATCAGGCGCTGCAGTCCCTGTTCACTCGACGTCATAGACCCATGACTTTCTTCCAGTAGGCATACATGCTGCGGATCAGGGCTTCGGTGACCATGTGTTCCGTCATCTCGGTGCCGGTGCCGCCCAGCTCGCACAGTGTTGAGCCGGTGTCGCCAGCCTGTGCAAAGCCGGCCTGGCTGAACTCGATCACTTCACCGTCGTCCGCACTGACAAAACCGGCCGGGCCAAACAGGTTGGCCTGGCGCAGGCGGCGCTGCGTCATTTCGGGTGTGTCGTCGGCGAAACCGAAGTGCGTCCAGATGAAATCAAACTCACCCTGCCCACGCGGCACGATGTGGCGTGTGCTCAGCGAATTGACCTGCTGCTGGATGATCAGGCTGGGAAACAGCGTGATCATGGTCACGGTCGGCGTGATGTCACTGCCCGGGCTGGACGGATCGGGCATCTTCCACCAGGGCTCGGGCACCACGTCCAGCAGGCGGTCGTCATGCAGGGCCATGTTGGCCTTGAACGAGGTCACGCCTTCGGTCACTGCGTCGTTCTGCCCGCCCTCGTTGCGGCGCGAAATCATCACGGCATGGCGGCCCTCGCCGTCCATCACCATGCGGCTTTTCTGGTCGGCACGCCAAAGGCCGAAGGTCACAAACCAGGTGTGCAGCAGGCCGGGGTGGTAAGGGTCCTTGATGTTTTCCATCATCAGCTTCCAGTTGCCCGGAATTCGCTGGCGGTTGTAGCCCAGCAGCGTCAGCTTGCGCGCTCCGTCGGGGCCTTTGAAGATGCGGTCCAGCCACGGCGTGATCTGCGGGCCGAGATAGTCTTCCAGTGGTTCGGTGTCGTCGCTGAAAGTGGCAAACACCAGGCCGTGCAGCACTGCAACACGCAGCTTGGTCAGCCCATGGTCCTTGAGATCGAACCCTTCGGGCATGCCGCCGTTGACGCAATCACCCTCTTTCACCCCGTCCTTGAAGGGCAGCCCCGCCAGGTCACCGTTGAGCTTGTAGGTCCACTGGTGATAAGGGCAGACAAAACTGCGCGCATTACCCTGCGGGTTCTGGCAAAAGCGCACACCACGGTGGGCGCAACGGTTTTCAACGACGCGTATGCCGTGATCGGTTGCCCGGTCTTTGGGCGCAATGCGGTCGCGCACCATCAACACCTGGCGTTCACCGACATGGCTTAGCTTGTAGTCGCCCACATTGGGGATTTCGGCCTCAAGGCCGACATAACACCAGTGTGCGCCGTAAAAGATTTTCTCCAGCTCGCGCTGGTACAGCTGCGCATCGGTGTAGGCCCAGAAGGGCACGCGACTGGAGCCGGGGTCGCTCCAGCGTGACAGGGTATGGGGTGCGTTCATCTGAGTGTCTCCGGGTCCTGCAGCATACCTGTGCACAGGATTTCGGACAGATAATACGCTCACTTACGATCTCCGACTTCTTTCCCTGATCTTTTCAGTAAGGCATCGGTAACGGCCGTCAGTCAAATACGCAGCTTGCCTTTTCAATCCTGGCCTGCACTTCCGCACCGGTCGGAGGCACACAGCCACGCTGCATGACACACAAGCTGGCGCTGGCCACAGCATGGGCCAGCAAATTGCGCCCCGCATCGTCGGGCAGCGTTAGCAGGGCGTCGTCGCCGCTCGCAGCGGTTTTCCGCGCGAGCAAGGCGACCATAAAGCCGGCGAGGAAACAGTCACCCGCCCCCACGGTATCCACCACCGTCAACGGCCGGGATTCGCGGGCGCGCCACTGCCGGCCATCGCGTGTCAACAAACACGCTCCGTGGGGCCCCAGGGTAAGAACCAGCAGACCGGCGCCGCTCGTATCCAGCAGATGCTGCGCCCGCGCAAATACATCAGCGCCAGGTATCGCCAGGCTTTCCAGGTCTTCATCGCTGACCTTGACCACGTCGGCGTGTTGCAGCGCAGCGTGCACATTGCGCCTGTAGGCCTGCAGGTCCGGCATGACCGACGGCCGCAGGTTGGCATCCACCACCACCATGCTGCCCGCCTGATGCTGGGCTCTCAGCCATGGCAGGTAGCGGCCCGCATCCTCGGGCGCCAGGGCGAGGGCGCCGGTGTACACCATCTCGAGCCCGGGGACGCGTTGACACGACTGGATCAGGCTGTCCGCCGTGACTGCACGGTCCGCCACTTCCTGCCGGTAAAAAACATAGTCAGGATGGCCTGCGTCATTTAGCCCCACCACGGCCAGTGAGGTGCTTTGTGCCACGGGCTGTGGGCAGGCCAGCCGCACACCATCCCCGGTCAGCGCTGCGGCCAGCTGGCGGCCAAAGCGATCGCGCGACAGAGGGTTGAGGTACAGGGTGTTGACGCCCTGCCGGGCCAGCGCACGCGTCAGGTTGAAAACAGCGCCACCCGGGCAGGGTTCATAACGTCCGTCCGATTGAACGATCAGGTCAATCAATGCTTCACCAGCGGTTGCAACTTGAACCAATTTCTCAGGGTTTTCCATAATCTCAGGGTAATCCATAACTAAAACAACTTGATTTAATAAGTCAAGCGCCACTATAGTTCACCAACGCCCAGCACTCATGGGTACTTTCCCGCGATCCCCAGTGCCTGGCGGCCTGGAATGTCGATTCAACAAGGAGACAATTTGATGACAAAGACCACCACTCTCTTGGCAATGTCCAGCCTCGCGCTGGCCGCCACATCAGCCTTTGCAGCGGGCGAACCTGTGATCGGCCTGATTACCAAAACCGAAACCAATCCCTTCTTCGTCAAAATGAAGGAAGGCGCTGAAGCCGAGGCCAAAAAACTCGGCGCCAAGCTGCTGACCGCCGCCGGCAAATCGGACGGCGACACCGCAGGCCAGATCACCGCACTGGAAAATATGGCAGCTGCCGGCGCCAAAACCATTTTGATCACCGCCAGCGGCGACGCCATCAGCCCTACCGTCAAAAAACTCCAGGCCAAAGGCGTGCAGGTGATTGCGCTGGACAGCCCTTTTGCAGGGGCTGACGCGCTGTTTGCCACCGACAACTACAAGGCCGGTGTGCTGATTGGCCAGTACGCCAAAGCGGCCATGGCCGGCAAGCCCGCCAAAATCGCCATGCTCGATTTGTTCCCCGGTCACCCTGTGGGCGCGCAGCGTCATAACGGCTTCATGAAGGGTTTCGGCCTGCCCGCGGCAGACGCGAAATCCAACGAGCTGTCCAACGACCCTGCCGTGGTCTGCATGGCCGACAGTTTTGGTGACCAGGCCAAGGGCCAGACCGCCATGGAGAACTGCCTGCAGAAAAGTCCCAACATCAACGTGGTCTACACCATCAACGAGCCCGCCGCCGCGGGAGCATTCAATGCACTGAAAAAGGCCGGCAAGGAAAAAGGCGTGACCATCGTCTCGGTCGACGGCGGCTGCCAGGGCATCAAGGACACGGCAACCGGCATCATCACCGCAACGTCGCAGCAATACCCCCTGACCATGGCGGCACTGGGCGTAGCGGCAGGCGTCAGTTATGCCAAAGGCGGCAAAAAGGCTTCGGGTTACACCGACACCGGCGTGACCCTTGTCTCGGCCAAAGCCCTCCCGGGTGTGGACAGCAAAGACACCAAAACGGGCCTGGACCTTTGCTGGGGTGCGAAGTAAGCGACCAGGTGCTCGCCGGCTGTCATCCCGCACCCGACCCGGTGCGGGATGACAAAATCATTTTCTCCATCCTGGACCCTTAACGATGAACCTGTCTTCGCGCCACATACCCTGGGGGGCGCTCGGCCCCTGGCTGGCCCTGCTGGCCACCTGCATCTTTTTCACCATTCAATCGGACCGCTTCCTGACCGGTGAAAACCTGTCCCTGGTGCTGCAGCAGGTGATGGTGGTCGGCGTGCTGGCCATTGGGCAGACCCTGATCATCCTGACGGCGGGCATCGACCTGTCCTGTGGCATGGTGATGGCATTGGGCGGCATGGTGATGACCAAGTTCGCCGTGAATTACGGCATCAACCCCTACCTGGCCATTGCCTGCGGCCTGGCGGTCACGACCGGCTTCGGCCTTCTCAATGGCTTGCTGGTCACCCGTATCAAATTGCCCCCTTTCATCGTGACGCTGGGCACCCTGAATATTGCATTTGCGATCACACAGATCTACTCCAACGCGCAAATCGTTCCCAACCTCCCGGCGGAATTGACCGCACTGGGTAACACCTTCGATCTGGGCAGCACCGAAGTCAGCCTGGGAACCGTCACCATGATTGGTCTGTATCTGCTGGCGTGGTTTGTCTTGCGGGATACCGCGCCGGGCCGGCATCTGTATGCCGTGGGGAACAACGCCGAAGCCGCAAGGTTGACCGGCATCCGGGTCGACCGCGTGCTGGTGGCCGTCTATGCACTGGCCGGTCTTTTTTACGGCATCGCCGCGCTCCTGTCGGTGGCACGCACCGGCGTCGGCGATCCGAATGCCGGGCAAACGGAAAACCTGGATGCCATCACCGCCGTGGTGCTGGGTGGCACCAGCCTGTTTGGTGGACGCGGCATCATCCTCGGCACGCTCGTCGGCGCGGTGATTGTGGGCGTGTTTCGCAACGGTCTCACCCTGATGGGCGTTGCCTCCGTCTACCAGACACTGATTACCGGAATTCTGGTGATCCTGGCGGTCGCGGCCGACCAGATGTCGCGCAAAGGGCCCCGCTGATGAACACCCCAACGCCCCTCCCCACTTCCGCACCTCTGATCATGCAAGCCAAAGGGCTGGTCAAGCGCTACGGGCAGGTTACCGCGCTGGACGGTACCGACTTCGAACTGCGTGCCGGAGAGATCCTGGCCGTGATCGGTGACAACGGCGCCGGAAAATCCTCGCTGATCAAGGCCTTGTCGGGCGCCACCGTACCCGACGAAGGTGAGTTGCTGCTCGACGGCAAGCCGATGCGCTTCAAGTCTCCTATCGATGCGCGCCGTGCCGGGATCGAAACCGTCTACCAGGATTTGGCCGTGGCCCCTGCCATGAGCATTGCGGAAAACCTGTTTCTGGGCCGCGAACTCCTCAAGCCCGGCCCCTTGGGCCGGTGGCTGCGCCTGCTCGACAAGAAAAAGATGCTGGAGCAGGCCATTGCCCGCATGCAGGAACTCAAGGTCGGGATTCGCTCGATGACGCAGGCCGTAGAAACACTTTCGGGTGGCCAGCGCCAGTGCGTAGCCGTGGCCCGCGCCGCTGCCTTTGCGCAGCATGTGGTCATCATGGATGAGCCCACGGCCGCCTTGGGCGTAAAAGAGGGCAACATGGTGCTGGAGCTGATTCGCCGGGTGCGAGAGAAAGGACTGCCCGTCATCTTGATCAGCCACAACATGCCGCATGTGTTTGAAATCGCCGATCGCATCCACATCCAGCGCCTGGGCCGTCGTGCGGCAGTCGTGAATCCCAAGACCATCAGCATGAGCGACACCGTGGCCGTGATGACGGGCGCCAAGACGGCCGAAGAACTGCCGGAGTCTGCGCTTGCCTGACATATTGGCCCCCACGCTTGTCACTGCGTGTACTACGCTGCCCCCCGAGGGGGCGCTGCGCCTGCGGCCCGGCGAAGCCGGTTCCGCGGCCCCGGCTGGTGAAGAGGAAATCCCCACGCCTGTCGCTGCGTTTACTACACTGCCGGCCGAGGGGGCGCTGCACCTGCGGACTGGTAAAGAGGGGACCCCCGCGCTTATCGCTTCGCGTACTGCTGCGGCTCGAGGGGGCGCTGTCACTCCAAAATGCGTGAGGCTCTTCCATGCTTAAAGGCATTGATCCTCTGCTCACGCCCGAGTTACTCAAGCTGCTAGCCGAGATGGGCCATGACGACGCGCTGCTGCTGGCCGACGCCAACTTCACGGCCATGAGTGTGGGTGCGGGCAAACCCGTGCTGCGCCTGCCTGGCCATGGCATGGCGCGAACAGTGCAGGCCGTGGTGTCGCTGCTGCCTCTGGCTGAAGATGTGGATCATCCGGTGGCTTACATGCAGGTCAGTGGTACCGAGGCACCCTACCGTTCAGAGGTACAGCGCGAGGTACTGGCGCTGCTGGCCCCGAACTGGCTGCCGCACCAGCAGGCCGAGGCCGTTGAGCGCTACGCGTTTTATGAACGGGTACGCCAGGCCTATGCCATTGTGGTGACGGGTGAGTTGCAGCCTTTTGGCAACTTCATCCTGCGCAAAGGGGTCATCGGCGAAAATCTCCGTCCATGACCGAGCCCCTCGCAACCACCACTCCCGCGGA
This sequence comes from Polaromonas sp. P1_E11, assembly GCF_056405995.1. NCBI lineage: Bacteria > Pseudomonadati > Pseudomonadota > Betaproteobacteria > Burkholderiales > Comamonadaceae > Polaromonas > Polaromonas sp. P1_E11. Next base: position 566,211 of record NZ_JBFUBA010000001.1, read on the forward strand.
ATCCGAAGCGGCCACGCCTGTATGGCTGCGCCAGCGCGGCTCCAACCACGTGGGTATGCGCCAGTTCAACGAACGCGTGGTGCTGCAGGCCATCCGCCTGCACGGCAGCGTACCCAAAGCCGAACTGGCCCGCCTGACCAACCTGACCGCACAGACCATCGGGCTGATCACTGCCCGGCTGGAAGAAGACGATCTGCTGATCCGGCACGATCGCGTGCGCGGTCGCATTGGCCAGCCCTCGGTGCCGCTGGCGCTGAACCCCGACGGCGCCTTCTCAGTGGGCATCAAGATTGGCCGGCGCAGCACCGACTGGCTGCTGGTCGATTTCACCGGGCAGGTCCGCCAACGCCTGTCGCTGGCCTATGCCTTCCCCGATGCCGACACGCTGCTCCCCGTGATCGGCCAGAACCTGCGCATCCTGCGTGAGCAACTCGGTCCACTGGCTCCGCGGCTGGTCGGCGTGGGTGTGGCCGCGCCCTTCCAGCTTGGCGGCTGGCACCGGATGCTGGGGCTGTCGGCGCAGCAGTCGGACCGGTGGAACCACATCGACCTCAGCGCCGAAGTGCAGGCCATGACCGAGCTGCCCGTGAGTTTTGCCAAAGACACCTCGGCGGCGTGTGTGGCCGAACTGGTGTCGGGCCGCGGGCGCGACCTCAAGAGCTTTCTCTACCTGTTTGTCGACACCTTTGTGGGGGGCGGCCTGGTCATCAATTCACAACTCCACGCCGGCATCCACAACAACGCCGGTGCCGTTGCGTCGCTGCCATTGCAGGCGGCCCGGCCACCCGGCGCGCCGCCACAACTGGTCAGCCAGGCTTCGCTGTGGGAACTGGAGCAGTGTTTCAAGGCGCGCGGGCTTGATCCGACTGCAGCCTATGACGAACGCGCCCTGCAGCCGCCGTACGAGTCTGACACCCAGGCCTGGGTGGCCAGCGCCGCCAATGCACTGGCCCACAGCGTGGTCAGCGCAACGGCCCTGCTGGATATTGATGCCGTGGTGATGGATGGCTCTTTTTGCCGCCCGCTGCTGCAGCGCCTGATTGAAGCCACGGGCGCAGCTCTCGGCCGCTACAACTGGGAAGGCCTCTGGCCCGCCCAGGTGATCGCCGGCAGCATTGGCTCCGACGCTCGCGCATTGGGCGGTGCCATGCTGCCTCTGCATGCCAATTTCGCAGCTGACCGCGACCTGTTTCTCAAGGGTGCGCGCTGATCCGCGCTTCGGGACGGTACATCGCCTCGATTTCGCGCGCATAACGAGCCATCAGGTTATTGCGCTTGAGCTTGAGCGTTGGCGTCATCAGGGTGTTCTCGGGCGTCCACGGTTCCCGCGTAAGGTACACGGCACGCGGCGTCGCGTAGCGTGCGAAGTCCTTCGTCTGGGTTGCCATGCGCTCCAGCGCAAGCTTGTGGACAGCCGGCAGGTGCAGGCTGGCCGGGTCCTCGGGGTCCAGCGCCAGCGCCGCAGCCACACGCCGCCATTCGGCCGGGTTGACCACTGCCACACAGGCGATGAACGGGCGGTTTTCACCGACTACAAAGACCTGGTCGAACAGGGAGTCAGCGGCAATCGCTACCTCCAGGTCGCCAGGCGGTACTTTTTCGCCGGTCGACGTCACGATGATTTCCTTCAGGCGTCCCATGATGCGGATACGCCCGCCATCGATCACGGCCTGGTCTCCGGTGCACAGCCAACCGTCTTCTGTCAGCACGCGGGCCGTATCTTCGGGGCGTTTCCAGTAGCCCTTCATCACCAGCGGTCCACGCACCTGCAGTTCCTGGTTGGCGCTGATGCGCACCTCGACACCCGGCAAGGCCCTGCCCACCGTGGCCGGGTCGTTGTCGTCGACACCATTGCCCGACACCACGGGCGATGTCTCCGTCATGCCGTAGCCCTGCAGCAGCGGCAGGCCCAGCCCGAGGAAACAGCGTGCCACCGCATGCGACAAGGGCGCACCACCGCTCACCGCCACCCGCACGCGCCCACCAAACTGCGCCCGCAAGGTTCCAGCCACCACCCGCTCCAGCAGGGGCCAGACCAGGGGATCCAGCCATGCCCACGGACTTTTTTCGCTTTCCGCCAAAAGCAATCCCCGTACTCGGCAAAACCGCCGCCAGCCGACAGACTGCGCCGCCAGAAACAGGCGTGTTTTAAGCGGCGACTGCGTCAGTGTCTCCTGCAGTTTGGCAAACACGCGTTCGTAAATACGCGGCACCGAAATCAGCACGGTGGGACGCACGGTTTTCAGGTCCTCGGCCAGCAAGGGCACGGAACGCGCATAAGCCACGCAGCTTCCGGCGGCAATGGGCAGGTAATAACCGGCAGTCCGTTCAAACGTGTGCGACAGTGGCAGGAACGACAGAAACACATCGTCCACCGCCGGCACCACCAGCGACAGGATGGCCCGCACATTGGACACGATGTTGCCATGCGTCAGCATCACACCCTTGGGTTTGCCCGTGGTGCCGGAGGTGTAGACGATGGCCGCGAGGTCGTCCTCCTGCGGTGCGGGCAGCAAGCCGGCGTACCCTTCCCCCGCCGCCAGCCAGTCGGCCAGGGGCACAACAGCCACCGGCTCACCCGCCCCGCTCAATGGTGCTTCGGGCGCAGCGACCACCACACAGCGTAGCGCCGGCAAGGGCGTTCCAATAGCCTCAATGGCCTGCCACTGCGAAAGCGACGACACCATCAGCAGGGAAGCTTCGGAGTCGGCCAGGATGTAGGCAATGCTGCCGGCATTGTCAATGGCATGCAGCGGCACAGGCACCAGCGCCAACGACAGCGCCGCCTGGTCGATGCTCACGGCATGGAGGCCGTTGGGTAGCAGGATCGCAACACTTGCATGAGCCGGCAGCTGCGTGGCCGCCAGCGCGCGCCGCCACTGCGCGACCCGCTCGCTGGCCTCAGCCCAGCAGGTGCTGTGCCATTGACCGGTGACGGCATCGAATTCACGGTAAGCCTCAGCCTCGGGGCTGTGTGCCACGCGAAAGGCCAGTAATTCCGGCAGCGTGTGCACTGCGGCAAGATCCAGGGGAGTGATGTTCATTCAGGTTTTCCTGCCAGCCGGAAAGGCGGCACTGTCATTTTTTATCACGTGCGCAGTTGCGCGCGGCTGCGTTGCATCAAGCCCGTTCAACAACAGGCCTTTTGGGCGGATGCGTATCAGCGCACCTTCAGGCGCTGGCGTTGCCTGCTTTGCGCCTGGCCTTCCAGGCGCCGAAAATGACGATCAGGCCGGGAATCAAAATCATGGCCCAGATGATTTTGTCGAGATGGGTTTTGACAAACGGAATGTTGCCGAAAAAATAACCGATGGTGACGATACCGCCAACCCACAGTGCGCCGCCCACAAGGTTGTACAGCGTGAACTTGCTGCGTGTCATGTCCGATACGCCTGCGACAAAGGGGGCAAAAGTTCGAAGAAATGGCATGAAACGCGCCGCAATGATGGTGATGCCGCCATACTGCTCATAAAACGCGTGGGCCTGGTCAAAGGCCTTTTTGTTGAACCAGCGCGAGTTTTCCCACTGGAACACCTTGGGCCCCAAGGCTCGCCCTATGCTGTAGTTGCACTGGTCGCCCAGCACAGCCGCCACAAACAGCAACACCACCGCCACCGGAAAACTCATGAGGCCGACACCGCACATCGCGCCCACTACAAATAGCAGTGAATCACCCGGCAAAAATGGCATGACGACCACGCCGGTCTCCACAAAAATAATCAGGAATAACAGGGCATACACCCACGCGCCGTAGCTGGTGACAAAGGCTTCCAGGTGCTTGTCGACATGAAGAATGAAATCAATGAGAAAGGTGGCGAATTCCATACCGGTGATTTTGACAGGTATGAAACCCGCGCCCGCCGCGTACCGGCCTCAGCGGCCGCTGTTGCCGCTGACCCTCGTCATGACATGTACCAGCCCCTTGCCAGGCGCATAGATATAGCCGTAGCTCGTCCCCGAACCGGTTTTCCAGCCGTACTGCACGGCACCGGGTGTGCCGTCATACACGCATGAAAGCTTTTCAATCTCGACGGTCGTCACTTCATTGCGCGTGCCTCTCGGTGAAAAATAAGTGGTGTTGTAGCGGCGTACCTGGCCTTGAGTCCAGAGGCCAACCGGGAATTTTCCTTCGTTGCTGGCGTTGCCAAAACGCTGGTCATACACCCGGCCAATGGCGGTACGGTCGGGCGTCAGCGCAAAACGCTCGTGCGCACGCGGAACCTTGCGTTCGTAGATTTCGTAGACAGCACCGCCCTGGCCTTCCCACTGCATGGGTCCTTTGAGTGTCACGTCTCCCTTGCCCACAGAACCATCGGGTAATTCGTCGACAAACGGATACACCCGATCGACCGCTGCAAATACCAGTTCCCGGCTATCTGTCATGGGGTTGCCGGTGAGAAGTTCGACTGGCAAAAACCGCTCCTTGATGCTTTCATCCTGTATGCACACGGGCACCTTGGGCGTTTGCACCTGCGCTTGCGCCATACCGGCAAGAAAAAGGGCGAAGATCAAGGATAAAGAAGCTCGGGCTTTCAATCGCATGGGATTCCCTTACATAAATAAAATAAATCGGAACCATGACGGTTACCGCAACAAAATATTACAAGATTTGGAAAAGGGGCAGTTGCCGGACTTGTTGCTTCCTCACTCCAAAAAGCCCAGCCCGTAAAATCAGCAGCAATGACCCCTCCTCCCGCCCGCCGCCCGATCCGCGAACTTCCCGATGAATTGATCAGCCAGATTGCGGCCGGCGAAGTGGTGGAGCGCCCAGCATCCGTCGTGCGCGAACTGGTGGACAACGCGCTGGACGCCGGCGCCACGCAGGTGACTGTGCGGCTGCTGGCCGGCGGCGTGCGGCTCATCGTGGTCGAAGACGACGGCTTCGGCATCCCTCGCGAAGAGCTTCCCGTCGCCCTGAGGCGCCATGCCACCAGCAAGATTGCGTCGTTGCAGGACCTGGAAGCCGTCGGCACCATGGGTTTTCGGGGCGAGGCGCTGGCCGCGATCAATTCGATCGCCGACATGAGCCTGCTGTCCAGAACCGCCGCAGATGAACACGCGTGGCAGCTTGACGGCCGCACCGGCGAACTGAAGCCCGCCGCGCGCAGCCGTGGCACCAGCGTGGAAGTGCGGGAGCTGTTTTACGCCACGCCCGCGCGCCGAAAATTCCTGAAAACCGATTCCACCGAACTGGCCCACTGCATTGAAGCCGTACGCCGCCATGCACTGGTGCGGCCCGATGTGGGTTTTGGCATCTGGCACGAGGGCAAGCTGGTTGAGCAGTGGCGCGCAGCGGCAGGCGACAACGCCCACCAACAGCGCCTGGCCGATGTGCTGGGCAGCGAATTTGTCGAGCAGTCCGTCGCCGTCAACTACGTTAGCTCGGCCCGCCGCGCCGACGGTCTGCCTGCCGTGCGCGTCTGGGGTGTGGCCGGCATTCCGGATGCCGCCCGCTCGCGTGCCGACCAGCAGTTCGCGTATGTCAACGGCCGTTACGTACGCGACAAGGTCCTGACCCACGCGGCGCGCAGCGCGTATGAGGACGTGCTGCACGGCCACCGTCAGCCGGTCTATGCGCTGTATGTTGAGATCGACCCGTCCCGCGTGGACGTAAACGTGCACCCGACCAAGATCGAAGTGCGTTTTCGCGACAGCCGCGAGGTGCACCAGGCCGTGCGCCATGCCACCGAAAACGCGCTGGCCATCCCGCGCTCCACGGCAGCTGTCCAGGCAGGCGCGGAAGACGCTGCTGTCACGCCCACCGGATTTCTTGAGCAAAACAAGGCCTTTGCGCAACAGGGATGGGCGCAACCAGCTATTAATTTTGTAGCAAACGGCGGTCACAGGGCCTCCGACTTTGACGCCATGTGGCCGTCATCGCAAGCCGTCGCACCCAGCCAGCGGGAATCTGGCGAGGATGCCCTGTACGTCACCATTCCCCCGCCCGGAAACGGCATGGCAAACCCCGGCGTGCCTGAAGGCGCAAGCGCCCTGCCCTCCGGCGACTGGCCGCTGGGCCGCGCCATCGCCCAGTTGCAGGGCATCTACGTGCTGGCCGAAAACACCCAGGGCCTTGTCATTGTGGACATGCACGCTGCCCACGAGCGCATCGTCTATGAACGCCTGAAAACCCAGATGGACGGTGCCGATGGTGCCAGCATCATCAGCCAGCCGCTGCTGATTCCGGCCACCTTTGCCGCCAGCCCCCAGGAAGTGGCCACGGCCGAGGCCAACGCCCAGGCATTGGCAACGCTGGGCCTGGAAATCACGCCTTTTTCGCCCAAAACCCTGGCGGTGCGCGCCGTACCCACCAGCCTGGCGCAGGGCGATGCGGTGGAGCTGGCCCGCAGCGTGCTGGCCGAGTTGGCCCAGCACGACGCCAGCACCGTCATACAGCGGGCCCAGAACGAGTTGCTGTCCACCATGGCCTGCCACGGCGCCGTGCGTGCCAACCGCAAGCTCACGCTTGACGAAATGAATGCCCTGCTGCGCCAGATGGAAGCCACTGAGCGCTCAGACCAGTGCAACCACGGGCGGCCCACCTGGCGGCAGGTCAGCATCCGGGAGCTTGACACGCTCTTCATGCGCGGGCGCTGAACTTTTCAGCCTCCGGCGAATCATTCACTTGCATGAAACGCTGGCACCTCTTTACTTCTTTCCTGATGACGCTGGCGTTGCTGGCAGGTTGCGCCACCCTTGACGAAAAGCAGCGGGCCTGGATCTTCCAGCCCAGCGACCGCACCTGGAGCGGGGGCGCTGCCGCCGCTGTTGGCATGGAAGACGTCTGGATTGACTTCAACGCCCCCAGCGGCAACGGCAGTGGCGGCGACCACCCCGTCCGGCTGCACGGCCTGTGGCTGCCGGCAGACGAGTCGGGTGCCGCAAGCAAAACCCCCGTGCTGCTGTATCTGCACGGCGCGCGTTACAACGTCACCGGCTCCGCGCCGCGCATGCGCCGCATGCAGGAGCTCGGCTTCTCGGTCCTGGGGATCGACTACCGCGGTTTTGGCAAAAGCACCTATGAACTGCCGTCGGAAACATCTGCCTACGAAGACGCCCGCGCCGCATGGGACTGGCTGGCCAAAAAGTACCCCGACCGTCCCCGTTACATCTTCGGCCACTCGCTGGGCGGGCCGATTGCCATCAACCTGGCCACTGAAGTGGCCGATGAAAGCGGCACGATTGTCGAAAGCACATTCACTTCCATCGCCGATGTGGTGAGCACGTCCCAGTGGGGCTGGATGCCGGTCTCGCTGCTGATCACCCAGCGCTTTGAAGCCGTCCGCAAGGTCGGCAAGATCGGTTCCCCCCTGCTGGTGGTGCATGGCGGCGAAGACCGCCTGATCCTGCCGGACCTGGGGCGCAAACTTTATGACGCCGCAGCGCAGCCCAAGCTCTTCCTGCTGGTGCCGGGTGGCTCGCACCACGACACCAACCTGGTTGGCCAGCCGCAATACCGGCAGGCACTGGGGCAGCTGTTTGACATGAATAAAGGACTCGATAAGGGCCCGGACAAGGCTCTCATCGAAAGCGCCCAGCCCACGGCCTTGCAAATAGCCGGCAATAAGCGCGCCCCAAAAGAGGCAGAACTACTCCAGAATAAGGAATAAATGCTCACAAACGGGTATTTTTTACTTACCCAACACATGTAGCCGGATGTAACATCCCCGTATCGAATAACAGCTATTAACAGCTAAACAACGAGAGGGGAATGTATGAGCCAAGTCCTGGTTACCCGCAGGTCGTCCGCCTTCACTTTGCTGGCCCCCGCGCTGGCGTTGCTGGCATCTGCCCCTCTTCACGCCCAAACCGCCGCCGCTGCCGCGGCGCCTGCCGTTGCGAAATTCAATGGCGCAGACACAGCCTGGATGCTCATCTCGACCGTGCTGGTGCTGTTGATGACCATTCCCGGCATCATGCTGTTCTACAGCGGCATGATGCGGGCCAAAAATGCGCTCTCCATCGTGGCGCACACTTTTGCGGCCACCACGGTTGTCACGCTGGTATGGGCGGGCATTGCGTACTCGCTGGCCTTCACGCCCGGCAACCCCTGGATCGGCGACATGAGCCGTGCGCTGAGCGAGGGGCTGCTGGGTGCAAAAGTCGGCGCGCACGTTTCAGCGCCTTCCGTGCCGGAATCCGCTTTCTTCCTGTTCCAGCTGGCATTCGCCATCATCACCTTCGCGTTGATCATCGGCGCCACCGTGGAGCGCATGCGCCTGAGCGCCACCATCTTCTTCGCGGCTTTCTGGACGATATTGGTTTACGCGCCGGTGGCGCACTGGATCTGGCAACCCACCGGCTGGCTCGCCAGCATGGGCCACATGGACTTTGCGGGTGGCACGGTAGTGCACATCGCGGCCGGCGTCAGCGGCCTGGTGGCGGCCAAGGTCGTGGGTCCGCGCAAAGGTTTCGGAACCGTACCCATGGTGCCGCACAACCTGCTGGTATCCATCATCGGCGCCGGGCTTTTGTGGGCCGGCTGGTTTGGCTTCAACGCCGGTTCGGCCTTTGAGGCGAGCTCCCGCGCCGTGGGCGCCCTGCTGGCCACCCAGGTGGCAGCCTGCGTTGGCGCGTTCATGTGGGGCATTTGCGAATATGTCCAGCGCGGCAAGTTCAGCGTGCTGGGCATGGCTACAGGCGCCATTGCCGGCCTCGTCGCCATCACGCCGGCGTCCGGTTTTGTCGGCGTCATGGGTGCATCGGTGCTGGGCTTTGCGGGCGGCGTCGGCTGCTTCCTGGCCGTGACCCGCTTCAAGCGTGCCACAGGAATCGACGACTCGCTTGACGTATTTGCCCTGCACGGCGTGGGCGGCATCATCGGCACGGTCCTGACCCCGGTCTTTGCGCTCAAGGAAATTGCGCCCGTGACCGCCACCGTGTTTACCAACCTCGTGGGAGCCTGCGCCGTTGCAGCTTACGCAGGCGTCGCGACCTGGCTGATTTTGCTGGTGGTCAAACCCCTTGCAGGCCTTCGCGTCACCGCGGCAGAGGAAGAACTGGGGCTTGACCTCGCCCAGCACGGTGAAATGATTTCAGGTGCTTGAGTCCCTCGCCATCAAGACACATAAACCATGCTGCTAACCATGACACCGCCTGACGACTCCGATCTCATGGCCTACGCGGTGCGGATGGTCATTCCCATGAAGCGGGAGTTCGGCCGTTCACTGAATGTCCATCAATTCCTGCATGACCTGCCGTACGCCACTGAAGTAATTCAGGAAGCGCTCAACAGCAAGGACGAGCGCCTGCGCAGCTATGCGGCCTACGCGCAGACCAAGATTTTCGGACCCCGCAGCGGCAGCGAACCGTTGCTGTCAGCGTCCGCTGCATCGCCCGCCGTAGCGGCTGCCGCTCCCGCCGCAAGCGAAACAGAAATCAGCGAAGACCTCCGGGCCAAGGCCATTGCCCGGTACAAGTCAGGCCTGCGCTGAACAGCCTGGCCGCCGCGGCAAAGCCCTGATATCCCAGGCATGATCAGCCGGCCCTCACCACACGCACACCGGCACGTCTGGCGCTGCTGATCCACGCTGCCTGCGCGTCGCGGTGAACCACCACCGCCGACACATCGGCCAACGCCATGATGCGGCAGGCCGACGCCGCGCCAAGTTTTTCGCCCGATGCCAGCAGCACTGTCTCCGAGGCACAGCGGTGCAGCGCCCGCTTGACGGCGGCTTCTTCGGAATCGCCCGTGGTCACGCCCGCCGACGCATGCACGCCGGTCGCCCCCATGAAAAACACATCGGCCCGCAGGCGCGAGAGCTGCTCCATCAACTCGGCCCCCATGGCGACCATGGAGTGCCGGAAAAGCCGCCCGCCAAGCAGCTGAATCACGATGTGGGGACAACGCGCCAGTTCCATGGCGACCGCCGGGCTGTGGGTAAACACCGTCGCATGGAGGTCTTCGCGCAGGTGCCGCGCCACCTGCAACGCTGTGGTGCCGCCGTCAATGATCACCACCTGCCCGGGCTGGACCATGGCCGCCGCCGCCCGGCCGATGGCTTGCTTGTCCAGCGGCGCAATCTGCTCGCGCACCGCCACATTGCCGACGGCTGGCGAAGCGGGCAAGGCCCCGCCATGGACACGCTGGAGCTTGCCCGCCTGGGCCAGCTCGCGAAGGTCGCGCCGGATGGTGTCTTCCGAAATACCCAGTTCCTGGCTGAGGGCCTTGGCAACCAGTTGCCCGTCACGGTCAAGGCGCGTCAGCAGCAGGTGTTTGCGTTGGCTGGTCAGCATCGGGTTCGGCTCCTGTTCCCGTCCAGCCCAAGGGCTGGACAGCTGCACGAAACTTCATAATAATGCACGATATTACACGAAATCAAACAACCTGAATGCGCCCTTCCTTCCTGATTCCACCGCCCGCACCCCACGTGCGGGTGCTCGGCGATGAACGCCTGTCCGACAACTGGTATGTGTTGCGCAAGCTCACCATCGAACTGCGCCGCCGCGGCGGCACGTGGCAGCAGCAGGCACGCGAGGTCTACGACCGCGGCAACGGCGCAGCGATCCTTCTTGTCAACGTCCGGCGGCAGACCGTGGTGCTGACAAGGCAGTTCCGGCTGCCGGCCTGGGTCAACGGTTGTGCCGACGGTATGCTCATCGAGGCCTGCGCCGGACTGCTCGACGGCGACGACCCCGAGACCTGCATCCGCCGCGAAGCAGCCGAAGAAACCGGGTTCCGCATCCAGGCGCCGCACAAGGTGTTCGAGGCTTACATGAGCCCGGGCTCGGTCACTGAAAAGCTGCACTTCTTCGTGGCCTCCTACGAAAGCTCGGACCGCACCGGGGAAGGCGGCGGCATCGTCAATGAAGGCGAAGACATAGAGGTGATCGAGCTGTTGCTGGAAGACGCGCTGGCCATGGTGCGCAGCGGCGCCATTGAAGACGCCAAGACCATCATGCTGCTGCAGCATGCAAAAATCACCGGCCTGGACCGCCTGCTCCCCTTGCGCCCTCCGTTCTCTTCTTCCGGGCCCTGAGCCATTCCGGAGACGGCCGCTCCGGGGGCCACGCCGGCGTTTGTCTGATACGCTCAGCTCAATGGATGTTCCTGTTTCGAAGACCGCGGCGCCTGCCATGTCGCCCGGCATGGTCGTGCTGGTGCTGTCGATGCTGCTGGGCATCCAGCCGGTCACGACCGATCTCTACCTGCCCGCCCTGCCCGCGTTGACCGAAGGTTTCGGCGCGCCGATGTCGCAGGCGCAGCTCACGCTCAGCGCCTTGTTGCTGGCCTTCGGCACCTCCCAGCTGATCTGGGGCCCGCTGTCTGACCGCGTAGGCCGCCGCCCCATCCTGCTCTGGGGCCTGTTCGCCTACACCCTCGCCTCCGTCGGCAGCACGCTCGCCCCGTCGATGACGCTGCTGATCACCTGGCGCATCGTGCAGGGCGCCGCCATGGGCGCGGCAGTGATGTGCGCGCGCGCCATTGTGCGCGACCTGTACCAGCCGCTTGAAGGCGCCCGCGCCATGTCCAAGGGCTTGAGCGGCCTGGGCGTGCTGGCCTGCATCAGTGCACCGCTGGGCGGCCTGCTGTCGGAGCTTTTCGGCTGGCGCATGGCCCTGATGGCGCTGGCCGTGTTCGGCGCGGCCACGCTGGCCCTCATCTCACTGCGGTTTGAAGAAACCCTGGCCCAGAAAAACCCGCGTGCGCTGCAGCCGGCCATTCTGCTGCGCACCTGGGCCCATATTCTTCGCAACCCCACGTTCCTGGCGTTTTCGGTGTTGACCGCGGCATCCTACGGCGGTCTCTTCACTTTTCTGGCCACCTCGTCGTTCGTGTTTATCAAGGTGCTGGGCCTGACCAAAACACATTACGGCCTCATCATGTTTTCGATGTGTTTTTGCTACCTCACCGGCACCTTCATCTGCCGCCGGTTGCTGCCGCGCTTTGGCGTGCGGCGCTCGGTGGCTGTGGCTGCGTGCCTCACACTGGCCGGCGGAACTTTGATGGGCGTGCTGGCCTGGGCCGGCATCCAGAACGTCTGGGCCATCATGCTGCCCTACTACCTGTTCATGCTGGGGCATGGCGTGCACCAGCCCTGCGGGCAGAGCGGCGCCGTAGGCCCCTTCCCCCAGGCGGCGGGCGCTGCCTCGGCACTGAACGGCTTTTTGATGATGGTCGTGGCCTTCGGCATGGGCGGCTGGCTGGGAACGCACATGGACGGCACGGTGCGGCCGCTGACCAACGGCGTCTGGTTCTGGAGCGCACTGATCGCCGCCACGGCCTGGACCGTGATTCAGAAATACGGAGAGCCTGCCCATGAGGCCGCAGCCAGGGCCTGACATGCGCGGCATCGCGCTGGCCGGGCCGACGGCCTCCGGCAAAACCGCCGCCGCCATGGCCATTGCGCAGCGCCACGCAGTGGAAATCATCAGCGTCGATTCCGCCCTGATCTATCGCGGCATGGACATCGGCACCGCCAAGCCCACACCGGCCGAGCTGGCCGCTGTGCCGCACCACCTGATCGACATCCGCGACCCGCTCCACGCCTACAGCGCGGCCGAGTTTGTGGCCGATGCCAAACGGCTGATGGAAGACATCCGAGCACGCGGCAAACTGCCGCTGCTGGTGGGCGGCACCATGCTGTACTTCAAGGCGCTGTTCGACGGGCTGGACGACATGCCCAGGGCCGACCCCACCGTTCGCGCCGTGATAGCCGACGAAGCAGCCGCCAACGGCTGGCCGGCGCTGCATGCCGAACTGGCCCGGGTGGACCCGGTCACGGCCGCCCGGCTCGCGCCGAACGATTCGCAGCGCATCTCGCGTGCGCTGGAGGTTTTCCGCGTATCGGGCCAGCCGCTGTCGTTCTTCCACCAGAAAAATGCTACAAAAAACATAGCTGCTGGCGCACAGCCATCAATGGCTACAGCCCTTATTTCCCTTGAACCTCAAGACCGAAGCTGGCTGCACGAGCGCATTGCCCAACGCTTCGACGCCATGCTGGCCGGCGGTTTTATGGATGAGGTGAAAGCCTTGCGCGCACGCGGCGACCTCAACCCCGACTTGCCTTCGATGCGCTGCGTCGGCTACCGCCAGGCGTGGGAGGCACTGGATGGCAACTACCCGCTGGCCGAGCTGCGCGACAAAGGCATTTTCGCCACGCGCCAGCTGGCCAAGCGCCAGATCACCTGGCTGCGCTCCATGCCGCAGCGCCAGGTCGTGGCCTGCGATGCGGCCGATGCGTTGCAGCAGGTGCTTGCGCTGGTTGACGCTTCCGTGGGGCAGATAACGTGAGCCTTCAACTCAGGAACCTCGCCAAGCGCTACGGCACAACCGCCGTGTTCAGCCATGTCACGCTGGATGTTGAGCCCGGCGAATTCGTCGCCATCATCGGCGAATCCGGCGTCGGTAAATCAACGCTGCTCAACTGCATGGCCGGGCTCGATACCTGGGACGAAGGCACAGTGCTGCTGAACGGCCAGGACCTGGGCGCCATGACCGATGACCAGCGTGCGCTGCTGCGGCGGCGCCATGTGGGTTTTGTATTTCAGGCCTTCCATGTGTTGCCGCACCTGGATGTCGCGCAGAACGTGGCCCTGCCGTTGCTGCTGCTCGGCGAGCCGGACGATGCGCGCGTGCAGTCGCTGCTGGATGCGGTCGGCCTGTCGGGCATGGGCGGGCGGCTGCCCCAGCAGCTCAGCGGCGGCCAGCTGCAGCGCGTGGCGATTGCCCGCGCCCTGGTGCACCGGCCCAGCCTGCTGCTGGCCGACGAACCTACCGGCAACCTGGACCCAACAACGGCCGCCAAAGTGATGGATGCGCTGATTGCCCAGACCCGTGAACACGGCGCCTCGCTGGTGCTGGTCACCCATTCGGAAGCCGCCGCCGCACGCGCCGACCGCCGGCTGCATCTGAGCGCCGACGGCATTCTTCCGTAAGCTGCGCGCCTCGTAGTCAGGACTTCAGGCCTGGGTCAGCAACTCTGCGTAGCGCTTCAAATCAACATTTCCGCCGCTGATGATCACGCCCACCTTTTCACCAGGTGCGGCAGGGTTGGCCTGCAGCGCGGCGCACGCCCCGGCAAACGCCAGGCAGCCTGTCGGTTCCACCACCATCTTCATGCGCTCGGCAAAAAAGCGCATGGACTCAACCAGCTGCACATCGCTGACCGTGAGGATGTCGTCCACATCGCGCCGGATGATGGCAAAGGTGTACTCGCCCAGGTGCTGGGTCTGTGCACCGTCGGCAATGGTTTTTGGCGTTTCAATATGCACGATGCGCCCTGCACGCAGCGACTGCTGGCCGTCGTTACCCGCTTCAGGCTCTACGCCGTAGACCTTGCACTGAGGCGACAGGGCGCGCGCCGCAAGCGCCGAGCCGCTGGTAAGCCCGCCGCCACCAAGGCATATGTAGAGACGGTCCAGCGGGCCGGTTTCTTCGATCAGCTCTTTCGCGGCCGTACCCTGGCCGGCAATCACGTCGGGGTGGTCATAAGGCGGGATCAACGTCATGCCGCGTTCGGTGGCGAGCCGTTTCGTCAGCGCCTCGCGGTCTTCGGTGAAACGGTCGTACAGCACCACTTCCGCGCCATAGCCCCGCGTGGCGGCCAGCTTGGCAGCAGGTGCATCTTTGGGCATCACGATGACCACGGGCATGCCGAGCAGCCGCGCCGACAGCGCCATCGCCTGCGCATGGTTGCCCGACGAAAACGCGATGGCGCCAGCCCGGCGCTGCGCCGCGTCGAACTTCGACAGCGCATTGAAGGCGCCGCGAAACTTGAAAGCGCCCATGCGCTGGAAGTTTTCGCATTTGAAAAAGAAATTCGCGCCCCAGCGGGCATCGGCCGTACTGGACCGCAACACGGGCGTGCGGTGCGCATGGCCTTCAAGCCGCGCGGCAGCGGCGGTGACGTCGTCGTAGGTAGGAAGTTGCATGGTGAATCAGCTTTCATTCCGGGTGGGAAAAATCAGAAAGATCCGGGGAGGCATCCAGAAGACCGCAAGCTTAAATGACGAGGCGCTTTCTGGGCAGAGCCAGAAAGCCCGATTCTGTACCGATACAGATGGCTGATTCGTTCAATTGCTGCGACCAGGTTTCGCTGCGGCGCTGAAAGGCACAATGAGCGCATGCGCGCCCTGCTCTTTAGCTTCTCCTGGCGGGAACTGCAACACCACCCCTGGCGCAACGCCGCCGCCGTGGTGGCTGTGATGCTGGGTGTGGCCCTGGCGTTTTCCGTGCAGCTCATCAATGCGTCGGCACTCAGTGAGTTTTCACAAGCGGTGCGCGCGGTCAACGGCCAACCCGACCTGGAGCTGCGTGCCGTGCAGGGCAGCTTTGACGAGGCGGTGTACGCACGCGTGGCCAACCATCCGCAAGTCGCGCTGGCCAGCCCGGTGCTTGAAATCAGCACGTATGCGCTGGACAACACCTCCCCCACCGGCCGCCTGCCGCTGCGCATCATCGGCGTCGACGCGCTGGCAGTGGCCGCCATCGCGCCGTCCCTGATGCCGGTGCCGTCTTCCGACGCGGGACGCTTCGCCCTGTTTGCGCCCGGCAAGGTGTTTTTGAACGCCGCCGCGCGGCAGGCCTTGGGCGCGCCCGAGCTGCGCCTGCAAAGCGGCCTGGAACTGCGCCGGGTGGCTGTGGCCGGCAGTGTCGGCGCCGGTGGCGGGCCCCTGGCCGTGATGGACATTGCCGCCGCGCAGGAGCTCTTCGGCAAGGCCGGACAACTTTCCCGCATCGACCTCAGGCTCAGCGCCGGCGCCGATGCGCGCCGGGTGATCGAGTCGTTGCAGCTGCCGTCCAATATCACCGCAACAGCGCCGGGGGACGCGGCCGAACGCGTCAGCAACCTGTCGCGCGCCTACCGCGTCAACCTGACGGTGCTGGCCTTGGTGGCCTTGTTCACGGGCGCCTTCCTGGTGTTTTCGGTGCTCTCGCTGAGTGTGGCCAAACGCGCGCAGCAATTCGCGCTGCTGGGCGTGCTGGGCCTCACCGGCCGTGAACGCCTGCAGCTGGTGCTGGCCGAGTCGCTGCTGCTGGGCGTGGCCGGCAGCGTGCTGGGCATCGCGCTGGGCACTGGCCTGGCAGCGCTCGCGCTGCGGCTGCTGGGCGGCGACCTGGGAGGCGGCTACTTTTCCGGCGTCGCACCCACCTTGCAGTGGAACAGCTGGGCTGCACTGACTTACGGTGCGCTGGGAATTGCCGCCGCCGGGGTGGGCGGCTGGTGGCCGGCACGTGCAGCGCAGAAACTGCCGCCCGCGCAAACCCTCAAGGGCCTCGGCGCTGCGGCGGGCACCGGCAGCGGCCACTGGTTCAGTATTATTTTGATAGCTGCTGGCGCCCTGCTGGCGCTGGTTCCGCCGCTGTTTGGCATTCCACTGGCAGCGTACGTGTCAGTGGGCTTGCTGCTGGTCGGCGGCATCACCGCCCTGCCCTGGCTGATTTCGCTGATCTACAACCGGCTCAGCCCCCGGGTGGCCCACCGGCTGCTACCGCTGCTGGCCGTGGAGCGTGCGCGCCGCGTGCGCGAAAGCGCCGCGGTGGCCGTGAGCGGCGTGGTGGCATCACTCAGCCTGGCCGTAGCGCTCACGGTGATGGTGACCAGCTTTCGCGAGTCGGTCACGCACTGGCTGGACGTCGTGCTGCCGGCAGACCTGTATGTGCGCACGGCGCTGGGAACCTCCGCCAGCGATACGGCGTACTTCTCGCCGGAGTTTGTGGCCGCGCTGGGCCGCCTGCCCGGCGTGGCGCGGGTGGGCAGCCTGCGCACCACGCAGCTGCTGCTGGATACGGCCAGGCCCAGCGTCACCCTGATCGCCCGCGCCCTGGACAACCCGGCCACCGCGCTGCCGCTGGTGGGCCAGGCATTGCCGGTGCCGCCCGGGCACATTGGCATTTATGTGAGCGAGCCGATGGTGGACCTGTATGGGGCACGCCCAGGCACCGTTTTTCGCCCACTTTCACAAGCTTTTATGGCGCTGGCCCAATCAGAATCAGCGCGAGCAGCTCCTGATTTGATAGCAAGCAAGATTGGGGCCGAGACGCCCGTGTTTTATGTGGCGGGCGTCTGGCGGGACTACGCACGCCAGTTCGGCGCCATCGCCATCGCCCACACGGACTTCGAACGCCTGACCGGCGACCAGCGCACCAACGACCTCGCACTGTGGCTGACCGAGGGCGCCAGTGACAGCCAGGTGCAGCAGGCCGTGCGCGGCCTGGCCGAGCAGCAGTCCGGCGCCGGCGCGCTGCTGGAGCTGGCCTCCGTCAGTCAGCTGCGCGCCACGTCGCTCCGGATTTTTGACCGCAGTTTTGCCGTCACCTACTGGCTGCAGGGCGTAGCGATCGCCATCGGCCTCTTCGGCGTGGCCGCCAGCTTCAGCGCCCAGGTGCTGGCACGCCGCAAGGAGTTTGGCCTGCTGGCGCACCTCGGGCTGACACGCCGGCAAATCCTGGCCGTGGTGGCCGGCGAAGGCGCGGCCTGGACGGTGATAGGCGCGCTTGCGGGGCTGGCCCTGGGACTCGCGGTGTCGACCGTGCTGGTGTACGTGGTGAACCCGCAAAGCTTTCACTGGACCATGGACCTGATGGTGCCCTGGCTGCGCCTGGCCCTGCTGTGCGCCGCGGTGGTGGTGGCCGGCACCGTGACGGCCTGGCTGGCGGGCCGCGCGGCCGCAGGCCGGGACGCCGTGCTGGCGGTGAAAGAAGACTGGTAGGCCTTGTCCCTTTGCGGCATTTGCCGCGAAAGGATGCGCCACGGGCAAGGAGCAGCCCCCGTGCACCGTCCTACAGGCGTGGAGGCCGGTTTCCGACGCCATCCGGCCGCTCCCGGCATCACACTGTGGCTCATGCGGTGGCCGTCAAGTGCGCAGGTGTTTTGCCAGCCCTTGTCTCCCACGCCCTTTTTCTCTTTCACATGCCTGCGGAGAACGCGATGACCACCAACACCAGCCCCCTGACCGGCGCCAACGCGAACCCGACAGGCAAGTTCGCACGGCATGCCTCCTCCCCGCCGTCCCACGGCTTGCAGCTCACCCGCAATGACGACGGCAGCGTGACCCTGGCACTCAACCAGCCCCTGAGGCTGCAGGCCGAAGAACTCGAAGAACTCGTCGCCAGCCTTGCCGGCTTGCGCGCCGACATGGACCCGCCCTACCCGCTGGACTGCCCGCCATTGAGTGCGCTGGAGCCCAGCTACAGCCCGCGGCACTGGGTTGCCTGCGACCCGCTGACCGGCAAGATCCTGCTGTTCCTGCGCCATCACCTGTTCGGCTGGCTGGGCATTGTGCAAACGCCGGAGACCGCGCTCGACATGTTGAAGTCGGTGGCCGTCGAGATGAAAAACCTGGAGCTCTCCGAGCGCGACCCCAGGCAGGACCTGCACTGACAATCTCCGCGCAGTCGCCACGGCCACCACCATTTCAGCCGTATTCCGCGCCCATGCCGGAGCCCATCCGCTTCATCCTGCTGTACATCGTGATGCCGGGCTGGCTGGCCGCAGGGCTGGCCGACTGGGCCTGCCACCGGCGCAGCGACATCGCCCACACCAGCGGCATAAAAGAATCGCTGCTGCACATGCTGATGATTGGCCAAGTGGGCGTGGGTGTGTTTGCGGCGCTTTTCCTGCAGATCAATTCAGCTGTGCTGCTGCTGTTGCTGGCCTTGCTGCTGGGCCATGCGCTGACAAGCCATTGGGACCTGCACTACGCCACCGGGCGGCGCCACGTCAGCGCGGCCGAGCAGAGCGTGCATGCCTACCTGGAAGGATTTCCGCTGGCGGCCTATGCGCTGCTGATGGCCGGCCACTGGCCCCAGTTTGCGGCAATGTTCGGTTCGGGCAGCGCCACACCCGACTGGACCTGGGCGCTCAAGGACGATCCCCTGTCAGTACGCCAGACGGCAGCGCTGCTGCTGGCGAGCTTTTTCCTGGGCTTTGCCCCCTTCGCCGAAGAGCTTTACCGCAGTGTTCGCGCGTCAAGGCGATCCACACAAAAACCAGAACTCCGCCGCTGAGCATGTGCTTCGTTTTCCGCTGCTTATGGCGCCGTACATCTTGATACGAGGCCGGCTGCAGACCGGGCGATAGATGCCGGGATTTTCAGGAATGCGCTTGAAACCCTTCAGCACCTGACCTTGCCTCTGGCAATTGCCCGTTTTTAGTTTTCTTCAATGCCAACCGCCGCGGCCCAAGGCGTTTTCGTTTGCTTACCCAAAGACACGTTTTTGACGCGCGATTGTCATCACGGCGCCCGGATGAACTCCTACCATGGAGGCATTCACCAGAGAGGGCTTGCATCATGAGACCTGCTAAAGCACCGCCGCACGACTACCGCATTGAAAACGTCGATCCGGCAGAGGGCAGCCTGCTGCCGTCGAGCTCGAATCACCTTTTCGCCGACTACTCGCTGGCCGTGGCTGTCGCCGTGAAAAGTGTGGCCGACCCCACGCGACAGGAAGTGCGCGTCGTGCACATTCCCAGCGGGGAAGTCGTCTTCCGGACTTCAGCGTTTTGACGCCGGGGTCCGCCGCATCAGGTCAGCCTGATGCTGTTTGCAAAGTGGTCATACACCACGGAAATTCTCCGCAGGTGGCGCGACTCCGCGTGCGCCAGCAACCACAGGTCTGACTCGCAGTCGGCCAGGGTGTCCGTCAGCGGCACCAGCCCGGGCTCTCCCGCCAGCATGAAGCGCGGCACAATGCCCACCCCCAACCCCGCCTTGATCGCATCCATTACCGCCACAATGCCGTCCGCATAATGCCGCGGCGTGACCTTGGGCAACTGCTTGCGCCGCCACAGCACCGAGGGGTGCTCCGGAAGCGATTCGTCGGGCGCTATCCAGTCCAGTTTCGCCAGCGCATCAAGCAAGGGAATTTTTTTGGATGACACCGCCTTCGCCTGCGCTTTGGATCCGCACAGCACAAAGCGCACGGTGCCAAGCTTGCGGCCCACCAGGTGGTCGGGCGGCTTGCGCGTTGCACGCAGCGCCAGGTCCGCATCGCGCCGGCTCAGGCTGACCAGTTCATTGCCGGTGCGCATGTCCAGCTGCAGCAGCGGATGCTGTGCCAGCAGCGGCTTGAGGGAAGGCAGCACCAGCCCGCGCAACACCGCGTCAGTCGTGGTCAGCCGCACCAGGCCTGAAACGCCTTCATGCGGCCGCTGCATGCTGGCGCGCACCGCTTCAAGCTCGGCCTCCACGCGCTCCGCATGCGGCACCAGGCCCAGCATGGGCTCTGTCGGCAGGTAGCCCAGGCGCGACCTTTCGAACAGCCGCTGGCTCAGGTTTTTTTCGATGCGCTGCACCGAGCGGAACACTGTGGACGCATCCGCGCCCAGCCGCCGCGCGGCCTCGGCCAGCGTCATGCCGCGCACCATGGCCAGCAAAATTTCCAGATCAGAGGCCGTCAGCGCGTATTGCGTTTTTGCAATAGATGTTTTCATGACTGCCAATTTACATTGTATTTTTGCAATCGTAAAGTGGCGGCTCCTTCAACGCTACGCCCTTTGCCGGGCTTTACATCATGACCATCGAAACCCCTGAAAACTCCAGCGCCAGCCACGGCGCCACCCTGCTGCGCCTGGCCCTTGGCACCATGTGGGTCACCCACGCGCTGCTCAAAATCTTCGTCTTCACTCTGCCCGGTACGGCGCAGTTTTTTGAATCGGTCGGCCTGCCTGGCTTCATGGCTTACGTCGTCGTGGCGGTCGAACTGGCCGGCGGTGCGGCGCTGCTGCTGGGCTTTTATGGGCGCCAGGCATCACTGCTGCTCGCGCCGGTGCTGCTGGTGGTCGTCTGGGTGCACTGGCCCAACGGCTGGGTGTTTACCAGTCCCAAAGGCGGCTGGGAATACCCCCTGTTCCTATTGGTAGCCTCGCTCGCCCAATGGCTGCTGGGTGACGGCGCCTGGGCTGCACGCCGCAGCCGCCTGCTGGTGCCGCGCTGACCTTTGCAGAAAAAGAACAACCATGAAGCTCACCCTCATCAGCCACACCCTGTGCCCCTACGTGCAGCGCGCAGCCATCGTGCTGACCGAAAAAGGCGTCGCCTTTGAGCGCATCAACGTCGACCTCGCCAACAAGCCCGACTGGTTCAAGGCCATCTCGCCGCTGGGCAAGACGCCTGTGCTGCGGGTAGATGACGATGCGATTTTTGAATCCGCCGTGATCTGCGAATACCTGGACGACACCCTGCTGCCGCGCCTGCACCCGGCGGACGCCCTCAAGCGGGCACAGCACCGCGCCTGGATGGAGTTTGGCTCTGCCCTGCTCAATGCCATTGGCGCGTTCTATAACGCTGGCGATGCGGCATCGCTGGCGCGGCACCGTGAAGACATCCGGCGCCGGTTTGCCCAGCTCGAGGCCGTGCTGCCGGATCAGGGGCCTTATTTCGCCGGTGCATCTTTCTGCATGGTCGATGCCGTGTTCGGGCCGGTGTTTCGCTACTTCGATGTGCTGGACGGCGTGGGTGAGACTGGGTTCTTTGAACAGTTGCCAAAGGTGCAGGCCTGGCGCGCTGCTCTCGCTGCGCGTCCCTCAGTCCAGCAAGCGGTGGACAGCGGCTATGCCCGCGAGCTGCATCGCTTCTTCCTGGCCCGCGGCTCCGAACTCTCTCGCCGCATCGCGGAGCGTGAAAGTAGCCTGATGCTATAAAGCGAACGGCTGCTTTTGGCCAGAAGCGGACATTCATGAAAACCAGACCCTTTCAGCAGGCCGACACCGCTGGCGTGTATCGACTTTTAACCGCCAATGGCTGGCAGCATCGAATTCCTTCAATGGATTATTTACAGGAACTGGTCGCTGCGTCCCAGCGGGTCATAGTCGCCGTGGACGGGAGCCAGGTAGTCGGATTCGCCCGAGCCATCACGGACGGCTTATCGAATGGGTATCTTTCAATGGTTGTGGTGGAAGAGTCTTGCCGGGGTCAAGGCATCGGGACCCAGTTGGTTGAGCGAATCATTGGTGACGAATCACATGTAACGTGGGTGCTTCGTGCAGGGCGCGAAGGAGCGCATGAGTTTTTTTCCAGGATGGGCTTCACAACATCTGCGGAAGCGATGGAGCGCGTGCGTCGGGCAGCCGGCAGATGACCGCCTGGAGCACGAAGCGGTCTTTGCACATCCTTCTGCGCAGACCTTGGTTCAAGCGATGAATCCGCCGCAGACAATCGAAGTCAGCGGCGCTACCACCAGCCGGCGGATGTGAGCATTTCCGGGAGGTCATCTGGCCACACAATGTCACTGGTCGATTTGAGTTCGGGAGCATTCCACCATTTATGCTCCTTTATCACCTCGACCTCCTGAGCAGTCCAGTGGTCCCGCAGGACTGTCTGATGGTCTTCCACGGTGACAACAAAGAACCGCTCATCGGCCATGACCTCTTCGCCATCCGCCAGCCGCAAGATGAACTCTCGCTGAGAAATTGCGTCACCTACATCAGCGACAAAGATGCCCGTTTCTTCTTTCAGCTCGCGTACTGCTGCCTCGGCAAAGGTTTCACCGGGCTCCAGCCCACCACCAGGTGTCGCCCAGTAGTCTTGTCCCTTTAACGCTCCGGCTTTATGGACAAAACGAAAGAGGAGAAGGCTTTTCGCACGATTGAGAACGAGCAATCGAGATGAGAGGCGCCGTCGCAAGATGTGTTCCGTTGAAAGTAGTGAAATGCCTGTTGATTGACCGGTGGTGGCCGAATGTCATCATCCTAGCCCAGGTCTCAATGGGCCAGAACGCCCCTCTTCAACGGGCCGCTGGATTGCCAGTGAAAACCGCCAATTGCGAATCAAAAGCACGCTGGTAGGCAGGCCGCGCTTCACCACGAGCGACATAGGCCAAAAGATTCGGGTATTTCTCCAGCAGACCCGATACGCTCGCCCTGCGCAGCACCGTCACCATCAGCAGGTCTCCGGCGCTGAACGCACCGTCAAGCCAGTCGGCATTGCCAAGCCGGCTGGAAAGGTCGCCCAGCCGTGCATGGACGCTGTCCTCGAGCGCGGACAGGCGCTCCGTATACCAGGGCTTGTCACGCTCGAAGAGCACCGCCATTGATCGGTCAATGATGGGCGGCTCTACCGTGTTGAGCGCGGCAAACATCCATGCGACGGCGCGTGCGCGGGCATTCCCATCGTCCGGCAACAGGCCTTGATGGCGCTCTGCAATATGGAACACGATGGCGCCGGACTCGAACAGCGCAAGATCGCCTTCTTCATAGGTTGGAATCTGCCCGAAAGGATGAAGCGCCCGGTGCGCGGGCTCCTTCATCGCCGCAAACGAAACAAGGCGGACCTCGTAAGGCTGGCCCACTTCTTCAAGCGCCCAGCGAACGCGCATGTCACGCGCCAGTCCACGGCCGCGGTCGGGTGAGCGTTCAAAGGCTGTGATGATCGGGGTCGTCGGAAGGGTCATGGTGGTTTCTCCTTTTGCTGAGATGCCTGGTTGAGTGTTTTGTTGATGCCGGACATGCGATTGACCGGTCACCTACCTCACGACGTTCGGGATAGAGCCCAATCGACATCCCGGCGCCACTTTTTTTGTGAATTCTGAAAAAAAGAACCTGGGCGCCGTCAGCAGCGTACCCATCGCCGCAGTCGCGCCCTGCTCAGGCCTGACGAAAACTCGCCAGTGTCTTGAGCAGGTTGCGGGTGGCGCCGTCGAGCACATCCAGCGGGCGGTGAACCATGGCCGTGTGGCGCGTCAGCGCGGGCTTGAGCGGCACCAGTTGCACGTCATGTCGCACGTTGGATTCCTCCAGCGACTGCTCCCTCGGCAGCACCGCGGCGCCGTAACCGGCGGCCACCAGGCTCTTGATGGCCTCGGAATAATTCAGTTCGATGCGTGCGCGCGGCGTGAAACCCGCGTCGGCAAACCAGGCCATGGTCATGCGGTACATGTGGGTCGGGGTTTCGTTGAATATCAGGGGGCGGGTGGCCAGCCATGCCGGCGTGGCGTACTTGGGCGCCTTCCAGCGCTTGGGTACAAAAGCCATCATCGGGTCGCTGCGCCAATGCGTGATCACCATGCCGCGCTGCGCGGGCGGCGGTGTGGCGACCAGGCCGACATCGAGCGTGCCGTCCAGCAATCGCTGCAGCGTGTCGGCGGAGCCAAGAATACTGACCTCGACATCGATGTCGGGGTGCGCTTGTTCCATGGCCTTGAGCACCTGCGGCAAAAAGTACACCAGCACGCCCGTGGTTGTGCCCAGGCGCACGCGGCCGGTGCGGCCCTCGACGTGGCGTTTCACCGCGTCGACCGCATCGTCGGCATCGCGCAACAGACGGCGGGCCCGTTCAACCAGCACGGCGCCCGCCGGTGTGGGCTCAACGCGCCGGCCGCCGCGCACCACCAGTGGCGTGCCCAGGCGGCTTTCAAGCTCGCTCACGTGCAGGCTGACGGTGGGCTGCGCCAGGTGCAGACCCTGCGCCGCGGCAGAGAAGGTGCCCAGATCGGTGATGGCGACCAGCGTTCTTAATTGGTCCAGGTTCAGTTCGCGCATGGAAGTGTCTATATCAGTAATTCTGATAGTTTTTATCAGGAAATTCAACTTCCACAATAGCATGATTTTCAGCACCATAGGTCACTTCCTACCAGGAGTGCGCGAAATGCTGACGAAGACGATGAGAATTTTCCCGGGAGCCCTGCCCAGCTTTCCAGCCAGAGAGCTAGGCCAAAAGCTTCTGGCCGCCCTGCGCGAAAACGGGCAGAGGCGACGGAACCTGAATGAGCTGCGCCTGATGAGCGACCACCAGCTCAATGACCTCGGCATAGGCCGCGGTGAAATCCCCGGCCTGATGAATGACTTGGGGCCCCGCCACTGGGAATGGCGCTGAAGCCCCTGCGCCGGACCGGCGAGCCGGTAAGAGACGTTTTACGCCAACAGGTCTTGCTGCGAGAATCAGGCAATGACTTCACTCCAGACTTCCACCAGTTCCTGGCTTAGCGCCGCCATCGCCCGCATTGAAGCCGACTACCTGCGCAGCGCCGACACGCACCTGATTCCGCTGCCGTTGCCGGAGTTCGCTGCGCGAGGCGTCGACTTCTATCTCAAGGATGAATCGACCCATCCCACCGGCAGCCTCAAGCACCGGCTGGCACGCTCATTGTTCTTGTACGCGTTGTGCAACGGGCTGATCCACGAAAGCTCCACCATCGTCGAAGCGTCCAGTGGCTCCACCGCTGTCAGCGAAGCCTACTTCGCACGGCTGCTGGGCCTGCCCTTCATCGCCGTGATGCCGCGCAGCACTTCGCCCGAGAAAGTGGCGCAGATCGAGTTTTATGGCGGGCGCTGCCACTGGGTGGAAAGCGCCGTGCAGGTGTACGACGAGGCACGCAAGGTGGCGCTTGCAACCGGTGGCCACTACATGGACCAGTTCACCTATGCCGAGCGCGCCACCGACTGGCGCGGCAACAACAACATCGCCGAAAGCATGTTCAGCCAGATGGCCCGCGAGCGGCACCCGGTGCCACGCTGGATTGTGGTGGGTGCCGGCACGGGCGGCACCAGCGCCACCATCGGCCGTTACGTGCGCTACCAGCGTCACGGGAGCCAGCTGTGTGTGGCCGACCCGGTGGGTTCGGTTTTCGGCGCCTACCACCGAACCGGCGATGCCGGCCTCACCGGTGCAGGCTCGCGTATCGAAGGCATTGGCCGCCCACGCGTGGAAGCCAGCTTTATCCGCACGGTGATAGACCGCATGGTGGAAGTGGCCGACGTGGATTCGCTGGCCGCCATGCAGGCCTTGTCGCAGCTGCTGGGCCGCAGGGTCGGACCTTCGACCGGCACCAACCTGGTGGGCATGCTTACGCTGGCGCATGAGATGTTGGTGCGCGGCGAACAGGGCTCTATCCTGTCGCTGCTGTGCGACTCCGGCGAGCGCTACCTGCCCACGTACTACAACGCCAACTGGGTCGCTGAAAAAATGGGCGACTGCACGGCAGCGAACGAGCAGATCAACCGCTTGATGCGGCCGGTGCGGGCCTGAAACCCGGAACCCGCATGCGCCTGCCCCTGACCACCGGTTTGCCGAGACGCCAGTTGTTGTTGGGAGGCGCGGCCGGCCTGGCGAGCCTGGCTGGCCTGGAAGCCCACGCCCTGCCCGCCAAAACACTGGCGTTCCCGCGCGACCGCGGCGCACACCCCGGCTTTCGCACCGAGTGGTGGTACATCACCGGCCAGGCCACGGCCGCGGGTAGTCGCCTCTTCGGCTTTCAGCTGACCTTTTTCCGTTCACGCGTGGACGATACGCAGGGCATGTCGTCAAAATTCGCCGCAAGGCAGCTGGTTTTTGCGCATGCCGCCATCACCGATGTGCAAGGCAACAAACTCTGGCACGACCAGCGCATCGCACGGGAAGGTTTTGGCGTCGCGATGGCCAGCGAGCAGGACATGGCCGTCAAGCTGCGCGACTGGTCCCTGAAAGCCGAAGGCGCAAGGTACACCGCAGAGCTGCCGGCCAGCGACTTTGCACTCAAGCTGCAGTTTGAAGAAACGCAAGGTGTGCTGCTGCAAGGCAACAAGGGCCTGTCGCGCAAAGGACCTGACGAAAAACAGGCCAGTTACTACTACAGCCAGCCGCAGCTTGCTGCGCGCGGCAGCCTGCAAGTCAAGGGAAAAAACTTTGCCGTTACCGGCACAGCCTGGCTGGACCACGAGTGGAGCGAAGAGATCCTGCATTCCGACGCCACGGGCTGGGACTGGATAGGCATGAACCTGCTGGACGGCAGCGCCCTCACCGCTTTCAGGCTGCGCGGCAAAGACGGCAACACGCTGTGGGATGGCGGCTCGTTCCGCTCACCGAAGGGCGGGCTTTACACCTTCAGCCGCGGCGAGGTGATTTTTAAACCCGTTCGCCACTGGAAAAGCCCACTGACGCAAGCGACTTATCCCGTGGAATGGATCGTGCGAACACCGGCTGATTTTTATACGGTACGCGCCGTCATTGACAACCAGGAGCTGGACAGCCGCCAGTCGACAGGCGCGATTTACTGGGAAGGCTTGAGCGAGCTGATCGACAGCAACGGCAAGCGCGTGGGGATGGGGTATCTGGAAATGACGGGCTATGCGCAGCGCCTGAAGATGTAGCGCCCCAGGCCGGCGCCGGCCGCAGTTGCGGCGCAGCGCCCAAAGGGATCAATAGTCGGCGCGGATCAGGCGCTGGGCACGCGGGCTCATGTTGCGGCGGATATTGGCCGTCAACCATGGGTAAGGCTGGCCAGGCGCAGCGGCCACAGATGGCGCGCCCGGCAGGAGGAATTGCGCAGCATCCATCACCTTACGCAGCAAAGAAGAAGAAGAAGACGAGGAAGAAGCCTGCAAAGAACGGCCGCCGACAGAGGCGTTGGCGGAAGCGGGCTCAGTAAAAAATGCGGTGCGTGTCATGGAAGGTCCTTTCGAAGTGACGTGAGAGGCAACGATTGCCAAAACAGAGGTCATGACGAGAATATAGGGTTTACGAGTATAAAAGTAAAACGACTTATATTGCGTTTGAATGCAGAAAAATTGCTTTTAGAGCAAGGCCTCCAAAACCAAAAAATGGGAGACCAGCCATGGATATCAACCTCGCCCGCACCTTTCTCGAGATCGTCTCCTGCCATAGCTTTGTCCAGGCTGCAGAACGGCTGCATGTCACCCAGACCGCGGTCAGCGCCCGCGTGAAGACCCTGGAGGAGTTGCTGGGACGCACGCTCTTCGTGAGGAACAAGGCCGGCGCATCGCTCACGCCCGCAGGCGAGCAGTTTGTGCGGCACGCCATGACGCTGGTACAGGTCTGGGAGCGCGCCCGCCACCAGATGGCCGTGCCGCCCGGGCGCCGCGCGCTGGTGACCGTTGGCTGTGAAATCAGCCTCTGGCAACCGCTGATGCTCGACTGGCTGTTCTGGATGCGCAAACACGCGCCCGACCTGGCGCTTCGCACCGAGGTGGGTGTTGCAGAAGACCTGCTGGAACGCGTGGCCCACGGAACACTGGACATCGTCATTGCCTATGCACCGCGGCAGCGCCCCGGCCTCAGGATCGAACTGCTGATCGAAGAAAAGCTGGTGCTGGTCACCACCTCGCCCAGGCTCGAGATGCCGCAGCCCGCCGACTACGTCTACGTGGACTGGGGGCGCGAATTCTCCGCACAGCACAGCCTGGCGTTCCCGGAGCTTTCCAGCGTCGGGGTCTCCTCCAGCCTGGGGCCATTGGGGCTGGAGTACCTGCTTGCTGTGGGCGGTGCCGGCTATTTTCGGCAAAACGTGGTGCGCAACCACATCAAGGAAGGCCGCCTGTTCCGCGTGCCAGGCAAGCCGGAGTTTTTGTACCCCGCTTATGCCGTCTACGCAGCCAACGCAGACATGAAAGTACTGGAACCCGCCCTGGCAGGCTTAAGGCAAGCCGCGGCGGGAAGCCAGGGCGGCAAGGTGCGCGCGGCCAAGCCGCCAAAGGCTCCCGGCAAGGGCAAACAACCCTCACCGTGATTCAACGACCAAGACCCAAGACACTTTCACCTTCACACGTCCACCAGGAGGCCCAATGCGCTGGATAGCCCTATTTGACGACACACCTGCCATGCTGGCGATCCGGCAAGAGCGTGAACCCCTTCACCTTGCCTATCTTCGGCAACACCAGGACGAAATCCTCATTGCAGGCGGTTTGCGTGAAGCGCCCGGCGAAAGCTTTGTCGGAGGCCTCTGGGTCATGGAGGTTGCGTCCAGGGCACGTGCCGTGGAGCTGGTCGAGAACGACCCCTACTACGTGCCGGCTCATCGCAGCTACCGGTTGCTGACCTGGGGCAAGGCATTGGCCGACAGGCAGATGATTTTGTAAGCAGAACCCACGAATCGTTGCACCGGTTTCACTGTCAACGACAGCAGGGAACCAAGGGTCAGGGGTGTTATGCGGCAGTCAGCGCGGGAACGGTTGCGTGACTACACTTAACCCATGCTGGTGAGACCTTTGCCGGCACTTGATGCATGCAACCGGACTCGACATGGACTTTTTTCTCCTGGTGACCTTTGTCGCCATCGGCACCTACCTCCTGAAAGCCAGGGAAGAACGCCAACGCATAGCGCTGCTGGGCAGCCATCTGGGCAATTACCAGATTGAAAAACTCATGGAGACCCTGGCCGACGGTTACCTGCGGGCACTCGGCGAAAAAGAACCCGAGCGCCGCGAGCAGGTCTGGCAACAACTGGCCAACTCTGAAGCACAACTGGCCGTGCAGTTCAGCAAATTTGCGGCAGAGTTTGCCAGGGTGCCTGAGCCCGAGGCCCGCGTCAGCCGGCTGCCCATCAGTTTTCCCTTTGCGACCCTGATCCTGCCGGCCATGAGCTTCGACATGCGCATTGCCCTGGCGATCCACGCCGCCGGTATTGCGCGCGTGGCCCAAAATGCCGCCGGGCTCAGCCCCAAGGCCAAGGCCTTCACGATGTCAGCCGAACTCTTCCTGATGCAGCACACCTGCCACTGGTTTTGCAAATCAAGGGCCATCGCCTCGGCCCGTGTGTTGGTGCGGCACAAGACGCCGCATGCGCAACTGGTGGAGTCGGTGTCGCCGGAGACGCGTGAGGCTTATAGCGTGCTGATCGGCG
This sequence comes from Polaromonas sp. P1_E11, assembly GCF_056405995.1. NCBI lineage: Bacteria > Pseudomonadati > Pseudomonadota > Betaproteobacteria > Burkholderiales > Comamonadaceae > Polaromonas > Polaromonas sp. P1_E11. Next base: position 595,708 of record NZ_JBFUBA010000001.1, read on the forward strand.
GCGGTAGATAAATAAGAGGCATGCTCCAGCTTCCCGGATTGTGCTCGCCCTGTTAGCGCGTGAAGCACTTTCACGCCGTGGAAACGAACGTCATATCCGCAGGTGTTACCAAGGCGCATCTACCGGGAGACAAGCACTATTCATCGAGGAAATCACCTCGGTAAAAACTCCAGGCCGTTCCGTCGTGAAGATAGAAGTACCCGTCGGCGCAAAAGTCTTTGCCGGGGAAAAATTCACGATACGCCTTGGGAACGAGCCGTGACAGCTGCGCGTCCGTGAGTTCGTCGAACTGTTCGGGCGTAATCGGTTGGCCGACTCTGAGTTTGGGAGATTCCATGGGTGAGCTGGGTAGTGAGGGTATCTGGATGATGACCAACGTGGAGATGAACGGTGTTCCCCAGTTTGCCAGAGTACATCATTTCGATTTAAAGATCAGGACGAATTCCGCTCAAAGTAACGCTGATAAACATTGACGTAGTTGGTACCGACCTGACAACAGGTGATGTCTTTGAACTTCAGCTTTTCCGGGCTTTCTGCCCAATTGGCGGACCCCGAGAAATACTCGACTTGAACACCAGTTTTGATCGTCTTGAGAACGCGGCCAATCACAAAATCCTTCTCTTCTCCGGCCTCGCATTCGAAGATCAGGAGTGGATACTCTTTCGAAAGCTGAGCAATCACGGATCCCCAGTTAAGGAGATCGAAAGCAGCTCCAAACGGAACCCTCTGTATCAATCCTTCCTGCTCCAGCAAACCCTTTTGGAATTTGTCGGTTGTTGAACAGCGTACCTCAGTGATATCGGCAACTCTAAGTACCATGAGCCCATCAAGGTTGAAATCGTAAACATACTGAAGAACAACCAGTTCTTCTGACGATGCGAGAACGAACCCCTGGATAGCGTGGTCATCAATCTCGCTTCGATGAATGGAAACAAGATTACGGTTTTTCTGATGCTGCGCGAACCGGTGCATTACATGCGCTCCTACGTTTGAAAAAGTGGCGTCACCGCAATACCGCGCCGAGCCGGAACATCGGCTACTTGCTCATACAACGCTGGTCGTTCGCTACCACGCCGCGATAAGGACATTTCACCTTCTCTATTTCATGCTGCTCAAGCCAATGGAGCATTGCAAAAGGGACATTGACGCGAAGGAATCCCAGAGGGATCTCCACATTCGGCTGGCGAAGCACGGTTATCTAAGGTTGCAGGAACGCTTGCTCCCAGCGGGAACCGACGCGGGAATAGGTCGTGCGCGCATGCAGGCGGCTCTCTTTGAACTCCAGGAACTCAATGTGCTCCGCCTGGAGTCTGAATCCGCCCCAGTTCGCGGGGCGAGCGATTGGCTTGCCATCGTACGCAGCTACGGCGCGCCCGTATTGGTCTGAAAGCGACTCCAGGCTTGCGAGCGGTCGGCTCTGCTGAAATGTCGCTGTGGCGATCTGGGCATCGCGCAGGCGACTCGCCCAATGCACATCGGCCTCCTGTTCAGGTATTACCGTGCAAACGCCTTTGATGCGTACTTGGGTGGCGATATGCTCCCACCACAGCGTGATGCCGGTTTTGGGGTTGCGAGCGATGTCCAGGGCCTTACCTGAGTCAAGGTGCGTGCAGAAGACGAAACCCGTCTCTTCCGCTTCCTTCAAATCGACAAATCGCGAACTGGGGTATCCATCCGCATCGATGGTGGAAACACAAACAGCGTTCCTGTGTTTGGACGACCCACGGCTCCTGGCGTCGAGCCATACGGTTTTGAAACGCTCAATCGGACTGCTCATATTTCCTCCTTGTGCCTAACGTTCGCGTTGAGCGGCGCGGCGCCCTTCGGCGCGTCCACTCTTGAACCTGCGGTCAGAACGCATTGCCGAACTCATTGGGCCGCAATGCCTTGCGCAAGAAACTGCTGCACCCGCATCCAATTCCCGGTATCCAGGTGCGAATCGAGGGCATGAGGCGGGATTTTTGTGCCCATCCAAACCACTTCTTTTCGTGCGGCAACCTCTACAAGAAATTCGGATGCACGAGTCTTGTACACAGACGCTTCGGGCACTGACAACAAGGCCTTCGCCGCGGCTGGAAGGTCGGCCAGGCGAGCCATGTTTGCATTCAATTCGGCGCTCATTGATCCATCGCCATTGCGGTACGCATTGATCACGTTAGACCAAAAACCATGCTGGAGATTCGCGAGCACATTAACGGCTTCCCGCCAGCAACGGATTTGGCCTTCCTTGTCTTCGCTCCGGACGGCTGGCCAATTGGTCCAAAACCTGGTAACAAGTGAAGAATTGGCCGGCAGAGGCTCAATGCTCAAAAGGCTCTGTACAACGTACTTTTGTTCGCTGGAAAACTGAGGATCGCCAAGCTGCGCAGCGCAATCAGGAGAGCCTTGTGCAAACGCCGGGCAGGCAACAATGACCAGCGAAAGCAGCGTTGATATGTTCATGATGCGTTCTAACGTTTGACTTAAGCGGACCACCGTAGGCGGGTTCGCTTGAAGGAAGGTTCAGGCATCATTTCGCACGCCCTGAAAAGAAGAAGCGGATGACCAACATTGCCAGTCCCGCAAGCAGCATATAGCGACCCACTCCCTTCTGGGCATCAGAGGAGTCGTCCTGGTTGATGTCTTGAAGCGTGCTGGGTGCTTCAGGTAGATAACGGACCGTCATGGCGGACGGGACAGAGTTGTTGCGCAAGGCACGGCCAAGCTCCGCAGCAACGCCGACTTCAGTCCGAATTTCGCGACCATCTTCCGTCGTGAAGCGAACATGCGCTGTGTACAGGCTGTCAGCATGGGTATTCTTCTTTTCCTTCCACTCCAGCTTGGTTACCTCGGCTGTGGTCGTCTTGCCGTGGTCGCGCAATGCCGAAAATTTGGTGGCGTTCTTGTGGCCGGCATACATGAGAAAGACGCCAAACACAACAACACAGACAGCGACCATTGGGCTAAAAAGGATTCGAAACATAAGTGGTTCCTTGAGGTTAACGTTTGACAGAACCGGCGTTCAACCGACGTAATCTGTTGGGCGTCCGGTTGATGGAAGGCTTAGGCGTCACTTTTGAAAGTACTCAAGGCACATCGTGCGGATTGTATTTTCCGGCGACAAGAAAGTAGAGAGCTACAGGCAAGCAGGCGATCCCGATAACCACTCCGATGACCCCGAACAAAGAGGTAACCAGGCTCATGGCGATCAGGCCAAGGCCCCCAGTGAAGATTGCGACCGCCAGGACAACCCTGATCAACAGCGGCATAGGCCGCCAGTGGGATTCTTCGGCTTCATCCTGAGCTTCGGCCGAGGTGCGCAAAAGAACCGAGCTCACATATCCGGCAACAACAGTGGCGACGGCCAGCTTGACGAATGGCCACAAGGAGATGCCGGCTCTCAGATCGGTCTTGACGGTGGCGACGACATAAATTAGCCAAAAGGCCCAGCATGCACCGACGAGTAGAAGTTTTTGCATGGCCAGTGACGCCTAAGGTTTGAGATACCCGGTACAACCCTGCTTGGCGAGGCGGCCAAGGCCAACAATGGCGGCTAAACCATTGAATGACAGGTTCCGGGCGCCGCGCCGACTCACGTGGGCAGGCCGCATGCGGCGATAAACGCTTCCAGAAAGCCAACCATCGGCGTGCCGCACGCACGGTAGCGAGATAGCTTGCCCGACGCCCGGGCGGCAAAGTCAGGCGCATTTGCCGCCTTGGCGATGGCGAGGTCGGCATGGTAGTTCATGGGTGTCCATGTGGTGGGGCGGCGCAAGAACCGAAACGGGCAGTCGGCATCCGGTACGCGGTTAGCCCAATGGTCCAGCGCTTGCCAACTGTCGATCCCTGCCAGCAACGGCAGTGCATGCGCCAGTACAGAGGCAAGCTCAGCCGCGGCACGCTCTGCTGCCGGGCCGTTGTTCACCAGCATGGTGTATTGGTTTTCACCACCAGGCAGCACGCCCTTTAGGCTCAATGGCAGGTTGTGCGCGTCGGCCAATCGCTTGAGGTCGATCTCCAGATCGAAGCTCGCCATCGACGAGACAGCGGCTTTCATATGGGACGGATATTTGGGGCAGAGATTCAATGCGAACTCGAACGACCAACTCGGCACACGCCCGTAGAACTCAAGCTTGAACAGCTTGGTGGAGCTTGTGAACCAGCTGTGACCACGGCCGCTCTTCCAGCCCTGAAGGGGTCCGAAGGCCGGTGTCAGCAAATTCCGCAGCGTGTTCGCCGCGAACTGGGGAGAAATGGGCTCGGCGACATGACTCATGGGGTTGGGGTGACTGTTTTGAGTAGCAGAAATACCGCGCCCCGTTTGAGTTGCGCGGCCCCGGGCAAGACACTGCGTTTTTGGTCAACTCGCAGCCACCTTGCGGCCAAACCAGAAGGCAAGAACGCCCAACGCCACGGCGATCCAGCCGATGGTGTAACCGCCGCTGTTGCTCTCGACAAGCCTGGCCTTGAACGCGGCTGTATCGCGGTACGCGATTACCTGACGGCTTGGGGTGCTCAGGCTGAACACCGATTTTTCATCCTTCGGATCGAACCTGACTGTCACGGTTTCGCCGCCCAGCCCATCCAGTGAACGCTCAGAGTTCGGCTCGCCTACGCGCACGGTCTCCACGCCCCCGGAGGTCTGTATGTCCAGCTCAGCGTAACGGCTCGCAAGTACACCCTTTTTGGTCTTGCGCTCGACGACACGCGCGCTCAGGGCCTTGCCAGTGACCGTACTCAATTCAGCTTCAGAAGGGACTTTGTGGCGCGAAGGGCGCTTGCGATCCTCCACATACTCGGCACCGAGCCATACCAGGCCGCCAATAAACAGCACAAGTGAAATCTTTGTCAGGCTCAAAACCAGTTCCCCCCAATATCAGAAGTACATCAGTGACAAGCGCACGGGGTCCTTATCCAGCGCTTGTCGCTTGTCTCGCAAGAATGCAAGGATTCCCATCCCAGGCGGGCCTCCGGTCGTGAGACCTGCGGCTTCATCAGTTCACCTGGGGAGGCAAATCACGGCGATTATCACCATGAGAATCGACCGCGCCAAGAACGCTTTGCAATCTATGGCGTGGATGCGACAGACGAGCACAGGCGCGCGCATGTGTCTGATCATTAAATGGGCACCCTGCCCGCTTGAAACGCTATTGATTTAATAGCTTCTTGCGCCTGTCCATATTGGCTGTAACCAGTTTTCATGCCTAAAAATGAGGTCGAAACCCGCTTTGGAGGGCATTGCTAGGTCTTTTGCGAGATACGGCAGCGCCAAAATCAACTGTTTTTGGGCATTTTCATATGCAAAACAGGCCTCAAGACCAATGCGGATGAGCGCAAGCAGCTACTGATTTGATAGCAAATAAAAGACGACGAACAAAGCGCTGTCTTTGTTCCAGCTCATACAGAAGCCGGCCTCGACATACGCAGCTGCAGCGTCGGCGCAGACAACCTGCCCTGCCTGCGGCGTGGGGAACTCCGGGAAGCAACGACGGGTCAGGGACCACGCTCATCGCTCACTTGTGGCCGTACTCTCGCGACAACGCCAGGGCAACCCGGCCAATGAGCTCGATTGGAAGCGCCTCCTTCAGCGGGAAAGACAGGTTACCCTTTTCGCCACGGTATGGCGCGAGTTCCTGCATGAGGCGTGCATCCTGTGTGACAGGCGGATAGACGCCAATGTGCTTCTTGAATGCAGCGAAGTAGAAGAACACCCGCCCGCACTTGAACGCGGGCATGTTGTAGCTTATGCAGCGCGAGGCACCGGGCACCAACGCCTCGACTTTTTCCTGAATGGATTGGAGCTGAAGGCGCGACTCAGCGGGCACGCTCGCGAAGTACTCCTCATGTGAAGCGAAAGCCATGGCGTATTTCGTGCTGTCTAAGGTTTGAGATGCGAGGCGGGACCCGGCTTTCCGGGGCACATCCTCTCGATTGAAGGGTTGGGCTTCATGGTATGTCAGGGTACGTTAGCTGCCGGCGCGTTCAGGCCTTGCATCAGTGACAAGTCGCAAGAATGACATGAGGGCTTCTTCCGCCAATGTTCCGTGTTGCTTTCCGTTGTAGTCAACGTCCAGCAGGCTCGCTGGCTGATACCTGCCAGAGAGGTAAGCGTGAATACGTTGTACGCGTTGCGTGTTTTCAGGCGTCCCGGGCTTCAGGTTATCGGGGGCTATGTGCATTGCGACGAGCGAGAGGAATTCTTCGTCAGTGAGCTCCGCAAAGCTCTTGCCGAAATATGCCTGCGCGGCAACCGCATAACCATGAACAGGCTGGCCATTCCTGCTACCCAGGTAGCAGATATTCAGGAACAACTGCATTTGATCGTTCTTGGAAACCAGCGAATCCAAAGCGTATTGCGCAATCAGCGTCTGGCGAACTTTGGCGACACCTTGCTTGAACCCGTCCGGGAAGTAAATAAGCTTGACCAAACCTTGCGTGATGGTCGTCATTCCTGCGCCGGGGGTTTCAAGATCAACGCCGTGATGCCGGGTGAACGCCGGATCTTCGATTGCCAACAACATGGCTTGCCTGTCCTTCGACAAGTCTGTGAGCTTCAGCTGGGTCCCAAAGCGCTTCCAGGTTTCGGAAACCAGAGACGGTGTCGCAACCCTCGCAGCCCTCACCTCGTTGGCGTAATAGCCGGCTGCGACCATCACGGCAAGTGCCCCTGTACCTGAGAGCCATAAGGCCGTGCGAATGATTGCTTGACCGATCTTCATGTTGTGGCTGATGCTGGAGAGTGACGTGCGATGAAAGTTGGTGGCGCCTAACGCAAAGATGACCAGACTACCGCCACGAGTGGCGGAGCCGCCTTCTGCTGCCGTGGATGCGTGTCGATTGACATGTTAGACGGCATCTCCCGTGTCCTTGCCGCCTTCAGACGGCACGCTCCGCAATTCGGTTGAGCCTCGGCCACTTCGGCCAATATCGAACGGCAACAATGTCCCTGGCGCGAAAGCTATAGCGCGTCGTCTGCTTCCCCACTTGAATCTGAGGCACACCGGACGTCGAAGTAGCTGTGAATTCATAAGACACGACGTATACCACGCCTCCATCGGCATTCTTCTCCACTGAACGTACCACTGCACCTTTCGTGCTGCGGCCCCAGCGCGCGAGCACATACGACGCAAAAGCGCTAAGGCACAACGGCGCGATCACCGCGAGCCCAACTGCGAGGCTTCCGAGGAACTGCCATGTGCTATCGAAGCCCATGCTGATGCCTTCTAACGTTTGACATGAGAAGCGGGCCAACGGGCGCGAAGCGGCCTCCGAAGTGTCTGCCCGACGGTGGGGCCAGGCCTCATTTCGGCTGCCCTTCCTCTTGAGCAATGACCTCGGCGACGAGAGGAAGAGCCAGCATTCGCGCCCTGTGGTCGAGAATTCGGGGAAGGCGGGAGAGGTCCACCCCGTCACTCTCCAGCCAGCGGGCCAAGGTTAGAAGATACAGGTCTGACACAGAAAACTCTTCTCCCAGAACCCACGGTCCACGCAGATACTCGTCTTCAATAAGCGAGAAGGCGTCACCCACGGATTGAGGAACCTTCCTTCGCATCGCGTCCCACGCTTCAGGTTCGTCTGCCCATCTGTGGCCGCGCATTCGGTGGGCGTGGGCAACATGAACCGTGGAGCACAAATAGCTGTTGAAAGCGTTCATCTCCGCAAGCCGAAACGTGTCCCCAAGCGGAGCCAGATGCGCGCCCGGGTACGTCTGGGCGATGAACATGAGCATGGCCGGTGTTTCCGTCAGGATTCCGCGTTCCGTCACGAGCGCTGGAACCCGACCCTTCGGATTGACCTTCAGATAGCCGGCCGCCCGTTGTTCGTTCTTCGAGAAGTCGATCCGTACCAGTTCGTACTCCGCATTTGCATGGGCCAATGCCAGGTGCGTTGCCAGCGCACAAGTATTGGGGGTGTAGTAAAGCGTGAGCATGTGACTCTCAATTCTGGATTGACGGTGCAAGGAACTTCTTCAATGGACGGCTAACATGACCATAGCCGGCGCACGCGGGATAGTACGACCGAAGAGAGCGAACCCCGTGTTGGACAAGTCAGGCTGAACGCTTACCACTCAAGCTTTCCCGATGCCACCGAATGTTCAAGTCGATCCAGGCATCCATCTACAAAATACGGGTCAGCTTCGAGGCGCGCCCCACCTTCGAGGAACAGAATAAATTTGTCCGGTGTCGATTCGAGGCGCACTACCCCGAAAACATTTTCACGTCCGTACCCATGCACTGGATAAGGATACCCAGGTTGGTATTGTCCAACTTCGGAAAGCTGCTTAAGGGAAACGCACGTGACCTTCCGGTTGAACTGAGTCCACATTCGGCCAGCATATACCCCGTTGAGAACGGTATCAAAGCGCACAGTCACGCCAGAAACTGCATTGGTCGGCGCGAATCGAATATTCAATGCTTCCTCCGTACCAATGTCTCCTGGCGGCCGGTCAGCGATGGGGCCGAGGTACCGACTGAAGCGGGAGCCTAGCGGTAGATTCACCTCTTGAATGAAGGCGCGATACCGCTTCGGCCAGGTGTCAGGCACCGGCTGAGGTTGCGTGACGCACGCCGTCAGCAGAACAGCCAGAAGCGGTAGGAGTACTCGACGCATCGTGCAACTTAATGTTTGAGTTAAACGGCATGGCCCGGCTTGCCGGAGCATATCCGATTGATTGAGGGTTAGACGCCATTGTTAAACGACTCGACTGCAGTCCGATACGCGGCCAGTGGCTCCGTAACGCCTGCTATGGCGCGGCCGATGACGATGTGAGTGGCGCCTGCCCTGGCCGCCGCAGCAGGAGTGGAGATGCGCACCTGGTCTGTGGCCGCCATTTGGGAAAGCTGAATGCCGGGGCAGACGATGAGCACCCCGGCAGGCAAGGAACCCCGCAAGTAGGCGGCCTCCTGGGCTGAAGCCACGATACCGTGGCAGCCTGACTTGCAAGCCAGCGAGGCAAGTCGGAAAACCTGGTCTTTGACTGATGGTGCGAGGCCGATTTCTGGAAGCTCGCCGTCAGAAAGGCTTGTGATAACCGTAAGGCCAAGGACTTTTAGATGGGGGTATGACTCGGCAGCACTGGCAGCCGCTCGCAGAACAGCCGAACCGGCTGAGGCATGGACCGTGACCATTGAAACCCCAAGCTTTCCAGCGGCTTTAACTGCATTGGCTACGGAGTTCGGTATCTCGTGAAGCTTGAGATCGAGGAAGACCTGTTTGCCTGACGACACCAGCTCTCGAACTAACGTCGGGCCAGCCTCTGTGAGCAGCTGAAGGCCGACCTTGTAGTGATCGGCTTCGGGGCCGAGCCGATCGACCAATGCCAACGCCTCAGCCGAGGATTCGAAGTCGAGCGCGACGATGACTGGTGATGGCATGTGTGAGATGGCGTCTAACGTTTGAAATAAGAGGCAGCGCAAGGGCGAAGCCCTTGCGACGTTCTCTCGATGGAAGGGTTAGTTGCCTGTTTCATCTGCGAGGCTTGGCTTTTTTCCCTTGCGGCGTGTTGGCTCCTGGCCCACAAAGTATGCAAGTACCATGAGCCCTAGACCGAGCAAGATAAAGAATGGAGGTCCAAGGAACAATAACAACACGGCGCCAACCAGGACAAGAAGGCCGAAGCCTGGCGCGTTTTCGGCGCGTGTGGCCTGAACGGCACCCTGCGTGCCGCCTAAAACCGCAACCCACATTGCCCAAGCCGCCACAAATGAGAGCAGCCCTGCCAGGAGCAGAACCCTACGCCATGCCTTGGATGTACTCGGCGCGCCAAACGCTACGGCGGCACCGAGCATCCAGGCACCTACAGGCGCCGCAGCACCAGGCAGGAGTGATCCGAAGGACACCCAACCCAGCAGAGCAACGAGGGCTCCGCCTAAGAGTGCAGGGGCCAAGCGACCGGCAATGGTGAAACTAGGCATTTTTTTAAAATGTGAATGCGCGTAAACGATTGAGGCGAGGCGCGAGGCGTCTAACGTGAAGATGACCGGACCATCAACAATTGCGGCACCGCCGCCTCCTGCTGTTGTGGGTCCGTGTCGATTGACCAGTTAGATATGCGCGCAGGAACCAGCTTGCTCATTGAGTGCCTCCTGGCATTGGATCAGAACCATCACCCGGCGGAGGAATTTTGCGTCTGCGAGGCTCCGCGTCGGTCAAGTGCACAAGCAAGACGCAGACTGTCCCAAAGACAGGTAGCAGCCACACGATCAGGCATTGAAAGGCCTTCTGAGTCGTAGTGAGCGCCGGCGAAAGCACAACCCATGCAGTAAGGGCAAGGTTCGCCACGACCAGAACGACGACGCATATGACGAGTGTGTTCATCATCTAACGGTGGAGCTGACCGGAACGCAACACATGCCGCGCAGCGCCCTCCCGCAAGTGCGTTTCCGTGTCGAGCGACCAGTTAGACCTTCTTGCCGTCGGCTTCATCGGTCACCATCTTTCCGTCCACTACGAATTCCTTCAGCGATGCGGCTTTTTTTCCCACCAAGAAGTAGTAGGCTCCGACACCGATGAATGCAAGCCCACCTAATAGAGGTTTAACCGGTACAGGTCCGTCACTGAGCAGGACGACAAGTACGATAGCAATGCCAATTAAGACTGCGCCTCCACCGGCGATCTGACTTCTCATAATTCCTCCTACAGAAAAGTTGTGAAACTGGCGGTATCACACAAGAAGCCGAGAGTGTCCGCCAAAGGCTCTAACGTTTGACATGAGAGGCGGCGCCCGGCTTGCCGGGTGACAGCCTCTTGACTAAAGGGTCAGGCATCGCTGCGTGTGCCTTGATGCGAGCTCGGTTCAACACGACTCCGCATTCTTGGTGGAATATAGACATATTTCTCTTTCTCCGCAGATTTACTCCTGCGCTGTGGCCCATCGCATCCGCCGCAATCACCACAGCTAGCGAGATCACAGGCATCCACCAGGCCTTCTCCGCCTGGCAAGCCACAGCTTGCATCGCATGGTGCGTCGCAGCCTACATCGCAAAAGCCACGTTGGGAATGATTCGGTCGGCCGCCAACCTGACAATGCCGACGGTGAGCGACGCCGCACAAGTAGCTTCTTTGACGGATTAGCGCCAGGCCACCGAAAACGCCGTGGCGGCGTACCGCTCGGTAGCCGAATGCGGAGCAACTGGCGCGGCCGGTGTGCTGGCCATATGCACAGCAAAAGCCTTTGTACGGAGACAGGTACCTCTGATAGCCACGAATTGAGGCGAGTAGCGCTCGGCGCATGTACAGCGATGCCCATTGCGTTCCCCACGAGTACTCCATGTCGGTTCCTGTGATGCCTAACGTTTGACATGAGCGGCGTCCTGACCGACGCAAGGTGACGGGCAAGACGTCCGCTCGATAGAAGCGTTAAGCGTCATTCTCACAGCGACGCCGACTTCTCAAGTTCCAGGTTGCCCTCGATGAACTTGAGCTTGAAGACAAGCCGGGAGATGCGCCATCTGTCCGGGAACGGCAGCAACTGCAGTTCGTACGTACCCACGAAGATGCGGCTCTTCAGGCCGATTGCTTTGCCCCGGTGGTGGAAGGCCACGCCGTGGCATCTGACAATCGCTTGATTACCACTGACCTCGGTTCGAAGGTTGCCAATCTGATGGTGAACGTGGTCGAGCGGCTTGAATCCGGCAGCCCATGCCTGAGCCACCTGGTTTGGCGTCATTTCGGTCGGCGTTCCACCGACCATGGAGGTCATGTCGAGCGTAAAGGGGCTGGTAAAGCAACTCTCCAGCGCTGGCCAGTCTCGTTCGTCGGTGGCAACGAACATCTGAACGACGGCGTCCTCGACTGCCAGGCGAGTGGCCAAGTCAGATGCAGACAAAGTGAGAGACATATAGAACCTCCGAGTGGACGCGCCGCATCTTGCGGCGCCTAACGTTTGAATTAAGCGGCGTGCCGGAGGCACGTCCGCATGAAGGAAGGGTTAAGCAACATTGCACACTGAATGAATGATCTTGTACCCGAGGGTGCGAGCGGCAGGTGTATCAAAGTAAGCAGAGATTTGAACATGCCCCATGGGTGCGATGACGTAACCGGAAATTGATTTATAGGAAGACTTTTCTCGGGAGTAATCTTCTTCCGGCAATTCGTATGTCAGCCGGATAAGCTTCCCGGCGCGTTCGATCTGTTGCTCGCCTCGAAGATCGCTGGCTGTTTCCAGAATTGAAGCTAGCCGCTGCTCTTCGGGTGTGCCTTTGTCGTTCCCCCAAATGGTGACCCAGAAGGTGAGTGCTGCCCTCCAGAGAACAAGGCTTCCATCTTCTATTCGTCGGTTGAACCTTTCAGGAAGAGCGACCGCCCATTCGTCAGTCATTTGATAGGTTCCCGTGACGATTGGATAGTCTGAATGCAGACTCATGGCGGCTTCCGATGTTGCCTAACGTTTGACTTAAGCGGCGCCGTCAGGCTTCCGCTTGAAGGAATGGTTAGGCGTCATCGCACCTCACCTGTTGCCAGAAATTGCACTGATCTCGCGATAAAAGTCGGTAGTTAGATCAGCAAGGTAGTTCGAGTTGATTCGAGTCCACGATTCGTAGACAGCCCCCGTGGCTAGCTTGTGCGCCGCAATCAACGCCCGACCGGTATCGGAAGAATAAAACGCAATGGAGTCTCGGAGTTGCTTGCTTGTAAGCGCCTTGGCGTAGCTCCTCGACAGTTCTTGAATGAACTCGCTCTTAGTGGGGCGGGAGCAAGCCTCTCGAAAGTACTTCCCATATGCCGCGACTACTGCAGGCCACTTGGGATGCCCCGGTCGGATGCCTGAAAAGTAGTTTTCATTTCTGGCGACAAGTGCCTCTGGCGAGACAGAACTCTGTGTTGCAACGCACTGTTCCTGATACTTATTGAACTGCTCGTCAAAACGAAGTAATGCGACGAACTTCTCCGATAGCTCGCTCCTACCGTCTTGGGCATGGACGTTCATGCTTATGAATAGTATGGTGGCAACGGCGACTAAGTAATGCTTCATGTTTTCTGACGCCTAACGTTGGAGGCCACCGGCACGCAGCAAGCGCCGCGAAGCGGCAACCTGCTGCTGTGTGTCCGTGTGGGCCGAAAGGTTAGGCGTCACTTGAGCGGTATGCCTAGGGTTTCGCATAAGGATCTCTTGAATATGGGGATTTGCAAGCCCGAGTCTATATCGATCACATACGCGTTGGTTTTTGTGAAGTGCCGCGCCCAGGGATGTTGGGCCAGCGGTGGATCACCTGGCTCTCGCGTTGCGTTGAAGTAGTCCAATGCGACGTGCAACCGCGCACTCGGCCACTTCGCTCGCACCTGGATCAGTAGTTGCTGGGGCGTTGAAGTGTCGGTGACAGAAATCTCTTGCTCAAAGTAGGTGGAGAAGGCAACGCAGCCTTCCTCCCGAGCTTTGATTTGCCACGGACCAGCTGTTCCGGCTTGCGCATTCGGCACGGCAGTAACCGACCCAATAGCTACCACCATGACTGTGAGGCCAAGTAGCCTCGCTCTCACGTCTGGTCGGCCTTTGGGACGGCGATGTTCGTATGTCATGGCAATCGGTAGTCGCTTCGAGGGCTGCATGCGAGACGTCTAACGTTGGAGGTAACCGGCGCCCAAGGGAAGGACCGGCGAAGCCCACGCACGCTCTTGGGCGTCCGCGTTGACTGGCAGGTTAGAGCGCATGCCGGTTCGCCCTTTCACTGTGAATATCCTAATAACGATTCAGCCCGCTGCTGCGACATAAACCAACGGATGGAGAAGGACCACTAATGCTACGCCCCAACCGATTGCTTTCCGCTTGGAAATTCTCCTCACGGCAAAAAAGGAGATAACGGCCGCGACGAGGAAAACTGCTCCGGTGTACACACCCGCTTCATCGCCAGCCAAGTACGCGGTGTGGAGCACACCCCTGACGCCGCGAGCGATAGAAACGCCGCCGTTGAGGAGCGTCAACCACCCGTAGCCCGCAACAAAGACAGCCAGCACGAAGGCAGCCACCGCCTCACCCAGATTTCGTGCCGATGGTCTTTGCATGTAATCTAACGATTGAGATGAGAGGTATAACCCGGCTTTCCGGGGCATGTCCTCTCGATTGAAGGGTTAGGCAGCTGGTGGCAAAGAACCTGCTTCATTTGTGATCAGCGTTTGTTAGACGCGCTCAAGTATGCGGTGCGGCTCTACAGGCAGCTTGACCGTGATTGAACTGCCAGGTTGCACGACGCCGCTCGCGATGACTACGCCCATGACCCCCGCCTTGCGAACCAACTTTCCCTCCGGCGTGCGGCCGAGGACCGCTGCCGTAAGGCCGGCTTGAAACTGATTGAGTTGCTCACATGGATTGCGCAAGCCTGTGAGTTTGACGATTGCCGACGGGCCGATATGTAGCTCGGTATCGACCGGCAGTGCCAGCAGATTGAGATTGCGTGTGGCGATGTTTTCACCGATTTGGCCGGGAGCCACGTTGAAGCCTTGTGTAGCCAGCTCTTCGAACAGCTCGGCATGAATGAGGTGTACCTGCCGAAGGTTCGGTTGCGTAGGGTCTCGCGCGACTCGTGAACGATGCTTCACTGTGACTCCGCAATGGGCGTCTCCTTCGACGCCAAGGCCGGCGAGCAGCTTGATCTGTGAAGCTGTGCCTTTGGAGAAGGCGTGTATTGAACTCGTACTGACGGCTATGACGTGCGGATTCATTCGCGAGATGCCTAACGTTTGGCATGAGGGGCGGCCAAGGGCTAACCCCCGGCCGCCCCTCTCGGTGGAAGGGTTAGGCCGCATTATCAGCGAAGCTCTTTGCGAACCACAAGCTTGAGCCCCGACCAGACTTCCGTGACGGCGCAGACTTTGATATCTACAAACCCCAACGGGAGCGCCAACTCACGAATGGTGTCTTCTGTGATTGTGGTGGGAACCTTCGCGGACTTTTTTGGCCAAGAAACCCATAGTGCCGCTTCAGATTTCAGCCTCTTGCGCAGGGTGCTCAGGATCTTTGCCAGGTCTTCTCTCTGCGTGACAAAGACGTGAGCGATGTCTACCTTCGAATCGGGTTGGCTCACGAACCGCACGGTAGGCGGAAGTGGCGCCAAGAGGCTCTCGTAGTCCTCCGGTGCCTCGATGAGCAGAACGTGATGAGCTTCTTTGATGCCGAGCTTCTTGGAGAGCGGCGTTCCAGAGTAGCCAGCGGTGTTTGAGGTATTCATGCGGCCTAACGTTTGAGATGACCGGCGACCAAGGAATAGGAGCGCCGTAGGCGCGGACGCCCTTGGGCGTCCGTGTCGAAGAAGCTGTTATGCCGCATTGGAGCTAGTGCTTAGTTGAGGGGTCAACGTGCGGCGGCTGCACTTCACCGATCCCAGTAAGTCTGTACAGCTCTTGCCAAGTGTGGCGGCAGGAGTCGCAACCGACCCAGGCTGTGACCTCGCCATTCTCCGGGTAGCCAAGAGGGGCGCGATCAATCTCCATAGAACGGCAGACTGGGCAGCAAGTACCGTTGTATTCACCGGTCACTGCTGCACTCCTCTCGAGCACTCCACACGCGATCGTGCGGCATAACGTAAAAATGACCGGACCACCAACCTGAGCGGCGAAGCCGCTTCCTGCTGTTGTGGGTCCGCGTCGATTGACATGTTAGACCGCGTCATGTTCCAGGCCGCAAGTTGGATTTCTTGAGGCCAAGACCTACCCAGAACTCCGGCGGATAGGTCAAGGTAGGCTGTGCGACCCATCCGCGAGTGACATTGAGTTCGTAACCGTCCGCAAGCTTCCTGTACTCCACGGAGTTGACTGCGATTGCGTCCCAGTCGCCAATGAATTTCAACTCCCGCAGCGTCTCAGGATAGGAGCCAACGCGCACTTTGTGCAGTTCCACAAGAGAGATGGCAGTTTTGAAGTGTTGGTCTCCGAACTTCGCATCAGCTTCCTTTTGGAAGTCGCAGCCAGCAGAAATGATCAGCGAGGTCGAGAGCAAAAGCCAGCGGAGCAGGTTCATGATATTCCAGCGGTCTAACGTAAAAATGACCGGACCACCAACATGAGCGGCGAAGCCGCCTCCTGCTGTTGTGGGTCCGCGTCGATTGACAAGTTAGGGCTCACGCGAGCCTCCGTTCGACGCCGAACCGCTGCGCGTTGCTTGCGCCGTTCGGAAGCAAACAAATGCTAGGAAAGCAACCGGCAATACGACGACTCCGTCTAGTGCAATGAGAACGTGGCCCGAAGCAAGAATGAAAGGGACAAGCCAGAACAGTGGGACGAGGAACAAGTAAGTAACTAGCCGCGGCCACCCGCCGGCAGACCAAACTCCAGCTGCACACGCAACTTGTGCCCCGATGCCAAGGAGGGCGATCTGGTCGTTGGGCAGGGTAGACAGCATGTTGGTGAGCTCTAACGTTGGAGTTGACCGGCGGACATGACGCGTGTGCGCGCAGCGCACGGACGCATTTGTGCGTCCGTGTCGAATGACCAGTTAGGGCTCTCAGCCCAAGTGTTCTGTGTCCAGAGCATTTCGAAGAACCTCGGCTTCCTCGTCGATGTTCCAATCGCGCAAAAGCCGCCAAGCGCATGCTGCTGATGCGAGTAGGCCGCAGGGAATTGCCAGCCAGAAGTCGAAGTCACGAAGCTCCGAAAATGAATACGGATGCAACGCCCAAAGAGTCACGCAAGTGAACACGGCACCGACCAGAGCCACTAGAGCAATGCACTTCAGAACGTAGATCAGGCGCTGCATCTGTGAGCCCTAACGTAATGTATACCGCAAGGTCTGCGGTATAACATCCCCCTGCCGTATATCCTGGCCACCGAAAACTCAGCCAAGTGCTTGTTATTCAAAGACTTATGCCCATTTTGAGTTTCACTCAGGTCGATAAAAAAGGGCCCAAACCCCGCAAACCAATTCTAGGCGGACAGTCTGGTTACCGCCTCCTCAATATGGACGAGCGCAGCCCAAACCGCCGATTCCGTTGTGTTTGACCATCGCGACCCTAACCCGGCCCGGCTGCCCCCTTGGGTGCCAGGCGTTGCGCTTGGTGTCACGTCGGCTGCGGGCGCCAGGCCTGCCCCTGTGAAAAAACCGCGCTGCCTCGGTGGTGGGTCTCACCTGGGTGCCTTGCATTCAATGAGCAAAGTGTTTGGCGTCACGAGTGGGACCGACGAGGAAGAGCCCGAGATACTGCCTCCGCTGCGATTCCACGATCCTCCGACAGAGCCCGTGCCCATCTGGCCCAGGTACTGTGACCCTTGTGAATTCAGAACGACGTAGCCACTCGGACATAGCTCCCCCGCCTTTTCCAGACAAGCGTCTGCAACAGCAGCGCCGCAACGGATCGAATGCGCTGGCGTTCCGTTCGGTCCGATGATCTGCCGGGAGGTGGCACACCCGCAGAGAATCGCTGCTGTCGCGAGTAGTAAAACAGATTTCATGAGACAGCTCCCTTTGCACGATGTATAGGTGAGGTCTAGCGTAGCAGTAAGTGGCGACCAAGACCAGGTATGGGCGAAGCGCGCGGACGCATTTGGGCGTCCATCTTGACTGACCAGTTAAGGCGCTTAATAGAAGAGAGCATAGACAGACACCGTGAAGGTACCAACGGATAGTACCGCCCAGAACCAGACAGCTCCGCTGAGGTCGCCCCAACCGTACTCGCGGCTCTCCTTCAGTTTGGATTGCTCACTCAAAGAAAGGTGGGATACGTCTTGGCCGATTCCTCGGGCAATGACAGAGGCCGGGATGTCGCGCCATGGAACGACCAGTTTCGATGCGTCGTAAGCAAGGTATGCGAAGAGACCGGTGAGCGCAAAACCAACGATGGAACCCATGCCTGCACTTTAACGCAGAGGTAACCGGCGCACAACGAGTGCCGAGCGCCGCAAGCGCGGACGACCTTGGGTGTCCGCGTTGACCGCCCTGTCAGGTTGCGTGCTCATTTCGGTGGCGTCTTGGGGGGATTGCCGAACTCGGCATCCGTGGCGCTGAACATTGGACCAGCCGGCGCTCGATGGGTATGAGGCGGCGGCAAATTCACTACAAGAGATCTGGCCACCCTGTCTGCCAACGATTGGCGCGTGGGCGAGCGTTCCAGCACGCTTGATTCCACAGCTACCAGCGCAACCACCGCGAGCGTGCCCAGCACCGGAGCGAAAGATGGCCCCTCGAGAAGCACAAGTGGAAGCGCGCGGACTAGCGCTCGCGCAAATGACCGCGCAGCAGTGAGTGGACCGCCCGAATCGCTGCAAACCATGATGTTGGCGACATAGCGACCGAAGGTTTGACCATGGTTTGTGACAACCAACGTACCTTGGTACAGCACGAAGACAGCAGCAAAGACGTCCCACCGCGCGAGGTCATGGTGCAATTCGTCCGCGACAGTTCCAACAATCAGGAAGAGAACGAACGTCGTTACCGTGTCGACCACAAACGCTGCGTAGCGACGAGCCGGCTCGGCGGTGAATGAAGACTGGAATGCCACTGAGCAACCTAACGTTGGAGCCGACTGGAACGCACCATTTGCGACGAAGCCGCCGCCTGCTGGTGCGTATCCGTGTCGAGCGGCAGGTTATGTGGCATCCCACCCTCCCCCTTTGATCTCATCTATCCGTCCGGCGGCGAGTAATTCCCACAGCTGACGGGCCTCGTTCTCACTGACTTTGATCCGCACTGACTCCGATTCGAGTTCGCGCTCGTAATCTGGATCAGCCCATTGTGCGAAGTACACACTCCCACTGCGATAGACGTTCAAGACGTACATAGGCCCATCATCAAACCCATAGCGAAGCCACGCATTGGGATGCTCCGCATAGTCACGGTCCGTCATGGACAAGTCATTCTCGTGATAGACCTCCGCGAGTGCAAGGTGCAGTTGCTCGGGAGTCGGCTCGCGCGTGTCTCCACCGTACCGAGATGTGAGGATGGTCCAGGACGTTTGTGCCGACGCGCTCATTCCGATGCCATATAACGTTGGCGCTGCCCGGAACACAGCAATGGCCGCGAAGCAGCCTCTCTTTGCTGTGTGTCCGCGCCGAGCAACCTGTTAAACCTGCTCATAGACCAATGCTCCATCGCGATAGACCTTTGCTTCGTGGTAGGGGTAAAGATGATTACCGCAATGCTCGGTAAAGACGCCGACGGCCTTCTTCGTTTCACTTGCAATGTATATCGCGTAATTGAACTGCACTGCCGACCCATCCATCAACTCTATCCGAAGCGTCCCACCAGGGAATGCGAACCATGGGCGAACTCGCTGCCCAATATCTTCTACGCTCTTTCCAAAATAGGCGGCGAGTTCTGAAGCCCATTCGAGTTCAAGTTGTTGAGCTAATGCAGGAACTGGGTACATGCGTTTTAACGTTTGACGTGAGGGGCGGCCGGAGCCGCAGGCGGAGGGAACCCAAAGCGCAGCTTTGGGCCGTCCCTCTCGACGGAATTCTTAGCCGCGTTGCAACTCATCGAGACGCCCACGGCTGTGATAGTTGATGAAATCTCGCATAGCCGGCAATAGCTCCACGTCAACGACTACTTTCCAAAACTTCTTCTCTCCCATCGTGACTACGAAATACTGAATCAGCTTCTGCGCTGTGTTATGGCGGCCTTCTGCCAGCCACAGACGGAGCAGCACCTCAATTTGGCGAGCGGGGAGTTGCGACGACTGCATCAAGATTAGCGCGAGAGGATAGTTGATCGGCCACAGCCGGGCGATGAAATCCATACGCTCTTCAACCGGGAGCTCCTTCAACCATCTCTGGAGGTTGGTTTCGACCTGCGCGATTCCTGGACGAGTTGAAAACTGCTCAGGCGTAAAAGGAGGGGCTGAAGTCATACGGCTAACCTGAAAATGACCGGACCATCAAGATTCGCGGCGAAACCGCAGCCTGCTGTTGTGGATCCGAGTCGATTGATAAGTTAGATATCAAGCCGCGCCCTACCAATAGAAGAATTTACCAGATGCGATGGCAAATGCGATCGCGCCAAGTACCAGCGAGATTCCGGAAACCGTCGCCAGCGCCGGCCGGACGCTGAAATACGACGTGCGCTCAAGACCAAACTGAACCAATGGCGTGACGACGAGAAAGCCCGCCGCGCCGCATGCTGCGAGGACCAAGAACCCCGGCCCGAAGCCGAGTGCAACCGCCGCTGCAAAAAGCACCAAGCCGGCAGCAGGGCCAATGATGAAACGAGCAGCCGTCGGCATTGCAGGGCCTCCCTTGACGTCTAACGTGAAGATGACCGGATCACAACACCTTGCGGCGAAGCCGCCATCTGCTGTTGTGAGTCCGAATCGATTGGCATGTTAAACGGCATTTGAAGCCCCGCATCTATTCACAGTTTTTCTGGATATCGGCCATCCGGACTCATGTACGGTCGCGGCTTGGCAGTGTGAAATGCTGTCTTATCCACTTCCGCGTTGTACTTCGCGACAAATGGCTCCCTGTGCTCCCACAATTGGAAGCATGTGTAATGCATCGCCGTATCAGAAAAACGCCAAAGCGGGTGCTCAGGCGATTCGATAAAGTGCGTGGTCGCGACCAGCTCTTGGCCCGACTCCAAGACTTCGCCACACAGTGGACATTTGGATTTTCCCAGGAAGATCATCGCCATGGCGCGCCGTTATTGCCGTTTAACGTGAAGATGACCGGACCACAACACTGTGCGGCGAAGCCGCAGCCTGCTGTTGTGGGGTCCGCGTCGATTGATAAGTTAGATTGCATTCCCAGGACCTTCCACTAGCGCGGCCAAGTATGAGGCCACATCGTTCGAGACCTGTTCCGTGTCACTGCCGTCATGGTACGTCACGTAGACAGCATCACTTTCCATTGCTCCTGGCCTAAGATAGATCGGGTCGCCATCGGAGCTGGCGAAGGGCACCACCTCGACTCCTATCCAGGATTTCGTTTCCGAGAGCGCCCTCTGGTCGAGTGGCTCAAACGCAGTGATATACGCCTCGCCCGCCAGAATGGTGCCGGTCGACAGAATGAGCCTTCTATTGGCATAGAGATCTCGCAATGCCTGTGGTACGGGACGCCCCAAATGCTCCAGATAGAAGTCCCAATCGGGAGATAAGAGTCTTCGCTCAACCTCGGTACGATCGGCAGCTAATTTTTCGGGCGGATTCTTCCAGTTCCAAAGCGCCCGCTCCAGCCGATCCTTCAAAATCAAAGTCACGGCGGCAAAGCAGAGCAGTGCGAGAAGACCCCCGAGAACGTAGAGGAGCGTCACTGCAATCTAACGTCGGCGCTGTCCGGCATGCAGCACACGCCGCGAAGCGGCAACCTGCTGCTGCTTGTCCGTGACGAGCAACATGTTATGCCTCAAGCCAGTCAATTCCCAAGGCAAGGTTGCGGAATGGCGAGTTCGGAAGGCGTTTCCCGCACCAGGGGCAATGACTGATATCGCACCCCTGGGAGCCGATGGTCCATGTTGGATCTTCCCCGCGGAAAAGGCTGAATCGGACTTTCTCCTTTGACCTGCCTGTGATGACTTGCTTTCCAGGATCTGTTTCCTCCACGGCCATATACATCGACAAGCAACAATACTCCGCAGCGTCTCTAGCGCGAACAAAGAAACGCTCCTCTACTTGCTTTCCTAGCCACTCTAGGCAGGATTCGCAGTCAACAAAGTGCTCCTTGATTTTGTCCCCATGCCGCCAGCCTTCCTTGCGATCTCTGTAGGCCTCTAGGAGCAAGACCGGCTTGAACGGGTACTCCGAAACGCGTGCGCGCATCTCGATGCATTCTGGCGAGAGGTTAGAAACAAGTGCAAGGCTCATCATTCAGTCCTACAGCATCTTTGAGTTAGAGCGACGATCAGCTTTCACTGAGGCATAACGTTTGA
This sequence comes from Polaromonas sp. P1_E11, assembly GCF_056405995.1. Lineage (NCBI taxonomy): Bacteria > Pseudomonadati > Pseudomonadota > Betaproteobacteria > Burkholderiales > Comamonadaceae > Polaromonas > Polaromonas sp. P1_E11. The sequence continues at coordinate 617,471 of NZ_JBFUBA010000001.1, forward strand.
CTTAAGCGGACCGCCGTAGGCGGGTCCGCTTGAAGGAAGGGTTAGGTGTCATTTTTGCCACTTTGCATCTCTGCTGCGCGATCGATTTTAGGAAGAAAGAGGGGCGGCTTGAAAGCTAGGCAGACTCCAAGCCCGATAGATGCCAAGAACCACGGGACAAGCAGCCATCCTCTTACTCCGGAGGCTCCAAACATAGCCAGGAAGCCAGCCAGCGCTAACCAGCCCAGAAGGACGACTATTGCAATCGTGCGCGTTGCTCGTATGGCTGGAAGAAATGACCAGCCCGTTCCGAATAACGCGAGTGCCGCAGCAAGAAAGAGTGCTTCATGACCTCCTCCGGAGAAAAACCCGCTCAGTATCGCCAATGAGATAGCAATGGCGCTGCCTATCGTTGCGGCAACCGCACGGCCGAGCACTTGTCCAAGTAAGGAAAAGGTGAGGGCCACGTTCATAGTTTGACGCCTAACGCCTAAGCTAAGCGGCCTTGCGGCCGATGACAAATGGGTATGCGCGAGGAGCTTCGTCCGCACGGTCCGCTTGAGCGCATAGTTAGGGCTCAGGATGTTTGGATAGGTACTGCCCCACAGCCCTGAGAGTGGGGCCATTGACGTCCCACAGGAGGAACAAGTAGAAAGCGACGCCGGCAATGCTGGCCGGAATCCAGCTAGCCATGGGCGTTATGTATCCGAGTGCGCTGAGGCAGCTAACCACAACTGCCCCACCGAATAGCGCAATGGCCGCGAGCCAGAATCTGCGGGAAGCCCACTTATCACACTCCTTAGCAGCAGCGACGATTCGTAGCTGCTCTGCCGAGGAGCGAGTGCGAAGGTTTGGGTACTGACTGATACTGAAGTACATGGCCTAACGTCGGCGATGACCGGCGGACAGTAGGCTGGCCAAGCCAGCCGATAGGACGTCCGTGTCGATCAACTTGTTAGGGCTCATGGCGCGAAGAACTTCCGTGCCGAGGGCTGCATGCGCGCGATGAGATCAGGTGTGGCGACCTTGCCCTGGCGGTCCCAAATGATCCACAGAACATGACCCGCTTCGTCAACCAGCATTTCGTCCTCCGAGGCGTCACTTGCAATCCTAAGCAGCGCGCTCTGCACTTCCGTATCGTCGAAGTCGCTCAACGCCAGGATTGCGTCGTCGCGATCCCCGACCTCCGCTGAGGAGTTCGTCGCCAGCGCGAGAGATTGCTCTCGGGTCGGCGGTCCCCGGTGTCTGAATAGGTTCGGCAGCCAATCCATGAGCTCTAACGTTGGCGCTCAGCGGACGCCGCAGGCGATCCGCTGGAGCAACTAGGTAAAGCTCGTGCCCAAGGCTTACGGCCAGGGGCATGCCCCAACACAACACGTTGCTCCGTCCTTTGACCAAAGTGGACACGCTTCATTTTTCACACCCTCCGTTTTCGGATTCTCGCTCAGCGTCGCAGCAGCCACCGCACATGCCTGAAAGCGGGAGAGCAGCAGGACTAGGCCTTTCACCAAGCCGGCCCTCGAGATTGCTCGTCTCCCGAATTCCGAACACGACGTTCGCCCCGTCTGAACGCGATACGCGCAGCAAAAACCTTTATGCGGCGACACATATCGCTGATAGGACCCAATAAGAGCGGTGGCGCCATGACGAAGCATGAGCTTTAACGTAATGTATGCCGCAAAACCTGCGGTATAACCTGGCGCCGGCAATCTAATCTGGACATTAAAACCTCCTGTAAGCCGCTTGCATGCTGGGTCTCAAAGAAATACACTGTAATTTCATACAGGTATAAAAATTCTGTGAAACCCCGCAATCCTCCACTGCAGTCTGCCCGCTTGCTGGACCAGGTTCGGGAGCGGGTTCGGTATTTGCACTATAGCCTTGGCACTGAGAAAACTTACCTGTACTGGGTCCGTTTTTTTGTCCGATGGCATGGCCGCAACGGCCACATGACGCATCCGCGCGACATGGGTGCACGCGAGGTAGAGGCTTTCCTCACCATGCTGGCCAATGAGCGCAAAGTTTCAAGCGCCACCCACAACCAGGCTTTGAGCGCGCTGCTGTTTTTGTACCGTGAGGTACTGGAGGCAGACTTGCCTTGGCTCACGGAGCTCAATCGCCCCAATCGGGTTCGCCTGATTCCCTCCGTACTGACGAAAGAAGAAATCGCCAGCCTGCTGGCCGTGATGGACGGCGAAACTTCATTGCTCGCACGCCTGCTCTATGGCACCGGCATGCGGCTGATGGAAGGCATGCGCTTGCGGGTCAAGGATGTGGACTTTGACCGCCACGTAATCATCGTGCGGGAGGCCAAGGGCAACAAGGACCGTGTAGTGATGCTGCCGCGCTCGCTCGCACCGGCTCTTCGACTGCAGATGCTGGCTGCTCGCGCAACCTGGGAAATGGACCGGCAGGCCCGGCGTAGCGGCGTGCAGGTGCCCGATGCACTTGAAGCCAAATACCCGCAGCTTGGCCAGACCTGGGGATGGTTCTGGATGTTTCCGGCGCCCAAGCCCTCTGTTGACCCACGCACAGGGGTAGAGCGGCGCCATCATCTTTTTGAAGAACGCCTGCAACGCGGCCTCAAAAAAGCCGTCGTGCTGGCCGGCATCATCAAGCCCGTATCCGTTCACACCTTGCGCCACAGCTTCGCGACTCACTTGTTGCAGTCCGGTACTGACATCCGCACCGTACAGGAACTGCTGGGCCACAGCGACGTGAGTACCACGATGATTTATACGCATGTGCTGAAGGTTGCCGCCGGCGGCACAGCTAGTCCGCTAGATGCCCTGCTCGCCTGAAATGCTATTGATTTCATAGCTGCTCGCGCATATTCCGTTTGGGCTTCAGCACGTTTTGATACCTAAAAAGAGGCCCAAATTAGCTTTGGAGGAGGCTGCGGGCCTTTGCAAAGTGTGGCAGCGCCAAAATCCCTTGTTTTGAGCATTTGGGGGCCGCTTTTAGATATCAAACAGGCCTGTAGATCAATGCGGACGAGCGCAGGCAGCTACTGATTTGATAGCGCCAATAAAAACGGCGCACAAGGCGCCGTCTTCGTTCCAGCCCCACGCAAGGGCCTCAGTGCGCGCCCGCAGCGGCATCCGCACTCCCCGCCCCCGCCTTGGTGTGCCGCGTCAAAAACACCAGCGGAATCAACAGCAGAAAGATCAGCGAGGAGGCATAGAACACGTCGTTGGCGGCCAGCATGTAGGCCTGCTGGTCGACCAGGCGGTTGATGGTGCCCAGCGCCTGGTCGGGCGTAAGGCCGGCGCCGGCCAGGCCTGTGAGGGCGCTGTTGGTGGCGGTGCTGCCCTGGTTCACGTATTCGCTGATCTGCGCGTGGTGCATGGCGGCGCGGTCTTGCCAGATGGTGGTGGCGATGGATGTGCCGAAGGAGCCGGCGGTGATGCGCACGAAGTTCGACAGGCCGGATGCTGCGGGAATCTTGTCGGGCGAGATGCCCGACAGCGTGATGGTGACCAGCGGGATAAAAAAGAAGGCCATGGCCACGCCCTGGATGATGGTCGGGATCATGATGGTGCGGAAGTCGGCCTGGGTGTTGAAGTTGGACCGCATCCACAGCACCAGCGCAAACACCATGAAGGCAAACGCGGCGAAGCGGCGCGGGTCTACCTTGGCGATGTTTTTACCGACCACGGGTGACAACAGCAAGGCAAACGCCCCGACAGGCGCCAGCACCATGCCGGCCTGCGTGGCGGTGTAGCCCATGTATTGCTGCAGCCACAGCGGCAGCAATACGACGTTGCCGAAGAAGAGGCCATAGCCCACCGACAGCGCCAGCGCGCCCGCCCAGAAGTTGCGCTTTTTGAACAGCGTCAGGTCGACCACCGGGTGCTCTTCGGTCAGCTCCCAGATCACGAAGGCAATCAGGCCGACCAGGGCGATGATGCCCAGCGCGATGACTTCACCAGAGTGGAACCAGTCGAGCTCCTGGCCCTTGTCGAGCATGATCTGCAGCGCGCCGACCCAGATGACCAGCAGCGCCAGGCCCACCGAGTCGATGGGAAGCTTTCGCGTGACGCTTTCACGCTTTCGGAAGATGCTCCAGGTGATGAAGGCGGCGCCAAAGCCCACGGGGATGTTGATATAAAAAATCCAGGGCCAGGAAATGTTGTCGGTGATCCAGCCGCCCAGCAGCGGCCCCATCACCGGCGCGATCAGCGTGGTCATGGACCAGAGCGCCATGGCCAGCCCCGCCAGTGCTTTCGGGTAGCTCGACAGCAGCAGTGCCTGCGACAGCGGGATCATGGGGCCGGCCACCAGGCCCTGCAGCACGCGCAGAAAAATCAGCGTGGTCATGTTGGGCGCCAGGCCGCACAGCCACGAGGTGATGACAAACAGGATGACGCTGGTGGTGAACAGGCGCACCTGGCCGAAGCGCTGCGACAGCCAGCCGGTGAGCGGCACGGCAATCGCGTTGGCCACGCCAAAGCTGGTGATGACCCAGGTGCCCTGGTTGGGGCTCACGCCCAGGTCGCCGGCAATCGCGGGCAGCGACACGTTGGCGATGGACGTGTCGAGCACATTCATGAAAGTCGCGGCCGACAGGGCCAGCGTGCCCCACAGGCGGGCAGAGCCCGTCAGCGGTGGCGGCTGGACATAGGCGGAGGCGGGAGCAGGTGCGGAAGCCATGAAAGCCTTGCGAATAAGGGGCTGGTGGAAACCGCTACGGAAAATCGCTGCGGTTGCGCGGGCCGGAGTGTGGGGTTGCGTGTGAAGCTGTGACTTACGGCGCCACGCGGTTGCCCGCCAGCGACAGCGTGTGGCTGAACGCGAGGCGCTGCGCGTCGGCGCCGGCCTGGGCCGGCGAAACAGCGCCGCCCTGCGGCAGGGCCGGCCTGACGGCGACGGCAGCCTTGGCCGGCTTCACGGATTTTCCGGTGTTGGCGGCGATGACGCGCTGCACGTCCTTGTCGGCCGCATCGTCCTGCGTGCCGTAAGTCTGACTGTGTGCCAGGGCGGCGTCGCGCGGCGCATCGGCCAGCGTCTTGCCGTCCTTGCTGCTCACGTCGACTTCGGCGTCCATCGACAAGCCCACGCGCAGCGGGTTGTCGGCGAGCTGTTTGGCGTCCAGCGCGATGCGCACCGGCACGCGCTGCACCACCTTGATCCAGTTGCCGGTGGCGTTTTGCGCGGGCAGCAATGAAAAGGCGGCACCGGTGCCGACGCCCAGGCCGGCTACCTTGCCTTTGTACTCCACCTTCTTGCCATACAGGTCGGCCACCAATGTCACGGGCTGGCCGATGCGGATGTTGCGCAACTGGACTTCCTTGAAGTTGGCGTCGACCCAGACCTGGTTGAGCGGGATGATGGACATCATCGGCGCGCCGGCAGCCACGCGTTGGCCAAGTTGCACCGTGCGCTTGGCCACATAGCCATCCACGGGCGCCAGCAGCGCGGCACGCTGTGTGGCCAGGTAGGCCTCACGCACCCGGGCGGCAGCAACCTGCACGCTGGGGTGTTGCTCGACGCTGGTGCCTTCGGTCAGGGCCTGGTTGCTGGTGAGTTGCTCACGTGCAGCCACCACACCGGCCTGCGCCGCAGCCAGCGCACTTTTGGCGGTGGCCAGCTGCGTCTGCGCGTGGTTGAGTTCTTCTTTGGACACCGCGCCGTTGCCGGTAAGCGACTGGCGGCGGTTCAGGTCGTCGCTGGCGCGGGCGATGTCGCTTTGCGCCTTGACCACATCGGCATCGCGCAGCGCGATCTGCGCGGCCAGCGTGCCGTTGTTGGCGTAGAGCGTGCGCACCTGGCGCACGGCCTGGGCCAGTGCGGCCTCGGCCTGCTCCAGCGCGACCTTGGCATCGGCCGGGTCAAGCTGCACCAATGTCTGGCCGGCTTTCACGAAGTCGGTGTCGTCGGCCATGATGGCCATGACGGTGCCGCCGATCTGCGGCGTGATCTGGATCACGTTGCCCTGCACATAGGCGTTGTCGGTGGACTCGTAATGGCTGGCCACCAGGTATTCATAGGCAGACCAGCCCAGCCCTGCAACGACCACCACGGCCGCAAGCGCCGTCAGCGCCTTTTTGCGTTTGGGGTTTCCTGCGGGCGGCTGTGCTGGTGCATCGGAAGCTGGGGAGTTGGTAGATGTTGTGTCGCTCATGATGGTGTCAGGGTGTTGGTTGATTCGGAACGATGCGTTACTTGCGTTTTGGCCGGCGCTTAATGCGCTGCGGGCAATTTTTCAGAATTAAAACCGGCTGTAGCCCAATCAGGACGAGCGCCAGCAGCTATTGTTTTTGTAGCACCCTGCGCTTGCGGCGCCTGCGCCGGGGCATTGCCGTAGCCGCCGCCCAGGGCGCGTATCAAGGCGACCTGCGTGTCGAGCGCGCGGGCCGAGAGATCTACCGCCAGGCGGCGCTGGGCCAGCACGCTGGTTTCGGCCGTCAGCACATTGAGGTAGGTACCCAGGCCGGCCTTGTAGCGCTGCACGGCGATGTCATAGGCGCCTTCTGCGGCTTCCTGCGCTGCGCGCTGTTCGGTTTGCTGGCGCGTGATGGCTTGCGATGACGCCACCTGGTCGGCCACATCGCGCACCGCATCGATCACGGCAGCGTTGTAGCTTTCCACTGCGGCATCCAGGTCGGCCGTCTTGCTGCGCAGGTTGGCACGCAGCCGGCCGGCGTCAAAAATCGGCAGGCGCAGGGCCGGCCCGACACCCCACTGCTGGCTGCCCGAGTCAAGCAGGCGGCCGAGGCCAATGCTGGAAAAACCGGCAAAAGCGACCAGGTTGACGTTGGGATAGAACTGGGTTTTGGCGTTGACCACGTCTTTGGACGAAGCCTCTACGCGCCAGCGCGCGGCGGCGATGTCGGCGCGCCGGCCCAGCAGGTCGGCAGGAATGGCTGTGGCGGTTGCTACGTTTTTGATAGCTGCTTGCGCAGGAAGAATAAGGGCTGCGGTGCCATTTGGCTTGCCAATGAGGGCGTCGAGCGCGTTGTGGGTGAGCGCCATCTGCTCCTGCAGGGTTTCGAGCTGCAGGCGCGCTTCGGGCAGGCCGCCTTCGCTCTGGCGCAGCTCCAGGCGGGTGTCCAGGCCGGCGTCGACGCGGTCGCGCACCAGCTTGAGGGTTTCGTCACGCTGGGCGAGTGTTCGACGGGCCACAGCCACCTGCTCATTCAGGCGGACCAGCTGAAAGTAAGTGCGGGTCACATTGCTGGCCAGCAGCAAGCGTGCGGCCTGCGCGTCGGCTTCAGCCGCGCTGGCGGTGCCCAGCGCGGCGTCCAGCGCGGCGCGGTTCTTGCCGAAAAAATCAAGCTCCCAGCTCACCGCGAGCTGCGCCGTACCGCTGTTGCGGATGGAGCCAGCCAGTGGTGCGGGCACCGCGCCATTGGCGGTGTACTGCTGGCGCGTCAGGTCCAGTTGTCCGGTGACCTGCGGCAATGTGGCGGCATCGGCAACCTCGGTGACGGCCAGCGCGCGCGCCAGACGGGCCTGCGCAAGCTTCAAGGTCGGGCTGGTTTGCAGGGCTTGGTCAACCAGGCTGTTGAGCTGCACATCGCCAAACTCGCGCCACCATTCGGCGGCCAGTGGCGCCTGGGCCGGCGTTTGGCTGGCGGTGTCGGCAGCCAGGCCGAGCGAAGGCGCGTCACGCAGGCTGGAATGCGGTGCGATGCCCGACATGTCGGCACAGCCGGTGAGGCCGGTTGCCATCAGGCCCACGGCCACCACGCTAGCGGCGGCCACCAGGGCCATGCGGAAAGAGGCGCGCCAGAGCGGCAGGCGCGGCTCGGCGTGTTCGGACTGGTTCACCGAAACGCAAGCCGAGGCGGAAGCGGATGCGCTGCAGAGGGTGTTGCTGTTATTTGTCATCTTTTTCATTCGCTGCTTGAAGGGCTTGAAGGGTCTGCGCTGTTTCAAGGATGCGGCGCAGGTAGCCTTTGAGGTTTTGCCACTCCTCGACCGTGAAGCCGGCCAGGTGGGCGTTTTGCACACGGCTGAGCACCGCGGGGATTTCTTTTGCGGCTTCGCGGCCTTCGGGTGTCAGTTCGATATTGACCACGCGCCTGTCTTCGCTGGAGCGGATGCGGCGGCAAAAGCCCTTGGCTTCGAGCCGGTCAAGCAGGCGGGTCATGGAACCGGCGTCGAGCTGGCACACGCGGGCCAGTTCAGCCACCGTGGAGGCCTTCCCGAGGTAGATCTTGAGCATGGGCACCCACTGCGCGTTCGTCAGGCCCTGGGGCTCCAGTTCGCGCGTGACCTGCTGGGAGACGCTGTTGAGAATCTGGCGCATCAGCGCGCCGGTGCTTTGCCCGGCGTCGTAATCGGTCGCGCAATAAAACTCGGCCGGCAACCCGCACAAGGGAGTTGAAGGAACTGAGGTCGCTGGCGGACGGGTGGATTCGGGTTTCATGGATGCGAATAATACATGCCTAGACAAACATTGTCAAGGCTGTGTTTGTACAGACATCTTTTATGGCTAAACTCCCCGCATGGCTACTTCTTCCCTTTCGAATGCGCCCAAGGGCGCGCCCCGCTCCCTTTCCGGCCTCGTTCCCTTCCTGCGTCCCTACCGGGGGCGGATTGTTCTGGCGATGTTTTTCCTGGTGATGGCGGCCGTTGCCACGCTGGTGTTTCCGCTGGCCCTGCGCAGCCTGATCGACGGTGGGCTCAGCGCTGCAGACAAGGGCCAGCAGCTGATGGCGCTGCGCACCCATTTCTTTGAACTGTTTGGCGTGGCGGCGGCGCTGGGCCTTTTTTCGGCAGGCCGCTTCTATATGGTGAGCTGGCTGGGCGAGCGTGTGACCGCAGACCTGCGCAACGCTGTCTACGCACATGTGGTGCGGCAAAGCCCGGAATTTTTTGAAACCACGCAAACCGGCGAAGTGCTGTCGCGCCTGACAGGGGACACAACGCTGGTGCAGACGGTGGTGGGCTCCTCGCTCAGCATGGGCCTGCGCAATGCAGTCATGGGCGTGGGCGCGCTGGGCATGCTGGTCTATACCAACCCTTACCTCATGGTGCAGGTACTGGTGGTGCTGGTGTTGATCGTCGCGCCCTCGGTCTGGTTTGGCCGGCGTGTACGCAAGCTGTCGCGCGCCAGCCAGGACCGCGTGGCCGACTCCAGCGCGATTGCCGCTGAAGTGCTTAACGCCATTCCGGTGGTGCAAAGCTACACCGCTGAAGGCCGCGAGGCCGCGCGCTTTGATGCGTCAACGACCAATGCCTTTAACACCGCGATTCGCCGCACCAGGGCGCGCTCGGTGCTGGTGGCTTTCATCATCATCGCCACGTCGGCGGCGCTGCTGTGGGGCCTGTACCAGGGCACGCAGGCGGTGATGCGCGGGGACATCACGGCGGGCCACCTGGGCCAGACAGTTGTTTACGTGATCATCCTGGCCAGCGCGGCGGCCGTTCTGGGCGAGGTCTATGGCGACCTGCTGCGGGCGGCCGGCGCCACCGAACGGCTGATGGAGCTGCTGACGTCGCGTTCACCCGTGGCATCACCGGCCAAACCGGTTCCCGCACAAGTCACGCGGGCCGGGAGCGCTGTGAGGTTTGACGCTGTGACGTTTCACTACCCGTCACGGCCAGCGCAAGCTGCATTGACAAACTTCTCGCTGAGCGTGGCGCCCGGCGAAACGGTGGCCATTGTGGGGCCCAGCGGCGCGGGCAAGAGCACGGTGTTTCAGTTGCTGCTGCGGTTTTACGACCCGGCTTCAGGCCGCATCGAACTGGATGGCGTGCGCACTGCCGACATGGCACTGCACGATTTGCGGCAGCGCATCGGCATCGTGCCGCAGGACGCCGTCATCTTCTCGACCAGCGCGCTGGAAAACATCCGCTACGGCAAGCCCGAAGCCACTGATGAACAGACCCGTGCAGCGGCCAGGGCGGCCTTCGCGCATGAGTTCATCACCGCCCTGCCCGAGGGCTACGACACCTTCCTGGGCGAGCGCGGTGTGCGCCTTTCCGGCGGCCAGCGCCAGCGCATTGCGATTGCGAGGGCGATGCTGAAAAACGCCCCACTGCTGCTGCTGGATGAAGCCACCAGCGCGCTCGATGCCGAAAGCGAACGCATGGTGCAGGCGGCCCTGGAGTCGGCCATGAAGGACCGCACGACGCTGGTGATTGCGCACCGGCTGGCCACTGTGCAGCAGGCTGACCGCATCCTGGTGCTGGACCACGGGCAGCTGGTTGAGCAAGGCACGCATGCCGAGCTGGTGAACCGCGGCGGCGTTTATGCGCGGCTGGCGGCGCTGCAATTCACGGTGTGACGGCCTTGGCATGTGCGGGCTTCCCGGCTTTCGCCGCAGCTCCGGCGGCCATCAAAGTCAGTGATATGCATTATTTGCATAGATTTTGCTCAACAATGCCTTGGACTATTTAGACCGGGGCTCTTAAGCTCCGTGCATTGATTCTTCCCGCAGACTTTCCCGCAAGAAATCCCACAAGGAGCTTTTTCAATGTCACACGCAGCCTCTTCCGTCCCCACCCCCGCCGGGTCTCACCCGCTTCCGTCTTACCTGCAGGCGGACAACCTGGGCCCCTGGGGCAACTACCTGCAGCAGGTAGACCGTGTCATTCCGCACCTGGGCAGCCTGGCGCGCTGGGCTGAAACCCTCAAGCGGCCCAAGCGTGTGCTGATCGTGGACGTGCCGATTCACATGGACGACGGCACCGTGGCGCACTTTGAAGGCTACCGTGTGCAGCACAACGTTTCGCGCGGTCCCGGCAAGGGCGGCGTGCGGTTCCACCAGGACGTCACACTGTCGGAAGTGATGGCGCTGTCGGCCTGGATGTCGGTCAAGAACGCTGCAGTGAACGTGCCTTACGGCGGTGCCAAAGGCGGCATCCGCGTCGACCCGAAGAAGCTTTCGCGTGGCGAGCTGGAACGCATGACGCGCCGCTACACCAGCGAAATCGGCATCATCATCGGCCCTAACAAGGACATCCCGGCGCCGGACGTCAACACCAACGACCAGATCATGGCGTGGATGATGGACACCTACTCGATGAACACCGGCTCCACCTCAACCGGCGTCGTTACGGGCAAGCCAGTCGACCTGGGCGGCTCGCTGGGCCGGCGTGAAGCCACGGGGCGAGGTGTGTTCACCGTGGGCACCGAAGCGGCCAGGCACATTGGCCTTGATATCAGTACCGCACGGGTCGCCGTGCAGGGCTTTGGCAATGTGGGCGGCGTGGCGGGCAAGCTGTTTGCCGAAACCGGCGCACGCGTGGTCGCGGTGCAAGACCATGGCGGCACGATTTACCGCGAAGCCGGCCTTGATGTGCCGGCGTTGCTGCGCCATGTGGAAGCCAACGGCAGCGTGGCCGGATTCACCGGAGCCGAAGTCATTGCCAATGACGCGTTCTGGGACGTGGAGTGCGACATCCTGATTCCGGCCGCACTTGAGCAGCAAATCACCGCAGCTAACGCTGGCCGCATCAAGGCGCGCATGATCATTGAAGGCGCCAACGGCCCGACGACACCTGCCGCCGACGATATCCTGCACGACCGCAACGTGCTGGTGCTGCCGGACGTGATCGCCAATGCCGGCGGCGTGACCGTCAGCTACTTTGAATGGGTGCAGGATTTTTCCAGCTTCTTCTGGGACGAAGAAGAAATCAACAAGCGCCTGGTGAAAATCATGAAAGACGCCTTTGCCGGTGTCTGGGCCGTGGCGCAAGACCAGAAGGTCAGCCTGCGCACCGCCACCTTCATCGTGGCCTGCAAGCGAATCCTGCACACGCGCGAGTTGCGCGGCCTGTACCCCTGAGTTGCCGACCCAACGCGGAGGTCAAGCTCCGCGGACGTTTTTTTTCAAGCAGGGGCCGCGGAACCGGCTTCGCCGGGCCGCAGGCGCAGCGGCCCCCTCGGGGGGCAGGGAGTTACGCGAAGCGAACGACCGTGGGGGTCATTACTGCAACGTTTCCTTGATCCCAGGCAGCGAAGGCAAGGGCATGACGTCGATGCCCTCCTCTATCAGTTCCACAGCTTCGCGCGCACTGGCCTGGCCGCGAATGCTGCGCGCTTCAACTTCACCATAGTGCATGCGGCGGGCCTGCTCCGCGAACTGGCTGCCGACATCTTCGGTATGCGTCATCACATGACGCAAGGCCTTCAGTAATGCGGCCTGCTCTGCATGATTCTTTGCGGCCGGCATACCCGCCATGGCGTTGGCCTCGCCTTCGGCGACCCGCACCGGGTTCGGAATGGCAACTGATGAAGACGCAGCGGCCTGGCCACCTGCACTCGCGATGTCATGGCCGCCCAGGTTGAGGCGTGGTGCGCTGGGAAGTTTCTGGATGCTTTTGTCGGCGCACAGCGGGCATTCGATCAGGCCGCTCGACAGCTGGGCCTGGAAGTCGTCCTCGGACGCAAACCAGCCTTCAAATGAATGCTGGTGCGCGCACTGGAGATTCAGGACTTTCATGGCCGGATTATCGCCGGGGGATCAGGGGGTTGCAGCTTGCCAGTCCAAAGCCCACGCGCCGGACAGCACGTTTTGCAGCCACAGCACGCCTGTCAATGTTTTTGCGTCCGTGACCTCGCCGCTGGCGCACCAGGCAAGAAGCTCAGGGAGTGTTGCCGTAAAGACGTCCAGAAACTCCCCGGCATCCAGCTTGCGCTGACCAAGGGTCAGCCCACGCGCAAACCAGATGTCAATGAATTCGGTGGAATAGGAGATCACCGGATGCAGCACACCCGCCCTCGCCCACTCGCGCGCGGCGTAACCGGTCTCCTCCAGCAGTTCACGCTGCGCGCAGGCCAGCGAGCCTTCGCCCGGATCGAGCTTGCCCGCGGGGAACTCCACCATCACGGCACGCATGGGGTAGCGATACTGGCGCTCCAGCACCAGACGCCCGTCGTCCAGTTGGGCCACGATCATCACGGCACCGGAGTGAATGACGTATTCGCGCGTTGCCTGGTTGCCATCAGGCAGCCCGACGGTGTCACGCCTGGCATGCAGGAAATTCCCTTTCAGGATCTCGAGCGAGTCGATGCAGGTCTCGACGAGGTGCGCGTTGGCGGCAACACCCGCTTGATCAGGATCGGAGGATTCGCTCATGGGCGGTGCTTGAACAGATAGCGCCAGGTGAATCCGGGAAACGCAAAGGTGATGAAGAGTGTGCCGGTGATGGCATAAAACTCCCAGCCTTGCGGTGCAATCTGGCCGCTCCGCTGCTCAAGGTATAAGCCCACACCGCCGACAATCAGGTACCACACCACCAGCTCTGCGGCCCTGATCGCCAGGTTTTTCGGCAACTTGAGTGCGTAGACCGCGAACAGGCGATTGCTGATGAAAGGCAGGTTGGCTGCCAGCAAGGCCAGCAGCACGACCAGCCAGACTGAAGCAGTTTGGGTCATGGCAGGGGTCAGCTACCCAGTGATTTGACGATGCTGCTGATGGACTGCGCGCACAGGGTCATCAGGCCGCCAGGCATGATGCCCAGGATCAGGATGAGGGCGCCATTGATAGCCAGCACTGCCTTGGCATCTGCCGGCGCAGAAACCGGCTGGGCGTTGTGGGTGAGTGGTGCATCAAAGTACATGACCTTCACCACACGCAAGTAATAGAAGGCGCCTACCAGCGACATGATCACCGCAAAAATGGCCAGCACGATGTAGCTGGTTTGTTGCGACGAAATCAGCGCCTGCAGGACGGACAGCTTGGCATAAAAACCCACCAGCGGCGGCAGGCCGGCCAGCGAGAACATGCTGATGGCCATCACGCCGGCGTACAACGGGCTGCGCTGGTTCAAGCCGGCCAGATCGACGATCTCTTCGGACTCGTGCCCGGCGCGTGCCAGCAGCATGATGATGCCGAAAGCACCCAGGGTGGTGAGCACATAAGTCAGTGCATAGAACATCGCTGCGCTGTAGGCCGATTCGGTGTTGAGCTGGTTGCCGTTGACCACGCCTGCCAGCAGGCCGAGCAACAGGAAACCCATTTGCGAGATGGTGGAGAACGCCAGCATGCGTTTGAGGTTTGATTGGGCAACGGCTGCGAGGTTACCCACCAGCAGCGAACCAATCGCCATCAGTCCCAGCATCTGCTGCCAGTCAATTGCCAGCGGCAACAGGCCTTCGACCAACAGGCGGATACAGATCGCAAAAGCCGCGAGCTGCGGCGCTCCACCGATCAGAAGGGTCACGGCCGTAGGCGCACCCTGGTAGACGTCAGGCAGCCACATATGAAAAGGTACAGCGCCCAGTTTGAAGGCCAGGCCAGCCACGATGAAGACCAGGCCGAAGATGAGAACCTGGTGCCTGACCTGGCGGCTGGCAATGGCGTTGAACACCTCGTTGAGGTCCAGGGAGCCGGTCGCACCATACAGCATCGAAAGACCATACAGCAGGAAACCCGAAGCCAGCGCGCCCAGCACAAAGTACTTCATGGCGGCTTCGGTGGCAGTGGCGTTGTCGCGACGCAGGGCCACCAGCGCATAGCTGGACAGCGTCAGCAATTCCAGGCCCATGTAGATCACCAGGAAGTTGTGGCCCGAGATCATGACGAACATGCCAAGCAGCGCGAACAGGCTCAGCGTGAAGAACTCACCGCCGCGCAGCATGTCGCGATCTGCCGCGTAAGGGCGGCCGTAGACCAGCGTAATCATCACGGTGATACAGGCAAAGCATTTGAGCCAGCCGCCCATTGGGTCGCTGACAACCATGTTGCCGAAACCATAGAAGGTCTGGCCTCCAGATGCGTAGGCAGCCTCCATGGCCGCCACGACGGCCAGGGTCAACAGCGTGAGCACGTAGGTCAGCGTACGCTGCGGCGTCTTGACGCCCAGGTCCACCAGCGCAATCACGCAGGCCATGGTCAGGAGGACGATTTCCGGATAAACCGTGATCCAGGAGAGTTTGTCAATCATCTGAATTCTTTGTAGTTGCGTCGGTTCATCTTCAGTTCAGTTTGGAGGCTGCGACATGCTTGAGCAGGTCCGCCACTGAAGTATTCATCACATCGGTAAACGGCTTGGGATAGATGCCCATGTACAGCACAGCGATAGCCAACAACGCCAGCATCAGGAATTCGCGGCCGTTGATGTCGACGAGTGCCTTGACGTCGTCATTGGCCACGGGGCCCAGGTAAACGCGCTTGTACATCCACAGGGTGTAGGCTGCGCCAAAAATAAGTGCTGTTGCCGCCGCGCCGCCTATCCAGAAGTTGTATTTGACGGCGCCCAGGATGACCATCCACTCGCCGACAAAACCAGCCGTAGCCGGCAAGCCGCAGTTGGCCATGGCAAACAGCAGCGCAAAAGCCGCAAACTTGGGCATGGTATTGACGACACCGCCATAGCTGGCGATTTCCCGGGAATGAACGCGATCGTACAAAACGCCGATGCACAGGAACATGGCGCCCGACACAAAACCGTGGGCAATCATTTGCACGATGCCGCCGGAAACGCCCAGGTCATTGAAGATGAAAAAACCCAGGGTGACAAAGCCCATATGGGCCACTGACGAATAAGCCACCAGCTTTTTCATGTCCTGCTGCACCAGTGCAACCAAACCAACATAGATGACAGCAATCAAGGATAGGGCAATCATCAGCCAGGACCATTCATGCGCGGCATCCGGGGCTATTGGCATCGAGAAGCGCAGAAAGCCGTAAGCGCCCAGCTTCAGCATGATGGCAGCCAGCACGGCCGAGCCACCGGTGGGGGCTTCAACGTGCACATCGGGCAGCCAGGTGTGGACCGGCCACATCGGCACCTTGACGGCGAAGGCCGCGAAGAAGGCGAAGAACAGCAATGTCTGCACCGTGCTGCCCAGCGGCAGTTTGTGCCAGGTCAGGATGTCGAAACTGCCACCCGACTTGTTGTACAGGAAGATCAGTGCCACCAGCATCAGCAGGGAACCGAGCAGTGTGTACAGGAAAAATTTGAACGCCGCGTAGATCTTGTTGGGGCCGCCCCAGATACCGATGATCAGGTACATCGGGATCAGCGTGGCTTCGAAGAACACGTAAAACAGAATACCGTCCAGCGCGGCAAACACGCCGATCATGAGCCCGCTGAGAATCAGGAAAGAAGCCATGTACTGGTTGACACGCGTGGTGATGGCTTCCCAGCTGGCGATGATGACCACCACATTGATGAAAGCCGTCAGCAGCACAAACCACAGTGATATGCCGTCCACACCCACGTGGTAATTGACATTGAACCGCTGGATCCAGCTGCCCTTTTCGACAAACTGCATGGCCGATGTGTCCAGCTGAAAACCGCTGTACAAAGGCAGCGTCACCAGGAAACTGACGACCGCGCCTATCAGCGCGACCCAGCGAACGCTGCGCGCCTGCTCGTCACGGCCCAGCGCCAGCAGAACCACGCCGAAAACAATCGGCGTCCAGATCGCAAGACTCAACAAACCCATTCTTGTTCTTCCTTGATTTTGTTGAACTGATCAGCGATTGAGCCAGACGAAATACGTCATCAACACAAACACGCCAATGATCATGCCGAAGGCATAGTGGTAGATGTAGCCGGACTGCAGCCGGCGCACCATGCCGGAAACCCAGCCGACCAGCTTCCATGAACCGTTGACCAGCGCGCCATCGATCAACTTCTGGTCGCCGCCCTTCCACAGTGCGGTACCAAGCGCGCGCGTGCCCCGGGCCAAAACGTTTTCATTGAACCAGTCGAGGTAGTACTTGTTCTCGAGCAGCGTGAAGATGGGCATGCACATGCGTTTGATCGCGGCCGGCAAGGCGGGGTTGATCATGTACATGTACCAGGCCAGCACCGAGCCCCCGAGGGCCAGCCAGAACGGCGGCGCCATCAACCCGTGCAGGGCCATCTGGGCCGGGCCGTGGAACAGCTGCTTGAGCTCTTCCATGGCGGGATGTTTTTCGAGATTCACCAGGATGGCGCCCTTGAAAAACTCGCCGTACAACATGGGCTCAATTGTCATAAAGCCGATAACCACGGACGGGATTGCCAGCAGGATCAACGGTACTGTCACCACCCAGGGCGACTCGTGCGGCTCGTGATGCTCATCGTGGTGGCCGTGATCGTCGTGGCCATGGTGATGTGCGTCGGGGTTCTGGTCATAACGTTCCTTGCCGTGGAACACCAGGAAATACAGCCGGAAGGAATAAAAGGCCGTCACGAAGACACCTGCCAGTACCGCGAAGTAGGCGAAGCCGGCGCCCGCCAGGTGGCTTTCATGCACGGCTTCAATGATGCTGTCCTTGGAGTAAAAACCCGCGAACAGGGGCGTTCCGATCAGGGCCAGCGTGCCCAGCAGTGAGGTGATCCAGGTGATGGGCATGTACTTGCGAACCCCGCCCATCCAGCGGATGTCCTGGTTGTGGTGCATGCCGATGATGACCGAGCCTGCGGCCAGGAACAGCAGCGCCTTGAAGAAAGCATGTGTCATCAGGTGGAACACCGCAACGGAATAGGCCGAAGCGCCCAGTGCCACCGTCATGTAGCCCAGCTGCGAGAGCGTGGAATATGCGACCACGCGCTTGATGTCGTTCTGGATGATGCCGAGAAAGCCCATGAACAGCGCCGTGATGGCGCCAATCACCATGATGAAACTGAGCGCTGTGTCGCTGAGTTCGAACAGCGGCGACATGCGTGCCACCATGAAGATGCCCGCCGTCACCATGGTCGCTGCGTGAATCAGTGCGGAGATCGGGGTCGGGCCTTCCATGGAATCGGGCAGCCAGACGTGCAGCGGAAACTGGGCGGACTTGCCCATGGCACCAATGAAGAGGCAGATGCAGATCACGGTCACCAGCATCCAGCCGGTGCCCGGGAAGCTCAGCTTGGAAAGCTCGCCGGCCTTGGCAAAGGCCTCGCCGTAGTTCAGTGTGCCGGCATAGGCAGCGATCAGGCCAATGCCGAGGATGAAACCGAAGTCGCCTACGCGGTTGACGAGGAAGGCCTTCATGTTCGCGAAGATGGCGGTCGGCTTGTTGAACCAGAAGCCGATCAGCAGGTAAGACACCAGGCCCACGGCTTCCCAGCCGAAGAACAGCTGCAGCATGTTGTTGCTCATCACCAGCATCAGCATGGAGAAGGTGAACAGCGAGATGTAGGCGAAGAAGCGGTTGTAGCCCTCATCTTCTTCCATGTAGCCTATGGTGTAGATGTGCACCATGAGCGACACAAAGGTCACCACGCACATCATCATGGCCGTGAGGCCGTCAACCAGGAAGCCGATTTCCATCTTCAGGCCGCCGACGTTCATCCAGGTGTAGAGCGTCTCGTTGAAGCGCGCACCATCGATGGCCACGCTCTTGAGCGTCATTGCCGAAATGATGAAAGCCACTAGCACGCCAAGGATGGTGAGGGTGTGCGACAGGCGGCGACCAATCCAGTTGCCGCCGAAAGAGGTGCCCAGAATACCAGCTGCCAATGCGCCGGCCAGCGGTGCCAACGGGACGGCCAGCAGGGTCGATGCTGAGAGGGTTTGACTCATATTATTTTTTAGCCCTGGAGCGTATTGAGTTCGTCTACGTTGATGCTGGACTTGTTGCGGAACAGCAGCACCAGGATGGCCAGGCCGATGGCCGATTCAGCCGCCGCGACGGTCAGGATAAAGAACACAAAAACCTGGCCAGCCATGTCATTCAGGTAGTACGAGAAGGCCACGAAGTTCATGTTGACCGCCAGCAGCATGAGCTCGATGGCCATCAGCAGCACGATCAGGTTTTTGCGGTTCAGGAAGATGCCGATGACCGACAGCGCGAACAGCATTGCGCCCAGTGAAAGAAAATGTCCCAGGGTGAGCGTCATGCCTTCTTCTCCTCGGCGGCTACGGGTGCCGCGGCAACTACCGGTGCGGCCACGACGGATTTCATTTTGACCAGGCTCACACGATCTGAGCGCTTGACCCGTATCTGCTCTGAAGGGTTCTGGTACTTGGAGTCCTTGCGCGCGCGCAGGGTCAGCGCGATGGCGGCAATGATGGCCACCAGCAGGATCACCGCGGCGACTTCCAGCGGATAGAGGTATTCGGAGTACAGCAGCTTGCCGAGCTCCTTGGTGTTGGAGACCTGCGCGCCTATCTGGCCCGCGCCGGTTGCGACCTTGGGCGGCTCACGAAAGCCACCCATCAGCACATAGGACATTTCCAGTGCGATGATGGCGCCGACGGAGCCGGCCAGCGGGAAATGTTTCCAGAAGCCCTTGCGGACACTGTCGATGTTGATGTCCAGCATCATCACGACGAACAGGAACAGCACCATCACGGCACCCACATAGACCAGCACCAGCGTGATGGCCAGAAACTCGGCCTTGAGCAGGATCCAGACGGCGGACGCCTGGAAGAATGCCAGCACGAGATACAGCGCCGCATGCACGGGGTTTCGGGCGGTAATCACCTTGAATGCCGCAAACAGCAGCACCGCGGCGAAAACATAAAAGAGACCTGTTTTAGCGTCCATGTTGTTGTGGATTCTTTCTTGAGCCAGCGGCTTGGGATTCAGCGGTACTTGGCGTCTGCCGCGCGGTTGGCAGCAATTTCGGATTCATACCGGTCGCCCACCGCCAGCAGCATCTCTTTGGTGAAATACAGGTCACCGCGCTTTTCGCCGTGGTATTCAAAGATGTGGGTCTCAACAATGGAATCGACCGGACAGCTTTCCTCGCAGAAACCGCAGAAGATGCACTTGGTCAGGTCGATGTCGTAGCGCGAGGTGCGGCGGCTGCCGTCTTCACGCACGTCGGACTCAATGGTGATGGCCAGCGCCGGGCACACCGCTTCGCAGAGCTTGCAGGCGATGCAGCGCTCTTCGCCGTTCTCATAGCGGCGCAACGCGTGCAGGCCGCGAAAACGCGGGCTCAGTGGAGTCTTTTCTTCAGGGAACTGGACCGTGATCTTGCGGCTGAACATGTACTTGCCAGTCAGGGCCATGCCCTTGAACAGCTCGGTGAGCATGAAGCTTGACGCAAAGTCTTTGATGGAGGCTACGGTGGACATATCAATTTCCTGCGGGAGTGAAGCCTGCCGGCGATGTATTGATGCAAGCAGGGGCCGCGGGACTGGCTTTGCCAGACCGCAGGCGCAGCGGCCCCCTCGGGGGGCAGAGAGCTACACGAAGTGAGCGAACGTGGGGGCTCATAGTCACTTCCAGATGTTGTACGGCGTCTGCATCCAGGCGCCAACGACTACCAGCCAGACCAGGGTCACGGGAATGAAGATCTTCCAGCCCAGGCGCATGATCTGGTCGTAACGAAAACGCGGGAAGGTGGCGCGCACCCACAGGAACATGGTGACCACCACAAAGGTCTTGGCGCCCAGCCAGATCCAGCCCGGGACGAAGCTCAGGGCTTCGACGGGCGGCAACCAGCCGCCCAGGAACAGCAGCACAGCCAGGATGGCGACCAGCCACATGTTCGCGTATTCGGCGAGGAAGAACATCGCGAACGCCATGCCTGAGTACTCGACCATATGGCCGGCCACGATTTCGGACTCGCCTTCGACGACGTCGAAGGGGTGGCGGTTGGTTTCGGCCAGGCCGGAGATGAAGTACACGACAAAGATCGGCAGCAGCGGCAGCCAGTTCCAGGACAGGAAAGTCCATCCATGGCTGGCCAAAGTGCCTTTGCCCTGGCTCATCACAATGTCGGTCATGTTGAGGCTGCCGGACACCATGAGTACCACCACCAGGCAGAAGCCCATGGCGATTTCATAGCTGACCATCTGCGCCGAGGCGCGCATGGCGCCGAGGAAGGCGTATTTGGAGTTGGAAGCCCAGCCCGCGATGATCACGCCATAGACCTCCAGCGAGGTGATGGCCATCAGGAACAGCAGGCCGGCGTTGATGTTGGCCAGCGCGATCTCGGGCCCGAAGGGAATCACGGCCCAGGCGGCCAGGGCCGGCATGATGGTCATGATGGGGCCGAGCACGAACAGGCCCTTGCTGGCCGCCGTGGGGATGATGATTTCCTTGGTCAGCAGCTTGAGCGCATCGGCGATCGGCTGCAGCAGGCCGAAAGGCCCGACGCGATTGGGCCCGAGGCGGATCTGGGTAAAGCCGATGGCCTTGCGTTCCCACAAGGTGAGGTAAGCCACGAGGCCCATCAGCGGCAGCAGCACGCAGACGATCTTGATGAGCGTCCATAACACAGGCCATACCGTGGCCGGCCAGATGCCACCCATCAAACCCTGGCCGAAGGCGAAGATTCCATCAATCATGCGGCCACTCCTTCGAGCCCGGCGGCCTGGCGCGCATCCGCCGTCAGCTGCAGCGATGTGGCACGCCTGACCAGCCCGTCGAGCTGGTAAATGCTGGCCACGGCTGGCGTGTGGGAGGAAGCCCCCGACAGGTCGACAGCGGCCTGGGTGCCGTTGCCGAGTCTGTCTGCGGGAAGCTGCGCCGCATCGGCGCCTGCGACCTGCTTGAGCACGTCCTGTGCAGATTCAAAATCAAAACCGGGCAAACCCAGCAGGTTGGCAAGCACGCGCAACACCTTCCAGGCCGGGCGGGTTTCGCCCAGCGGCTTGACGACGGCGTGAAAGCCTTGCACGCGGCCTTCGGCGTTGACGAAAGTGCCGGGGGTTTCGGTGAAAGGCGCAATCGGCAGCAATACGTCGCTGAAGGCCATGTTGGCCTTGAAGGGGCTCAGCGTCACGACCATCTGCGCGGCGTTGAGCGTGGATTTGACCCTGGCGCCTGCGGCAGAGTCGAACTCGGGTTCGTTGTTGAGGAGGAGCACCGCCTTGAGCTGGCCGTCCAGCATCTGGCCGGCATTCAGACCTTTGCCTGCAGGCAAGGCGCCAGCCAGTTGGGCACCCACGGTGTTGGCGGCTTCCGTGAGGTAACCCACGGTGGCGCCGGTCTGCTCGCCAATCCAGTTGGCAAGCGCCAGCAAGCTGGAGGCCTTGGCGTGATGCGCCGCGGCATTGCCCAGCAGAATGGCTTTGCGCTCGCCGCCCAGCAGGGACTTGGCGACGGCCTTGGCCGCGTCGGTGGCCTGGCCGGCTGCTGGCGCCGTGACGCCCTTGTCGGCAGCAATCGCAGCGGCCACATCGGCCAGGGCCTGGATCCAGGCCTCAGGCGCCGCCAGCAGCGCGTTGGCGACGGGCATGGCCCACGCCTCGGCGCCCGCGAGTTCGGCGGTGGAATTGATGGTGCTCAGCGCCCCGCCCTTGCGAACGGCCTGGCGTATGCGCTGCGCGAACAACGGATGGTCCTTGCGCAGGTTGGAACCGACTACGAGCACGCGTTGCAGTTGCGACAGCGAAGCGATAGAGGTGCCCAGCCAGCGGATGGCCGACGGCGTGATGAACTCGGCGTTGCGCAGCCGGTAGTCGATGTTCTCGCTGCCCAGGCCGCGCATCAGGGAGGCGGCCAGGTAGAGCTCTTCGAGCGTGCTGTGCGGGCTGGCCAGGGTGCCAATGCTGCTGGCACCGTGGTCGGCCTTGATCTGCTTGAGGCCGTTGGCCACGTATTCGAGCGCGGTCTGCCAGTCGACTGCCTTCCATTCGCCGCCCTGCTTGAGCATGGGGCTGGTCAGGCGTTCGTCGCCGTTGAGGGCTTCATACGAGAAGCGGTCGCGGTCGGCGATCCAGCATTCGTTGACGTCCTCGTTCTCCAGGGGGACGACGCGCATGACTTTGTTGCTCTTGACCTGGACGATCAGGTTGGCACCGGTCGAGTCGTGCGGGCTGACCGACTTGCGGCGCGAGAGTTCCCAGGTGCGGGCGCTGTAGCGGAAAGGCTTGCTGGTCAGCGCGCCGACCGGGCAGATGTCGATCATGTTGCCGGACAGTTCGGAATCCACCGACATGCCGACGAAGGTTTCGATCTCGGCGTGCTCGCCGCGATGCGACATGCCGAGCTCCATCACGCCGGCCACTTCCTGGCCGAAACGCACGCAGCGCGTGCAATGGATGCAGCGGCTCATCTCCTGCATGGAGATCAGCGGGCCGACGTCCTTGTGGAAGACGACGCGTTTTTCTTCTTCGTAGCGCGATTCGCTGCCGCCATAGCCGACAGCCAGATCCTGCAGCTGGCATTCGCCGCCCTGGTCGCAGATCGGGCAATCCAGCGGGTGGTTGATCAGCAAGAACTCCATCACGCCCTTTTGGGCCTTGATGGCTTTGTCGTTCTTGGTGCGGACGATCATGCCCTGGGTGACGGGCGTAGCGCAGGCCGGCATCGGCTTGGGCGCCTTCTCCACGTCGACCAGGCACATGCGGCAGTTGGCGGCAATGCTGAGTTTTTTGTGATAGCAGAAGTGCGGAATGTAGGTGCCGGCTTTTTCGGCCGCATGCATCACCGTGCTGCCTTCAAGCACTTCCACCTTCTGGCCGTCGAGTTCTATTTCAACCATATTTTTTTCTTTCCGCAATTCAGGCTTGCGCGGCAGCCGAAACCGGAGCGTGGGAGACTTGTGGCTTGATCATGGCTTCAAACTCATGACGGAAATGCTTGATCATGGCGCGCACCGGCATGGCCGCGGCATCGCCGAGCGCGCAGATGGTGCGGCCCTGGATGTTGTCGGCCACCGAGTTGAGCAGCTCCATGTCGGTTTGCTTGCCATGGCCATTGTGGATACGGTCCACGACACGCCAGAGCCAGCCCGTGCCTTCGCGGCAAGGCGTGCATTGCCCGCAGGATTCGTGCATATAGAAGTAAGACAAGCGCTTGAGCGATTCGACCATGCAACGGCTGTCGTCCATCACGATTACCGCACCCGAGCCCAGCATGGAACCAGCCTTGGCGATGGAGTCGTAGTCCATGGTGCATTCCATCATGATGGAAGCCGGCAGCACGGGAGCCGATGACCCGCCGGGAATCACGGCCTTGAGCGTACGGCCTTTGCGCACACCGCCGGCCAGCTCGAGCAGTTTGGAAAACGGCGTACCCATTGGCACTTCGTAGTTGCCCGGCAGTTCGACGTCGCCCGAGACCGAATAAATCTTGGTGCCGCCGTTGTTGGGCTTGCCGCATTCGAGGTAGGCCTGGCCGCCGTTGCGGATGATCCAGGGAACGGCCGCGAAGGTCTCGGTGTTGTTGATGGTGGTGGGCTTGCCGTAGAGGCCGAAGCTCGCCGGGAACGGCGGCTTGAAGCGCGGCTGGCCTTTTTTGCCTTCGAGCGACTCGAGCAACGCGGTTTCTTCGCCACAGATGTACGCACCGAAGCCGTGCGAGGCATGAAGCTGGAAGCTGAAGCCGCTGCCGAAGATGTTGTCGCCCAGCATGCCGGCCGCGCGTGCTTCTTCCAGCGCTTCTTCAAAACGCTGGTAGGTCGCGAAGATCTCGCCGTGGATGTAGTTGTAGCCCACGCTGATGCCCATGGCGTAGGCAGCAATCGCCATGCCCTCGATCACGCTGTGCGGGTTGTACTGCATGATGTCGCGGTCCTTGCAGGTGCCCGGCTCACCCTCGTCCGAGTTGCAGACCAGGTATTTCTGGCCCGGGAACTGGCGCGGCATGAAGCTCCACTTGAGCCCCGTCGGGAAACCCGCGCCGCCGCGGCCACGCAGGCTGCCAGCCTTGACCTCAGCGATGACCTGGTCGGGCGTCATGCCTTCGCCGCCGTCCTGTTTCAGGATCTTGCGCAAGGCTTGGTAACCGCCGCGGGCTTCGTAATCCTTGAGCCGCCAGTTGCTGCCGTCAAGATCGGCCAGGATTTGCGGGTTGATGTGCCGGCCGTGGAAGCAGGTCTGGACGCCGGTAGCCGAAAACTGCGACAGCACGCTCTGCGCGGCTGCGCTATTGGGTGTCAGGGGTGCGAGCGTCATGGTTGCTTTGCCTCGGCGGATTTGAGACCTTCGATGAGCTGGTCCAGTTTCTCGTTGCTCATAAAGCTGCACATGGTGAGGTCATTGACGAGCATTACCGGTGAATCCGCGCAGGCACCCAGGCATTCGGATTGCTGCAGCGTGAAAAGGCCGTCGGCGCTGGTCTCCCCCATGGCGATGCCCAGCTTGTGCTCCAGGTGCTTGAGCGCCTTGGCGCCGTCGCGCAGCTGGCAAGGCAGGTTGGTGCAGACATTGAGCTTGTACTTCCCGACCGGGCGCTGGTTGTACATGTTGTAGAAGGTGGTGACTTCGTGCACGGCGATAGGCGCCATGCCGAGATATTCGGCCACGACTTTTTCGCTCTCGGCGCTCACGTAGCCGTGCTCTTCCTGCAGGATGGTCAGGCAGGCCATGACGGCCGACTGCTTCTGGTCCGCGGGGTATTTGGCGACTTCGCGGTCGAAGCGCACTCTGGTTTGTTCAGAAATCATGGGGATTACCGGTCAATTTCACCGAACACAATATCCATGGTGCCTATCACGGCGACGGCATCGGCGATCATGTGGCCGCGCGACATTTCGTCCATGGCCGCAAGGTGCGGGAAACCCGGCGGACGGATCTTCAGGCGATAAGGCTTGTTGGCGCCGTCGCTGACGATATAGATGCCGAACTCGCCCTTGGGATGCTCGACCGCCGCATAGGCTTCGCCTTCGGGAACATGGAAGCCTTCGGTAAAGAGCTTGAAATGGTGGATCAGCTCTTCCATGTTGGTCTTCATGGATTCACGGTCGGGAGCCGCGACCTTGTGGTTGCTGGTGATCACAGGTCCGGGGTTGACGCGCAACCAGTCAATGCACTGCTTGATGATGCGGTTGGACTGGCGCATCTCTTCGATGCGGACCAGGTAGCGGTCGTAGCAGTCGCCGGTCTTGCCGACCGGGATGTCGAAGTCCATCTTGTCGTAGACATCGTAGGGCTGCTGCTTGCGCAAGTCCCACGCAAAACCCGAACCCCGCAGCATGGGGCCCGTGAAGCCGAGGTTGAGAGCGCGCTCCGGAGAGACGACGCCCACGCCCACCGTACGCTGCTTCCAGATACGGTTGTCCGTCAGCAAGGTTTCGTATTCGTCGACGTAACCGGGGAACTTGTTGGTGAAGTCCTCGATGAAGTCGAGCAGCGAACCCTGGCGGTTCTCGTTCAGTGCTTCAATGGCCTTGGCGTTTTTGACCTTGCTGACACGGTACTGCGGCATGCTGTCTGGCAGGTCGCGGTACACACCGCCCGGTCGGAAGTAGGCTGCATGCATGCGCGCGCCGGAGACGGCCTCATACATGTCGAACAATGCCTCACGCTCGCGGAAGCAGTAAATCAGGATGTTCATCGCGCCGCAGTCAAAACCATGCGCGCCCAGCCACAGCAGGTGATTGAGCAGGCGCGTGATTTCGGCGTACATCACGCGGATGTACTGCGCACGGACGGGCACGTCGACGCCGAGCAGCTTCTCGATGGCCAGACAGTAGGCCTGCTCGTTGGACATCATGGACACATAGTCCAGCCTGTCCATGTAAGGCAACGACTGGATGTAGGTCTTGCTCTCGGCGAGCTTTTCAGTGGCGCGGTGCAGCAGGCCGATGTGCGGATCGGCGCGCTGGATCACTTCGCCGTCAAGCTCGAGCACCAGGCGCAACACGCCGTGCGCCGCCGGATGCTGCGGTCCAAAGTTAAGCGTGTAGTTTTTGATTTCAGCCATGTGGGGTATCTCTTGCCAGCTCTGCTTACTGCAGGCCGCCGTAGTTGTCTTCGCGAATCACACGGGGAGTGATTTCACGCGGCTCGATGGTGACCGGCTGGTAAATCACGCGCTTTTGTTCAGGGTCATAACGCATTTCCACATGGCCCGATGTCGGGAAGTCCTTGCGGAAAGGATGGCCGATGAAACCGTAGTCGGTCAGGATGCGGCGCAGATCGTTGTGGCCTTCGAAGATGATGCCGTAGAGGTCGAAGGCTTCGCGCTCGAACCAGTTGGCCGAGTTCCAGATGCCGTTGAGCGAATCCACCACAGGGAAGTCGTCGTCGGGGCAAAACACCTTGAGGCGAACGCGCTGGTTAAGGCTGACCGACAGCAGATGCGACGCCACGCAGTAGCGCAGGCCGTCGTACTGGCCGTCCTTGTATTCGGAATAGTCGACACCGCACAGGTCGATCAGTTGCTCGAAGCGGCAACCGGGCGCATCGCGCAGCAGGGTTGCGGCCCCAAGATAATCAGCAGCGGCGACCGTAAGGGTGATTTCACCCAAAGCAGTCTTCAGGCTTTTGACCTTGTCGCCGAGCACGGCGTGAATCGTTTCGACGAGTTGCTCCATGGACACGGGGGAAGAGGACATGCTTTATGCCCTCGCAATCGTGTTGGTGCGACGAATTTTCTGCTGCAGCTGGATGATGCCGTACATCAGAGCTTCGGCCGTGGGCGGGCAGCCGGGCACGTAGACGTCCACCGGCACGATACGGTCGCAGCCGCGAACCACCGAATAGCTGTAGTGGTAATAGCCGCCGCCGTTGGCGCACGAGCCCATGGACAACACCCAGCGCGGCTCCGACATCTGGTCGTACACCTTGCGCAAGGCCGGGCCCATCTTGTTGCACAGCGTGCCGGCCACGATCATCAGGTCGGACTGACGTGGGCTGGGACGAAACAACATGCCGAAGCGATCCAGGTCGTAACGCGCCGCGCCCGCATGCATCATTTCGACGGCGCAACAGGCCAGGCCAAACGTCATGGGCCAGAGCGAACCCGTCTTGGCCCAGTTCACCACCGAGTCGTAACTCGTGGTCATGAAGCCTTCGTTGAAAACACCTTCAAGTGACATACCCGTACCTTTGTGGCGTGACCCGCCTAGAGAACCCTCGGGATTCTTAGCTTCTTATTCCCAGTCCAGCGCACCTTTTTTCCACTCGTAAACAAAGCCCACGACCAGAATGCCCAGGAAAATCATGACGGACCAGAAACCGACAGGGCCGATTTCCTTGAGCGCCACGGCCCAAGGGAAAAGAAATGCGATTTCAAGGTCAAAAAGAATGAAGAGGATGGCGACCAGGTAGTAGCGCACATCGAATTTCATGCGGGCATCTTCGAAAGCCTCGAAGCCGCATTCGTAAGGGGAATTTTTTTCGCTGTCGGGGCGAACAGGACCCAACAAACGCCCCAGGACCTGAGGCACCACACCGACACCCACACCAACCAGAATAAACAAAAGAACAGGAAGGTATTGATCGAGGTTCATCGTGGATTCAACTTCTGAAAAGCCACTTGCGCGGTTTGCTTCAGCTTGCCGTTTGAGCGGACAACATTGCCGGAGCACTGCTGCCGATGCATGTCAATCTGGTGCGGACGGCGAGACTCGAACTCGCACACCTTTCGGCACTACCCCCTCAAGATAGCGTGTCTACCAATTTCACCACGTCCGCGGTATTTAACTGCCTGGATGGCATGAGGAACCTTACGGTTTTTGGCTTTCCAGACAGTCTTAGAGTTTACCCCGAAATATCGCCGCTCCCGACTGCGGGCAACAGCAAAATCTCGTTATTTCGTCGGGATTTGCGCGGCACCGGAGGCGGCGGGCGCAGGCGGGACAGGAACTGCCGTGCCGGTACCTGCAGGTGCAGAGGTCCCTGGAATCTGGGCCGCACCGGAAGCTGCAGCAGCCGGCGCCGGAGCGGTCACGGCGGCCCCCTCCAGAACGCTGGAGCTGGTACGTGCGGTGGCATTGCCAAAGTAAGCAAGCAGCAAGGTGCACGCAAAAAACAACGCAGCGAGAACGCCGGTTGTGCGTGACAGGAAATTGGCACTGCCACTGGCGCCAAAAAGGCTGCCCGAACCGCCGCTGCCAAACGCCGCGCCCATGTCTGCGCCCTTGCCGTGTTGCACCAGGATCAGGCCAATCATGCCGAGCGCCGAGAGCATCTGCACGGCGAGGACAATGGTTAATACAACGTTCATATCTACTCCTAAATTAATAGCGTTCTGCGCACGTCAATTGCGGGCTGCAGCAATAATTGTCAAAAAATCTGGGGCTTTGAGCGAGGCACCGCCAATCAGGCCACCGTCGATATCGGGCTGGGCCAGCAGCGTTGCCGCGTTGGCCGCATTCATGCTGCCGCCATACAGGATTTTCACGCGGGCAAACTGATCGGTAGCCGCCTTCAATTGGCTGCGCAGCACCAGGTGCACAGCCTGCGCCTCTTGCGGAGTCGCCGTCTTGCCGGTACCAATCGCCCATACCGGTTCGTAGGCCACCACGATTTCGCTGATACAGTGGCCATTGGTGTGGATCACCGCCGCGAGCTGCCGCTTCACGACTTCCTCGGTATGGCCTGCCTCGCGCTCGGCCAGCGTTTCACCAACACAAACGATGGGGGTAACGCCGCAGGCCAGTGCAGACTTCGCCTTGTCGGCGACCACCGCATCAGTCTCGCCGTGATACTGGCGGCGCTCTGAGTGACCAACGATGGCGAAACGGCAGCCAAATTCCTTGAGCATGGCGGCACTGACTTCACCCGTATAGGCGCCACTGGCATGAGCGGACACATCCTGCGCGCCCAGCTCAATGACAGCCAGGCCGGATTTCGCGGCTCGCAATAGCTGAACCTGTGCCAGGTAAGGCGCGGGAACACAGACCGCCACCTCGCACGCCGGAGGGCTGGCCAGCCCGCTCGCCAGGGCATCCAGCAAGGCCGCGTTGGCCTCCAGGCCGCCGTTCATCTTCCAGTTACCGGCAATAAGCTTCTTCATGGTGTCGGTGACCAGGTTAAAACGATTTTTCCGACATGCTGATTGGACTCCATCAGTGCATGCGCCTTGGCTGCATCAGCCGCCGCAAACGTGCTGTGAATCACCGGCTTGACAGCACCGCTCGCAAGCAGTGGCCAGACCTTATCCCTCAATGCATTCGCAATGGCGCTCTTAAATTCAACAGATCGCGCACGCAGGGTTGAACCGGTGACGGTCAAGCGCTTGCGCAACACCAATCCCGCATTGATCTCGGACTTGACCCCGCCCTGTATCGCAATGATGACCAGACGGCCATCTTCGGCCATGCAGTCAACTTCTCGCGCGACATAACCACCGGCAACCATATCAAGAATGACGTCGACGCCCTTCCCGTTGGTCAGTTTTTTTGCCTCTTCGGCAAAGTCGCGGGTCTTGTAGTTGATGGCGTGGTCCGCACCCAAGGCCACGCAGGCAGCGCACTTGTCGTCGCTGCCGGCCGTGACCAGCACCTTGGCGCCCAGCGCCTTGGCGATCTGGATGGCCGTGACGCCGATGCCGCTGGAGCCGCCCTGGATGAGCAAGGTTTCGCCCGGCTGCAGGTAAGCGCGCTCAAACACATTGCTCCAGACGGTGAAAAAAGTCTCGGGCAGAGATGCCGCCTCGATGTCGCTCAGCCCTGAAGGCACCGGCAGGCACTGCCCAATCGGAGCAACACACAACTCGGCATAGCCGCCACCCGCGACCAACGCGCAGACACGGTCACCGATTTTGAGACCGGCTGCAGTCATGGCCCCGGCATCGCCGGACACGATCACACCCGCGACCTCAAGCCCGGGAATGTCGGACGCCCCTGGCGGTACCGGGTAGTGACCCATGCGCTGAAGAACATCAGGGCGGTTGACGCCAC
The DNA here is from genome assembly GCF_056405995.1 of Polaromonas sp. P1_E11. Lineage (NCBI taxonomy): Bacteria > Pseudomonadati > Pseudomonadota > Betaproteobacteria > Burkholderiales > Comamonadaceae > Polaromonas > Polaromonas sp. P1_E11. The sequence goes on from NZ_JBFUBA010000001.1 coordinate 647,807, forward strand.
TGGCGCTCACGCGGATCACTACCTCGCCAGAACCTTCGATGGGCGCCGGCCGATCAGCCAGGCGCAACACCTCAGGCTTGCCGTAGGAGGTAATTTCAACAACTTTCATGGCGTATCAAGGTCATTTGAGCCGCCAGCCCTCTGTACAAGAGCGCAGGCAGCTACAAAATCAATAGCAGATATTGATCAGCCCCGGTCCTGGTCCTGGGCCGGACGGTCCAGCAGGGCCTTCATCGACAGCTTGACACGGCCCTTTTCGTCGGTCTCCAGAACCTTGACCTTGACGATCTGGCCTTCGCTCAGGTAGTCGGTGACCTTCTCGACGCGCTCGTGGGCGATCTGGCTGATGTGCAGCAGGCCGTCCTTGCCGGGCAGCAGGTTGATCAGGGCGCCGAAGTCCAGGATCTTGGTGACCGGGCCTTCGTAGACCTTGCCGATTTCGACTTCAGCGGTGATCTCGGCGATGCGGCGCTTGGCTTCGTCAGCCTTGGCGCTGTCGTTCGAGGCGATCGTGATGGTACCGTCTTCCTCGATGTTGATCTGCGTGCCGGTTTCTTCGGTCAGCGCGCGGATGACGGCGCCGCCCTTGCCGATCACGTCACGGATTTTCTCTGGATTGATCTTCATGACATAGAGACGCGGCGCGAAGTCGGACACTTCAGCCTTGGCTTCGCCCATGGCTTCCTGCATTTTGCCCAGGATGTGCATGCGGGCTTCCTTGGCCTGGGCCAGCGCAACCTGCATGATTTCCTTGGTGATGCCCTGGATCTTGATGTCCATCTGCAGCGCGGTGATACCGAAGGTGGTCCCGGCAACCTTGAAGTCCATGTCCCCCAGATGATCTTCGTCGCCCAGGATGTCGGTCAGCACGGCAAAACGGTTGTCTTCCTTGATCAGGCCCATGGCGATACCGGCCACGTGGGCTTTCATCGGCACGCCGGCGTCCATCAGCGACAGGCAGCCGCCGCAGACCGAAGCCATGGACGAAGAGCCGTTGGACTCGGTGATCTCAGACACCACGCGCATGGTGTACGGAAACTCTTCCTTCGACGGCAGCACGGCGATCAGCGCGCGCTTAGCCAGACGGCCGTGGCCGATTTCGCGGCGCTTTGGCGAGCCGACACGGCCGGTTTCACCGGTGGCGAACGGAGGCATGTTGTAGTGCAGCATGAAGCGGTCTTCGTAGTCGCCCGACAACGCGTCGATACGCTGCGCATCGCGCTCGGTGCCCAGCGTGGTCACGACCAGCGCCTGGGTTTCGCCGCGCGTGAACAGGGCCGAGCCGTGGGTGCGGGGCAGCACGCTGTTGCGGATTTCAATGGCGCGAACGGTGCGCGTGTCGCGGCCGTCGATGCGGGGCTCGCCGGCCAGGATCTGGCTACGAACGATCTTGGCTTCGATATCGAACAGCATGCCTTCAACGGCCACGCCGTCGAATTCGACGCCGTCGGCCTTGAGCGCGGCCATCACATCCGAAGTCACCACGCGGCAGGCTTGCGTACGGGCTTGCTTGGCGCGGATCTGGTACGCGGCTTGCAGCTTGGCGCCGGCGAGTTCGTTGACCTTGGCGATCAGCGGTTCGTTCTTTGCGGGGGCCTTCCAGTCCCAGACCGGCTTGCCGGCGTCGCGCACGAGTTCATGGATCGCGTTGATGGCGATGTTGCCCTGCTCATGACCGAACACCACGGCGCCAAGCATGATTTCTTCGGACAGTTGCTGGGCTTCGGACTCGACCATCAGCACGGCGGCTTCGGTGCCGGCCACGACGAGGTCCATCTTCGAATCCTTGAGCTGGGTCTTGCCGGGGTTCAGCACATACTGGCCGTCGATGTAGGCCACGCGGGCAGCGCCGATGGGGCCGTTGAACGGGATGCCGGAGATCGACAGGGCGGCGCTCGAAGCGATCAGTGCGGGGATGTCGCCTTCGACTTCAGGGTTCAGCGACAGCACATGGATCACGACCTGCACTTCGTTGAAGAAGCCTTCGGGGAACAGGGGGCGGATAGGACGGTCGATCAGGCGGGACGTCAGCGTTTCGAATTCGCTGGGGCGGCCTTCACGCTTGAAGAAGCTGCCGGGAATGCGGCCGGCGGCGTAGGTTTTCTCGAGGTAGTCGACAGTCAGGGGGAAGAAATCCTGGCCGGGCTTGGCGTCGGTCTTGGCGACCACGGTGGCCAGCACCACGGTGCCGTCCATGTCAACGACGACGGCGCCGCTGGACTGGCGTGCGATTTCGCCGGTTTCCATCGTGACCTTGTGCTGGCCCCATTGGAAAGACTTGGTGACTTTGTTGAAAATGCTCATGTTCTTATCTCCACTAAATTCACGCGCTTGAGGCAGCGCGGGAGGCCCGGAGCGGCGGCTGGCTGAACACGATGCCATTCCACAAAATGCCTGGGATCAGCGGCCTGACCAGGGCTTTTCTTGTGGAATGACACAGCGCGTGCTCGTTTTGCCTTGCTCCGAAGTAAAAAGCGCCTGAGCTAGTGAACTAACTCAGGCGCTTTCAAATCGTTTTTACCGATTACTTGCGCAGGCCAAGCTTGGCGATCAGCGCGGTATAACGTTCGGCGTCTTTGGACTTCAGGTAGTCCAGCAGCTTGCGGCGGCGGCTCACCATGCGCAGCAGACCGCGGCGGCCGTGGTGATCTTTCGCGTTGGCTTTGAAATGGGGGGTCAGTTCGTTGATGCGGCCGGTCAGCAGCGCCACTTGAACTTCAGGGCTGCCGGTGTCGCCGGCGGCACGTGCGTTGGCCTGAACGATTTCAGCCTTGATTGATTTTGCAATCATGTTTCCTCTTTCCTGCACCGAGGTGCGCTTGCGAGCGAAGCAGCGTTCCCGACATGGGATTAAATAAACCGCTTTCGTCGTGTTCCGGCATGAAAAAGGCCAAAAAAAGGCCTCAATTTGCGCAGAGCCTTGGATTATAGCCCAAGCCAGCGCCTCAAGCGTTCCACTCCCTGCCCCAGCCTGCCCAAGTCCTGGCTGGCGAAGCACCAGCGCAGCCAGCCCTGGGCCTCTGGGCCTGGATTGACCATGAATGCATTGCCAGGCGCCAGGCCCAAGCCACCTTCCACCACCAGGCGCTTGGCGGTCTCCAGAGAGTCCCCAAAGCGCGCCTGGTCTTCCAGCCGGAAAAAGGCGTACATGCCGCCTTTGGCCGGCGCCAGCTGCACGCCCGGCACGGCCTGCAACAGCGGCACCAGGGTGTCGCGGCAGGTTTTCAGGTGGGCAACCACGCGCGGCGTGATGTCGGCCGTGCGTTCGATGGCCACCAGCCCGGCCCGCTGCACGAACACCGGTGCACAGGAGGTATTGAACTCCACCAGCTTGCCCATGTGCGGCGTCATGGCAGCCGGCATCACCAGCCAGCCCAGGCGCCACCCAGTCATCAAAAAGCTCTTGGAAAAGCTGTGAACGACCACCAGTCGATCCTCGGGAGCAGCAATATCCAAAAAACTGGGGGCGCAGCCGTTAGGGGTGGGCTCGTAATAAAGCCGTTCATAGACCTCGTCCGCCAGGATCCAGGTCCCGGTCTTGCGGCAATGCGCGAGGATGGTCTCCTGCTCGGCGCGCGACAGCGTCCAGCCGGTGGGATTGTTGGGCGCGTTGACGATGAGTAGTTTGGTTTTCGGCGTGATGGCGGCCAGCAGCTCGGCCACATCAAGCCGCCACTCGCCTGCCACCGGCTCGAGGCTGACGCATTTGACCTGCGCGCCCATGATGGCCGGCTGGGCCGTCAGGTTGGGCCAGACGGGCGTCACGGCCACGACTTCGTCGCCGGCATCCACCAGCGCCTGCACCGCCAGCATCAGCGCATTGACACCGCCGGAAGTCACTGCGATGCGCTCGGCCGTAATCGGCGCGGCCCCCGCACAGCGCAGGCCCATCGCGTAATTGGCAATAGCCTCCCGCAGCTCTGGCAAGCCCAGGTTTTGCGCATAAAAAGTCTCGCCCTGCTGCAACGACGCAGCCGCCGCATCGCGGATAAACGCGGGCGTGACCTCATCGCTCTCGCCAAACCAGAACTTGAGGACGTCATCGCGCCCCATGCCCGCGTTGGCCACCTGGCGGATCATCGATTCTTCAAGATCTAAAACTGTTTTTCTCATGGATAGTCCGTCCGCCTGCTGGCGTCAATCAATTATTCAATCAGCCAATTTGACCTCAGGGCCGGACCATCTTGCAGCTGTTGGGCTGCTCGGCCTTTTCGGGCGAAATAGTCTTGATGACGCGAAAGCCGTAGCCGGAACCTTCCACGTCAAATTTCACACCCGGCGAACCCTGCTTGCCCATCAACGCCACCAGCAGCGGCTGCTGGAACTGGTGGTCGGCCGAGCGCATCGTGCCTTTGTGGCCCGCAAAAGTGACCGTACTGCGCTCCAGCTGCGCCGCCACCGCGCCGGCGTCAGCACTGCCCGCTTTGTCCAGGCTTTGCGCCAGGGCCTCAATCATCAGCTGCATGCGCATGTGCACATAGTCGTCCTGAGGCTTGGGAAAGCGCTGGCGAAAGGATTGGTAGAAGGCTTCGGACTGCGCGCCCGCCTCATTCGGGAACCAGTCGGCCACCGCGATCACCTTGCCTACGCCGGCATCGCCCAGCGCGCCCGGCACGCCCAGCGCGTTACCGTAAAAGGTATAGAACTTGCCCTCGTAACCGACCTCCCTTGCCGCCTTGATCAGCAGCGTCAGGTCGTTGCCCCAGTTGCCCGTCAGCACTGCCTGCGCTCCGCTGGCCTTGATCTTCGCGGCATAGGGAATGAAGTCCTTGACACGGCCCAGCGCGTGCAACTCGTCGCCCACGATCTGCACGTCGGGTCGCTGCGCACCCAGTTGCTTGCGTGCCTCGCGCAGCACGGCCTGCCCGAAACTGTAGTCCTGGCCTATCAGGTAAATGCTTTTGAGCGCCTTGTCGTCCCGGAGTACGTCCATGAGCGCGGCCATGCGCATATCCGCGTGTGCATCAAAGCGGAAATGCCAGTAGCTGCACTTTTCATTCGTCAGGATCGGGTCGACCGCCGAGTAATTGAGGAACAGCACACGCTTGTTCGGCTCACGCTCGTTGTGCTTGTTGATGGCGTCGATCAGCACAGCCGCAATCGCGGATGAATTGCCCTGCGCAATGATGGTCACGCCGTCGTCGATCGCCGAACGCAATGCCGCCAGCGCCTCTTCGTTCTGGCCCTTGTTGTCGTAGCGCTCAACGACCATGTTACGCGGCCCACCCGCCAGCTTGACGCCACCGCGCGCATTGACGCGCTCGGTCGCCCAAACCAGATTGCGGAACACCGCTTCGCCGGTGTTGGCGAAGGCGCCCGAGAGACTTTCGATGAGTGCGATCCGCACCGGCGGCTGGCTCGCAGTCTGCGCACCGGCACCCAGGGAGGCGGAAAGACATAGTGCCGTGAACAGGCGTTTCAAGAGATGACGCATAAAAAAATAAGCCCTGCTTTTGATTTTGATCTGGCTTGAATAAATCGGATGAACACCTAACTGCTGAGCATGCGGCAATCACGGTGAGCGCCGCGCAGTGTAAGGGGAAAACACCCCTTGTTCATCCATCAAGGAATAGCCATGTTTTACTCTCTCGCCCATCGCCCTGCCCGCGCCTTTCATCGCCACTACGCACCCGTCGTGAGCAACGGCGCCCTGGAAAAATTCCTCAACGACACCTTCTCGTCGCTGTCTGACACCGGCGCCGCCAAGGCTGCCAACGTGGAAGACCTCGAGAAGGCCTATACCCTGCAATTCGACGTTCCCGGCCTGGCCCGCGAACAACTGGATATCGGCATTGAAGGCGACGTGGTTCGTGTCTCCAGCAAGGAAGACGCACCCCGCAAAATCAAGGCCGCATGGCGCTTCCCCCTGGAGATCGATACCGCGTCCAGCACGGCCAAACTTGAGAATGGCGTGCTGACGCTGACGCTGGGCAAGAAGGTCCCTGTCAGCAACGTGACGCATCTCGACATCCAGTGATGTAGCCCCCACGGTCGTTCACTGCGTGTAGCTCCCCTCCCCCCGAGGGGGCCGCTGCGCCTGCGGCCCCTGCTGGAGGGGAGAGCACCCAGGGCACTTCCCGATTTCAGGGTTCACGCAATAGTCAGTTCGCCCAAACTCCAACGCGGCTTCACGTCAAAGGTGTAGCCGCGTTGGAGTGTTTCAAGCCCGGCTTGCAAGCGCATGCCCGCGGCCAGGGCAATCATCGCGCCGTTGTCGGTGCACAAATGCAGTTCCGGGTAGTGCACACGGATGCTACGCTGCTTGCACACAGCGTTGAGCTGGCTGCGCAATAGCGCATTGGCGCCTACACCGCCTGCCACGACCAACCGCTTGAGCCCGGTTTGCGCCATGGCGGCCAGTGATTTTTTCACCAGTACCTCCACGATTGCCGCCTGCGTGGATGCCGCGAGGTCGGCCTTGCGACTGTCCAGCTCAGCACCCAGTTTTTTGGCCTGCGTCAGCACCGCGGTTTTCAGTCCGGCGAATGAAAAATCCAGGTCACCGCTGTGCAGCAAAGGCCGCGGCAACTTGAAAGCAGCGCCATCACCGCCTTCGGCCAGCTTCGACAGGTGCGGGCCGCCTGGATAAGGCAAGCCCATCAGCTTGGCCGACTTGTCAAAAGCCTCACCCGCCGCATCGTCAATTGTTTCACCGAGCAATTCGTAACTGCCGACCCGGTCCACGCGCATCAGCTGGGTATGGCCGCCAGACACCAGCAGCGCCACAAAAGGAAACTCGGGCGGGTCGGCGCTCAGAAAGGGCGACAGCAAATGCCCTTCCAGGTGATGCACACCCATCGCCGGCTTGCCCAGCGCCGCCGCCAGCGAGCAAGCAACACCCGCCCCCACCAGCAACGCACCCGCAAGCCCAGGGCCGCGCGTATACGCCACCACATCCACTTGCGCCAGGCTATTGCCCGCCTCGGCCATCACCTGATGCGTCAAAGGCAAGACACGCCGGATATGGTCCCGGCTCGCCAGCTCAGGCACCACACCACCATAAGCCTGGTGCATGTCGATCTGGCTGAACAAGGCGTGCGACAGCAGGTGCGGCACGCCACAGCCGCTGGCATCCACCAGCGCCACACCGGTTTCATCGCAACTCGATTCGATTCCTAGAACTAGCATCGTCCAAGTGTAGACCCCCCCGTCCAGGCTCACTGCGTATAGCCTGCTCCCCCCTCCAGGGGGCGGCGCCTGTGGTCTGGCGAAGCCAGTCCCGCGGCTGCGCGCTGGTACTCTTTAACCCAGCATGAGCCGTGGAACCGGCTTTGCCGGGCCACAGGCGGGCGGCCCCGGAGGGGCTGGAGCCCGCGGCTCCAAGCCTGCCTGCGCAGGCTTGGACGGGCGACAGAGGCGAAGCGTCCCGCGAGCCGCGGCCTGCAAGGCCTCAGGAGTTACACGCAGTGAACGACTGTGGGGGCACGGTTCTTGCACCGCTTGGCGCATGACACCGTCCCAATCCCTGCGCCTTGTCATCATCGCCCCGGACCTGCTGGAGTCCGTGTCCGATGACGCCCATGCACGGGAATTGGCCGAGCGCTCGCGCCAGCTGCGTATCGGCCTGCTGGAAAACGGTTACAACATCGTCGCGGTGCTCCCGGCCGATACCTTCCTGGACGAGCGCCTGGCGCAGCTGCAACCCGACATGATCATCGTGGACGCCGAAAGCGAGGCCCGCGATTCGCTGGAGCATGTGGTGATGGCGACGCGGGACGCCCGCCGGCCCATCGTGCTGTTCACCAACGACAACGACACCAGCCACGTCAAGGATGCCGTTGCCGCCGGCGTGTCGGCCTATGTGGTGGCCGGCCTTTCCCCGGATCGAATCCGCCCCATCCTGGATGTGGCCATGGCGCGCTTTGAACACGAGCAGGGCCTGCGCAAGGAACTGGCACACGCCAAAACAGAGCTTCATGACCGAAAAGTCATAGACCGGGCCAAGGGCATGCTGATGCAGCGCCAGGGCCTGACCGAACAGGCTGCCTTCGAAAAGCTGCGCAAGGCAGCGATGGACAAGGGCCTGCGGCTGGGCGAAGTCGCCCAGCGCATGCTCGACGCCCTGGATTTGCTGGGATGAATCCCGCGCCTGACATCAGGTAACCCTCAATTGGTGCACCGCACAAATACGGTGCAAGCATCAAACCACCGCCTCGCACCGCCTTTCCCCGCAGCCACTGGTGCAGGCAGTGCACCCGGGGCACTTTCCCTTCTTAAAGCGACTCTCTTTCACAGCACTCAGCATCGCTGGCACAGCTTTTGCAATGCCCTAGGCACTGGTCAAAGATGGCCAACCGGCACAGCACTTCAATGGCGAAGTGTGTGGTGCCCCCAAGGAACAAAGGCGTTCGCACCCTGCATCACGTTCAACGTGTTGCCCGGGTCGAGCGCCTTTTTTGTTTTTGTCTTTCGTTTTAACCATCAGGAGCCGCTGACATGACTGAACTGCTGAAATCTTCGCTGACACGCCGTACCGTGCTGCAGGCCGCGGCCGTAGGCGCCGTGGGCATCAACCCCGCCCTGCGCGCTGCCGTCTATGCCCAAGGCTCGGACGCACCAGAGAAGAAGGAAGTCAAGATCGGCTTCATTCCACTGACCGACTGTGCCTCCGTGGTCATGGCCTCGGTGCTGGGCATTGACCAGAAATACGGCGTCAAGATCATCCCGACCAAGGAAGCCAGTTGGGCCGGCGTGCGCGACAAGCTGGTCAACGGTGAGCTGGACTTCGCCCATGTGCTCTACGGCCTGGTCTACGGCGTCCACATGGGCACAGCCGGCCCCAAGAAAGACATGGCTGTGCTGATGACACTCAACAACAACGGCCAGGCTATTACGCTGTCCAAAAAACTGGCAGACAAGGGCGCCGTAGACGGCGCCGGCCTGGCCAAACTCATGGCCAGCGACAAGCGCGAATACACCTTCGCCCAGACCTTCCCCACCGGCACGCACGCCATGTGGCTGTACTACTGGCTGGCCGCCAACGGCATCAACCCGATGAAAGACGCCAAAGTCATCACCGTGCCGCCGCCGCAGATGGTGGCCAACATGCGCGTGGGCAACATGGACGGCTTCTGCGTGGGTGAGCCCTGGGGCCACCGCGCCATCATCGACGGCATCGGTGTGACCGCTGTGACCACCCAGGACGTCTGGAAAGACCACCCCGAGAAAGTGCTGGGCACCACCGCCGACTTCGTCAAGAAATATCCCAACACGGCGCGCGCCGTCACCGCCGCCATCATCGAGGCCGGCAAATGGATTGACGCCAGCCTCTCCAACAAGAACAAGATGGCCGAAACCGTGGCCGACAAGAGCTACGTCAACACCAGCGTGGACGCCATCAATCAGCGCATCCTGGGCCGCTACCAAAACGGCATGGGCAAGACCTGGGACGACCCCAATTACATGAAGTTCTACAACGACGGCGCGGTGAGCTTCCCTTACCTCTCCGACGGCATGTGGTTCCTCACACAGCACAAGCGCTGGGGCCTGATCAAGGATCACCCCGACTACCTGGGCATTGCCAAGCAGATCAACCACATCGACGTCTACAAGCAGGCAGCCACGGCGGCCAAGGCCAGCGTTCCGAAGGAGATCATGCGCAGCAGCAAGCTGATGGACGGCACCGTGTGGGACGGCAAGGATCCGAAGAAATACGCCGACAGCTTCAAGATTCACGCCTGAACAGCCACGCTCGAGTCATTCAACCTTCCCACGTAAAGAGGTGACGCCATGGTCAGTGCCGTATTTCACACCCCGCTGGAGGCGGCCGCCCCGGCAAGCCGCAGCAGCGAAAGGCCCAGAGATGCCTCCGCTATCAATTCGATAGCTGGTGGCGCTCATCCAACGGGCGCTACAGCCCAAAACAGCATGAACGCCCCAACAAAACCCACCCCAATCACCAAGCCATCCGGCGATGCCTCCTGGCTCTGGCTCAGCGTCCTGCCCCCCCTGCTGGGCCTGGGTTTGCTGGTGCTGATCTGGGAACTGGTTTTCATGGGCACGGCCGGCAGCATTCCCTCGCCCAAAGACACCTTTGTGCAGGCGGTGCAGATCTTCAGTGATCCGTTCTACAGCAAGGGGCCTAACGACCAGGGCGTGGGCTGGAACGTGCTGTCTTCGCTAAAGCGCGTGGCCATGGGCTTCGGCATGGCGGCTGTCGTCGGCATCCCGGTCGGCTTCATGATCGGGCGCTTCAACTTTCTGAGCCGCATGTTCAACCCGCTGATCAGCCTGCTGCGCCCGGTCTCGCCGCTGGCCTGGTTGCCGATTGGTCTGCTGGTCTTCAAGGGCGCCAACCCCGCAGCCATCTGGACCATCTTCATCTGCTCCATCTGGCCGATGATCATCAACACGGCAGTCGGCGTGCAGCGCGTGCCCCAGGACTACATGAACGTGGCGCGTGTGCTCAACCTCAGCGAGTGGAAGATCGTCACCAAGATCCTCTTTCCCGCCGTACTGCCTTACATGCTGACCGGCGTGCGCCTTGCCGTGGGCACCGCCTGGCTCGTCATCGTCGCGGCCGAGATGCTGACCGGCGGCGTCGGCATCGGCTTCTGGGTCTGGGACGAGTGGAACAACCTCAACGTCAAGAACATCATCATCGCGATCTTTGTAATTGGCATCGTCGGGCTGGTGCTGGAGTTCGCACTGATCAAGCTGGCCACGGCCTTCACGTTTGAAGAAGTCAAGAACTGATCTAGAGAGGAACCAAGCCATGACATCCTTCACCACCAAATACATCGAGATCCAGGGCGTCGAGCAAACTTTCAAGACCAAAAAGGGGCCGTTCTGCGCACTGCAGAACATCAACCTCACGGTAGCCAAGGGCGAGTTCGTCACACTGATCGGCCATTCAGGCTGCGGCAAATCCACGCTGCTCAACCTGATTGCCGGCCTGACCACGCCCACCGAAGGCAGCTTGCTGTGCGCCAACCGCGAAATCGCCGGTCCCGGCCCCGAACGAGCCGTCGTATTCCAGAACCATTCGCTGTTGCCGTGGCTCACCTGCTTCGAGAACGTTTACCTTGCCGTCGAGCGGGTTTTTGCAGCCACTGAAAACAAGGCCCAACTCAAGGCCCGCACCGACGCCGCACTGGCCATGGTCGGGCTGACGCCGGCGGCGCAAAAACGTCCCGGCGAGATTTCGGGCGGCATGAAGCAGCGCGTCGGCATTGCACGCGCGCTGTCGATGGAACCCAAGGTGTTGCTGCTGGACGAGCCTTTCGGCGCCCTTGACGCCCTGACCCGCGCCAAGCTGCAGGACGAACTGCTGCAAATCGTTGCCACCACGCAAAGCACGGTCGTCATGGTGACCCATGATGTCGACGAAGCGGTTCTTCTGAGCGACCGCATTGTGATGATGACCAACGGTCCCGCCGCCACGATCGGCGAGGTGCTGCCGGTGGAGCTGCCCCGCCCGCGTTCCCGCGTGGCGCTGGCCGAAGACATCCGTTACCTGGGCTACCGCAAGGCCGTCATCGATTTCCTTTACACCCGCCAGGGCCACGTCGAAAAAGCGGCCTGAAAAGGCCAACCCGGAAAAGCGGCAAGCGAGCCGCTCCGGGATTTTCAAAGGGAGGTTTTTAATGTCTGCAGTTTTGCCAATCCCCGGCGCCGACAGAATCGCCCATGGCGCACCGGCTAGCACACGGCCTGCGCGCTCGAGCGGCCTCGCCTCGCTAGGGAAGTACCGTGAAATCATCATCGCGGTCGCGCTTTTCCTGCTGTTTGACCTGGGGGTGCTGGTCCTGAACTTCTACACCTCGTTCAAGATCGACCAGGACACCGTGGCCATCAACCTTTCCGGCCGCCAGCGCTATGTTTCGCAGCGTGTTGCACGCACCCTGCTCGAACTCGACGCCATGCGGGTCGCCGGCACGCCTTACAAGCCCGAGACGCTGGCCGAGCTGCGTTCGGGCGCAAAGATCTTCCAGGCCTCCCACGTCGCGTTTCGCGAAGGCGGCACCATTCCCGGCGGCGACGGCAAACCGGTCTACCTGGAGCCGGTGGTGTCCAGCCGGGGCCGCGAGCTGGAGGACAAGGTGGATGCGCTGTGGAAGCCCTACTTCGCCCTGCTCCAGCCGCTGCTGGCGGGCGACAACTTCACGCAGCAGGAATTGGCCGCCGCGCTGGCCTACAGCCAGACCTACAACATCCAGCTGCTGGGCGCGGCCAACGACTTCGTGACCGAAACACAGCAGATAGGCGCTTCGCGAGCCAGCGTGCTGCGCATGGTGCAAACCGGCGGCATCGTGCTGGCACTGCTGAATTTCGCCTTCATCCTGTTCAAGTTCCTGCGCCGCCTCAAAACTTCAGACGCCGCGATTGAAGCTGCCACCGAAGAAAACCGGGAAATTCTCGCCAGCGTGCGCGAAGGCCTGTTCCTGCTGACGCCCCAGCACCAGCTCGGCTCCCAGTTGTCCCGTTCGACCCACGCACTGTTCGGCAAAACGCTGGCGCCAGGGCAAAACTTTTTCTACCAGCTGTCCACCCTGGTTTCCGACAAGGCATTGACCGATGCGCGGGACTATGTCGAGTTGCTGTTCTCTCCACACGTCAAGGAGCAGCTGATCCAGGGCATCAACCCGCTGTCGGAGGTGGAACTCACCGTCAGGAACCGGCTGGGGCAGGACACCAAGCGCTACCTTTCGTTCCATTTCAACCGGGTGCAGGACGGCAACACCGTGCGGCACCTGCTGGTTACCGTGCAGGACATCACGCAAAAGGTCGAGCTGCAGGCCCGGTTGACCGGCGAACGCCAGCGCTCGCAAAAAGAGCTGTCCATGATGCTCAAGGCTTTCGAGACTGAGCCGGCCATGATGCGCGCCTTTGTAGAGCGAGCCGAAGCGTCCCTGCTGGAAGTCAACGACCTGCTGCGAAGCACTTCATCGGCCGCCTCGGAAGTCCAGGTGCTCAAAGCTGTGGACGGCGCCTACCGCCGCATCCACGCCTTCAAGGGTGACGCAGCATCGCTCGGGCTGGAAATCCTGGCCACACTGGCCCATCAGTTCGAAAGCGAGTTGCAAAAGCTCAAGGACAACGGCGCCGCTACAGGCGACGCCCTGCTGGCCCTGCCTTTGCCGCTCGAGGACCTGCTTGCCAAGGTTGGCGCCTTCAAGGCGCTGGGCCAGAAGCGCTCAGGCGGTGACACGACGCCCGCCCCGGACGGTTCCGCATCGCAAGGACTGAACGCCGTGCTGACCCAGCTGGCGAACGAGGTCGGCACCGATTGCGGCAAACGTGTGGATGCCGAGGTGCGTATGGGCAGTGCCCAGGACATGCCGGCCGACAAGATGAACCTGCTACGCGAAATCGCCATCCAGCTGCTGCGTAACGCCGTGGTGCACGGCGTGGAAGCTCCCTCCGTGCGGCGCGCTGCAGGCAAGGCGGAGGCCGGGCGGATTGCCGTCAACCTCACCCGGAACGAAGACGGCCAGTGGCAGCTCAGCGTGCGCGACGACGGCGCGGGCCTGAACGCGGCCGACGTTCGCCGCCGTCTGCTTGAATTGGGCTGGTACACGTCAGAGCAGCTGCAAAGCTTCAGCGAGCAGCAGATCGTTGCGCATATTTTCAAGCCGGGCTTTTCCACGGCCGGCGCCACCTCCCGCCACGCAGGCCGCGGCGTGGGCCTGGATCTGGTGCAATCCAACGTTCAGAGTCTCGGCGCGCGCCTGCTGCTCTCCAGCACGCCCGGCCAGCACACCGAATTCAAGGTTTCTTTTTCCTGAATTTTCCTGAAGCAATCCAGCAATGGCCATCACAAACCCCACACAGGAGCTTCTCCATGCGACTGCTGATTGTTGACGACTCCAACATGATCCGGACCCGGATTTCGCGAGTGGTGCAAAACGGCGGCATCAAGGGCGTGGTGCTCGCAGGCCTGGCCAAAAACGGCCTTGAAGCCGTGCGGCTGGCCCGGGCGACCCGGCCCGAGGTCGTCACCATGGACCTGACCATGCCCGAGATGGACGGCATTGAATGCATCACCGCATTGCTGAAGTTCGACCCGTCCATCAAGATACTGGTGGTCAGCGCCCTCAGCGACAAATCGACAGCCATCCAGGCGCTCAAGCTGGGCGCCCGCGGATTCGTCGCCAAACCCTTTACCGACGAAGAGCTGCAGATTGCACTGCTCGACGTTGCAGACGTGCGCTAAGGACATTGTTATGGCCACACTGAACGAAAACGACCTCAAGCTCTTTGTCGATTCCATCCGGCATTACCTCAAGATCACGACCCGGCAGGAACCGCAGATCACCTCGGCCTATCTCGGCACCGGCGATATCGAAGCCTTTGAATTCAACGGCATCGTCACCTTTTCCGGAAGCCACAACGGACATGTGGTGGTGTCCATGCCGGGGAAGCTGGTGCGCGAGATTTTGCTGCTCCAGCATGAAACCGACCTGAGCGATGGCAACCTGCTTGATGCAGTGGGTGAAATCGCCAATACGCTGGCAGGCAATGCGCGCAAGGCTTTGGGGTCTGAGCTGCAGATTTCAGTGCCGATCAAACTACAGGGCGCCCAAGGCATGAAAGCCCGGGTACGCAAGCGCCCCTATGTCATCACCTTGCGCTGGAACCACTATGCGGCAATGGTCTGCGTCGACATGGATCGAAAAAACTGAGGCTGCGTACTCAAGAACTGAGAGCAATGCCCTGAGGCGGCATGCACGTTATTTGTGCGGCGCACCAAAATAATCAGGCCAACGATCCTGAATTGCGCTGCAAGGGTGCGTTTTGCGCGCCCCAAGGTGGCACGCTTTTCGCACTGATTCTGTGAATCGAACATCTTCACAGAAAGAGCTTGCACCATGGCGGGGTTCCGTAATTTTCTCAAGGCTGGCCACGCACCCACACTGGGTGCGGCCTTTTTTTACTTCGCTTTTTCCTGTTGCATCTGGGTCATGAACGGCGCCATGGCGCCTTTCATTTCGGAGACCTATAACCTTTCGCCCACGCAAAAAGGCGTGATGCTGTCGGTTCCCATCTTCGCCGGCGCTCTGATGCGCTTCCCGCTGGGCGTGCTGGCCCAGTACATAGGCCGCAAAAATGCCACGCTGGTCGAAATGGGCCTGATCATGGTGGCTCTGCTGTTCGGCTATTTTGTGGTCGACTCCTACAGCAGCCTGCTGGCCATGGGCGTGCTGCTGGGCATTGCCGGCGCCAGTTTTGGCGTGGCGCTCAGCCTGGGTTCCGGCTCCTTCCCTCCCCGTTACAAGGGCCTGGCCATGGGCCTGGTCGGTGCGGGCAACGTGGGCACCGCCGTCTCTGTGCTCGTTGCGCCCGCGCTGGCGCAGCGCTTCGGCTGGCAGTCGGTTTACGGCATTGCCGCCGTGGCCATGCTGCTGCCGCTGATTGCGATGATCCTTTTCGCCAAAGAACCTGATGATGTAGACAGCCATGCCACCCTGCGCGAACATGTGGCCTGCCTGTTTGAAAAAGACGGCTGGGCTTTCAGCCTGATCTACGCCGTGAGTTTTGGCGGCTTCATCGGGCTGGCGACGTTTTTGCCTTCCTACTACTACGACCAGTTCGGCGTCAGCAAGGTGCAGGCCGGGCAGCTGTCGATGCTGGCAGCTTTCATGGGCGCAGCACTTCGCATCTTCGGCGGCTGGATCTCGGACCGCTGGGGCGGCGTGAATACCTTGAGCGTCGTGCTGCTGACGATTGCCGCCACGCTCGTGGCATGCGGCCTGGCCAGCAAATCCCTCGTGGCCACCACCTTGCTGGTCATGCTGTGCTTTGCCGCGCTGGGTGCTGGCAATGGCGCCCTTTTTCAGCTGGTACCGCTGCGCTGGCCCCTGGCTACCGCGGTGGCTGGCTCCATGATTGGGGAAATCGGCGCACTGGGCGGCGGCCTGGTGCCCAACGCCATGGGTATCTCCAAGCAGTATGCGGGCACTTATATGTGGGGGTTCTTCTTCTTTGCGGCGCTGTCGCTGGGCATGCTGGTGATGCTGCGGGTGATGCAGATTCGGTGGACACGGACCTGGGCGGAGAAAGGTGGACGGGCGAGGACTGCTTGAGGATGCGCCTTTAGCTGAGGCCGCTGGCCGGGGTTGCCCGGCCAGCAGGATTCAGACGAGAGCGCCTCCATCAAACCAACAACAACCCCAAAAAAAGTCCGCTATCAATTCAATAGCTGCTTGCGCCCGTCCCCATTGCCCCAGGGGCCAATTCAATACTCAATCACCCTACCTCGGCAAAAACAGCAACCAATAAATCAACAACACATTGACCAGCACACTCACACCCAGCAACAACTTCCACAGCATCACAGGATCCCGCTGAATCAAAGGCGTGGCCTGCGGTGCCGTCAGCGGCCGCGAGGCGCCCCTTTCCAGCGCCAGCAACAATTCTTCAGCCGTTTCAAAGCGCCGGCGCTTGTCGCGCGCCACCGCTTTAAGCACGATATGGTCCAGCCAGATCGGCACTTCGGGGTTGATGCGGCTGGGTGCCACCGGGTCGCGGTAATACCGGCCGGCCTGGTAGGGCAGCACTTCGCCATACGGCAGGCGCGCGGTCAGCAACTGGTACAGCGTCACACCCAGCGCGAACAAATCGCTTTGCGCATCAGGCAGTTCCTCCGGCCCATCTGCGCTGCTTGCGCTGAAGCCCCATTGCTCGGGGTTGATAAAACTGGGAGTACCGGCGTGCAGCTTTCGCATCGCTTCGGGCTCGCGCCCGCTCAACGCCACGCCGAGGTCCAGCAGCCGCAGCACGCCGTCTTCACCCTGGTGCAAATTGGCGGGCTTGATGTCACGGTGGATTACGCACTGCCGGTGCAGCCGGCCCAAGGCCCGCGCGGCCTGGGTGGCAACGCCCAGCACCTGCTCTACGCTGAATTTGTGGCGGCGGTCCAGTTGCTGCTGCAGTGTCTCGCCGCTGTGCCAGTCATAGAGCAGGTAAAACGCGCTGCGCTCCTGGCCGTTCGGCAGGCGGTCATGCAGGTTCACCAGATGCCCTGCCGCCCTGCCCGACTGCATGCGCAGGGCCAGCCAGGCCTCGTGGGCCAGCATGGCGCGTTCTTCTTCGTCGTGCGACCGGGCCGGGTTCAGCGTCTTGAGGGCATACAGCACGCGCGTAGCGGGATCGCGCACCTGATACAGCACATTGATGCCGTTGTCGGCCACCGGCGCCGTCACACTCAGGCCGTCCATTACATCGCCCACCTTCAGGCGGGGCGGGATGGGCAGGGTCTGCGCAATGCGGTTGACGTCCTGCAGTGTTGCGTCGAGCAAGCCGCGCACCCGCACCACCACGGCCGTCACGTTGTCGTTGCTGCCAGCCGCCAGGGCCGCCTCAACCAGGTTCTGGCTTGCAAGCTGGGCGTCGGCAGACGCCTCAAGATCGGCAAAACCCTGCAGCCGCACATCACGCACCACGCCATGCACGCCATCCGTCAGCAGTACAAAAACGTCGCCGACCTGCAAGTCACCCTGCATGTAGTCCACCACCACATGGTCCTCTGCGCCCACTGAACGCAGCAACTGGTGCCGAAAGTCCGGGTGATTGACTGCATGGTCGTGCGTCAGCTGCTGGGTTTTGCCGCCGCGCAGCAAATAGGCCCGCGAATCGCCGACATGCGCCAGCGTGTACGACTGCCCGCGCAGCACCAGCGCCGTGAGGGTGGTCAGGCCCATGGTCGGACTGCGGCGCTGGTTGATACCCGCCAGCCAGGCGTTCTGCGCCCCGATGATGCGGTCCAGGGCCACCGTGGTGTCCCAGGTTTCGGGCGTGCCGTAGTAGTCGCGGACCAGGCTCGTCACAGTGGTCTGTGCCGCCTCCCGGCCCATGCCGCCTGTGCTCACGCCATCAGCGATCGCCACGATGGAGCCCATGCCCTCCTGCCCCGCCTCGGGCAGCATCGCAGCACAAAAGTCTTCGTTGGTGTTCTTGCGGCCCGCAAGTGTTGCGAAGCCAATGTCCAGATCAAATGCCATGCACCAAGATAAGCAAGTTTAATGCCCGAATTTGGTGCATCGCAACAATGCACGACCGGCGTGCAGGCCCTAGCCCACCAGCATTTGCATGCTGTGTTCGTACTGGGCCGACAGCTGCTCAAAGACGTCGAGGAGGTCTTCGCTGGCTGTTGCCAGGCTCTCGAGGCGCCTGGGATCTTTGTCCATGGCAAGCGCGCCCTCGCGCATGTGCTGCCAGCTGATGGCCGCCCGGTCCAGCGACTGGCGGATGTCCTTGCTGGTCAGCGGAATGTCGTTCAGGTACTGCAAGGCCCGCTCGAATGCCGCCTGGGATTCGGCCATGCCGGTCTCGCTGCGGGCCAGCGTTGCCTTGCCGCCCGTGGCCCTGAGCAGGGCATATTTGGCAAAACGCTGGCTCAGCATGCGCTGCCGGCCCGCGAGGTTCAGCATCTGCAGTGGCGGCATTGCGCCGGCGCTCTCCAGGCTGCCGGTCATGCGCTCGGCATCCTGCAAAAGCAGGTCTGCCAGTTCATCCAGGTGAGCCATGCTGCCAGCGGTGGGCGTGTCCTGAAGGGCAATCTTGAGCCGCCCCCAGGTAATGGACACCTGCGCCAGCAGGTCTCCAAATGTGGGCTGCGAAAGGCTTTTCCCCAGTGAGACCAGGTTGGCGTCGATGCGCAGCACCGACTCCTTCAGCAGCTCTTTGGCCCGGGTGGCCTGCACACCCGCCAGCTGCAAAAGGGCAAGCTTGACCAGCCGCTGCGACAGCATGCGCAACTGGCCGGAACGGTTGACATCCTCGGCGAAGCGCGCCGAATGGATGATGTGCTCCGACACCTGCCCCAGCCGCTGGTTGGTATGCATGGAGGCGGTCCGCAAAATGTGGAAAGCGTCGTCGTCCGACATCTGCCTGGCCCGCATCAAAATACCTTTGGCCCGGTCCACCGCCTTGCGCTCTTCAAGCCGGCTGGCGGCCTCCTGCACCTGGGCATGCAGGGCCTGCTCGCGGGTAAAACGCGCCTTGGCGAGGTGAATGAGGGGCCGCAGGCGCTGCGCACCGTAACCGTTGACCACATAGGCATGAACACCTACCTCGATGGCCCGTGTGATCTTTCCCGCGTCTGTGTCGCTGGTGAAAATAATGACGGGACACGGCGCCGTGTCAGCCACCAGTTGCAAGGCCTTGAAAAGCTCATCACCCGGAAGCGGGTCATGGCAAATCACCACATCGGGGGCCTGCCGAAGCACTTCCTGCACCAGTTTGCTGCGCTCACCGACAGGCCCCAGCACCTGGATGCCAGCTGCTTCCAGGTCTGAAACCAGGGAATGTGCGCCACCGGGGCCATTCAGATTTACCAATGCGGAGGTCATACAAATCAAGGGGTTAAGCGGGGAACAGCGACATGGTTCGCAAGTCGCAGGCCATGCCACCGCCACGTCGGTGCCGGGAAAGCTGCGGATCCCAATGATATGGCACAAGTCTTGCGTCATTTGCAGCGGGCGTAACGACGCGCCCAACCTTAGCGAATGCACTGCGGGTTCTGCGCACAACGACGTGCGTAATGGTGTGCCTCATACCGGGTTGACAGCCCGGATCCCTGTTTCCGGGAGAGAGCATCATGATTTCCACTCAATTTTTGACAAATCAGACAGATCCGCTGGTGTTCGCGAACTACCGCTGCGTTGCTGCGCCTCATCCTGGCGCCGAGGCCATTCACCGCGCCCATCCCGCCCGTTGCTCATCTGCTGCCGCGTTCGCCGTGGCATGACGCTTGCACATTGGACCTTGAACATGACATCGAATCAATCTGGAGTAGCCCCATGAAAAAATCAAAACTGGTGATGGTCGGCAATGGCATGGCCGGCGTTCGCACCCTTGAGGAGCTGCTCAAGGTCGCCCCCGACCTCTACGACATCACAGTCTTCGGCGCCGAGCCCCATCCCAACTACAACCGCATCCTGCTCAGCCCCGTGCTGGCCGGGGAGCAGACGCTCGACGAAATCGTGCTGAACAGCTGGGACTGGTACAAGGACAACCACATCACGCTGCATGCCGGCAAAAAAGTGGTTGAAGTGGACCGCATCAAGCGCGTGGTCCGCGCCGAAGACGGCACCGAAGAGGAATACGACCGCCTGCTGATGTGCACCGGCTCCAACCCCTTCATCCTGCCGGTGCCCGGCAAAGACCTCAAGGGCGTGATTGCCTACCGCGACATCGCCGACACCAACGAGATGATCGCCACAGCCCAGAAGTACAAAAAAGCGGTGGTCATCGGCGGCGGCCTGCTGGGCCTGGAAGCGGCCAACGGCCTGATGCTGCGCGGCATGGAAGTCACCGTGGTGCACGTCATGCCCTGGCTGATGGAGCGCCAGCTTGACGACGTGGCAGGCAAGCTGCTGCAGAAATCTCTGGAAGACCGCGGCCTCAAGTTCATGATCGGCGCGCAGACGCAGGAACTGGTGGGCGGTGAAGACGGCCGCGTGACCGCGATCAAATTCAAGGATGGCACGGAAGTGGCCACTGACCTCGTGGTCATGGCGGTCGGCATCCGGCCGAACACGCAGCTCGCGGAATCCATGCGCCTGCATTGCAACAAGGGTATCGTGGTCAATGACACCATGCAGACCGTCACCGATGCGCGCATCTATTCGGTCGGCGAATGTGCAGCCCACCGCGGCATCGCCTATGGCCTGGTGGCACCGCTGTTCGAACAGGCCAAGGTAGCGGCCAACCACCTGGCGCAATTCGGCATAGGCCGTTATTCCGGCTCGCTCACGTCCACCAAACTGAAAGTCACCGGCATTGACCTGTTCAGCGCCGGCGAATTCATGGGCGGCAACGGCGCTGAAGAAATCGTGATGAGCGACCCCTTCGGCGGCGTCTACAAAAAACTCGTCATCAAGGACGACAAACTCATCGGCGCCTGCCTTTACGGCGACACCGTGGACGGCAGCTACTACTTCAAGCTGTTGCGTGACGGCCGCAATGTCAGCGACATCCGCGACAAGCTGATCTTCGGCGAGTCCAACCTCGGCGACGCCGGCCACGAAGGCCAGAACAAGGCGGCGCTGATGGCCGACGATGCGGAAGTCTGCGGCTGCAATGGTGTCAACAAGGGCACCATCTGCAAGGCCATCAAGGAAAAGGGCCTGTTCACGCTCGATGAAGTGCGCAAGCACACCAAGGCCAGCGCGTCCTGCGGCTCCTGCACCGGGCTGGTCGAGCAGATCCTGATGTTCACCGCCGGTGGCGACTACTCGGCCACGCCCAAGCTCAAGGCCATGTGCGCCTGCACCGACCACGGTCACCAGGCGGTGCGCGACGCCATACGCGCCAACAAGCTGCTCAGCATTTCTGACACCTTCAAGTTCCTGGACTGGAAGACGCCCAACGGCTGCGCCACCTGCCGCCCGGCCGTCAACTACTACCTGATCAGCACCTGGCCCAAACAGGCCAAGGACGACCCGCAAAGCCGCTTCATCAACGAACGCAGCCACGCCAACATCCAGAAAGACGGCACCTACAGCGTCATCCCGCGCATGTGGGGCGGCGAAACCACGGCCAGCGAGTTGCGCCGCATTGCCGACGCGGTCGACAAATACAAGATCCCGACCGTGAAGGTCACCGGTGGGCAGCGTATCGACTTGCTGGGCGTGAAAAAGGAAGACCTGCAGAACGTCTGGAAAGACATCGGCATGCCGTCCGGTCACGCCTACGCCAAGGCCCTGCGCACGGTGAAAACCTGCGTAGGCAGCGAATGGTGCCGCATGGGCACGCAGGACAGCACGCAGATGGGCAAAGACCTGGAGCGTGCCATGTGGCGCATGTATGCACCGCACAAGGTCAAGTTTGCCGTGAGCGGTTGCCCGCGCAACTGCGCCGAGTCCGGCATCAAGGACGTCGGCATCATCGGCGTTGACTCTGGCTGGGAGATGTACATCGCCGGCAACGGCGGCATCAAGACGGAAGTGGCCCACTTCTTCACCAAGCTCAAGACGGCGGCCGAGGTGCTCGAATACACCGGCGCCTTCTGCGAGCTCTACCGCCAGGAAGGCTGGTACCTCGAGCGCACAGTGCATTACGTGAACCGTGTCGGCCTGGACTATGTGAAGAAAAAAATCCTGGAAGACCATGAAGGCCGCAAGGCGCTGTGGGAGCAGCTGCAGTTTGCGCTGGACGGCGAACCGGACCCCTGGTTCGACCTGAAAGAAGCGTCCGTGGACGCCCGCCAGTTTGAAAAACTCACGCCCGCCTGACCGGCTGCCCGTCTTAAGCCCGAATTGAGAGATCACTATGTCTGAATGGAAAAAAATCTGCCTGGTCACCGACATCCCGGTGCTCGGCTCGCGCCGTGTGTCACGCGCAAAAGGTATTGACGTGGCCGTGTTCCGCACTGACCAGGACCAGGTGTTTGCCTTGCTTGACCGCTGCCCGCACAAGGGCGGCCCGCTGTCGCAGGGCATCGTGTTTGGCACCAGCGTGGCCTGCCCCCTGCACAACTGGACCATCGGCCTGGCGGACGGCTGCGCCAAGCAGCCCGACGAAGGCTGTACGCCCAAATTCACCTGCAAGGTGGAAACGGGCCAGGTCTTCCTGAACGCTGTCGAGCTGGACACGCTGGCGCTGGATTTGCAGCCGCCTCGCGCCGGCCCGGGTGCAACCAGTGGCGCATTGGGTGATGAGAGCTTCAGCGTGCAGGCGCCTCACACGGCATAAGCCGCATCACCGGAATAAACGCGAAGGCTCCCTGAACATTCATGACTGATACCCGATCAACTTGCCCGTATTGCGGTGTCGGCTGCGATCTAACAGCTTGCGCTGTTGATCGCTTTGCGATGAACTGTAAATACCGCAGCCGCAGCTTCGTTCACCATGGCTGAAACGCGGTCAACCTGCCCTTATTGCGGTGTCGGCTGCGGTGTCATCATTGAGTCGCAGGGCGACGAAATCACTGGGGTACGCGGTGACCCGGATCACCCGGCCAATTTCGGGCGGCTGTGCACCAAGGGCTCGACGCTGGCACTCACCGCAACAGCGTCGGTCACGCGGCAGACACGTCTCTTGCAGCCGATGCGGCGCGAGCACCGCCATGAGGTGCCCAAGCCGGTGTCCTGGGACAACGCGCTTGGTTTTGCCAGCGAAAGCTTTGCGCAGATCATCCGCGAGCATGGGCCCGATGCGGTCGGTTTTTACATTTCAGGCCAATTGCTGACGGAAGACTATTACGTCTTCAACAAGCTGGCCAAGGGCCTGATCGGCACCAACAACGTCGACACCAACTCGCGCCTGTGCATGAGCAGCGCGGTGGCGGGCTACAAGCAGACGCTGGGCGCGGACGCGCCGCCTGCCTGCTACGACGACGTGAACCACGCGCAGTGCATTTTCATTGTCGGCAGCAACACGGCCTACGCGCACCCCATCCTGTTTCGCCGCATTGAAGACGCCAAGGCGGCCAATCCGTCGATGAAGATCATTTTTTGCGATCCGCGCCGCACCGACACGGCCGAGATCGCGGACCTCTACCTCGGCATACAGCCGGGCACCGATGTGTCGCTCTTTAACGGCATGCTGCACATCATGCTGTGGGAAGGCTGGGTTGACGCGGCCTACATTGCGGCGCACACCACGGGCTTTGACGCGCTCAAGGCTACGGTGCGCGACTACACGCCCGACCTGGTGGCCGAGACCTGCGGCATCAAAAAAGAAGACCTGCTGGCCGCGGCCAAACTCTTCGCCACCTCGGCCACCACGCTGAGCCTGTACTGCCAGGGCCTGAACCAGTCCAGCAGCGGCACCGCCAAGAATGCCGCACTCATCAACCTCCACCTGGCCACCGGCCAGATCGGCAAAGCAGGCGCCGGCCCTTTTTCATTGACGGGGCAGCCCAATGCCATGGGCGGGCGCGAAGTGGGCGGCCTGGCCAACCTGCTGAGCGCACACCGTGACCTGGCCAACCCCGATCACCGCGCCGAAGTTGCTGCGCTGTGGGGCATCCCCTCTGTGCCAGAGACACCGGGCAAGACAGCTGTTGAAATGTTCCAGGCCGCGGCGGACGGCGAAATCAAGGCGCTGTGGATTGCCTGTACCAACCCGGCTCAGTCGATGCCGGACCAGGCCACGGTGCGCCGCGCCATGGAGCGCGCCGAACTGGTGATCGTGCAGGAGGCCTTTTCCACCACGTCGAGCTGCGACTACGCCGACCTGCTGCTGCCGGCCACGACCTGGGGCGAAAAAATCGGCACGGTGACCAACAGCGAACGCCGCATCAGCCGCGTGCGGCCGGCCGTGGCTGCGCCGGGCCAGACGCGCCATGACTGGTCGATTGCGGTGGACTTTGCGCAACGGCTTGAGAAGTTGCTGCCCAGCCGTGCGGCGGCCGGTGTCACCCTCTTCCCCTATACGCTGGCCGACGAAGCATCGGGCGCAGAAACCATCTGGAACGAGCACCGCGAATCCACCCGCGGCCGCGACCTCGACATCACCGGCCTGAGCTACGCACTGCTCGACGCCGGGCCGCAGCAGTGGCCCTTCAAGACTGGCGATGCATCGGGCAAGGTCAGGCTCTATGAAGACGGCGTGTTTCCCACGCCCGACGGCAAGGCCCGCTTTGTCAACACCGTCTACAAGCCGGTGGCCGAACCGCGCGAATCACGTTACCCGTTTTCGCTCACCACCGGCCGGCTGCGCGACCAGTGGCACGGCATGAGCCGCACCGGCACGCTGGGACGCCTGTTCGGCCACGTGGCCGAGCCCTGCGTGCAAATGAATGCACAGGATATGGCGCGGCGCCTGCTGAAAGATGGCGACCTGGTGTATGTCACCTCCAAGCGCGGCTCCATCGTGGTGCCGCTGCAGGCCTCTCCCGAGGTGGCGGTGAGCCAGGCTTTTATCGCCATGCATTGGGGCGAAGAGTATTTGAGCGGCCAGTCGACCGGCGGCACGCCGCTGGCAGGTGTCAATGCGCTCACCACCTCGGCTTATTGCCCCAGCTCAAAGCAGCCTGAGCTCAAGCATGCCGCGGTCAAAATTCTCAGGGCCGAAATGCCGTGGACGCTGCTGGCCATGGCCTGGCTGCCGGAAGGCGATGCACTGAAAGCACGCGAGCAGCTCAAGCCTTTGATGGCGCAATTTCCTTTCACTAGTTGTGTGCCGTTTTCCAACAACACACCGCTGGCTGACCGCAGCCGCGAACGCACGGGTGTGCTGTTCCGCGCCGCCAGCCACGAGACGCCACCCGACGAGATGCTGGCCGCACTGGAACGCATCCTCGGCCTGGACAGCGCCGACGTGCTGCGCTATGTCGATCGCAAAAAAGGCCAGCGACGCACCATGCGCCTGGTGCGCAGCGAAGGCGACGCCCACCTCGCAGGCTTTGTGCTGGCGGGCGACACCAGCGCCCAAGCCTGGGTCAAAACCCTGCTGCAGGACGAGCTGGCCGCGCAATCGTATGGACGCCTGTTGCTGCTGCCCGGCGCCAAGCCGCCAGTGGCGGTGCAATCGCGCGGAAAGCCGGTGTGCACCTGCTTTAACGTCAGCGACATGGCCATCGACGAGCACCTGTCTTTGCTGGCGGCCGGCGGCGGCGGCGCAGGTCACCTGGGCACCGACGAAGAACGGCTGGCTTCGCTGCAGGGCACGCTCAAATGCGGCACCAACTGCGGTTCGTGCGTCCCGGAACTCAAGCGCCGGGTGCGGTCATCGCGCAACGACGCTGGGGCCTCAACGCCTCGTACCGTCATCCCGATCCGGCAGCTGGCTTAAGTTCATAACGAAAAGTTATCTGCGTTAGCGGACAATCACGCTTATGGGCATTAGCCAATACATCAAGGAAATCGGTCGCGGCAAGGACGGCGCTCGTGCCTTGTCGCGCGAGCAGGCCACCGACCTGATGGGCCAGGTGCTCGACGGCACCGTGACTGATCTGGAAATCGGCGGCTTTTGCCTGGCCATGCGTATCAAGGGTGAAACTCCCGAAGAGATGGCGGGTTTCCTCGATGCGCTGCACCAGCGTCTCAATCACCTGCCCGCCGGCGACAGCCCCACGGTGGTGCTGCCCAGCTACAACGGCGCCCGCAAGCTGCCGGTGCTCACGCCGCTGCTGGCGCTGCTGCTGGCGCGTGAAGGCGTTCCGGTGCTGATACACGGCACACCCACCGAATCGAGCCGGGTTTTTGCATCAGAAGTGCTCCTGGCCCTTGACATACGAGCGCGAGGCGCTATTAATAAGATAGCAAACGGCGAAGTGGCATTTGCCCCGACCGAGCTGCTGCTGCCTGCGTTAAAGCGCCTCCTGGACGTGCGCCGCGCCGTAGGCCTGCGCAACCCGGCGCACAGCCTGGTCAAGATCATGACACCCTGCCTGGGCAAGAGCCTGGTCGTGAGCAGCTACACGCACCCGGAATACGCCGTGTCGATGGCGCAGACCTTCGAGCTGACGGGCGCCAATGCGCTGCTGCTGCGCGGCACCGAAGGCGAAGTGGTGGCCGACGCGCGCCGCATGCCGCAGATGGACGCCTTTATCGGCGGGCAGCGCTCACTTCTGCAAGAGACCCAGGCCGGCACGCTGGCCTCCATCCCCGACTTTCCCAAAACAGTGGACGCAGCCGCCACGGCGGACTACATTCGCGCCGTGCTCGCAGGCGACGTACCTGTGCCGCCTTCGATTGCGCAGCAGGTGGAACATATCTTGCGTTTGCTTCCTCAAATCACCTCACGACCATGAACAACGGAAAAGTCACATTGGTAGGTGCAGGCCCGGGCGATCCGGAACTGCTGACCCTCAAGGCCTTGAAGGCCATCCAGCGCGCGACCGTTCTGCTGGTGGACGACCTGGTCAGCGACGAGATCGTGGCGTTTGCGCGGCCCGAGGCGCGCATTGTGTACGTAGGCAAGCGCGGCGGCTGCAAGTCCACGCCGCAGGCCTTTATTGAAAAGCTCATGCTGATGGCCGCCCGTGAAGGCGAAGACGTGGTGCGGCTCAAGGGCGGCGACCCATTCATCTTCGGCCGCGGCGGTGAAGAAGTCGAGCACCTGCGCGCCGCCGGCATCATGGTCGACGTCATCAACGGCATTACCTCAGGCCTGGCCGCTGTCACCTCGCTGGGCGTGCCGCTCACGCACCGCGAGCATGCGCACGGCGTGGTGTTTGTCACGGGCCATGCCAAGCCGGGCGACACGGGCACCGACTGGAAAGCACTGGCCGCCACGGCGCACAGCGCCCGTCTCACGCTGGTGATCTACATGGGCGTCAGCGGCTCCGAACGCATTCAGGACGAGCTGCTGTCGGGCCTGCCCGCCGCCACGCCGGTGGCCGTGATCCAGAGTGCCTCGCTGCCCACGCAGCGCCACATCACCACCACGCTGGGCGCACTGGCCAGTGCCATCCGCGAAGGCGGCATGGCCAGCCCCTCCGTCATCGTCGTGGGTGACGTGATCAGCGGTGTGGCGCTGGCAGCTGCGCACCCCGCCTCAGTTCGCGTGGCCTGAAGAAAACACGCGTCACACCGCTGTCACGCGCGGTACCTAAGCTCCCGGTCTTTCGACTGGAGCTTTCATGTTTCACCGTTTTCTGGCAGGCGCCCTGCTGGCGCTCAGCGTGGTTTCTGCGCAAGCGCAAAGTTTTTCATTCGGCCTGTGGGGCGACATGCCCTATCAAAAGGCCAACGACGACCCGAAAATTCCAGCGCTGCTCAAAAGCATCAACCAGTCGGACATCGCCTTCTCGATTTACGACGGCGACATCAAGGACGGCAGTTCCAAATGCACCGACGACATCTATGCGGCAGCGCTCACCATGTTCGGCGAGTTGAAAAAACCCGTGGTCTACGTGCCTGGCGACAACGAGTGGACGGACTGCCACCGCCTGAACAACGGCGGTTACGACGGCCTGGAGCGCCTGGCCTACCTGCGCAAAACCATGTTCCCGACCGCGCGCAGCCTGGGCAAGCGCACCCTGCCGCTGGTTCACCAGGCCCCGCTGGGCGAAAAATTCGTCGAGAACACGCGTTTTGCGCACCGCGGCATCGTGTTTGCCACACTCAACGTACCGGGCAGCAACAACAACAAAATCCTGGACGAAAAAGACTGCACGCAGAAAAGCGCGCGCACCGCTGCCCAGTGCGAAGCCTCCAACGCCGAATACCTCGAGCGCGACGCGGCCAATGTGCGCTGGCTGCAGGAGGCTTTCGCCCAGGCCAAGGCCGGCAAGGCGCGCGGCCTGGTGCTGGTGATCCAGGCCGACCCGGGCTTTGACTTGCCGGAAACCGAGGGCAATGACGAAAGCCAGGCGCCGGGTGTCAGCGGCTACCGCACCTTCATCAGCAGCGTCATCGCCGAAACAGAGCAGTTCTCCGGCCAGGTGTTGCTGGTGCACGGCGACACGCACTTCTTCAAGGTCGACAAGCCGCTGTATAGCCCGGCCAAGCTGCTGGCCAACCTCACCCGCCTGCAGACCTTCGGCAGCCCGCTGATTCACTGGGTGCGCGTCACCGTGGAGCCGAAGAACCCCAACGTGTTCACGATCCATCCGGTCATCGTGAAGCAGTAAGCCTCGGGGCCCGCGAGGCTCTGCGGGCGGGACGCGCAGCTACACTCCCGAAGTACACAACAACAGAGGGATGCGCGGTGCTTGAAAAACTCAACGAACTGACCGAAAGCCACGGCGAACTGCGCCGCGGCAAGGGCCTCATGAGCGGGGTGATCGCCCTCAGCCTGGGTGTGCTGTGCTTTCTGGGCGTGCTGGCCTTTCACTTTCCCGAATACCTGACCACGCCGGAACTGCGCAAAAGCTACAACGTCGACGTGATCCGCATCGTGATGTTCACCTCACTGGTGATTGCCGGCGGCATCTCGCTGGTCAACATCATCTTCAACCGCTCGCGCTGGCTGGCCGGTGCCGCCTTTTTGCTGGTGGTGGCCACCGCGCTGCTGGGCGGGCACAAGGTGCCGGTGAACGACTTCGCCGACAACACGCCTTACATCGGCCTGGACTGGTTCATCCTCGACCTGCTGGGCTCCTCGCTGATCTTCATCTTCATTGAAAAGCTGTTTGCGCTGCGCAAGGAGCAGCCGGTGTTTCGCGCCGAATGGCAAACCGACTTTCACCACTTCATCGTCAACCACATGATCGTGGGCTTTGTGCTGCTGGCAACCAACTTGCTGGTGCACAAGTTCTTCGGCTGGGCCGCCAACGACGGCCTACGCGGCTGGGTGCAGGGCCTGCCCTTCTGGGGTGGCGTGTTGCTGATCGTGCTGGTGGCCGACCTGGTGCAGTACTGGACGCATCGCGCCTACCACGAGGTGCCGGTGCTGTGGCGCCTGCACGCGGTGCACCACAGCGCCAAAAGCATGGACTGGCTCGCCGGGTCGCGCCAGCACATCCTGGAACTCTTGATCACCCGCACGCTCATCCTCGCGCCCATTTACGTGCTGGGCTTTTCCAAGGAAGTGATCGACGCCTACATCGTGATCGTCGGTTTCCAGGCGGTCTTTAACCATGCCAACGTGAGCGTGCGCCTCGGCCCGCTACGCTACGTCATCGTCACACCCAACTTCCACCACTGGCACCATAGCCAGGACCAGGAAGCACTGGACCGCAATTACTCGGCGCATTACGCCTTCATCGACTACCTCTTCGGCACCGCCGTCAAAAGCACCAGGCTCTGGCCTGAGCGCTACGGCGTGCTGGGTGACTACGTGCCGAACGGCTTCCTCAAGCAGCTGAAGTTTCCCTTTACCTGGAAGGGTTGAAGCGCCCGATGATTTGCTATGGTTTTTATAGCTGCTTGCGCCCGTTCACATTGGCCCAGAGGCTGATTTGACACATCAATTCGATGTGGTCGTGATCGGCGCGGGTGCAGCCGGCCTGTTCTGCGCTGCCCAGGCCGGCCAGCGCGGCCTGAAAGTGCTGCTGGTCGACCACAGCGAAAAGGTCGCCGAGAAGATCCGGATTTCGGGCGGTGGCCGCTGCAATTTCACCAACCGTGACGCCACGCCGGCCAACTTCCTGAGCGAGAACCCGCACTTCTGCCGTTCCGCCCTGTCGCGCTACACCCCGCAGGATTTCATCGAGTTGCTGCAGCGCCACAACATCCCTTTTCACGAAAAGCACAAGGGCCAGCTGTTTTGCGACCGCTCGGCCGAAGACATCATCAACATGCTGCTGGCCGAGTGCGACGCCGGGCATGTGACGCGCTGGCAACCCTGCGCCGTAAAAAGCATCAAATACGGCTCCAGCCCAGACGGAACAGGCGCGAGCAGCTATCAAATTGAGAGCGATCGGGGGGCGATTGAAACGCCCCAGGTGGTCATCGCCACCGGCGGGCTTTCCATTCCGAAGATAGGGGCCACCGATTTCGGCTACCGCATCGCCAAACAGTTCGGCCTGCGCCTGGTGGAGCCGCGCGCCGCACTGGTGCCGCTGACCTTCGATGGTGAAGGCTGGGCGCCCTATGCCCAGCTGGCCGGCCTGGCGCTGCCGGTGCTGATTGAAACCAGCCCGGCGGATGCCACACCCAAGCAACGCAAAAAGGCCGTGGTTTTTTCGGAAGACCTGCTCTTCACCCACCGCGGGCTGAGCGGCCCGGCGGTGCTGCAGATCTCCAGCTTCTGGCGCGAAGGCCAGCCCATCCGCATCAACCTGGCGCCTGGCGTGGATTTGCCGGCCCTGCTGCTGCGCGCCAAGGCCACCTCCAAAAAACTGATCGCCAACGAACTCGCCACCCTCGTGCCCAGCCGCCTGGCCGACGCCTGGGTCAGCCAGGACCCGGCCCTGCAGCGCCCCATCAGCGAAGCCACCGACAAGGCCCTGCTGGCCCTTGCGCAACGCCTGGCCGACTGGGAGCTCACCCCCAACGGCTCCGAAGGCTACAAAAAGGCCGAAGTCACAGTTGGCGGCGTAGACACCCGCGATTTATCCTCCCAGACCCTGGAATCGAAGCAGCCAGGCCTCTATTTCATCGGCGAAATCGTCGACGTCACCGGCTGGCTCGGCGGTTACAACTTCCAGTGGGCATGGGCTTCGGCGCACGCTTGCGCACAAGCTTTGGCCGCCCGGGCAACGACCTGAGTCAGACCCTCTCAATTCCCGGCGAAAACGGCCGAAAATACACCTCTGCCCTTCGAACGGCACAGGAACTCCCCCTTCAAGCGTGAGCCGCGGAACCGGCTCCGCCGGGCCGCAGGCGGGCGGCCCCCTCGGGGGGCAGGGAGTTACACGCAGTGAACGACCGTGGGGGCCTCGTCCAATGCTATAATCTCAGGCTTTGCTAGCAAACCCGCGCCTGGCCTGATCCTGATCAGATCAATTAAGGCGCACCTTTTGGATCAACTGAACAATGACCACCATCCGTGTAAAAGACAATGAGCCCTTCGACGTGGCTCTGCGCCGTTTCAAGCGCACCATTGAAAAACTCGGCCTGCTGACCGACCTGCGCGCCCGCGAGTTTTACGAAAAGCCAACGGCAGAGCGCAAGCGCAAGAAGGCAGCCGCCGTCAAGCGCAACTACAAGCGTATCCGCTCGATGCAATTGCCGAAAAAGCTGTACTAATCTTTAGTACCGCCTCACGGCAACAAAAAGCCCGCACGAGGACGCTCTGCGGGCTTTTGTGTTTTTGGCGCCCTGCGCCACCCCACCCCATTCGCTTCAGGAGCATCACCAATGTCAGCACTCAAAGACCAGATCACCGAAGACATGAAGACCGCCATGCGCGCCAAGGACAGCGAGCGCCTGGGCACCATTCGCCTGCTGCTGGCCGCCCTCAAGCAAAAAGAGGTGGATGAACGCGTGGTGCTGGACGACGCGGCCGTAGTCGCCATCGTCGACAAGCTGATCAAGCAGCGCAAGGACTCGCTCGAAGCTTTCATCAAGGCCGAGCGCAAGGACCTGGCCGACAAGGAAGCAGCCGAGCTGGTCGTGCTGCAGGCCTACCTGCCTGCGCGCCTGAGCGCCGACGAAGTCGCCGCCGCTGTGAAAGCCATCATCGCCGAACTGGGCGCCACCGGCCCCGGCGACATGGGCAAGGTCATGGGTGCCGTTAAGGCCAAGCTCGCCGGCAAGGCCGACATGGGCCAGGTGTCTGCCGCAGTGAAGGCAGCGCTAGCCGGCTGAATACAGAGGTGGGCGGCTACATGTACCCGCCTTAAGCCAGTTCAAGCCGCGGAACCGGCTTTGCCGGGCCGCAGGCGGGCGGCCCCCTCGGGGGGCAGGGAGCTACACGAAGTGAGCGACCGTGGGGGCTTCAGCTCCCGGCGACCTTCATCCGGTTGACGAGAATCGAGCCCACGGTTTTAGCGCCGTAGTTGTAGGCGTCCGCACCCACCGCGTCGATGCCCATCAGCATGTCCTTGAGGTTGCCGGCAATGGTGATTTCTTCGACCGGAAAGGCGATGCGGCCGTTCTCGACCCAGAAGCCCGAAGCCCCGCGCGAGTAGTCACCCGTCACGTAGTTCACGCCTTG
This sequence comes from Polaromonas sp. P1_E11, assembly GCF_056405995.1. Lineage (NCBI taxonomy): Bacteria > Pseudomonadati > Pseudomonadota > Betaproteobacteria > Burkholderiales > Comamonadaceae > Polaromonas > Polaromonas sp. P1_E11. The sequence goes on from NZ_JBFUBA010000001.1 coordinate 680,186, forward strand.
CCCCATCAGTTCGGTCACAAAAAGACCGCGGCCCAGCTTGCGCAGCATGGCGTCCAGGTCGTCGCCCTTGCGGGTGTTGCGGCTGGACATGATGAGGTTGTGTGAGCCGCCGGCGTTGCCGGTGGTGCGCATGCCCAGCTTGCGCGCCGAATAGGTGCTCAGGAAGTAGCCCTCGACGCGGCCCGCCTCTACCACCTGGCGCGCCTTGGTCTTCACGCCCTCTTCGTCAAAAGGTGCACTGCCTTTGCCCTTGCGCAGGTGCGGATCTTCGGCGATGTCGATGTGTTTGGGAAAAGCCGGCTTGCCCAGGCTGTCGGCCAGGAAGGTGCTTTTGCGGTACAGCGCACCGCCGCTCACGGCCTGCACAAAGCCGCCCAGCAGGCCTGCCGCCAGCGGCGACTCGAACAGCACCGGACACTGCGTGGTCGGGATTTTGCGGCTCTTCAGACGTGCGAGTGCGCGCTCGGCGGCATAGCGGCCCACGGCCTCGGGGGCCGCCAGCTCACCCGCGTCACGCATGGAGCTGTACCAGGCATCGCGCTGCATCTGGTCGCCCTTGCCGGCAATCGGCGCCACCGAGATGCTGTGGCGCGAACTGGCGTAACCGCCGCGAAAGCCCTTGGTGTGGGCGCTGAAAAAATGGCTTTGCTGCGCGGAGACACCGGCGCCTTCGCTGTTGGTGATCAGGCGGCTGGTACTCAGGGCGGCGGCTTCGCACTGCAAGGCGAGCTGGGCAGCCTCTTCAGAATTGATGGACCAGGGGTGAAAGAGGTCGAGCGCCGGATGCACGCGCGCGATGTCGCGGTCATCGGGCAGGCCGGAGGTTTCGTCTTCCGCCGTGAAACGCGCGATGTCGTAAGCCGCTTTCACGGTCTGCTCGATCGCCGCTTTGGAGAAGTCGCTGGTGGCGGCATTGCCGCGCTTTTTGCCGATGTAGACGGTGATGCCCAGCGACTTGTCGCGGTTGCGCTCGACGTTTTCAAGCTCGCCCTTGCGCACACTGACTGAGAGCCCGCAGCCTTCGGAGGCTTCCGCGGCGGCATCGGTGGCACCCAGTTTTTTGGCATGGCCAAGGGCGCTGTCGACGAGTTCCTCGAAAAAATCGCGGTGGTAGCTGAAACCGGATTCGGGCTGGGCTGACTGGCCCTTGGGGCCCGGGACGGGGCGGGAAGCACTGCGTGTTGCGCCGCTGGCGCGAGAAGAAGCTTTTTGGGTCATATGGGTAGCTATGATACTGACTGCTATGAACAACAAGACTCCCAAGGCCATCAAGGGCTACTGGTCCAACGGCCGCTTCGTCAAACCCGAGGAAATCGCGCTTGAAGAAGTCGGCCCGCCCAGCAAAACCCAGCTCAAGGCCGAGGCCGACGAAAAACAGGCGCTCGGTGAAGCGCTGCTGACGCTGCGCGCCGATTTGATGGCGCGCCTGGACCTGCCCGACAAGCTGCGCGACGCGATCGCCGATGCCAAAAAAATCACCAACTTCGAGGGCAGGCGCCGCCAGATGCAGTTCATCGGCAAGCTGATGCGCCCGCTGGACCCTGAACCCATCCGCGAGGCGATCAACGAGCAGCTCAACGGATCGGCCGACCTGACGCTGGCCCTGCACCTGGCCGAGCAGTGGCGCGACAAGCTGATCGCCGACGACGCTGCGCTGGGCACCTGGCTCGAAGAACACCCCGGCACCGACTCCCAGCAACTGCGCGCGCTGGTCCGCCAGGCCCGCAAGGATGCGAAGCCCGAAAAACCCGGCGAAGCGCCGCGGCACGGCAAGTCATACCGCGAGATTTTCCAGCTGGTCAGGCAGACCCTGGCGAGGGAACCTGAGAACGGCGAGGAGCCAGAAGCGTGAGCAGCGCCTTTGACGCGGTAAAGATCGGCATTGTCTCGGTCAGCGACCGTGCTTCCGCCGGCGTCTACACCGACAAAGGCTTGCCGGCACTCAAGGACTGGCTCACCCGCGCCCTGCGCAACCCCATCACCTTTGAAGAACGCCTGATCCCCGACGAGCAGGCGGGCATCAGTGCCGCGCTGATCGAGCTGGTCGACGCCGGCTGCTCGCTCGTGCTGACGACTGGCGGCACTGGCCCCGCGCTACGCGACGTGACGCCTGAAGCCACGCTGGCTGTCGCCCACAAGGAAATGCCGGGTTTTGGCGAGCAGATGCGGCAGATCAGCCTGAAATTTGTGCCCACAGCCATTTTGTCGCGCCAGTGCGCAGTCATACGCGACAAATGCCTGATCATGAACCTGCCGGGCCAGCCCAAATCGATCGCGGAAACCCTGGAAGGACTCAAAAACGCCGACGGTTCCCAGGCTGTGGCCGGCATCTTCGCCGCCGTGCCTTATTGCATCGACCTGATCGGCGGCCCGTACCTGGAAACCGATGAAGCGGTGTGCCAGGCGTTCAGACCCAAAAGCGCGGTGCGCCCGCCGCGCTGAGCCTTGCCGCTCGCCAGTTTGGGCCTGGCCTCTTTCTCACGTAGTATTCGGGCTTTACAACACGAGGAGCTGAGATGGACGACCTGATTGAAACGCCGAGCAAGGAATCGAAAAACACCGCCGTGCTGATCTGGATCGGAACGCTATTTCTGGGTTTCATTCCTGGCCTGATCGTTTACCTGGTGAAAAAAGACGACGCCTATATCCTGGACCAGTCCAAGGAAGCGCTGAACTGGTCGATCACCGCGACCATCGGCTATGTAGCGGCAATGATCCTCACCTTTGTGCTGATCGGCTTTCTGGTGTTCGCGGCGCTGGGCATCTGCCACCTGGTGTTCTGCGTCATGGGCGCGCTGGGCGCCTCCAACGGCAAGGCCTTCCGCGTGCCGTTCGCGCTTCGCCTGATCAACTGAAGCCCACCGGCGAAAACAAAAAAGGAAGGGCTCGCCCTTCCTTTTTTTTGCCCGTCTTATTCGCCCGCCTGTCTCACCGCCCTATTTACCGACCAGCTGATTGAGCTTGTCGGCCTCAAAGGTTTCCGTAAGCGCGGCGTCCTGCGGCACGCAATCCTTGCTCATGGCCGTCTGCGGTCCGGAGAGTTTCTCAATCGCTTGCCACAGCAGGGCGATCTGGTGCTCCTGGCCGGCGGCGCTGTCGATCAGCCCGCGCATGGCTTGCGACAGCGGGTCATCCTCTTGCGTGATGCCATAAGCCGAAAACTGCGTAATGGTGACGTCGGCGCTTTCCCCGGTCTTGGAGGGAATGATGCGCGCCGGGATGCCCACCGCCGTAGCGCCTGCCGGAACCGGCTTGATCACCACTGCGTTGCTGCCAATCTTGGCGCCGTCACCCACCAGGAAACCGCCAAGCACCTTGGCCCCCGCACTCACCACCACGTCGCGGCCCAGGGTCGGGTGGCGTTTGGTGCCTTTGTACAACGAGGTACCGCCCAAGGTCACGCCCTGGTAGATCGTGCAGCCGTCGCCGATTTCAGCGGTTTCACCGATGACGACCCCCATGGCATGGTCAAAAAACACGCGTTCGCCGATTTTGGCGCCGGGGTGAATTTCAATGCCTGTTACCCAGCGCGAAAAATGCGAAATGAAACGACCCAGCCACTTGAAACCGTGGTTCCAGCACCAATGCGCCCGGCGGTGCAACACTTGCGCATGCACGCCGGGGTAGCAGGTCAGTGCTTCCCAGGCCGTGCGAGCGGCAGGATCGCGGTCGAGAATGCACTGGATGTCGGAGCGGAGTCGGGAAAACATAGGCGAAGTCTACTGAGGCTGTGAGCTGCTTGCTGGGACGGCGCTTTTGCCCCTGGCTTCGGAGGCCTTCTGCAGCATGGCTTTGGCTACGCCGCGCAGAATGTGGATCTCTTCGGGGCTAAGCTGGGCACGGTTGAACAACTGGTTAAGCCGCGGCATCAGTTTTTTGGGCGAGGCCGGATCCAGAAAGCCGATGCCGGTCAAGGCCTCTTCCCAGTGCCTGAGCATGCCCGCCACTGCGGCCGCGTCGGCCAGCGTGGGTTCGGCCGTGGCCGGCTGCACGCTGAAACCGCCCAGCGCCTGGCGCCAGTCATAGGCAATCAGCTGCACCGCCGCGCCCAGGTTGAGCGAACCGAATTTCGGGTCGGTCGGAATGCTCAGCGCCACATGGCAGCGGTAAACGTCCTCGTTCTGCATGCCGAAGCGCTCAGAACCAAACAAAAAAGCAACGGAATCTGGCTTTTGACCAATGGAGACGGGCGCAAGCAGCTCCTCTTTTGATAGCAGACCCGCCTGACCCATCAGCTGGGCAAAATGCTGGCGCGGTGCCCGCGTGGGCGGGCCGAAGTCGCGCGGCGTCATGGCGGTGGCGCACAGGTGGCTCATGCCGTCCACGGCCTCGTCCAGCGTGGCCACAATGCGGGCGTTTTTGAGAACGTCGAGCGCACCGCTGGCCCGCTGGATGGTTTCTTCGCGGTTGAGCACATTGGCCCAGCGCGGCGCCACCAGCACCAGGTCGTCAAAGCCCATGGTTTTCATGGCACGGGCCGTGGCCCCCACATTGCCGGCATGGCTGGTATTGATCAGGATGAATCGCGTGTGCATGGAGCTGGATTGTCCTATGCCGGCGGCTTCAGGACGCTGAGCAGTGCCTCCACCTTCGGCGACTTCGCTCCTTTGCGCCAGATCAGGTCAGTCTGGGCGCAGTCGCTGCCCGGCGGCAATGCGTGGATGCTGAGCCGGCCCCGCTCCGGAAAGGTTGCCAGCACGCTGCGCGGCACCAGCGAAATGCCCATGCCCACCACCACGCAGCCCAGCATGGCATGGTAGGACGTGATTTCAATCGTCTGCACCGGCATGCTGTTTTTCAGCAAGTACCAGGCTTCCAGCCGCGCGCGATGCGGGCAGCCCTTTTCGAAAGCCACCATGGCACGCGGAGGCTCGCCGTGGATTGCCGTAATGGGCGGGTGCCCGGCACTCGCAACAATGACCAGTTCCTCGGTGTAAATCGCCTCCCGTTCAAAGGGACCCTCCGCAATAGCCCCAGTGACCAGCGCCGCGTCCATCTCCCCCGCCAGCACAGCTGCGGCCAGTTGCTGCGGGTTGCCGGTTTTAAGCGCGAGCCTGACCTCCGGATAGAGACGCACAAAATCGCTCAGAGGGGCCGGCAACCGCACAGCCGAAGTGCTTTCCATGGCGCCAAGCACAAATGCGCCGCGCGGCTGCCCGCCCCGCACCGCATCGCGTGCTTCGTCAGCCAGGCTGATCAGGCGCCCGGCATAGTCCAGCAACACCTGCCCGGCTGGTGACAGGTGCAGCCGCTTGCCCTCACGGATAAAAAGCGGCACGCCGAGCTTTTCCTCCAGCTGGTGGATACGCGTTGTGATGTTGGATTGCACGCGGTGCAGGCGCTCGGCGGCACGCGTCACACCACCCGCTTCCACCACGGCACGAAAAATAACCAGGTCGCTTAGCTCCATGATCTCTTATGAAGATATTAATTATCTTTATTATTCATTTTTCAGAATGAATTGTCACGCGTATCGTCCAGCCCTCATCACTTCACACCACCCAAGGAACAAGAATGGCAAAGGCTTATTGGATCGTGCGCGTCTCGGTACGCAATATCGAGGAATACCCTCGTTACCTCACTGCGGCGCGGCCGGCCTTCGAGAAGTTCGGCGCACGCTTTCTGGTGCGCGGCGGCGCGTATGAATGCATGGAAGGCAACTCGCGCGAGCGCAACGTCGTCGTGGAGTTCTCCGACATGGCGACCGCCCAGGCCTGTTATGCCAGCCCCGAATACCAGGTGGCCCGGGCGATCCGTCAGCAACACGCTGACACGGATTTCCTGATCGCGGAAGGCGCCTAGAACAGGTTTCTGGACGATTGGGACGCGATATCGACCTTGGGAAGGGGCTGGGAAAGGACGGTTCGCGTTTATGGGAAAATACCGGCATTGCCCGCCGCCCGCATCGCCGGCGCCGGTTCGTTCCGCTCTTCCCTACAAGTTATGTCCAGCAATCTCCACCCCATGCTCAACGTGGCCATCAAGGCTGCGCGCGCTGCAGGCGCCATCATCAACCGTGCGGCGCTTGACGTCGAATCGGTTCGCATATCGGTCAAGCAGACCAACGACTTTGTCACCGAGATCGACCAGGCCGCTGAAGCCGCGATCATCGAAACGCTGCTGACCGCCTACCCCGGCCACGGCATCCTGGCCGAAGAATCCGGCAGCGAGCACGGCGCCAAAGACTCCGACTTCGTGTGGATCATCGACCCGCTGGACGGCACCACCAACTTCATCCACGGCTTTCCTGTTTATTGCGTCAGCATCGCGCTGGCAGTCAAGGGCAAGGTCGAGCAAGCCGTGGTGTACGACCCCACCCGCAACGACATTTTTTGTGCCACTAAAGGCCGCGGCGCCTACATGAACGACCGCCGCATCCGTGTGGCCAAACGGACCCGGCTGCAGGAATGCCTGATCTCCACAGGTTTTCCCTACCGCCCCGGTGACAAGCTCAAAAGCTATCTCAACATGCTCGGTGAAGTCATGAGCCAGTGCGCCGGCGTGCGTCGCCCGGGCGCAGCGGCGCTGGACCTGGCCTACGTGGCAGCGGGCTTCAGCGACGGCTTTTTTGAAACCGGCCTCAAGCCCTGGGACGTGGCGGCCGGCTCGCTGCTGGTCACCGAGGCCGGCGGCCTGATCGGCAACTTTACCGGCGAGGCCGACTTCATCGACCACGGCGAATGCGTGGCCGGCAATCCGCGCATTTACGGCCAGATGGTGGCCACTTTGGGTAAATACAGCAAATTTGCCGGCGCCGGCGACAAAGCCACGGTACGGCAGGCCCTGCAGGAAGACACCGTGAGCACCGAGACCGCCGACGCTACCGCCCAGCCCGCAGACAAACCAAAGCTGACCGCCAAAAAGATCAAAGCCCCCACGGTACGCCCCGACACCACACCGGACGCACCCTTCTAGCACCAGCCGTTGTAGGCAAAGGCCGCGATGAAGGCTTGAGCCGCATAGCCTCAGCTAAAATTTCCGCACTGCGCGGGGAGTCGCGTGTATGCGGCGGCCCTGACCGAACTGTTTTCGCACCTGGTAATAACTAGTAATAAAACTATGCCTGAATCCACCGTAAAAACCTCCTCCACACCGGCTGATGCAGCCTTGCTGCGCGAGGTCGCGGAACTGGTGGTGAGCGCCCTCAATCTTGAGGTGAGCGCCGACGATGTACAACCTGACGAACCGCTCTACGGCGACGGCTTGGGGCTGGATTCCATCGACATCCTGGAAATTGCGCTGGTTGTCTCCAAGCACTATGGCCTGCAGCTCAAGGCAGACCACGAAGACAACCACGCCATCTTTCATTCGCTGCGAAGCCTGGGCGACCATATTGCCGCCTGGCGAACCCAGTGACAGCTGTGCTGGCGACACGGTTTACCCAAGCCTGTCGCTGGGGCGGTATCGCGGCTCTGGGAATCGGCTACGCCGTGCTTTCCCATCTGGCCGCGGCATCGACGGCGCCGGGCTTGCTTGAGGCGCTGGTCGCCGTGCTTCCGCTGGTGGTGCTGGCCGTTGTCCTGGCCTGGCGTTCACCGCAGCGCCCTGTCATGCTGGCCCTTTGTGGTGTGGCCTGCCTCGGGTTTTATCTGTTCAGGGAATGGCTGATCACCCATTACAACTGGGTTTTCCTGCTTCAGCATGCGGGCACGTATGCCCTGCTGTGCGGAACTTTCGGCCGGACACTCGTGCGCGGCCGCACACCGATGATTGCGCAATTTGCCCGCATCGTGCATGGCGAGCTTTCGCCTGCGCTTGTTTCGTATACGCGGTCGGCCACCTTGGCGTGGGCCTTGTATTTCGGAATCATTGCGGGCTTTTCATTGCTGCTGTTCTGGCTTGCACCCGTTGCCGTCTGGTCAACCTTTGCCAACCTCCTGGGCATTCCCCTGCTCGCACTGATGTTTGCGGCGGAATATGCCGTTCGCTGCTACGCATTGCCGGCAGCAGATCGTGCCGGGCCGCTGGAAGCGATTCGCGCTTACCGGCAGGCTTCCGCAGAAAGCCGCGCACGCCGGCCATGACGACGTTTCCGCTGATCTCGCACACCCGGGCTGAAGACGTTGTGGCTTGCAGCCATGGCCGGACCGTTACCGTTGAACATTTTCTGGCCGATGTCAGGCAGCTTGCGGCGGCCCTTCCGTCAGGCAAGCATGTTCTCAATGTCTGCGCCGACCGCTACCGGTTTGCCGTGGGTATGGCGGCCGCCCTGCTGGCAGACAAGGTCAGCCTGCTGCCACCCACGCTGACGCCGGAAATGGTGAAACAGGTCCGCAGCTTTGCACCCGACGTGTTTTGCCTCGCGGACCAGCCACAGTCCCTGGACTTGCCATTGCTGGGCTGGACGGATGCGATGACACCCCGTTCGCCCGGCACCGCAACTGGCACGCAGTGCGATATTCCGCAAATTCCCGCATCGCGCATTGCCACCATCATGTTCACCTCTGGCTCGACCGGCACGCCGGTGGCGCACCGGAAAAGCTGGGGCGGGCTGGTTCGCAGCGCGCGGGCTGAAGCCGACCGGCTCGGCTTGCTGGATGGCCGCAAGCACAGCATCGTGGCGACAGTGCCTCCGCAGCACATGTTCGGCTTCGAGTCCACCGTGTTGCTGCCGCTGCACAGTGGCGCCATTCTGGTCGCCGCCCATCCGTTTTATCCGGCCGATATCTGCGCCGCACTGACGGAAGCAGCACGCCCCCGCATGCTGGTGACCACGCCTGTGCATTTGAAAGCGCTGCTGGCTTCAGGCCTGGACATTCCGCAGGTTGACCTGGTGCTTTCCGCCACGGCTCCCTTGCCACCCCAGCTGGCATCGGCCACCGAAGCCAGGCTGCAAGTCCCGCTGCTGGAAATCTACGGCTCCACCGAAACGGGACAAATCGCCACGCGACGCATGACCGAAGCCCTGGCGTGGACACTCTTTCCGGACGTCACGCTGAGCATCAGGCAGGGCCAGACCTGGGCCTCGGGAGGCCACGTCGACCAACCCACCCCGCTGGCCGATGAACTGGAGTCGGTGTCGGACACACAATTTCTGCTGCATGGCCGGACTGCCGACCTGATCAATATCGCGGGCAAGCGAAGTTCGCTGGGCTACCTGAACCATCAGCTCCACGCCATCCCGGGCGTGATGGACGGCGCCTTCTTCATGCCGGACGAGGGTTCCGGCGACACCGTGGTCCGGCTGATGGCCTTTGTGGTGGCACCGGGCCTGACGGCGCCAGCCCTTCTGGCGGCGCTGAGGGAGCGGGTTGACGCCATCTTCATCCCTCGGCCCCTCGTGCTGCTCGACAGCCTGCCACGCAACAGCACCGGGAAATTGCCGCGTGATGTGCTGGCTGCCCTGGCGCGCGACCATCTTCAAAAAAAATCTCTCGCTCCGGGCGAAACCCGGTTTTTCATCGCCCCGGACCACCCTGCGCTTGCCGGACATTTCCCCGGTACACCCATAGTTCCCGGTGTGGTGCTTCTCGACGCCGCCATACATGCCGTACAGCAGGCGCGTACCAGCCATGCCCCGGAGGTCTGCCAGATCAGCTCGGCGAAATTCCTCAGCACGGTAGGGCCCGGTGAGACGCTGACAATCTCCTGCAGCACCACCGCCTCCGGCAGCACGCGCTTTGACATTTCCAGCGGCGACCGGAAAGTTGCCACCGGAACCTTGCTGTTATCGCCGCAGCCATGAACACATCACGCGGGGCCAATGCGACATCCGGCGCCGAATGGCAGCAGCTCCCGGAACGCAGCAACGGCTTCATGCTGCGTGTCATGACGTGGATCTCGCTGAACCTGGGCCGCAGCGCCAGCCGCATCGTCCTTTACGGCATTGCCGTCTATTTCCTCGTTTTCGCGCCGGCGGCGCGCCGGACGTCGCGAAACTATTTGCGGCGCGTGTTCGAACTGCCGTCGCCCGCCGCGGTCGGCTGGCGTCATCTGTTCCGGCATTTCCTGAGTTTTGCTTCTGCCGTTCACGACCGTGTTTACTTGCTGAATGACCGCTTCGAGCTGTTCGATATCCGGGTGCATAACCAGCAACTGATCGACAAGGTGGTGGCTGACGGAAGAGGTGTGTTCCTCATCGGTGCCCATCTGGGCAGTTTTGAAGTACTGCGGGCCATCGGGCGCCAGCAACCGGGCCTGCGCATTGCCATGGTGATGTACGAGGAAAATGCGCGAAAAATCAACGCGGCAATGGGCGCCATCAATCCCAAAGCCCAGCTGGACGTCGTGGCTTTGGGACATATCGACTCGATGATCAGGGTGCACGAACTGCTGGATGAAGGCGCTGTCGTCGGCATGCTGGGTGACCGGTCACTCGGCAAGGACGACACGTATCCCATCGAGTTCCTGGGGGACGCTGCCGAGCTGCCACTGGGTCCTTTTCGCATGGCCGCCATCCTGAAACGTCCCGTGTTGTTCATGACAGGGCTATACCGGGGTGGCAACCGCTACGACATTCACTTCGAAGCACTGGCCGACTTTTCCGCGCTGCCTTCGCGCGGCCGCACAGCTGCGGTGCAATCCGCCATGACGCGCTATGCTGCACTGATGGCGCAATACTGCCGCAGCGCGCCTTACAACTGGTTCAATTTCTTTGATTTCTGGCGACCTGCGCCGCGGCAGTCCGGCCAGCCTGAACAAAACATCTGAGCATATGACACACCTTATTCAGCAAACATCCATCCCCGCCTCATCGCACATCACGCAACAGCCGTCACGGCCGGTCTTCGCGCTGGCCGCAGTTGTGATGGGTCTGGTGTTGGCCGCATTGAGCCCGGCAGCGCTGGCCGCCTGGGATCTTCAGCAACTGATGGATTCGCTGGCGCAAACCAAGTCGGGCCGCGCCACCTTCGTCGAAAAAAAGAGCATTGCGCTGCTCGACAAACCGGTGGAATCGTCCGGGGAACTGCTCTATACCGCACCAGACCGGCTGGAAAAGCGGACGCTCAAACCGAAGCCTGAATCCATGGTGGTGAACGGCGGAGAACTGGTGATTGAACGCGGGAAGCAAAAGTACCAGCTGCGGCTGCAGGCGTACCCCGAGCTGGCCGCGTTCATTGACAGCATTCGCGGCACCCTGGCGGGCGACCGCAGCGCGCTGGAGCGCAACTACCGGCTCAGCCTCGAAGGCACGGCCGAACGCTGGACCCTGCAATTGCAGCCGATCGATCCCAAAATGCAGGCGGTGATCCAGCGCATCCGCATCACGGGTGTGCGTGACCAGTTGCGCAACATCGACATCGCCCAGGCCGATGGCGACAGCTCCACCATGACCATCGAGCAAGTGGCAGCCCCGTGATGAACGGCGCACGCGGCCGCATGGCAGCCATTGCGGTATGGCTGGCATTCCTGATCGGTTGCGGCATTGTCATCAGCCGCACACACTTCACGACCGACCTGTCAGCGTTTTTGCCGCGTACTCCCACACCCGAGCAGCAACTGCTGATGGACCAGTTGACCGAGGGCCTGGCCTCACGCCTTGTCCTGGTAGGCATAGAAGGCTCCGATGCCCCTCAGCGTGCAGCGCTTTCCAAAAAAATGGCGCAGCAGTTGCGTGCCGATTCCGCTTTTGCCAGCGTGGCAAATGGCGAACCCGTCAATAGCGAGCGGGACCGCAATTTCCTGCTCAATCACCGTTACCTGCTGAGCCCTTCAGTGACGCCGGAACGATTCAGCGCGGACGGGTTGCACACGGCCCTCACTGACAGCATCGAATTGCTCGCTTCGCCCGCAGGCCTGATGGTCAAGGCCCTGCTGCCCCGCGACCCTACCGGCGAAATGGTGCAGTTGCTGGGCCAGCTCAACGGCGGAAGCCAGCCGCAACAGGCCCATGGCGCCTGGACTTCACGTGATGGCAAGCGCGCGCTGATGCTGCTGCAGACCCATGCAGCAGGCTCTGACACCGATGCCCAGCAACGCGCTATGACCGCCATCCACCAGGCCTTCGATGCGGCGGGCGGCTCCTCAACTGGTGCCAGCTTCGTCATGACGGGTCCCGGCGTGTTTTCGGTCACGTCCCGTGAAGCCATTCAAAGCCAGGTGAGCCATCTTTCGCTGATCAGCGTGGTGCTGATCGCGACGCTGTTACTGCTGGTTTACCGTTCTGTCAGCGCCCTTTTGCTCGGATTTTTGCCAGTGCTGAGCGGCGCGCTCGCCGGGATTGCCGCCGTCAGCCTGGGCTTTGGGTCGGTGCATGGCATCACGCTGGGCTTTGGCACAGCATTGATCGGGGAAGCCGTTGACTATTCCATTTATCTTTTCGTGCAGTCCGAAGATGCTGGCGCCGACCAGGCGCATTGGGTCAAGCGCTTCTGGCCCACCGTCCGGCTCGGCGTTCTGACCTCCATTGCCGGTTTTGCCTCTCTTTTGTTCTCGGGCTTTCCGGGGCTGGCGCAACTCGGCCTGTATTCGATTGCCGGCCTGGTCGTGGCCGCCGCAGTGACCCGCTATGTGCTGCCGCATCTGCTACCGCGCCATTTCCGCATCCATGATGTGTCGGCCATCGGGCGGGCGCTGGAGGGGCTGGTGCAGCGTGCGGCCTTGTTGCGATGGCCTGCCGCGGCCCTGCTGGTAGCGGCCTGTGCCGTCCTTGTGGGAAATCACGCCAGCCTGTTCAACGACAAGATTTCCTCGCTCAGCCCGGTCTCGCAAGCCGATGTGGCGCTGGATGAAAGCCTGCGTGCCGATATGGGGGCGCCTGACGTGCGCTATGTGGTGGTGGTCTCCGGCAGCAGCCAGGAGTCGGTGCTCCAGACCGCCGAACAGGTTTCAACCCTGCTCCAGGCACAGGTCGAGCGCGGTGAAATTGCAGGGTTCGAGAGCCCCAGCCGCTACCTCCCCAGCGTGGCCACGCAACGCGCCCGCCAGGCCAGCCTGCCCGCCGCTGAGGTGTTGCAGGCCCGCATGACCCAGGCCACGCAAGGGCTGCCAGTGCGCCCGGGGGTGTTTTCACCTTTCCTGGCAGAGGTCGCTGCAGCCCGCAGCCAGTCCTTGCTGCAGCCAGCCGACCTTGAAAAAACCTCGATGGCCATGGCCCTGGCTGCACTGCTCATTGGTAAAGACAGCCGCTGGAGCGCCCTGCTACCTTTGACTGCGTCCCAGGGACGAAACATCGACGCCGAGAACATTCGTGCCGCGCTGGCCACCAAGCCCTTGCCTGGCGTCCTTTTTGTCGACATGAAAACCGAGTCCGACCGTTTGTATTCCAGCTACCTGCACGAAGCCATCGTGCTGTCGCTGGGCGGGCTGGCTGTCCTCGTGGCCCTGCTGCTGGTGGTTTTCCGCTCCCCGTCCCGGGTGCTGCGGATCATTGCACCGCTGGCGGCCGCGGTCGTCACAGTCACGGCCGGACTTGCCCTGCTGGGCCAGCAACTGATCATCCTACACCTGGTGGGCCTGTTGCTGGTCGTGGCCGTGGGCTCCAACTACGCGCTGTTTTTTGACCGGCCCGATCCCCATGCCCCGATAGCGCCCCGAACCCTGGCGTCCATGCTGCTGGCTAATCTGACCACCGTCGGAGGGTTTGGCCTGCTCGCATTTTCCAAAGTATCCATCCTCCAAGCCATGGGCGTTACCGTTGCCCCGGGCGTCATCCTGGCGCTGGTTTATGCCGCAATTTTTGCCAGGAAGCCCCATGCCTGACCTCCGGTGGAAGCCCAGCATCCTGGTACGTGCGAGCATCACGCTGCATGCGGCGGCACTTGCGGCCATCCTTGTTGATTCCGGCTGGTGGCGCTGGGCGCTTGCCGCCGTGGTCCTCAACCACCTGTTGCTCACCGTCGTGGGTATGTGGCCCCGCAGCCAATGGCTTGGCCCCAACTGGACCCGCCTGCCCCAGGCCTCTGTCGCCAGGCGGGAAATCGCCCTGACCATCGATGACGGGCCCGATCCCGCCGTGACACCCAAAGTCCTGGACCTGCTCGACCAGTATGCGGCCCGCGCAACTTTTTTTTGCGTCGGTGACAAAGCCGCCCGCCATCCCGAGTTGTGCCGCGAGCTTGTGCGGCGCGGACATGCCGTCGAAAACCACAGCCAGCACCACCACCACTACTTTGCCCTGACGGGCCCGCGCAGCATGTTTCGCGAGTTGCAGGCGGCGCAAAACACACTGAGCGGCCTGACGGGCCAGCGGCCCCTTTTCTTTCGCGCTCCCGCCGGCCTGCGCAACCCCTTTCTTGACCCGGTACTGGCCCGGCTCGGCTTGAAGCTCGCCAGCTGGTCCGTGCGCGGCTTCGACACCCGCGTCGCCAATGCCGAGCGTGTAAAACGCAAACTCACAGCCGGGCTGCAAGCCGGAGCCATCTTGCTGTTGCATGACGGCAATGCAGCACGCACACCGCAAGGTGTTCCAGTCATCCTGGATGTCCTGCCCGCCTTGCTGGAGTCCATTGCGGCCGCCAACCTGCGCACCGTGACCCTGCAGCAGGCCCTCGCATGAATCCTACGCAGAAAACCCGACAGAGCCCGTGGTCACAAATAGGGCGGGTTATCTTTCAGCACATCTATCTGAAAGCCATTGGCACGATGCTTTTCATCGGCGTTTTTTTCGGCGCCTACTTTTACCTGCTCAAGCACCCGGCCTTTCCGATCGCGGTGATGCCTCTCACCTGGCCCGACCGCTTCATCGCTTTTGAACCGCTTGCCTTGCCGGTTTACCTCTCGCTATGGGTTTATGTCTCGCTGCCGCCCATCTTCTTTGGCGACCGGCGCGAACTCCTGCGCTATGGCGGCGCCATTGCGCTGACCTGCCTGGCGGGCCTGCTGGTGTTTTATTTCTGGCCCACGGCCGCGCCCGCTCCAGACATTGACTGGCCGAAATACCCGCAGATGCTTTTCCTGAAAAACATGGATGCGGCAGGCAACGCCTGCCCTTCGCTTCATGTGGCGACAGCCATTTTTTCAGGCATCTGGCTGCACCATCTGCTGCGCCGATTCTCCGTCCCCGCATGGCTGCTGGCGGTGAACGCCCTCTGGTGTTTCGGTATTGCCTATTCCACACTGGCCACAAGGCAGCATGTCGCGGTGGACGTCGCCGGAGGACTGCTCCTGGGAGGGGTGGCCGCCTGGTTGTCCCTGCATCTTCACAAACAGCGCACCGCAGGCAAGTAACAGCTGGTGTCCGGCATCACAATGGCGCCGGATTTGCCACCTGATTTGCTAAAGTGTCCTTTTCTTCAGATTGGTTTTTTCTCTGTATCCACTTTGGCTTTCCCACTTCACCGCAACCAGCAGCATGGGTCGCGGTCTTGCACAAACTCTCGACGCACTGCGCACGCGGCGGAGCGGGCTCGCCCCATGCACGTTCGACACAGTCGACCTGCCGACCTTTGCAGGTGAGGTCGCCGGCACGGACAGTGTGCAGCTTCCTGCGCAGTGGGCCCGCTTCGACTGCCGCAACAACCGGCTCGCCCTGCTGGGACTTCAGCAGGACGGCTTTGCTGAAGCGGCGGCAGCCGCCAGCAACAAATACGGCGCGCACCGCGTGGGGGTCTTCATCGGCACCAGTACATCGGGCATTTTGCAAACCGAACTCGCCTATCGACGGCGCGATCCGGGGACCGGCGCCCTGCCTCCCGATTTCATTTACGGCACAACACACAATACATTTTCTGTCGCTGATTTCACGCGCCAGTACCTTGGGCTGACCGGCCCGGCCGCCGTTGTGTCGTCTGCCTGCTCATCCAGTGCCAAGGTGTTCGCTTCAGCGCGGAGGATGATGCGGGCGGGTCTGATCGATGCTGCCGTGGTCGGCGGGGTAGATTCGCTGTGCCTCACAACCTTGTATGGTTTCAATTCTCTGGGCCTGATTTCCCCCCAGGCTTGCCGGCCATTCGACGCCGCCCGCAACGGCATCACCATTGGCGAAGCTGCCGCTTTCGCCCTGCTGGAGCCCACGCCGGCACAACCCGCCCCAGGTGATGTGCTGCTGTTGGGCGTCGGCGAATCCAGCGACGCTCACCACATGTCCTCCCCCCATCCCGACGGCCTGGGTGCACGGCTGGCAATGCAGCAGGCCCTGGACATGGCCGGCCTCACCACGGCCGGCATCGACTACATCAACCTGCACGGCACCGCCACACAAAGCAACGATGCCGCCGAAGCCAAGGCGGTGTCCGGGCTGTTCGGCCCAGGCACCCCCTGCAGTTCCACCAAGGGCGCCACCGGCCACACGCTGGGTGCCGCAGGCGGGCTTGAAGCCGTGATCTGCGCGCTCGCATTGCAGCACGGCTTGCTGCCCGGCGGCATCAACACCCACGAGCGTGACCCGGCACTGTCAGTCAACTACCTCCTGGACAACCAGGAGGCCGCCCCCCGGCATGTGCTCAGCAATTCCTTCGGCTTCGGCGGCACCAATTGCAGCCTGATTTTTGGCCGTGCCGGTTAAGGTCCCGACATGACACAAGCACAATCCCCATCCGCAAAAGCCCTGACGGTCTTTGTCGAAGGTGTTGGACTACTGGGGCCCGGACTGACGGGCTGGGAACAAGGGCGCGAACATCTCAAAGGCAGCACCGCCTATCAAGCCACGCGCTGCGTTCTTCCGCCACCCATGGCTTTGCCGCAGGCCGAACGCCGCCGGGCCGGCGCGGTGGTGAAGGTATCGCTGGCAGTGAGCGAGGAAGCCGTTGCAGCTTCGGGCCTGCAAGCTGCCATGCTGGCATCCGTCTTTTCATCTTCCAGCGGCGACGCCGTCAATTGCCACGAGATTTGCAATGCACTGGCCTCCAACGACAGGCTGATCTCCCCGACGCGCTTTCACAATTCAGTGCACAACGCCGCCTCCGGCTACTGGAGTATTTCAAGCGGCTCGATGGTTTCGTCTTCGGTGCTTTGCGCGCGCGATGCAAGTTTTTCGGCAGGCCTGCTGGAGGCCATGACCCAGGTGGCGGTGGACCAGATACCCGTGCTGCTGGTCGCCTATGACACCGATTACCCGGAACCGCTGCACAGCACACGTCCCATTCCCGACACCTTCGGCCTGGGATTGGTGCTGACACCCCACCGCAGTGAACGCAGCCAGGCGCAGTGGACGCTGGAACCAGACAACTGCCTGACGGCCTTGCCTGCCGACCGGCTCGATGACGCCGCGCTCGAACAGCTGCGCACAGACATTCCTGCGGCACGCTGCCTGCCGCTGCTGCTCAGCATCGCGCGGCAGCAAAGCGGCCGGATCGTGCTGGACTACCTTGACGGCCAACAGCTGACCCTGCAGGTGGCACCGTGATGCTTGCAGGCCTGATGCCCACCAAGGCCTGCAGCGCGCCTTTGAGCCTTGGGCACGACGAGATCGCGCGCCGCATTCCCCATCAAGGAAGCATGTGCCTGCTGGAGCGTGTCACGGCGTGGGACAACAGCCAAATTTCTTGCGAAGCCACCAGCCACCGTGCTCCCGGCAATCCCCTGCGTGCCTACGGAAGGCTGGGCGCCGCATGCGGGATTGAATACGCGGCGCAAGCCATGGCCGTGCATGGCGCACTGATCTCGGAAGCCGCGGCCGTCACTCAGGAAAATCGCACGGCAACCGATGACGCCGCCCCCTTCGGCTACCTGGTCAGCGTTCGCGGGGTCACCCTGCACGTCGAAAGACTCGACGACATAGACCTCGCGCTCACCATTCATGCCGAGCGCACGAGCGGCGACGCCGGCAGTATTCTTTATGGATTCACGGTTCATGCGGGCCCCGCGCTGCTTCTGTCGGGCCGCGCCGTGGTGATGCTCGACGCGCCATCAAAGGGGACTGCATGAACACCTCCGTACTCAAACGCGCACTGGTCACCGGTGGCAGTGGCGCCATCGGCTCGGCGATTTGCCGGCAGCTGGCTGCCGATGGATTTCATGTCATCGTGCATGCCAACCGCGGCCTCGATGCAGCATTAGCGCTGGTGGCCTCCATCCAGGCGTCAGGCGGTCATGCGGAGGCTGTGGCGTTTGATGTCACTGATGCCGCCGCAACCGCCACTGCACTGGAAATCCTGCTGCTTCAAGGGCCGGTCCAGGTGATCGTGAACAACGCCGGCATCCACGACGACGCGGTCTTTCCGGGCATGCAGCTGCGGCAATGGCAACAGGTCATCGATGTATCTCTCAATGGTTTTTTTCATGTCACCCAGCCTTTGATGATGCCGATGATCCGCACACGCTGGGGGCGTATCATCAACATCACGTCGGTCGCCGCAGTGGCAGGCAACCGCGGGCAGGTGAATTACTCGGCAGCCAAAGGCGCCTTGCATTCGGCCACCAAATCCCTTGCGCTGGAGGTGGCCAGCCGCGGCATCACGGTCAATGCGGTAGCGCCGGGCATCATCGCAACGCCAATGAGCCGGGACAGTTTTGATGCCACTGCCATCGCGCAGCTGGTACCCATGAAACGAGCCGGCCGACCCGAAGAAGTCGCCGACCTCGTGAGTTTTCTGACTTCAGAGCGCGCAGCTTACATCAGCGGCCAGGTTATTTCCATCAACGGCGGCATGATTTAAAAAGGCACTCCATGACCATTCCTGAAAACACTCCCACGGTGCATGCACCCCATGTCCCGCTGACCGAGTATTACCAGACAGAGCAGGACCGGCAAACCTATCTGCGCAGGATTTTTGACAGCACGGCGCCGGACTACGACCGCATCGAGGCGATCCTGGCCTGGGGCAGCGGTTCACGCTATCGACGCGACGCACTGATTCGCGGCGGCCTGAAAACCGGCATGAAAGTGCTCGACGTGGGCGTGGGAACCGGCCTGGTTGCCGCCCAGGCGTGTCTCTTGACCGGAGACCCCACGCTGGTGACCGGCCTTGATCCCAGCCCCGGCATGATGGCCGCCAGCAAGCTGCCAAAAACCATGGCGCTGGTTGAAGGCCGGGCCGAGTCCCTGCCGTTTCCGGACAACCATTTCGATTTTTTAAGCATGGGCTATGCCCTACGCCACATCAGCGACCTGGGTGTGGCATTTGCAGAATTTGAACGCGTGTTGAAGCCCGGTGGACGGCTCTGCGTGCTCGAAATCACCCAGGCAAAAAGCCCTTGGGGCCGCTGGTTGCTCAAAACCTACATGCGCGGCGTCATACCGCTGCTGACACGCTTCGTTTCGCGGCAAAAAGAAACCGCGTCCATCTGGCGCTACTACTGGGACAGCATAGAAGCCTGCGTGCCGCCCGAACAGGTCCTGGCCACGCTGCGCGCGGCGGGTCTGGCGGATGTCAGGCAACACCTGGAAGCCGGAGTATTTTCAGAATACCAGGCCGTCAAGTCGCTGCCCGGCTCTCCGGCCTCAACTCATCACGATCGCTGAAACAGGCGCCGGGCCAGCAGCACCGGCAAGCGCAGCACAAACCCGATAAAAAGCCGGGAATGCATCCAGGTGAGCAAAAGGTTGTCGCGCAGGTAGTTGAAGTGCGACACACCCCCCTCCTCGGGCCGAAAATACTTCACGGTGGCCGGCAGGTTGACCGGCTTCACACCGCGCCAGCACATGCGCACCACCGCTTCCGGGTCAAAGTCAAAGCGGCGCATCCAGCGCTGTCCGGCCATCACATCACGCAGCGGCGCGATCGGGTAAACACGAAAGCCGAACAGGGAGTCCCCGATGCCGGCCCACAGGGTTTCGAGGTCGGCCCATCCATTGGACACCTTGCGTCCGTTGACACGCAGGCGCGGCGCGTCCGCGGCGAACACCGGCACGCCGAGCACCATGACAGCGGGCTGGGCCAGCGACGCGACCATGAATTCCGGAATCAGGTGGGCGGGGTGCTGCCCATCCGAATCCATGGTCAACACATGGGTGAACCCCTGGGCCGCAGCCAGCTCGATTCCGTGCAGCACTGCGGCACCCTTGCCCACATTGCGCGGTAACACCACGACGCGCAAGCGGGCATCGTCCGCGGCCATTGCCAGCAGGCGGTCCGTGCTGCCGTCGGTGCTGCCGTCAACGACCACCCAGACCGGCGCCCACTGCGCAAGTGCACTGCGAACTGTTTCGTCAACTTTGACACCGGGGTTGTAACTGGGAATCAGGACGAGATGCGTCCTGGACGTGTCGCGAAGGGAATCATTCATCGAGGGATCTAACTTGAACGGAAAACTGCGTGCAGCTAGCTTCACGCCGGCGGCGCAGAAGCAGCCAGGGGGGACGAGCGGGTACGCCCCAGCTCGGTCTGGAAGTATTGCTCCAGCTCTGCGGTGAAGTGCGCCGTGTCGCTTACCGGCTCAAAGCATTTTCCGAGGCGAACACGGTAAGTGACCGGCATTTTCGGCGTCCATAGCAGGGACCAGCCCTTGCCCAGAAACCTCGAATCGGTTTCGATAAAAACGGTCTGTACCGACACACCCGCGTATTTGGAAATCAGGCTGGTCGTTCCCTGCATGCGCCCCACAGGAAACCGCCGCGTGCGGGTGCCTTCCGGGAAAAGCAGCAAGCTGCTGCCCTGGCGCAAGTCGGCGACAGCCAGCTGCACCATGGTGCGCAGCGGCGTATTGCGGATGTAGCCTACCAGCCGCGCACCGGCCCCAAAAAAAACGCTGTTGACGATATCCGCCTTCATGATGCAGGTGGCGTCCGGCAAACGCGACAGGATCATGATGGCGTCCAGCAGGGAAGGATGATTGGGCGCGATGATCACTGGAGGGCCTGCCTGAAGCGCATCCAGCGCCGTCAGGTCGAACCGGCAGGCCCCCATCAACACCAGCAGGCGCAGGTAAGAGCGGAAAGTGGCTGCTACAAGCCTGCGCCCCCATCGTTTGCTCAATACCCTCGGCAACAATGGCCGCATGACCACCGCGAGCAACGAGACCGCCAGGCTGACGCCGACAAGCACCAGGTAACCCACGCAAAGACGGGCGGTTTCATGCACCGCCCTGCGGCCCTTATTGGCCAGGGACGGCTCGGCAAGCACAGTGTCGGTCGGCTCCGCCCCGCTTGCGCTGTTGAAAGGCGAGATACTCGGCTCGGTCATTGCTTGCCTTTCGGTTGAGGTCGTGGGCCCTGGCGCAGACCGTATCCGGCTTGCTTTTTTGAATGGATGAATCCAAGCGAGTCTACCTCCTCACAAATATGGTTCTTTGGCCAATTGCCGGATTCCGGCGTAAGGCTTCATCCCGACTGAAGGCCGCACTCCATGCTTTTCAGGCAGAAGTCGAACGTCGCGGTAAGTGCCTGATAGTAAAGGACAATCAGGAGCCGGAAACATCGAGGAACGGCCCCTGAGATAGGCGCCAGGTGAGACGAAAATGCAAAAAGAAGGAAGCGCGCACGCGCCAGGTTATTGATGCAAAAAGAAACAATTCGCGGCAAAAACCCAACAGGGGGGGCGCCGGAAGACACACCCATGATGACGCAATACAAGCGCATCAAGGCGGAGTACCCCGACACCCTGGTTTTCTACCGCATGGGGGACTTCTACGAGGTCTTCTTTGCCGATGCGGAAAAGGCCTCCCGCCTGCTGGACATCACGCTGACGCGGCGCGGCCAGTCCGCGGGCGAGCCGGTCGTCATGGCGGGCGTGCCCTTTCATTCGCTGGAAGGCTACCTGGCCAAACTTATCAAGCTCGGCGAGTCGGTGGCCATCTGCGAGCAGGTCGGCGACGTCGCCACCAGCAAAGGCCCCGTGGAGCGCAAAGTGGTGCGCGTGGTCACGCCCGGCACACTGACCGACACCGAGCTGCTGAGCGACAAAACCGAATCCATCCTGCTGGCCGTGCACCAGGGGCCGCGCAACACCTGCGGCCTGGCCTGGCTCAGCGTGACGCAGGGAGAAATCCACCTGGCGCACTGCGCCAATGACGAACTCGAAGCCTGGCTGGCGCGCGTGGCGCCCAGCGAACTGCTTTACAACGTCGATGTGACGCCGGCCTTTGAGCAGCGCCTCAAGGCCCAGCGCTGCGCCGCCAGCGCCCGGCCCGCATGGCAGTTTGATTCCGCCCTGGGCGCGCGCCGCCTGCTGGACCAGCTCAAGGTCGCCTCGCTCGCATCCTGGAATGCCGAAGCATTGAACGAAGCGCATGCCGCAGCCTCGGCACTGCTGGGCTACGCTGAACACACCCAGGGCCGGGCGCTGTCGCATGTCCAGGGCCTGCAGGTGGTGCGTTCGGGCGAGCTGATCGAGCTGCCGCAAACCACGCGCCGCAACCTGGAACTCACGCAGACCCTGCGCGGTGAAGACTCGCCCACGCTGTTTTCGCTACTGGACACCTGCACCACCGGCATGGGCAGCCGTGCACTCAAAAGCTGGCTGCTCACGCCGCGCCGCGACCGCGCACAGGCTGCCGACAGGCTGGATGCCATTACCCACCTGCGCGGCGGCTCCCAGCAAACCCTGCGCGCCAAACTCAAGGGCTGCAGCGACGTGGAACGCATCACCGCCCGCATCGCGCTGCGCCAGGTGCGGCCGCGAGAACTCGTGGCCCTGAAAGACACGCTACAAAAAACAGAGCTGGTTGCGCCCGCTGGTATTGGGCTGCCGGCACTTTTAACCAAAACTTTTGAAGACCTGCAGCCGCCGGCAGGCTGCCGCGAACTGCTGGGCCGCTATGTGCTGGATGAGCCCGCCGCACTGATACGCGACGGCGGCGTCATCAACCACGGCTGCGATCCAGACCTGGACGAATTGCGCGCCATCCAGACCAACTGCGACGACTTTCTGCTGGACCTGGAAGGCCGCGAAAAAGCCCGCACCGGCATCGCCAACCTGCGCGTGCAGTTCAACAAGGTGCACGGCTTCTACATTGAAGTCACCCAAGGCCAGCTCGACAAGGTGCCCGACGACTACCGCCGCCGCCAGACGCTGAAAAACGCCGAGCGCTACATCACGCCCGAGCTCAAAGCCTTTGAAGACAAGGCCCTGTCGGCGCAGGAGCGCGCATTGGCGCGCGAGAAGTGGCTGTATGAACAGCTGCTCGACCAGTTGCAGGACTTCATTCCCGCGCTGAGCCGCCTGGCACGCGCTCTTGCCTCACTCGACGCGCTGTGCGCGTTGGCCGAACGCTCACTCACCCTCAACTGGGCAGCACCGGTGTTTGTGCGCGAACCCTGCATCGACATCAGCCAAGGCCGCCACCCGGTGGTGGAGGCTCGTCTGGCCGAGACGGGCGGCGGCGCCTTCATCGCCAACGATTCCGTCATGAGCGGCAAGCACCGCATGCAGGTCATCACCGGCCCCAACATGGGCGGCAAGTCGACCTATATGCGCCAGGTGGCGCTGATCGTGTTGCTGGCCAGTGTGGGCTCATATGTGCCGGCGGCCAGCTGCCGGCTCGGGCCCATAGATGCCATCCACACCCGCATCGGTGCAGCCGATGACGTGGCCAACGCGCAATCGACCTTCATGCTCGAGATGACCGAGGCCGCGCAGATTTTGCACGCCGCCACCCCGCATTCACTGGTGCTGATGGACGAGATCGGCCGGGGCACCTCCACCTTCGACGGCCTGGCGCTGGCCGGCGGCATTGCCGCCTACCTGCACAACAAGACGCAGGCTTTCACGCTGTTTGCCACGCATTACTTTGAGCTCACCGAATTTCCGGCGCAACACCACGGCGCGATCAATGTGCATGTGAGCGCGGTCGAGTCCGGCGCCGACATCGTGTTTTTGCACCACATCGAGCCCGGCCCTGCCAGCAAAAGCTACGGGATTGCCGTGGCCAGGCTGGCCGGCGTGCCCGCTGCCGTCGTCAACCACGCCCGCCACGCGCTCAATGCGCTCGAAGCCCACCAGACCGAAGCGCGCGCCCAGGTCGACCTGTTCGCCGCCCCGCCCGAAGCCGCCGCGCCCGAGCAAAGTGCCGTAGACAAGGCATTGGGTACCATAGACCCCGATGCACTGAGTCCGCGCGAGGCGCTGGACGCCCTGTACCGCCTGAAAAAGATCTCCGCCTCACAGTGACCCAGCGCAACCCGACCGCCCCCACACTTCCAAGCCACCAAAGCCACCTCATGACTTACTGCGTCGCCGCCAAACTCAACGCCGGGCTGGTGTTCCTGTCAGACTCCCGCACCAACGCGGGCCTGGACCACATCAGCACCTTCCGCAAAATGATCGTCTATGAAAAGCCGGGCGACCGTTTCATGGTGTTGCTGTCGGCCGGCAATCTGTCGATTTCCCAGTCGATCCGCGAGATCCTGCAGGTCGAGCAGCTCAAGGACCCCGACGGCGGCGAAGCCATCACGATCTGGAACGCCAAAAGCATGTTTGATGCCGCGCGCGTGCTGGGCTCGGCGATACGCCGCGTCTACGACCGCGACGCCGAAGCATTGAAAAACGCCGATGTCGACTTCAACGTGTCGCTGGTCTTCGGCGGGCAGATCCGCGGCGAGAACATGCGCCTCTTCCAGATGTATTCGGCCGGCAACTTCATCGAAGCCACCGACGAGACGCCTTATTTCCAGGTCGGCGAATCCAAGTACGGCAAACCCGTGCTGGACCGCGTGCTCACCCCGGCCACGCCGCTGGCCGAAGCCGCCAAGTGCGTGCTGGTATCCATGGACTCGACCATGAAGTCGAATCTCTCGGTTGGCCTGCCGCTGGACCTGGTGGTCTATGAGGCCGACACCTACCGGAGCGACAAGATCGTCTGCATCGACAACGACAACCCCTACTACCGCATGATGCACAGCAGCTGGGGCCAGAAGCTGCGCGAGGTGTTCGACAGCATCGAAGACCCGGTGTGGGACGACGCGCACACCGACATCCCGCTGAAGATGCCGGCCACCCGGCACGAGGCTCTGAAGAAGATCAGCACGCCTGACGAGAAACTGATTTAAGCCGTGCCTGCCAACGCAAAGCCGCTGGTCATTTTTTCCCACGGCAACAGCTTCCCGGCCAGCACTTACAGCGCGGTGTTCCAGAGCCTGAAAGCACGCGGCTTTCAGGTCAAGGCGATTGAAAAATTCGGCCATGACCCGCGCTACCCCGTCACCAGCAACTGGCCGCACCTGGTGCAGCAGCTGGCCGACTTCACAGCCCGCGAGGTTGAAAAATCCGGCCAGCCGGCTTTCCTGGTGGGCCATTCGCTGGGCGGATTTTTAAGCCTGATGTGCGCTGCGCGCAACCCGGTGCTCGGCGGCCAGCCCGTCAAGGGCGTGGTGCTGGTCGACTCCCCCATCCTGGGCGGCTGGCGCGCCGCGGCGCTGAGCGTCGCCAAGCGCGCACAACTGGTGGGCTCCATCTCCCCCGGCGCCATCAGCCGCAAACGCCGTCACCAATGGGTAGGCAAAGACGAGGTCTTTGAACACTTTCGCAGCAAGAAGGCATTTGCCGCCTGGGACGAGCAAGTGCTGCGCGATTACATCGAGCATGGCACCCACGACGATGCCGGCGAAGGCGAAGGCCAGCGCCTGCTGAGCTTCGACCGCGACGTCGAAACCGCGATCTACAACACGCTTCCCCACAACCTGGAAGGGTTGCTTAAACGCCACCCGCTGAAATGCCCTGTTGCCTTTATCGGCGGGCGGCAGTCGGCCGAGATGAAGCAGGTTGGGATGGCGATGACGGAGAAGGTGACGAAGGGGCGGATCATGATGCTGGATGGGAGTCATCTGTTTCCGATGGAGAAGCCGTTGGCAACGGCGGCTGCGGTTGAGGCGGCTTTGAGGAATTTCCTCGAGTAGGCTGCTGTTGTTTCCGGCGGTGCGCCCTCTGCTGGGTGTTGCTGGCCGGGGGTAGCCCGGCGGCTACTCACTTTTCTTTTGCTTCGCCAAAAGAAAAGTAAGCAAAAGAAAAGGCGACCCTGCTGTCTGCGTCCCTACGCTTCGCTGCGGGCAACCTGCGGTGCTCGGTTCAGGCGGGGTCTCGCTCGAACTCGCTTCGCTCAGACAATCGCGATCCCTGATCCGCCTGAACCTGCGCTCCTCGGCGCAGACAGAAGGGGCTGGCGGGAGCGGGGACCGAAGACAAATACCAACTCCAATACCAAAACCAACAAGGACACGCCATGGCGTGTCCTTGTTTCCTCAAGTGTTCGGTGTTCCTCTCCCACCCCCTTGTGGATGCGCCGAGGAGCGGAGGGCCAGACGGATCAGGGCAAAAACTTGTTTGAGCCGAAGGCGAGTTGTTTTTGACCCCGGCTGGACCGAGCACCGCAGGTTGCCCGTAGCGAAGCGGAGGGACGCAGGAACCAGGGTCGCCTTTTCTTTGCTTACTTTCTTTTGGCGAAGCAAAAGAAAGTGAGTTGCATGCCGGGCAACCCCCGGCCAGCAATCCTCAGCAAAGAGCGCAATGCCGGAGCAAAATCCGGCCTCAAGGAATCGCTATCAATTCAATAGCTGCCAGCGCCCGTCCCTATTGCCCCAAAGGCCAAAAAACCTCCCTAAAAGTGTAGATTTCAGCGATATTGACGCTGCAGGGACTTACCCTCAAGACTGCGGTTCAACATTCGCAACAGACTGGATAAACTAGCCCAGCACATCCGGCAGCCCCTGTGCCGCGCATCAGAAAGATTCTCAGAGGAGGTTTCTCATGGCCCTGTCCTTTATCGTCACCCTTGCCGTGACCTTTCTAGCCTGGGCAGTTGCAGCGGTGCTGTCCCAAAGCATGGGTGACGCGATGACGCTGAGCGCATCTGTCTGGCTGGCCACGGGTGTCACGTTCGGCGCGCTGCTGGCCGTGAAACCGCCCAAGCGCCCCGCCGTGCTGGCGGGCGCCGCGCTGGCGGCCATCGCGCTGGCCTTGCTGGACGGCCTGGCCGTGTTGCCTGCCATCGGCTTTGGCCTGAACGAAGCCCTCTGCGCCAGCCTTGGCGCCTGGGTGGCGCGCCTGCTGCGCAGCACCGGGCCCGACGGCGGCATGGAGCCGGGCAAGGCTTACGCCGGCGTGCTGCTGGGCGCGCTGCTGACCTCTGCGCTGGGTGCCAGCATCGGCGTGATGCTCTGGAGCTGGGCCCTGCCGGAGCCCGTTGTCCTGCTGACCGAATGGCGTGTGTGGACCTGCACCACCTTTGTCGGCATCTTGCTGATTGCGCCGCTCATCACTGCGTTTTCCGGCTTCAAGGTCAAGCGCTCGGGCGGCATGGCCACCAGCCAGTTCCTGGCGGGCGCGGGCACCTTCCTGCTTTTCTTTGTGGTGGCGGGGCTGATCTTTTCAAGCGATGTGTCCGACCGCTTCAGCGCATCACTGGGCCCCACCCTCACCTATCTGCCGCTGCCCTTCATGGTAGTGACCGCCATCCTCTGGAAGGAACGCGGCGCCACGGTGGCCACGCTCATCGGCGCGCTGGCCCTGGTAGCCTGGACCAACGCCGGCGGCGGCCCCTTCGCCGAAGTGGAAGGCTTTCCGGGTGAGGCCGTGATCGAGGTGCAAGGTTATGTCGCCGTGATGGCGCTGCTGGTGGGCGTGGTCAATGCCCTGGGCGCCACCGCCGCCCAGGCCCTGGCGCAGGCGCAAGACTGGCGCACCCGCTACCGCCAGGTGCTGGACTCCAACCGCACGGTGGTCGCCAATTTTGACGCCAGGACGGGCGCTGCCGAATGGGGCGAAGGCGCCAGCGAGTTGCTGCGCACCAACGCCAACGCGCTGCTGACCGTGCAGGACTTCATCGCCCACACCGACCCGCAAGAGCAGCCCGGGCTGCAAGCCGACTGGCGCGACCTGACCCAGGGCCAGCGCGACCACGTGCTGTGGAAGAACACCTTGCGCTGGAGCGACGGCCGCGTGGCCAGCGTGAGCGCGCGCCTGTCAGGCGTGCGCGGGGCCGACGGCAATGTCGAACAGGTTGCAGCGCTACTGGAAGTCGAGGCCTGACGTGGCTCTGGACACTTCCAGCACCGCGTCCGCCGAGTCGCCAGCGCCGGCCGTCGACAAGAAGACGCCGGCCGTTTTCCTCATCCACGGGCTTGGCGGCACGCAATACGATTTGGGCTCCATGCACAAGCGGCTGAAAAACGCGGGCTTCGTCACGCACTCCCTGACCCTGCCCGGCCACGGCACCACGCCCGAGGATTTGGTGAACGTGACCGCCGAACAGTGGATGGATGCCGTCACCGCCAAGTACCACGAGGTGGCCGCGCTGCACGACAACTTCCACATCATGGGCATGTGCATGGGCGCGCTGCTGGCCACCGAGCTGGCCAAGCGGCAAAAGCACACGCGCGGCAAGCTGATCGCGCTGGCGCCGCCTATCTACATCGACGGGTGGGCCACCGCCTGGTACACACCGCTGCGCCACCTGATGTACCACTTGCCCGGCGTTCCGGCACGCATGAAGGTCGAGGAAGAAGACCCTTTCGGCATCAAGAACGAACAGCTGCGCGCTATCGTCAAAGCCAAATTTGCGCGCGGTGAAGCCTTTCATTACCGCTGGGTACCGCTGGCCTGCGTGCGGCAGGTAGACCGGCTTCGCGGCTGGGTCATGACGGGCCTCAAAGACATGGCCAGCGAAACCCTGGTCATCCACGCACGCGAAGACGAACTCACCAGCCTGAACTCGGCCAACTACCTGGTCGAGCAGATCGGCGGCGCCAAAGCCCGCATGGTGGTGCTGGAAAACAGCTATCACATGATCTGCGTCGACAACGACCGCGAACAGGTTGCCCGCAACGTGCTGGAGTTTTTCGGCGCCAGCAGCGCGGCCTCACTGGGCATGGCGGTAGACGACCCGAAGATGAGCCCCGAAGCACTGGTCGCCTTTGCGCAAGCGCTGCGTACCTCGCTGGAGGCCGGCGACTTCACCGGCATCTTTGCCAGAGGCGCTTCGGACATGGCATGGTTCCAGCCCGGCGCCAACCGCGCCAGCGGCGTCTACCGCGGCAACAAGGGTCTGCAAGCCATGCTGCCGTGGGCCGCTGCAGTGCGGTTCACGGCATTCGGGCAGCCGGTGTTCAATGCCGGCGTGGCGGTGGTGCCTGCCACCCTGACGACCGGCGGCCTGATGTCGCAGGGTGTGCTGGCCTTTGCGGTGCGCTCGGGCCGGCTGCTCGATGCACGCTGGTTTCCCGACGACGTGGCGCTGGAAGACGCGCACTTTGGTGAACCGGTGGCCCCCGCCGGGCCCAGCGAAGCCGAGCGCGCTTTTGAAGCCGCCGGCATCGTGGTGAAGGCGCTGGCCAAGCCGCCCGACAACGAAGCCCTGCTGGGCCTCTATGCCCTGTACAAACAGGCAACGCTGGGCGACGCGACCGGCGAACGCCCCGGCATGATGGACGTGACGGGCCGCGCCAAATACGATGCATGGGCCCAGCGCAAGGGCATGACCCGCGAAGACGCGATGGCCGGCTACACAGCCCTGGTGGAAAAGCTCAGGTCCGCCTGAGCGTTAGCCCTCGCAAGCCTAGTCCATCAGGTCGGCAGGTACCTTGCCGCCGTTGGCTGCCAGCTTGTTCATGACCTGCTTGTGCAGCCAGATGTTCATGGTCGCGCTGTCATTCATGTCGCCCGAGTAACCCAGCTCCTTCGCCAGCTCCTTGCGTTCGGCGAGGCTGCTGTCCAGGTGCAGCAGCTTCATCAGGTCGACGATGGAGGTCTTCCAGTTGAGTTTTTCCGGGTTCTTGCTGGCCATGCCGTTGAGCAGGGCTTCGACATCGACCTGCTGCATGGGCGGCGCTGCAGGCGCCGAGGCAGGCGCTGTGTCAGCAGGGGCGGCAGCCACCGGCGGCGCTGCATCGGGCGTTTGCAGCGAGGGAAATATCTTGCCGAAAATTTTGCCGAGAATACTCATGGTGCGCCCCTGGGTGAAGTTTAAAAATCCAGCGTAACACCGGGATGTGACAGCTTCTGTCAGACGTCACGCCAATCGCAGCCTGGCAACGCATCGCTCAACGGGCTGGCGCACCCACGCGTTTCAGGCCTGCTTCACCCGCCCGCGCCGCCATATCGGGCAGCCACACCACCTGGTCGTCTACCGCATACAGCCAGCACTTCGATTTCGCCCTCGTACACTGCTGGAAGGTCGTCGCGATCGCTTCAGGCTCGCCGGCGCTGAAATACCAGCCGCCCTTTTCCGTCACGGCAAAGGCTTTGGGAGACGGCAAGCTGCGAAAGTGGGCATAACGCGCCTTGCCGGCGTCGCTGAGCGGCACGGCCGCCGTGTCATCGGCCGCCGCAAAGCCGGAGGCCGGCGGCACTACGTAGTGATGGCCTTTGAAGCGCTGGGCATGCGACAACAGCAAAGGCTGGCCCAGCTGCGCCGAGAGAAACTCGAACATGCGTGCATGCGATGCTTCCCGCGCTGCGGGGTTGCCGCCCACCGTGGCCCTGCCGGTTTTGGTGTTGCCCAGGCCTTCCATTTGCTTGACGGGCCCGGGGCCGTCAAAGCCGTGGTAGCTGCCGGGGTAAACCGTCAGTTCCACAGGCGCATTGGCTTTGTCCTTTTGCAGGCGCCCATGCAGGGTGACGCACTCCGGGGCCAGCGTCCAGTCGTCAAGCTCGCCGATCATGATCAGGAGCGGCACATGGACTTCGTAGTTCCACATCTTGTTGTTCGCCAGGCAGCCGGGGTAAAAAGCCACGGCGGCGCGTGGCTGCACCTTCTGTGCCTGCACGTATTTGTCCGTGGCGTCGATGGTGCTGAGCACCGTCTGCGCGCCATGCGACCAGCCCAGCACCACAATGCGCGAAGCATCGACCGACGGCTGCTTCACCAGCCAGTCGATGGCGGCGAACACGTCCTCGCGGCGGTCGCTTTCGTGGATGGTGCGCAGCTTGTTGGGTGTCTCGCAAATCGATTTCTGGCCACGCGGGGTGAAGCTGTCCAGCGCGAGGAAATGCATGCGCTCTGCGTTGAAGTACCCGCCATACCGGAAGAGCCGCTCGGCAAAATTGCCTTTGCTGTCGAGCCCGCCGCCGCAGCCGTGCAGGCCGATGATGACGGGCCACGGATCCTTGTCGCCGGCGTCGAACCAGTAGCCGGGAATCTGCAGCTTGCCGTCTTGCGACGGGATAAATACCGGGCCGCCCGCATGCGACAGCTGTGCCAGCAGCAAGCCAAAAAGAAAAACAGAAAAATAACGAAGCCAGGTCATGGCAATCCCCTCCTCTGCGTCTCTTTTACCGGACGCTCAGTTTTTTACGCCGCCCAAACCACCAGACCGCTCCATGCCGTGGCCAGCACCACAATGCCGAACGCGATGCGGTACCAGGCAAACGGCACAAAGCTGTTGGTCGAGATGTAGCGCAGCAGCCAGCGTACGCAAAGCCAGGCGCTGAAAAACGAAAACACCAGGCCTACCGCGAACATGGGCATGTCGGCGGCAGACAGCAGCGCCCGCTCCTTGTACAGGCTGTAGGCGCCGGCGCCGATCAGCGTCGGCATGGCCAGGAAAAACGAGAAGTCGGTCGCGGCCTTGCGCGACAGCCCCAGCAGCATGCCGCCGATGATGGTTGCACCGCTTCGGCTGGTGCCGGGAATCATCGCCAGGCATTGCACCAGGCCGACCTTCACCGCGTCCATCACGGTCATGTCCTCCACCTCCTGGATGCGCGCGGCCGCGGTGTTCTTTTGCTGGCGCTTTTCGGCCCAGAGGATGATGAAGCCGCCGATGATGAAGGTGCTGGCCACCACCACGGGCGTAAAAAGATGGGCCTTGATGGCCTTGCCGAACAGCAGGCCCAGCACCACGGCGGGCACAAAAGCCACCAGCACATTGAGCACAAACTGTTGCGCCTGTTTCTCGGTCGGCAGGGCTACGGCGGTGGCGCGGATCTTCTGCCAGTACACGAGGATCACCGCAAAAATGGCGCCGGTCTGAATCGCGATGTCAAACACCTTGGCTTTTTCATCGTCAAATCCCAGCAGCGCACCGGCCAATATCAGGTGCCCTGTCGAGGAGATCGGCAGGAATTCAGTCAGGCCCTCGACGATGCCCATGACGGCGGCTTTGATCAACAGTGCAATATCCACGCGGTCTCCAGAAAATGAAAGATTATGGCCCCCACGGTCGCTCACTTCGTGTCGCTCCCTGCCCCCCGAGGGGGCCGCTGCGCCTGCGGCCCGGCAAAGCCGGTTCCGCGGCCCCGGCTGGGTTCAAGAGCTCCCGGCGCGCAACCCGGATGGGGTATTTCACCAGTAGGGCCGCGGGAGTGGCTTTGCCGGACCGCAGGCGCCTGCTCCCTCGAGGGGGAACCAGCTACCGCAGTGAGTCTGGACAGGGGTGGTATTTCTGTGCACAATTTGTTACCCCGTCGCCAGTCGCCACAGCCATGCAACTGACACCGCTGATCGCCATTCACCTGTTTGCTGCCAGCACCGCCATCGTCATTGGGCCCGTCGCGCTGTGGGCGCGTAAAGGGCGCTTGCAGCGGCCCAAGCTGCACCGGGCTTTTGGTTATGCCTTCGTGACGATGATGCTGGTCACCGCCGCGACGGCAGTTTTCATCCGCGACTATGACTATCCCAATATCGCCGGCTACACGCCCATCCACCTGCTGGTGCCGTTTGCGCTGCTCAGCCTGACCGGCGCGTTCTGGCATTTGAGCCGCGGCAACATTGCGGGCCACCGCCGCGCCATGCAATCCCTCTACATTGGCGCATGCCTTGTGGCAGGCGTGTTCACGCTGATGCCCGACCGCTACCTGGGCAAGATGCTGTGGACGCAGCTCGGCCTGCTGTGACTTTCCACATCGCCCAGAAAAGCTGCAGCATTTTTTGACGGGCCCGTGGCAGGACGTCCGAGCACGGAGTCCGCTGAAAATCCCTCAGACGCACACAATGCCCCACCCGGGCGCCCAGAAAAAGAAAGAACACCCATGCACCGTTATGTCCTGAGCTGCCTGTTGCTGCTCGCCGCCACCTGCGTGCAGGCCGGCATGGGATTCACCGAACTGCCCGGCCTGCAAGATGATGGCCCCGTCAGCGTTTTTTACCCTTCCGCCGGTGAAGACCGGCAGGCCCAGTTCGGCTCCTATTCCCTCAAACTTGATCGCGGTGGCCAGCCGGTGCGCGGCAACACGCGCCTCGTGGTGATCTCGCACGGCTCGGGCGGCTCGCCCTGGACCTACACCGACCTGGCGCGCCGCCTGGTCGAAGACGGCTTCGTCGTCGCGTTTCCCCTGCACCGCGGCGACAACGCCATGGACCCATCTACCCCCGGACCCGAAAGCTGGAAGCAGCGGCCCGCCGAAGTGTCCCGCGCCATTGACGCGGTAGCGCGTGACCAGCGCCTTGCACCGCTGCTGTCACTGGACAAGGTCGGCATGTACGGCATGTCGGCCGGCGGACACACCGCCCTGACGCTCGCCGGTGGCCGCTGGTCCCCGGCGCTGCTGGCCCGGCATTGCGAGGCCAACATCGCCGAGGACTTTCATACCTGCGTCGGGCTGACCACCCGGCTCACGGGCGGCATGCTGGACGGCCTGAAAAAATCGGTGGCGCTGGCAGTGATCCGCCAGAAATTCAGCGACGCCGGCTGGCAAACCCACACCGATCCGCGCATTCGTGCCGTGGTCGCCGGCGTTCCGCTGGCCGCCGATTTCGACACGGCTTCGCTGGCCGCACCCCCCGTGCCGCTCGGGCTGGTCACCGCCCGGCAAGACCGCTGGCTGGTGCCCCGTTTTCACAGCGACGTGGTGCTGCAGGTCTGCAAGCGCTGCGAACACCTGGCCGATCTGCCCACCGGCGGCCACGGTGCGCTGCTGTCGCCACCGCCACCGGCCGATGCCATGTCGGCGCTGGCCAAAGACCTGCTGCTGGACCCGCCCGGCTTTGACCGCAGCGAGCTTCCCGCAGTGGACCAGAAGATCAGCAGCTTCCTGCGCAGGCACCTGCTTCCTTGAATTTCCGGTGATGGGTATATGAAGGCTGGCCACAGGCACGCCTGGCGGTGCCTGGGAGTCACGCATCGAAGTGAACAAAAATGAACGTTTCAGGTGCATTTTTGGGTCAAAAACGAACCAATAAGAATCATTAGTAAAACTTATCTACTCGTACATTCATTCGCTGGTGGGTGAACCCCACTACCGCTTCATGAAGGTGAAATATACATTCAGTTACACCAACATTACCACCAAGGTTCTCACGATGAACAGCTTCACCTCCCGCCGCCATACCCTGGTCGGCCTGACCGCCATTGCCGTAGCGAGCGCCCTGCTCTCGGGCTGTGACAACCCACCAGACACCATCAAGATCGGCGTTGCCCAACCGCTGTCGGGAAACCTCGCCGCGCTCGGCCAGGACTTGCACAACGGCGTGAAGATGGCCGTGGACGAAATCAACAAGGAGGGCTTCCAGATCAAGGGCAAGACGGTCAAGATTGAAATCGTGGCCATGGACGACCGGTCTGATCCAAAAACCGGTGTGGAAGTCGCGCAGCAGCTCGTCGACGCCGGCGTGGTCGCCGTGATCGGCAACCTCAATTCGGGCGTCAGCATCCCGGCCGCACCGGTCTATGCCGCCAAAAACATTCCCCAGCTGGCCATCTCGACCAACCCCAAGTTCACCGAACTGGGCCTGGCTACCACCTTCCGCCTGGTGGCCAACGACAACCTGCAGGCCCGCGCCATCGGCTCCTTTGCCGCCAACCAGCTCAGCGCCAGCAAGTTCGCCATCGTCGATGACGGCACCACCTACGGCAAGGGCCTCGCCGCCGGTGCGGCCGTCGAGCTGAAGAAAGCCGGCAAGGCAGTGGTGGTCACCTATTCGTCCGACGACAAGACCACCAAGTTTGACGAGCTGGCCGGCAAGATCAAGGACGGCAATGTCGAAGTGGTCGTGTCCACGCAAGGCGACTTCCAGATCCTCGCGCTGATTGATGCCCTCAAGAAGATCGACTACAACCAGCAGGTCAGCATCCTGGGCGGCGACACCATCAAGACGACCGACATGCTCAAGGGCAGCGACACAGTCAAGGGCATCTACGCTACTTCGCCCATCCTGGACGCCAAAGAGTTCGTCAACGGCAAGGCCTTCCTGAGCAAGTACCAGGACACCTTCAAAAGGGAGCCGGCTTACGGCGGCCATTACACCTACGACGCGATGTACATCCTGGCCGGCGCCATGCGGCGCGCCAACTCGGTCAAGCCTGAAAAGATCACCGAAACCCTGCGCACCTTTGACGGCTACGCGCCGATTACCGGCTCCATGAAGTGGGACTCGGTGGGCGAGCAGCGTTACGGCGTGGTCGGCGTTTACTCGATCCGCAAGGGTGTTTGGGACCTGCAGCTGCGCTCCGACCGCTGGTAGGCTAAGCTTTCGGTCGTCATGACCGAGCCCACACCCTCCTCCGACGCCTCCCCTTCCGGCCATTACGCCACGCCCGCTGAAGTCCTGGACTTTTGGCTGGGCGACGGTGTGAGCAAAGAGTGGCCCACGCAAGACCTCAACAAGCGTTGGTTTGGCGGCGGCGCCGAACTTGACGCCGAGATCAGCGCGCGCTTTGGCAACAACGTCAAGGCCGCCGTTGACGGCGGCCTGCAAGACTGGGAGCAGCCGCCGCTCAATCGCCTGGCGCTGGTCATCCTGCTCGACCAGTTCACCCGCAACGTCTTTCGCGGCAAGGGCCAGGCCTTTGCCGGCGACGCGCGCGCCCAGCAACTCGTGCTGGAGGCGCTGGCCGCCGGAGACGACCTGCAGCTGCCCTGGGCCGGGTGCGTCTTTTTATACATGCCGCTGATGCATGCCGAAAGCCTGGCGCTGCAGGATGAATGCGTGGCGCGCTTCACCCGGCTGCAGGCTGATGCGCCCGACTCACTCAAGCAGCGCCTGCGCGGCAATCTTGACTTCGCCCACCAGCACCGGGACATCATTGCCCGCTTCGGACGCTTCCCCTACCGCAACGCGGCGCTGGGGCGTACCGATACGCCCGAGGAAGCCGATTTTCTCCTCAAGGGCCCGCGCTTCGGGCAGTGAGAGCCCACCCCCGTCCAGGCTCACTTCGTGTAGCCCGTTCCCCCCTCGAGGGGGCGGCGCCTGCGGTCTGGCAAAGCCAGTCCCGCGGCCCCCGCTGGTAGATACGCCCACTGCTTACGCCGTAGAACGGGTTCTGCAGAAGTCATGCGTCAAATCGCCATCTAGCCCATGCAGGACGGGCGCAAGTAGCTACTAATTTGATAGCGAGTGACATAGGACGCGATGCGTGGGGGCCTCATTCTTTTGAATCCATTGCCGCTTTGGCGCCGTATCCACTTCAGGATGCACCGCCACGGCACACAACAAAGGCGGGCGTCCGGTAAACGCCGGCCAGCCTGGCCGGTTCACAAAAACCCAGGAGTTCAAAAATGACTTTACGCACAGCCACCGCCTCAGCTTCAGTTCTGCTCGTGTCCTTGCTCGCCGCCTGCGGCAGCATGTCGCCCATGATGCCCACCTACTCGCAGGCCGGCCTGCCGGCTGCCGTGCAGGTGCCGGCTGGCAACAAGGTCGCGATGGAGACCGTCGGCGTGGGCGACATCACCTACCAGTGCAACGCCAAAAAAGACATGGCCGGCCAGTTTGAATGGGTCTTTGTCGGCCCCGATGCGAAGCTCAATGACCGCAGCGGCAAGCAGGTCGGCAAATACTACGGCCCGCCGGCCACCTGGGAAAGCATGGACGGCTCCAAACTGACGGCGACGCAAATCGCGGTCGCCCCCGGCGGCATGGGCAACATCCCTTTGCAGCTCGTCAAGGGCAACCCGGCCATGGGCAGCGGCACCATGAGCGGCGTGACCTACATCCAGCGCGTGGACACCCAGGGCGGCGTTGCGCCCGCCATGCCTTGCGCCGCCGGCAACATGGGCGCCAAACAGGTCGTGAAGTACCAGGCCGGCTATATCTTCTACAAGGCGATGTAAGCGCAGGAAGGCGCAGGGAGGTTCGCACAGGCACTTCCCGGCGCCCGATACCCTTCACCCGCATCTCCCAGGGTGAGCCGCCAGCTCTGAAATCAGGCGGGGCTGGTCTTACGCCCGCAGGCTTGCCGCAAGGCCGGCTCTGCGGGCTTTTTTACGGGCGGTTGGCTGCCGCTTGGGCTGGTGCCTGACTGTCTTTTTGACGTGCCGCCTGAGCTGTCGCGTTTGCCCGCAAACGGTCCGGCCAGGCGCTGGCAACGAGGCTGCGCGGCGTCCTACAGATGTTTACATTTCAGCGGGCTTTACTGGTCATCGGGCAAAACAACAAACCGAGGAGCCTTCATGAAAAGCACACACAACACCTTTTGGGCCTACAGCAAGAGCGTTGCCGTCACGCTGGCCATGGTCACCGGCACTGCCGCGCTGATCACCGCCTGCTCCGGCGTCGCGCCGCTTCCCAAGGAATACACCCAGGACCCGCTGGACGCATCGGTCAAGGTGCCGCCCGGACATGTTGTGGCGCTTGAAACCACCGCCAGCGGCCTGCTTCATTACGAGTGCAAGGCCAACGCCGACACAGCCGGCACCATCGGCTGGGTTCTCGTGAGGCCCGAGGCCGACCTGCTGGACCGCACCGGCAAAACCGTCGCCAAATATTCCGGCCCGCCTGCCACCTGGACGCACGTGGACGGCTCCAGCGTCGTCGGCACGCAGGTGGCACTGGCACCCCGCATAGGCGCCACCAACTTGCCGAACCAGCTTTCCACCGGTGCATCGGGCGCCACGCCTGGCGTCCTGCAAAACATCACCTACATCCAGCGAATCAAGACCAAGGGCGGCCAGGAGCTGGGCAAGGCCTGCACGCAAGCCGACCTCGGCGACAAGCTGACAACGTCTTACCAAGCCGACTATATTTTCTGGAAAGCCTCTTGAAGCAGAGCGGCAATGGAACCCAAAAGCCCGCAGGCCCCTGGTCTGCGGGCTTTTTTTATGGCATGGGCAGAATCAACCCGCTATTGAATTTATAGCTGCTCGCGCTGATTTTTATTGGGCTGCAGCCATATTTGGCACTGGAATGGAGCTGCATCACGACACCGGCATGGAATACCGGCTGGACGCTTCCAATGCGCCACCACCCTACCCGGTGAAACCTGCCGACCTTTGCCCGCACCCACTCCCTTCAGCGTCCTACAGCGGGCCTGGCTTATTGTGTTTTACTGTGCCTGAGACCATCGCCCCTCACCTGGAACCTGCCGTGAACACCAAAGCCCCTCGCGCTCCCTGCTTCGCCCTGCTGCGAAGCGTGCTCATGGTCACCGGCGCAGTGGGGGTGCTTGGCGCCTGCAGCGCGCGCCTGCCCAACCCCTACAACGCACAGCAGGCCCTGCCTGAAGCCATACGCGTGCCGGCGGGCCACAAGGCCGTGCTGGAAGCCCAGGGCAAGGGCGACCTCCTCTATGAATGCCAGGCCATCAAACGTGCGCCCTATGAATACGCCTGGCTGCTCCAGTCACCGGGGCTGCGGCTGCAGGACAGCAATGGCCAGACCGTCACGTACTTCCCGGGCCTGCGCTCGCGCTGGGTGCACAGCGACGGCTCCAGGGTCGTCGCGCAGGA
Source organism: Polaromonas sp. P1_E11 (assembly GCF_056405995.1). Lineage (NCBI taxonomy): Bacteria > Pseudomonadati > Pseudomonadota > Betaproteobacteria > Burkholderiales > Comamonadaceae > Polaromonas > Polaromonas sp. P1_E11. The sequence goes on from NZ_JBFUBA010000001.1 coordinate 718,477, forward strand.
ACTGGTTGAAGTGTCCGCCGACCGCAGCAGCCTTCCGCTGCAGCGGGCCATGGTGAGCCCTTCAGACACCCCGGGTGCGCTCTCCAACGTCAGCTACATCCAGAGCCGCAGGACCGCGGGCGGCGTTGTGTCGAACCCGCCCTGCACCTCTGCAAGCCTGGGCATGCGGGTGTCGGTGCCTTTCGAGGCTGACTATGTTTTCTGGCGCCCGGCCGCCTAGCACTGCAACCCACCGACCTTTCATCGCCCAACAAAAAGCCCGCATGAAGCGGGCTTTTTGTTGGCAAGGCGGCTAACCCGGGTTATCCCGGTTAGCCGCCAGGGCTGGTTAGCGCTGGTAGTAACCAGGCCCGTAGCCTGGGCGTGGCGCCTGCACGTAGTAGCCGCCGTGGTGCCTGTGGCCGTGCCTGGGGCCGTAATACACCGGCTGCGGTGCGTAGTACACAGGCGCAGGCCTCACGTACACAGGACGCGGCTGGTAGTACACCGGTGCGGGCTGGTAATACACAGGCGCCGGCTGCACGTACACGGGCTGCTGGTACACCGGATAGGCGTTCGTTACGCCAACCTGCACACCCGGCACCCCGACGCCCACGGAAAAGGTCACGTTGTCACGGGCCTGGGCAGCACCGGCAAAGCCGAAAGCGGCAAGTGCCAGTGCGGCTGCGGCGCCTGCCACGGCGACGGAGCGGTTTGCCTTGATTGCTGTCTTCATATGATCTCCTTAACAGGGCAGGAAATGCCCATGTGTTTATTAAACGCGCCACCCCCGTAACGGCGTACCGTACGCACAGTGAAGAGCGTAGCCAAACGTAACCCCCTAAAATCACTCAATGACCACCCCCGCCCCTGCCTCCGCGCCCGCCGACAAAGAAACCCACAAGCCCAGCAACTTCCTGCGCCAGATCATCGAAAAAGACCTGGCCGAAGGCACTTATGCCAGCCGCCGCTGGGGCGGCAGCCCCGGGGACGCCGCCCACCACGCTGGGGGCCAGCCCGACCCGGCCAAGGTGCGCCTGCGCTTTCCGCCCGAGCCCAACGGCTACTTACATGTGGGCCATGCCAAAAGCATTTGCCTGAACTTCGGCCTGGCACGTGACTACGGCGGCGTGTGCCACCTGCGCTTTGACGACACCAATCCCGAAAAAGAAGACACCGAATACGTCGACAGCATCATTGAAGCCGTCAAGTGGCTGGGCTATGACTGGGCGCAGATCGGCAACGGCAAAGGGGGCGACAAACCCTACCAGGCCAGCGACTACTTCGACTTCATGTACCGCGCCGCCGAGTATCTGATTGAAAGCGGCAACGCCTACGTTGACGAACAAACCGCCGAAGAAATGCGCCATAACCGCGGCGACTTCGGCCACCCCGGCACCAACAGCCCCTTTCGCGGCCGCACGTCCGCAGAAAACCTGGTGCGCTTTCGCGAGATGCGAGACGGCAAGCTGCCCGACGGCGCCGCCGTGCTGCGCGCCAAGATTGACATGGCCTCGCCCAACATCAACATGCGTGACCCGGCCATTTACCGCATACGCCGCGCACACCACCACAACACCGGCGACAAATGGTGCATCTACCCCATGTACACCTTCGCCCACCCGGTCGAAGACGCACTTGAGCAAATCACCCACAGCATTTGCACGCTCGAGTTTGAAGACCAGCGCCCGTTTTACGACTGGCTGCTCGACCGTCTGGCCGAAGGCAAACTGATCGCCACGCCGCACCCGCGCCAGTACGAATTTGCGCGCCTGAATCTCACCTACGTGCTCACCAGCAAACGCAAGCTCGCGCAGCTGGTGACTGAAAAGCGCGTGAGCGGCTGGGACGACCCCCGCATGCCAACCATCGTCGGCTTGCGCCGCCGCGGCTACACACCCGAGTCACTGCAACTGTTTGCTGAACGCATTGGTGTCACCAAGAGCGACAGCTGGATCGACTACAGCACGCTCGAAGGTTCCTTGCGCGACACGCTCGACCCCATCGCCCCACGCGCCATGGCCGTGCTCGACCCCGTCAAGCTGGTGTTGACCAACTGGGACGAGGTCATGGGCGCAGGAAAGCTCGACGACTGCAGTGCACCCGTACACCCGCACCACGAAGAGATGGGCAAGCGCCAGTTCAAGATCGGCAAGGAAGTCTGGATTGAACGCACCGACTACGAAGAAACCCCACCCAAAGGTTTCTTTCGCTTGTTCCCGCCGCACATCAACGCGAGCAAGCAAGCCATTGCCGGCAGCAAGGTCCGCCTCAAATACGGCCATGTCATCGAATGCACAGGCGCGGTGAAAGATGCCAACGGCAAGGTCACCGAAGTGCACGCCACCCTGATCCCCGACACCAAGAGCGGCACCCCCGGCTCCGACGCCATCAAGGTCAAGGGCGTGATCACCTGGGTGGGCGTGAATGATGCGGTGCAGGCCGAGGTGCGCCTTTATGACCGCCTCTTCACCACCGAACACCCTGGTACCGGCGACAAGGATTTCCTTGACGAGTTGAATGCCAACAGCCTGAAGACCGTGACGGCCTACGTTGAGCCGTCATTGACCAATGTGCCCGCCGGCACGCGCTTTCAGTTTGAGCGGCATGGGTACTTTGTGACGGACGCCAAGGATCATCAGATTGGAGGAGAGGGTAAGCCCGTCTTCAATCGGGTGACGGGTATGAAAGACTCGTTCAGTAAATAGCGAGCTATACGCCCCGCGCATGCACCAGTTCTTTCATGCAAGGGTTTCAATAAAGTTCTGGCGATGTGGGGCTAGCGGTGCCCATGCTCACATCGACCACCAGCCAGACACAGTTCGGCCGCGTCGAGTGCAGCGATGCCGGCAACTTTTCAGGATCGGCAATCCGGCGCGGCGTCAAGGCTACGCACACGCAATGCGCGGGCTGCGCCAACGCTAAACCACAAATCTAGTAATAGGATGTTCAATCAGGCGATAGAAATAAAGGATTCGCCTAGCAAGCTAAGCCGCGACGGCCAAATTTAAAGCCCAAAAAAAGGAGGGGAAAATGGTAGAACCGTATAAGAAGTTACTCAGTAAAAAACGCAATCGGAAGACAACAATACCGAATCGGCCGCTAGCGATTGAGTCAGAAAGCGACAGATCCCGTTTAATTTTCTCCGCCCCTTTCAGGCGCCTTCAGCAGAAAGCACAAGTTTTCTCTCTAGAAGCAAATGCAGCAGTAAGAAGTCGACTGACTCACTCCATTGAGGTCGCTCAAATTGGTCGCTTTTTATCGGACCAGATAGTAGAAGCACTGCAGAAAAAAAAGCAGATTGATGCTGCCGGCGCCAGAGCTTTTGTCAACTTCGTGGAAGTTGCGTGTCTCATGCATGACCTGGGAAATCCCCCATTTGGGCACTTTGGTGAGGCGGCAATCTCTACTTGGTTTGAGGAGAATGGAGAAGCTCTGATTCAAAAATCCGTAGGGATCGCTGCCCGCAAGGAAAGCGAAGAGGTGCCAGAGAATATAAAGAAGACGTTAGCCGATTTTTTAGAGTTCGACGGGAATTGCCAAGGTCTTCGCATCGCCTCTTTGCTGCAATGGAACGATGACGAACACGGATTAAATCTCACCTATACATCTTTAGCGTCGTATCTGAAATACATCAGAGCCCCATTATTCGATGCATCGGAAAAGAAAGAGTTGGCTTTTCAGAAGAAGGCCGGATTCTTTTCCACTGAACAACAGCTGGTCGAGAAAATCTGGAAACATTTTGGCTACGACAAGCTAGCTCCACAGCGCTTTCCTCTGGCCTATGTTATGGAAGCGGCTGACGATATCGCTTATTGCATAAGCGATATCGAAGATTCAATAGAAAAAAAACTGCTAAAGCAAAATGACGTATTTGCAGATTTGCGAGATCAATGGAGAAAAATTCTTAGGTCAAACCCTGCGATTGCAGGCGTCGACGCGACTGCAATTAGCAAGCTACTCGAAGAAGCTGTAAATGCTTCAAAAAAGAAAAGTAAAAGCTATACCTTTACTGCATTTCGAACAAAGTTATCTCAGAAACTTACCGATATAGCATGCCGGTCTTATTCGAGAATGCACGACGACATTCTTAAGGGTTTGTCGTTGGGCTTAATTGGTGAAAAAACTGCAGGCGGGATGATCCTTGAACTGCTAAAGCAATACTGCCGTAAAAATGTCTATCAACATGAAAGCGTTCAGCGAACGGAACTGGCCGGCTTGATGGCTATAGCTGGATTGCTAGATCATTTTCGTGTCTTACTGGAATGCTCCGAAGACCGTTTCTCATCAGCGGTCGCTTACGCCAATAAAGACGCAAAAAAAAGACCGATTATTGTTGAACGTAAGCTCCTGAGCCTATTTCCAGACAAGCATCTGCGGGCCTATCAGCATGGTGTGAATCAACTTAAAACAAAGAAATTGAGCTCAGACAATAAGAAAATGGAAGAATGGAAATTGCGCGCGCATCTAATAACTGATTTTATTTCAGGCATGACCGATGACTTTGCGCTCTCTAGCTACCAAACACTTTCAGGAATTAAAGTAACTCAATGACATTTGAAGTCGGTCATCCTTATTGGCACGTTCGATCGGTTCTCGAGAAAGAACCAAATATAGAAGCGTTGTCCCTAAGCTATTACGTATACCGCCCCCAATCTCTTGTGGATGAGAGAACTACCTTTTCATTGTCTCGCCAAGAGTTTTTAGATCCATCCACTACTTGGAATGTGATCAATTCATGTCCTCCAGATCAGGATGTAGCGCTTCACTCGAACGTCAGATGCTCCGATGGGCAGTCCAGGCATTTGCCAATGGCGGATATGTCGACGCCGTCAAAAGCGCATCTACAAAAACTGAAGAGTTTCCTAGACAACGAAACCTTTTACGGCTTCGTATGGTTTGAAAGTGGCCGATCATTTCACGGATACGGTAGCCGATTTATCAACGACCATGAATGGATAACTTACATGGGCCAGCTTCTGCTGAGTAATCAGAAGGATCTGAAACCTACGGTGGACCCAAGATGGATAGGGCATAGATTGATTGCAGGGTATGCAGCTTTGCGATGGACTCGCAATACCTATCACTATCTTCGACTACCGAGTCAACTCCCTCCATTTTAGAGGCGCGTCATGCTTTGGTTCTTCGGCTATCTCGACATGCCTGACTCTGAATGCCGTTTACCAAATGAAAGTCGATCATAAGTAGATCCGAAACTTAATTCGATAAGTCATCCTTGTCGCCTACGAAAGCAAGGAAGGAGCCTATCGCACTATGGTTAACCACTTTCATGCCCCTCCCCAAATTCAGTCCCGCAGCAGACCGCAACAAGCAGCCCATCCTCGATGTCCTGCGCAGACTCTTGCCCGCACGCGGCAGCGCACTAGAGATCGCATCAGGCACAGGCCAACACGTCACCTGGTTCGCCGCCGCTCTTCCACAATGGACATGGCGACCCACCGATGCAATGCCTGGTTCCATGGACTCCATCTCCGCGCGAATCACAGAACAGGGATTGCGCAATGTGCGCCCTGCCCTTGTGCTCGACGTGTTGGCGCCCGAGTGGTTGCCGGCCAATGAACAATTCGACCTGATCTACTGCGCCAACATGCTGCACATCTCGCCCTGGGCGACTTGCGCTGCGTTGATGCAGGGCAGCGCGCGCCATCTCGCGCCGGGTGGTGTGCTGGTGACTTACGGGCCGTATCTGGAAGACGGGGTGCCTACGTCTGAAGGCAACCTCAATTTCAACCAAAGCCTGCGTGCGCAAGACCCCACATGGGGCATAAGACGAAGGGAAGATGTAGAGCAGGAAGCCGAGCGCGCCGGCCTGCAGTTGCAAGCCCGGCACGCCATGCCGGCCAACAACCTGCTGCTGGTCTGGGCCAAATCACAGCAATTGGCAAAACATTAATTCCGCACTCGTCGGCGGAACGTCGAGTTCGCTATTATTTTTATAGCTGCTCGCGCTTGTTCATCAAGGGCTGCAGCATCATTTCCGTCAAATTCTCGTTCTAACCCGGTTAGCGTGGCGATCAGCGGCTTTTCTCAACCGGGTTGGCGGTCAACCAATTGGCCGGATAGGCCCGCATGAACTCCCTGGCCTTCTCCGTGCGGGCGCTGAGCCAGGCGTCGTAGGCGCCCTCGTTCAGAATCGCCAGCATGCGTTTTTCGTTGCCGGGCTGCTGGTACCGGCTCATCAGGGCGTGGCTGTTGGCATTCACTGTGAGCAGGGCGTAGCTGACGATGACTTCGCCGTCCGCGCCTGTCCAGCTCTCCCACAGGCCCGCCACACCCATGGGTTGGCCATCGACCCGGGCAATGCGGGTGGGCACGGCCTTGCCGCTGCGCCAATCGTCTTCCATGAAGGCCATCATGGGCACGATGCAGCGCTGCCCGGCCAGCCATGCATCGCGGAAGTTGCTCGACGTGGTGACGGTTTCCGAGCGGGCATTGACCAGCTTGGTCGAACGCAGTTTGGCGTCTGACGCCGACTTGACCCAGCGCGGCACCAGGCCAAACTGCCCGGTCACCAGCTCATGCGAAAGCAGCGCACGCGCGGGCTGTTCAGCGCCTGTGGGCTCGTCAACCTCTTCGGCTTCATCGACTTCTGTCGCTCGGATAAAAACACCCGGCTTGCGCGGCCACACATTGCGTTCCACGGGCGAAGCCGGGGCGGCCACCCCGAAGGCATCGGTATAAAGCGTGGCGGTTTTGATGCTCTCGTATTGGGTACTCATGCGGCGATGCTATCGCAGTGGCGCTACCAGGGCATGGTCCAATGACACCCATGCCCAGCCCCAGCTTCCCCCCGCCCACCGCAACCGGCATGCCGCCGCGCCTGATCTGCTTTAACAAGCCCTACGGCGTGCTGAGCCAGTTCACGCCCGAAGGCCGCTGGCGCGGGCTGAAAGACTTCATTGCGGTGCCGGATGTGTATGTGGCCGGCCGGCTGGATGCGGACAGTGAAGGCCTGCTGCTATTGACGAGCGACGGTACGCTGCAGGCGCGCATCAGCGACCCGCGTTTCAAGATGGAAAAGATCTACTGGGTGCAGGTTGAAGGTGTGCCGGATGAGGCCGCGCTAGTCGCCTTGCGCCAGGGCGTGCAGCTCAACGACGGCATGACACGCCCGGCCAATGCGCGGCTGATTGACACACCACCGGGCCTGTGGGAGCGCGAGCCGCCCGTGCGCGTACGCAAGGCCATCCCCACCACCTGGCTGGAACTGGGCATTCGCGAAGGGCGTAACCGGCAGGTGCGGCGCATGACGGCTGCCGTGGGCTTTCCGACCTTGCGGCTGATCCGCTCGTCCATAGGCCCTTATGCGCTGGACGGCATGGCGCAGGGCGTCTGGCGTGAAATGGAAGAGCGGGCGGACGCCGGCTGAGCATTTCAGCGGATTCGAAGGCCGGCGTGGTCTTTGGAAACAAACTGCAACAGCACCCCTTTTGGTGAATTGTTGCCCTCCAATTCGACGGCCAAACGCAGGGCCGCCCGTATGATCGGCCGGTTCAAATTCAAAACTCAAAAGGACGTTTCCCATGGCTGCTGCGCGCACGATCCACGCCGACCTCTGGCGGGTGTTTTTGCTGACCCTGGCATCGCTCTTTCTCATTCCGGCGGTCACGCTGGTTTTCACGCACTACGCGCTGCAGTCTGAGGACAAAGACTTCATTCAGCGCGTCAATTCCCAGATCAATGCCGCCAAAGACCTGACGCCGGCGCAGAAGGCGGACGAGATGGCGTTTTACGACACGCACAGGCTGTCGATGGCCTGCGCCGCCACCGGGCCGGAGGACCAGGTCTTTCACGACAAGGTGTGCAGCGCGTATTCCATGCACTGGTGGTTTTACTGGGCCGAGCGTGCCGCCTTCTGGACATTGATCCTGGGCGCAGCGCTGCTGGTGGCTGCCGGCGTGCTGGGGGCGCTGGCCTTTGTCAACCGCGGCCTGCGTTATGCGAGCTTTGTGGCAGGTTGGCGGCTCATGACGTTTTCAAGCGCGGTTGAGGTCACATTGCAAAGCGCCATGCTGGTGTGGCTCTCTTTCTGGGTCACGGCTTATTTCTCGCACAGCTACTACATCAAGCTGGTCGGCCTGGCCGGCATCATGGCGGCCGTAGCGGTTTTCTATGCCATCTACACGCTGTTCAAAAAATTGCCGTCGGGCAACACCATTGAAGGCGAGTTGTTGTCGGAAGCCGACGCCCCACGCCTCTGGGATCGCATTCGCCAACTGGCGGGCCGCGTCAAGACATCCCCGCCGGACCAGATCATTGCGGGCATCGACAACAACTTTTTCGTGACCGAAGCACCCTGCACGGTGGCTGGGCAGACCCTGACGGGCCGCACGCTGTTTGTCAGCATTCCGCTGCTGCGGGTGCTGGACACCGCCGAGGCAGACGCCGTGCTGGCCCACGAGCTGGCCCATCTGGGCGGCGGCGACACGCGCAGCAGCGCTGCGTTGGGCCCCAAGCTCAACCAGTTTGACCTCTACACCTGGGAAATGCGCAGCGGCGGGTTGACCATCGTGGCCCACTACCTGCTGCGCCTGTACCGCATGGTGTTTGAGTTTGCGCTGGCACGCGACAGCCGCGAGCGCGAATACACCGCCGACCGCGTGGCCGCGGAGCTGACGGCGCCGCAGTCCATCGTGCAATCGCTCATCAAGATATCGGCGTATTCCAGCTATCGCAACACGGTAGAGAACAAGTTGTTTGAGCAAGAGCAACAGCACACCGGCTCGCTGGGCATTGCCGGCTTTGTGGCTGAGGGCCTGCACCCTTATGCCCGCTCGGGTGAATTTGTGACGGCCATGAAAACCGCCGCAGTGCCGCACCCCTACGACACGCACCCGCCGCTGGTGGAACGCATGCGCAATGTGAACCACAAGGTGGCTGAAGACAGCTACGGCGCCATCGTGACCACCGTGCCCCAAGCCACCTGGGCCGATGAAATATCGACCGCCGCCGCCATCGAGCAGCGGCTGTGGACAGACTACGAGCAGCGTTTTGCCGCCGCGCACGAACAAAGCCTGGCCTACCGCTATGAGCCGGCCAACGATGAAGAGCGTGAGATCGTGCTGCGCTACTTTCCGCCGGTGTCGTTTGACCTTGGCAACGACAAGCGCATTGACATCACCTATGAAGGCCTGCATGCCACGGCAAACGACGGCGTGCCGGTGTCATGGGACGAGGTCAAGGGCATGACCTTCAACAACGGCAGTTTTGGCAACACGCTCACCGTCACCCACTTCGACAAGGGCATGCTGGGCGCGCGCACCAGCACGATCAAGCTCAAGGGCCTGGGCAAGCAGGAAGAGCACTTCAAGGCATTGCTGGGGAGCTACTGGCAGCGTCACCAGATCATGCGGGCGCAGCAAAAGGTCCGCGCCGCTGAAGCCGAAACGGCCTGAAACACGCTTGAGATTGAAGAGCCGGCGTGTGGGCCGGCCCTAGGCGCGCAGGATTTTTTCCATCGCCTTGCCTTTTGCCAGCTCATCAATCAGCTTGTCCAGCCAGCGTATTTTTTGCATCAGCGGGTCTTCGACCTCTTCTACGCGAACACCGCAGACCACACCTTTGATCAGCGACACGTTCGGATGCATGGCTGGGGCCTGGGCGAAGAAAGTTTCGAAATCGTTTTGCAGCTTGATTTGTTTTTTCAGCCCCTTTTGGTCATAACCGGTTAGCCAGCAAATGATCTGGTCGACTTCTTCTTTGGTACGGCCTTTGCGTTCGGCTTTTTGAACCAGCATCGGGTAGACCTTGGCAAACGCCATCGTGAATATCTTGTGCTGGGGCATGATCATTCCTTGCGGGCTGTCTTCAGCGCTAGCGCCACCCTGGGCTGAACCCCGCTATTTGGCCTTTGGCTTGTTCAGCGCCGCGGCTTCGCGTATCAGCGCCTTCAACGCTTTTTCATCAATCTTGTCGCCCTCATGAAAATCAATGGCGCGCCGGGTGTTGCCTTCGAGGCTGGAGTTGAAGAGGCCTGAAGGGTCTTCTAGCTTTGCGCCCTTGGGAAAGGTCAGCTTCACGGCTTTCTTGTAGGTCTCGCCGGTGCAAAGGATGCCGTCTTTAGACCAGACGGGAACGCTCCACTTCCATTCCTCGACCACATTGGGAACTGCCTGTGTGACGACGGCCCGGACGCGGGCGAGCGTCTCCCCGCGCCAGTCATCGAGGCTTTTGATCTTTGCGTCTATCAACTCGGAAGCTGAGCCTGATTCTTTTGCTTCAGCCGGCGCGCTTTTGGTTTTGTTCATGTTGTTGCTCCATTCATCATGTCTGGTGTTCGCTCACATCTTTTCGCCGGGCAACTGGCTGGCTTGCTTCACCCAGTCGGTTAGCAGCGCTTCGTCGAAGGAATCGTCTTCATGGATGTCGAGGTAGCGCGTGTCTTGGCTCTTGGACTCACCAGGAGGAACGGGTCGCAGTGACGTGCCGCGAAAGAATGCCACCTTGACGTACTTCGTGAAGCAATGGACGCTGAGGAACCAGCCCCGGCCTTCGCCCTTCGCGCCGCCTTCCACACCATACAGGGGCGAGTTCCATTTGACGGCCTTGTGCACGCCGGGAACGGTGCGCACGATGAGCGCGTCAAGGCGTTGCCCGATGTCGCGCTTCCACCCCGGCATGGCCGCGATGTAAGCCTGCACGGGTGCATCGCCCTCACCCTTGGGAATCTGCGGGTTGCCGCCTGCGAGCAGGGCCGGCTTGCCTGCCTTTGCCGGCACCCTGCTCGCATCGGGCTTCTTTTTGGCCATTGCATTCATCTCAATGCCTTGCGTCGAAGACCTGGGCAGTCAACCTGCCCGCGCCAGAACCTGTTCGAGCTTGGCAAAGAACTGCGGCCAGCCGTGCTTGGCGCCCTGGTAGGCCTGCTCCTGGTCCAGCCGGAAGCCCGACTGTTCCATGCGCAGGTGTGTGCCCGTGCTTGTGGGGGTGAGCGTCCAGGTAACAACGCTTTTAAGGCCATAGGCGGCCCAGGTGTAAGACAGCGTTTTGTCGGGCTCAATGGCCAGCACCTGGCATTCAACAGCGCCCCAGTCTGCGCGCAGGCTGAAACGCTGGTCCATGACGGGCTTGAAGTCGTTCTTCATGAGCCACTCTTCGATCAGGTGCGGCTGCGTGAGGGCGCGCCAGATTTTTTCGGGCGGGTAAGGAATCTCGCGCTCGACGACGACGGCGCGTGTTTCAGTGGAAGCTGCGGTGGTGTTAAGGGTTGCAGTGTTGCTCATTGGTCCATCCTTTTCAAAAGTGATTCGAGGTGATCGATGCGGTCGTTCCAGAAGGCGCCATAAAAGCTCACCCAGTCGCGCAGGACCGAGAGCGCCAGCGGCTGGGCGCTGTAATGCGTCTCGCGGCCCTCACGCCTGTCGTCCACCAGCTTTGCCTGTTTCAGGATGCGCAGGTGCTTGGACACCGCCGGCTGCGACACGCCCGCGCGGTCCGTCAGGGCACGCACGGTTTGCGCCCCGTCCTGGGCCAGGCGCTCAAAAATCGCCCGGCGTGTCGGGTCGGCCAGGGCTTTGAAAACTTCGTTGGCTACCTCGTTGGAAACTGTTTGCATGCCCAAATCATAACCATATGGTTATTTGTTTGTCAACCCACCCTGCCTCCAGAAAGTGAAGGCCCCGGGGATTCAACCCTTTCAACATGAGCGTGACCTGGGCGTGACAACCCGTTGCCATCATGGAAGGCATTTCATGAACGCCGCCATTCAACAATGCCGCCTTTCTCTGACAGACAAACGCTTGCGATGCGTGCCAAATGGGTTTCAAGCGCCGCCGTCCGGGGGCGCATAACGACCCCTGCCAGGAGATAGCCATGCCCCAGTTCGCCATGATTACCGGTGACGTGACTTACACACCGGGTGACGGTACGCCCATCGAGATCCCGCGTGTGCGCGTGGAAGTCGCGCTGGAACCGGACAGCGCCACGCTCAGCTGGGACGCCGGCGACGGTGTTGCCGCCGTCACGGCGATTCCGCGTATCCAGTTTGACGACTACGTGAGCAAAGGAAAAATCACGCTCACGCAGTAAGCGCCGCGGCGCCGCAATAATCGACTCCATGCCTGTCAGCTCCTCACGCTCCACTTTCCTGCCTTTCTTGCCATCCCTGCAGCCCTCCCCGCCTACCCGCCGCTCAGTGCTGCTGGCGGGCGCCAGCATGCTGGCCTTGCCTGCTTCATGCCTTGCCGCCGCACCCGCAACCACGGGCGCCTGGCCCACCGCGTCGCAGGTTCCCGGCGGTATTGCCCGGCTGCCGCTGGGCCCGGCGGCGGTGCGGCCCGCGGCGCAAGCCGGTGGCGTGCCCTTGCTGGTGCTCGGTGACCCTGCGGGGTGGACCGCGCTGGTGGGCATTGCGCTGTCTGCAGAGCCCGGCGTGGCAACCATCACGGTGCTGGCCCCTGACGGCAGCCAGCAGCAGCTTGCCTACACGGTGGCGCCCAAGCACTACCTTGCGCAACGCCTGAAAGTAGCGCCCGGCACGGTGGATTTGTCGCCCGAAGACCAGGCGCGCTACGAGCGCGAGCGGGCACACCAGGAAGTGGTGATGTCCACCTTCAGCGAGCCCTTGCCGCAAGCGCCGCTGCGCATGCAGGTGCCGGTGCCGGGGCGCCGCTCCAGCTCGTTCGGTCTGCGGCGCGTCTTCAACGGGCAGTCGCGCAACCCGCACAGCGGCATGGACATCGCCGCCGCCACAGGCACGCCGGTGGTGGCGCCGCTGCCCGGCCGCGTCATTGACACGGGCGACTATTTCTTCAACGGCAACACGGTGTGGCTGGACCACGGCGGCGGCCTGCTGAGCATGATGTGCCACCTGAGCGCGATTGGCGTAGCCGTTGGCGATGTAATGAAAACCGGCGAGCGCCTGGGCGCTGTGGGCGCCACAGGCCGCGTCACGGGGCCGCACCTGCATTGGGGCGTGATGCTGAACCGCGCGATGGTGGACCCGGCGCTGTTTCTGGGTGCCCGGGCAGGTGGCGAGTAACTGTGAACAGTGGCGAGTAGCGGCAGGCTAATTAATGGAAAAAGTGCCAAAAACCCAATAAGGACGGGCGCAAGCAGCTATTAAAAACGTAGCGCCTCTACGCCAAAACCGGCTGTAACCGAATCTGGACCGACCCCTCTAGCCCGGTAGGTCGCACTCACTAGGGAAAACATTGATGATGAATCATTGTTCAACCCCTTTGAAGGAAACACCATGACCGCCAAAAACCTGTCTACCGTTGCAACTGACCTCATCGAGTCTTCGGGCAACACCGCCCGCCACGTGATCAACGCCTACCGCGCCGGCGGCGAGCGCGCAGTCATCCTGCTGGAGCAACGCTGGAACCGCGCCCTGAAACAGTCGCGCACCGAGCTGACGGCCGAAACGGCCAAAAACGCCACGGCAGCACAACTGGCCTTCAGCGTGTACTACACCAAGGGCCTGATGCTGACGACCAACGGCGCACAGCAAGTGGTGAGCCAGCTGGTCAAGGTTCTGGAGAGCGGCGTGGAACGTGCTGCCGCCAATGCCAGCCTGTTTGAAGAAAAAACCGGCGTGACCACCCTGAACACGCTGGCCCAGGCCACCGCACCGGGCGCCCTGGCACTGAGCAAACTCGCTGCGCAGATCGAACAAAAAACCGCCCGGCTCGCCAGCAAAATTGCCGGCGACCAGGCCAGCACCACCAAGCGCAAAACGGCTTTCAGCCAGCGCCGCACCGCCAAGGCTGCCTGAGCATTTCTAAATAAAATTGGGCCATAGCCCTTTACCGACGGGCGCAAGCAGCTATCAAATCAGTAGCGTACTGAAGTAGCGCATTTGATCCCAAAGAAAAAGCCGCCCTTGCAGGCGGCTTTTTCATGCGCGGAATTCTCAGGCTACTGGCTACTGGCCCAGATAGATCTGGAAAATAATGCCGGTGTTGTTGGCCACCAGCACATAGTCGCCGCCGGTTTGCACCCAGTGATAGCCGGGAGGCGGCGCGCTCAGCCGGTGGCCGCGCCAGTCGTCTACCCAATAGCCCCGGTCGCGGTATTGCGCCGGCAGGCGGCCGCCGCGGTAGAAGTTGTGATCGGGGCCCGCACCACGCCCGCCGGCCTGGGAATGCGGCGGCGGGCCGGCATGGTGGTGTTTGGCTTTTTTGTGGCCATGGCCGCGGCCGTGGTCGTCATCCTTCCCCTTGGCCATTGCCAGCCCGCTGAAAGCGAGGGACGCTACCGCCAGGGCGGTCATCAAGGTTCTGGTTTTCATGTGGATCCTTCTCTTTGTAGTGAAACTTGATTGTTCGCCCGCAAGAGGCCGGCACGCGTAGGAAAAGCGCCTGTTCACCGCGCTTTACCCGGCGTTTGCACGGATTTAACGCTGCCACCCGGCCAGGCGACCTCCGCCGGGGTAGAGCCGCCACCACCGCCGCGCTTGAAATGCCGGCCACGGCCCCCAGCTGCGCCTGATGACCGACCCTCTCCACATCGTCTGCCCGCACTGCCACACCACCAACCGCGTGCGCACCGACCAGCTGGGCAGCGAGCCAACTTGCGGCAGCTGCAAGAAGGCGCTGTTTACCGCGCATTCCACCGCGCTGGACGAAGCCGCGTTCGACAAACACATCACCCGCAACCAGATTCCGGTGCTGGTGGACTTCTGGGCGCCGTGGTGCGGGCCGTGCCGGCAAATGGCGCCGGCCTACGAGCAGGCGGCAGCACAGCTGGAGCCGCAGGTGCGCGTAGCCAAAGTCGACACCGAAGCGGTGCCCAACCTGGGTGCACGCTTCAACATCCGCAGCATTCCCACGCTGGCATTGTTCAAGGGCGGCCGTGAAGTAGCGCGCCAGGCCGGCGCCATGGGTGCGGCCGACATCGTGCGCTGGGTGCAGGGTAATTTGCGCTGAGAGCATCAGCCGGCGCTATGCTTTTCATAGCTGCTTGCGCACGAATGTATTAGCCTGCGGACACTTTTCCCAATAATTTTTGGGCGCCCGCGCCGGAGGCCGTTCACTGCGCTCAATCAGTCGAGCGCGGCGTCCGCCACCAGGTAGCGCCTCACCAGGTCAAAAAAGCGGTCGTAAAAATCATCGGCCGTGATGGTTTCACTGCCCACCTTGACCATGGACTCATTGCTCGACGAGAACGGCAGCGAGACCGAACCAATGGCGCCCACACCCAGGCTGGCGGAGTTGTTGGTCTTTTTCATGGCGTAGCTGTCCTGCAGGGCCGTGACAAAACCAAGGCTCACTTTTCCATCGGGCGTGTCGGGAGCGCACACCACGCGAACCACCATTTGCAGGTGCGCCTCGGGTTCGGGCTGGAAGGCTTTTTGCCCTTCCACCAATTCGGCGCTGGCCATGTTGATGATGTAGCCCTGGCTCAGCAACGCACGCCGCGAGGCCTCGCAGGTCCGTGCCGGGGTGGCGTCAAAGAGGCGCGAATACGTCTGGGTGGAGGCAAACTTTTCCTGCAGCGGAAACGCTTTGGCGCCGGTGACGCAGCCTGTCATTAGGGGCGACAGGCCGCATGCTGCCAGCAGCACGGCGGGGAGTCGGCAGGATTTCCAGAGTTGCATCAAAAGGGAATTTTCCACAGGGGTGTCCACAGGGGTAAGAGGTGTCTCATACACAAGCTGTCACCATACCTCCAATACCTCCGCGAGATGCGCCAGCTTACGCATCGGGTGCGTCGCAGTTGTAGCAAATCGTTCGCGAGGCCGGCGGAGTACCGCCAAACAGGCCCGCTATTTACTGTCCTGGCCTGCCGACCAGAAGATGCCGCTCCATTCCAGGGGGTTCAGGCTGCGTTCACGGTGAAAATTGATGTACGCGCCGCCCGGCAAATCCCACTGCACCAGGGGACCTTCAAGAATCGCAAAGGTGGTTGATTTGTGGGCTACACCGTACTGTCTGACCAGTTTGTCGCGCCACGCACCATGGCGCCACCAGGGCACACGCACCATGGTGTGCGTGAGTTTTCCCTTTGCAAAGAAAAGCAGCACGCTCATGGCCGGCAAACCATCGACATGTGTCACGGTGGAATAGCACACGCGGTCGCCCAGGCGCGGTGCAGACGAGTCGTCATAGCAGCGCAAAAATACATTGGGAAAAAGCTTGCGCGCGGCTTTTTCATCGGTGGCACTCGTGAGCTTGTCATATTGCATCTCGACAGCTATGTAGTCCTCACGAAAGTAATCGCGGTAGTCCTTCCACCTCTCGCGGTTGAAGAAGCAAAGAACGGCGATGGCCGCCAGCAGCACGACCAGGACCGCGACGACCCATATCCTCAAATTTCTGTTCATTGTTGATACATCCCTGAATACCGCCCCATGGCAGCTCGGGCCATTCTAGTGAGGGTACTGGAGTCTTTTTCGGGTTGTCCCCGCTGGCCGGCAAAAAATAGCGATTGGCGTGGAAGGCAGCGGCACACGCACACGGAAGGTGGCACTGGAGCTTATGCAAACCTGCAGCGTCACCCCTGCAATCCGCAGGCAAAAAAAAGCGCCGGCGCTTCAATGAGCACCGGCGCGCCTTGCTTGCGCATGGCAGCTGTCCAGGCACCGCGTGGCGGCGCCCGGAACAGCGCTTTACTTAACCACTTAACCGCGGCGGCGGTTGTTCATCATGCGTTCCACGTCGTCGCGCAGCGATGTCAGCTCGTTGCGCAACTGGCGGCGCTCCTGCGCGGTCACTACGCCGTCAGACTTGAATTGGGCCTCGTGGCGCTCAATGCGGCGTTCACGCTGGTGCAACTTGGCAGCTTCGCGCTGCGTGATGTGACCCGTGCGCACGCCCTCGTCAATGCGCTGGCTGATCTGGAACTCACGGTTGTCGATGCCGGGGGTGTTGCCGGCGTTGCCAGGCCGGCCTGCCACCACATCGCGGTTGTTCATCATGCGTTCCACTTCGGCGCTGAGGCCGTCAAGGTCGGCGCGCAATTGCTGGCGCTCTTGCTGCGTGGCAACACCGTTGGATTTGAAGCGCGCCTCGCGAGCCGCGATTTCCTGGTCACGGCGGTACAGCACCTGCGCTTCGGACGGCGTGATGTGGCCGGACGCGAGACCCTGCTGAATGCGCGCGCTGATGGCTTGCTGCGCCTGGTCAATACCGGGTGTGTTGGTGCCCTGCGCCATGGCAGGTGCAAACCCCAGCCCGGCGAACAGGGCTGAGGCCAACAACGAGACAGTTAAGAATTTCGATTTCATGAGGTTCTCCTTGGAATGCTTGTGCGTTTGATTGCCAGCAGCCCGGTGGGCAACTTGCGGTGGCGGCGATAAATCTCCGTCTCGGCAAGCGGCCGTGGGGGCTGCTCCTGAATCGCTGCTTTCAAAGGCCTTTGCGCTTCAGTGAAACCATTGTTGGCCCGCTCTTGTGAATGCCGTGTAAGGCAAACGGAGCTTTACCCCGTCATTACGCAGTGATTACCCTTGCATTACCTGGCGCTTGCAGTGGTGTCCAGATGCGCTTTGGCATGGTTAGACTGTGCGCATGCTGATCATCCCTTCGCTGAGCCGCAAGCAGCTGCATCCGGAAGACAAGGCGCCGGCCGCGCACCGGCACCACCCGACAACCTGAAATAAACCGGCACGACGCATGGACTCACATCACCATCCCTTTCGCCGCCAACTCCTGCTGGGTGCTGCCGGCTCTGCGCTGCTGCTGGCTACGGCTTGCTCCAGAAAGGACGGCCCCAAAGGCAAGCCCCTGCCCAAGGAGGCCACCCTGCTGTGCCTGGGCGATTCGCTGACCTTTGGCTACGGCGCCCCGGCGGGCAGCAGCTACCCGCAACAGCTGGAACTCCTGACCGGCTACGTGACGCAGAACGCGGGCATCAACGGCGACACAGCGGCCGGTGCGCTGGCACGGTTGCCGGCGTTGTTGCAGGAAAACAAGCCGGGCCTGGTGCTCGTGTGCATTGGCGGCAATGACTTTCTGCGCAACATGCCGCTGGACAGCACGCGCGCCGCCATCAGGTCGATTGTGCAAACCGCCGCCGCCAGCACGCAGGTGGTGCTGATCGCGCAACCCAGGCCCGTGCTGCTTTCTGCCGCGATGGGCTCACTGAAAGACCATGAGGTGTATGCCGAGGTGGCCGCGGAAACAGCCACCCCGCTTTTTTCAGATGCCTGGTCTTATGTGCTGTCACGCAGCGAATTGCGTTCTGACCAGATCCACGCGAATGCGGAAGGCTACAAGGTCTTTGCCGGGCGTTTGGCCGACTGGCTGCGCGACAGGAAATTTGTCGCCTGACGGATTTGTCAGCCGGTGCGTTCCCGCCTGGCTGCCGCTTCAAGAAACGCCGCGTGGCGCGCCGGAATCTGAGTGAGCGCATAGGCAGCCGCCTGTTCGCGGATGCTGTTGCGGTCACCGCTGAACCTGCGGGTTTCGGTGAACACCACATCCTCACGTTCATCACGCCCCGCAAACATCCAGGCAAAGCACTGCGTGCCGGCAGGAATCTTCGGGTCGGTGCCGTCGGTCACGCCGGTGTTGGCGATGGCCATGGAGGCCTCGCTCTTTTGCATCGCGCCGCGCACCATCTCGGCAGCCACCTCTTCGCTGGTAAGGTTGCAGCGCTCGATGGTTTCTGCCTTCACCCCAAGGCAACGCTGTTTGGCCCGGGGTGAATACACCACGTAAGCCGACTCCAGCAGGGAACCTGCACCGGGCACATCCGCGAGGTGCGCGGCGATCAGGCCTGCGGTGCAGGACTCGGCGGTGGCCAGCACCAGCGAGTGGTTTTTCATGTAAGCCGCAACAGCCCTGAGCTGGTTGCTGCCAGCTTCGCGGGAGGACTGAAGGGAAGGCGGACTTGTACTCTCAGGGGTCATGGCGTGCGGCCCAGGCGGCACCTGAACCTTTGGCGGACATATCCTGACTATGCGTTGCCGGCGCCCGCGCGGCCAGAGCCTGTTGCTGACGGCCTTGTAGGAATGATGTGCGCCCCGGCGCAGGACCCTGCCCGTTTCCGGCCCCACCATCACCCTACACAAACGGGGATTCGCGAAGTGATGCTATTGATTTCATAGCTGCTTGCGGACGGCCTGACTGGTCCGCAGCCTCGCAGGGAACACAGATTCGCGTCAGATATGTACGGCAGACCACATGCCCGTGCCGGTGCAGGGCAGGCTTCAGGCATCGCCCAGCCCGATAGGCGCCGGCGCCTCCATCACGATGCGTGTGAAGAGGCGGTCATACACCGGGTCGGCCGCGTGCTTGCCGGCAAGCGGGTCGCGGTTTTGCTGGAAGGCGGCGTCCAGCTCTTTCCAGTCGGCCTCGGTGAGCACTTTTTCAGCCTGCGGCAGGATGACTGTTTCTTCCAGCCGCATGTGCTCGAGGTAAAACTCGACGTAGCGTTTGCACTGCGCCTCAAACTCGGGCTTTCGCTGCTCGCCCAGCAGTTCCCAGGCCAGCAGCAGGTGCTGCAGTTCACGCACGGCCTTCTCGCCGCTCATGTGGTCGCGCTCCAGCTGCTG
Source organism: Polaromonas sp. P1_E11 (assembly GCF_056405995.1). Taxonomy (NCBI): domain Bacteria; kingdom Pseudomonadati; phylum Pseudomonadota; class Betaproteobacteria; order Burkholderiales; family Comamonadaceae; genus Polaromonas; species Polaromonas sp. P1_E11. The sequence goes on from NZ_JBFUBA010000001.1 coordinate 737,915, forward strand.
CACCGTGGCCATGACCGATGGCGCAGAGCGCACCACGCGGGGAAACAGCAGGTCCGACTCCTTCGGATGATGCAGGCGCTCGGGGAACTCGTCGATATAAAACAGCATGGCCCGAAAGACATCGAAGAACTGCTGCGCGCGGTCGCCCGGGCCGCGCGCCAGCATCAATAGCATGGAGCGCAGCATGGCGGAAAGGGAGGCGTGCTCATCGAGGATGATCTGCACGCTGGCATGTTTGTGAATGGCGGTCTCCGGCGGGTTATCGGCAGGTTGTCGGCAGTTGTCGGTACTGCGCCAAGAATGCCTGCAAGCACCACGGCCGGACTTGACGAAGATCAAACGTGACGCATCTGCCTTTTTGGAGACGGGCCAATGCCCGGCCAGCCCCTGCGGATATCAGGATTGGTCGGACCCGGACCTGTCGGATTTATCCGGCCGGGGAATCTTCTTGAACTTGATCAACCGGTTGGTTTCGATCTTGTCTTTTTTCACCTGGCGCTCGGCGTCGAGCAGCCGGCCGGCGGCTGCCCATTCGGCAAACTCGTCGGGCGTTTCCAGTGTCACGCGGCCCAGCGTTCCCGCCCGGAATTCATAGATCACGATCTCGGCGGCCTTTTGCAGGTTGACCCGGCCCTTGGAGAGCACTGCGCCGCGCTTGCGGCCGATTTCTTCGAGCAGTTGCTCGTCGGTGATGCCGGGCGTCACCTCGACCTTGTAGCGCGCCTCCAGCAAGGCCGGGTAGTGCTTGATCAGGTAGTCGAGCAACTCGAGCGCGACCTCTTCCTCATTGAAGGCGTTGCGGCCAATGGCGCCGCTGGCGGCCAGGTTGTAGCCGCTTTTGGCCACGATGATGCGCGGCCACAGCATGCCGGGCGTGTCCCATAAATAAAACCCGTCGGCCAGCACCAGGCGCTGCTCGACCTTGGTGATGCCGGCTTCGTCGCCGGTTTTGGTGGCGCGCTTGCCGGTGAGGGTGTTGATGAGGGTGGACTTGCCGACGTTGGGAATGCCGCAGATCAGCACCCGCATGGGCTTGACCATGGTGCCGCGTGTCGGCGCCAGCGCATGGCAGGCGTCAATGAGGCGGCGGGCGGGCGTGGTTTCGCTGGCGTCCAGCTCAATCGCGCGGGTCGCGGGCAGGCTGTTGTAGTGATCCAGCCAGAGCGGCGTGCGGGTGGCGTCGGCCAGGTCGCGCTTGTTGAGCACCTTGAGCGCGGGCTTGGCGCCGGTGAGCTCCGCCAGCATGGGGTTGGCGCTGGAGCCGGGCAGGCGCGCATCAAGCAGCTCAATGACGACATCAATTTCCTTGATGCGCTCACTGATGGCTTTTTTGGTCAGGTGCATGTGACCGGGAAACCACTGGATGGCCATCGGGATCTTTTCTTTCTGGGGTTCGGGTGTACGGGGGATGGGGCTAAGACCCCTGCGATACCTCAATTGTCGCCGCATACCGCAAAATACCCTCCTGGCGAACAAGGCACCACCAGCAGGGGCCGCGGAACCGGCTCTGCCGGGCCGCAGGCGCCGCCCCCTGCAAGGGGGGAACAGGCTACACGCAGTGAGCCTGGACGGGGGTGTACTTGTTAATAAATGATTAATCGAGGCCAGGCAGGATCAGTGCCTGGCCGCCTACGGCCCTGCCCCACCCCCAACGACCCAAAAGAGACTGAACCGTGCACCTGCTGCTGGTAGAAGACGACACCATGCTGGCCGAAGCGGTATGCGATGCGGCGCGCCAGATTGCCTGGACGGTCGACCACGTCGGCGATGCGCTGGCCGCCAAGCTGGCGCTGGTGGACCATGTCTACGAAGCCGTGCTGCTGGACCTCGGCCTGCCCGGCGATTCGGGCCTGGCCGTGCTGCGCGCCCTGCGCGGCCGCTACGACGTCACGCCGGTGCTGATTCTCACGGCGCGCGGGCAGCTGAGCGAACGCATCCTGGGGCTGGACGCCGGCGCGGACGACTACCTTGTCAAACCCTTCCAGCTCGATGAACTGTGGGCCCGCGTGCGCGCCGTGATACGCCGCAGCCAGGGCAAGGTGGTACCGGTGCACACCTATGGTGACATCAGCCTGGACCGCAGCAAGCGCGCTGTGACGCGCAGCGGCGTGCGGGTGGCCCTGAGCGCGCATGAATACCGCACGCTGCTGGCCCTGCTGGAGCGGCCGGGCCACGTGGTCACGCGCGATCACCTGGAAGACGTGGTCTACGGCAACACCTCGGCGATTGAGAGCAACACGATTGCGGTGTTCATCCACCAGCTGCGCCGAAAGCTCGGCGAGCACCTGATCACCACCGTGCACGGCCAGGGTTACATGATCGGCGAGGCCCAGCCTTGAAGTGCGTGTTCGTCAGGTCGCTCAAGGGCCGCGTGCTGGCGGTTCTGGGCGCGACCATCACGCTGTGCTGGGCCGGCGCGCTCAGCGTGCTGCTGGCCTACACCTTGCGCGGCCAGAGCGACCGCTGGGACAGCAAGCTGCAGGCCATAGGCACCAAGATCCTGACAGCCATCCCCAGCGGCGCGAAGCTCAAACCCTCCTTCAGCCACGGCCTGCAATTGCGTAACGAGAACATGCCGCGCGACGTCGACCTGACCTTCCAGGTCTGGACGAACCGCAAGGAGCTGATCGTGCGGGCACCGGATTCTCCGCGCGTCCCATTGCTGCCGTCCTTCAAGGACGGCTTTACCAGCGCCACCGTCAACGGCGAGCGCTGGCGCATCTTCTCGGTGTCCGACAGCACCGGTGAGGTCAGCGTGCAGGTGGCCGTGCGGCACAGCGTGATCGACGAGGAAATACGGCACAAAATCTTTGCGTTGCTGGGCTTGACGACGATGCTGCTGACCGTGGCGGGCCTGCTCATGTGGTTCGCGGTGAACAAGTCGCTGCGCCCCTTGACGGCGCTGGAGGCCGCCGTGCGCAGCCGCCGCAAGTTTGACCTCACGCCGCTGCCGGTAGCCCAACTGCCCAACGAGATCCGGCCGCTGGTCGAGTCCTTCAACCACCTGCTGGACCAGCTGGACCAGGCGATGCAAGGCGAGCGGCGTTTTATCGGCGATGCGGCCCATGAACTGCGCACGCCGCTGTCGGCCTTGCAGGCGCAGGCCCAGGTCGCCTTGCGCGCGGCCACGGTGGTCGACAAGGACGCCGCCCTCGTCAAGCTGCTGGCGGTAGCCGAACGCAGCACGCGCCTTTCTGACCAGCTGCTGGACCTGGCGCGCATGGACGCGGGCGTGCACGCGCCGCAAAAAAGCCTGGCCGATTTGAGCGAGCTCATCATGCACGTGAGCCAGGAGTTCGACATGCAGGCGCAGCAGCAGCGCCGCAGCATCATCCTGGCGCTCACGCCCTGCCCCATTGAATGCGACGTCGACGAGATCGGCATCCTGCTGCGCAACCTGCTGGACAACGCGCTGCGCTACACACCCGAAGGCGGGCGCGTGAAGATCAGCTGCGGTTACGGGCTGGCACGCGAAGAAAAAAGCGGGCAGGACCATGTCTGCCTGGAAGTGGCCGACAACGGCCCCGGCGTGCCCGAGGCCGAGCATGAAGCCATCTTTCGCCGCTTTCACCGCGTTGCAGGCAACAGCGGACGCGGCAGCGGTATCGGGCTGTCGCTGGTGGCCGGCATTGCACAGCTGCATGAGGCTGCCATCAAGACCGGGCCCGGGCTGGACGGCAAGGGCTTCAGCGTGCGCATTCTCTTTCCGGTGCCCGAAGAAGCGGGCGCAAGAACCGCTCCAGCTGCTTCAGCGGCCTCAGTGAGGCAGGACGCTGCGCCTGCGCAGCCAACTTAAACCTCGTATCCAGCTGCGCCAGATGATCTTCCTGGCCAGATAGGCCAGATCGCTTGATCCGGTTTGCATGTTTCATGGCTCCTTCAGGTGACGGACCGACGGGAACTGAAGTGCAGGGCCGCGGCCCGGTGTGGGCTCTGCAGACTTCGCTGTGCCCTAGAAACGGTAGAGATAGCCGACGCGCACCCCGGACTGGCTAGAACGATCCACCAGCGGGCTGTCCTTGATGCTGGAGCCCAGGTTGGTGGTGCTCAGGTCCAGGAAGACGCTTTGACGCGGCGCGAGTGCATAACCCACACGCAGCCCGGCTTCCAGGTTGACGGCCGAACCGCCCTGGTAGAAAGACCGGCCGGCGCGCACCTCGGCGGCGTTCACACCGTAGTAGTAGGACACGTATTTGTCGTCGAGCCGGGTCGCGGACAGCCGCGGCGTGATGTCGAAGCTGCCCGCCTGGAAGCGGCGGTCCAGGGTCAGCTTGAACTTCGTGCCCTTGCTGTTGCCAGAGGCGTCGCCCAGCAGCTCGGCCGAGAGGTTTGCGATGTCATTGCGCCAGATGGCCGCGCCACCCAGCCAGATGCCGTCCTTGCGTTCATCCATGCCGGCCAGGAAAGGGGAATCGGAAGCCTCGTAGCCTTCCATCGAATAGCGCGCGCGCAATCGGAAGGACACCGGGCCCGCCGAGGGCAATTTGAAGTCTATGCCCGGGCCGAAGACGCTGACCCACTTGTTTTCATAGGTGAGCAACGGCAAGAGCCGGGTCTTGTTGTCAAAGTCGCGGTAGGGCTTGCGCTCCATGCCGACGCCCAGTCCCAGGCCCCAGGAGGACTCACCTTCGGCCTGCACGGGCTTCTGCTGGGCGGCGGCCGGTTGCTGCGCGAGGGCCGCGAGCAGGAACAGCGAAAACAGCGGCAACGAGGCTTGGGCCGCTGCTGTTGTGCCGGGGCGATCGGCCGCTTGCCTCGCGCCAGGTTTGAGGCGGGTCGGTGCGGGTTTGGCAGCGGGTCGCGATGGACGGGATGTCATCTTCAGGTTCTCCAGGTGGTTAAGCTGGAATGGATGATGCCGACGCGAATTTAAGGACTTCTTAGCGAAATTAAGAAATCATTAAGGCCGGCCGGCCTTCGCCGCGGCCTCCCCACACCGTTCCCGGCGTGATGGAGGACAATCGGGGTATGGATATGGCGGCTGCGAGCCAGCCCGCTGCCAGCCACCATGCACGAACACACGCCGGGGCCGCGGCCAGCCGCCCTGCAACCCTTCCCTTCCCCCCTCCCCATCTATCGAGCCCCTCATGCCTCTGCCCGCAGCCCCCGACCAAAAACCCGTGATCCCGGCCCGCCGACTGGCCGCTTCCGCCCTCAAGGCCAACAACGAGCTGATGATCAAAGGCATCCTGTGTGTGCTGATCGGCCTCGGCGTTGTGGTGTCGCCCTACTTCATCACCTCACCGGGCATGCAGGGCATCGTTGCCAAATCGGCCTTGGTGGGCTGGTTTGCCCTGGTGCTGGGCTGCGCCTTCATCGGCCTGTACCTTCGCCGGCGCATGGCAGCCTCCGCCAAACCCTGACACGGCGTCCACACCAGGCCCATGCCCGAAAGCCCTGCTGACCACAGCGCCGCCGTGGCGATCTTCAGCGCCCTGCAGGAGCGCGCCGCCGCTGCGGGCATCAGCTTGCGGTCACCTCCCCCCGAGCCCACCACCTGCTGCGGTCGCGGCTGCAATGGTTGCGTATGGGAAAGCTGGTACGCAGCCGCGGCGTACTGGCGTGAAGACGCCGAAGAAGCGATTTTCAAATGCCAAATCGGGCCCTAGCCCAATAAGATCCTGCACCGGGGGCTACTAAATTGATAGCACCCACTGAGTGCCGATAAGGGGTTGTGGCCGTTCACCAGTGGGGGCCGGGGTCCGGCTTCGCCGGCCCCAAGGCGCCCGTCCCCTGCAAGGGGAGAGAGGGCTACACGAAGTGAGCCCCAACAGGGGTGTGCTCAGATTCGCGGCCGGGCATGCCCAGGCGTTCAGCCGACACGTATTGCTGCCGGTAGACCTCAAACGGCATGGTGTCCGAGGCTTCAATCTTCTTTTGTTCCTGAACGGAGGCCTCGGTCAGTGCGGCGAACTGTGCCAGCTGGTCGGCCGACAGCGGCTGGGCCTGCAGGATGCCTTGCGTCTTTTCAGACTGCGCGCGGGTGAACCGGATGAAGGAGTTGTCGTGCCTGTCGGCCATGGCGGCCAGCACACGGGCCGAAGGCAAGGTGGACGGGTCCAGCAAGGCGGCGCTGGCCAGTGTCAGGGCGTCGCTGTACTGCGTGCCGCCGTGCGCGGCGTCGAGCGCCGCCGCGATAGGCGCGCACTGGGCCACCACCTCCGCACCCCAGGCCGTCAGCGTGATTTCATGGCCGCCGCGCTTGAGTTTCAGGCCGGGCTCGCGCCCGCGCGCCGCCGTCTGGTGCTGGTTGTGCTTGAGCTCGGCGATTTCCTGGGGCGTGTCGTTTGGGCTGTCCGAAAGCAGGCAGTGCAGCAGGAACACATCGAGGAAACGCATGGTCTGCGCATTGATGCCGACGGGCTCGAAAGGGTCCAGGTCCATCAGCCGCACTTCGATGTATTCGACGCCGCGCTCGCGCAGCGCATGCAGCGGCCGTTCGCCGGGGTGAATCACGCGCTTGGGGCGAATGGTGCCGTAGAACTCGTTTTCAATTTGCAGCAGCGTGGTGGCCAGCTGGTTGTAGTCGCCGCCGGGGTTGCGGATGCCCACTGCCTCATAGGCCGGGTACGGCCGGGTCAGCGCGTCCTGCAGCGAAGCGCCGTAGCCGTCCAGGCTGTTGTAGCTCACGGCAAGCGAAGCCTGCGCGTCGCTCTGGTAGCCCAGGCGGCCCATGCGCAGGGAAGTGCCGTGGGGCATGTACATGGTGCTGTCGCTCAGGGTTTGCAGCTCGTGCTGCCGCCCTTCCACAAACGTGGAGCACACCGCGGGGGAAGCGCCAAACAGGTACAGCAGCAAAAATGCCTGGCGGCGGAAGTTGCGGATCAGCGCGAAATATTCCTTGCTGCTCACCCCGGGCAGGGACCAGTTGTAGTGAATGCCCGAAATGGTTTGCATGCGCCGGCCGTAACGGTGCGACAGGCCCATGCGGTAAACGCTCTTGGCGCGCCCGACATTGGACGAACCGAAACGGGCGATGGGAATGGTTTCGTCGGTCGGCAGGCCGCAAGGCATGCTGGACACCCAGAGCATTTCGTCGCCCAGCTCTTTCATGGTGCGGTAAGTGAACTGGTGCAGCTCCGTCAGTTCCTGCAGCGTGGCTTCAGGGCTGGGGTGGGCGCCGGTGACCAGCTCAACCTGCGATTCGCTGAAGTCCGTGGTGATGCCCGGATGCGTGAGGGCCGAGCCCAAGGCCGCGGGATGTGGTGTGAGGGCCAGGCCGCCGCCGGGTTTGGCGCGCAGGCTTTCCTTCTCGATACCGCGGCGCATGCCCTTGAGCCGGGCCGGGGTGAGCGCTTTCAGGCGGTCCTGTAGCGCGCCCGCAGGCGCCTGCAACTTGGTCATATCGTCATTCCCCCAGAATCTTGAATTGGCGTGGAAGTTATCACAGCACGGCGCTTTGCGCTGGCGCATCCGGGCTTGCCAGCACAGCCCGGGTGGGGTCTGGCGCGGGGCCCGTGCAGGCCGGCCGGATTTGGGCCATACACCGCACTTTCCGGGCAGAAATCCACAGTTTGGCGGCCGGGATGTGGAAAGCGAGCGACGCCGGAGCGCCAGGGTGCATAACTCCCTTGACTTGTCAGACAAGCTGGACGACGATAAAAAACATTCCGTAACACGGCTGTTTTACCCTTCAAATTCCGCCAAACTAAACGGTTTTGCGGTCTTTTAGCCTGAGGCAGCGTAGAGCTTGATCAAAAAATGAAAAAACTGCTAGCCAGCCTTTTCGGCGGTTCAACCCCCGTAGCGTCGTCCAAACGCACAGGCGCGTCCAGCCGGGACAACCCGCTCACCATCGAAGACGGCTCGGACAACGCCACGCGCCGCCACCTGGTGCAGGTGCTGCTGCGCGATGCCATGCGCAAATACGGTATCCCCTTGCCCTGGATCGACTGCCAAATGCTGCTGGTGTCCAGCCGCAGCCGCGGCCCTGGCATGTATGTACGCCTCGTTGTGCGGCATTGGGACGACCGCCTGTTGAAGTACGCCTTCGCTTTCCAGAACGCCCTGATGGAAGAAATCACGCGCTTTGAACCCGGGGCGGCCCAATGGCTGCACGGCATTTCCTGGCAACTGGAAGTGGCGCAAACCTGCCCCAACCCGACCATGCCCGACAAGTCGTATTGGGCCGATCCCGTCCGGCCACCTGCTGGCGCACCGGCTCGCCCGCCACGCAGCGCGCCCTTGGCCTCCCTGGCTCCTCTTCCCGCGGCGGCAACAGCCTCCGCAGCGTCCATGCCCGCCGCCCCCGTTGTGGCCGCCAGCCTGCCGGCCCAGCCCGCAGCACCGGTGGCACGGCCGGCCCCGGTCTCCGCAGTTGACGCAGACGCCATGAAAGACCTGGAGCGGCTCTTTCGCATCCGCGACCAGGAACTGGGCCAGCCAAGCGACAGCAACTCCGCCGTCGGTTACGAAGCCACGCGCCCTTCCCCGCTGTAACGCGCCGGCTCCGGCCGGGCCATCAGCAGCGCAGCGGGGCAGCTGCTGGTGTACGCTTGCCTGATGAGCCCTTCCGTCACGCCCCCAAGCCCCGCAACCGCCGCACAAGATTCCTCCCTCCTCATCGACTCGCGTTACGCCGTGATGCGGCTCATGGTCACGCTGGCACTGATGACCGTCGGCGCCTGCGGCATGTATGTGGTGGCCGTGGTGCTGCCCGCGGTGCAGGCTGAATTCAGCGTGACGCGGGCCGATGCCTCCCTGCCCTACACCGCGCTCATGATCGGTTTCGGCGTTGGCGGCGTGCTGATGGGGCGGCTGGCCGACCGCTTCGGCGTCATGGTTCCGTTGCTGATTGGCGCAGTGGGCCTGGGCCTGGGTTTTGCCCTGGCCGCCATGGCCGGCAACATCTGGATGTTCTCGCTGGCCCACGGCCTGCTGATCGGCTTTCTCGGCTCTGCCGCCACCTTTGCCCCGCTGCTGGCCGACACCTCGCTCTGGTTTGTACGGCGCCGCGGTTTTGCCGTGGCGGTGTGCGCCAGCGGCAACTACCTGGGCGGCGCAATCTGGCCACCCATCGTTCAGCATTTTGTCGAGGCTGTGGGCTGGCGCCAGACCTATCTGTGGCTCGGCCTCTTCAGCTTTATCACCATGACGGCGCTGGCCCTGCTGATGCGCAAGCGCCCGCCGGTGGCCGTGGCGTCCGCGGTGGGCAGCAGCGGCCTGGCGGCCACCACCACCAGCAGCATGCCCTTTGGCCTGCCCGTCGGCCGTGCGCAACTGCTGCTTTGCATTGCCAGCGTGGCCTGCTGCGTGGCCATGGCCATGCCGCAGGTGCACATCGTGTCGTACTGCACCGATCTGGGCTATGGCGCGGCGCGCGGCGCTGAAATGCTGTCGCTGATGCTGGCCTGCGGTGTGGTGAGCCGGCTGGTGTCTGGCGCGATCTGCGACCGCATCGGCGGGCTGCGCACGCTGATGCTGGGCTCGGTGCTGCAAGGCATCGCGCTGCTGCTGTTTTTGCCCTTTGACGGGCTGGTGTCGCTTTACGTCATCGCCGCGCTGTTCGGCCTGTTCCAGGGCGGCCTCGTACCGGCTTACGCCATCATCGTGCGCGAATACTTCGAGCCCGCCGAGGCCGGCGCGCGCGTGGGCACGGTGATCATGGCATCCTTGCTGGGCATGGCGCTGGGCGGCTGGATGTCAGGCAAGGTGTTTGACCTCACCGGCTCCTACCACGCTGCATTTCTCAACGGCATTGCGTGGAACCTGCTGAACTTCAGCATTGCGTTTTTCCTGCTGTGGCGCGTGCGGCGGACGGCGCGGGCGGCCACGACGAAAACAGCGGCGGCCTGAACAACGTCCGGCCTTGCCCGGACTGCTATGCTTTTAATAGCTTCTTGCGCCCGTTTTTTAAGGGCTACAGCCATTTTTCCTTAAAATCCCGTCAGGCCAGAACTCGGTGCAGCCACTGCTCCAGGTCGGTGATTTCCTGCGGGCACACCGAGTGCTCCATCATGTACTCGTGCCAATCCACCGTGTAGCCCATGGCGCTGAGCGCATCGCGTGTGGCGGTGGCGCGCGGCAGCACCACCACGCCGTCGCGCGTGCCATGCGCCAGAAAAATGGGCACGTCCTGGTTGGCGGCGCTGCGCTCGGCAGCCGTCTTGTCGGCCAGCGGCAGGTAACCCGACAGGCCCCCAATACCGGCCAGCCGTTCGCCGTGGCGCAGGCCCGTCATGAGCGCCATGGCACAGCCCTGCGAAAAGCCCGCCACCACGATGCGGCTGGCGGGAATGCCGCGCGACTTTTCCCTTGCGATCAATGCCTCGATATCGCCTTGCGACTTGCGCAGCCCGGCCTCGTCCTGCCGGCTCACCAGGTCGGCGCCCAGCAGGTCGTACCAGGCCGGCATCACGTAACCGCCGTTGATGGTGACCGGAATGCTGGGCGCGCTCGGGAACAGGAAACGCACATCTCCCACGCTGGACAAATCCATCTGTTCGGCAATCGGCAGGAAGTCCCGGCCGTCGGCCCCGAGGCCGTGCATGATGAGAACGGTGGCGACGGGCTTGTCGCCGGTCTGGGCTTCAATGACTTCGAGGGGCATGGGTGGCGGGTCCAGGTGGTTGAGGAAGCAGATGACGTTTGAATGCTGCCGCTTGAAGCTGCAAAGCACGCCAGAGGGATTTTAAGACCGGCCTAAGCTGACCCGCGAACAATGGTTTCCGGCAGCGCTGAACACCTGGCGCACAAAGCCTGCTACGGTGTGATGACAAAGCAGCAGGCCTTCGCGGATAGCGGCTGGCCGCATGAACCCAGTGCCAGGCAGCACACTGCGCCGACTTGCTGCCCCCATCGTTGCAGAAGGAGCATGTTGAAATGAAAACCCTGACCCACAAGGCCGCCTCGGCCGTCCTCGGTGCGCTGATGGCGGGCGGTGCGCTGGCCCAGGCCAGCGCACCCTTGCCGCCAGTGCGTACCAGCGGCCCGGTTGAATACCTGAGCGGCGGCATCGGTGCCGACGAGTCCGCAGCAATCCGCAATGCCAGCGGGCAGTGGCCGCTGACACTCGAATTTGCCATCAAGGACAAGCAGCGTGCCGACTTCGCGGCCGACGTGAAGGTGCGGGTGCTCGATGCCCGGGGAAATGAAGTACTTCAAGCCACCTCGGAAGGCCCCTTCCTGCTGGCCCGGCTGGCACCTGGCAGCTATGCCGTGGAGGCCACGCTCGCCGGCCAGACCCAGCGCAGGAAGGTGGACGTGAAGGCTGGCAAACCCTCCAGAGAGGTGTTCCTCTGGGGCGCGGGCGCCGATAAAACCGCGCCGTAAGCACACCGGGCCGGCCTTCGTTGAGCTTTTCAAGTCAGATCATGCGTAACGTCACCGAACTGATCCGCGCGATAGACGACGGGACCCTGCCGGACGCCGAGCGGCGAAGCCTGCTGGTGGCCGCAACCGGCATTGCCGCCGGCGCAGGCTTGCTGGCCGCGGCCTATCCCTTCGCGGCCAGCCTTGCACCCTCTGAAGTGGCGCGCGCCCAGGGCGGCCCGGTGCTTGTCGATATTTCCACATTGGCAACAGGCGAGCTGCGCACCGTCGCCTGGCGCGGAAAACCGGTCTGGTTGATGCGCCGCAGCGAGGAGATGGTGCGCGCGCTGCAGCAACCCAATCCGGCACTGGCAGACCCGCAGTCCAGGCGATCCGAACAACCGAAATCGTGCGCCAACGCGACCCGCTCCGAGCGCCCGGACATCCTGGTGGCGGTGGGGGTTTGCACGCACCTGGGCTGCTCACCGACCCTGCGCCTGGACGACAGCGCGCTGAATGCCGAGCTTCACGCGCCCGGCGGATTTTTTTGCCCCTGCCACGGCTCGCGGTTTGATCTTGCCGGCCGCGTGGTGAAAAACGTACCGGCACCCACCAACCTGGACATCCCGGACTACCAGTTCATCGGCGCCACCAAACTGCAGATCGGCCAGAAAAGCTAGCGATGGTGCGTGGCTTGTGCCATCGCGGAGGCTTTGCTAGCATCTGGCGTCAGCATTTTCTGACGCAGGTTGGAGATTCACATGAAGCTCATCATTGCCGCGGTCACCCTGGCCACTTCGTCCCTGGCTTTTGCCCATAACTGCCCCAACGAGATGAAGGCGATTGACGCCAAGCTCTCCACCAACCCCAAGCTCTCGCCCGCCGACATGACCAAAGTGAAAGAGCTTCGCGCCGATGGCGAAAAGTTTCACAAGGAAGGCAAGCACGACGACTCCATGAAAGCGCTGGGCAGCGCGAAGAAGCTGCTCGGGATTTAAACCGTACAGGCGATCCCGCGGTGCAAAGCCGCGGATCGCCCCAAAAAAAGCGGCAGCCCGCAAGCCGGGATGCCGCCGCAATGACCTGCACCGCGATAATTCCCCGCAGGAGAATTGCCACATGACAGCGATGACAACCATGCCGCCCTTGTCGGGGCTGCAGTACTACCAGGTGGACGTGTTCACCCATGAGGCGCTGGCCGGCAACGGCCTGTCGGTGTTCCTGCCCGAAAGCCCCTTGCCGGCGCGCCAGATGCAGCGCCTGACCATCGAGATGCGGCAGTTCGAGAGCATTTTCCTCACGCCCGACGGCCCCGGGAACCGCTTCGAAGCGCGCATTTTCACAATGGAGGAAGAGCTCGACTTCGCCGGCCACCCCCTGCTGGGCGCAGCGGGTTTGCTGCACCACCTGCATGCGGGGCATCAGCCTTCTGCCGGCTGGACACTGATGCTCGGCACACGGGCAGTTGCCATCAGCACCACACGCAAAGAGGGCACACCAGGCACTTACGACGCCAGCATGAACCAGGGCGTGGCCCGCTTCGAGGCAGCCCTCAGCCACGCGGACAGCCTGCCGTTTCTCGCGGCTTTCGGGCTGGGCCCGGCGCAGCTGGATGTGCGTTTTCCGCTGCAGGTGGTGTCTACTGGCCTGCCCTATCTGCTGGTGCCTGTAGTCGGTGGCCTGGAGCGCGCAAAAATTGTGCACCCGGATTTTGAGGCGCTGCTGGCCACCGTGGGCGCCAAATTCGCCTACGTGCTGGACGTGTCGGCGCGCGAAGGCCGTACCTGGGACAACGCCGGGCTGGTGGAAGACATTGCAACCGGAAGCGCCGCCGGGCCGGCGGGCGCCTACCTGCTGCGCCACGGCGCGGCGAAGGTGAACGAAATCATGACGCTCAAGCAGGGGCGTTTTGCCGGACGCCCCAGCCGCATCACGGTAGAGGCCAATGCTGCCGGTGAGATGCTGGTCAGCGGCGGTGTCGTGGTGCTGGCGCACGGCCGGCTGATTTGAGGAATGGCATCCGTTGGCGCGCCGCTTGCGTACCCTCAGCACCTTCAGTACCTTTTGCAGCTGCGGCCCTCGAATCCAGGAAAGATTAACCTTATGACTGCCCGTCCGATCCGTTTGAACTGTTTGGTAAAGCGCATGGCCCGGCTGCTCGCTGCTTGCGGCGCAGCACTGTTGCTCATGTGCGCGGCGTTGCCGGCCGGTGCAGCGCCCTTTACCGCGGCTGACGAAAAGACGGTGCGCACCGTGGTGCAGGCCCAGCTGGCGGCCTTTGCGAAGGACGACGCAGCCAGGGCATTTTCTTTTGCGGCACCCAATGTGCAGAAGGCCGTTGGAACACCCCAGGGATTCATGGCGATGGTGCGCCGCGATTACCCGGTGGTGTACCGCCCTGCATCGGTCGCCTTTCTGAAACCCGACGGCAAGAACGACCAGGTGATCCAGCGCGTGCAAATGGCCGATGCCGACGGTGTTTCGTGGCTGGCGGTTTACAGCCTCGAACGGCAAAGCAACAAAGCGTGGCGCATCACCGGCTGCGTGGTGGTCGAAAACAAGGGCCGCATGGCGTAGTACGCCAGTCCGCGACGCCTGCTGACATAGGTTTTCCCAGAGGCAGGAGCCGGCCCGGGGACAGGCACCGTTGCCGTAGCCCGCATTGAAACGCCACGCCAACCGGGCGCGTAGGCGGCAAAGAGCACCGATACGTGGTTTACAGAGGGTTACCCGCTCCTGCCTGCTGGCGGCTAAGGTGTTTGGTGCTGCTGCGTTTGCGGCATTCCGGACTCAACCCATGAACATGCCCGCCACCTCACTTGAATTCCCGCGCCTGCCGGGGGATCCGGCTTCGCCGTCGCGCAGGGAAAACCTGCAGACGCCACGCCATGTGCAGCAGCGTCAGGGTGCCACGCAGCCGCGTGAATCAGCTCTCAAAATCAGGACGCGGTGTCCCGGTTGCCTGTCGGCTTCCCTCTCGATGGTTTACGAGGAACCGTACGCCGGCGCGGGCGTTCAGGCCTATCTTGCACGGCACTATGAAGGCCACGCGTCAAAGACTGCCGACGCAGGCGTTTATGCGCTGGCGCGCTGCAACAGTTGCAGCCTGGTCTTTCAGCAACAGGTGCCCGACGACCCGTTACTGGGCGAGATCTACAACGACTGGGTTCCCGGCACCGAGCTGGACCGCGAGCACCGCAATTACAGCCTGGACGAATACCGCTACCTGGCCGAGCAGGTCCAGTTCATCATTCAATACTTCGGGCTCCCGCCGGGTGAACTGGACGCGCTTGACTTCGGCTTCGGCTGGGCGCACTGGTCGAAGATGGCCATGGGATTTGGCTGCAATGTGTGGGGTGTGGAGCTTTCCGAGGAACGCGCCCGCCACGGCAAATCCGTGGGGCTGCGGGTTGTCGGCCTGGGCGACCTGCCGGCCAGGAGGTTCAGGTTCATCAATACGGAACAGGTCTTTGAACACCTGACGGAACCCAGGCTGGTGCTCGAGAAACTGCGCGATGCCTTGTCTGGCGACGGCGTCATCAAGATCAGCGTTCCCAATGCGGCTGCCGCGTTGAAAAAAATCAGCCAGGGGAAAAATTTCGGCGCGCTGTCGCCCGACGACCAGATGCCCATTGCCCCGCTCGAGCATATCAACGCTTTCAGCCATGAGTCGCTGGTCGCCTTCGGAAAAGAGTTTGGCCTGAAACCGCTGCGCCCCAAACTCTATCGGCTGTACAACAGCGCCTCGGGCCTGCTTCAGCCCAAAAACCTGGCGCGGGTCATTGCCCGGCCTGTCTACCGGCATATCTTTCCCGGCACCACGTTCATCTATTTTGTGCGCGCCTAGCGCTGCGGCTTCATTTTTGGCGGGCCAGGCCGTAGGACGGGGCCGGAAGACGGCCGAGCGGTGCCGCACGGCCTTTAAGATAAAAAAGGCCGCACCGCATGTCACAGTCCGGCCTGCTTCAGGTTGATTCAGAAAGCGAGGCACCCCATGCTGATCAAACAAACCATCACCATCGTTGCAACGGCCACGGCCATGCTTCTGGCAGGCGGCCTTGCCCTTGCCGCGCAAACCACCGCGACCGGAAATCCGGAAGGCGCAAGGCTGGCAAGCCGCTACAGCGCGTTTGCCGGTTCACCCCAAAACGCCGAGTCACTGGTTGAGGGGCTGCGCACGGGCACACCGATCTCGCTGAGCCCCAGCCCGACCGGACCCAACGCCACCGCGCCGGCGGCAAGCCTTTCGCCGGCCACCGGAAAAATGGGTTACGGCAACATCAACATCGCGCTTGCGCTGGCCAAAACTTCACTGGCCAAACAAGGCATCACCAACCCTACGCCTTCACAACTCTCAGCCACACTGGGCGGGGTGCTGTCCCAGAAGGCCGACGGCATTGGCTGGGGCCAGATTGCCAAAAGCATGGGCGTGAAACTGGGCGCCGTCGTGAGCGCTTCGCATACCTCCAGGAGCGGCAAGAAAGCCAATGACAGCATCCATGCCGTTCATGCCAGCAATGTCGCCACGGCCCACGCCTCCAGCAAAGGCCTGGGCGTCGGAAAAGAGTCCGGTAAAAGCGGCAACAACGGCAATGGCGGCCAGGGTGGCGGCAATGGAGGCGGTCATGGCGGAGGCAACGGTGGCGGAAATGGTGGAAAGTAACGCGGGCTCCCGTTTAACCACGCGCCGCTAAACCACAAGCACCTGCGCAAGGCAGCTGCATCGCTATTGATTTAATAGCTGCTTGCGCTCGTCCTGGCTCGCCTGCAGGCTCTTTTCCCGCAAGAACAGCCGCAGCCCCCTCAACGCTTGCTCAATGTTTGCGCGGGCCGGGACACATGCCAGATGGACCCGATGCAGGCCCGCTTCCGCGTCACTGAAGTCCAGTTGCGCGGGCATGGCGCCATGCTGGATTCGCGTCATGCCAACACCTTTCTTCGTCGGCCAAAATCATGAATTAGTTACACAAAGAAACATCTAGCGGAAATTGACGTTTGCCAGGTGCAAGTCCAGTGCAGGCCTCCCGGCGCTACCGGCGTCTTCGATTGAAAATCCCGACCGCGGCCAGTTCTCCCCTGTAGCGTCCACGTTGAATACTCATGAAGCACATCATTTTGGCCGCGTTTTCATGAAAAAATTCCGCTTTTAAAGAGCCCTCCGCTTGACTTGCGGACGCCAGTCGCCGACATTGTTAACACTTTGTAACACACGGTGTTAGCCAAAGACAGAGCGCAAAAATACCTCTTGTCAGACAGCTGGCGCTGCAACGCGATGCGGGCACCTCATGAAACTTCAACAGCTCTTTGGACTGAAAAGCCAGCCAAAACCGGCCTCAAGCGCCACCCACCCCGAATCGGAAGTCTCTGTCCCCGGCGAAGAACACTCCACCATTGGCGTGCGACAGCAGCTCATTCAGGTGCTGTTGCGGGACACCGCCCGGCGGGCGGGCATTCCGTCGAACTGGCTGGACTGCCAGATGTTGCTGACCGCCAACCCCACACGTGGCGAAGGCATGTACCTGCGCATCATCATGAAGCAGTGGGACCTGCGCCTGCTGACCTACGCGGCGGCTTTCCAGAAAGTGTTGATGGCGGACATCATGCGTTTTGAGCCGCGCGCCAGTGACTGGCTCCACGGCATTTCATGGCAGCTTGACGGCGGCGACAGCTGCCCCCATCAGGAAATGCCCGACCCGACCATCTGGATACAAAGCCCCACCCGGCCGCGCAGCGGCTACGCGCCGCGCGCGCCCATGGAACCGGCTACGCCCGGAGCGCCCTCGCTGGCACAAAGCCCGGCGCACTAGGCGCACCACCAGGCACCACCGGGGCCGGTCAGCAGGCACCCATCCCGGGTGCCGGCGACAGGCTCAATACGAGCCGATGTAATCTTTTTTGCCAACTTCCACGCCGTTGTGGCGCAGGATGGCGTATGCCGTGGTGGTGTGAAAAAAGAAATGCGGCAGGCCGTAATTCAGCAAATAGGACTGGCCGGTAAAGCGCTTTTCCTTGGGCGTGCCGGCTTGCGTGACGATCTCGCGCGTGGCGGCCTCATCAAATTTCGCCACGTCCAGGCCTTCGACGAAGGCGAGGATGGTGTCAATACGCGCCTGCAGTTCGGCAAACGTCGTTTCCTTGTCTTCGATCTTCGGCACTTCCACACCGGCCAGCCGGGCCGACACGCTCTTGGCGAAATCGCTGGCCACCTGCACCTGGCGCAGCAAGGGGAACATGTCGGGGAAGAGGCGAGCCTGCAGCAAGGCATTGGGGTCGATGTTTTTGGCGGAAGCGTGGGCTTCGGCCTTGGCCAGGACGCCCTTGAGGCCACCCAACATCTGCTTGAAAACGGGAATGGACGTGGTGTAGATGCTGCTGGTCATGAAATGCTTTCGGTGAAGGAATGGAGATAGCCTGCCGCGCCATGCACGCGGCGCCCTGCATTCTCGCCGGATTGCGGCCGGAACGCGCGCAGCCCGGCAATGGCCTTTGGGGGAGGCGAAGCCCTTCGCAAAATAGTATGCTGTCATACCAATTTCCGCCCTCCCCCAAAAGGCCCCACCATGAACGCCCCTCTCCCCGCCGCCGCCCGCCAGGCCGTGCAGGCCGCCGACCTCGCCGCCCTGCCACTCATTGAAAAATGGGTGTCCTTCGCCTCTGTCTCGCGCGACAGCAACCTGCCCCTTCTTGACTGGACGCAGGCGCGGCTTGAGGCACTGGGCATTGAATGCCGGCGCACGTATGACGACAGCGGCAAGAAGGCCAACCTGTGGGCCACCCTGCCTGCCGACAGCGGCGAAACCAAAATGGGCGGCATCGTGCTGTCGGGCCATACCGACGTGGTGCCGGTGGACGGCCAGCCCTGGGACACCGACCCGTTCACAGCGCAAGTCATCGGCGACAAGCTTTATGGCCGCGGCGTGACCGACATGAAAAGCTATGGCGCCACCGCGCTCATGATGGTGCCCGAACTGCTCAAGCGCAAACTCAAGCGCCCGGTTCACCTGGCCTTCAGCTATGACGAGGAAGTCGGCTGCATCGGCGTGCGCCGCCTGATTGCCGACATGGTGGAACAGGGTTACAAGCCTGCGGGCTGCATCGTCGGCGAACCCACCGGCATGCAGGTGGTGATTGCGCACAAGGGCAAGCATGCCTACAAAACCTCGGTGCGCGGCTTTGAGGCGCATTCATCGCTCACGCCGCTGGGCGTGAACGCGGTGGAGATCGCCTGCGAATTTGTGGCCCACCTCAAGACCATGCACCGCAGGCTGGTGAAGGAAGGCCCCTTCGATCCGGTTTACGACGTGCCCTACACCACCATCCACACCGGGGTGATCGCCGGCGGCACCGCGCTCAACATCATTCCGCGCGACTGCGACGTGACCTGGGAGATCCGCCACCATCACATGAATTCGCCCGAAGCGCTGTTCAACGAAGCCAGGGCTTTTGCCGACAGCCTGGTGCCGGCCATGCAGGCGGTGGCGGCCGACACCGGCATCACGCACAAGCTCAACTCGGTGCTGCCCGGTTTCGCCACCGATGCCGACAGCGAGATCGCGCAGCTGTGCTTCAAGTGCGCAGACGTGGACGCAAGCTCCGGTGCAGGCAAGGTCTCTTTTGGCACGGAAGCTGCGTTGTTCCATCAGGTCGGTGTGCCGACCATCGTGTGCGGCCCAGGCCACATCGCGCAGGCACACCAGCCGAACGAATGGGTCACGCTGGAGCAACTGGCCTGGTGCGAGCGCTTCATGCGCCGCCTGGCCGACGAGCTCTGCATCAATCCGTCGTGAATCCGTCGTGAACTGACTACCGCAACCCCTACCTCACCCGAAAGAACACATGATGCAACGCAGAGATTTCCTGGGCACCGGCCTGGCACTCACCGCAGGCAGCGCACTGGCGCAGGCCAACCCCAAAATCGCGCGCATCGTGGTGCCTTTTGCACCGGGCGGCGTGCAGGACATCCTGGCCCGGTCCATCTCCACCGAGCTCGGCCTTGCGCTGGGCCAAACCGTGATTGTAGAAAACCGGCCCGGCGCGGGCGGCACCGTGGGCACGGGTTATGTCGCCAAGTCCCCGCCCGACAGCGGTGCGATGGTGCTGGCGGCCGCCAGCCACAACATCGCCGGCACGCTCTACACCAAACTCGCCTACGACCCGCAAAAAGACTTCACGCCCATGGCGCATATCGGCACCGCCGACTATGTGCTGATGATCCACCCCGAGGTACCGGCCAAAACCGCGGCCGAATACATCCGCTACGCCAAGGCCAACCCGGGCAAGATGAATTACGCGACGGCGGGTGTCGGCAGCGCCACGCACCTTTCCATGGCCTACTTCAATGGCCTGGCCGGCATCGATGTGGTGCATGTGCCGCTCAAAGCCACGGGCGAAGCCATCAATGAAGTGATCTCGGGCCGCGCACAGGCCGTGATTGCCGCCAGCATTGGTGCGCTGGCTTTCGCCAAGGACAGCCGCATCCGGCTGATCGGCGTGACCTCACCCAAGCGTTCCAGATACCTGCCCGACGTCCCCACCATTGCTGAAAGCGGCTTGCCGGGCTACCAGTTTGACTCGTGGTTTGGCCTGCTGGGCCCTGCCGGCACACCCGCAGCTGACGTCAACCGCGTCAACGCGGCCATCGCCAGGCTGCTCAAGGACCCTGTCATCCTTGAGCGCCTGGACAAGCAGGGCATCGAGCCCCTGGCGCTGAGCAACGCCGACTTTGCCAAACTGCTGGCAGTGGACTACAAGCGCATGGCCGAGGTCGTGAAGGCATCGGGCGCCAAGGTCGAATAGCGCCGGCAATACTTCACCGCCGGCTATGCCAGCGTGACGCCGGCCACGGAGGCCAGGTATTTTTCCAGCACGGCCAGCTCGGCCACGGTGGGGGCGCCCTTGCCGGCAATGACCGCGTACAGGTTGCCCCGGAAGCCTTCGCGCGGATAGTAGCTCACGTAACCGCAACCCATCAGCATCTGGCTGAAAGCGCTGGGCGCGAAAGTCGCGGCGGCGCTGCCGACCTGGGCTGAATTGACGCGCAGCTTTTGCGCACCCGCCGCACAGGTCAGTGCCAGCACCGCCGGCGTGTTGGCCGCGAGCTTGGTCGGCGCCAGCAACTGTATCGTCTGGCCCTTGTTATCGACCCACTTGGCGCGCGGCTGGCCGTTGGTAATGCCCAGCTCGGAGGTCTGCAGGTCTTCCGTCTTGGAGGCCTGGAACACCACGCCGGTGTTGGTCTGCACGGGAACGCTGAGCGCCGCAATCGCGAAGTGCGCGTCCTCGATGTTGTAAGGCACGCGGTTGCGCGGGTTCGCCTGCACACCCGCAATGCGGCTGGATTTTTTGCACCAGAAGCCGAAGGACTCGGGTACCGCGTGGTCGGAGTTCTTTTTGCCGTTGGTCACGCGCATCACGGGCAATGACATCGGGCCCGTAGCACCGCTGTCCTTGTTGATCCAGTTGATCATCTCCATCGCATTGCCCGGGCTGGAGCCGTAGCCGGAGTCGGACACGGCGCGCACCACCTGGCCTGCCGCCGCGGGCGCGCCCTGCAAATAGTCGGTATAGCCGTCGGCCAGTTCCCATTTGCAGGCGCCGTATTTGGCGATGATGGCCAGCGCTGCGTCGGCGAGACTCGTGGCGGCATAAGCCACCGGGTCGACCAGCGAAAACACCTTGCGCGGCGGCGGCACCTGAGCCGCGCCGGTGTAGGTGAGCGTCGTGATCTGGTTGGCGGCTGGCGTATAGGTAAAACTGTCCTGCCCGTTGGCGCCGGCGGGGATGGTCAGGTTCGACTTGCTCAGCGTGCCGCCCTTGCTGGACGCTACCGTGAGTACCACCGGCTGGGCCAGGTTGCCGCGCGCATAAACCGTGATCGTGAGGGGTGTTCCCGCCAATGCATAACCCGGCCCGTCATCGAACAGCGTGCCCTGCGCAATGCCGGCCGCGGCCTTGAGCACGCCCGAGACCGACGGCTCCAGCGTCTTGTTCTGGTGCCAGCCGGGCACGTGGTTGATGGCGTAGTTGCGTATCGGCCAGTGGTTGCCGCCCATCCAGGTGTAGACCTCGCAACCCGACTGTGCGGCATAGACCGCCGCCTGCGCGAACATGGCCTCCCAGCGCGGGTCGTCCACCGGCATGCCGACCTCGGTGAGCGCGAGCTTCACGCCTTTGGCCGTGGCCCAGTCGACGGCGATCTTCAGGCGGTCCGCGCCGGTGGAGGCCTTGATGGGACCCGAGCCGAAACCGGCGCTGTAGTTCTTGGCAACCTCGGTGTCGTAGTCAAAGAAGGCGCCGTTGCTGAAGGCATCGAGGTACATGTGGACTTCGTAGATCAGGTTGGCGCCCGTCAGCGGAAAGCCGGGGTTCTTGGTGCCTATGGACATGGCCGAGTCGTACTGGTTGCCTGCCACGTAGATGGGATTCACCGCGTCGACCGCGCGTATGGCCTGGATGGCGGCCTGCGCAAACGCGGGCCAGATCGTCAGGTCTTCGCCACCCTTGATTGCCTCTTCATTCGACGCGATCACGCCGCCGGGTTTGGGCATGTCGTGCGGCTCGTTCATGAGGCCGTAGCCGCCGAAGCCCGGGTGGTTCTTCCACTTGGTCGCCGCGCGTGTCCAGAAATCGGTGAAGTGCGCGATTTTGAGCGTCGCGCCCGGTGCGAGCGAAAAAATCCGCGACTGGATCTGCACCGCGTCCGTGGTGTAGGGCCGCAAGGGACTGGGCGGCACGGTCAGGCCGATCACGGAACCGTCGGGCTGGAACCTGAAATCCTGGTAGCGGCCGTAGTTGTGGTTGTCGATGATGCAGCGCGTGCCGGCGGCGGCATGCGCATCCAGCACGCCGGTGATGAAGGCCTCATACCCCGCATGGAAGACGCCCGGATTGCCGATAGCCGTCTTCGCAGCTGTATTGGCTACCGTGTCGTGCAGCATGGGCTGCAGCAGCTCCCACTGGATGGGCAGCCGATTCTTCATGAAGCCGCAGCCCGCCAGGTAGGCCACGTCGGCCTTGCGCGGCACGGTGAAATGCAGGTTGGGCGCCGAACTCGTATTGGCCCGCAGGCCGGACTTGGCCCATTCCATGCCCGAGAGGTTGGTTCCCATGGCGGGCATTCCTGCCGCGGCGCGCGCTACAGCGGCCTGCGCCTGCCGGCTTACGACGAGAGGACTGAGCGCCGCCAGGGCGCCGGCGGCCAATGCGGCCTGGGAAAATTCACGTCTATGCATCGCGATGCGCTCCTGTTCGTCCAAAGACTCAGGTTAAACCCCGTATCGCGGCTTCATTACAGTTTGAATCAACACAGTGTCCCGCTTACATTTCCGCCCCTGTCAGGCCTGACAGGTTACCGGCGCAGTGCAAGCAAGAGACAGCGAGGTCAGCGACAATAGCCGCAGATAATTTCTTACCGTCATTGCGCCCCGCCCTGGTGCGTTTTCAATGGCGGTTTTAACAGTGCCGTTTGGGTGCAAGGCCTTCCACCTTGTTACTGATACACAAAGCGGCTTGACTTCATTTCATTCATGACAAAAAGTTTCTTCCGGGCAGCCCTGGTACTGGGTTTGCTGTCCGCCATCGGCCCTTTCGCCATCGACATGTACCTTCCCGCGCTGCCCTCCATCGGGCACAGCCTGGGTGCCTCCATGGGCGCGGTGCAAGCCAGCCTGATGGCGTTTTTCATCTCCCTGGGCATTGGGCAAATCATCTACGGCCCCGTCTCCGACATGGTGGGCCGCAAGCCACCGCTGTATTTCGGCCTGCTGCTGTTTGCCGCCGGCAGCATCGGCTGCGCGCTGGCACCCGACATCCAGACGCTGGTGGTGCTGCGCTTCATCCAGGGGCTTGGCGCCTGCGCCGGCATGGTGGTGCCGCGCGCAGTGGTGCGGGACCTGCATACCGGCCATGACGCCGCGCGCCTCATGTCGCTGCTGATGCTGGTCTTCAGCGTCTCGCCCATCCTGGCGCCGCTGGCCGGCAGCTTCCTCATTGAAGCCTTCGGCTGGCGCAGCGTGTTCTGGGCCGTCACCGTGGCCGCTGCTGCCGGGCTGGTGCTGGTGGCCATGACCTTGCCGGAAACACGGCCTGCCGAGCAGCGCGTGCACAGCAGCTTTGGCAGCGCATTGACGGCCTACGGCGTGCTGCTACGAGACCGCCATTTCATGGGCCTCGTGTTCATCGGCGCTTTCGGCATCTCGAGCTTTTTCGCCTACCTTGCCAACTCGTCTTTTGTGCTGATCAACCACTACGGCCTGACACCGCGCCAGTACAGCATCGCCTTTGCCGTTAACGCAGCCTCCTTCATCGGGGTTTCGCAGTTCACCGGCAAGCTGGCAGCGCGTTTCGGGCTTGTGCCCATCGTCAAGGTGGCCGTGACGGGTTATGCCGCCGTGATGGCCCTGCTGCTGGTGCTCAACCTCGCCGGTATCGAACGGCTGGACGTGATGATTGCGCTGATGCTGGTGGGTTATGGGTTTCTGGGCCTGGTGGTGCCAACCACCGCCGTACTGGCACTGGAAGAACACGGCGCCATTGCCGGCACGGCCTCGGCCCTCATGGGCACCCTGCAGTTTGTCACCGGTGCGGTGGTGATGGCTGTGGTGGGCGTGTTTGTCGACGGCAGCGCCCGGCCCATGGTGGCCGGCATCGCCGGATGCGCTTTGCTGGCCTATGCAACCGCCCGCGTGACGCTGGGCGGCAAACGCGCGGCCGTCCTGGCACACTAAGAGCCTAGCCGGGGCCTGATTAGCGCGCTTCCTGCATTCGCAGCCGCCGTGCTGATTCTTCAGCCCGGGCATCATCAATTTCGCCCATCGCACTATTGCCAGTTGGCAGCAATTACCGGAGCTAGGCTAATTTGGTAGCTGTTGGCAAAGCCACGTGGAGCAGTTCAAGACGAGCAGCGAAATGATTTTGAGATCGTTGCCGACCTCACGAAATCAGAGATGATCCGATTTAGTTAGCTGGTTTTAAAACTTTTTCGACAAAATCAAGTGTCTGGTAAGGCTGCGATGGAAAAGCAGGACCATGACTGCCTTTCAATACCTTGAAGTTACGCAGGAAGTTTGGACAGGCATTGTCTGCAGCAAATAGCCACGGAGATCTGCCACCTGCTTTACTTCCTTGTGCCGAATCCAGCATGTATCCAATGCGTTCTGCAATTACTTCATTAGTTTGCAAATCGATCACTTTGAGTGAACTGCCTGCAATCCAGTATTCGCGCTCTTCATGTGTGGAGATGTCGTCGTATGTCACGCCATAACGTGCGGCGGGACTACTGGCGATGGTTTTATCTACCACAAACTGATAAATATTGAGGTCGTAATGCGGATTGCGTTTGAGATCAATTTGAACATTTGGGGCACTAACATCTTGTTGACGTATCGCCTTGACCGCTCCTGTGTACATGTAACGATGCCCATCCGTTGACTCTTTAGCTTCAACATACCTGTAGCCGAACCGAGGAGGTCCGTCCTTCGGTCTATCTTTGTTCTCCCTTTGATAGCTCCCCCGTAAAAACGACTGGATATATCCGTCACCCCCAAAATCTCGCCCATACGGGTCATCTAGCTTGTACTGATTACCGTAGTTAATGTTGCCTGATCGCAACTTCATTAAGTAAATGCCCTCTACGTTCTCAACTGTTTTGTGAATTTTTTCTCCCGCCACTTTGCAGCGCTCCTGCCACATGGCAATGGCTTTAGTTTGGCGATCGCTAAGTTGGGCCGCATGACTTCCACTAACGCATGCAACAAGCAGCAGCGTCAGGTTAACAAGCGGCGCCAGCAATCGAGTAGGCTGAATTTCAAGTTTCATGTGGATTGGCTTCTGAAGATTTATTACCGACAACCCTC
Organism: Polaromonas sp. P1_E11; assembly: GCF_056405995.1. NCBI lineage: Bacteria > Pseudomonadati > Pseudomonadota > Betaproteobacteria > Burkholderiales > Comamonadaceae > Polaromonas > Polaromonas sp. P1_E11. The sequence continues at coordinate 763,018 of NZ_JBFUBA010000001.1, forward strand.
CACACACAACGCGCACGAAACAGGATGGCTTTCGACTGAGGATTGGTAGAACTGGTATAGATTTTGGTGAAGTCATCATTCGAATTTCGTTGAGGCCTGACCCAATCTTTCCATCGACTTTTGACTCACACTTTGTAGGCAATGAGGCAAATGATGGAAATTGCAGCTCCAGCCTGATCAGATTTTGGTGGAATTCAACACAGCTAGCGCACCACCTGCATGCGCAACCGCCGTGCAGCGTCTTCAGCCCGCGCATCGTCAATCTCTCCCATCACGGCGCCGAGGTTGACCGGCCCGGTCTTGTGGGCAAAGCGGCCCGTCAGCACCGTCTCGGGCTGTAGCACGCCGCGCTGGTACAAATCCCAGATCTCGCTGCCGTAGTCGGTTTGCAGCAGCTCCGGCGCAAAGCGGCCGAAGAAGCCGCGCAGGTTGGCCACGTCGCGCAGCAGCATGCGGCCCGCGTGGTTGTTGCCGGCAGCGTCCACCGCCTGCGGCAGGTCGATGATGACCGGGCCGGGGTGGCCGTCCGTCACACCCAGCAAAATATTGAATTCCGACAAGTCGCCGTGCACAACACCGGCGCACAGCATGCGCACCACTTCCGTGAGCAGCGTGGCGTGGTGCAGCCGCGCATCTTCGGGCGTGAACTCCACGTCGTTCAGGCGCGGTGCGGCATCACCCTGCTCGTCGGTCACCAGCTCCATCAGCAGCACGCCATCGCAAAAGTTGTGCGGTTTAGGCACGCGCACGCCGGCTGCGGCCAGCCGGTACAGGGCATCCACCTCGGCGCTTTGCCAGGCAGCTTCGGTGGCCTGCCGGCCGAAGCGCGTGCCCTTGGCCATGGCGCGCGCCTGCCGGGTGTTCTTGACCTTGCGGTTCTCGGTGTAGTCCACCGCCTGGCGAAAGCTGCGCTCGGTAGCGTCTTTGTAGACCTTGGCGCAGCGCGTTTCGTCGCCGCAGCGCACCACGTACACCATGGCTTCCTTGCCGCTCATCAGTTGCCGTACCACGGTATCGATCAGGCCTTCTTCGAGCAGCGACTGCAGCCTCTTGGGTGTTTTCATGGTGCCATTGTGCGCCGGGCTCAGCCTCCTGCCGTCAGCACCAGCTGCGACAGGCGTTTGACGAGAGGGTCCAGCAGCTCCGTCGCGGTGTTTCCGTAGCCCAGCACGAGGCCGTTGTCTTCAGGTGCCGGCGCCATGGCAAACGAGGAAAGCGGCATGGGCGCCATCCCGTACCGCCGGGCAGCTTCCGCAATGCGAACGTCCGCAAAGTCCCGCGGTAGCCGGACTGCCAGGTGCAGGCCGCCCTGCCCGCCTTCAATGACATGCGGAACGCGCAGGTGCCGTGTCAGTGCTTCCCGCAGGGCATGCTGGCGCTCACGGTACAGCCGCCGCATTCGCCCCAGGTGCCGCACAAACTGCCCGGATTCGATAAAGCCGGCCATGGCGAGCTGCTCATGGCTGTGGCCGCCGCGAAGCATTTCGCGCAAGGCGTCCTGCGCTGAAGCCAGCAGTGGCTTTGGCATGACCACGAAACCCAGGCGCAACGAGGGGAACATGGTTTTGGAAAACGTGCCGACGTAGAGCACGGGCGCATCGGCCACCAGGCCCTGCATGGCGCCTATGGGTTCGCCGGCGTGGCGGAATTCGCTGTCGTAGTCGTCCTCAATGATCCAGGCGCCGTGCCTCCTCGCGGCAGACATCAAGGCCAGGCGACGTGCCACCGACATCACCACGCCAATCGGATACTGGTGCGAAGGCGTCGTGTAAATCAGCCGTGGCGCGCGCGAACGCCAATCCGCCGCGCCGATGTGCAGGCCTTCGCCGTCCATGCGTTTGGGCACGATGCGCAGGTCACCCGCATGCATGGCCGCCTTCGCGCCCCGGTAGCCCGGGTCTTCCACCCAGGCCGTGTCGCCCGGGTTGGTCAGCAGGCGCACGCACAACATAAGCGCCTCCTGCGCGCCTTCCGTCACGATGACCTGCGCCGGTTCGCAATGCACACCGCGTGTGATCGCCAGGTGACGCGCAATGGCGGTGCGCAGTTCAGACTGGCCGAAAGGGTCGCCGTAATGCAGCGCCGCCGGCAAAGCCTCACGCACTGCGCGGTCCAGCGTGCTGCGCCAGACGGCCAGCGGAAAGTGGGAAAGGGCCGGCACGCCGGGCCGAAGGGTGGTGCTGGTGTCGAGCCGTGCGGGGCCCGAGCGAATGCGGGACAGGCGCAGTGCCACACGGGATGGCGCTGTGGCCTCGGGCTGCGCCTGCTGCGTGGCCGGGCGCAACAGAGCCGCCACGGTGCTTCCCTGCCGGTCGGCGCGGACATAGCCTTCGGACACAAGGTGTTCGTAGGCAATCGCCACGGTATTGCGCGAGACCGACAGGGTTTGCGCCAATGCGCGCGAGCCGGGCAAGCGGCTGCCCGCAGCCAACTGGCCCTTGAGGATGGCCTCCTTGAGCCTGCGGTAAAGCTGGCGCTGCAGGGGCTCGGCGTCGGACCTGTCCAGCGGCGCTTCCAGGAAGCCCTGCGGGGCGGAATGCTTTGGAGCGGACTTGTTAGCGGACTGGGCGGAGGGCATAACGCAAGGGTTGTTGAATGGCGAGGCGTTCAGTCGCAGATCGTGGCACCAAGAAATAACCAAATCATGGCACTTTATGAAGTGCCACGAAGATCTTAACCTAGGTGCTCAAACTCACAGGAGCATCGATGACCACACGCACAAACGCCTACGGACAACCCATTGGCGAACCCATGCAGGGCTGGACAGCAAGGCAAAGGCCGCCGCGTATCACACTCGAAGGCCGATATTGCCGCCTCGAACCGCTGGATGCCAGGCGCCATGCCGACGACCTGTTCGCCGCCTACGCCACCGCACCCGACGGCCGGGCCTGGACTTACCTTGCCCCCGAGCCATTTACCGCGCGCAGCGATTTCGATGCCTATCTCGAGCGCAACGCAGCCAGCGCCGACCCTTTGCATTACACGGTCATGGACGCCGGCACCCAGCGCGCGGTCGGGACGCTGTCGCTGATGCGCATGGATACCGCCAACGGCGTCATTGAGGTAGGGCACGTGATCTTCTCGCCACTGCTGCAGCGCAGCCGTGCCTCCACCGAAGCCCAGTACCTGCTGATGAAGCTGGTCTTCGAAACGCTCGGCTACCGCCGCTACGAGTGGAAATGCGACGGCCTCAACGCGCCGTCGCGCAGCGCGGCCGCCAGGCTCGGCTTCAGCTTCGAAGGCGTTTTCCGGCAGCTCCTCGTCTACAAGAACAGGACGCGCGACACCGCCTGGTTTTCCATCATCGACGGTGAATGGCTGCTCTTGAAGAGAGCCTTCGACAGCTGGCTTTCACCGGATAACTTTGATGCGCGGGGTGCACAGGTTGTGGCGCTCACTGACATTCGCAGCCGCCTGATGCACAAAGCCCCCGCCGTGATGGCAGCCTGACGGCAGCACCACAAAAGAGGCTTCTTTCGCCGAGAACTCCAGGACGGCGCCGGGTATGGATTTCCCGGCGCCGCACTGAAAGTTCAGTTCAGCACCAGTTGCGCGATGACACCGGTGGCAATGGCGATGAGTGCATAGTCCGCACCCACCTGCACCCACTGCTGGCCACGCGGCGGCGCATGGAGGTGGTGGCCGCGCCAGTCATTCACCACATACTGCCGGCCGCGGTACTCGCGCGGGATGTGGCCGCCGCGGTAGAACTGACGGCCATGCCCGTCGAAGTGGCGGTCGTTGCGGTCGTTGCGGACGTAACGGCGGTCGTCACGATGATCGAACCGATGGTCATCTGCGCGGCGATCCACAGGGTGATAACCGGGGCCGACAGACCCGCGCTGCTCAACACGAGGCGACTCACCGCGCTGGCCGCGCCCGTCGTAGCCTTGCGCAAACGAGAGCGAGGCAAAGCCCAGCGACGCTGCGGCAATGGCACACACAATGGCTTTTGATTTCATGATCGACTCCTTTGGATGGAAGAGCCTTCATGATGTTCCGACGACGTGTCGGCGCAGCAAAGCCGCGGGAGTGTTTGTGTAAAGCCTGGTTGCAATCTGTGCAGAACTCAGGCATTGGCCTTTCAAGCCAGTACGGGCAAAGGCAGGCACTCGGAAAGTTGGTCATGCTCACCGCCTCGCAGTAACAAGGCCAGCCACTCATCCACCACCACCGGATCGTTAATGGTTTTGATCGCCTGGTAAGCCACTTCCGCCTCAGGAAACCGCCGCCGCAAAAAATTGAGCCACTGTTTGAGACGCCCCGCCCTCGCACGTGTCTCAAGCCGTGAGCAGACGATGTGCCAGAACTCGGCGATCAGTGGCAGCAGCGTGGGCCAGCCCACAGCGGCATGGTGCTCACCGGCCATGTCGGCCTTGATCGCCATCCCCAGGCCCGGGTCGCGCACCGCGCCGCGGCCGATCATCAGCATGTCGCAGCCGGAGATCTCACGGCAGCGCCGCGCATCTTCCACTGTCCATATCTCGCCATTGGCCACCACCGGAATCCTGACTGCGGCACGGATGTCGGCGATGCGTTCCCAGTAGGCGGGCGGCTTGTAGGCCTGGGCTTTGGTGCGGGCATGCACTACCAGCTCGCCGGCACCACCAGCTTCGATGGCCAGTGCGCATTCCACGGCACGCGCGTCGTCTTCGTAGCCCAGCCGCATCTTGGCCGAGACGGGCATGCCGGCCGGCACCGCCCGGCGTACCGCGCCGACGACGGCCGTCAGGGTTTCGGGCTCGCGCAGCAGCGATGCACCGCCGCCGTGGCGATTGACCACCGCGGCCGGGCAGCCAAAGTTCAGGTCAATGCCTGCCGGACCGAGGCTTGCGAGCCGCGCGGCATTCTCGGCCATGCAGCCTGGGTCAGAACCCAGCAGCTGCGCGCGCACCGGCACGCCGGCCAGCGTGCGGCCGCCATGGTGCAGCTCGGGCACGATGCGATAGAACACACGCTCGGGCAGCAACTGGTCGGTGATTCGGATGAATTCAGAGACGCAGCGGTCAATGCCGCCAACCCGCGTGAGGATGTCGCGCAGAACGAAGTCCAGCAGGCCTTCCATCGGGGCCAGCAGGACGGTAGCGCGTGCTTCAGCCTTCATCGCATGCAGAAGCTATTTGGCGGCCAATCGCCACAAGGACGTGACTTCCGCCGCGCGCGCCGCATGCAGCGCATCGCTGGCATCCGAGGCCTTGGGGTGATGCGGCTGCGCATCCAGCCGATCCACCACCTTGAGGCCCGCTGCATCGATCGCCGCCAGCAGCCAGGCGCGCGTGCGCAGGCCCAGGTGTTCGGCGATGTCCGACAGGATCAGCCAGCCCTCGCCTTTGGGCTCCAGGTGCGCCGGCAGGCCGTTGAGGAAACCCAGCAGCATGCGGCTGTCTTCGTCATACACCGCGTGCTCGATCGGCGAGCCGGGCCGCGCGGGCAACCACGGCGGGTTGCAGACGATGATGTGCGCCTTGCCGTCGGGGAACAGGTTGGCCTCGCGCACCTCGACTTGCGGAAAGCCCAGGCGCTTGAGGTTGTCGCGCGCGCAAGCCAGCGCACGCGGGTCCTGGTCGGTGGCCACCACGCGCTGGATGCCGCTGCGCAGCGCCAGCACGGCGGCCAGCACGCCGGTGCCGGTGCCGATGTCAAAACCGGTCAGGTCATCGGTGCCTTCAGGCACGGGCGCCTGCGCCACGAGGTCGATGTATTCACCGCGCACCGGCGAAAAAACGCCGTAATGCGGATGGATGCGGTTATGCGGCCCGTCTTCGCCCAGCGCGGGAATGGGCACGCCCTTGCGGCGCCATTCATGGGAACTGATAAAGCCCATCAGCTCGCGCAGCGATGCGACGGAGGGCACCGCGCCATCCCTGGATGGTCCCCAGGCCTCGGCGCAAGCCTTCTTCGCATCAGGCGCGCGGCGCAAGGGGATGCTGTAGTCCGCGTCAAACGGGATCAGCACCATGCCCAGCACGCGGGCACGTTGTGCCTGCGCTTGGCGGTGCAGGTGAAACGCTTCCGGGAAAACCGGTGCGGCTGCTTCAACCTGGGCGCTGGCCTCTCCGGCTTTCTGGTCCTTCACGCGTTTCTCGCGTTTGGGTTTGGCCGGTTTGTCGACACGGCGTGCCAGCGCCTGCAGCAGCAGCCGGGCGTTCTGAAAGTCGCCGCGCCAGAGCAGGCCCGTGCCTTCGCACGCCAGGCGGTAAGCGGCATCCGCAGCGAGGGTGTCGTCAGCGATCACCACACGCTTGGGTGGCGGCGCTCCGCGCTCGGAACGCCAGCGCGCAGAACGCGCCTCGCCGCCCTCCGTCCAGTGGATGGTGGCGGGCTCGGGAGAAGAGGTAGCGGAAGAAGCAACGGGAACAGCAGGTGAAGCGGGCATCAGGGGCAGACACAAAGAAGAACAAAGAAGGAAGCCAAGTGTTTTAACAGATGGCCAGCCCCAGCGGCTGCAAGCGCTACCTAATCACTATCAATTTAATAGCTGCTTGCGCCCGTCCTGATTACCCTTCAGCCACTTTTTACCCTGAAAAAAGGGCATTTTGAGAGCCTCCAGGCTGTTTTGGGGGCGCTCAACAGGCTCCAAAACAGCGTCCAAAGCACTTTTCAGGCCATTTTCAGGAACGATTCAGGCCTCCAGCCCAATAAGGACGTGCGCCAGCAGCTATGAATTAGATAGCAGTCGCATCGTCCAAAAAGAGGTGTATTCCACAAGCAGGGGCCGCGGAACTGGCTCCGCCAGGCCGCAGGCGCCGTCCCCTGCAAGGGGAGAAGGCGTTACACGCAGTGAACGCCGACAGGGGTGTGCCAATCTCCACCAGCGGGGGCCGGGGTCCGGCTTTGCCGGCCCCAAGGCGCCTGTCCCCTGCAAGGGGAAAAGGCGCTACACGAAGTGAGCGCCGATAGGGGTGTGCCTATTTCTCGTCAACAGGGGTGTTCAAGTGGTCCAGCCGCCACCCAGCGCCCGAATCAGCCCCACCGTTGCCAAGTACTGCGCGGTTTTGACCTGCAGCGCCTGGCGGCGGTTGCGCAGCTCGCTGCGCTGGGCATCCAGCAACTCAAGCTGGCTGACAAAGCCGTTGCGGTAACGCGAGTCCGACAGCACCGTGGCGCGTGTGGCCGAAGCGACCGAGCGCGACTGCGCCTCCGACTGCTCGGCCAGCAGGCGCAAGGCCGAGAGCTGGTCTTCCACGTCCTTGAAGGCGACGAGGATCTGTTCGCGGTAGTTGGCCAGGGCGATGTCGAGTTCGGCATTCGCGTTCTGCACGCCGGCCTTGCGGCGTCCGCCGTCAAAGATGGGCAGCGAGAGCAACGCGCCCACGCCCCAGGCCTGGGTCGAGACCTTGAACAGGTCCTTGATCTCGGGCGCGGCATAGCCTGCGTTGCCCGTCAGCGAAAAGGTCGGAAACCAGGCGGCCTGGGCGACACCGACGCGGGCCTGTGCGGCCTGCATGGTGTTTTGCGCGGCGGACACATCGGGCCTGCGCTCCAGCACGGTGCTGGGCACGCCGGCCGGGATGACCGGCAGCGCAGTCGACCATTCAGCAGGCGCGACGGCAAAGTTCGACGCCACCTCGCCCACCAGCACGGCCAAGGCATGCTCCAGCACGGCGCGGCGCTGGTCGAGTGCCAGTGCATCGGACTCGGTTGAGGCGACCTCGGTGCGCACGCGGGCCACGTCGAGTTCGGCCACGTCGCCCTCCTTGAAGCGCACTTCCGTCAGGCGCAGCGTGTTGCGGTAAGCCTGCAGTGTGTCGCGCACCAGCGTGCGTTCGGTGTCGAGCGCGCGCAGGTTGAGGTAGGTCTGCGCCACATCGGCCTGCACCAGCAGCTGGGTGCTGCGCAGCAAGGCCTCGCGTGACTTCGCGTCCAGCGATGCCGCGTCGGAGTTGAGCGAGAGCTTGCCAATCAAATCGACTTCATACGAAAAATTGGCAGCAGCCGTCACCGTGGTCTGCGCGACGCGGTTGGTCGTGATGTTGCTCTGGCGCACGGCGCCGCCGCTCAAACCGACTTGCGGCAAGCGGTCGGCATCGGTGTTGCGCAAGAGGGCGCGCGCCTGGGCCAGCCGGCCCGCGGCCACCTTGACGCTGTTGTTGTTGGCGCCGGCCTGCTCGACCAGCTGGTCGAGCACCGGGTCGGCAAACGCCTTCCACCAGGTGCCTTGTGATTGCGGGGCCGTTGCCGTGGCAACGGCCGGCGCGGCAGCGTTTTCCTTGTAGGCGGAAGGCGCAACCGGAATGCTCGCCGGGTCAACCGACGCGCTGGTGGCGCAGCCGGCCAGCACCAGGGCGGCCAGCAAAGGCAGCAGCGCGGTGCGCAGTTTGGACGTTGTGTGGTTCATGATGAACTCCTGTACCTTTGATGCTTGTTGTTATTCGTGAAGCTTGAGGGGCGCTGCCGGCTGCGCGTGCGCACCTGCACCACCACTGCCCGCGAAGGCCTCGACGTGCGGCACTTCGCCATGCAGCTTGAGCGGACGGTTGCCCGTGAGGCGGCGCAGCGTGACGTAGAACACCGGCGTGAGGAACAGGCCGAAAGCCGTGACGCCAATCATTCCCGAGAACACCGCCACACCCATGGCGTGGCGCATTTCGGCGCCCGCACCGGAGGACAGCACCAGGGGCAACACGCCCATGATGAAAGCCAGTGAAGTCATCAGGATGGGGCGCAAACGCAGGCGGCTCGCTTCAATCGCGGCCTGCAGCGGCGTGCGCCCGGCAAACTCCAGCTCGCGTGCGAACTCCACGATCAAAATCGCGTTCTTCGCCGACAGCCCCACCAGCACGATCAAGCCGATCTGCGTGAAGATGTTGTTGTCGCCTCCCGTCAGCTTCACGCCCAGCATGGCGGCCAGGAGGCCCATGGGAACGATCAGCACGATGGCGATCGGCAGGGTCAGGCTTTCATACTGCGCGGCCAGCACCAGGAAGACCAGCAGCAGCGCCAGCGGGAACACCCACATGGCCGAATTGCCTGCGATGATTTCCTGGTACGTGAGGTCCGTCCACTCGTAGCTGATGCCGGGTGGCAGGGTTTCAGCCGCGATGCGGGCGACCGCATCCTGCGCCTGGCCCGATGAATAACCGGGCGCGGCGCCGCCGTTGATGTCGGCCGACAGGAAGCCGTTGTAGCGCATGGCGCGTTCGGGGCCGAAGCTGGGCGTGACTTTCATCAGTGCCGACAGCGGCACCATTTCGCCGGTGGCCGATCGCACCTTCAGGAGGCCGATGTCTTCAGCGCGGGCGCGGTAAGGCGCGTCAGCCTGCACCCGCACGGAATACGTGCGGCCGAACTTGTTGAAGTCGTTGGCGTACAGGCTGCCCAGGTAAATCTGCATGGTGTCGAATACGTCGGTCACCGGCACGCCGAGCTGGCGCGCCTTGGTGCGGTCGATGTCGGCATAAAGCTGCGGCACATTGACCTGGAAGCTCGAAAACATGCCGGCCAGCTCGGGCGTCTGGTAGGCCTTGGCCATGAAGGCCTTGGTGGCGGCGTCCAGCGCGGCATAACCGAGCGAGCCGCGGTCTTCCAGCTGCAGCTTGAAGCCGCCGGTGGTGCCCAGGCCCTGCACGGGCGGCGGCGGGAACATCGCGATGAACGCTTCCTGGATGCCGCCGAATTTTCCGTTGAGCTGGCCGGCGATGGCGCCAGCGCTCAGGTCCGCACTCCTGCGCTCATCGAAGGGCTTGAGCGAGAGAAACACGATGCCCGAGTTGGAGCTGTTGGTGAAGCCGTTGATCGACAGGCCGGGGAAGGCAATCGCGTGTTCCACGCCGGGTTGCTTCATGGCGATGTCGCTGATCTTGCGGATCACGTCTTCGGTGCGGTCCAGCGTGGCGCCGTCGGGCAACTGTGCAAAACCGATCAGGTATTGCTTGTCCTGCCCGGGCACAAAACCGCTGGGCACTGCCTTGAAGAGGCCAGCGGTGGCCAGCACCAGCACCAGGTACACGCCCAGCATGATGGCCTTGCGCGAGATCGCGCCCCTGACACCGCGGCTGTAGTTTTCGGAACCGCGGCTGAACAGGCGGTTAAAGCCCGCGAAGAAGCGGCCGAACACCTTGTCCATGCCGCGGGTCAGCGCGTCTTTCGGTGCGTCATGGCTCTTGAGCAGCAAGGCGGCGAGTGCAGGCGACAGGGTCAGCGAATTGACTGCAGAGATCACTGTAGAGATCGCGATGGTCAGCGCGAACTGCTTGTAGAACTGCCCCGAAAGACCGGTGATGAAAGCCAGCGGCACAAACACGGCGATCAGCACCAGGGCAATGGCGATGATAGGCCCGGACACCTCGCGCATGGCGCGGTAGGTGGCGTCGCGCGGACTCAGGCCCGCCTCGATGTTGCGTTCGACGTTCTCCACCACCACGATGGCGTCGTCCACCACAATGCCGATGGCCAGCACCAGCCCGAACAGGCTGAGCGCGTTGATCGAAAAGCCAAACAGATGCATCACGGCAAACGTGCCGATGACCGAAATGGGCACGGCCAGCAGCGGGATGATGGAAGCGCGCCATGTCTGCAGGAAGATGATCACAACCAGCACCACCAGGGCCACGGCTTCGAGCAGCGTATGCACCACGGCCTCGATGGACGAGCGCACAAACTGCGTGGTGTCGTAGACGATTTCGTAGTCCACGCCTTCAGGCATGCTCTTTTTCAGGTCCTTCATCACGGCCTGCACATCGTCGGAAATCTGGATGGCGTTGGAGCCCGGCGCGGCGAACACCGGAACGGCCACAGCCTGCTTGTTGTCCAGCAGCGAGCGCAGGGCGTAGTCAGAAGCACCGAGTTCCAGACGAGAAATATCGCGCAGGCGCGTCACGGCGCCGCCCTTGTCGGTCTTGACGATGATGTCGCCAAACTCTTCTTCGCTTTGCAGGCGGCCCTGGGCATTGATGGACAACTGCATGTCAACGCCGGGCAGGCCGGGCGAAGCGCCCACGACGCCGGCCGCAGCCTGGATGTTCTGCTCGCGGATGGCGCGCACCACGTCGCCAGCGGACAAACCGCGCTCAGCCACTTTTTGCGGGTCAAGCCAGACGCGCATCGAGTAGTCGCCCGAACCGAACAGCTGCACCTGGCCCACGCCGTTGATGCGCGCCAGGCGGTCCTTGACATTGAGCACCGCGTAGTTGCGCAGGTAGGTCATGTCGTAGCGGTCGTTGGGCGACAGCAAGTGCACCACCATCGTGAGGTCGGGTGAACTCTTGATGGTGGTGATGCCCAGGCGGCGCACTTCTTCGGGCAGGCGCGGCTCGGCTTGCGAAACGCGGTTTTGCACCAGTTGCTGGGCCTTGTCGGGGTCGGTGCCGAGCTTGAAGGTGACGTTCAGCGTCATCAGCCCGTCGGTGGTGGCCTGGCTGCTCATGTAGAGCATGCCGTCCACGCCGTTGATGGACTCCTCGAGCGGAGTGGCCACGGTCTCGGCAATCACCTTGGGGTTGGCGCCGGGATAGTTGGCGCGCACCACCACGGTGGGTGGCACCACATCGGGGTATTCGGCGATCGGCAGCGAGCGCAGCGCGATCAGTCCGGCAATGAACATCAGCAGCGACAGCACGCCGGCAAAGATCGGCCGGTCAATAAAAAATTTGGAAAGATTCATGGCAATTCTTCTGGTTCAGGTGAAGGAGCGGCTCAGGACTTGGCCGCGACCTTCACGGCTTTTTCGGTGAGTTCCGACTTGGCGGTCATCTCGACCGGCTGCGGTGTGATCAGCGCACCGGGGCGGACGCGCTGCAGGCCGTTGACGACGATGCGTTCATTGGCAGCCAGGCCGCTTTTGACGACGCGCAGGCCATCGACGGAAGCGCCCAGCGTGACTTCGCGGTACATCGCCTTGTTGTCGGCGCCCACCACGAGCACAAACTTCTTGTTCTGGTCGGTGCCGACGGCGCGCTCGTTGATCAGCAATGCCTTGCCTTTGGTGGCCTGGCCCATGCGGATGCGCGCGAACTGGCCGGGAATCAACTGGCCGTCCTTGTTGTCGAACACGGCGCGTGCGCGCACGGTGCCGCTTCGGGCGTCCACCTGGTTGTCGACCAGCTGCAGCTTGCCTTCAAACGGTGTGTCGGCGCTGGCGGCGGTGCCCATCTGCACCGGGATGCGGTCCAGGTTGCGGCCGCCCGCGATACCGGCGTTGGCACCCTGCACGTCCTTGAGGGCCTTGACCACGACCTGCTCGTCTGCGTCGAAGCTCGCATAAATCGGGCTCACGGACACCAGCGTGGTCAGCACCGGCGCGCCCGGGCCTGCGGCGACCAGATTGCCCACCGTCACTTCCAGCTTGCCGACGCGGCCGGCCACCGGGGCGCGGACCTGCGAATAGCCCAGGCTCAGCTGCGCCGTTTGCAGGGCTGCCTGCGCGGCACGCAGGTTGGCGTCGGCCTCACCCTTGCCATTGGTGCGCTCGTCAAATTCGCGCTTTGAAATGGCCTGCTCGCCCCACAGGCGTTGTGAGCGCTCGTGTTCGCCCTTGGCCTGTGTCACGCGGGCCTGCGCTGCGGCCACCTGGGCTTCGGCGCGCGCCACTTCGGCGGCATAGGGCGCCGGGTCAATCGTCAACAGCAGGTCGCCCTTTTTGACGAGTGCGCCTTCGCGGAAGTGCACGGCCTGGATGGTGCCGGCTACACGCGAGCGGATATCCACACGCTCGACCGCTTCCAGCCGGCCCGAAAACTCGTCCCAGGCGGAGACGTCGCTTTGCACGACGGTGGCCACCGAGACCGGCGTGGCCTGCGGCTCGCCGGACGCAGCGGGTTGGGCACGTGTGCCCGAAACGCCGAAGATGACGGCCGTCACGCCCGTCAATGCCAGAACGGCCACGACGGTTGCCAGCAAACGGCGCTTGTTGTTGTGCAGATGAATCGATGTCATGGTGAAACCCCTCAAAAGAAAAAGGAAAAAAGGAACTGTGAAATTCAGGAATGGGTGGCGTGCGCGGCCAGCGCATCAGCGAAAAAACGGGTGTACTGCTCCTGCAGGACAGGGCCCCAAGCAGCCTTGTGGTCACAAGGCTGCAGATAACTGCAGGGCCAGCCTGTCGGCACCGGCAACACGGTCTCGTGCGCAACCAGGCCCGCAGCGCGCAACCGTGCAGCGTATGCCAGCGTTTCGTCGCGCAGCGGGTCGTCCTGCGCCGTGATGAGCAGCGTCGGCGCCAGGCCGGCCAGGCGGAATGCGGCGCCGGGTGCAGCGTAAGGGTGGCTTGCGTCTTCGGCCCGGGGCAGGTATTTGTGCCAGCCGTCGGCCCAGGTGCAGCCCACGGGCCCGGCTTCGGCGTCGCGCAGCGAAGCGGTCGCAAGGCATGGGTCCAGCATCGGCGACATCAGTATCTGCCCCGCCAGAGCCGGCTCGTGCTGGTCACGCGCCATCAGCGCCACCGCGGCAGCAATATTGCCGCCGGCCTCTTCGCCGGCCACAAAAACCGGCGCGCCGGCGCCGACCAGTTTGTGGCGGGCCTTGGCGGCCCAGACCAGCGCGGCATAACCTATTTCGACAGCATTGGGAAAAGGGTGCTCTGGCGCCAGGGGATAGTCCAGCGACATCACCACTGCGCCGGCTTGGGCCAGCAACCCGGCTACGCAGGAACCGCCTTCCAGGGACCCGCCCACAAACGCTCCGGCATGGAAATGCACCACCAGGGGTGAAACGCCCGTGCCGCTGCGGCGACCGTAAAAGCGCACGTCCAGCGGTTTTTTCAGCGCCAGCTGGATCTGTTTTTCCACCCAGGGAGGGGGGCTTTTGTCGGCGCCTGCGGGGACGGACTGTGGGCTGTTCATCATGGCGAGCCGCACGCGGCTCCTCTTTGTTGCAATGCAGCAGAAGATACGCGCGGCAAGTCGCTTAATAAATAGCCGTTTTGTTTATACTTTATTTCACCAGTGCAACAATGAGGGGTAGCAAGCAGGCTTCTCCTCTGAAAATCACGGCCCCCATGAAAGCTCCCATGAACATCCGAGCGCGGAGTTTCACCCTTCCCTGTGGGGCAAGGTCAATTGGGAGCGGGCAATCCCGGAAAGTTCTCAGGGCTATTTCGCGCCCCGCACCTGAACCGGCTGGGCTGGTCACAATCGCCCCTCGCCGTTTTGCCGATAAGGCCCTGTTGGCAAATGCCCTCCCCCGGCAGCCATTCTTTTTATTACCGCCTCCGTATCCGCCTCATATCCTCTTGCAGCGCCGGCCCGCCAGGCAAGGCACGCGCTGACGGCCCTCACCAGAACAGGACTCTTTCATGGATAAATTTTCCGCAATGCAGGCCTTTGTACGGGTTGTGGAGGCCGGCACGTTTACCAAAGCGGCAGATTCCATGGGCATGCCCAAGCCCACGGTGACGCGCCTGATCCAGACGCTGGAACAATCGCTGGACACCAAGCTGCTCAACCGCACCACACGCAAAGTCACCGTAACGGCCGACGGCGCGGCCTACTATGAGCGCGCAGGCCGCCTCTTGGGCGAAATGGAAGAGCTTGAGTCGAGCATGTCGCGCGCCAAGGCCAGCCCGCGTGGCCGGCTCAAGGTGGACATTCCCTCTTCACTGGGCCTTGCGGTGGTGATTCCGGCGCTGCCCGATTTTTATGCACGCTATCCGGACATCCAGCTGGAGCTTGGCGTGAGCGACCGGCCCATCGACATCCTTGCCGAAAATGTCGACTGCGTAATCCGTGGCGGGCAGATCACCGACCAGTCGCTGGTGGCGCGCCGCATCGGCGAGTTCTATTTGATGTCCTGCGCTTCACCCGCCTACCTCAAGCGCCACGGCGTACCCCAACACCCGCGCGAGCTGCAGGCGCACAAGCTGATCCGCTATTTTTCGCCGCGCGACGGCAAGCTTTACACCGTCAACCTGCAAAAGGACGGCGAGGTGGTGGAGATCGGCGGGCACCACCAGCTCTCGGTGAATGACTCGAACGCGGGTGTGGCGGCGGCGCTGGCGGGCCTGGGTATCCTGCAGACGCTCACCTTCCTGGTTCAGCACCACATCAGCAGCGGCGCGCTCGAGCCATTGTTCAACGGCTGGTGTTCCGAGGCCAAACCCATTCATGTGGTGTACCCACCCAATCGCCACCTGAGCAACAAGGTGCGTGTGTTTGTCGACTGGATCGCCGACCTCTTCGCCAAACACGACCTGATACAGCGCAAGAGCAGCTTGCCGCAATAAACGCGGCGGACGACGCGACAGCCGCTACGCCGACGAATGCATTGGCATTTCCCGGCGTCCCCGGCTTCCTACAACTGGCGTCATCCGCAGACTACATAGCAGGGCATCCCAGGGGAGTAAGGTCAGTGGCTGTCCGGCGTTTTGCGCGCCTGCGTTCATACACTGCCTTTCTTCCCTGCGAAAGACCACCCATGCCAAGACCCAAAGTTGCCGCGCCCGATACCGAGAGCCGAAAGGCACTGGAGCAACGGGCGCGGGAAGCAGCCATGCCCGCACCACCCCGTGAAAAAGGCCGCTGGCCATTTCCGGTGCCGGACGACCAGCCCGCCGGCAAGACCGAAGGCCGCCACGAGGAACCGGAAAAGCCGGCCAAGCCAGGATCCGGCGACTGAGCGCCGGATTCTCCATTCGCTCTCTTCTGTGTCAGCGGCGCGCCAGGACGCGCTTGACCAGCATGGCGGCGAACAGCACCAGCGCACCGGCGATCAAGCCCGTGAGTGCATCCATCAACAGCGGCGTGAGTGCGGCCAGCACGGCACCTGCCCCGCCAATGGCAGCCACTTTTTGTGCGAGCAGCTCGATCGCGTGATGCAGCGGCACAAAGCCGTGCGTCAGAATGCCGCCCCCTACCAGGAACATCGCGATGGTGCCCGCCACAGAAAGGCCTTTCATGAGCCAGGGAGCGGCCAGCAGGATGGCGCGGCCTGCGCCGCGCTGCAAGCGACCCAGGGCGCCGCCTCCTTCACGCCGGCTGAGGTAAAGCCCGCCGTCGTCCAGCTTCACGATGCCTGCCACCAGGCCATAGACCCCCACCGTCATGAGGAGGGCGATGCCGCCCAGAACAGCCACCTGCGTCACGAAGGGACTGGCCTGCACGGTGCCCAGCGTGATCGCGATGATTTCAGCGGACAGGATGAAGTCGGTGCGGACCGCGCCTTTGATCTTGTCTTTTTCAAGCGCCAGCACGTCTACGTCGGGGTTGGTCAGTGCGGCAGTCAGCGCCTCATGCTCGGCCGCCTGTTCGTCCGCACTGTGCATGAATTTATGCGCGAGCTTTTCGAACCCCTCGTAACAAAGAAATGCACCCCCCACCATCAGCAGCGGCGTGACGGCCCACGGTATGAACGCGCTGATGGCCAGCGCGGCCGGTACCAGGATGGCCTTGTTGACAAAAGAACCTTTGGCCACAGCCCAGACCACCGGCAGTTCACGGTCTGCCTTGACGCCCGAGACCTGCTGGGCATTGAGCGCCAGGTCATCACCCAGCACGCCGGCGGTTTTCTTGGCGGCCACCTTGGAAAGCAGCGCCACATCATCAAGGATGGTGGCGATGTCGTCGATCAACGCGAGAAGGCTGCTGGCCATATGTAGGTTCCGTGTGCCGGCGCAAGGCCGAAGGGGGTGAGCAAAACTTGCAAGGCCCGGCCGTGATGAGCCCGGCCGGCAGGAGTCCGGTGCTGCTGTTATGCGTTGTGGTGGCACCGAAGGCGAAGGTCTACTGTACCCAAATCCAGCGCAACAAAAAGCCGCCCCGCGGGCGGCTTTGGATGGACGTCAGAGCGTTACATGCTCAGCGTGCCGTGAGCCGTCCCAGGATAAAACCCAGCGCCAGGGCGGCACCCACAGCCTCCAGGGGCCTTTCCTGGACCCACGATTTCGAGGCGTCAATGGCCCGGCCTGGTGCTTCAGTCACCCGGCGGGTCTGGTCGGCAAAGCGGTCAGCCACATTGCTGGCACCGCTGGCCAGCTTGTCGACACCTTCGTGCGCGGCGGAAGAAGCGCGGTCTACCGCACTGCGGGCCGGCTCAGCCACCTTGTCAATGCCGCTGTGTAGCGCTGCTCCGGCAGACTCGACGCCGCGCTGCAGGGGGTTGTCAGTACCGGAAGCCATACCGGTGGAGGCTGTGGTTTTGTCCATGATGCTTCTTTCAAAAAATTTCCGCAAAATATCTCTGCGATCTATCTGTGTCCCGGCGATGACGGGGGCATGGTCATCCAGAGGTGTCTGCCGACATTAAGCGGCGGCAGGCATGCAGACTGTGCGCAGCCGGATACGCTGCATGTAGGACAAGAGAGTGTTGTGTGCGCCGCGCGGTTGTCGGCCCGCACTGACAGGAAAAAGGCCGCTTGGCTTGGCAGCCCCTGGCGCGGTTACCCGCATCATCGTCCTGAAATCACACGCCAATGGCACCCAGGCCATGCCCCGTTGATGAAAGCCCTCTTACGCTTTTGAAACCCAAGGAGAAGCACAATGCCCAGGATTGGACGACCCGCCCTCAAAACCGGCGCAACCGACAACGGCCAGCCGCGTAACGGCCCACCCGAGGAAGGTCTGGATGAAGACGACGCACTGGAGTTGCCGGTGGAGCCCGACGAAGGGATGCCGCTGATTCCTGATGACGATGAGCGGGTGGTGAATGTGCCGTCGTGAGATGGCGCTCTTGAGGCCTGAGTTTGCGCAGAGGATAGGCCCTCTGCTGAGTTCTGCTGGCCGGGGGTAGCCCGGCGGCTACTCACTTTTCTTTTGGGTCGCCAAAAGAAAAGTAAGCAAAAGAAAAGGCGACCCTGCTGTCTGCGTCCCTACGCTTCGCTACGGGCAACCTGCGGTGCTCGGTTCAGGCGGGGTCTCGCTCGAACTCGCTTCGCTCAGACAATCGCGATCCCTGATCCGCCTGACCCTGCGCTCCTCGGCGCATACAGAAGGGCTAATCGGGAGCGGGGACTGAAGACAAATACCAATTCCAATACCAATACCAACAAGGACACGCCATGGCGTGTCCTTGTTTCTTCTGGTGTTCGGGGTCCGGTATTCGGCTGTTGGCTGTTCGGTATTTCTTCCCCACCCCCTTGTGTATGCGCCGAGGAGCGCAGGGCCAGACGGATCAGGGCAAAAACTTGTTTGAGCCGAAGGCGAGTTGTTTTTGACCCCGGCTGGACCGAGCACCGCAGGCTGCCCGTAGCGCAGCGAAGGGACGCAGGAACCAGGGTCGCCTTTTCTTTGCTTACTTTCTTTTGGCGAAGCAAAAGAAAGTGAGTTGCATGCCGGGCAACCCCCGGCCAGCAGAACTCAGCAAAAAACTCAACACCGGAGCAAGAACCGGCCCAAACAGAATCAGTTCAGAAATCCAGCTCTCAATCAACCACCCGCTTGAGCCGGATCTCTTCCAGCTTGGCACTGCCAAAAGCCACAGTCTTGAGCGATGGCATCTCGCGCTTGAACCCCGCAGCGTGTTCATAAAAGCGCAGCGCACGCTCATTGCGTAAAAGCACCCACAGCGTGACCTGCGTGCAACCCTCTTCTTTCAGGCCCTCACGCGCGCCGTCCCACAGGGC
The DNA here is from genome assembly GCF_056405995.1 of Polaromonas sp. P1_E11. Lineage (NCBI taxonomy): Bacteria > Pseudomonadati > Pseudomonadota > Betaproteobacteria > Burkholderiales > Comamonadaceae > Polaromonas > Polaromonas sp. P1_E11. The sequence goes on from NZ_JBFUBA010000001.1 coordinate 781,508, forward strand.
CAGGCCTGCGCCCTTGCCCCAATGTTCCGGCAGCACATACAGCGCCCAGATTTCGCCAACAGTGGATTTGGTGCCGGCATCGCGGGAACGGTCAAAGCCGACAAAGCCCACGATCTCATCTCCTTCCGTGGCCACCAGCAGTTGCGGCTCGCTGAATTCAATGGCTTCGCGCCAGTAAGGCAGACGTTTTTCCACCGTGATCTTGCCGAGGTAGTCCTCGGGCATGAGGTCTTTATAAGTGGCCTGCCAGGTGGCGACATGAATTTCGGCAATGGTTTTGGCATCGCGGGGCGTAGCGGGACGGACGGAGTAGCTGGACATGAAAAAAATCGCTTGTGAATCGATGCGGGAAATGATCGGGGGAGCAGAATTGTCGCCCAAATCGCCTCCCACCCGGCAAGACATTCGCTTCACGGCGGTCCGGCTGCAGGACGACTGCCCGGCCAGTGACTTTGGCGTCGGGTACATTCGTCGCACCCTAACACTTACAAGCGCTTGCACATCATGGCCCAAGGTCTTCAGTTTCCCCTGCAAATGTCCTTCAAACTCATCGCCTTTGCGCCGCAGTTTCTGGTCAAGGACGCGCGCAGCCAGCCGGTGGCGTATGTCAGGCAAAAACTCTTCAAGCTCAAGGAAGCCATCACGGTTTTCACCGATGAAAAACAGGACCTGCAGCTCTACCAGATCAAGGCGGACCGGATTATCGATTTTTCGGCGCTGTATCACTTCACCGATACCCAGGGCACGGCGCTGGGCGGCATCAAACGGCGCGGCATGCGCTCCATGTGGAGAGCCGGTTTTGATGTGCAGGACAACGGTGTCACCCACTTCAGCATCAACGAGAAAAGCGTGATGACGCGTTTTCTTGACGGCCTCTTCAGCCAGATTCCATTGATCGGGATTTTTTCGGGCTACCTGTTCCATCCCGCCTACCAGGTGACGAGGCCCGACGGTACCCTGGTGGCCGAGCTTACCAAGCAGCCTGCCCTGTTTGAGGGCCGGTTCACCGCCGAGCGGATGGCCCCCGTCAATGAACGCGAAGAGCAGCAGTTGTTGCTGTCCCTGATGACCGTGCTGCTGCTGGAACGCCTGCGCGGTTAACGCTGGCAGCCTTCCGCAACCCGAGACAGCGATGAACGACCCGGCCCACCCTGGTGATCCAGCCGATGTGGTCATGTTCAGCGTTCAGCTGAACCCGGAAGGCGTGCATTTCAGCGCCTGGCCGTCCCTGCCGATCCTGCAATCAGCGCTGTTGGCCGGCATGGCGATGGACAGTTCATGCCGCAACGGCACCTGCCGCACCTGCATCCGCCGGCTGGCCAGCGGGCAGGTGGCCTACCGCATCGAATGGCCGGGCCTGAGCGCCGAAGAAAAACAGGCGGGCTACATCCTGCCCTGTGTCGCGCACCCGCTGTCGGATCTGGTGGTTGCAGCGGCGGACTGAGCGGCCGGGCCTGGCGGCAGCTCGCCGGGCGACGTCGCGCCGTCGCCCAGCGCACGCTGCATCAGCACCGTGTCCACCCACTGGCCGAACTTGTAGCCGACACAGCCCAGCGTGCCGACACGGGTAAAACCCAGCGCCTCGTGCACCTTGAGCGAACCCGTGTTGGCGCTGTTGCCGACAACGCCCACCATTTGCCGGAAACCGCGCTGCTCGCACTGGCGGATCAGCTCACGCAGCAAGGCGCTGCCAATGCCGGCCTGGCGCATGCCGGGCGCGACGTAAATCGAGTCTTCCACCGTATGGCGATAGGCCGGCCGCGACCGGTAGGCACTGCCATAGGCGTACCCCACCACCTCCCCATCGCGGTGCGCCACCAGGTAGGGGTAGCCACCTTGCAGGATGTCAGCGCGGCGCGACAGCATCTGCGCCACGCTGGGCGGCTCGAGCTCAAACGTCGCCAGGTTGGTGGCCACGTAGTGCGCGTAAATCGCCTGGATTGCCTCCATGTGGCTTTCGGCACACGGGCCAATCGTCAGGGAATGGGCCGACTCATGGGCACGGACAGGCTGGACGGAACGGGAAGCTGATGTGAGATGCATGCCGCCATGGTTACGCAATGAGATACATAAGTAAATATGTTAAAACTTATAAAATTGATTAGAATTTCTTTGCATGCTCAATCTGGATCACCTGCGCACCTACGCCCTTATTGTTGAAACCGGGAGCTTTTCCGGTGCGGCCGAAAGGCTGGGCCTTTCGCAGCCCGCCGTCAGCCTGCAGATCAGGCAGCTGGAACAGAAGCTGGGTGTGCGCCTGATTGAGCGTGTGGCGCGCCGCGCAACGCCTACGCCGGCCGGGTTCGACCTGATGGAAGAAATCCAGCACGTCAACACCGCCGTAGACGGTGTCATGGCCGCCATGGCTTCCCACTCCTCGGATGTGGCTGGCCGCATCACGCTGGGCATTGGCGCCACGGCCTGCCTTTATTTCCTGCCTCAAATCCTGCGCTCATTGAGGCTGCGGTTTCCCAATCTGAGCGTGGTGGTCAGCACGGGCAACACGGCCGACTTCGTCAAGGCGGTGGAAGGCAACATGCTGGACCTGGCGCTGGTCACGCTGCCCGTCAAACGGCGTGCACTGGCGGTGACACCGTTGTTTAACGACGAGTTTGTGGCCATCGCACCCAAGCGTGATGCCGCCATGCCCGCCAGGATCACGCCGGCCGTCCTGGCAAAGCGCGAGCTGGTGCTGTTCGAGCCGGCGGCCAATACCCGCGTGATCATCGACCAGTGGTTTCAGGATGCGGGCCACGCCCCCAAACCCATCATGGAGCTGGGCAGCGTCGAAGCCATCAAGGAAATGGTGGCGGCAGGCCTGGGCTGCAGCATCCTGCCGGCCATGGCGGTCACCGGCCCGGGGCAGCATGCCGAACTCGTGGTCCATTCGCTGTACCCACGGCTGCAAAGGACGCTGGCCCTGATCGTGCGCAACGACAAACCGGTGAACAAAGCCCTGCACCAGGTGATCGCGGCCATTTCACAACGGGCGGGCGCCGAGCCGCGCCAGCCGGGTTCCCGGCCTTCACCGCAAAACAACAAGCTGTAGCACGCCTGTCAAACAACTGTGCAAGGATGGGCGGATGCTCCCTCCGCCACTGCCTCCGCCACTGAATAGCGCTGCCGAGAGCCCGCGCAGCCTTCACAGCCCCTACAGCCTCACGCCGGCGCGGGATGCGGCGGCCAGCTTTTCAGAGATGGAGGAGCTCAAGACAATCCTGTTGGCGGGCAGCGCGCACTTTGATGTGGCCGTTGCGGCCGAAGCACATACTGCCGGCCCGTCTTTTCCGCTGTATGTGGCGGGCATCGGCTCCCGCGATCCGGCGGCGCCCGCGGTGGGTTTCTTCGGCGGCATCCATGGGCTGGAGCGCATCGGCACGCAGCTGGTTTTGCATTACATGCGGGCATTGCTGTTTCGCCTGGAGTGGGACGAATTGCTGCACCGGCAACTCGAAAAGGTCCGGCTGGTGTTCATGCCCATCGTGAACCCGGGCGGCATGTGGGCGCACAAGCGCGCCAACCCCCAGGGCGTGGACCTGATGCGCAACGCCCCCCACAGGGCAGATGCCCGCGTGCCTTTCCTGGCTGGCGGGCAAACCGTGAGCCCCCAGCTTCCCTGGTACTGTGGAAGGCCCGGCATGCCGATGGAAGTGGAAAGCGCTGCCGTACTGCTAGTGGTGCAGGAGCAGCTTGCCAGCCGGCCCTTCAGCCTGGCACTGGACTGCCATTCGGGCTACGGCTTTGACGACAGCCTGTGGTTTCCGTACGCCAGGACGCGCCGGCTGATGCCGCACCTGCCGGAGATGTTTGCGCTGCGGACCATGCTGGAGCAGTCGCACCCGCACCATGCCTACAGCTTTGAGCCGCAAAGCAACCAGTACCTGCTGCACGGCGATCTTTGGGACCACGCCTACGATCGGGTGCCGGCAGACAACATCTTTTTGCCGATGACGCTGGAGCTGGGCTCTTGGTTATGGATACGCAAGAATCCGCGCCAGCTGTTTTCGCGCCACGGTATTTTCAACCCCATCAAGGCGCACCGCACGCGGCGTGTACTGCGCCGCCATGCAGACCTGCTTGATTTCCTGACACGCGCCGCATTCTCCGCACCGCGCTGGCTGCCTTCGGGCGACCAGCGCGTGCAGCTCGCACGGCTTGCCGCGGCGCACTGGCGCCCGCGCAGGGTGTTGTGACATGACCTGGGTGTTGCTCAGGGGCTTGACCCGCGAAGCGCGGCACTGGGGCGGCTTCGCGCAGCAGCTTGCCGCAGCATTGCCCACCGCCGAAGCAGGCCAGGCCGTGGCGCTTGACCTTCCGGGCAACGGCGCCTTTCACCGCGAAGCCTCGCCTCGCTCGGTGCGTGGCATGACAGACTTTGCACGGGCACAGCTGTTGGCCCGCGGCCTGCAGCCCCCCTACCGGCTGGTAGCGATGTCACTGGGCGCGATGGTGGCGGCCGACTGGGCGCTGCAGTACCCGGGCGAAGTCTCGCGGCTGGTGCTGGTCAATACCAGCATGCGGCCCCACTGCCGGATGACCGAACGCCTGCGCCCGGCCAACTGGCTGCCGTTGGCCTTGCTGGCTTTGCGCTGGGGCGATGCAGACAGCGCCGAACGCATCATCCACCGGCTGACCTGCAACAACACCGCCTCACACGATGAAGACATTGCCGCGTGGACCGATATCCGCCGAAACGCGCCCGTCAGCGCCGCCAATGCCTGGCGCCAGCTGGAGGCCGCAGCGGCTTTCAGCATTGCCGCGCCGCCGCCCTGCCCCACCCTGCTGTTGTCTTCGGCGGCTGACCACCTGGTGAACCCACGCTGTACCTCCCGCCTCGCGAAAGCCTGGCAGGCCGCGCACCACGAACACCCGTGGGCCGGGCACGACCTGCCGCATGACGACCCCGGCTGGGTATGCCGGCACATCGCCGATTGGCTGAACAGTTAGTTTGCTATATTTTTAATAGCTGCTTGCGCCCGTTCATAAACGGTTTCAGGCACTTTTCCCCCAAGAAAAGCGGGTCTTGGCCGCAGGCAGCTGCCGGGTCCCGGAGCACTCAGGCAAAATCCAGCCTTGTCTGTACAAGACAAAGCGCCATGAACAAGTCCACCCACCCAGCGACCGGCACCACGCCACCCGGCCCAACGGCCCAGGATGCTGTGGAGGCCACCGGCGCCAGCTTGCAGGGTGCGCCGGCAGACGCACCTTCCGTACGCAACAAGCGCCTGTGGGTATTGGCGCTCGGCACGGCCGCAGCCTGGCACCTGGATCCGGCGTTTGGTGAAATGGCGGAAATGATCGGCATGATTGCCTGTGCCGGTAACAAGACCCTGGCCCGGGACGCCATCATGCAGATGCGGGCGAAAGCCGACGCGCTGCGTGCACAGATTCCGCCCTTGCCGGGCAGCGCATTGACCAAGGTGGTCCGGCGCGCGGAAGCAGCCTGCGGTGCAGTGCTGGACAAAGGCGTGCGTGTGAAGGAAGTGCAGACCAGCTGGGACCATTTTCTGGCCTGCGTCCGCGCGTTGCAGGATCCTCGCAAGTAGAGGCGCAAACCCGGCTCCCGCCAGCCGTGCGATTCACGACTGGGACTCAACTGTGGGACCAGCGCCCCGTCAATTTCACCCGTTTTCGTCTGATGTGTTTTTTGGGAGGGCAACTGATGCTGACACCGGCCGCCCATGTGCGGCATGATGGCCCCATGAATCCAAGATTTTTTCCACGCTTTTGCGGACGCATGCTGGCCGCGCGGGTGCTGTGGGCCGGCCTGGCATTTGCCATGGCGGGCGCCGCCTCGGCTGCCACGCCGCCCTTTGAAGACACCATCGCGCAGCGCACCATGGCCTGCACGGCCTGCCACGGGCCCCAGGGCCGGGCCGCACCCGACGGCTACTACCCGCGCCTGGCGGGAAAACCGGCGGGCTACCTGTACAACCAGCTGCTGAACTTTCGCGATGGGCGCCGCCACTACGGCCTCATGACGCAACTGATCGAACCGCTCAGCGACACCTACCTGATGGAGATCGCGCAGTACTTCTCCCAGCTCGAAGTCCCCTATCCCGCCCCCCTGCCCGCGGCCGCATCGCCCGAGGCCATGCGCCATGGACAGCAGCTGGTCATGCAGGGTGACGCCGTGCGCCGGCTACCGGCCTGCGTGCAGTGCCACGGCCAGGCCATGACCGGCGTGGCGCCGGCCATTCCGGGCCTGCTGGGGCTGCCACGTGACTACCTCAATGCACAGCTGGGTGCCTGGAAGGCCGGCCAGCGCCGCGCGCACGCGCCGGATTGCATGAAAAATGTGGTGGAAAAACTCACCCTGGAGGACATCAATGCCGTCGCCAGCTGGGTGGCTGCGCAGCCCCTGCCGGCGAGCACCAAACCGGCCACCGCGCTGCCCGCGCTTGCGCCCGGCGCCGTGGCCATCACCTGCGGCAGCGCAGCAAACATGCCCGCTGTACCGGCTTTGCCCACCAGGAAAACGCAAAAATGAAGACGTTCCTCAAATGGGCAGTGGGCCTTGCCACCCTGGCAGCCGCCGCGGTTTTTCTGGTATGGGCGCTGAATGTGCGCGACGAAGTCGACGTGAAGGCGCCTGTGGCTACCGCAGCCCCCAGCGACAGCCTGATTGCCCGGGGCGCCAACCTGGCGCGCGCCGGCAACTGCCAGACCTGCCACACCGTGCAGGGCGGCCAGGCCTATGCGGGCGGGCGCGGTATCGCCACGCCGTTTGGCACAGTGTTCACCTCCAATCTCACGCCCGACGACAAAACCGGCATCGGCACCTGGTCATCCGCCCATTTCTGGCGCGCCATGCACAACGGCCGCTCCAAAAACGGCCGCCTGCTCTACCCGGCCTTCCCCTACACCAGCTACACGCAGGTCACGCGCGAGGACTCGGATGCACTGTTTGCCTACTTGCGCAGCCTGCCCGCTACGGTGCAGCCCAACCAGCCCCATGCGGTGCGCTTTCCCTACCAGTCGCAGGCCGCACTTGCGGTGTGGCGCGCCCTGTACTTCAGCCCCGGCGTGTACCAACCTGACGCGGCACGCAGCGCCGACTGGAATCGCGGCGCCTACCTGGTCAAGGGCCTGGGGCACTGCGCGGCCTGCCACACCGCCCGCAATGCGCTGGGCGCCAGCGATGCGGGACTGGACCTGGCCGGCGGGCTGATTCCCATGCAGAACTGGTATGCGCCCTCGCTGACCTCGCCTTACGAAGCGGGTGTGAGCGACTGGGACAGGCAACACATCGTGAGCCTTCTGAAAAACGGTGTCTCACCACGCGCCTCGGTCACCGGCCCCATGGCTGAAGTCGTCCAGCGCAGCACGCAATACCTGAGCGACGCCGACCTCGGCGCGATGGCGCAGTTCCTGAAAGAGCTGCCGCCCTCAAACACCACGCCCCCCGAGCCGGCCACCATCAAGACGCAGGGCGAGTCGGTGGAACGCGCCGCCAGGCTGTATGAACAGCACTGCGCCCAGTGCCACGGTGCCAAGGGCGAAGGCATTGCCAATGCCTACCCGGCGCTGGCAGGCAACCGCGCCGTGACCATGAGCCAGGCCGTGAACCTGGTGCAGATCGTGCTGAATGGCGGCTACGCCCCGGCCACCGCCGGCAACCCGCGCCCCTTCGGCATGCCGCCCTTCGTGCTGGTGCTGAACGACGCCGACATGGCGCTGGTGCTGACGCACGTCCGCCAGTCATGGGGCAATCGGGCTAGTGAAATCACGCCGGTGGAAGTGAACCGGATACGGGCGAATTCGGGGCGGTAAGTAGGCGTTCCCACGCCCAGGGCTGGGTGAAGATTTTCCGCCGAGCGGCATGAACCATAGAGACAATTTTGCATTGGAAGCGGCAAGAATGACTACGGGATGCTGAGCCTGTATATCTCAATTGCCCTGGGGCTCGTATACGCGCAAATGGGAGGATTCAGCCGGAAGAGGTTTGAATCCGGTCTATTCAACATAGTGATGCCGATCATGGTCATGCTGGTACCCCTTATCGTGGCTGTTCAGTCGGCACTACGTCGGTGAACAGAAGACGTGCCTGCACTCCATGACGTCAGCTGCAGGGACGACGGAACTGCTCCGTCTGAATGCGCTTGACGCGTGGCAAGCCATGGCTGATATTTCAGATTAAATCTGGGCGAACGCATATGCCTGACTCAACCGTTACACCCGAAAAGTTCACACTCACCCTAAGTGCGGCCGGCATACTCCTGCACCTTTACACCGCCCTCTTTCTGGCCGACGGCGGATTGAGCTGGTTTCTCCTCGGCCTGGCAGTGCTGTCCTGTCTGCCTTATGCAATAGCAGTGGCTCTCGCCCGCATTCGCCGCGCAAGCGTCCTCTCCCTCGGCTGGGCTATCGCATCGCTGCTTGCCGACCTCTACATGCACTATTCCGTTTTTGTTGCGCCAAAGGGTTCAACTGCAGCCTTGGGCCTTTTGTTCATGCCGGTTTGGAACCTTCTCGTCGTCGGTCCTGCGGGTGCTGTACTGCTATGGGGCTGCCATCGTCTGCTCACGCGCAGGAGCCGCGCGACCTGAGTGACTCAAGAGCCGGATCGCGGCGTCACCATTCGGTCCCGCCGCGACAACGACGGGAAAAGCCTGAACCAGGCAGCAGCCACCACCAGCGTGCCCACGCCGCCTGCCACCACGGAGCCCACCGGCCCCAGCAGCGCTGCAGTGGCGCCCGATTCAAACTCACCAAGCTGGTTGGATGCACCGATGAATACCGAGTTGACGGCGCTGACGCGGCCGCGCATTTCGTTGGGGGTTTCGATCTGCACCAGTGTCTGGCGCACCACCACGCTGACCATGTCGGCCCCGCCCGAGACGGCCAGAACCAGCAGCGACAGCACAAAGCTGGTCGACAGGCCAAACACCACCATGCACACACCGTACAGGGCAACTGCTGACAGCATGGTCGGCCCGACGCGGCGCTCCAGCGGCCAGCGGGTCAGCACCGCGGACGTCAGCAGGGCGCCGACCGCAGGGGCGCCGCGCAGCAGGCCCAGCCCCCAGGGCCCGACGTGCAGGATGTCTTTGGCGAACATGGGCAGCAAGGCCGTGGCGCCGCCCAGCAGCACGGCAAAAAGATCCAGCGACGCAGCGCCCAGCAGGGCCTTGCGCTGCCATACAAACTCCACGCCGGCCAGCAGCGTGCGCAGCGTCACCGGCTCACGTGGCGGCGGCGCGTGGTCATAGCGCAGCACCGCGATCAGCACGCAGCCGGTGGCAAAGAGGCAAGCGCAGGTGGCATACACCGCCGTGGCGCCGGCCACAAAAATCACGCCACCCAGCGCTGGCCCGCCGATGACCGCCGCCTGCATGCCGGCCGAGCTGAAAGCCATGGCACGCGGCAGCATGGCGGGCGGCACCAGCACCGGGGTGAGTGATTGCTGCGCGGGCATCTGGAAGGCGCGGGCCACACCCAGCATGACCGACACCGCCAGCAACAGTTCGCGCGAAACCCAGCTGTGATGCATTCCCCCAATTTGCCAGCCCTGTGTGGCCGCCACCAGGATCATCGCCACCGTGGCCTGCGTCACCAGGCAGCCGGCGATGATGCGCCCGCGGTGAGCCCGGTCGGCGACATGTCCGGCCACCAGCGTCAGCAGCAAGGCCGGCACAAACTGGTACAGACCCACCAGGCCAAGGTCCCATGCGCTGCCGGTCAGTTCGTACATCTGCCAGCCCACGGCGACCATCAGCATCTGGTTGCCTGTGGTGGCAAAAATCCGGGCGAACCACATGCGCATGTAGGCGCGCTGGCGGGTGAGTTCCTTGAATGAGTGTGTAGGCATGCGGCCCGAAGCTTAACAGTGCCGTACCCGCGAGGTGTGGCAAGGGGCTACTCTTGAGGGAACGCCTTCAGCGGCTGTAACGCTATTGATTTAATAGCTGCTTGCGCACGTCCTGCCTGGCTAAAACCAGTATTTCCGCATTGACTCATTCGCAGGCACGACGGCCGCACCAGGAACCGGACCGCTTTCGCCCGAACCGGGGAGAAGCCCGATAAGCCCGCCTGCTGGCCTGAAAATTAGGCCATTGGCTTTAAGTGGGGGACCGTTTTAGGCGAAACAGGCAGTTAACATGGCGACATAACAGGGCCACCCTGGCACCAGGAGGAAGAAGTTATGCACCGCATCGTCATCGTAGGCGGAGGCGCCGGAGGGCTGGCGCTGGCCACGCAACTGGGCAAACGCCTGGGCAAAAAGGGCCTGGCCGAGGTCACCCTGGTGGACGCCGCACGCACCCACGTCTGGAAACCGTTGCTGCACCAGCTGGCCGCAGGCAGCTTTGACACGCACGCCGAGGAAATTGAATACCTCGCGCAGGCCCGCTGGAACCACTTCAAGTTTCGCCTGGGGAGCCTCACCGGCGTGGACCGCCAGAACAAGACCCTGCAGCTGGCTGCCAGCCATGACGAAGCCGGCCGCGAAATCACACCGGCCCAGCAACTGGCCTACGACACGCTGGTGATTGCCGTGGGCAGCCAGACCAACGACTTCGGCACGCCCGGCGCGGCAGAACACACCATCAAGCTCGACAGCCCGCAAGCCGCCAAGCGCTTTAACGACAGGCTGATCAACGCCTGCATTCGCGCACAAACCGTGCCGCGCGTGGCCGGCAGCGGTCGTCTGACAGTAGCGATCGTGGGCGGCGGCGCCACCGGCGTGGAACTGGCTGCCGAGCTGCATGCCGCAGCGCGGGTGCTGGCCAACTACGGCTTTGACTACATCCACCCCGAAAAAGACCTGCAGATCGTGCTCGTCGAAGCCGCGCCGCGCCTGCTGGCCCAGTTGCCCGAGCGCCTGAGCGAATCGGCCATGCGCGAGCTGCGCAAGCTGGCCATCGAAGTGCACACCAATGAAAAAGTGGTGGAAGTCACGGCCGACAGCCTGAAGATGGCCAGCGGCAAGGTCATTTCATCGAGCATCACGGTGTGGGCCGCCGGCGTAAAAGCCTCCGACTTTCTGCGGACCCTGGGCGATGGCAATCCGCTGGAAACCAACAGGCTCAACCAGCTGGTCGTGAACGGAAACCTGCAAAGCACGGGAGACGCAAACATCTATGCCTTTGGCGACTGTGCGGCATGCCAGCAACCGGACGGCACCTGGGTACCACCGCGAGCCCAGGCCGCCTACCAGCAGGCCATGTACCTGACGCGCTCGCTCTCCGACCTGATCGCCGGCAAGCCGGTGGCGCCCTTCGTCTTCAAGGACCAGGGTTCGCTGGTGTCGTTGTCGGAATACTCTTCTGTCGGCAGCCTGATGGGCAGTCTCACCAAGGGCAGCTTCTTCATTGAAGGCCAGTTGGCCAAGTTCATGTACTGGGGCCTGCACAAGCAGCACCAGCTGGCGCTGGGGGGCTTCAAGAAAACTGCGCTGATCACGCTGTCGGAAATGCTGGACCGCACCTATCGCCCGCGCATCAAGTTGCATTGATAATCACGGCATCTCATTCTTATCAACCTGACGGAGAAAACCATGGCAAAAGGACAGCAAAACAACAACAAGATGGTCAAGAAGCCGAAGAAAGACACCTCGCCCCCCAAGACAGTGTCTCCTGACGCGGTGCGCCCGACCATCGTGACGCAGGTTCCGCTGCGCGGCAAGCTGAAGAACAAATAAGGCCTTGATGGCCGGCTCTGGCGACTTGCCTGCAGATACCCCGGTTGCTTCAGTGCAGCCGGGTAATCCGCTGCACGGCGTCAAGCTGGAGGCCATCATCACCGCACTGTCAGACCACTACGGCTGGGAAGAGCTGGGGCAACGCATCAACATCCGCTGCTTCACCAGCGATCCCAGCGTGCCGTCCAGCCTGAAATTTTTGCGCAAGACGCCCTGGGCACGCGAGAAGGTTGAAAGCCTTTACCTCTTCATGCTGCGGGAAGTCAAACGCAGCAGCCCACCGGTTCACAACTTCCCGCCGCCTAAAGCCAAGCCCCAACCCTAGAGGGGATTGGCGAACAAGAGCATCATGGCGATGCCCACACCGATCAGGAAGTTGGCATCGATCAGGCCGGCAAGCAGAAACATCTTCACCTGCAACGGCTCCATCAATTCGGGCTGGCGCACGGCACCTTCCAGAAATCGCCCACCCATCGCCCCTATGCCCAGGCAGGCGCCAATGGCGCCCAGGCCGATGATCAATCCACATGCAATGGCAATGGCACCTGCGTCAGTCATGATTTCTTCTCCTTGGTTAAAAACTTTTCATTGACTGAATCATGAAGGCCGAGCCGCCGCAGAACAATTACCCCGAAGGTAATGTCATCGACATTCCAGGTGTGAGACTGCTACACGCCGATGAGTTCCTGCTGGTACTGGACAAGCCATCAGGACTGCTCTCAGTGCCAGGACGAGGTGAAGACAAGCAAGACTGCCTGAGCGCCCGCGTGCAGGCCGCCTTTCCAGACGCCCTTATCGTGCACCGTCTGGACCAGGCCACCTCGGGCCTGATGCTGATGGCGCGCGGCGCGGCCATGCAGCGGGCGCTGAGCCGATCGTTCGAAACGCGTGAGGTTGGCAAGCGCTACGTGGCAGTGGTGAGCGGCCACTTGCCCGCACCGAGTGATCCGAATGCCCCGGACGGCTGGGGCCTGATCGACATGCCCATCATCGTGGACTGGCCACGCCGGCCGCTGCGCATCATCGACGCTGAGCGCGGCAAACCCAGCCAGACCCGCTGGCGCGTGCTGTCGCATGACACGGCGGCTAACACCACACGGGTGGAACTCGAACCTGTCACCGGCCGTTCACATCAATTGCGCGTGCACCTGAAAGCACTGGGCCATCCGATTTTGGGCGATGCGCTGTATGCACCCGAAGCCGTACAGGCGGCTGCGCCGCGTTTGCTGCTGCATGCCGCAGCGCTGCAGCTCACGCATCCGGCTAGCGGGCAGGCGATGGCATTTGAAAGCAAGCCCGGCTTTTAGGCCGCGAGCAGTTCCATGGTACCGGCGCTACCATGCAGCCATGACACAAAACACCCACCTCACCCTGATCACAGGCGCCTCGCGTGGCATGGGCTTTTCCATGGCACGCCAGCTGCTCACCGCCGGCCACACGGTGCTTGGCATTTCACGCACTGCCGCGCCCGAGCTGGAAGAACATGCGCGGCATGTCGGCGCTACGGTGCTGCAATGGGCGCATGACCTGGCGGACAGCGGCTCACTGAACGAGAAGCTGGAAAGCTGGCTCAAGGATTCGCAAGCAGAACAGGCCTGGGCCAGCGTTACGTTGATCAACAACGCGGGCGTGATCCCGCAGATCGGCTCGCTGGACCAGATTGGCGAAGCCGACCTGGCAAGGGCGCTGCGTGTGGGGCTGGAAGCGCCCATGCAAATCACCGCTGCTTTCCTGCGCGCCACCGGCGGCTGGCAAGCGCCGCGCAAGGTACTCAATATTTCGTCGGGCCTGGGGCGTCGCGCCATGGCTTCGCAAGCGGCCTACTGCGCCGCCAAAGCCGGCATGGACCATTTCACCCGGTGCCTGGCACTGGAAGAAGCCCTGAAGCCCCACGGCGCGAAAGTCTGCTCACTCGCGCCAGGCGTGATCGACACCGGCATGCAGGAGCAACTGCGCGCGGCCGACCCCAAGGCCTTTCCGGATCGCGATTCGTTTGTAGGTTTGAAAACAGGCGGCGTGCTGACATCCCCCGAAGATGCAGCTGCGCGCATTCTGGCGTTTCTTGCCCGGCCGGACTTCGGCACCAATCCAGTAGCTGACGTGAGGGACTGACCGCTCCCCACTGGTTACCAAAGAACTCTTAAACCCAGCAGGAGCCGCGGAGCCGGCTTTGCCGGGCCGCTGGCTTCGCCCCCTGCAAGGGGGGAACAGACTACACGCAGTGAGTCTGGACGGGGGTGTTCAATATATTTCCGGTACGACGATGTTTTGTGGGACCGGAGTACGCACATAGTCCTCGTGGCGCACCCGCTCGGGCAGTACGATGGGCGGGTGCGGGGTTTCCTGGTAGGGCATCTGCTGCAGCAGGTGGTGGATGCAGTTCAGGCGGGCTTTTTTCTTGTCGTCCGCCTGCACCACCCACCATGGGGCCTCGGGGATGTGGGTGCGGTCCAGCATGATCTCCTTGGCCTTGGTGTACTCCTCCCAGCGGCGGCGTGACTCCAGATCCATGGGGCTGAGCTTCCATTGCTTGAGCGGGTCGTGGATGCGACCGAGAAAGCGCAGGTGCTGCTCTTCATCGGAAATGGAAAACCAGTACTTGATGAGCTGTATGCCCGAACGCACCAGCATCTTTTCAAACTCTGGAACAGTGCGGAAAAACTCTTCGTACTGATCGTCGGTGCAAAAGCCCATGACGCGTTCCACGCCGGCGCGGTTGTACCAGCTGCGGTCAAACAGCACGATCTCTCCGGCGGCCGGCAAATGGGACACATAACGCTGGAAGTACCACTGCGTGCGTTCGCGGTCGTTGGGGGCCGGCAATGCCGCCACACGGCAGACGCGCGGATTGAGCCGCTGAGTGATGCGTTTGATCACGCCTCCCTTGCCGGCGGCGTCGCGCCCTTCAAACAAGATCACCACCTTGTGGCCGGTGCTGACCACCCAGTCCTGCAGCTTCACGAGTTCGGCCTGCAGGCGGAACAGCTCACGGAAATACTGGCGGCGGTCTTCTTTTTCCTGAGCCGCATCTTTGGTGCTGCGGGCAGGCAGCTCTTCCCCGATAAGCCCGGCCACGGTGCGGTCTTCAATTTCCATCTCCAGCTCTTCGTCGTAGCTGTCGATCAGGTCATTGCGGATCCGCCGCATCAATTCTTCGTCGCTTGAACTCAAGGCTCTCTCCTGCACAACCGGAAATCGGTCAACACCCCAGCGTACCCGCGGCACATGGCAGTTTGATGAAACAGCCTAAAACCGTTGTCCATCTCCGGACTTTCAAGCCGCCCTGCAGGGAAGGAACGATGCCAACCCCGTGTCTTGCTTCATTTTTGATAGCTGCTTGCGCACGTCCCTATTGGGTTTCAAGGCAGTTTTCCTTAAATATCAAGAATTCCCATGACGTGATCAGCTTTTCTTGAGGATCTGGTAAATCTCGTCCTTGATCTTGAGCCGTCGCTTTTTCAGGTCTTCCAGCGCCTCGTCCGTGATGACGCCCACACCCTGCTCATACTTTGCAATCGCGTGGTTGTCCTCGTCGTAGCGCGCAAAGAGCTCGGCAAAGTGTGGGTCAGACACCTTGAGGCTGCGCATCTTCTGCAGGTATTCCGGAAATTCATGTGCAATGTCGTGATTCAGAAGGTCCATGAAAAACTCCTTTTGTGTAGCGTCACGCCGTCGGGAAACGAACAGCTGTTCAGTCGCGCACCACCAGCACAGGCAGGTGCGCGTGGGAAAGGACCTGGGCGGTGACGCTGCCCAGCACCAGTTTTTCGAGTCCGCGGCGGCCGTGGGAACCCATGACAATCAGGTCGGCATTGATCGCCTCGGCGGTGTCGAGAATGCCGCGGTAGATGGCATGGCCCTCCACTACCGAGCCGGTAGCGGTGATACCCGCCTCCTGGAAGGCCTGCTTGGCAGCGGTGATGGCCTCATTGGCTTCGGCCGTGGCAGCGCTCAGGTATTCGGCCTGCCCATAGGCAAAGTCGGCGCCCACCCCGGTAAAAGCATAGGGGTCTATGACGTAAACGACGGTCACCTCGCTCTTGAACGCCTGGGCGACTGCCAGTGCATTGCCGATCGCCTTGCGCGAGGTGGAAGAGCCGTCTACAGGAACCAGAATGTGCTTGTACATGATGGAATCTCCTTGAGCCAGGAATGGATTCTGCGGCCGGCGCCCTTCGCGGGTCAATGCCGGCCAGCGCAGGGCCGCTACGGGCCCCGCCATGCTTCAGTTATAGGGTATTGGGCGACAGGCCGCCGTCAGACAAGGCGCCGAAACCGCAGCGCCTGCGCTGCGCGGGCGTCACAGCCCCGCGGCACTCATTCAGGTTTGATATTGGCCGATTTGGCCAGTTGCGCATAACGCGCCAGGTCTACCTTGATCAGCCTGGCAAGCGCGGCGCCGTCGCCGCTCAGGGGCTCCACGCCTGCGCCTGAAAGGTTTTCCCTCACGGCGCCTTCAGCCAGCACCTTTTGAACGTCCGCGTAAATTTTGGCAACCACCTCGGGTGGCATTTTGGCCGGGCCCATCAGCGCATACCAGATGGAAAAGTCGAGCGGCTTCAGGCCCTGCTCTTCAAAGGTCGGCACCTGGGGCATCAGGTCATAGCGCGTAGCGGTCGACACGCCAATGCCGTTGAGCTTGCCGGTCTTGATGTGCGGCGCAGCGAGGTTGGCGCTGAGGATGGCCAGTTGCACCTGGCCGCCCACCACGTCGGTCAGTGCAGGGGCACAGCCCTTGTAGCCGACATGGGTAGCACTGACACCAGACTTTTGCTTGACCAGTTCCATCACGAAATGCTGCGGTGTGCCGACGCCGCAGGAGCCGTAGCTCAGCGCTGCCGGATTGGCTCTGGAATAGGTGACCAGTTCCTGAATCGTCTTGATGTTGGTGCTTTGGTGAGACACCAGCGCGATCGGCGTGAGACCCAGCAGCATGATCGGTGTCAGGTCTTTTTCGGGGTCGTAGTTGAGCTTGCCGTTCACGGCCGGGTTGACCACCATGGTGCTGTTTTGCAGCAGCAGCGTGTAGCCGTCTGCCGGCGCCTTGACCACGGCTTCCGTGCCGATATTGCCGGAGGCACCCGCACGGTTGTCTACCGCTATGCCCTGCCCCCACAGGGTCTGCAGGCGTGCGCCGATCTGGCGCGCCAGGATGTCGGAGCCGCCGCCGGTGCCATAAGGAACAATGATGCGCACAGGACGGGACGGATAGGCTTGCGCCAGCGCCTGCGTTGCAGTCATGCATGTCAAAGACATCAAGGTGGCCAGGGCCAGGAGCTTTGGAAATTTCATGATTCGCCTCTTTCGTCTTTCGTGTACGGCTGTTTATTCAACGGCGCCGATACGGCGGCTCCACAATTCCCACGGCCGCATGACCTGGCCCTCATTCGTCGCCATGGCCAGGTCTGCTTCTTCGGGCGTCAGGAATTCGATCGGACCCAGGGCCGATGCCGTGAACTGCAGCTTGGCATTTTCTTCGGCATAGACCGCCCGGTAAACCGCGCGCTCCAGCGAAGGCGCCACTACGGTCGAACCGTGGCCACGCATCAGCACGCAGGTGTGCTGGCCCAGTGCCCTGGCGAGGTCTTTGCCCAGGCCCATGTCGCGGATCAGCAGGTCGGTGTTGCCGTTGGACTCGCGGATTTCATACAGCGACGAACCGCTGCCCAAAAAACCGCTCATGTGGAAGATGGGGCGCAGGCGCTGGCCGGTCACGCCGAAAGGAATCACGCTGGGGGAATGGCTGTGCACCACCGCCATCACGTCAGGCCGCGCGCGATAGATTTCGCCGTGGATAAAGCGCTCCAGGTAAGAATGCAGCGTGGACTCACCCACCAGGTCCCCATTGAGGTCGTAGGTCAGGATGTCAGCTTTTTTGACCAGGCCGGGGGCGCGGTTGCAGGACAGCAGGAAATGTTCAGGTGACTTGTCGTGGCGCACGCTCACATGGCCGAAGCCGTCCACCACACCCTGGTCGTACAGGATGCGGTTGGCCATCACGAGTTTTTCGACCAGCGCTGGATCGGCCGCGGAAGGCGTCATGAAGTCTCCTTATTGACAACGGCCCGGAAGGGTCATTTTTAATAAGCATACATACTACATGGCAAATTTTCCAGGCAAACGCTGAAGATGCAGGGTAAACCCGCCCTCTTCAGGCGTTCATCGGGCCTCCCAGCAGCAGCCTCAGGCTGGCGCGTCAGGGCTCGATCTTCACGCCCTTCCAGAAGGCAATATGGCCCTTGATGTTGTCGGCTTCGGGTTTGGGGTCGGGGTAATACCAGGCGGCATCGGTATTCATTTCACCGTTGACCAGCAACGAGTAATAGCTGGCCTGCCCTTTCCATGAACACATGGTGTGGTGGTTGCTGAAGGTCACGTAGTCGCGGTTGAGTGCGCTTTCGGGGAAATAGTGGTTGCCTTCCACCACCACGGTGTCGTCGCTTTGCGCAATCACTGCGCCGTTCCAGATGGCTTTCATGGGAATTTCTTTCTGCGGATGCGGATCGGGTGAACAGGCGCCAATGCTACGCCCCCGGAGCGGGAGCCGTGCCTGTCAGGGTATTTTCGCCGCCGGCATGCGATGTGGCGAGAGGAGGTCAAAAAAATACCGATGACAAGCACCGGTATTTCGGGAGCAGCGTTGGAGCCCTTCTTCACCAGCCGGGGCCGCGGGACTGGCTTTGCCAGACCGCAGGCGCAGCGCCCCCTAGGGGGGCAGCGAACCACACGCAGTGGGGAGCGTGGGGGCTCTATGTTTAGGCCAGACGGAGATTCTTGCCTTCAACAATCACCTTCGAGCCCACTGCCACGGCGCTGGAAAGCTCCATGTTGCGCACGGTGCCATCGTCCATGCGAACGCGCACTTCGTACACGGTGACCTTCTTCATGTTTTTCTCGATCTGGTTGCCGGCAAATGCGCCGCCTGCAACACCCAGCACGGTCATGGCGGTTTTGCCATTGCCGCCACCCATCTGGTTACCAACAAGGCCGCCGACAACGCCGCCGGCCACCGTGCCAAGTCCGATGGTGGTGTTGCCCACATCTACGCCATTCACCTTGCCCTGGCGTTGAACAGGGGTCACAGCTTCGACGGTGCCGCAGGTTGCGCAGACATTGGCGCGCGGGGTGGCCTGCGCCACCACGACCGGATTGGTGTGCGGCTTGGCGGGCTGCGTGTGTTTGGACGTATCGGCCGCCAGCTTGGAAGTCTGCGCGGGTTCATTGACGGCGGCCGATCCACCCGGCTGCGCGTCGGACCGGTTGACGACCAGCGCGGCGGCCAGCGCCATGACGGTCACGCCGAGCACGGCAACGATGGCGACAAGCGCCTTGCTGTGCTGCAGGCGTTGCGAGAAGCCCGGCTGGTGGGCAGGCTGAGGTTGAACGGCGGGTTGATTAACTTGGTTGTTGGTGTCCATGGTGGAACTCCTGTGTGTGAGCCCCGGTTGTAACAACACCGACGGATACATCCTGTAGGACGAAGTGACATTCGTAAGGAAAGCTTTCCGCGTTCAGGTGAAAGTGTGCGCTTTTGCGCACTTCAGCACGTGTTCACACCGCCCTCATACAGCCTTCACCGAGGCTTTACACGTCTTTTTAGACGCCCCCATGGGGATGGGTCGGGTCCACCCACAGCACCGTGTCCGGCTTCTCCACAGGATCGATATCGAGGTTGATAGCAACCGCTTCGCCGTCACTGCGGCACAGCACGCACTCCAGAACCTCGGTCGCGCTGGCGTTGATTTCCTGGTGCGGCACGTAGGGCGGCACATAGATGAAGTCGCCCGGACCGGCTTCGGCGGTGAACTCCAGGTGGTCGCCCCAGCGCATGCGGGCTCTACCCCGAATGACATAGATCACGCTCTCCAGGTGGCCGTGGTGATGCGCGCCGGTCTTGGCGTCAGCGTGGATGGTCACTGTGCCGGCCCACAGCTTTTGTGCGCCCACGCGGGCAAAGTTGATGGCGGCCCGCCTGTCCATGCCCGGTGTCTGTGCCGTGTTGCTGTCCAGCTGATTACCGGCGATCACGCGCACGCCGTCGTGCTTCCACGGCGGGTCGGCTTCTCCATGCGCATGGGGATGCTTGTGTCCGGGACCGTGGGAATGATCGTGGTCGTGAGGATGATGCGGAAGCGTGGGGTCATTGCTCATGCTGTCAGCGTACACCAGCGCCATGCATTCAGTCCAGCACAACGGCCTCCCGCACTGCGCAGCGATGCCGCGTCCGCTGACCAACCTTACTTGTAGCGTTCCCGCGCCAGCGCCGCACCTGCGCCTAGCGCCTGCAACTTCTTCAGCGCCACTTCGCGGTCCATGGGCGCCAGGCCGCAATTGGTGCAGGGAATCAATCGGTTCCTGGGCACATATTTGAGCGCCTGGCCAATGGTGTCGGCCACCTGCTCGGGCGTTTCAATCTCCTCGCTGGCGACGTCGATCACGCCGACCATCACGTCCTTGCCCTCGAGCAGCGCCATCAGGTGCGGCGGCACGTGAGAGTGGTAGCACTCCAGGCTGACCTGGCGGATGGTGCTTTTGGCCAGCGCGGGAAACACGGTTTCGTATTGCCGCCATTCCTCACCCAGGGTTTCTTTCCAGTCGGTGTTGGCCTTGATGCCGTAGCCGTAGCAAATGTGCACGGCGGTCGTGCAGGTCAGGTCCTGCGCCGCGCGCTCAAGCGCCCTCACGCCCCAGTCGGCGGCTTCCTTCATGTAGACATTGAAGGCGGGCTCGTCGAACTGGATGATGTCGACACCGTCGGCCTGCAGCGCCAGCGCTTCCTGGTTCAGCAGCTCGGCAAACGCCATCGCCATCTTGACCTTGTCGCCGTAAAACTGGTCGGCCACGGTGTCGACAATCGTCATCGGGCCAGGCAAGGTGAATTTGATTTTTTTGGTGGTGTGCGCGCGCAGCAGCCGTGCTTCAGCAGCATGCACCCGGCCCTTGAGCTTGAGCTGGGACACCACCTGCGGCACCATCGCGTCATAGCGGTTGTCGCGTATGCCCATCTTGACCTTGTGCTCGAAGTCGATGCCTTCAACCTGCTCCAGAAAACCGTGCACAAAGTGCTGGCGCGACTGCTCGCCGTCACCAATCACGTCCAGGCCCGCGTCTTCCTGCGCCTTGATCCACAGCAGCGTGGCGTCGGCCTTGGCCTGCCTGAGTTCTTCGCCTTCACTTTTCCACTGAGGCCAGAGTTTTTGGGTTTCCGACAGCCAGCCGGGTTTGGGCAGGCTGCCGGCGATGGCGGCGCTAAAGAGCGGAGTGGCAGGAGGCGTTTGCATGGGCGGTCCTTGTCTCGATATTTGTTCAGTGCTTTTTGGGGGTAGCCGGTTTCATGTTCAGAAAAACTCCCGCGCCAGCAGTTCATAGGAGCGCCTGCGGGCGGCGGGATCGTGCGTCCAGGTGATCACGACCAGCTCGTCAACCCCCAGTGTATGAGCCAGCGCCCTTAATTTGGCTGCAACTTGCGGGCCGCTGCCGACCAGCGCATTGGCCCTGAGCCTGTCGGCCTCCATCTGCTCGACCGGCGTGTAGGGGCGTAGCGCGACTTCTTCGGGCGAAGGCAGGGCCGCCAGCGCGCCGCGGTTGCGGTCTATCTTCCAGCGCTCGCGACCCGAGAAGTGGTGCCAGGCCTCGGCCTCCGTGTCGGCCGCCAGTGCCCAGACGCAGAGCACCGCCTGCGGCGTCGGGTGGCGCGGGCTGGGCCGGTAGGTCGAGCGGTAAATCTCCAGCGCCTGCTCTGCGCCCTGCCCGTCGGTGATGAAGTAAGCAAACGCATACGGCAGCCCATAGTGCGCGGCCAGCTGCGCGCCGTAATCGGAGCTGCCCAGCATCCACAGCTCCGGCGCGGTCGGGCCCATGGGGTTGGCGGTCACGCCGCGGCCTGGGTGGCCTTCGGGCAGGTCAACGCCGGCGAGCCAGGCTTGCAGCTCACGCACCTGGATGGGAAAGTTCTCAGCCGACTGGCGCGGGTCGCTGCTCAGCAAACGCGCGGTGCGCATGTCTGAGCCCGGTGCGCGACCCACCCCCAGGTCGATGCGACCCGGTGCGATGGCTTCCAGCACCCGAAACTGCTCGGCCACCTTGAGTGCCGCATAGTGCGGCAGCATGACACCGGCACTGCCCACACGGATGCGGCTGGTGGTGGCCGCGATGGCAGCCATCAAGACTTCGGGGGCCGACCCCACGATGCTGGGGTGGCTATGGTGTTCGCTGACCCAAAAGCGTTTGTAGCCCAGCGCTTCGCAATGGCGGGCCAGTTGCAGGGTTTCACGGATGGAGGCATCTTCCGTACGGCCGGTGACGGCGACGGACTGGTCTAGGACGGACAGTTGCATGGTCGGGCCACTATAGCCAGACCGGTTAAATCCCGCTCGGGCGGGGTTACCCGGGACAGCGATCTCCCCGCTCTGTTCCAATAGAGGGTTAACTCCCGTCCAGACCCGAGATAAAGAAGTACACCTTATGGCACTCAAAGCCACCATCTACAAAGCCCAGCTCGCCCTGTCCGACATGGACCGCAGCATCTACGCCGACCACAGCGTGACGATTGCCCGCCACCCGTCGGAGGCCGACGAACGCATGATGATCCGCCTGCTGGCCTTTGCGTTGAACGTGCCGGCCGACGACAAAAAGGGCAACCTGGAATTTGCCAAGGACCTGTGGGACGTGGACGAAGCGGCGCTCTGGCACAAGGACTACACCGAGCAGATCCTGCACTGGATCGACGTCGGCCAGCCCGACGACAAGCGCCTGATGAAAGCCGCGGGCCGCGCCGAACGCGTGAGCGTCTACAGCTTTGCCAGCAGCACACCGGTCTGGTGGAAGAACATAGAAACCAAGCTCACCCGCGCCGCCAACCTGGTGGTCTGGCAGATCGACGCGGCAGAAAGCCAGGCCTTGGCCAAATTGGCTGAGCGCAGCATGCAGCTGCAGGTGACGGTGCAGGACGGCACGGTGTGGATGAGCACGGCGCTGGGGTCGGTAGAGATCACGCCGCGCCGGTTGACGGCCGGCGAGTCTTAAACACCAGAACGTCGAGAGGATGCATCCTTCGCGTCCCCGGAATCCTTGTGCTGGTCTTGATGCTGATAAAGCGGCAGCTCTGCGCCGCAATGAAAGCAAAAGTCTGCCTCGGGCAGGTGGCCTTCGGTCAGGCATTCATGGCAGGTGCGCGTGGTTGGCAAGGCCAGATGCTGCAGGCGCCGCTCCGCCGCCATTTCGGCCGTGACGATGCCGGTGGGCACTGCCAGGATGCCCCAGCCCAGCAACATCATGAAAGATGAGATCAGCCGGCCCAGGTCGGTCTTGGGCGTGATGTCGCCAAAGCCCACGGTGGTGACCGTGCTGATGGCCCAGTAAACCGAGGTCGGGATGCTGGTAAAGCCGTTGGACGGCCCTTCGACCACGTACATCACGGTACCCATCACCAGCACCATCATCACCACGGCCGACAGGAACACCAGAATCTTGCGGCCGCTCGCTGCCAGCGCCCGGCCCAGCGACTGGTATTCGGCCACGTAGGCAGCCAGCTTAAAGATGCGGAACACGCGCAGCAAACGCAGCACGCGCACATCGATGAGCGCATGGAGTTCCGGAAAGAACAGCGCCAGGTAAGTTGGCAACACGGCAACCAGATCGATGATGCCGAAAAAGCTTGTCGCGTACTGCAGCGGCTTGCGCACACACACCAGGCGCGCGATGTATTCGGCGGTGAAGAGCAGCGTGAAAATCCATTCGACCACCGCGAACGCCCGGCCGTGCGAGGCATGAATCGACTGCACGCTGTCGGCCATCACCACAGCGATGCTGACCAGGATAAGGGCGATCAGTGTCTTGTCAAAAAGCCTCCCGGCACGGGTGTCGGCCTCAAAGATGATGGTGTACAGGCGCAGCCGCCAGCCGTCGAGGGGCTTGTCATCCAGGTCGGGCGAAGCGGGAAGAGGCGGGGCGGGTTTGGCCATGCAGGAAAGGCGCAGCAAGCGCCGCGTGTTCGTTGGGTTGACAGAGCAGCACGATACCTGACCGGGAAAGCCTTCACGGCCGCGCAGGAATTTGCTACTATTTTTATAGCTGCTTGCGCCCGTCCATTATGGTTTTCAGCCACTTTTTACTACAAATGATCCGAACGACATCAGGAGGCCGGCTGGCGGTATCTGGCCCAGGCTGCTTCCGTGGGCGTGGTGCTGGCGCCAGGCTGCTGCGGCAGGCTGAAG
Source organism: Polaromonas sp. P1_E11 (assembly GCF_056405995.1). Classification (NCBI taxonomy): domain Bacteria; kingdom Pseudomonadati; phylum Pseudomonadota; class Betaproteobacteria; order Burkholderiales; family Comamonadaceae; genus Polaromonas; species Polaromonas sp. P1_E11. The sequence goes on from NZ_JBFUBA010000001.1 coordinate 805,364, forward strand.
TGGCCGCTCACCACCTGCGCGGGCTCCAGAAAGCAGTCCTTGATCCAGGGAATGTATTCAAGCACCGTGCACGCCGGGTGCGCGTGGTTCAGGTGCACATGCACCTGGCTCATGTCGCCCGCGTGCGGCGCCACCGGCAACCGGAAGGAATGCGCCGTGTCGCACACCCGCAGCACTTCGGTGATGCCGCCCATGCGCGTGACATCGGGCTGCACCCAATGAATGGCTTCCTGGTGGAAGAATTCAGCAAATGCATCGTGCGTGTAGAGCTGCTCGCCCAGCGCGACGGGAATGGTGGTGCTGCGCGCCAGTTGCGCATGGCCTTTCACGTCGTCGTACCAAAGCGGCTCTTCGATCCAGTACAAATCAAATGCCTCTGCCGCGCGGCAAAAGCGCTGGCAGGTGGGCAAGTCCCATTTGCCGTTGCCGTCGGTCGCCATCGTGATGGCGGGGCCGATGGCACGGCGTACCGCTTCCAGCCGTTTCAGGTCGCGGTCGACGCTGGAGCCAATCTTGACCTTGATACCGGTGAAGCCTTCGTCGACTGCGCGCTTCGCACCGGCCACCAGCTGGTCGTCGGGGATGCTGAGCCAGCCGATGTCGGTGTTGTAAGCGCGTACTTTCTCGCGCACCTGGCCGCCCAGCAGCTTCCACAGCGGCACGCCCGCGGCCTTGGCCTTCAGATCCCACAGCGCGATGTCGATGGCGGCCTGAGACAGCGTGATGATGCCGGCGCGCCCCACCCATTGCAGGGCCGGATTGCGCGCCAGCTTGAGCCATAAACGCTGGATGTCTGCCGTGTCTTCACCGATCAACAGCGGCGCATGGCAGGTCTCGATGCAGCGCGTGATCAGCTGGTCGCTCGGCAAATGGGCATGGGTGCCGGTGAAGCCGTAGCCGGTAAGGCCGTTGTCTGTGTCTATTTGCGCACCGACCACGCCCCAGTGCGAAATGGTGTGGGTGCTGTCAGCAATCTGCGAGCCCGTAACGGGCACATGCAGGATGAAAGGCTTGACCGATGTGATTTTCAATTTTGTCTCCGGGTGGCACTCAGAAGGCTCATAACCCGCATCGTGCCAGAGTCAGTCACTTTGCGCCCTGCTCCGCTTCCTGCAAGGCTCGCCACATGACCTTGCCCGAGCCACTCTTGGGCAAGGCATCGACAAACTGCACAACCCGTGGATACTTGTACGCCGCCATGTTCTCCTTGCACCAGTTGATGATGTCGTCTTCCGTTGTCTGGCCTTTGGCCGCGGCGCGCAGCACCACCACCGCCTTGACGGTTTCGCCGCGGTAGGCGTCTTTGGTACTGATGATGCAGGCCTCCTGGATGGCCGGGTGCTTGAACATCAGCGCCTCCACTTCGGCCGGCCACACCTTGAAGCCCGAGGCATTGATCATGCGCTTGAGCCGGTCGGTGATGAAGAAATAGCCCTGCTCGTCCATGCGCCCCAAGTCGCCGGAGCGGAAAAAGCGCTTGCCATCGATCTCGATAAAGGCGTCGGCGGTTGCATCGGGACGCTTCCAGTAGCCCTGGAATATCTGCGGCCCGCTCATGATGATTTCGCCTTGCTCGCCCTGTGGCACTTCCTTCAGCGTGACCGGATCGATGATGCGCGAGTCGCAGCTCATGAAGGGAACGCCCAGGCATTGCTGTTTGGTGGCGTCATAGGGATTGCTGTGCGAGGGCGCCGCGGTTTCCGTGAGGCCGTAGCCTTCGGCAAAACGCAGACCGTATTGCTCCCACAGGCGCTGGGCCACGGCCTGCGGCATGGCCGCACCGCCGCCGCCGATGTAGACGAGGCTACTCAAATCGAAAGAAGCAAAGTTGGGACTCCCCAGCAAATCTATCACCATGGTGGGGATATTCGTCCAGTGCGTCACCCCCCATCGTGAGATCAGGCGCCCGGCCAGCTCGCGGTCCCATCGCGGCATGATGACCAGCGTCGCACTGCCGTAAATGGAAGCGTGCATGACCGACACCATGCCTGTGATGTGAAACATCGGCACCACGGACAGCGTGACATTTTCAAACGTGCTGCCGCCCCACAGGCAGCTGGCCACTGCGTTGTGCATGATGCTGGCGTGCGTGTGCATGCAGCCCTTGGGCAGGCCGGTGGTGCCGCTGGTATAGGGCAGCACGGCCAAGTCTTGCGGCGTGGCGGTGTGTGGGGGCAGCTCTGCGGTTTCTCCGGCCGTCATCGCATCAGCCCAGCTCATCACCGTACCGCCTTCCAGCACGGGCAGCGCGTGGCGCGTACCCAGCCATTCGCGCCAGGCTTCGGGCATCGCCGCATCGTTGCTGCCTTGGGGCGCCATGTCAAAAGCATCGCTGTAATGCGTGACCACCAGGTGTGACAGCCGCTCGACGGGCGACAGCTGCGCATTGGCCCGGGCCAGCTCGGGCGCCAGGTCGGCCGTGGTGATGGCAATCCGGGCGTCGGGATCGGTGATGTAGTGCTTGAGTTCTTCGGCCCGGTTCATCGGGTTGACCGGCACGACCACGGCGTTGGCCCGCAGGATCGCAAAGTGCGCGATCACCCACTGTGGGCAGTTCTGCATGTTGAGCACCACGCGGTCGCCCTTGCGCACCCCCATGCGGTAAAGCGTGGCCGCCAGGCGCTCGGCTTGCCGCATTACTTCGGCATAGCTGAGCACGCGGTTGAAGAAAACCAGCGCGGGCTTGTCCGGAAAGCGCAGCGCGCTGACCGCCAGGTTGTGCCACAACGAAGTTGCCGGCGGCGTGATGCTGTGCGGCAGGCGCTTGGGCCAGACCTGGTGGTGCAGGTTGTGCGGAGTTGCTGCAGGGACGGCCTGGCCGGTGTTGGAATCAAGGGTCAAGAAAAGGCTCCAGGCAAGTGCTGACTTGGGGTCTCAGCCTACCCCGAGTCCGCGCTGTCCACATCCGGGAAGCTCCTGATAAAACACTGTCACTTGAGCGACCCGCGCTCACTATGATGGGTTGCACCTGCACGGCAGCCCGCGCAAGAACACATGCATCCCCTTTCACGGTGGAAGTCCTTCCGGCCTCACCGCTTGCACGCAGAAATAAAAGCAGAAACATCAGGAGACCCCCATGACCCGACTTCTCACCCTTCGACGAAAAACCCTGATGTCGGCGTGCGCGCTGGCTTTCACAGCACTGGCCTCTGGCGCAGCGTTCGCGGCTTTTCCGGAAAAGCCCATCCGCGTGGTGATCGGCTTTCCGGCCGGCGGCCCGCTGGACCAGCATGCGCGCCTCTTGACCGAGCGCCTGCAGGCCGTGCTGGGTCAGCCCATCGTGATCGACTACAAATCCGGCGCCGGCGGCACCGTGGGCGCACAAGACGTCATGAAGGCCGCGCCCGATGGCTACACCCTGATGCTGGCCAACACCGGCGTGATGGTGATCAACCCCGCGCTCTACAGCAAGCTGCCCTACAACACGCTGAAAGACTTCACCCCGATTGCGCGCACCGCCATGCAACCGCTGGCGCTGCTGGTCAACCCCAAGCTGCCGGTCAACAACCTCACGGAATTCATCGCCTACACCAAGGCCAGGCCCGGCCAGGTCAACTACGGATCGGCCGGCAACGGCGGCATCAGCCATCTGGTGCCCGAGATGTTCAAGAATGCCACCGGGCTCTTCATGGTGCACATCCCCTACCGTGGCAGCGCGCCAGCCTTCACCGACCTGATGGCAGGCCAGGTGCAGTTCATGGCCGAATCGATTCCGCAGGCAGCCAACTATCACAAGCAGGGCAAGGTGCGCGCGCTGGCCGTGACCAGCAAGGAGCGCAACCCCGCCCTGCCCGACATCCCGACGGTCATTGAATCGGGTATCAAGGGGTTTGAGGTGGTGGGCTTTTACGGCTTCCTCGCACCCGCCGGCCTGCCCAAGGACGTAGCGGCCAAACTCAGCGATGCCTTCAAGCAGGTCATGACCAGCCCGGACATCCGCAACCGCATGGTCACGCAAGGGGCCGACCCTGCCTTCATGGGCAGTGACGAGTTCGCCCAGTTCCTGGCCGCTGAAATGCCGCGTTGGGCCCAGGCGGTCAAGGCTTCGGGCGCCAGGCTGGACTGACAGGATCCGGCGCGGTAGAGGCGCCGGCAGCCAGAGCCACGCGCCCACGCCATTCCCCTTTCTGGTGCAGACGGCCCCAAAACCCCGCAATTTTGGCTCCCAGGCACGCCAGACAGGTGCACATAACTTGTATACCAGTTAATTGAACCAGTTTGGCAGCTGGCACGAGATATGCACTACAGGGTGCATGGCCACAGCCTCCGACATCTCCAACCGCATCATTGAAGCCGTGATGGCGCAAAAGCTCGCGCCCGGCGCGCGCCTGGGCGAGCAACAACTGGCGATGCTGTTTGACTGCAGCCGCACCATCGTGCGCGAAGCCCTCACCCGCCTGGCGGTGCGCGGCATTGTCACCGTCAGCAGCCGGCGCGGCTGGTATGTGATTGAGCCTTCGCAGGAAGAGGCTCGCGAAGCCTTCGAGGCGCGCCGCGTGATCGAGATGGGCCTGATCCGCTGCACCGGTGACGTCAGCAAGGCCGCCATCAAGCAGCTCAAAAGCCACCTCACCCGCGAGAAAGCCGCCGTCAAGGGCGACGACGTGGGCCTGCGCAGCTTCCTGCTGGGTGACTTTCATGTGTGCCTGGCCGAATGCCTGGGAAACAGCCTGTTGGCCGATACCCTGCGCGACTTCACCGCGCGCACCACACTCATTGCCATGCTCTACCAGTCGTCGCACGATGCGGCGCAATCCTGCGAAGAGCATGTGCAGATCGTGCAGGCGCTTGAAAAGGGTGACCTGGCCAAGGCCGAAAAACTCATGCAGGCCCATATCGGCAGCGTGCAGGCCGCGCTCAAACTGCAAACCAGCGCCGGCGACCCGCTGTCGCATCTGCGCAGTGCATTAAGTCCACTGGATGCGCAAAGCCCCAGCAACAAGGCCGCGCCGTCGCTGCCCTCCCGTGTTCGCAAGCCCGGCCGTGCTTCGGCCAAACCCACTGACGATTCCTCAACTTACCTTGGAGCCCTTCTATGAATTCCAGCAAACGCGTTTTTTCTCTTGCCCTTGCCGCAGCCGCCGTGCTGGGCGCAACCGGTGTCCATGCACAGACTGCGCTGGACGACATCATGAAGGCCAAGGAAATCAAGATCGCCATCCCGACCGACTTCCCGCCCTACGGCATGGTGGGCACTGACCTGAAACCCCAGGGCCTGGACGTGGAAATGGCCGGCTACATTGCCCAAAAACTCGGCGTAAAAATCGAGCTCGTGCCTGTCACCAGCGCCAACCGCATCGCCTACCTGCAAACCAAGAAGGCCGACCTGGTGATCTCCACACTTGGCAAAAACCCCGACCGCGAAAAAGTCATCGACTTCACGGTGGCCTACTCGCCCTTCTTCCAGGCGGTGTTCGGCCCCAAGAGCGTCAGCGTCAAGTCGTTTGCCGACCTTTCCGGCAAGAGCATCAGTGTCACGCGCGCCGCGCTGGAAGACCAGGAGCTGAGCAAGGTTGCACCCGCCGGCGCCGACATCAAACGCTTTGAAGACAACAACACCACCGTGTCGGCCTACACCGCAGGCCAGGTGCAACTGATCGCCACCGGCGCGTCAGTCGCCGGCAACATGATGGCCAAGAACCCGCAACTGAACACCGAATACAAGCTGTTGCTCAGCGACAGCCCCAACTTCATCGGCGTGGCCAAGGGTGAGGACAAGCTGCGCCTGAAGGTCAATGAAGTGATTGCAGAGGCCAAGAAAAATGGCGACCTGGACAAGATCGCGATGAAGTGGCTGGGCCGCCCTGCCGGGAATCTTCCCTAACCCCCGTTGCGGTTCGCTTCGCGTAACCGCCTCCCCCCTTGCAGGGGGCGCCGCTTGTGGCCCGGCTAAGCCGGTTCCACTGCGGCCACTGGCAGGGAAGGCAATCGTCGTTCAACAGGAGAGCACCAGATGCGCGTTGAGTTGGATTTCATGGCCGTGCTGTCGCAATGGCCGCTGCTGGCCATTGGCGTTGCGTGGACGCTGGGCCTGACGGCGATCTCGTCGGTGCTCGGCATGTTCATGGGCATGGCGTTTGCCTGGGCGCGTGCCAGCGGGCCAACGTGGCTGCGCTGGGTGGTGGGCACGTATGTGGAACTGATCCGCAACACGCCATTTATCGTGCAGCTGTTTTTTATCTTCTTCGGCCTGCCGGCCGCGGGCTTCAGGCTCTCGCCTGAGACGGCCTCGGTGCTGGCGATGGTGATCAACCTGTCTGCCTACGCCACCGAGATTATTCGCGCGGGCGTTGAAGCCACGCCGCGCGGGCAGATTGAAGCGGCCGAAAGCCTGGCGCTCAACCGGGTGCAGATTTATACCCGTGTGGTGCTGCCGCCGGCACTCAAGAAGGTCTGGCCCGCCATGGTGAGCCAGATCATCATTGTGATGCTGGGTTCCGCGGTGTGCGGGCAAATCTCGACGCAGGAGCTGTCTTACGCCGCCAACCTGATCCAGGGTCGCAACTTCCGGGCGTTTGAGGCCTTCATCATCGCCACGCTGATTTATCTGGTGCTCTCCGTTGCGGTGCGAAAGCTCCTCAACTGGATGGGACCCCGGTTCCTCTTCGGTCGCTAACTGGAAAGGCCGGGTAACACCATGATTGAATTTTCTGTCTGGGACATCTTCCGCAACCTGCTGCTGGCGGCGCGCTGGACCGTTGTACTCTCACTCGTCGCCTTCATAGGCGGCGGCATCGTCGGCATGCTGTTGCTGGTCGGCCGGCTGTCCGCCACCCGCGCGGTGCCGGGCGCACAAAAGGCCGCGCTCATCACGCGCCGCGCGCTGGACGGCTATGTGCTGCTGTTCCAGGGCACGCCGCTGCTGATGCAACTCTTCCTGGCTTACTTCGGCCTGGCGCTCTTCGGCATCAATGTGCCCGCCTGGGTGGCCGCCGCGGTGGCGCTGACGCTTTACACCAGCGCCTACCTGGCCGAGATTTGGCGCGGCTGCGTCGACGCCATTCCGAAAGGCCAGTGGGAAGCCGCGCAAAGCCTGGCGCTCAACTTCGGCGAGCAGCTCAAGTACATCGTGCTGCCGCAAGCCGTGCGCATTGCCGTGCCGCCCACCGTGGGTTTCCTGGTGCAGGTCATCAAGGGCACGGCGCTGGCCTCGGTGATCGGTTTTATCGAACTGACCAAGGCCGGCACCATGATTACAAACGCCACCTTCAAACCCTTTGTGGTGTACAGCTGCGTCGCGCTGATGTACTTCGCCCTGTGTTTCCCCGTGTCCCTGTATGCCCGCAAGCTTGAGAGGAAAGCCCGAAATGGACGCTAACGTCGCACCACCAGCCGCCGCAACAACTTCGTCCGACAGGACTCTTGTCGAGATCAATCAACTTCGCAAAAGCTTCGGAGCCAACGAGGTCTTGAAAGGCATTGATCTGGAGGTCAAGGCCGGCGAGGTGATCGCCATCATCGGCAAAAGTGGCTCGGGAAAAAGCACGCTGCTGCGCTGCATCAACGGGCTGGAAGTCTTTCAGAGCGGCACGCTGCGTGTGGACGGCAAGCACCTGTTGCATGACAGTCCACAGGTCATGCGCGAACTGCGCCAGCACGTCGGCATGATTTTCCAGAGCTTTAACCTCTTCCCGCACCTGACGGTCGGCAAAAACATCATGCTGGCACCCACGCTGGTCAAGAAAACGGCGGGCGCTCCCGCCGAAGAACATGCGCGGGCGCTCCTGCAACGTGTGGGCCTGGCCGAAAAATTCGAGGCCTGGCCCGACCAGCTTTCGGGCGGGCAACAGCAGCGCGTGGCGATAGCGCGCGCACTGGCCATGCAGCCTTCGGTGCTGCTGTGCGACGAGATCACCTCCGCACTGGATCCGGAATTGGTGGGCGAAGTGCTACAGGTCGTGGAAAGCCTGGCAGCCGAAGGCATGACGCTGCTGATGGTGACCCACGAAATGAACTTCGCGCGCAAGGTGTGCGACCGCGTGGTGTTCATGCACCAGGGCCGCGTGCACGAGATCGGGCCGCCTGACGAAGTGTTTTCGAATCCACAAACCGCCGAGCTGAAGCAGTTCCTCGGCATGATCCAGTAACCCGGGAAATCCATGAGACCTTCCGCGACGCCTGGCACGCTGCATATTCCCGCCGGCCACGGCAAGGCGCTGCGCCTGAAGGCCGGGCAAGCCGTGAAGGTCATCAACACCCATGGCACGCAGGTGGTCGATTGCTGGGCCTTTAACGCCTACGACCTGAACGAATTCATGTGCATGGAAACCACCCGCGTTTGGAACCAGCACCTGAATCCCGTCGTCGGCGACTCTTTCGTCACGAACCAGCGCCACCCTATCCTCACCGTGGTGGAAGACAGCACGCCCGGCGTGCACGACACCTTCATGGCCGCCTGTGACCGCCGCCGTTATGAACTGCTGGGTGTCAAGGGCTACCACCGCAACTGCTGCGACAACATGTTTGAAGGCATGTTCGAGCTTGGCCTGACGCCTCCGCGCGCCATCCTCGCTTCGTTCAACATCTTCATGAACATCCGGGTGCAGCCCGACGGCATCACACTCAAAACCTTGCCCACCGTGACGAAAGCCGGCGACTCGATCACGCTGCGCGCCGAGATGGACTGCTTTGTCGCGTTTTCCGCCTGCCCGCAGGACATCGTGAAAATCCAGGGCGCGGGCGACAACACGCCGCAGCCGGTAGACCTGGAAGTGCTGCAAAGCACATCAACCCTGCCCGCCAGCGGGCCCTGGATCCCGCAAACCTGACGGGGCCGCGCCAGGCCGACTTTCCCCCGCTCCTGCAGGGTTGGGTGAGTTCCCGCACAATAGCGGGGATGTCTTTTTGTTGCTCTCAATTTGATAGCTGCTTGCGCTCGTTCCTGTTGGGCTGAAGGCCAATTTGTTGCCCAACCGCTCGCCCGCAACATGACTACGCCCCGATCTGCCCACCGGACTCCCGCTGCCCATGACTGCCATGCCGCCCATTCTCTATTTCTTCGCCCTGTGCAACCTGGTGATCGGCAGCGGGGCTTTTGTGCTCGGCGGCATCCTGCAGCCCATGAGTGCCTCGCTGGGCATCAGCGTGGCGGCCGCCGGCCAGGCCATGACGGCATACGCCATTGCCACCGCGGTGCTGGCGCCCCTGCTCATCATCCTCACCGCCAGCTGGCCGCGCAAACGCGCCGTCCAGCTGGCACTCAGCCTGTTTACGGCCGGTTGCCTGGTTTGCGCACTCGCGCCCAACTTTCCCCTGCTGCTGATGGGCCGTGTGCTGATGGGAGCAGGTGCCATGTTCACCGCCGCGGCATCGGCGCTGGCGGTCAGCATGGTGGTGCCGGCCCTGCGCGGCCGGGCGCTGTCCATCACCTTCCTGGGCATGAGCATCAGCTACGCCGTGGGCCTGCCGGTCGGCGCATGGCTGGGCTTTGAGTTTGGCTGGCGCGTGCCGGTCTGGCTGTCGGCTGGGGCCAGCCTGGCTGCGCTGGTCGCGGCGAGCTGGCTGATCCCGGCCGACATGGCCAGCGCAGGCACCAGCTTTGCGGGTTTTCGCGCCGCAGCGCGCCAGCCCGCGGTGCTGCGCGTATGGGGCCGCACGCTGCTGTATTTCATCGCCATCTTCAGTGTTTTTGCCTATGTCGGCCCGGTACTGCAGGCGCTCAATCCCATGAGTTCAGCGCAGCTTTCCGCCACGCTGGCCGTATTCGGCCTGGCGGGCGTGGCCGGCACGCTGATGGGCGGCTGGGCCACCGACCGCTTTGGCGCACTGCGCAGCATGCGCGTGCAGCTGGCTGTACTGGTGGCGATGATGTGCCTGCTGCCGCTGACACGCGGCCATGTGCCGGCCACCATGGCCGTGCTGGTTCTGTGGGGCATTGCAGGTTTCGGGCTGATGGCACCGCAGCAAAGCCGGCTGGCTACCTTGTCGCCCGCGCAGGCGCCGCTGCTGCTCAGCCTCAATGGCTCCATGCTGTATGTGGGCACGGCGCTGGGCGCCGTGGTCAGCGGTGCGGTGCTCGATCAGGTGGGTTTTGCGCAGCTGGGCTGGGTCGGCGTGCCTTTTGGTTTGCTGGCCATGTTGACGCTGGTGTTCGACCGCATGCCGGCCCGGGTACAGGTGTCCGCCGCCGCCTGAACGTCCCTTCAAACTCCACAACCAGACCATGACACCCCAACAGCAACTCGAAGCACTGCAAGCTGCGCTGCAGCAACTGCGCAGTGATGGCATTCGCGTGGGCGCGTTTGCACAACTGGCCGCGCAGCAGCAAAGCCTTGCAGCTGCCTTGCCGGCCCGCTTCAATGATGTGCTGTCGCAACTGCTCAACCGGCTGGAGTCCGCCGCGCTTTTCACAGAAGAAAGCTGCTCCTTCAGCCAGAAGGAATTGCTGGACAGCCTGCAGCTCTGGATCGACAAGGCGCAGCTGCAACTTCAAAACGCCTGAGACCTGTTTGCGGTCTAAACGAGGCCGTCTTCTTCAGCCGCCCGAATGCCCGTGACGGTGATGGGCGTCAGGGTAGTGCGCATGGCTGTGGGCCAGGGGCTCATGGCGGTGGCGATGTGAATGCATTCCTGGAACCGCCTGCGCATGCTCATGCGGGTGATGCGCGTCATGCGCATGCAGGTGTTCATGTTCCAGCGCTTCGTGCCGATGCATGTGAGCATGATGCTCGGTCAGGTGCAGCCAGATGCCGATGGCCATCAGCAAGGCGGCGCCCATCAGTTGCCAGGTGACGGGCTCGGCAAGAAACACCACGGAAAACAGCGCGCCCACAAAAGGTGCCGTCGAAAAGTAGGCGCCGGCCCTTGATGCCCCCAGGTGCCGCAAGGCCACCACAAAAAGCGCCAGGCTCACGCCGTAGGCCAGCAGGCCGACCGCCATCGCGGCCGAGATTTGTACCGCACCCGGCAACGCCGCGCCCGCCACAAAAGCCAGCAGCAGATTGGTCACGCCGGCTGCCAGTCCTTTCACGCAGGCAATCCATGACGCATCCACCAACGACACCTTGCGCGTGAAGTTGTTGTCCAGGGCCCAGAAAAAACACGCCAGGATCACGGCGAACGCGGGCCACAGCGCGCTGAATGTTGACCCCGCCGTGGCCGCTGCCCGCTGCGGCCAGCTCAGCAGCACGGCACCCGCCACGATAGCGGCCATGCCCGCCGCAATACGGCGGTCAAAATTTTCCCTGAACACCATCCATGCGAGCACGGCGGTCAATACAGCCTCGGCATTGAGCAGCAGTGCCGCATGGCTGGAAGGCATGGCTGACAGGCCGTGCATCAGCAATACCGGCGCCAGGCCGCCGCCACATAGCACGGCCGCGGCCAGCCATCGCCCCTCGCCGGGGTTCAGGCGTGGCCGGGCAGCACCGCGCAGCCGGCGATAGATCGCCAGCCCCAGACCGGAGCCCAGGTACAAAAGCCCGGCTAGTATCCAGGGGTTGACCTGGCCGAGCAGTGACTTGGCCAGCGGCGTGCCCGCGCCGAACAGGAAAGCCGAAGCCAGGGCGGCTGCGACGCCGGGTTTCAAAAGCATGGAATGAAGTTTCAAAGGACGAATCTACTTGTCATGAGTGATCTTGACAGTTTCCACTGCCGGCCTTGCGATGGCAAGCTTGATGGGTTTGCGCGGGAACTTTTTAAACGCATGGCCTATCATTCACCCATGCGCCACCTGCTCCTCGCCCTGATGATCGCCCTGCTGCCCTTGCGCGGCTGGGTAGGCGATGCAATGGCGACGCAGATGGCCGCGGCCCATGTGCAACACGGGCAGCTTGTTTCCGCGGAACACTCCGCTACCAAAACGATAGCTGCTTCCGCTCACCATATGGGGGCCGAGGGCCATTCAGGTCACGAAGAGACGTCGCCCGAAGCCACCATGGCCATGCACGACTGTGCCGGGCACACCACCGACAGCGGCACTCCGGCGAATGATGCGGGTTGTGAATCCTGCGCGGCCTGCCAGGCCTGCCATACGGTGGCACTGTCGCTTGCTGCGCCAGACCATAGTCCCGTTTTCAAAGGGCGCAGCCTGCTGCGTCCAGCGTCAGACCAGTTCGCCAGCGCCGACGCTGCGCTGGGCCAAAAACCACCCATTTCCTGATCTCCAGGCCCGTACTGGGCCTGTACTTGCCGTCCGGCGGGGCCTTTCAGGCTCTTCACGCCGGATACCCGCGATTTTCCGCAAATCGCCCCGCTTGTATTCAGGAGATTCTTGTGACCATTCGTTTCATTTTCGGCCCGCGCGTAGCGCTGGCCCTCGCGCTGTTTTTCGTCGGTTCTGCCGGGGCCCATGCGCAGGCAGATCCCTACCCCCGGGTGAACCCCAGACCCACCGAAGAGGCTGCCAGCCCAGGCACGCTGGTGCCAGCCATCACGTACCAGTCCGTATTTGTGAACCGTCCGCAGGGCGTGGAGCCGGCCAGCGATGACTGGAAAAAATCCAACGCCACTGCGGGCCAATTCAAAAAGGGGCATGCCGACCTGCTGAAATGGGAAGAGGCCCAAGCACCACGAATTGAACCTGCGGCGCCCGCCGCCCCGAAACCATGAGGCCCGGCATGACCTCCGCTGCCGCCCAACGCCGCATCGCTCCACGTTTGGGGTCATTGGCACTGCTTATGCTGGCCCTCACGGGCTGCACAACGGCAGTGCCGGATGGCGGCATGAGTGGCTTGCAAGCATTGGCCACCCCTCAACCGGGCGGCTCCGGCACGACGCCTCCTGTGCTCATCGCTCGGCCGGGCAAAGACACCAGCGCCGCCGTTGCCGACCTGCTGAAAGGCCTGCTCGGCGCAGAAAGTGCGGTGCGCATTACGCTGCTCAATAACCCCGGCTTGCAGTTGTCGCTGTCCGGCGAAGGCGTCAACATCACGGATGCCGTGTCGGCCAGTCCGGCAAAACTCAAGGCCGCGCAAGACATCACCCTGCTGTCCAGCGAAACCCGTAAAGCCTGGATCAATGCGGTGGCCGCCGCGCAGACAGCACGCTTTATGGAGGAAGCCAGGGAGAACGCGGAGGCCGCCGGCGAGCTGGCGCGCCGCATGGCACGCACAGGCAACTGGAGCAAGCTGCAACAGGCCCGCGAACAGTTGCTGGTGGCCGAGGCCACGGCGCAATTGGCGCGTGCACGCCAGGCAGCGTTCAGCGAGCGCGAAAAGCTCGTGGTGGTGATGGGCCTGTGGGGCGCGCAAGCCGGCTTCACCTTGCCTGAGCGGCTACCCGACCTGCCGCCAAAAGCGGAAGACCTGCCGGATATAGAAGGACGCGTGTTGCAGCAGCGGCTGGACCTGCGCCTGGCGACTGCGCAATGGGCAGGGCAACGCGCCATCCGGCCCCAGCCCGGTGCCGGCGGCCTGTGGGACACCCTGGGTGATTCAGCCCGCGTGCGCGAACTGGCAGTCAGGGCGCGCAGCGAAGCACGCGAGGCTTACCACGGCTACCGCACGGCTCACGACCTGGCACGCCACTACCAGACGGAGGTGATGCCGCTTTACCGCTTCATCCAGGATGAAACGGTGCTGCGCTACAACGGCATGCTCACCAGCGTCTTTGACCTGCTGGCCGGCGCACGCGCGCAGGCCCTGGCCGCTGCCGAAACCATCGAGGCGCAACGCGACTTCTGGCTTGCCGAAGCCGACCTTCAGGCAGTGCTGGCCGGCGCATCGCCCGGCCCGGCCGCGTCCAGGTCTTCCGGCAAAACCGGCGCCGCTACGGCCGCAGCGCACTGAGCGCACATCCCAACACGAGGAATCCCATGAACCGACGAAACTTCTTTAACCGCACGGCACTGACGGCGGTTGCCGCAGCGTCCGTCAGCAAGGTGGCGATGGCCGCGCTGCCGGAACCCGTGACGATGAACAAGGCCGACACCGCGCCGCCCCTGGTGCCGCCGAACGGTCGGCCCTACAACCCGGTCGTCACCCTGAATGGATGGACGCTGCCCTGGCGCATGAACAACGGCGTGAAAGAATTCCACCTGGTCGCAGAGCCGGTGGTGCGCGAAATGGCCCCAGGCTTCAAGGCCCACATGTGGGGCTACAACGGGCAGAGCCCGGGTCCCACCATTGAGGTCGTCGAGGGCGACCGCGTTCGCATATTCGTCACCAACAAACTGCCCGAGCACACCAGCGTCCACTGGCATGGCCAGCGCCTGCCTAACGGCATGGACGGTGTGGCCGGGCTGAACCAGCCGGCGATCCCGGTGGGCAAGACGTTTGTGTATGAGTTCGCGGCGCGGCGCCCCGGCACTTTCATGTACCACCCGCATGCCGACGAAATGACGCAGATGGCCATGGGCATGATGGGTTTCTGGGTCACACACCCCAGGGAAAAACATCCGCTCATCGACGTCGTCGACCGCGACTTCGTGTTCCTGCTCAACGCCTACGATATCGAGCCCGGCAGCATGACACCGAAGATCATGACCATGCTGGACTTCAACCTGTGGAGCTGGAACAGCCGCATCTTCCCCGGCATTGACCCGCTGGTGGTGCGCAGGAACGACAAGGTGCGCATACGTGTGGGCAACCTCACCATGACCAACCACCCGATGCACCTGCACGGGCATGAGTTCACGGTGACCGGCACCGACGGCGGCCCCACGCCGCGGCCGGCCCGCTGGCCGGAAGTGACGACGGATGTTGCCGTGGGCCAGATGCGCCAGTTTGAATTTCTGGCCGACGAGGAAGGCGACTGGGCTTTTCATTGCCACAAGAGCCACCACACCATGAACGCCATGGGTCACGACGTGCCCACCATGATTGGCGTGGATCACCGCGGCCTCGTCAGGAAAATCCAGAAGGCTGTGCCCGACTACATGGTGATGGGCGAACGCGGCATGGCCGACATGGGCGAGATGGAGATGCCGATCCCCGACAACACCGCGCCCATGATGACGGGCAAGGGCCCCTACGGCGGCGTGGAGATGGGCGGCATGTTCAGCGTGCTCAAGGTGCGCGGGGACCAGAAGCCCGGCGACTACAAGGATCCGGGCTGGTACCGGCAGCCGGCCGGCACGCAGGCTTATGAATGGAAGGGCGCGCTACCCGACCCCACCCGGCCCCAGCCTGGCAATGCGGCCGCACCTGCGGGCGGCACTGAAATCAACATCCGCAAACCCCAGGGCCATACCGGCCACTGACCCCGAACCTTGAGGAACACCATGAAAACCCAAAACGCTCTTAAATTGATAGCTGCTTGCACTTTGCTGTCGAGCGCTACAGCCCTGTTTGCCCAGCACGGCCAGACAAGGGGTGAAAACCCCGCAGCAAGTCCTTACGCGGGCCAGCAGGCGCGCGGCATTAAAGCCCTGTCGGCGGCGCAAACCGCTGACCTTCTGGCCGGCAAAGGCATGGAACAAGCCAAGGCGGCCGAACTGAACGGTTACCCGGGGCCCATGCACGTGCTGGAACTGGCCGGCCCGCTGGCGCTGAGCGCCGCGCAAAAGCAGGCCAGCGAAGCACTGATGAACCAGCACAAGGCCGAGGCCCGCGCGCTGGGCGCCAGGCTGGTGGAGGCCGAGCGTGACCTGGACAGCGCCTTTGCCGGCAGGCAGGTGAACACGGCACAGGTTGATGCCCTGACCCGGCAGATTGGCCTGCTTCAAGCCCAGTTGCGTGCCTCGCACTTGCATACGCACTTGCAACAGGCCGGTTTATTGACACCGCAGCAGATAAACCTTTACGCGGATTTGCGCGGCTACAGCGATGCGCCGGACGCGGCGGCCGGGCATCCCGGGCATCAACATTGATTTGACTTTGAACTTGACCCCTTGAACTTCGACCCTTTAACTTTCATTCGCAAGGACTACACCATGAAACCGCTTGTCCCGTTCCTCAAAACCTCCTTTTTTGTCGCCGCTCTTGCCTCCGTTCTGGCAGTCTCTGCTGCACCGGCCTTCGCCCATGGCGATGCCGCCCATAGTCCCAAGGCAACCCCAGTGGCGAAAGAGCAAAAGCCATGGGGCATTGCGGGCGACGCCAGCGCGACCACACGCACCGTCACGCTGGTCATGGACGACAACATGCGGTTCACACCCGACAAGCTCTCATTCAAGCAGGGCGAAACCGTGCGTTTTGAAATCAGGAACCGCGGCAAACTTTTGCATGAACTGGTGATCGGGACCCAAAAGGATCTCGACGAGCACGCGGCGATGATGGTGAAGTTTCCAGGCATGGAGCATGACGAGCCCTACATGGCGCATGTGCCGGCGGGCAAGTCGGGTGGACTGGTCTGGACATTCAACCGCACCGGTGAATTCGATTTCGCCTGCCTGATCGCCGGCCACTACCAGGCAGGCATGGTGGGCAAGATCACTGTTGCGGCCCGCTGATCCGTTCACACAAGGAGTGCACATGATGCAAAGACGACAGCTCATCCAGGCGACAGCCGCGCTTGCAAGCGCTTCAGCCCTCACCCCGGCACTGTGGGCCCAGACCCAAGTACCCGTCGAAGTCTGGAAAGACCCTGACTGCGGCTGCTGCAAGGACTGGGTGGAGCACCTGCAGGCCAACGGGTTCCAGGTTCGCATTCACGACAGCGGCAACACGGCGGCGCGGACCCGGCTCGGCATCCCGGAAAAGCTCGGCTCCTGCCATACCGCTGAAGTCAGCCTGGCCGGCAAGCGCTACGCACTGGAAGGCCATGTGCCGGCCCGCGAGATCTACCGCCTGCTCAAGGAAAGCCCACGGGCCGTGGGCCTGGCCGTTCCCGGGATGCCGGTGGGGTCGCCCGGCATGGATGCACCGCTTTATGGCGGACGCAAGGACCCATATGACGTGCTGCTGGTTCACCGCGATGGCAGCACCCGCATTTACCAAAGCTACCACCGCACCTGAAAGGATTCCCATGAAATGTTTTAACCGTATAGGGGCAGCCCTCTCTGCTGCACTGGCAATGTCACTCGCTCTGGCGCAGGCGGCCTTGCCGCTGACTGAAGGCGAAGTCCGCAAAGTCGACAAGGAGGCCGGCAAGATCACCCTCAAACACGGTGAGATCAAGAACCTGGACATGCCCGGCATGACCATGGTGTTCCATGTCAAGGACCCCGCCATGCTGGAAACCGTGAAAGCCGGGGACAAAGTCAGTTTCACGGTGGACAGGATCAACGGGGCCTTCACCGTCATGTCCATTGAACCCGGCAAATAAGGCAAATAAAAGGCCTGCTGGATCGGTCGCCGGGTTACTCTCATTTTGATAGCTGCTTGCGCCCGTCCTTATTGGCCTGCAGGCCATTTTTACCAATGGACAAACTTTGCCTGCAGGCCGGCAGCGGCCTCATGCTATGGTTCGGCGCATGCCTAAGACCATTCGCTATACCCTGTTGTCCCTGCGCGATCTGTGGGTCTCCGCCGGCCCGTTCATCCTGCTGGCGGCGGCGCTGCTGGTATTGGCCTATTGGTGGCTGGACCCGAACCCGCCCAAGCGGGTGACCTTGGCGACCGGCCCGGCGCAAAGCGCTTACGAAGAATTCGGCAAGCGCTACGCCAAAGCGCTGGCGTCGGAGGGGATCGATGTGGTCCTGGTACCCTCGGAAGGCTCAGCCGCCAACCTGCAGCTGCTGCGGGAAGGCAAGGTGGACGTCGGTTTTGTCCAGGGCGGCACCAGCGACTACAGCGCCCAGGATGAAGAAGACCTGTCGTCGCTGGGCAGCCTGTTTGTGGAGCCGCTCTGGTTGTTCTACCGGGAGGATGC
Organism: Polaromonas sp. P1_E11; assembly: GCF_056405995.1. Taxonomy (NCBI): domain Bacteria; kingdom Pseudomonadati; phylum Pseudomonadota; class Betaproteobacteria; order Burkholderiales; family Comamonadaceae; genus Polaromonas; species Polaromonas sp. P1_E11. The sequence continues at coordinate 823,055 of NZ_JBFUBA010000001.1, forward strand.
GGCGCGCAAAGTAGCTGCCGCAGCACGGGCGGCGAAGGCGCCAGGCAGCCGACTCGCCCCAAAGGCAGACTCCGCGGACACGGGTGAAGACGCCAGCCTCACATCGCTCACGCAATTGCAGGGCCTGCGTGTCAACCTGGGCACGCCAGGCAGCGGCGTTCCCAGCCTGATGGCGAAACTGTTCGACAGCAACCGCATCGACCCCGCTACGATGAAAGTCTCGAGGTTGGAGCAGACGCCCGCGACCGTGGCCTTTCTGGGCGGCGAGCTGGACGCGATTGTTTTCGCCTCTGCCCCGGAGTCGCTGATGGTGCAGATGCTGCTGCAAACCCCCGGCGTGAAACTCATGAATTTCGCCCAGAGCGAAGCCTATTCGCGGCGCTTTGCATTTTTGACGCCGACCCGCCTGCCACGCGGCGTGGTGGATCTGGCGGGCAATATTCCGCCCGATGACGTACGGCTGGTCGCGTCCACCACCTCACTGATCACGCGCTCCGGTACCCACCCCGCGCTGCAGCAGCTGCTCGCCCAGGCCGGCAACGACATCCATGGCGGGGCCGGCTGGTTCAAAAGCGCCCGCGAATACCCGAACCGTGACAACAGCGAATTGCCCATTGCCAAGGAGGCCGAGCGCGCCATCAAGAACGGCACCCCCGTACTGCAGCGCTACCTGCCCTTCTGGGTGGCCAACCTGGTCGAGCGGATGTGGCTGGCGATGGGGATCATCATCGCCATCATGCTGCCGCTGTCGCGCATCATCCCGCCGCTGTACGCCTTTCGTGTGCGTTCACGCATCTTCCGCTGGTACGGCCAGCTGCGCGACATCGAAAACCGCGTGGAAAGCTCCGGGGAAAACAGCGGCAACGCGGCCTTGCTGGAAGAACTCAACAGCCTGGAAAGCCGCGCCGAAAAAATCACCGTTCCCCTGTCTTACACCGACGAGTTGTATGCGCTGCGCAGCAACATCCACCTGGTGCGCAAAAAACTGCAACGGCTTTGAGGGCCAAACGCCGGACTGCCTGACCCAACTGCCCCCCAAAAAAATCCAGTCCCTGCCGTGCAAAGCCCCCGCGGCACCGCACTGAAATAAAGCCTGACGCAGCCCCCCAAAAAAGCCGGAAGCGCCGATTTGGGGCGGGTCACAGTAGATTGACGCAGATTGCGAATTTCTTTAACCCTAAAGTAAACCCCTGTGTCGGCACGACTGTTGCTCTGCTAGTATCGTCCGACACTTTTTCTTTGGCCGATGCTTGCTTTTATTCTGCGCCGCCTGATCCAGGCCGTGATCGTGATGGTCGTGGTCGCCTTGATTGCCTTCATGCTCTTTCAGTATGTCGGCGACCCGGTGGTGTTTCTTCTGGGGCAGGACGCTACACCCGCGCAGATCAGGCAGCTGCGTACCGACCTGGGCCTGGACCGGCCGTTTATCGTTCAGTTCTGGCATTTCCTGGTCAACGCCGCGCAGGGCGAATTCGGCCTGAGCCTGCGGCAGGGCGCCAAGGTGTCGCGCCTGATTTCCGAACGCTTCCCCGCCACGCTGGAGCTGGCGCTGGTGGCGGCCCTTTTGGCCCTTCTCATCGGTATCCCGATGGGGGTCTATTCGGCGCTGCGCCGCGGCTCGTTCCTGAGCCAGGTGTTCATGACGGTGTCCCTGCTGGGTGTTTCCCTGCCCACTTTCCTGATCGGCATCCTGCTGATCCTGGTGTTCGCCGTGGGCCTGGGCTGGTTCCCGAGCTTTGGCCGTGGCGAGACGGTGCAGATCGGCTGGTGGAGCACAGGCCTCTTCAAGGCCGATGGCTGGCACCACATCGTCCTGCCGGCCGTGACGCTGGCAGTCTTTCAGCTCACGTTGATCATGCGGCTGGTGCGCGCCGAAATGCTGGAGGTATTGCGCACCGACTACATCAAGTTCGCGCGGGCCCGCGGCCTGCCCGACCGGGCCATCCATTTCGGCCATGCCTTGCGCAACACGCTGGTCCCGGTGATGACCATCACCGGCCTTCAACTGGGCGGGCTGATCGCCTTTGCCATCATCACCGAAACCGTGTTTCAGTGGCCTGGCATGGGCCTGCTGTTCATCCAGGCAGTGACTTTTGCCGACATCCCCGTCATGGCCGCTTACCTGTGCCTGATTGCGCTGATTTTTGTGGTCATCAACCTGGTCGTCGACCTGCTCTACTTTGCAGTGGACCCCAGGTTGCGCATCGGCAATTCCGCCCACTAGTCGTACTTTTACGCCCCGTTTTAACCCCGCGACGTCCTCATCCCTTCCCAGCTTCCATAAGGAGTTCCTGATGAAATTCAAGCCCAACCTGCTTTCAGCTGCCGTGCTGTGCACCCTCGCCGCCGCCAGTTTTGCCGCCTCGGCGCAAACCCTGCGGGTCGCCAACCAGGGCGACGCGCTGTCCATGGATCCACACTCATTCAATGAGTCGCTGCAGCTCAGCGTGACGGGCAATGCGTTCGAAGGGCTGGTCATTCGCAACAAGGACCTGAGCCTGGCACCAGGCCTGGCAACCTCCTGGAAACAGACCTCACCCAATGTGTGGCGCTTTGAGCTGCGCAAGGGCGTGCAGTTTCATGACGGAACCCCGTTCACCGCCGATGACGTGGTGTTCAGCATTAACCGCACACAGGCTGACGGCTCCGACATGAAGAGCTACACCAACGACCTCAAGGAGGTGCGCAAGGTCAACGACTACGCGGTGGAGATCGAGACCAAGACGCCCTTCCCCATCCTGCCCGAAGTGCTGTCGCTGGTTTACATCATGAGCAAGAAATGGTGCGAAACCAACCAGGCGACCAAACCGGTGGACCGCCGTAAAGGCATTGAAAACGCCGCGTCCTTCCGTGCCAACGGCACCGGCCCTTACCGGGTACGGGAGCGTCAACCCAATGTGCGCACCACCTTTGTCCGCAACGGCACCTATTGGGGCAAGATTGAAGGCAACGTTCAGGAAGTGATCTACACGCCCATCGGCAACGACGCCACGCGCGTGGCAGCCTTGCTGTCCGGTGAAGTCGACGTGATGGAGCCCGTGCCGGTGCAGGATATTGACCGCGTCAACAGCAACGCCGCAACCCGTGTTCTGGCCGGACCAGAGCTGCGCACCATTTTCCTGGGCATGGACCAAAAACGCGACGAGCTCCTGTATTCCAGCGTGAAGGGCAAAAATCCGTTCAAGGACAAACGCGTGCGCCAGGCCTTCTACCAGGCAATCGACATCGAAGGCATCAAGAAAACCGTGATGCGCGGCGGCTCCAACCCGACGGCGTTGCTGATCGGCCCCGGCATCAACGGCTTCCAGGCCGACCAGAACAAGCGCTTGCCTTATGACCCAGAAGCGGCCAAAAAGTTGATGGCAGATGCCGGCTATGCGAGCGGCTTTGAAGTGTCCATGAACTGCCCGAATGACCGTTATGTGAACGACAGCCGGATTTGCCAGGCTGTGGCCGCCAATCTTTCGCGCATCAACGTCAAGATCAACCTCCAGGCTGAAACCAAAGGCACCTATTTCCCCAAGATTTTGCGCCGCGACACCAGCTTTTACATGCTGGGCTGGACACCCGGCACCTATGACGCCCACAACGCACTGAATGCCCTGGTCGCCTGTGTCGACGACAAAGGCACCGGCCAGTTCAACCTGGGCGCGTATTGCAACCCGAAAGTTGACGAGCTGACCAAAAAGGTTCAGTCCGAAACCGACAAGGCCAAGCGCAATGCCATGATTAAAGAAGCGTTCGACATCCACGGAGCCGACGTCGGCCACATACCGCTGCACCAGCAGTCGCTGGCCTGGGGCATGAACAAAAAGGTCGAGCTGGTTCAGCTGGCCGACAACTTCATGTTCTTCAAGTGGATGACTGTAAAGAAGTAGCCCCCCCTGTCGCCTTCTCGCTTCGCGTAGCCCCCACAGGGGACAACAGCAGCGGCCCGGCAAAGCCGGTTCCGCGCTGAAGGTAACCTCCCCCCTGTTGCCTTTTCGCTTCGCGTAACGGCCTCTCCCCTGCAGGGGACAACAGCAGCGGCCCGGCAAAGCCGGTTCCGCGCTGTTGCTGGCACAGGTCTCGCTTTGCTCGTCTTTGGTTGTATGGATTGCTCTTTCTTTTGATGACAAAAACTCTTGCGCGCTGGTTTGACAGCGATGTGGGCCACAGCTTTCGCACCTCGCCGGTTGCGATGGTGGCGGCTGCCATTGCGCTGGTCTGCATTTTTTGCTCGGTGTTTGCGGGCTGGGTGGCCCCGCACGATCCGTTCAACCTGAGCACGCTGGAGCTCAGCGATGCGCGCCTGCCGCCGGCCTGGAGCGCGCAGGGCAGTTCGAAATACCTGCTGGGCACCGACGATCAGGGGCGCGACATTTTGTCGGCGCTGATGTATGGCGCGCGCATCTCGCTGGTCGTGGGAGTGGCCTCTGTCATCCTGTCCATGCTGGCCGGCGTGTCGCTGGGCTTGCTGGCAGGCTTTCGCGGCGGCTGGATCGACTCGGCCCTGATGCGCGTATGCGATGTGATGTCGTCTTTTCCACCCATCCTGGTCGCGCTGCTGATCGCCGGTGTGGGCCGCGCGGTGTTCCCGGATGCAAGCCAGCTCCTCGCCATGGGCGTGCTGATTCTGTCTATTTCGATGGGGCAGTCGGGCTGGGTGCAATACGCGCGTACCGTGCGCGGCTCCACCATGGTGGAACGCAGCAAGGAATATGTACAGGCCGCACGCGTCACCGGTGTCACGCCCCTGCGCATCATGCGGCGCCATGTGCTGCCCAATGTGATGGGGCCGGTGCTGGTGCTTGCCACCATCCAGGTGGCGACTGCCATCATCACTGAAGCCACCCTCTCTTTCCTGGGCGTGGGCGCGCCGCCCACCTCACCCTCGCTGGGTACGCTGATCCGCGTCGGCAACGATTACCTGTTCTCGGGCGAGTGGTGGATCACCGTGTTTCCGGGCCTGATGCTGGTATTGATTGCGCTGAGCGTGAACCTGCTTGGTGACTGGTTGCGTGATGCCCTCAATCCCCGTCTAAGGTAGGCCGAAAAATGAATGCCCCCACGCTTGTCACTTCGTGTACTACGCTGCCCCAGAGGGAGCGCATTTTTCCTTGGGGCGGCCCGGCAGAAAAACCTTACTCATCGCTCACTTCGTGAGCTGAACCGTCAATGAGTCTTTTACAAATCAAGAACCTGGTGGTCGAGTTTCCCGGCCGGCGTGGCACGCTGCGTGCACTGGACGACATCACGTTTGACATCGCACCCGGAGAAATTCTTGGCGTGGTTGGTGAATCGGGCGCGGGCAAGTCCTTGACCGGCGCAGCCATCATCGGCCTGCTGGAGCCGCCCGGGCGCGTGGCGGGCGGCCAGATCCTGCTCGAGGGTGAGCGCATCGACAACCTGCCTCATGAGCGCATGCGCCATATCCGGGGGCGCAAGATAGGTGCGATCTTCCAGGACCCGCTAACCTCCCTCAATCCGCTCTACACCATAGGCCGGCAGTTGGTGGAAACCATCCAGGCGCATTTGCCTGTCAGCGCGCAGGAAGCCCGGGCGCGCGCCATCGAACTGCTGGATGACACCGGCATTCCCGCCGCCGCACAGCGCATAGACCACTACCCACACCAGTTCTCGGGCGGCATGCGCCAGCGCGTGGTGATCGCCCTGGCCCTGGCAGCCGAGCCCAAGCTCATCGTGGCCGACGAACCGACCACCGCCCTTGACGTATCGATCCAGGCACAAATCATCACCCTGCTCAAAAACATCTGCAGGCAGCGCGGCGCCGCCGTCATGCTGATCACCCACGACATGGGCGTGATCGCCGAAACCTGCGACCGTGTGGCCGTGATGTATGCCGGGCGGATCGCCGAGATAGGCCCGGTGCACCAGGTGATCAACCACCCCTCGCACCCCTATACGGCGGGCCTGATGGCCGCGATCCCCGACATCACCGTGGAGCGTGAGCGCCTCTACCAGATCGATGGTGCCATGCCTCGCCTGAACGCCATTCCCCGGGGCTGCGCCTTCAACCCGCGCTGCCCAAAAGCCTTCGACCGCTGTCGCCAGGAGCGGCCCGACCTGATGCCGGCCGGTGCCACGCGGGCGGCCTGCTGGCTGCATGACACGCACGCCGGGGTGGCGGCATGAGCGACATTTTGAGCACGTCCCAAGTCAGCGCAGGAGAATTTTCCGCCGGGCCGCCCCAAGGAAAATCGGCCCCCTCGGGGGGCAGCGAAATACGCGAAGCGACAAGCGTGGGAGCGTTAGTCCAAGCCCACGACCTTGCGAAAACCTTCGATGTGTCGCCACCCTGGTTGAACCGGGTGCTCGAGCGCAAGCCCAGGCTGCTGCTTAAAGCCGTGGACGGCGTGAGCTTCGACATCGAAAGAGGCAAGACGCTGGCACTGGTGGGCGAATCAGGCTGTGGCAAAAGCACCGTAGCCCGCCTGCTGGTAGGTCTCTATGAACCGACGCGCGGTGGATTGACCTTTGACGGCCAGGATGCGCATGCCGCTTTCAAGACACCCCAAGGCCGGCAATTGCGCAGACGCATCCAGATGATTTTTCAGGACCCCTATGCCAGCCTGAACCCGCGCTGGACGGTGGAAGACATCATCGCCGAACCATTGCACGAGCATGGCATCCTGAGTGACAGTGCAGCACTCAAGGAACGCGTGGACGAACTACTGAGGTCGGTGGGCCTGTCTGCGCTGGACATGCCCAAGTATCCGCATCAATTCTCGGGCGGGCAGCGCCAGCGCATCTCGATCGCACGCGCGCTGGCCACGGAGCCCGAGTTCCTGGTCTGCGACGAGCCGACCTCTGCGCTGGACGTGAGCGTGCAGGCACAGGTGCTCAACATCATGAAAGACCTGCAGCGAAAACGCGGCCTGACTTACCTGTTCATCTCGCACAACCTCGCAGTGGTGCGCCACGTGAGCGACCGGGTCGGTGTGATGTACCTGGGCCGCCTGGTCGAGATGGCCGACAAGCACAGCCTGTTCGACACACCGCGCCATCCCTACACACGCATGCTGCTGGATGCCATCCCCAAGATGCACGACACCGGCCGGGCCCGCACGCCAGTGTCGGGTGAAGTGCCCAACCCGCTGAACCCGCCCAGCGGCTGCGCCTTCCATCCGCGGTGCCCGCATGCCAATGCACGTTGCAGCAACGAACTGCCGCAACTCCTTGCCGTGAACCACATGCGTGTGGCATGCCATGCCGTTGAAGAGGGTCGAATTTGAATTCCTGCACGACCGGCCCGGTCTGGTTAACATGTTTTTTTAAGGAAAATTGTCATGAAAATCATTGACTCCATCCTGGCAGAAACTGCCGAAATCGCCGCCCTTCGACGGGACATCCATGCACATCCTGAGCTCTGCTTTCAGGAAGTACGCACTGCGGACGTAGTGGCCCAAAAACTTGAATCGTGGGGCATCCCTGTTCATCGCGGCATGGGAACCACGGGCGTGGTGGGTATCGTGCACGGACACGACGGCGGCGCTTGCGGCCGTGCAGTGGGCCTTCGCGCCGACATGGACGCGCTTCCAATGCAGGAGTTCAACAAGTTTTCCCACGCGAGCAAACACGCCGGAAAGATGCACGCCTGCGGCCATGACGGCCATACCGCAATGTTGCTGGCTGCGGCGCATCACCTCGCCAAAAACCGCGACTTTGAAGGCACGGTCTACCTGATCTTCCAGCCGGCCGAAGAAGGCGGCGGGGGCGCACGCGAGATGATCAAGGACGGCCTGTTCGAGAAGTTCCCGATGGAAGCGGTCTTCGGCATGCACAACTGGCCAGGTGCGCCTGTAGGCACATTCGCCGTCAGCGGGGGGCCGGTGATGGCTTCGAGCAACGAATTCAGGATCACCATACGCGGCAAAGGCAGCCATGCCGCCATGCCGCACAACGGTATAGACCCGGTGCCAGTGGCCTGCCAGATGGTGCAGGGCTTCCAGACCATCATCAGCCGCAACAAGAAGCCGGTGGACGCAGGCGTCATCTCGGTAACCATGATCCACGCGGGTGAGGCGACCAACGTGGTGCCCGACTTCTGCGAACTGCAGGGCACGGTGCGCACCTTCAGCATCGAGGTGCTGGACCTGATCGAAAAGCGCATGAAAGAGGTTGCCGAGCATACCTGCGCTGCCTTTGAGGCGCGCTGCGAGTTCAGGTTCACGCGCAACTACCCGCCTACCGTCAATAGCCCTGCCGAAGCCGATTTTGCACGGCAGGTGATGGGCGACATCGTCGGGCCGGCCAATGTGCTGGCGCAGGAGCCCACCATGGGCGCTGAGGATTTCGCCTACATGTTGCAGGCTAAGCCCGGCGCCTACTGTTTTATCTCCAACGGCGACGGCGCACACCGCGAAATGGGCCATGGCGAAGGGCCCTGCACGCTGCACAACCCGAGCTACGATTTCAACGATGACCTCATTCCGCTGGGTGGCACTTACTGGGTGCAGTTGGCCACGCGCTGGCTGGCTACAAAGGTAAAGGGCTGAACGTCAGCGGTGCGGAAAACACCATGGTATGCGTGCGGCTTTTTCAGGCCGAGCGCCTCCGAGCATCCATGGAAGCCGGGAAAAAAATGAAGCTGGCCACAGGGAAAACGCCACGATACATGCGTGTGTGCGCCCCCACCAAAGCCGCATAATGAAACCCAGGCGCAGCCATCACGGCAGCCACCTTCTACGAAGCACGAAAGCCGCGCCATGCCGTCCGACGCCGACCTGCAACTCCAGCTCAAGCAGCTGCAACAGCAATACTGGGCGTTGGAGGCCGACTACCGGAATTTGCAGCTTGAAAAGCAGAAGCAGGAAACCTCCGCCAGCCTGTGGCTGGAACAGCGAACCCGCGAGCTACAGGCCGAGGCACAGGAGCAAAAAAAAGCTGAAACCCTGCAACGGGTCTTCTACCGCATTGCCGAGCGGGCGGCCGCAGATCTCTCTTTCTACGATTTCCTGCAGTCGGTTCACGGCTTGCTGGGAGAGCTGCTGTATGCCAAAAACTGCTATGTGTGCCTGTACGACGCGCAGAAACACCGAAAAGATTTCCCCTATTACGTGGATGAGCGCGATGGCGATGCGTTGCAACTGAGCAATGTGCCGTACCGCAGGGGCCTGACCGAATTTGTCCTGAGTACCGGCAAGCCGCAAATTATTGACACCATGCGCCTCAAGGTACTGGAAGCCGCTGGTGACGTGACGGAAGGCAGTGGCGACATGACGTTCAGTTCCTGGCTGGGCGTGCCCATGCACATACGCGGCGCCATTGGCGGCGTACTCGCGGTGCAGGGCTATGAGCCGGGCGTGGCCTACAGCGACTCGGACGCCGATATCCTCTCCTTTGTCGCCAACCACGTCAGCAGTGCGATTGAACGCTATCAGGCGCTGGATGAATTGCGTAAATCGGAAGAGCGCTACCGCACGGTGATTGAAAACGTCGGTGTCGGCGTGGTGGTGGTGCAGGACGGCCGCATGGTATTTGCCAACCCCAGTCTGGAGCGCATCGTGGGCCACCCTCGGGAGTACCTGCTGTCCCAGCCCTATACGGCGACCGTTCACCCCGACGACCTGCCGGTCATGCGCGATCGCCACGAACGCCGGTTGCGCGGCGACGAGGTGGATTCGATGTACGGCTTTCGCGTGATCACCCAGACCGGCGAAGTACGCTCGCTGGAGCTTTCCGCCGTGCAGATCGAATGGGGCAAGCGCGAGGCGACGCTCATCTTCGTGGTGGACGCCACGGCCCGCCTGCAGGCCGAGCTGACGCAGCGCCAGACCCTGCAGCGGCAGACCGAGCTCAATGACATGAAGTCGCGCTTCATCTCGGTGGCCTCACACGAATTCCGGACGCCGCTGGCCTTCATCCTGTCGTCCGCCGAACTCCTCAAGCACTACGGCGACCGCCTGCCCGAGCCCGAAAAAGCCGACGTCATAGCCACCATAGAAACCGGCGTGCAGCGCATGACCCAGATGCTGGACCGCGTGCTGCTGCTGGGCAAGGTGGAAGCGCAAATGCTGGCGTTCCAGCCGGCGGAGATCAATCTGCAACTGCTTTGCCAAAACCTTGTGGAGGATGCGCGCATCCAGCATTCAGAGGCGGGCTGCGAGCTGGCCCTGGAATTCGAGGCGCGGCCGGAGGCCGGGCTTTTTGATGAAAAGCTGCTGCGCCATATCTTCGGCAACCTGCTGTCCAACGCCATCAAGTATTCGCCGCAAGGCGGAAAAGTCTCTTTCCGTGTGTTTTCGTCAGAGGGACGTGTGGCCTTTGAGGTGGCGGACCAGGGTATAGGCATTCCGGCCGAAGAGCTTCCCCACCTCTTCGAATGGTTCCATCGGGCCAGCAATGTCGGCGAAATCCAGGGCACGGGCCTGGGGCTGGCCATCGTCAAAAATTCGGTTGACCTGCACGGCGGCCACATCAACGTAACCAGCGTCGTGGGCCAGGGCACGCGCTTTACCGTCACGATCTGAGTCGCGGAACCTGGCCAAACTTGCCCGCGCACCGGGCAGATTGGGGAAACCGGGGTAAGGCTATAAGATGGGCACCAGCCCGGCACTGCGACAGAGCCTGCTAGCTGGTTCAGGGAAATCAGCCCCGCCAACGACGAAATGCGGGGCCTTCAATGCGAAAGAAAAATGGCGCGCATTCTGGTGATTGAAGATGAATCCCATATCCGGGACAACCTGCTGCGCTTTGTCCGGCTGGAGGGCCACGAAGGCCTGGCAGCGGCCGACGGCCATGCCGGCCTGCAAGTTGCCAGAGAGCAGCAACCGGACCTGATTTTTTGCGATGTGATGATGCCGCTGATGAACGGCATGGAAGTTCTGGCCGCGCTGCAATCGGAACCTGCCCTCAAACAGGTGCCCTTTGTATTCCTGTCGGCCAGCGCGGAGTCAGAGCGGCTGGAGGAAGCCTTGCGCCTGGGTGCCAGCGGCTACGTAACCAAGCCCTTTAACTTCGCGCAGCTGCAGGAGGTGCTCAAGCAGCATTTGCCCAGGTAGAGCCGATGCCCGCGGCGCTAAAGGCCCAGCGCCTTCCAGCCCGTGTGGCCCAGCTTTTCTAGTGTCGCGATGTTCTGCTCAAAGATGGCCTCAGCCTCGGGAAACGCCTCCACGGCCCGTGCCACGCTTTCCTCACGCAGCAAATGCAGGATGGCAAAGGGCGCGCGGTTCGTGTAGTTGCCAATGTCGTCGGGCGCGGTGCCATCGAACTGGAACTGCGGGTGAAAACTGGCCAGCTGGATCACGCCTTCGAGGCCATGCTCATCCACCACGCCTTCGGCGATTTCCAGGAAATCGTTGAAGTCCAGGAAATCGTCAAACAGCGTGGGGTGAATCAGCAGCGTGGTGTCGACTTCTTCGGCCGGCGTAGCCGCCAGCAGATCCAGTTCGCGATCCAGTTCTTCGAGCAGGCCATCCGCGTGTTTCGCATGGCTTACCACCAGCCGCACCTGGTTCTTGACGTAGACCGCCTTGGCGAACGGGCACAGGTTGAGCCCGATCACGGCTTTTTCGAGCCAGTGACGGGTTTTTTCCAGGACCTCCTGGTCTGTCATGGCCAAGTTCCCCGAGCTTAGTGCAGTGCCTTGAAGCGCACGCGCTTCGGTTTGGCGCCCTCTTCACCCAAGCGCTTCTTCTTGTCGGCTTCGTACTCCTGGTAGTTACCGTTGAAGAAGGTCCACTGGCTGTCGCCTTCGGCGGCCAGGATGTGGGTGGCGATGCGGTCCAGGAACCAGCGGTCATGGCTGATCACCAGCACGGAGCCGGCGAATTCCAGCAACGCGTCTTCGAGCGCGCGCAGGGTTTCCACATCCAGATCGTTCGAGGGTTCATCAAGCATCAGCACGTTGCCGCCCGCGATCAGGGTCTTGGCCAGGTGCAGGCGCCCGCGCTCTCCGCCCGACAGCATGCCGACGCGTTTTTGCTGGTCGGCACCGTTGAAGTTGAAGCGGCCTGCATAGGCGCGGCTGGGCATGGTGAACTTGCCGACGGTCAGCATGTCCAGGCCGCCCGAGATGTCTTCCCAGACGGTTTTTTCATTGGCCAGATCATCGCGGTGCTGGTCGACGAAAGCCATGCGCGCGGTCTTGCCGATGGCAACTTCACCGCTGTCCGGCGTTTCCTTGCCGGCGATCAGCTTGAACAACGTGGACTTGCCTGCGCCGTTGGGGCCGATGATGCCGACGATGGCACCTGCGGGCACCTGGAAGCTGAGGTTGTCGATCAGCAGGCGGTCGCCGAAGGATTTGCTGACATTCTTGAATTCGATGACTTCATTGCCCAGGCGCTCGGCCACAGGTATGAAGATTTCCTGGGTTTCGTTACGCTGCTGGTATTCGAAATCGGAAAGCTCTTCAAAACGGGCCAGGCGCGACTTGCTCTTGGCCTGGCGCGCCTTGGGGTTCTGGCGTGACCACTCAAGTTCTTTCTTCAGGGCCTTGGCGCGGGCTTCCTCGCCCTTTTGCTCCTGCGCCAGGCGCTCGCCCTTCTGGTCCAGCCAGCTGCTGTAGTTGCCCTTCCAGGGGATTCCGTGGCCGCGGTCCAGCTCCAGGATCCACTCGGCGGCGTTGTCCAGGAAGTAGCGGTCGTGGGTGATGGCCACCACGGTGCCCGAAAAGCGCTGCAGGAACTGCTCCAGCCAGTCCACCGATTCGGCGTCCAGGTGATTGGTGGGTTCGTCAAGCAGCAGCATGTCGGGCCGGGACAACAGCAGGCTGCACAGGGCCACGCGGCGTTTTTCGCCGCCCGAGAGCACGCCGATCTTGGCGTCCCAGGGCGGAAGCCGCAGCGCGTCGGCGGCGATTTCAAGCTGGTGCTCGGAATCGGTGCCGGCGGTCGCGATGATGGCTTCCAGGCGGGCCTGCTCGGCGGCCAACGCATCGAAGTCGGCATCGGGCTCCCCGTAAGCCGTGTACACAGCTTCGAGCTGGGCCTTGGCCGCGAATACCGCGCCCATGCCGGCTTCCACGCTTTCACGCACCGTGTGCTCGGGGTCGAGCTTGGGTTCCTGCGGCAGGTAGCCGATGTTCAGACCCGGCATGGGAGTGGCTTCGCCCTCGATTTCCGTATCCAGGCCAGCCATGATCTTGAGCAGCGTGGACTTGCCGGAACCGTTGGTGCCCAGCACGCCGATCTTGGCGCCCGGGAAGAAACTGAGCGACACCTCTTTGAGGATATGGCGCTTGGGCGGCACGATTTTGCCGACCTTGTTCATAGTAAATACGTACTGAGCCATCAGGATTACTTTGGTAAAAATGAAAAAACAATGCCAGAAAACGGGCTGCCGGCGGCCCGAAAAGTAGTTTTACGGGCTGCCCGGCAGGTTTTCTTGCGGGCTGGAACGACACGCCGCGCCTGGGCGCAACCGCCTTTTGGCAAAGCGTGTTTTATGCGTGAATGCTCCCATTATCGTTGCTGTGCGACAATACAGTTGTTGCTGGCTCCAGTTGCCTTCAACATTTGGGCACATCCGGGTACCGCTTCAAGTGGCTGCTTACGATGTTTTCGGCCCACTTTCTGACCCCATCTGCCTTTGACTGGCGGGTTTGCCTTTCAACAAGGCGCCCAACAGGCCGATCTAAAGCGCCACACAGGCGCAACATCATGACATTTGAAGAATTGAATCTGGCTCCGGCCATTCTGAAGGCCGTGCTCGAGCAAGGCTACGACACCCCTACCCCCATCCAGGCCCAGGCAATCCCCGCCGTGCTCAAGGGTGTCGACCTGCTGGGCGGCGCCCAGACCGGCACCGGCAAGACCGCAGCATTCACCCTTCCCCTGCTGCAACGCCTTTCCACTGAAGCGCGCCTGACCAACCGCCGCGGCGTCAACGCCGTGCGCGCCCTGATCATGACCCCCACCCGAGAACTCGCAGCCCAGGTCGAAGAAAGCGTGCGCACCTACGGCAAATACACCGACCTCACCTCCATGGTGATGTTCGGCGGCGTCGGCATGGGTGCCCAGATTGAAAAGCTGCGCCGCGGCGTAGACATCCTGGTCGCCACCCCCGGCCGCCTGCTGGACCACGCAAGCCAGGGGACGCTGGACCTGAGCCAGGTGCAAATCCTTGTGCTGGACGAAGCCGACCGCATGCTGGACATGGGTTTCATCCACGACATCAAGAAGGTGCTGGCCCTGGTGCCTAAACAAAAGCAATCGCTGCTGTTCAGCGCAACGTTCAGCGACGAAATCCGCGAGCTGGCCAACGGCCTGCTGAAGAACCCCGAATCCATCCAGGTCACGCCGCGCAACACCACGGTGCAGCGCATCACGCAGACCATCCACCCCGTCGGGCGAGCCAAGAAAAAAGCGCTGCTGACCCACATCATCAACGAGCACAACTGGAGCCAGGTTCTGGTGTTCACCCGCACCAAGTTCGGAGCCAACAACGTGGCCGAACACCTGACCAAAAACGGCATCCCTGCGATGGCGTTGCACGGCAACAAGAGCCAGACCGCCCGCACCCAGGCCTTGGCCGATTTCAAGAGCGGAACGATTCGCGCCCTGGTGGCCACTGACATCGCCGCCCGCGGCATCGACATCGACGAGTTGCCCCACGTCGTGAACTACGAAATCCCGAACGTGAGCGAAGACTACGTGCACCGCATCGGCCGCACCGGCCGCGCTGGCAACAGCGGCGAAGCCGTCAGCCTGGTCTGCCTCGATGAAGAAGGCTTCATGCAGGACATCGAGCGCTTCACCAAGCAAAACATCGAAAAAGTCATAGTCCCCGGTTTTGAAGCTGAGCCCGGCGAGCGCGCCGAGCCGCTGGCCATGGGCCGCCAGACCATCTGGGGCGGCCTGGGCAAGCCGCCCAGCCGCGACGTAATGCAGGCAGCGGCCAAGGCCGCCCGCACCGAGATGATGCAGCGCATCCGCGACACCAAGGGCGCACAGCCCGCGCGCGGCGCAGGCGGTGGTAACGGTGGCGGCAATGGCGGCGCGCGCGGACGCGGCCCCGCCGGCGGCGGCAACGGTGGTGGCGGTAACGGCGGCGGCAGCGGCCGCGGTCCCCGCACACCCAACCCCGGCCAGCCACGACAGGCTTCGGGCTACTCACAGAACGGCCAGCCGCCACGCCAGCAGGCGCAGCGCCCGCCGCGGGACGACCAGCAGCCACGCGCACCCCGCAGCGAGCCGAGGGAGCCGCGCAACGACTTTGACAACCAGCAACCCGCCAGCCACGCCTCCTCGGGTTTCCCGTCCTCCGGCCAGCCCACAGGCGGCAACCGTGGCAACTACCGGGGCGGCAACCGCTCTGGTGGTGGTAATGGCGGCGGTGGTGGCGGCGGCGGCCGGGGCAACGGGCCCCGCCGGCCTGGCGGTCCCGGCTCGTTTACCGGCCGCTAAGCGCTAACGGCGGCGATCCCACTGCGTGGACGCCGCCATGCAACTGTCCGGCGCGGCATAAGGCTGCAAAAGCCCAATTCCGCACCTCAGGCTCAAGCTGCTTTCAGCTGCTTGGCCGGATTGCTCAGTTTGGGCAAACGGCGCCGCGAACCGAGCACCAGCTCGATATCCTCGTGCGCGCCGTCAATCAGCACCAGAATGGCTTTTTCGGCCTTGACCGGGTTGCGCGCGATCACCGCATCCAGCACCGCCCGATGCAGCGGCAGGGAGCGCTTGGGCCCGTCCTTGCGGATGGTGGAAATTTCAAAGCTGGTGCGCAGCAAGGCACTGAGCGCCTTGCTCATCTGGACCAGCATGCGGTTGTGCGCGGCACGCAGCAGGCCCTGGTGAAAACGCAGGTCGTAGGTGACGTAGTCGCCGCCGCCTTCCACGGCGCGCTTCATACCGGCATAGGCATCCTCGATCCCGGCGATCTCTTCCGCGGTGGCCCGCTCGGCGGCCATGCGCACGGCGGCTGGTTCCACCAGGCGCCGCAGTTCCAGCAGGTCGCGTAAAAATTCGGGCGTGATGCCGGCCTTGGCCTTCCAGGCGATGACGTCGGGATCGAACCAGTTCCAGTGTTCCTCGGTCAGCACGCGGGTGCCCACTTTGGGCCCGGTGGTAACCAGCCCCTTGGCGATCAGTGACTTGACCGCTTCGCGCACCACCGTGCGGCTCACGCCCAGTTCCTCGCAAAGCACCGGCTCCGGCGGCATGGACATGCCGGCGGTATAACGGCCCGCGACGATGGCTTCCCCGATGTGGTCAACCGTGTTGCCGTGGACGTTTTTCATGGTGGCCATGGGGTTCCTTTAGCCTCGCACAAACAAGGTGACCAACGGGTCCGAACCTGCCTGGCGGCTCCAATGGCCATGCACGGCCGGATCGAAGGTGGCGCCGGCCGGCAGCAGGTCCGCGGAGTAGAAATGCTGTCCGGGCTTGAAGATGCGGGAAATTCCACCCTGCAGGCCGATCTCCATCTCGCCGCCCAGAATGAATACCCACTGGCCGTGCGGCGAGCAATGAAACTGGCTGCGAAAACCTACCGGGCTGTGGCGCAACTGGTAGCCACCTGAAGGCATCAGCGTGGACAGCATGGATTGCGGATTGCCCTCTGGCAGCGGAACCTGCTCTTCGCGAAACTTCGCGAGGCCGTCGGCGTCGTCTGTGTAGAGAATGACTTTGGTGAAGGTGGTCAAAAAAGCTCCGTGTTCGTATTCATGAATTTGTGGTGGATAAATTCGAGGCGCGATTTCCCGCGCCTCAGACCCCGGCCTGCGCAAGCCCGGCCCTGGCCGCAGCATCGGGCGCAAACTGCAGCAGCACCTTCATGGCCCTGCCCTTGTCGCCGGCCAGCTTGAAGGCATCCGTCGCCTGGTCGAAGTTCATGATATCGGTGATAACCGGCCGGCCATCGATCAGGCGCTTGTTCAAAAACTCCACCGCCACCGCGAACTCAGGGTGGAAGCGGAAGGTGCCGCGCAGATCGATCTCCCGTGCCACCAGCGCGTTCATCGGGATCTTGATGTCGCCGCCCAGCCCCACGGCCACAATCACGCCACGCGGGGCGACGACCTGGAGCCCGGACAGCAGCGCGCGTTCATTGCCCGAGGCCTCGAACATGACGTCGAAGTAGCCCTTCTCCAGCGCATACGGCGCCAGCGCATCGGGCTGCGCCGACAGGTTGATGGCTTTGTCCGCACCCATTTTGAGCGCGCACGCCAGCGGCAACTCCGCAATGTCCACCGCCACAATCTCGGCTACCCCGGCGCGCCGCAGGCCCGCGATCAGCAAGGCGCCGATGGGCCCGCAACCGGTGACCAGCACTTTCTTGCCGAACACGACGCCTGCGCGATTGATGGCATGCAGGCCGACCGACAGCGGCTCAGCCAGCGCAGCCTCCGACAATGAAATATCTTCGGACACGGCGTAGGCCTGCGTCTGGTCGATCACCAGCGTTTCGCGGAATGCGCCCTGCACGTGGGGAAAACGCATCGCGCTGCCGTAGAAACGCATGTCCAGGCAATGGTTGTGCTGGCCGAGCTGGCAGTATTTGCAGACGCCGCAGGGACGCGATGGCGACACAGCCACGCGTTGCCCGGGTGCGAAACCCGCGACTTCGTTGCCCACTTCGCTCACGATGCCCGAAACTTCATGCCCCAGCACCATCGGCTCCTTGATGCGCACCGTGCCGAAGCCGCCGTGCTGGAAGTAGTGCAGGTCCGAGCCGCAGATGCCGCCGAAGGCAACACGCACGCGCATCTGCTTCGGGCCAACGGGCTCGACTGCCTGCGAGTCAAAGCGCAGATCCAGCGGGGCATGGCAGACGATGGCGCGCATATTCATTGAAGTTCAGCTCACAAAAAATCAAAGTTGGGCGGTGACCCCGCCATCGACATACAGCACATGCCCGTTCATGAAGCTGGACGCATCGCTGGCCAGAAACACCGCCGCCCCCGCCAGTTCATGCACTTCGCCCCAACGCCGGCTCGGCGTGCGGCCGATCAGCCAGGAATTGAATTTCTCATCCGACGATAGCTTCTCGTTCAGCTCGGTCTTGAAGTACCCCGGCCCGATTGCATTGCACTGAAGGCCATGCGGACCCCAGTCGATCGCCATGCCCTTGGTCAGCATCTTCACCGCACCTTTGGTCGCCATATAGGGCGAGATGCCCGGTCGGCCGATCTCGCTTTGCACCGAGCAGATGTTGATGATCTTGCCGCGCTTGCGCGGGATCATCTTGCGTGCCACGGCCTGGCCCACCATGAAGACGCTGTCGAGGTTGGTGCGCATGAGCTTGTGCCAGTCCTCTTCGGCAAACTCTTCCAGCGGATTGCGGATCTGCATGCCCGCGTTGTTGAACAGGATGTTGATCGGACCAATGGTTGACTCGATGGTCTCCACCGCTGCCTTCACCTCCCCGGAATCCGTCACGTCAAACGCACTCACGTGCGCCGTGATGCCTTCGCTGCGCAGCAGCGCCGCGGCCTCCCGCACCTTGGCTGCATTGCGCCCGTTGACCACCACCGCCGCGCCGGCCTGGCCAAGCCCGCGCGCAAGCGCCAGGCCAATGCCGGCCGACGAGCCCGTGATGAGCGCCAGCCTGCCGTTCAGCTTGAATGAATCGGCGACCATGGCCGCGCTCACGACAGGCGCTGGCCGCTGTCGCCGTTGAAGACGTGGGCCTTGCCCGGCGCCACGTCCAGGTGAATGATGTCGTTAGGCTGCGCATCGGTGCGGCCATGCATGACGACGATGATCTTGCTGTTGCCCACTTCCAGCAGCAGCTCGGTCTCCGCGCCCGTCGGCTCGATCACGATCACCTTGGCAGGGATGCCCGAGCCTGTCGTGGACACCTTCAGGTCGGTCGGCCTCACGCCGTAGTCCACCGCTTGCCCGTCCACCGCATTGGCCAGCGCCTGCGCCGGCCAGGAATGCCCCTCTGCTTCCACCCAGGTGCGGCCATCCGCGACGCGCAGCGTGCCCTTCATCACGTTCATCGACGGCGAGCCGATGAATTGCGCGACAAAGAGGTTGCCGGGACGGTCGAACAGCTCCAGCGGCGTGCCGATCTGCTCGATGATGCCGTCGTGCATGACGACGATGCGGTCGGCCATGGTCATCGCCTCGATCTGGTCATGCGTCACGTAGACGGTCGTGGTCTTCAGGCGCTGATGCAGCGCCTTGATCTCGGCCCGCATCGCTACGCGCAACTTGGCGTCCAGGTTGGACAGCGGTTCGTCAAAGAGGAATACCTTGGGGTCGCGCACGATGGCCCGGCCCATGGCCACGCGCTGGCGCTGGCCGCCTGACAGCTCGCGCGGGAAGCGGTCGAGCAACGGGTCGAGGTTCAGGATGCGCGCCGCGTCACCCACGCGTTTGTCGGTGATCGCCTGGTCGGCCTTGCGCAGTTTCAGGCTGAAGGCCATGTTGTCGCGCACGGTCATGTGCGGGTAGAGCGCATAGCTCTGGAACACCATCGCAATGTCGCGGTCCTTGGAGTCGAGGTCGTTGATGACCTTGCCGTCGATGGAAATCTCGCCACCGGTTATCTCTTCGAGCCCGGCCAGCATGCGCAAAAGCGTGGACTTGCCGCAGCCCGAGGGGCCGACGAGCACAACGAATTCACCGTCGCTGATGTCGAAACTGATGCCGTGAATGATCTTGACCTTGCCGAAGGACTTCTCGATTTTGTTGAATGCGACGGATGCCATTTTGTCTGTTTTCCCTGTGAATCAGCTTTTGACGGCGCCGGCCGTGAGGCCCGCGACCATATAGCGCTTGAATGCGTAATAAATTGCCGCAGGCGGCATTGCGTAGATAAGGCCCGTGGTCATGAGTAGTTCCCATGGCGAGTCGTCGGCCGAGAGGAAGTTGCCCAGCGCCACCGCCAGCGTCACGCTGTCGTCCTTGGACAACAGCAAAAAGGCGTAGAGGTATTCGTTCCAGGCCAGCAGCAAGGCGTACGTCCCCACCGCCACCAGCGAAGGCACCATCAATGGCAGGTAAACGAGGCGAAAGAGTTGCATGGCCGTGGCCCCGTCCATCTTCGCGGCTTCATCCAATTCCCAAGGCAGCTTGTCCGACGCCTGCTTGAGCACCCAGATGCAGTACGGCGAGGCGATCGTCACCATCGCCAGGATGAGCGCCCACTGGTTGTTGAGCAGGCCATAGTTGCCCATGGTTTTGTACATGGGCACGGCCAGGAAGGCCGCGGGGATGAAGTAGGTGAACAGTGCCATGTTCATCACCGTACGGCCGCCGGGAACCCGCAACCGGCTGATGGCAAAGGCCGCGCAGGTCGACACGAACAGCGTGAGCACGCCGACCGACACGGCGATCAGCAAGGAATTCCACAGCTGGATCCAGAAATGGTCCAGGTAGAAATGCTTCTGCATGAACACGAACTCGAAGTTGCGCAGTGTGGGTGCTTTCGGCCAGAGCTGGCCCGTCGTCGCCTGGTCCTTGGGCGACAGCGCGAACAGCACCATGTGGTAGATCGGCAGCAGCGTCCAGATCAACACGGGGATGCCGATGAGCAGCAGCTTGGCTTCGGTCGAGACGACCTTCAATACGGAGCGGGTCATACCGGCCTCCGACGAGCCATCTCTAGGCGGCCGGGCGCCCCCCTGGGGGTCAGCGAGCGATAGGGAGCGTGGAGGCACATCATTTGGACAATCTCTTCATCATGAAATACACCAGAGGCAAGACTAGCGGCAATGCGACGACGATGGACGCAAGGGACAGGTCAACCTGGTCCAGACGCAGGTAGCGGATGCCCAGCGTTGCCAGCACGTGCGTCAGGTCTGCCGGCCCCCCACCCGTGAGCAGGTAGACGCTGTTGAAATCCCCCAGCGTCCAGATCATTGAGAGGATGGTGGACGTGAGGTACAGCGAGCGCATTGACGGCCAGGTAATGAAGCGGAACTTCTGCCACACTGAAGCGCCGTCCACCGACGCGGCTTCGTACTGCTCGCCCGGAATCGCCATACGGCCGGCTAGCAGGATCAGCGTCCAGAACGGCAGCGATTTCCAGATGTGCGCCAGCATCGAAAAGCCCAACGCCAGCGTCGGGTCGTTCAGCCAGTTCGGGCCGTCCATGCCGGTGAAGCGGTAGATGGCGGCGTTCACCACGCCCCACTCCGGGTTGAGCATGAAGCGCATGGACAGAATGGTCGGGATCGACGGCACGGCCCAAGGCAGGATGAAGATCATCGACAGGATCTTGACCCACCAGCGCGTGTTCAGGAAGAAGCCCGACAGGCCGAGCGCCAGCATCATCTTGATGTTGACGGAGACCACGACAAAGACTACGGTGTTGATCACCGTGCGGAAGAAAATGGGGTCGGCAAACAGCCGCTCGTAACTCTCCGGATGGCGCGCGAGCCACAGGCCGTAGCCCACCGGGTAGATCACGAAAATCAGGAAGATGAGAAGGTAGGGAATGACAAGAATCGCTCCCCACTTCTCCCACGAAGTCATGGCATTTTTTCTGACGGCCGATGCGGTGGCCGGTGTGTCGAGGGTGATGGTGCTCATGGCTTGTACCCTCCCCCAGCGGGGGGAGGGACTTTCGTTTTTAGTTGGATGCGACCGTCTTGATGCGGGCAATCATCTCGTCCACCGCCTTGTCAACCGGCACCTTCTCATTGAGCACGCGGTTGGCCGCCTTGGCCCAGACGTTCTCGTTGTTCAGCACGGTGAACTTGTAGTTCTTGACGAACTCGAAGCCCACCGTTCCGTTGGCGTACTGGTTGAACACCGACTTGCGATGCGCATCAGCCTGCCAGAACGGGCGCGCCTGACCGGCCTTGGTCACCGGGAACCAACGACCGAGTGAGCCTTCGACGTACGGCGTCAGGTTCTCTTCTTCCATCAAGAACTTGACGAACTCCTTGGCGCGGGCCTTGTTCTTGGCCTGGCTAAAGACAACGCCAGTCTTCACCGCCGTGCGGTAGACCATCTTGCTGCCGTCCGGTTTGTTTGGAAAGCCTGCCGTGCGGATGCGCTCGTTGTAGTTCTTCTTCGCCAGTTCACGCTCTTCGGGTTTGAGCTTGTCGTTGTTGGCGTCGTCAAGCCACTTGGCCGCGATTGAGATCGTCGCGTTGTGCGTCATGACCGTGGTCTTGTTGTGGAAGGCGACGTTGTTGTCCGGGTCTTTCCAGCTGGTGGACGACGGTGGCGAGCAGCCCTTGGTGTACGGCGCGGTGTAGTCGGTCAACGCGCCAATCAGGCCGGCACGAACGTTAGGGTCATCGACCAGCAGCTTGCCGCTGTCGCTCACCAGCTTCACGTTGTACGCATCCATGAAGGTCAGGAAGGAGAAGAACGAGTCGCTCGAGTCCACGCCCAGGGGCTGGCCGATGCCGAAGGTGCGGTTGCCGCTCTTCTGGCGATGGGCCGGTTGCACTTTGTCGCACCAGAAAGACCAGTAGCCCTTCCAGTCGGTCGGGATGTCGGACTCCTTGAAACCCGCATCGTTGAGCATGTCGATCCAGTACTCGATGTGCATGGTCTGCTGCTTGATCGGAAAGGCGTAGTAAGCGCGGGTCTTGGCTGCGTCGTTCCACAGGAACGTCGTCTCCACCGTGTTGGGGGCGAAACGCGCGCGAATCGGGTTGATCACGCTGGAGATGTCTTCCAGCTTGCCGTCATAGGCCCACTTGCTCGTGACCTGGAAGTCATACACGTCGGCATAGGCGACGTCAGGCGGGTTGCCGGAGTCCAGCGCAGCCACGGTCTTGGGGATCATGTCCTGGATCGGGTACTGCGACAGCTCGATTTTCACACCCTTGTGCTTGGCTTCGTACTTCTTGATGGCGTCGAAGAGTGCCTGGTCCTCCGCCTGGTAGAAGCCCTTGACCCACCAGACGGTGAGCTTGTCTTGCGCGACAGCGTGGCCGCCTGCGAGCAGGCCCCCCGCGATCATCGCGCTGGCAAGAATTGTCCTGATCTTCATTGCTTTGTCTCCTGTGGTTGTTGAACTGTCTAACCGGGTCGCTCAGCTCTTAGCGCTTGCTATCATATGATGATTGAAACGCTGGTTTTCTATGGAAAACCCGCGGTACAGCACCCGGTCCCGGGCTCATCTTCTGGAACTCTTTCGAAGGAGTCTCTTACTGGCATTCAGGGACCGGACTAAGCAGTGGCTGGCCTGCGAAGTGAGCGCCCAGATTGGCCACCGCCAGATCCGCCATGGCCTTGCGCGTCTGCCAGGTTCCGCTGGCCATGTGCGGAGTCAGCACGACGTTGTCCAGCGCCTTCAGCGCATCCGGCACCTGCGGTTCTTTTTCGAAGACATCGAGACCCGCGCCCGCGATCACGCCGCGTTGCAGGGCATCGACCAGCGCCGCCTCATCCACGACCGAGCCGCGCGCAACATTGATCAGGTAACCCTCGGGGCCCAAGGCCTTGAGCACTTCAGCATTGATCAGGTGTTTCGTTCCGGCGCCACCCGGAGTGATCACCACCAGGAAATCTACCGCAGCGGCAAGCGCTGCTGCGGTGGGATGATAGGCGTACGGCAGCTCCGCCTTGGCGGTGCGCGCCGTATAGGCGATGGACATGCCGAAGGCTTCTGCGCGACTGGCAATGGCCTGCCCGATGCGGCCCAGCCCAACGATGCCCAGCCGGGCACCTGAAACCTTGCGGGCCAGCGGCATCGGACCTTCGGCGGCCCATCGGCCGGCACGCACATAGCGGTCTGCCAGGGGGATGCGCCGCGCCACCGACAGCATGAGGCCCAGCGCGAGGTCGGCGACCTCGTCGTTGAGCACCCCGGGGGTGTGCGTCACGGGGATGCGGCGGTTCAATGCGGCGGGTACATCAACGCCGTCGTAGCCAACGCCGAAGATCGACACCACTTCGAGTGCGGGCAGTTTCTCTATCAGCGCGGCCGTGACCTTGGACTCGCCGCCGCCCGAGATGCCGCGAATCTGCGGCGCGACCATTGCAAACGCCTCGGGGTCCGTCTCGTGCAGGCGGTCGTGCACTACGAAGGCCGCCGCGAGCGGCTCCATCAGGAAGGGCGGGAGCTTGGAAACGGCAAGGATGTGCGGGCGGGACAAAGGAACTACTCCGATCATGGTTTTCACTAAGACAGCGGCCGCAATGGTATGACGATAATACCTTTACACTTTCAGGATTAACCCTACTATTTAGGCCGACAGCACATGACCGACAGCAGCAAACCCAAAAAGAAACCCGAAGAACTGCGCAGCCAGCAATGGTTCGGCCGCCAGGACCGCGACGGCTTTGCCTACCGCAGCTGGGTCAAGGGCAAGGGCGTCCCGCACGACCAGTTCGACGGCCGCCCGGTCATCGGCATTTGCAACACCTTTAGCGAACTGACGCCCTGCAACTCGCATTTCCGCACGATCGCGGAACAGGTCAAGATCGGCGTCTATGAGGCCGGCGGCTTCCCGCTCGAATTTCCGGTGATGTCGCTGGGCGAAACCCTGCTGCGCCCCACCGCCATGCTGTACCGCAACCTGGCCAGCATGGACGTGGAAGAAAGCATTCGCGGCAATCCGATCGACGGCGTGGTGCTGCTGATGGGCTGCGACAAAACCACGCCCTCCTTGGTGATGGGCGCCTCCAGCGTCGATCTGCCTACAGTGGGTGTCAGCGGCGGGCCTATGCTCAGCGGCAAATGGCGCGGCCAGGAGCTGGGCTCGGGCACCGGCGTCTGGAGCATGAGCGAGCAGGTGCGCGCAGGCACGCTCAAGCTGCAGGACTTCTTCGAGGCCGAAAGCTGCATGCACCGCAGCCATGGCCACTGCATGACCATGGGCACGGCTTCGACCATGGCCAGCATGGTTGAAGCGCTCGGTATTGGCCTGCCGGGCAATGCAGCCTACCCGGCAGTAGACGGCCGCCGCAACGTGCTGGCCCGAATGGCCGGCCGCCGCGCCGTCGAGATGGTGCACGAAGACCTCACGCTCTCGAAGATCCTCACGCGTGAAGCGTTTGAGAACGCCATCAAGACCCTGGCCGCGATTGGCGGCTCGACCAATGCCGTGATTCACCTGATCGCGATTGCCGGGCGCATCGGCGTCAAGCTCACGGTCGATGACTTTGACCGCCTGGCCAGCGAGTTGCCCTGCCTCGTCAACCTGCAGCCCTCCGGAAAATACCTGATGGAAGATTTCTGCTACGCCGGCGGCCTGCCTGTCGTGATGAAGGAAATCGCGCAGCACCTGCACACCAGCGCCATCACAGCCAACGGAAAAACCATCGGCGAAAACATCGCCGATGCGGAAAACTACAACACCGACGTCATCATGCCGCTTTCCACGCCCTTCAAGGACAAGGCCGGCATCGCCGTGCTGCGGGGCAACCTCTCGCCACGCGGCGCGGTCATCAAGCCCAGCGCGGCCACGCCCGCACTCATGGTGCACAAGGGCCGTGCCGTGGTCTTTGAAACCATTGAAGATTTCCACGCGCGCATCGACGACGAAAACCTGGACATCGACGAGAACTGCGTAATGGTGCTGAAAAACTGCGGGCCCAAGGGCTACCCCGGCATGGCCGAGGTCGGCAACATGCCGTTGCCGCCCAAGGTACTGCGCAAGGGCATCACCGACATGGTCCGCATCAGCGACGCCCGCATGAGCGGTACAGCCTACGGAACCGTGATTCTGCATACCGCACCCGAAGCGGCAGCGGGCGGCCCGCTGGCATTGGTGCAAAACGGCGACATCATCGAACTTGACGTCCCCAATCGCCGCCTGCATCTGCATGTCAGCGATGAAGAGCTTGCGCGGCGAATGACCAGCTGGAAGGCGCCCGAACCACCGCTGTCTTCAGGGTACTGGAAGCTCTATATCGACCATGTGCTGCAGGCCGACGAAGGCGTGGACCTGGATTTCCTGGTGGGCAAGCGCGGTTCGTTCGTGCCGCGCGACAACCACTGAGCCGGGTACAGCGCGGGTACGGGCCCGCACCCGGCCCGCGGGTACCATCGGGGGTTTGAGGCGCGGCGTGCTTTTCCGGTTTTTCTTCCCCGAAAAAAAGCCCGCGCCGGGATGCCGGAAGAAGCCAGGAAACCCAATCAATGCAAGCCAGAAAATTCGATGTCGTCGCGCTCGGCGAAGCCATGGTGGAATTCAACCAGACCACTGCCGGCCAGCCTAACTACCTGCAGGGTTTTGGCGGCGACACCAGCAACGCCGTGATCGCGGCGGCGCGCGCCGGCGCCAACACCGCCTATCTCACCCGCCTGGGCGGCGACACCTTCGGCCACTCGCTAATGGCCTTGTGGACCGCTGAGAAGGTTTCCACGGAAGCGGTCCAGCAGGACAGCGAGGCCAGCACCGGCCTGTATTTCGTCACCCATGGCCCCAAAGGCCATGAATTCAGCTACCTGCGCGCGGGCTCCGCGGCCAGCCGCATGACACCGGCCTGGCTGCAACAAGGCGGCGCCGCACAGGCCGTGCGTCAAGCCAAGATCCTGCATGTGTCAGGCATCTCGCTGGCGATTTCCACCAGCGCCTGCGACACAGCCTTTGTCGCGATGAAACTGGCCAAAGAGGCCGGTACCCTCGTGTCGTTTGACTCCAACCTGCGGCTCAAGCTCTGGCCGCAGGACCGGGCCCTGGCCTGCACCCGCCACGCCGTTTCGCTGTGCGACATTTTCTTGCCGAGTCTGGAAGACATCACCGCACTCAACGGCATGACGGACCCTGACCGGGTAGTGGACTGGGGCCACGCACTGGGCGCCAAGACCGTAGTGCTCAAGCTGGGCGGCGACGGTGCGCTGGTCAGTGACGGCGTGCGTCGCGAACGTGTACCGGTGCATCGCGTGAAGCTGGTGGATGCCACCGGCGCGGGCGACTGCTTCTGCGGCAACCTGCTGGCGCGCATTGCGGCGGGCGACAACGTCTTTGATGCGGCCCGCTATGCCAATGCAGCGGCCGCCCTCACGGTGCAGGGCTACGGCGCGGTCGCTCCGCTGCCGCGTCCCGAGCAGGTCAGGGCCCTGCTGTGAACCGCCTTCTGGCAGTCGACTGGGGCAGCTCTTCACTGCGCGGCGCGTTGATCGATGGCGCCGGCACAGCCCTGGACGAACGTTCCTTCGCACGCGGCATTCTGACTGTCGCTCCCGGTACCTTTCCGGAGGTTTTTGCAAGCTGCTTTGCCGACTGGATGACCCCCGGCACGCTGTGCCTGGTCTCCGGCATGGCCGGCAGCAAACAGGGCTGGCGCGAAGCGCCCTACTGCGCCTGCCCCGCCGGCTTTGACGCGATCGCCGCCGCACTGGAATGGGTGGAGCCCGGCCGCATCGCCATCGTGCCCGGCCTGAGCATAGACAAGGGCGGCGTGCCCGACGTCATGCGCGGCGAGGAAACGCAGATCTTTGGCGCCTTGCAACTGTTGGGTCTGACCCATGCCCGGCTGGTACTGCCCGGCACGCACAGCAAATGGGTCACCGTCGAAAATCGGCAGGTAACTGATTTTTCGACCTGGATGACCGGCGAGTTCTATGCACTGCTGCGCCGCCAATCCATCCTCGCACGCATGCTGCCCGACGACGAACCCGCGCTGGACGCCGCCGCCTTTGACCAGGGCGTGGCCCACGCGCTGGCCGGCCCCGGCCTGCTGAACACCGCCTTCAGCACACGCACCCTGTCGCTGTTCCAGCGGATGGCGACCGAGGCCCTGCCCAGCTACCTGTCGGGCCTGGTCATCGGCGAAGAACTCAAATGCCAGGCACTGCCGCGCGGCGAGCCCGTGGTGGTGATGGGCGCGGAAGCCCTCACGGTGCGCTACGAACAGGCACTGGCCCAGCTCGGCGTTCCCGTGAAGCGCGTGGGCGCAGGCGCCACCTGGCGCGGCCTGCGCGCCATCGCCGATACCCTGGCCTGACCCGGCGCAGTATTGCGTCCCAACCCACAGAACACCATGAACAACGCACACGAAAAATTTTCCCAGGCCCTCGGCGCCCTCCCCCTGGTGGCCATCCTGCGCGGACTAACGCCGGCGGAGGCCCTGCCCGTCGGCCAGGCACTCGTTGCCACGGGCTGGACGCTGATCGAAATTCCGCTCAATTCACCCCAGCCGCTGGACAGCATTGCCGCCATGGCCAGCGCCTTTCCGCAGGCCCTGGTCGGTGCGGGCACGGTGCTGACACCTGAGGCGGTGCGTGAAGTGCACGCCGCGGGTGGCCAGCTCATCGTTTCGCCCAATTTCAACCCGGCGGTGGTACGTGAAGCAGTTCGCCTCGGCATGGTATGCCTGCCGGGCATCATGACTGCGAGCGAAGCATTCGCCGCGCTCGACGCTGGCGCGACGGGGTTGAAGATTTTTCCGGCCGAAATGATCACCCCGGCAGTCGTGAAAGCCCTTCGCGCGGTACTGCCCGCGCAAGCCGCCGTGCTACCGGTTGGCGGCATCACGCCCGGTAATATGGCGCCCTACCTGGCTGCAGGTGCCAACGGTTTCGGCATCGGATCGGCACTTTACAAACCAGGTTCTTCCGCCGCCCAGGTCTCCGAATCTGCTATGGAATTCATAGCTGCTTGCGCTGGTACCATAAGGGCATGAGCATTATTTCATCTACAGATACTGCCCAGGTATCGTTCGGGCTGGCAGGCCGCGTCTGCATCGTCACCGGCGGTTCCCAAGGTATCGGCGAGGCTTGCGCGCGGCGTTTTTCGCGTGAGCAGGCCCAGGTCGTCATCGCCGATATAGACGACGCGCGCGGCGCAGCGCTGGCCACCGAACTCGGTGGCCTGTATGTTCATTGCGACGTGGGCGACAAAGTGCAAGTCGATGCAATGGTTGAACAAACCGTGGCCGCGCACGGCCGCATCGACGTGTTGGTCAACAATGCCGGCATCTTCAAGGCCGCAGAGTTTCTGGACGTGACGGAAGCCGACTTCGACGCCGTACTGCGCATCAACCTCAAGGGCTCCTTCCTGGTCGGGCAGGCCGTGGCGCGCGTGATGGCAGCAGCCGGCAAGGGCAGTATCGTCAACATGAGTTCAGTCAACGGCGTGCTCGCCATTCCCACCATTGCCAGCTACAACGTCAGCAAGGGCGGCATTAACCAGCTC
This sequence comes from Polaromonas sp. P1_E11, assembly GCF_056405995.1. Lineage (NCBI taxonomy): Bacteria > Pseudomonadati > Pseudomonadota > Betaproteobacteria > Burkholderiales > Comamonadaceae > Polaromonas > Polaromonas sp. P1_E11. The sequence goes on from NZ_JBFUBA010000001.1 coordinate 852,000, forward strand.
ACGCGCGTGATGGCGCTGTCGCTGGCCAGTCAGGGTGTACGCGTCAACGCGGTTGCGCCCGGCACCATCGCCACCGAACTGGCCGCCAGGGCTGTGCTCACCAGCGACGAGGCCAAGGCCAAGATCATGAGCCGCACCCCCATGAAGCGCCTGGGCGAGCCTTCGGAGATCGCCGACACCGTGGCCTACCTGGCCAGCGACGCCGCCAGCTACATCACCGGCGAAATCGTCGTGGTCGATGGTGGGCGCATGACACTTAATTACACGGTCCCGGTTTAGGGCGTGCCTCAATCAGGCTGGACTCTGCCCGCTTTGGCTGCTAGCCTGTTATGGCAAGGCGCTACTCCGGCGTCAACCAGACTGGGGGCACCATGGCCACGATCTACAAGGAATTCATCGTCGAAGCCGGCATAGGGAACGTCTGGGACGCGCTGCGAGATTTCAACGCGGTGCACCAGCGCCTGGCGCCGGGCTTCGTGGTCGATTGCAAACCTGGCGAGGGCAGCCGCACCGTAACCTTTGCCAACGGTATGGTCGCGCACGAAGTGCTGGTGGGCATCCATGAAGAGGCGCATCGCCTCAGCTACACGGTGGTCGGCGGCAAGGCCACCCACCACATGGCTTCGGCGCAGCTGTTTGCCGAGAGCGAAAACCGCACCCGCTTTGTCTGGATCACAGACGCGCTGCCCGATGCGCTGGGGGAATACATTGACGCGATGATGACCCAGGGCGCTGCGGTGATGCAGCAGGCACTCGGCAGACCGGCCGCATGAATTCAGGCCGGCCGCTTGGCCAGCAAGGCCCAGACACCCGCCATGGACAGCAGCGAACCGCCTGCAAAATTAAAACGCCGCTGGGCGCGCGGTGAGGCCAGCAGCGTACGGGCCGACGCAGCAAACACCGCATACAGCGTGGCGTTCAGGCTGGCCATCACCACAAAGGTCACCGCCAGCACCCAGAGCTGTCGCGTCACGTCGGCGCCGGGGTTGATGAATTGGGGCAGGAAAGCCACAAAAAACACAATGCCCTTGGGGTTGAGTGCTGTGACCAGATAGGTGTTGCCGAACAGCTTCCACAAGGAGCCAGGCGCCTCGGGCGCTGCCGCCTGCATGGGCGAAATTCCGGCGCGCAGGAGCTTGATGCCCAGGTAAAGCAAGTACAGGCCACCCGCCCACTTGACTACCGTGAACCAGAAGGCCGATGCCGCGAGCAAGGCGCCCAGGCCGAACAACGAGACCACCAGCGCCGTCGAGTCACCCAGCGCCACGGCGCCCACCAATGGAATGTTGGCACGCTTGCCGTGCGCCATCGAGTAGCTGATAACCGTCAGGATGGTCGGGCCCGGGATGATGAGCAGGACGGCGGTTGCAGCGACGAAAGCGAGCCAAAGCTGGATGGACATGGTGCGTTGTTCCGAAGTTGTGGATCGATGAGAAGGAGCGCGCTTCATGATACTGCCGGGCGGCCAAGGATGAATCACCTCACCCACGCGGCCCTGTCCGCATCTGCCTAAAATTGCCCATGCCTTCCGCCATCCCTCCCAAGCGCCTCACAGTTGCACCCTCGCCGGCTGCCGGCCTTTTTACCGATGACGCCCACACCGCGCGCTGCGCCTGGTGCCAGGCGACGCCCATTTACCGCAACTACCACGACAGCGAGTGGGGCTTTCCGGTGGACGATGAACGCCGGCTCTTCGAAAAAATCTGCCTCGAAGGCTTTCAGGCTGGCCTCAGCTGGCTGACCATCCTGAACAAACGCGAATCCTTTCGCAACGCGTTCGCCAACTTCGATGCCGAGCAGGTGGCCCGCTTTGGCGAGCGTGACATCAAACGACTGGTCAATGACGCGGGCATTGTGCGACACGCGGGAAAGATCGCCTCGACCATCAACAATGCAAAGCGCGTCATCGAGCTACGAAAAGAGTTTGGCTCACTGGGCGCTTTTGTCTGGCGGCTGGAGCCCGAGGCCAAGAGCCGGCCGGCGCGCATCACACATGAGGCCGTCAAAGCCATGCCGACTTCCCCCGCTTCCATCGCCCTGTCCAAGGATCTCAAAAAGCGTGGCTGGACTTTTGTGGGCCCCACCACGATGTATGCCTTCATGCAGGCGATGGGTCTGGTCAACGACCACATCGAAGGCTGCGCCAGCCGCAAAGTCGCACTGGCAGCGCGCAAGGCTTTCACGCCGCCCACGGTGCCGTAAGTTATAGCCAGCGTGCGCGCTTGAAGCGCCAGTACAGCAGCGAGCACGCCACCACAATCATGCTGATGGCCATGAGATAGCCGTAACGCCATTTGAGTTCGGGCATGGCTTCGAAGTTCATGCCCCATATGCCGGCAAACGCCGTGCAGACTGCAAAGATACTGGCCCAGGCCGCGAGCTTCTTGGTCACTTCGCTCTCTTCAATCGTCACCATCGCCAGGTTCACCTGGATAGCAGTGCCTATGGTGTCACGCATGTTTTCGATCAATGCGTTGATGCGCGACAAATGGTCAACCACGTCACGAAAATAATCCTGCACTCCACTGCAGATCTGAGGAACCCGGCCGCCATACAGTTTGCTGGCACCTTCGAGCAGCGGCGCCACTGCGTGTTTGAGCACCATCACGCTGCCCTTGAGTTCGTAGAGCCGTTCGATGTTCTTTCGCGCAGCACCGGGCGTGAAGATTTCCTTCTCGATCAGCTCCAACTCGGTCTCGAGTGCGTCGAGGATGGGAAAGTAACGGTCAACCACCGCATCCATCAGGGCGTACAGCACAAAACCCGAACCGTTGCGCAGCAGCTCCGGTTCGCGCTCGCAGCGTTCACGCACGCCCAGAAACCCCTTCTGGCTGCGGTTGCGCACCGAGAGTACATAGTTTTTTCCGGTGAACACATCCACCTCGCCGACGTGGAGCTCGCCCGGCTTGTCGTTGGACTGCTCGATCAGGTGCAGTACCGAAAACAGCGAAGCGCCGTATTCCTCGATTTTTGGGCGTTGGTGGCCGTGCCGGGCATCTTCGACCGCCAGTTCATGCAGGCCGAACTCATGCTGCATTTCTTCAAGCTCTTCCGGCGTGGCGTCTTGCAACGCCACCCAGACGAAAGCATCGGGACGGCAGATATAGTCGCTGATCTCGGTGACCGGGATGTCGGCCAGTTTGGTGCCGTTCTGGTAGACCACACAATTGATGAGCATCTGATGTTTCCCGCAAGTTGCCTGCTTGCGTCGATTCTGGCACACCCGCTTACAGGCGCAACAGCGAAATCGCCGCCAGCCTATTCCTCAGGCAGGCCGGCGTGGAACCACCAGGTTGTAGACCGACTGCTGCAGCACCTCGCCATGCTGGTTGAGCGTCTGGCTGCGCACCACCACCCTGCCCCGGTCAGGCCGTGAAGCCGAGGGCGTCAAGCTCACCACTTCGGTCTCGACATGCAGCACATTGCCGGGACGCGTGGGCTTGGGCCAACTGATTTCACCGCCGGCCCCTATGATGCCGCCGGCCAATGGCAAACCACCGCCCACCAGCAGCCGCATCGTGATGGCCGCCGTGTGCCAACCACTGGCAGCCAAGCCGCCAAACAGCGTGGCCTTGGCCGCCTCATCGCTCAGGTGAAACGGCTGCGGATCAAACTGCGCGGCGAATGAGGTGATTTGCGCCTCGTCGAGTGCGTGCTCGCCACTGACGAAGCGGTCGCCTACCGTGAGGTCGTCGAGATAACGGGGCTCCGGAATGCCGGCTTCAGGAATATTGCTCATGCATTTCTTTCCCTTAGGCAGACACTCAGGTTGCGGCCCTGGCGGCCATTTGCCGCGGCAGCAGCGCTTCGCGGATCGGCAGGTTCACCAGCGCGGCGCCTGCGGCCAGCACGATGTCGATGTACCAGACCCAGTCGTAGCTGCCGGTGGCCTGGAATATATAGCCGCCCAGATAAGCACCGAAAAAGCCCCCTACCTGGTGCGACAGCATGACCACGCCAAACAGCATGGCCATGTTGGCCGTACCGAACATCTTGGCGACCAGGCCCACCGTGGGTGGAACGGTCGACAGGAAGGTCACCCCCATAACGGCGGCGAAGATCAACATCACGGCGGGGGTCTTGGGCGCCAGCAAAAAGATGAGTACGGCGAGGCCACGCGTTGCATAGAGCAGCGCCAGCAAGGACTTCATGCGCCAGCGGCCGACGGCCCAACCCATGGCCAGACTGCCGACGATGTTGAAGAGACCGATCATTGCAAGCGACCAACCGCCAATTTCGGGTGGTAAACCGCAGGCCGCTATCACGCCAGGGAGGTGAGTCGCCAGAAAGGCCACGTGAAAGCCGCATACCAGAAAACCTGCGGCCAGGTAACGGTAGCTGGGTGTTGCTATCGCTTGGCTGATGGCCTGGCGCGCACTGAGCGCTTTGGTGCCCGAAGCTGCCGCGGCCTGCGCCGCCAGCGCCTTCGAATTTCCTTTGAGCACCAGCACTGCCGGTACAGCCAGCAGCACCAGCACACCCAGCCACTGCATCGCACTGGCCCAGCCGACAGCGGCAGTCAGGCCAATGGCAATCGGCGCCATCGCGAACTGCCCAAAAGAGCCGCCCGCATTGACGATGCCGGTGGCAAGACCCCGCTTTTCCGGTGGCACCAGGCGCGTGCTGGCGGCCATGAGCACCGAAGGGCCCGCCATGCCGGCGCCGCCCGCCGCGAGCACGCCAATGGCAAAGATCAGGCCGGCCGTGCTGGTCATGAGCGGCGTGATGATGGTGCCCACTGCGACCAGCACGACACCCAAAAAGATCACGCGGCCTGTGCCGATACGATCGGCCACTGCGCCAGCAAAGGGCTGTGTGAGCCCCCACCAGAGTTGGCCGAAAGCGAAGGCAAGGCTGATGCTGCCGATACCCAGTGCGGTCGAAGTATTGAGCGCAGAGAGGAACAGGCCCATGGTCTGTCGCACGCCCATGGTGAGGGCAAAGGTGCCGCCGGCGGCCAGCAGCACCAGCCACATCGCGATGCGACGCGCTGGCAGTGCAGTGGAAGGAGCGGAAGGCGCGACGCTGGACGCGGAAGGGGAAAGCTCGGTATTACTCATCATCAGCTCCAGATTCGATGGGGGACAAAAGCTCTAAAGATTCGTTGATCAGGTTATGCAGGGCCAGCACACGCCCGGTTCCCAGCAGCGCGTTGAGCTGCTCCTGCGCCGCCCTCCACCGCGATCGGGCCTCCTCGCGTTTGGCGCGGCCCGCATCAGTCAGCACCACGGTGCGGCTGCGGGCATCGGTGCCTGCGGCGAGTTCAATCCAGCCGGCGTCGATCAGCGGCTTGAGGTTGCGCGTGAGGGTGGAGGCACTCATCTTCATGCCGCGCGCCAGCTCGCCCGGTCGCATGGGGCCGAGCTTCAGCACATAAGTCAGCAGGGAATACTGCGTTGTCTTCAGTCCGGCCTTGGTCATTTCCAGGTCGTAGTGGTGCGCGACGCGGCGCATCAGCTGGCGCAGCTTGACATTGGTGCAGCCCTGCACCTTGAGTTCGGCCTGGGTTGACAGGCGGATTTTCTCGTTCATAATTTCATTGTACCTACAACTATTGTATATGCAACTTTTATGAATGCCATGACCCCACAAGACACATTGACTCACTGGATGGAGCAAAGCGCTGCGGTGCGCGCCCGCATGATGGACGGCGGTGGTAAGCCCGGCCTGGCCCGACCCGAAGACGTGACAGGCAAGACCGGCATGGAAGTGATGCAGGCCATGCTGGCGGGCAAGCTGCCCTATCCCCACATTGCCGAGACGCTGGATTTCGCCTTGATTGAGATCGAACCCGGCAAGGCCACCTTCCAGGGCACACCGCAACTCAAGCATTACAACCCGCTGGGCACCGTGCACGGCGGTTGGTACGCCACACTGCTCGACTCCGCCGTAGGCTGCGCAGTGCACACCATGATGCCAGTCGGCCGGGCCTACACCACCGCCGAACTCAGCATCAACATCGTGCGCGCCGCCTCACACAAGACCGGGCCGCTGCGCGCCATCGGCACCGTCATCCATTGCGGCCGGCAGATGGCCACCGCCGAAGGCCGCATCGTCGGGCCGGACGGCAAGCTGTATGCGCATGCGACGACGACTTGTCTGGTATTTGAGGTGCCGGCAAAAATGATCGCACCAGCACCAAGCTGATATTTACCATTCCCCGCAATTCGGCATGCGCAGAAAAAGACCTCGCCTGATTCAGCGCGGATCCGGCGACTGACGGTCTCTGATCTTCGTGGCCGACTTGGCGCCATGCCCGAGCAGCAGGGCACGAATCTGCTCAATATCCTCGGCAACTACCGCAAAATCCCGCCTCTCCAGCGCCTCCGTGATGTATGACAAGGGCGTGTTTCCCGAGTTGTCAGCCACGTTGACGTTGGCGCCTCGAGCAACCAGCATCCGGGCGACGTCGGGGCGACCATAGACCGCGGCAAGATGGAGCGGGGTGGCACCATCTGCCCTACGTACATCGACAGCGGCTCCACGCGAAAGCAGCGTCCGGACCATCTTTCCACTTTTCACCTGATGCAAGGGTGTCTCACCCTTGGCATCTTTCGCATTCACCTTGGCGCGGTTCGCCAGCAGACTCCATACAACTTCAGCTCTTTCCCCAGATACCGCCCTGTGCAGCGGGGTTGCACCATCTTTACGCGGCGCATTGACAGGCACCCCTTCCCGAATCAGCCGCCGGGCTACTTCTGCGGTGAAAGCCAGGTGCAGCGGCGTTTCCCCGAGGTCATTTTTTTCATTGACATCAGCACCATAGGAAATCAGAAGGTCGATGAATTGCAAAGCAGTGGCCCGCCGCACGCTGCTGCCGCTGCCATTGCTCGGCGCCGCTGACACCCCGGGAAATCGAGCCTGGGCCGCTGATGCTGCATCGAGTTCAACCGCCTCAAACAGCGCCGACTTTGGGCTGTTGCCTTTGTTGTTGACTTCAGCCTTGTTTCTTAAAAATACCTCCGCCAACGCGTAGCGCTGCTGTTGAACCAGAGTAAGCAGCAGCGGCTTTCCCGATCGGTCCCTGGCATTGACATCCGAACCAAGCGAAATCAGGAGTTCGGCCATCGGCAGGTTATCGTTTTCGATTGCGATTGACATGGGTGTTCTGCCATCACGGTCTTCGGCATTCAGGGATGCACCCACTGCCAGCAGCTGCTCCACCAAAGACGGATCGCCGGCGACTACCGCCCAGTGCAGCTCCGTCAGTCGCAGTCCTGGCTTTACATTCAACTTCGCACCGCTGGCCAGCAGCAGCTTCGCAAGCGCAAGCCCGTTGCTCGAGAACCGATCTGATGACCCTTCTGAAATAGTTCGCTCAAGCAGAGTGGCGCCATCACGATCCCTGACATTCACATCGGCGCCGCGGGCGATCAGGAAAGCAACCATTTCTCTTTCCTTCACATTGACGGCCACGTCCAGAGGTGTGCGGCCATCCCGGAGTTTGTGATTCACATTCGCGCCATGGGCGAGCAGCATTTCGACTTCTTCTTTGTCTCGCCCTGCTGCAAAAAAGAGCGGCGTAGCTCCGTCCGCAGTCTCGGCATCGACGCCGGCTCCATGCGCAATGAGCAGTTGGGCCAGCTCTGCTGAACCGGCTTCGTGCAGTGGCGTCATACCGCCCCTGCTTTTTGAGTTGACCTCGGCACCTTTGGCAATCAGCAGCTCTGCGAGCTTTAGCTTGGCACGTATATGCCCGCTATCCATTTTCCGCATGCGGCCATACATATCCGGTGGCTGAGTTCCGATATAAGACACCGCGGCATGCAACAGCGTGAAGCCGTTAAGTGGCTCCCGAAAATTAACATCTACGCCGCGTGCAATCAGTGCTTCAGCCGTTTCAATCCGGCCCGATCTGGCAGCCTGATAAAGTGCCATGCCGGTTTTAAGGCTGGCTGGATCCGCTCCTTCTGAAACAGGCCCCTTCCAATCGCCGCGCGTTGCAGATTCCGGTGGGCCGGAGGCCAGATCAGCAGCGAAACCGGACATCGGAACAAGCCCCATCAGAGCAAGGAGCAGCGTGACTCTTGTGAGCTCGAACCAGAATTTTTCCATTTGTGCCCAAAATAATGCCAGACCTGGCAAGGAGAAGATAGCAGAACAGCATTGGTGCGCCGCGACAAGCAGGGCCACGCGTGCTGGCTGCAATTTTTCGGAGACCGCACGATAATCCCCCCATGCGACTCCTACACACCATGCTGCGCGTTGGCAATCTCCAGCGCTCCATCGACTTCTACACCCAGGTTCTCGGCATGAAGCTGCTGCGCACGTCGGAAAACCCCGAGTACAAATACAGCCTGGCTTTTGTCGGCTATGAAGGCAATCCGGCGCAGGCCGAGATCGAGCTGACCTACAACTGGGGCACCGAAAGCTACGAAATGGGCACGGCTTTTGGCCACATCGCGCTGGGCGTGCCTGATGCCTATGTAGCCTGCGAGAAGATCAAGACGGCGGGCGGCAACGTCACGCGCGAGGCCGGCCCGGTCAAGGGCGGCACCACGGTGATTGCTTTTGTGACAGACCCGGACGGCTACAAGATTGAGCTGATCCAGCGTGATGAAAGCGCTGCGGGCGCCGGCCTGCGTTAGCTCATTGCGCTTCGCCGCTATTCTTTTAATAGCTGCTTGCGCTCATCCAGAAAGGCTGGGAGCGCTATTTTCCTCATAAATAGCGGGCAGGCCGCCAGGCTCAGGCAGCGTTGCGTGCCAGCTGGCAGGCCTGAAAAGCCAGTGCGGTGACGTGTGACCAGTTCCCGCGAGCCAGCGTGTCCGCAGGGGTCAGCCAGGAACCGCCCACACACACCACATTGGGCAGCGCCAGAAACTCAGGCGCATTGGCCACCGTGACGCCACCCGTCGGGCAAAACCGCACATCACCAAAGGGGCCATTCCAGGCCTTCAGCATGGCTGGGCCGCCCGCCTGCATGGCCGGGAAAAATTTGAGTTCGGTCAGGCCGTCTTCCTGCGCCATCATGATCTCGCTGCCGGTAGCCACCCCTGGCAGCAGCGGCAGCCCGGCATCCTTGCAGGCTTGCCCCATCGTATGGGTGTAACCGGGGCTTACCGCAAAGCGTGCACCGGCCATGGCGCAGGCCTGGGCGTCGGCGGCACTGCGCACAGTGCCCGCCCCCACCACGGCTTCGGGCACATCGCGCGCAATGGCCTCAATGCAGGCCAGCGCTTGCGGCGTGCGCAAGGTGACTTCGAGCATGCGGATGCCGCCGGCCACCAGCGCACGTGCCAGCGGTACCGCCTGGCTCACGTCGGTCAGCACAATCACGGGTATCACGGGGGCGTCCTGCATGATCTGCAGGGGGGTCAGTTTTCCGCTGACGTTGAGATTCACATCCACGATAAAGCTCCTTCTTCAGCTGTCAGCGCGTGACGGCGCATACCGGTAAACAACTCCCGTCCCATGCCGATGCCGTTGGCTGCGCGCAAATCGGCAGGCATGGTGTCGACAGGCCTCGCGATCCATTCTGCATCGTTCACCAGCACCTTCAATTCGCCGGTGATGGCATCCACACGAATTACATCACCGTCGCGCACCTTGGCCAGCGGGCCGCCTGCAGCAGCTTCGGGCGACACATGGATGGCGGCCGGCACCTTGCCCGAAGCGCCGCTCATGCGGCCGTCGGTGACCAGCGCGACCTTGAATCCCTTGCCCTGCAGCACGGCCAGCGGCGGCGTGAGCTTGTGCAGCTCGGGCATGCCGTTGGCTTGCGGGCCTTGCCAGCGCACCACACACACCACGTCGCGGTTGAGTTTTCCGGCGCTGAACGCGATGTGCAGGGCTTCCTGCGAATCAAACACCAGCGCGGGCGCCTCGATGACATGGCGGTCGTCGGGCACAGCGGAGACCTTGATCACGCTGCGGCCCAGGTTGCCTTGCAGCAGCTTGAGGCCGCCAGTGGCGCTAAAGGGCTTGGCGGGCGTGCGCACGATGGCTTCGTCTTTGGACGCGCCCACGTCGTGCCAGGCAAGCGCCGCGCCGGCCAGCGCCGGCTCGCGTGTGTATTCGCGGATGCCGCCTTCGCGCACCGTGAGCACGTCTTCGTGCATGAAGCCCGCGTCCAGCAATTCACGAATGATGAAGCCGGGCCCGCCTGCGGCCTGGAACTGGTTCACGTCGGCGCTGCCGTTGGGATAGACGTGGGCCAGCGTCGGCACCACGTCGGAAAGGTCGGAGAAATCATTCCAGTCGATCACGATGCCGGCCGAATGCGCGACGGCTACCCAATGGATCAGGTGATTGGTGGAGCCGCCGGTGGCGAGCAGGGCCACCATGGCGTTGACGATGGCTTTTTCATCGACGATCTGGCCGATGGGCGCGAAACGCTTTGACTTGATGATGCCCAGCACGGTGCGCGCCGCCTCGCGCGTGAGCTCCTCACGCAACGCGTTGCCGGGGTTCACAAACGCGGTGCCGGGCACATGCAGGCCCATGGCTTCAAGCAGCAACTGGTTGCTGTTGGCGGTGCCGTAGAAGGTGCAGGTGCCGGGGCTGTGATAGGACTTGAATTCGGAGTCAAGCAACGCATCGCGGCCGACCAGGCCCTGCGCGGCCTGCTCACGCACATGGGCTTTTTCCTTGTTGGGAATGCCCGACGTCATGGGGCCGGCCGGCACAAACACCGTGGGAAGGTGCCCGAAATGCAGCGCACCGATCAGGAGGCCCGGCACGATCTTGTCGCATACACCCAGCATCAGCGCGGCGTCGAACATGTCGTGCGACAACGCAACGGCCGTGCCCATCGCAATCACGTCGCGGCTGAAAAGGCTGAGCTCCATGCCACTGGTGCCTTGCGTCACGCCGTCGCACATCGCGGGCACGCCGCCCGCAACCTGCGCCGTGGCACCCAGCTTGCGCGCCTCGTCCTTGATGAAGGCCGGGTAGGCCTGGAGCGGGGTATGCGCCGACAACATGTCGTTGTAGGCAGTGACTATGCCAATGTTGGGCTTGCGCTCTGCCACCACCTTGAAGCGGTCGTCCAGCGGCATGCCGGCAAAGGCATGCGCCACATTGGCGCAACCCATGCGGTCCAGGCCGGGTTCGCGGCTGGCGGCAGCGCGCAGGTGTGCAAGGTAGGCGCTGCGCGTGGGAAGGCTGCGCTCTGCGATGCGGGCGGTGATTTTTGAAACTGCGGGGTGAAGGGCCATGTTGTAACTCCGGTCATGGTCAAAGTCACTGGGTATGTAACTTTATTACTGACTCTATGGTAACGGGTTACCGGCCTGTTTACCGCCGCATGGTTACTACGTGGTTACGAAACGCAGCCGCAAAAGCTGTTCTGCAAAGTTCGGAAACAACCCGTGGATGCGGCTTTACTGGAGAGTAATTTCCACACGCCGCGCTTCGGCATCGCTGCCGCCGCCCACAAGCTGCTCTGGTTTTTTCAGCACGATCTGGCGATCGGAAACACCGGCCTGTTTCAGCGCCTCGCGCACGGCAAGGGCGCGCTGCCGGGCAAGCGCCGCATTTTTCTGGGCGTCCCCTGTGGCGTCGTGAAAACCGGTGATCACCAGCGTACGGCCGGCCTTGGCGGCCTTGACCACTTCACCCAGGGCAGCACCCGCACCGTCCGCAAGGTCGGCATCGCCCGAAGCAAAATAAAACCGCACCGCGCCCTGCTCCACCTTCACGCTGGCGGCGTCGGCTGCAGCCTGCAAAGCCTGGCCGGCATTGTTCGCGGCATTCTCCACGGTGCTCGCTGGCAGGGCAGGCGTCGGGGCCATCTCTGGCACGGGCACGGGCAGGGATATTTGGGCAGGCACAACAGCGGCTGAAGGCGACCGGCCGAGCCGATGCACGCAAAGCCCCACCACCAGCGCGATCACGAAGGCCAGGAGGCCGAGAACGACCGCCAACACCAAGCCTTGCTGGCCTTCATCGTCCTGAGAAAACATTGCCCGACTCCCGTCACTAAATCCGTCACAAAAAACTCAGCGCATTGTAAAGTGCGGCTGTGGAAAATTCAGCCCAACAAGCCGCCAGCCCTGGCATCAGCGTTTCCCGCAACCCGGACCACATGCTCGAGACCGTCATCCGCGAATGGGGCGGCCAAAGCGACCTCTGGATCTTCGCCTATGCCTCGCTCATCTGGCGCCCGGAGTTTGAACATGCCGAAGAACGTTTTGCCACTATCCACGGCTACCATCGCGCCCTGAAGATGTGGAGCCGCCTGAACCGCGGCACGCCGGAATGCCCAGGCCTGGTGTTTGGCCTCCTGCACGGCGGCAGCTGCAAGGGCATGGTGTTTCGCATACCGCAGGCGCAGGTCGCTGGCGCCCTGCCTGCGCTGTGGAAACGTGAAATGCCCAACGGCGTGTACGACCCCAAGTGGCTGCGCTGCCAGACTGCAGAGGGCAATGTGCGGGCGCTGGCCTTCACCTTGTCCAAGCGCAGCCCCAACCATACGGGCGTACTCAGCGAAGATGTCTACCGGCAGATCTTTTCCGACTCCTGCGGCCGTTACGGCACCACCCGGGAATATGCGCAACTCACCTACGACAAGCTTAAAACCCTGGGAATCCACGACCACGCACTGGGAAAGCTGCTGGAGCTGGCCAAATAGGCTTAAACACCGGATGCCCCGGCCTTGTCAGCAGGGGCAAGGCGCCCTACAGTCAGCCACTGAATCAACCATCAGGAGACCTGCACCATGAAATACCACCTGGCACCGCTCGCCACCGCCCTTGCCGCCGCCTTTGTGCTGGCCGCCTGCGCCTCATCCATGAGCGGCCCGCGCGCCACGGCCCAGCTGCAAAGCACCACCGGCAATACCGCCAGCGGCACCGTCAGCTTCGTGCAGAGCGGCGACAAGGTGCTGGTTTCGGGCGAGATACGCGGCCTCAAACCCAATGCCGAGCACGGCTTTCATGTGCATGAAAAAGGAGACTGCTCCAGCGGCGACGGCATGAGTGCGGGCGGGCATTTCAACCCCACGGGCCAGCAGCACGGCAGCCATGCCGACATGGCCCACCACACCGGCGACCTGCCCAGCCTGAAAGCCGATGCCAGCGGCATCGCGAAATTCAGCTTTGAATCAAAGACCCTCTCAGTCGGCAGCGGCACAACCGACATCGTCGGGAAGGGGCTGATCGTTCACCGCGACCCGGATGACTACAAGACCCAGCCCACCGGAAATTCCGGGCCGCGATTAGCTTGTGCCGTGATTAAAAGCTAGCGCCCCCACGTTCGCTCGCTTCGCGTAGCTCTCTGCCCCCCGAGGGGGCGCTGCGCCTGCGGCCCGGCGAAGCCGGTTCCGCGGCCCCGGCTTGAACGGGACCTTCACGGCTGCTCACTATCTCGGGCTCACGTTTTTACTTCCCCGCAATCAACGCGTGGCGAGCAGTTCTTCAGCGCGGCGCAAATCGTCCAGCGTGTCGATGTCGGTGACTGTGCCTTCATCGGTCACGTCAATGAATGCTACAGAATTGATAGCTGCTTGCGCCCGTACAACGGGCGCCGCACCTTGATTTCCCTTTAAATCCAGCAACGCATCGCGGCACGCGGCCGAAAACCCGACCGGGTGGCCGCGCGTGCCCCTGAACATCGGCACCACCACCGCGTGCTGCGCCAGCGCGTCGGCCACCGCCCGCAGCGTGGCGGCCTGCACCAACGGCAAATCACCCGGCAAAACCAACCAGCCCGCAGCCTCGGGCGTGGCCCGCACGGCCGCCGCGATGCAGTCGCCCATGCCAGGGTAGCCGGCATCTTCCAGATGCCAGGGCAGGCCGCTGGCAGCCACGGCAGCCAGCGTGTGCTGCAGCACCGGCTTGCCGGCCAGCAGCGCCTGCAACTTGTGCGTGCCGCCGCCCGACGCGGCAAAGCGTTCACCCCGGCCTGAGGCCAGCACCAGCACCGTGGGCTTGCGGCCTGCCATCACGCCAGCTTGAAGGGCAGCTCGCGCGGCGCAGGTTTGCCCGTGAGCTTGGCGATCGCATTGGCGAATGCCGGTGCCAGCGGCGGCAAGCCGGGCTCACCGAGGCCCGTGGGCGCATCGGCACTGGGCACGATGAACACGGCCACCGTGGGCATGTCGGTGATACGCGGCACCGGGAAGTCACCAAAATTGCTTTGCTCGACCACACCGTCCTTGAGCGTGATGGCTGCACCCGGCAGGCACATCGACAAACCCATCAGCGCGGCGCCCTGCACCTGCGCTTCAATGCTGGTCGGGTTGATGGCGAGGTTGCAGTGCACGCCTGCGGTGATGCCGTGCAGCACCGGCGTGTTGTCCTTGACGGACGCTTCGACCACATAAGCCACTACAGTGTTGAACGACTCATGCACCGCCACGCCCCAGGCGCGCCCGGCGGGCAAAGTGCGTTTTCCGTAACCGGATTTGTCGACCGCCAGCTGCAGCGCGGCCGCATGGCGCGGGTGCTTGTTGCCAAACTGATTCATGCGCCAGGCCACAGGGTCTTGCCCGCCGCTGCGCGCGACTTCGTCGATCAGCGTTTCCATCACGTACGCCGTGTGGGTAGAACCCACGCTGCGCCACCAGAGCACCGGCACATTGAGCTTGGGGTGATGCACAGACAGACGCATCGGAATATCGTAAGGCTCTTTCATGCCTTCAACCATCGTGCCGTCTACACCATCCTTGACCATAAAGGCTTCAAACGGCGAGCCGGCGAGGATCGACTGGCCGACGATGACGTGGTCCCAGCCGAGGATCTCGCCGTTGTCGTTAAAACCGATCTCGGCGCGGTGCACATGCATGGGACGGTAGTAACCGCCCTTGATGTCGTCTTCACGGCTCCACAGCGTGCGCACCCCGGCCGTCAGCCCGGCGCTGCGTGCGGCCCTGGCGACATTGCAGGCTTCAACCACGTAGTCGCTGGTCGGAATCGCACGGCGGCCGAAACCGCCGCCAGCCATTTGCACGTTCATCTTGATGTTTTGCGGCGCCACGCCGAGGGCCTTGGAGGCAGCCATCGTGTCCAGGCCTGGCATCTGCGTGCCCAGCCAGAGTTCGGCTTTGGCATCGGCGCCCTGCCCGCTCAGCTGCACGGTGCAATTGAGCGGCTCCATGGGCGCATGGGCGAGGTACGGGAAGACAAACTCGGCGCTGATCTTCCTGGGTGCCGACGCCAGCTTGCTGATGTCGTCCTTGTATTTGAGCGCACCAGTTTTCTGTGCCAGCGCGCGGTAGCTGGCCAGTTGCTGCACGCTGTCGACCTTCTCGACGCCGCTGGTGTCCCATTCGACCTTGAGCGCATCGCGGCCCTGCTTGGCAGCCCAGTAGCCTTCGGCCACCACCGCCACGCCCTCGCCGCCGCGGTCCAGCGGCACGCGCAGCACGGCCTTCACACCGGGAACGGCTTTGGCCGCGGTGTCATCCAGCGACTTGAGCTTGCCGGCAAACACCGGCGGATGCGCCACTACAGCCGTCAGCATGCCGGGCAGGCGCACGTCGATGCCGTAGCTTTGGTTGCCGGTCGATTTGGCGCGTGCATCCAAACGCCCTGTGGGCTTGCCGATGATGCGGAACTGCTTCGGGTCCTTGAGCGTTACCGCTTCGGGCACCGGCAGCTTCATGGCCGCTTCGGCCAGCTCGCCGTAGGTCAGGCGCTTGCCGCCCGGGCCAATGACCACGCCTTGCTGCGTGCGCAGGCTGCCCGCATCAACACCCCATTGCTGCGCGGCCGCCGAGACCAGCATGGCGCGGGTGCGCGCGCCGAGTTCGCGGTACTGCGTATAGGAGTTTTTGATCGAGCCGGAGCCGCCCGTGAGATGCATGCCGAAAGCCGGATCCACATAAGCCGGGTCGGCGTTGCCGTGCTGGCTTTTGACCAAAGCCCAGTCGGCATCCAGCTCTTCGGCCAGGATCATCGGCAGGCCGGTCTGCACGCCCTGCCCGAAATCGAGCCGGTTGATGGTGACGGTCACCGTACCGTCCTTGTCGATACGCACAAAGGCCGAGGGCTGTTGGGTGGGCTTGAGGCTGGAGGCAGCGGGCGCGCCGGCAGTGGCCATGGTCTGCGCTGGCGCCAGCAGCGGAAAAGCGCCGAGTGCAAAGCCGCCCGCCGTCGCAACCTTGAGGAAGTTGCGGCGCGGCAGTTCGGCATCTGCTATGGTTTTAGTAGCTGCTTGCGCCCGATTCATAAGGGCTTGAAGGCCTTTTGGCAGTTGAGAAGCGATATCAAAGGCATCTGGGGTATTGGAATACATGATGTTGTTCTCCTTCTTTAAACCAATTAAGCCAATGCCTGGGCGGCGTCTTTGATGGCAGCGCGAATGCGCACATAGGTACCGCAGCGGCAGATGTTGCCGGCCATGGCGCCGTCGATGTCGGCATCGCTTGGTTTGGCGTTGGCCTTGAGCAAGGCGGTGGCGCTCATCACCTGGCCGCTCTGGCAATAGCCGCACTGCGCCACGTCATGTTTGACCCAGGCGTCCTGCACGGCCTTGCCGACGCGGTCAGTCGCCACGGCTTCGATGGTGGTGATCTTCTGGCCGGCGGCAGCAGAGATAGGCGTGATGCACGAGCGAATGGCCGCGCCGTTGAGATGCACGGTGCACGCACCGCACAGCGCCGCGCCGCAGCCGAACTTGGTGCCTGTCATGCCCAGCGTGTCACGCAGGGCCCAGAGGATGGGAGTGGATTGGTCGGCGTTGACGGATACGTCCTTGCCATTGATGTTGAGGGTGGGCATCGTGGAACTCCTTGCGGTTTTTGTTAGTGAGGGAAATCAAAAGGGACAAAAAGGGAGGGCTACTTGTCGAATTTATATTCGCTTAAATCAGGGTTTTATCCGTAAAAACTTGGGCATGCAGAACTGAGGGGTATTGCCCTTTCAGGGGCGTTTCAAAGATTCAGGCCTTGATGGCATCCCAGCACAGGGTAAAGGCCGCCTGGTGCACCGCCTCGTCGTCAGGCAGCACCTGGGTGCGTATCAGGTTGGCGGTTTCCCGCACCGAGCCGACCAGGGTAGCCGTTAACAACGGCAAGGGCACAGGCTTGAAAATCTCCTGCTTCTGGCCCTCCTCGATCAAAGCAAAGAAGCTCGCCGCCAGTCGGGTCGACAACTCGCGGTTGCCTTGCGTGAACCAGGGAGAGTTGTAGTACTGCTCCTGGAACACGACCTCGGCATAACGCTCCAGCCGGTGCCGCAGCAGATTGCCCCAGAGGCGGCGTACCCGGCTGCGCAAGGGGGTCCCGGGCACCACACCATCCATCAGGCGCAGCATGGTCGCGGTCTTGGCTTCTTCGTAGAGCTGGCTGATCAGCTCGTCCTTGGACGGGTAATAGACGTATAGCGTGCTGGTGGCGATGCCGGCCGTGCGGGCAATGTCGGCCATGGTCAGGCCGCTCAGGCCGGTCTGGGCCACCAGGTTGAAGGTGGCCTCGGCAATGGCGCGCTGCTTTTCGTCGTCTTTGGGCTTCATGGAAGGGTGTGAATATAAACGAATATTAATTCGCTATCAAGCACCGACGTAGCCAACCTCGCCAACAGGCAAGGATATGGCCTGTGCGGGCACAATCGGGGGCATGAGCCAGCCCCCCCTCTCCATTGCCGACTTGCGCAAAAGCTATGAGCGCGCCGAACTCAACGAAGACGCGTCCGAAGCCGACCCGCTCAAACAGTTCGACCAATGGCTGAAAGAAGCCATCGCCGCCGAAGTGCCCGAGCCCAACGCCATGACGCTGGCCACCGTGGCCAGCAACCTGCGCCCCTCCACCCGCATCGTGCTGATCAAGGGCTATGACGAACGCGGCATCACCTGGTTTACCAACTACGACAGCCGCAAAGGGCAAGAGCTTGCCGGCAATCCGTATGCGGCGCTGCAGTTCCATTGGGTGGAGCTCGAACGCGTGGTTCGCATTGAAGGCGTGGTCGAAAAAGTCTCCGCCGAAGAAAGCGATGCTTACTTCAGCAGCCGCCCGCTCGATTCACGCATAGGCGCCTGGGCCAGCCCGCAAAGCGAAGTGATTGCCGGGCGCAGCGTGCTGGTGGCCAATGCAGCCAAATACGGCGCCAAATTTTTGCTGCAGCCGCCACGTCCACCGCACTGGGGCGGCTACCGCCTCAAGCCCGACAACTGGCAGTTCTGGCAAGGGCGCAAAAGCCGCTTGCATGACCGGCTGCGCTATACGTTGCAGGGCGATGCGGGGTGGTTGCGTGAGCGGCTGGCTCCATAGAGTCTGGCTCTCGGGGCATCGAACGGCAAGAATCGCAAGCCAAGGCAAACATCTCGGAGTTTGTATGCAGGTTCATGGAAGTTGTCACTGTGGAAGTATTCGCTACGAGGCGAAGGTGGACCCCGCGCAAACCACCATCTGCCATTGCACAGATTGCCAAAAGCTCACGGGTTCGGCCTACCGGGTCTCCGTACCTGCCCATGAAGGCTCATTTCACCTCATTGCAGGCGAGCCGGCGATCTATGTGAAAGTTGGCGACAACGGTGCCCGGCGCGCGCAAGCGTTCTGTCCGAATTGTGGGTCACCGCTTTACACCTATGCGGCGGATGACGCGAAGATCTACGGCCTCAGAGTGGGTTGCATTGCGGAGCGCGAGGCTCTGATTCCGAAAAGGCAAAAGTGGTGTAGTTCAGCACTGCGATGGACAGAAAGCCTTGCCGCGATGCCGCGGGACACCGGCGACTAAGTAAAACGGTACGTTTACTTGCCGACCCGCTCAATGCGCTGCTCAGCAACCGCCTCCAATTGCTCGCGAGTGATCAACCGGGGCGCAATCTCTGCCAACGGCACCAGCACAAAGGCCCGCTGCATCATGCGCGGATGCGGCAGCGTGAGCTGCTCTGATTCCATGCGCGCGCTGCCATACAGCAGCAGATCCATGTCGAGGGTGCGCGGTGCATTGCGGTACGGTCTTTCCCGGCCAGCCAGCTGTTCGATCTGCTGCAGATGGCTCAGCAAGTCAGGAGCCGTCAGGCCGGTTTCAAGTTCGACGACGGCGTTGAGGTAGTCGTTGCCGGGTGCCACAGATTCCAGGCCCGAGTCGGTATTGAGTGGCGCTGTTTTGTAGAGGCTGGAAGACCGGCTGACCTGCGTGAGCGGCAGCTGGCCTATCGCATGGACGGCCTGCCGCAGTGCCGCTGCGGCATCTCCTAAATTGGCGCCAAGGGCAACGTAGGCGCAAACCATACGAGCCTCAGGTGTTTGGAGTGCTGTCCGATGAAGGCAAAGCAGCAGACTCGCCGCCTGCGCCTTCAGCCCCACCTGCGCCGCCACGGTTGGCCGGCTTGCGGCGGCGGCGGCGTTTTTTGGCGGGTGCGACGTCGCCCTGTTCGCCGGATGCATCCGCCGCATCGGGCACGGTGCGTTCGGCAGGGCTTGTCTGGCCCAAACCAGGCTCAGCATCAACACGCTTGACGCGAACCCGAGGCGCCTGCGGCTTGTTCTGCTGCGCCTGGCGCGCCTCTTCAATCATGGCGTGGCGTTCGTCGTCGTAGGCGGTGCTGAATTTTTCCCACCACTCGGCGAGCTCCATGTCGATCTCGCCGGTCTGCGCGCGCAGGCGCAGGAAATCAAAGCCGGCGCGAAAGCGGGGCTGGTCCAGCAGCGAATACGGCGCGCTGCCGGTGCGCTTTTCAAAGCGGGGCTGCATGGTCCAGATCTCGCGCATGTCGGTGCCCAGCTTGCCGCGGCCCGACACGTCGCCGATCTTGGCGTTGAAGGCATCGTCAATGGCGTCCTGCAACGCCGGCATGAGGTGTTCGCCGCGCTTCTTGCGACGCTCCCAGCCTTCGCGCACGTCAAACCACAGCACGCACGACAGCAAGAAGCTGGGCGCCACCGGCTTACCTTCGCCAACACGGCGGTCGGTGTCTTGCAAGGCGAGCTTCAGGAAAGGTTCGTCAGCGTTTTCAACCACCACGTCGAGCAGCGGATAAATGCCGGTGCCCAGGCCCAGGAACTTCAGCTGCGCGATGCTGGCCAGCGAATGGCCGGTCTGCAGCAGCTTGAGCATTTCGTCGAAGAGGCGTGACTGCGGCACATCAGCCAGCAGGCCCTTCATCTCGCGCAGAGGGGCCACCGTCTTGTCTTCAAACTTGAAGCCCAGCGCGCTGAGCTTGGCGGCAAAGCGCACGGCGCGGATGATGCGCACCGGGTCTTCGCGGTAGCGCACGGCCGGGTTGCCGATCATGCGGATGATCTTTTTCTTGGCGTCCCTGATGCCGTTGTGATAGTCGACCACCACCTGCGTCTCGGGGTCGTAGTACATCGCGTTGATGGTGAAGTCGCGGCGCGCGGCGTCCTGCTCGATAGGGCCCCAGACGTTGTCGCGCAGCACTCGGCCCGACGCATCGACCGCATGCTTCATGCCGGCGAGTTCGCTTTTGCTGGTGCGCTCGTTGCCGCCGACCTGCTCGGCCAGGCTGCTGTCAAGGTGCGCGCGGAAGGTCGAGACTTCGATCACTTCATGCTCACGCCCGCGGCCGTAGATGACATGCACGATGCGAAAGCGCCGGCCGATGATGAAGGCGCGGCGAAACAGCGACTTGACCTGCTCGGGCGTGGCGTCTGTGGCGACGTCGAAGTCCTTGGGGCGCAGGCCGACCAGCAGGTCGCGCACCGCACCGCCGACGATATAGGCCTCGTAGCCGGCGTCTTTCAGGGTGCGCACCACGTCCATGGCGCGGTCGTCCACCAGCGAGACGTCAATGCCGTGCTCCTTGACGGTGACATCCTGGCGCTGGCCGAAAGGTGATTTTTTGACCCGCTTGGCGCCGGGATCTGCGCTGTCTGATTTGCCAAACAGCTTGTCGATAAATTTTTTGATCATGGATAACTAGATAAACAGGTCAAGTATGCGCCATCCGCGCTCTGCCGCCAGGGCCCGCAGGCGGGCGTCCGGGTTGGTGGCGACGGGGTGGGTTGCCTTCTCCAGCAGGGCAATATCGTTCATGGAGTCGGTGTAAAACGTGGTTTCCACGTCGTTCCAGCCGAGGTTTCGGGCCGCCAGCCATTGTTCCACGCGGGTGACCTTGCCTTCGCGCGCCGAGGGCGTGCCGCTGATCTCGCCGGTCACCCAGCCGTCGGCGTCGCGCTCCAGCTCGACCGCGATCAGCTCTTTCACCCCGAAAGCGTCGGCGATGGGCCGCGTGACGAACTCGTTGGTGGCAGTGACGATGACCAGTTCATCGCCCGCGGCCCTGTGGCCATCTACCAGCGCCAGCGCCTGCTTTGTAATGGCTTTTTGCACCACGTCCCGCATGAATCGTGCGTGACCAGCTCCTGAATTGATAGCGCCCTGCTTGCGGATGGCTTCAGTGGCAAAGCGCACGTATTCGTGGATGTCGAGCGTGCCGGCGCGGTAGTGCTCGAAAAATTCGTTGTTACGGCGCTTGAACTCGGTGCTGTCGCACCAGCCCAGCGCAATGGTGAATTCGCCCCATTCGTAATCGGAATCGATGGGGATCAGCGTGTGATCCAGGTCAAATAAGGCAATCTTGCGGGAAGCAGTCATTTCGCAGTCACATTCACTTATTCGCTCTCCAGCATCGATTTGATCAAGGGAATCGTGATGGCCCGTTTGGTTTGCAGGGCGTATGCATCCAGTTGGTCAAGCAGCTGCATCAGGCTGCCCAGGTCGCGCGAAAAGCGGGTCAGCATGAAATCCATGGCCTCGTCGCTCAGGAACACGCCGCGCGCATCGGCCTCGCGCCGCAGCACGGCGCGCCGCTCGGGTTCGGTCAGGGCTTGCAGGGCAAACACATGGCCCCAGCCCAGCCGGGTGCGCAGGTCTTCGCGCAGCGCCAGGTCGGCCGGCGGCATCTGGCCGGCGGCCAGCACCCAACGCGGGCGGCCGTCGGGCGCGCTGAGCGCGTTGACAAACCAGTTGAAGGCCGCCTGCTGCTGCACCGCGGTGTAGAGATGGCAGTCGTCCAGGATGACGGCCGCCCAGGATTCGTTGAACTCGGGCGGCTCGAGCATGGAGGCGTCCATCCAGCCGCTGGCGGCGCCCTGCTCGCGCAGCGCTTCGCGTACGGCTTTCAGCAAATGCGTTTTGCCGCTGGCGGCTTCACCCCAGAGGTAGGTTGGTACCGGCGAGCGCAGCGTGTTGCCGGCCCACAGTTCCAGGTGCCGGAGCGCGGCTTCGTTCGGCCCGCCAAAAAAATTGGCGAACGACGGGGCGGAAGCCAGCCCGATGTCCAGCGCAATCTGTTTCATGCCCGCCATGCGTTCATCCTGACCCTGTTCAGCCTTAGCCGGCCTTGTTGTAAAGCCGGCTGGCCATATAGCTGGCTTTAATGCGGCGTATACCCACCAGCAGCACCGCGCTGGCCGGCAGCGCAACCAGCACGCCGACAAAGCCGAACATCTGGCCGAAAGCCAGCAAGGCAAAGATCACCGCCAGTGGATGCAGGCCGATGCGCTCGCCCACCAGGCGCGGCGTGAGGTACAGGCTTTCCACCAGTTGCCCGATGCCGTAGACCACGGCGACCATGACGAGCGCCTTGAGCGAAGCGAACTCCAGCAGGCCGGCCAGCACCGCGAGCATCAGGCCCAGGCCAAAGCCCAGGTAGGGAATGAACATCGCCAGGCCCGTGAAAACACCGATGGGCAGGGCCAGATCCAGACCGAACAGCGCCAGGCCCACCGCGTAAAACACCGCCATGATCAGCATGACCAGCAGCTGGCCGCGCAGGTACTGGCCCAGCACCGAGTCGGCTTCGTCAGTGAAGCTGTCAAAACCCGCGCGCAGGTGCGGCGGCACCAGTTCGAGCACGCGAGCGACAAATTTATCCCAGTCCATCAGCAGGTAAAACAGCGCCACGGGAATCAGCACCGCATTGCCGATGATGGCCAGCGCCACGCTGCCGCCCAGCTTGAGTGACGACATCAGCGAGCCGAACAGGTCTTCAAAATTGGCATTGAGGTACTTGAGTACAAAGGCCTTGATGCTGCCCACGTCCAGCGCGACATGGATGCCGAACTGCGCCAGCCACGGCGCCAGGCTGGTGTTGAGCCTGTCGGCCAGCAGCGGCACCTGCTCGCGCAGCACAGGCAGCTCCTTGGCCATGATGGGCACGATCAGCAAAAAGAGGCCGAACAGCGCCACGATGAAGAGGAACTCCACCATGACCACCGCCACCACGCGCGGCAGGCGGCCCTTGCCCATGTCGTCCAGCCGGTTCACGAGCGGCGTCAACGCATAGGCCAGCACGGCGGCAATGACAAAGGGTGCCAGCACCGGCCCCAGCAGCCACAGCGCCAGGATGACCAGCGCGGCGATGGCGCACCAGGCGGTGGCGCGTTTTTGGGTGGTGGTGAATTGCATACAGCCTTGGGTTGAGCTTGCCGGAAGGAACCCTGGAAAAAGTCCCTGGAAAGGCCCGAAAGGCGCCTGATGGGCAGCCTTTAGAATCTCAGGCTGAATTCTATCGGGCTTGCAGGCCGCTTCCGGGCTGCAAATCCGCCTTCTGACCGCCTGCCCTCCCACTGCATCAAAGCCGACACATGACCACCTCCTCCACTTCCCCCCTGAGCTACAAAGACGCAGGCGTCGACATCGACGCAGGTGACGCGCTGGTCGAACGCATCAAGCCGCTGGCCAAAAAAACCATGCGGGAGGGCGTTTTGGCAGGTATTGGCGGTTTTGGCGCCCTGTTTGAGGTGCCCAAGCGCTACAAGGAGCCCGTGCTGGTCAGCGGCACCGACGGCGTTGGCACCAAGCTCAAGCTGGCTTTTGAATGGCAGATGCACGACACCGTGGGCATCGACCTGGTGGCCATGAGTGTCAATGACGTGCTGGTACAAGGCGCCGAGCCGCTGTTTTTCCTGGACTACTTCGCCTGCGGCAAGCTCGACGTGGACACGGCTGCGGCTGTGGTGGGCGGCATCGCCAAGGGCTGCGAGTTGAGCGGCTGCGCCCTGATCGGGGGCGAAACCGCTGAAATGCCCGGCATGTACCCGTCTGGCGAATATGACCTGGCCGGCTTTGCTGTCGGCGCGGTTGAGAAATCCAAAATCCTGACCGGCAAGGATGTGAAACCCGGCGATGTGGTGCTGGGCCTGGCCAGCAGCGGCGTGCATTCCAACGGTTTCAGCCTGGTGCGCAAGTGCATTGAACGCGCCGGCGCTGCGGCTCCCGCGAAGCTTGACGGCAAACCCTTCAAGCAGGCCCTGATGGAGCCCACCCGCCTGTACGTCAAGAACGTGCTGGCCGCGCTGGCTGCCCACCCGATCAAGGCGCTGGCCCACATCACCGGCGGAGGCTTGCTGGAAAACATTCCGCGCGTGCTGCCCGAAGGCACGGCCGCCCACCTCAAAAAGGGCAGCTGGCCGCAAACCGAGCTGTTCGCCTGGTTGCAAAAAACCGCCGGCATTGACGACTTCGAGATGAACCGCACTTTCAACAACGGCATCGGCATGGTCGTGGTGGTGGATGCCGCCAATGCGCAAGCCACAGCCAAAACCCTGCGTGACGCCGGCGAGCAGGTGTATGAAATCGGTGTGATCGCACCCAAGGGCGACGGCGCCGCCGTCACGGTCGGCTAAGCCTGCCGCAACCGCCCTCTCGCGCCCCACGACCCGGGACTGTCCTCTTCCTCGGCCGGGCCGTTTTGCTACAAAAACACTAGCTGCGTGCGCCCATGGCGCTTAGGGTCACTGGACTTTTCGTTATTTATGTATCAAACTGTTCCATCGATCCGTCTTTGGAGCAGTCATGCCGGTTATCGCAGTCGTCAACCGCAAGGGAGGCAGTGGCAAGAGCACGCTGGCCGCGCACATCGCCGCCTGGTGCGCGCGCAATGGCAGCTCGGTCATGCTGGGCGACGTAGACCGCCAGCAGTCGGCGCGAAGCTGGCTCAAGCGCCGGGACCCCGCGCTGCCCGCCATCGCGCCCTGGGCCGTCGACCAGAAAAACATGCTGCGTGTGCCCACCGGCATCACGCACGTGGTGCTTGACACGCCGGGCGGCATGCACGGCTTTGAGCTGGCGCGCGTGGTGATGTTTGCCGATGTCATCGTCATGCCGGTATGCAATTCAATGTTTGACCGCGAATCGGCTGCGCAGTGCCACGCCGAGCTGATGGCGTTGCCGCGCGTGGCCAGCGGCCGCTGCCGGCTCGCCACGGTGGGCATGCGCATCGACGGGCGCACCAGTGCCGCGAAAACGCTGCAGGCGTGGTCTGAGAGCCTTGGCATGCCTTTCCTGGGCGCCCTGCGCGAAACCCAGCTGTATGTACGCAGCCTGGAGCGCGGCATGACGATATTTGACTTGCCGGCCAGCGCCGCAACGCAAGACCTGCAGCAGTGGCAACCGATCCTGGAGTGGCTGCGCCCCACGTTGTATCCGCCGCAAGCCGCCAACGACGCGCCCGAAAGGGGACACGCGACAGTGCCGGCCAAAGCCCCGGTCCGGATGATCGCGCCCCTGCCTTCGACCGCCGCAACGCTGGGCGCCCGGTTGCTCAACCCACCGCCCGCTGCCAAAGCCGCGTCCGCGCGCCTGGGCAGCTCGCTTCCCAACAGCCTCATGCCCGCGCAGGAATCCCTGGTGCATGGCGCGCGCATGTCCGCACAAAGTACCGCACGCGCGGTCGGCCGGCCTGTGCAGGTCAGCACGGCGCCGGCCATGTCGCGCAATGTGGACTCTCCTGACGGCATGCAGATTCCGCATTTCCTCAAGCGCGGCACCTGATTCGCCCTCCCTCCCGGCGCACCGCGTCAGGAGGCCGCCAGCTCCTTGCGCACTTCTTGCGCGGCCCGCACCATGTTGCCGAGCGCCGCTTCGGTTTCCAGCCAGCCCCGCGTTTTCAGCCCGCAGTCGGGATTGATCCAGAGGTTTTCCGCCGGTATCACGCTGGCGGCCTTTCGCAGCAAGCGCACCATGGCGTCCACGGTCGGAACGCGCGGTGAATGGATGTCATACACGCCCGGCCCGATTTCATTGGGATACCTGAAGGCGCCAAAGCCGCGCAGCAGTTCCATGTCGGAACGGCTGGTCTCGATGGTGATCACGTCGGCGTCCATTGCGGCGATTTCCGGCAGGATGTCGTTGAATTCGGCGTAGCACATGTGGGTGTGGATTTGCGTCTCGTCGCGCACACCCGAGGCACTGATGCGAAAAGCCCGCGTGGCGGCGCGCAGGTACGCGGCCCAGCTCGCACGGCGCAGCGGCAATCCTTCGCGAATGGCCGGCTCGTCGATCTGGACGATGCCGATGCCGGCCCTCTCAAGGTCCACCACTTCGTCGCGGATGGCCCAGGCGATCTGCTCGCAGGTCAGGCTGCGCGGCTGGTCGTCGCGCACAAAGGACCATTGCAGGATGGTGACGGGGCCGGTCAGCATGCCTTTCATCGGCAGCTTCGTCAGGCTCTGCGCATGGGCCGTCCATTCCACCGTCATGGGTGCAGGTCTCGCCACATCGCCAAAGATCACCGGCGGCTTGACGCAGCGCGAGCCGTAGGACTGCACCCAGCCGTTGGCGGTGAAGGCAAAGCCGTCAAGCTGCTCGCCGAAGTACTCGACCATGTCGTTGCGCTCGGCTTCCCCATGCACCAGGACGTCAAGGCCCAGCGCCTCCTGCTTGCGTACCGCCAGCGCAATCTCGGCTTCCATCTTTTCACGGTAGCCCGCCGCGCCGAGTTCGCCGCGTTTGAACGCTGCGCGCGCAGCGCGAATCTCCGGCGTCTGCGGGAAGGACCCGATGGTGGTGGTGGGCAGCGGCGGCAGCGCAAGGCGGGCGCGCTGCAGGGCCTGGCGCACCGGAAAAGGTGAGCTGCGGCAATCGTCGCCCGCAACGCTGCGTGCAAGACGCAACGCTACGTCGGCCCGGTGCACACGGGGGCTGCGCCGGCGCGCCGCAACAGCTGCGCGGGCTGAAGCAAGCTCCCTGGCAACCAGAGACTCTTCTCCCGTGAACGCCGCGCGCAACATGCGCAGCTCGCCCAGTTTTTCCACAGCAAAGGCGAGCCAGGCGCGCAGTTCTGTATCCAGCGCGTTCTCGGCTGCAAGACTGAAAGGCACGTGCAGCAGCGAGCAGGAGGGCGCGATCCAGAGTTCGCCCTGATGCCTGGCAGTTACCGCGCGCAGCTTCGCCAATGCCGCATCGGGGTCTGTGCGCCAGATGTTGCGGCCGTCCACAATACCCACCGACAGCACCTTGTGCGCAGGCAGCCAGTCGGCCACCCCCACCAGTTCCTCGGGCGCACGCACCGCATCGACATGCAAGCCCGCCACCGGCAGCTGGCAGGCCAGCCTGAGGTTGTCGGCCAGCGGCGAAAAGTAGGTGGCCAGCAGCAGCTGGGGTGCGTTGCGGGCTAGCTGTGAATAGCTGCGCTCAAAGGCGTAGCGCCACTGCTCGGGCAAATCCAGGCCCAGGATGGGCTCGTCCATCTGCACCCACTCCACGCCTTGCGCCTTCAGCCGCCTGAGAATCTGCACATAAACCGGCAGCAGTTTGTCGAGCAGGCTGAAGCGGTCAAAGCCGGGCTTATCGTCGCCTGTCTTTTCCTTGCCAAGCCACAGAAAGCTCAGTGGCCCGAGCAGCACCGCCTTGACCCGGTGGCCGGCGCCCTGGGCCTGCGCCACTTCATCGAAGAGGCGCTCCGAAGCAAGGCTGAACTGCGTTCCTGCATTGAATTCGGGCACCAGGTAGTGGTAATTGGTGTCAAACCATTTGGTCATTTCCAGCGCGAAGCTGCCGCCGCCTGCCTTGTCATCCGCGCACGCACAGTCGGCACTGCGTGCAGGGTCGTTGTGCGCATTCACGCCGCGCGCCATGGCGAAATAGCGGCTGAGCGAAGGCTCCTGGCCGGTGAAGCCAAAGCGCGCCGGTTCGCAACCCAGCATCTGGATGTGATTGGCCACGTGGTCGTAAAAAGCGAA
Organism: Polaromonas sp. P1_E11; assembly: GCF_056405995.1. NCBI lineage: Bacteria > Pseudomonadati > Pseudomonadota > Betaproteobacteria > Burkholderiales > Comamonadaceae > Polaromonas > Polaromonas sp. P1_E11. The sequence continues at coordinate 879,814 of NZ_JBFUBA010000001.1, forward strand.
GTCGCCTACCGTGACAAAGTCCAGCCCGGCTTCTTTCTGCACGGCCCAGTGCTGCTCGCGCAGGCCGGCTCCGGTGGCTTCCAGTGCAGCCAGGTCAATCTCGCCGCGCCAGTGTTTTTCGAGCGCGAATTTCAGTTCCCGGTTCGCGCCCATGCGCGGAAAACCCAGGGTATGTGTGTGGACCATCCAGTTATCTCCCAATGCAAATCAATCACAGAAGAACGCATGGTCAGCCGGATTCAACTATTATTCAAACGAAAGATATTGCCTTTCAACATGAAAATAATTGATTCATCGATTAATCTGCTGACGATCTGCAAGGAATAACTGATGAGCCCGTCCATCCTTGAGCTGCGCCACCTGCGCACGCTAACCGCCCTGCGCGACAGCGGCAGCCTGGTGCGCGCGGCGCAATTGCTCAACCTCACGCAGTCGGCGCTCTCGCATCAGGTCAAGCTGCTTGAAGAGCGCTACGCCACGCCGCTGTTCGAGCGCAAGTCCGTACCCCCGCAGTTCAGCACCACGGGCCTCAGGCTGCTGGCGCTGGCCGACGCGGTGCTGCCGCAAGTTGAGGAAGCCGAGCGCGACGTAGCGCGCCTGGCCACCGGGCGCTCGGGCCAGTTGCGCATCGCCGTGGAATGCCACACCTGTTTTGACTGGCTGATGCCGGCCATGGATTCGTTTCGCTCACGCTGGCCCGAGGTAGAGCTGGACATTGTTTCGGGCTTCCACCCCGACCCGATTGCACTCGTGCTGCAGGACCGCGCCGACATCGCCATCGTCTCGGAAGAAGACGCCAGCGAAACCGTGGATTTCCACCCGCTGTTCCGCTTTGAAATCATGGCGCTGCTGGCGAACGACCACTCGCTGACGGCCAAAACACATCTCACGGCAAGGGACTTCGCCAACGAAACCCTGATCACCTACCCGGTACCTGACGAAATGCTCGACGTGGTGCGCCAGGTGCTGGAGCCGGCCGGCGTCAAGCCTGCGCGCCGTACGACCGAGCTGACGATTGCCATGCTGCAGCTGGTGGCCAGTGGCCGCGGTATCGCCGCCCTGCCCAAATGGGCCGTGCAAAGTTACCTGGACAGAGGTTACGTGAGCGCAAGACCGATCGGCAAAAAGGGCCTGACTGGGCGCCTCTATGTCGCGTGCACGCAAGCCATGTCAGGCCGGCCCTGGCTGGAAGACTTTGTGGCGATCACAAGGGAAAGCTGCTTTCTCACGCTCAGCGAGATCGAACTTCTTTGAGAAAAGTGCCTGCGACGCCCTGAGGACGGGCGCAAGCAGCTATTAAATCAATAGCAATGCCGGAGCAGGCAAACCGGGGACACAGCAGGGAAACTCAGTGGCGGCTCTGGCGCAGCTGGGTCAGCCGCTCGGCCATGGTGTCAATGTCAAGCGCGTCTTCGGCGTTGGCAAGATAGATTTCCAGGTCGGCAATGGCCCGCTCGGGCTCGCCATGCGCGGCCCAGGCCAGACCGCGGTCGCGGTATTCGGTCCATGCTTCCGGCTGCAGAACGATCAGGCGGTCCTGCACGGGGATCAGGCGCTGCCAGTCTTCCTGCGTCTTGTGGATTTCCTTGAGGTTGCGCAGCATGCGGCTGATGATTTCGCGCGGCGGCGCCGACTGCAGGTACAGGCCCATCGGCACCTCAAATTCTTCGTCGGCGTTGCTGCGTTGCCGGAAAGGCTCCAGCCGCTCGGACAGCTCTTCGCGGCTGAGCGACTGGCCGCTGAACGGATCAATCACAACCTGGCCTTTGGGCAGGTTGACCTTCACCATGAAATGCCCGGGAAAGGCCACGCCGCGCGCGTTGAGGCCCAGGCCCAGGGCCAGCTCAAGCCATAGCACCGCCAGCGTGATGGGAATGCCGCGGCGTGTGCGCAGCACGGCATTCAGGTAGCTGTTGTCGGGGTCGTAGTAATCGTTGACGTTGCCGCCGAAGTTCAGGTCGTGGAAGAAGAACTGGTTCAGTGCCCGGAGGCGCTGCAGCGCGGGAGCATCGGCAGGCAGGCGGCGCTTGAGGCGGGCCAGCAACTGGTCTACATCGCCCAGCACCTGCTGCACATCAAGGTCGGGGTATTCGTCCTGCGCCAGGCTGACGGCGGCTTCCAGCAGGGGGAAATGCTCGTCGCTTTCCACAAGGCTGGAGAAATACTGCAATGGAGACGGTACGGTCAGATTTAATTGCATACCCTACTGTCTCATAAACCGGCGCAAAAAGGGAATCAAGGAATGCCCTTGAAGAGTCTGAAAAAGGCGACAGCTCAGTGTTTCAGGAGTTTTCGCACCTTCAGGCCAGACGCCCACAGCGCTATAAAATAAATAGCGCCTGACGCAAGAAGGACGAGCGCCAGCAGCCCTATTCTCTCCAGGTACTGGCTCTTCAGGCCGACCCAGTTCACGGCCCCGGCCGCCCACAGCAGAAAAACCGCCAGCAACGCACTGGCACCCACCACCTGTGCCGAAAACATGCCCCAACCGGGCGCCGGCGTGTAGCTGCCGCGCCGCTTGAGCCCCCACAGCAGCCAGAGCGCGTTGATGAGCGCGCCAATACCGATGGCCAGCGCCAGCCCGGCATGTTGCAAAAACGGTACCAGCGCCAGATTGAGCAGCTGTGTCACCACCAGCACGGCCACCGCAATGCGCACCGGCGTCTTGATGTCCTGGCTCGCATAAAAACCTGGCGCCAGTACCTTGATGGCCACCAGTCCCAGCAGGCCCGCGCCGTAGCCCATCAAGGCCGTAGTAGTCTGCTGCACGTCGCGGTCGGTAAAAGCGCCATAGTGATAAAGCGTGGCGACCAGCGGCTGGGCAAACGTCATCAGGGCCACGGCACAGGGAACAGCCAGCAGCACCACAATGCGCAGGCCCCAGTCCAGCATGGCCGAATAGCGCGCGGCGTCACCGGCGGCTTTGGCGGCCGAGAGCTGCGGCATCAGCACCACACCAATGGCCACACCCAGCATTGCGGTCGGGAACTCCATCAGGCGGTCGGCATAAGTGAGCCAGCTGACGCTGCCGGGCGTGAGGTGCGAAGCGATCTGCGTATTGATAAGAAGCGAAATTTGCGCCACGCTGACACCCAGCAAAGCCGGCACCATGAGCCGGGTGATGTTTTGGGTAGCCGGATCGGCCCAGGCCGCCTTGATCGCAGAAGGGTTCCAGCCGATGCGCGGCAGCAGCCCCAGCCGCAACAGCGCCGGCACCTGCACCGCCAGTTGAAGGATGCCGCCCACCATCACGCCACCGCCCAGGGCGTAAACCGGCTCGATCCCGTGTGCCTTGAACCAGGGAGCGCCCAGCCAGGCCGCCAGAATCATGGAAAGGTTGAGCAGTACCGGCGTGGCAGCCGGCACGGCAAACCGGCGCCAGGTGTTGAGCACGCCCGAGGACAGCGCTACCAGCGACATGAAGCCGATGTAGGGGAACATCCAGCGCGTCATGAACACGGCAGCCTCAAAGCCGCGCGCCTCCTGCTTCAGGCCGCTGGCCATGGCCCAGACCAGCACCGGGGCTGCCGCCACGCCGGCCACACAGGTCAAAAGCAGCGCCCAGGCCAGTAAAGTGGCGACCCGGTCTATCAGCAGTTTGGTCTCGGCTTCGCCGTTTTGGGCCTTGCTCGCAGCCAGCACCGGCACAAAAGCCTGGCTGAAAGCCCCCTCGGCAAACAGCCGCCGGAACAGGTTGGGAATGCGAAATGCCACATTGAAGGCATCCGTCATGGCGCTGGCCCCAAAAGTCGAGGCAATCAGCAGTTCCCGCACCAAACCGGTGATTCGGGAGACCAGGGTCAGAAGGGAGACGGTAGAGGCAGATTTGAAAAGTGACACGCATGGAGTTTAGCCCCCGCCAGTCGCCCAGCCCCCTCCCATACCAGCAGGGGCCGCGGAACCGGCTTTGCCGGGCCGCAGGCGCAGCGGCCCCCTCGGGGGGCAGGGAGCTACACGCAGTGAGCGACCGTGGGGGTATATAATCGTGGGCTTTGCTGCAACATCCACAGACTCCTCCCCAGGATTAAAGGAATTTATATATGGCTACCGCCAAACCCAAGAAAAAGAACCCCCGCCTCGCGTCGGGCCGTAAACGCGTCCGCCAGGACGTCAAACTCAACGCTGCGAACACCTCGCTGCGCTCCAAATACCGCACCGCTGTGAAAAACGTCGAAAAAGCCGTTGCAGCCGGTGACAAAGACAAAGCCAAAGACCTGTTCGCCAAGGCCCAAAGCATTGTGGACACGGTTGCCGACAAGGGCATCTTCCACAAGAACAAGGCAGCGCGCGACAAGAGCCGCCTGTCCGCCAAGGTGAAAGCCCTGGCACTGGCCCCCGCAAAGGCCGCCTGAGCAATCAGGCAAATCGCCCGGACGGCATTTTGAAAATACCGTCCGCCGTTTTGTAGGGTGCGCTGCAGCAAAGCAAAAAAGCCGTCGAAAGACGGCTTTTTTGTTGGGCGCTTCACTTAGACTCAAGCGCAGACAGGGCGCAACGGGACAAGCCGCCTTGCTCAACTGTTGTTACTTCAACAAGAAAAGGCGGGCCATGCGCGCACTCGTTCTGCCGGTCCTCATCGCGGCCAGCCTGGGCACTGTTCATGCGGCCGACGACGAAATCTTCGACTTCAACGAGCTGCTCAATCCCGGCACCATCAGCCAAGCGGAGTGCAACGCCAAGCAGGATGCCGTCTGGGTGGAAACGCAGTGGCGCGAAGGGTGCCTCGAGCGGTAGCGCCGAACGCACCGCCAAAGGCTGCATTCGCTACTTTCCCAGTGCCAATGCTTCCGGCGCGGAAACCGCCGTGCTCTTCATGCATGGCGACGTCCTGAGCGGCGGCATGGCGCAAGCCAGGGAGGCCTATGTCAAATCCGCCAGCCGGAGCCTCCAGATTGCGCGGTCCGAACGCTCGGCCAAGGAAATTGGCCTGCCGGTGATCCGCATAGGCCGGCCAGGCGCTTACGGCAGCACCGGCGCGAGCCATTTGCGCGAGCGCCGCATGCCGGTGGAAGCCCATCTGACAAACGCGGCGATCGATGCCATCAAGAAAAAATACGGTTACCAGCGCATCCAGCTGACAGGCCTGAGCGGCGGCGGCGGACTGGTGGGTGCGGCACTGACACTGGGCCGCACGGACATCGATTGCGCCGTGGTCGCCAGCGGCGCGGTGAGCACCAAGACGCGGGCCCGACTACTCGGCAGCAAGGAAGCCCAGCGCGGGCTGGACCAGACGGGACAGCCTCTGTCGGCCGTGTACGACCCGATCGACCATATCGCCGGTATCAAGCCGGACGGACGGCGCCGCGTGTTCGTATTGGGCGACCCGCAGGACTCGGCCGTGGCCTTTGAATCGCAGCAGGAATTCCAGCAAAAACTGGTGGCAGCCGGCACGCCCGCCACCTTGCTGACCGCCCCCGCTGCCGATGCCAAGCACCACCAGTTGGGGTCCGAGGCGCGGCTCGTGGCCGCCTGGTGCAAATCCGGCGTGACAGATGCCCAGATACAGGCCTGGCTGACCGAAGGAAAAAAGAAATAGGCCGGTGAAGCCGGCCTGCCCTCAGCGAGCGGGCGGCTCGGGAATCAGGCAGGCTTCAGCCACCTGTAAATCATTGTCTTTGGCGAAGTTGATGGCGAAGTCCCAGGCCATGGGCTCGGCTTCACGCAACTCAGAGTTGACGACCACACATTTGACGCCGTTGATGACGGTGGGCACGCACCAGGGGGAGTAGGTGAGGTGGCTGCCGGGCTGCGGGCCGCCCGGACGGAAATGGCTCATCACACCGCACAACCTGTCGGCCCAATCGCTGGGCCTGAAGGTTTTGCCGTCGCGGGTAATACCCTGGATGAAGACTTCTTTGGCGGTGTTGGAGACCATCGGATGGAGGGTTTTTGCGGCGCCTGACGTGGGAAAGGGATCGTATTCGCCCCATGTTGCACCGCACAACAATTCTATCTTATTTGCGACTCTTATATAAGACTTGGCGCTTAATTTTCAATGACGGAGGGTGCAGGAGAAGCACCAGGCGCCTGCATTGCAGTGATGCAGGATCGTCACAAAAGGCTGCAGAGTCTGCGCCTAAAATCAGCCCAGGCCCTCATCTATCCGCTGCGGGCCTCCGATTTTCAGCCCTGTTACAGCCCTTGTTCCGGAGTTCTCCATGACCGCCGCCCTGCCAAAGCATATTGAAGCCGCCTCCCCCCACGTGATGAACACCTACGGCCGCCTGCCCATCGCGCTGGACCACGGCCAAGGCTGCCGCGTCTGGGACGTTAACGGCAAGGCCTACCTCGACGCACTGGGCGGCATCGCCGTCAACACGCTGGGCCACAACCATCCCAGGCTGGTGCCCGCGCTGCAGGAGCAGATCGCCAAGCTCATCCACAGCTCCAATTACTACCACGTGCCTTTGCAGGAAACCCTGGCCGCCAAACTGGTGGAACTGTCGGGCCTGGAAAACGTATTTTTCTGCTCCACCGGCCTGGAAGCCAACGAAGCCGCACTCAAGCTGGCGCGCAAGTTCGGCCACGACAAGGGCATTGAGCGTCCGGAAATCGTCGTCTATGAGAAAGCCTTTCACGGGCGCAGCATCGCCACCTTGAGCGCCACCGGCAACCCCAAAGTGCAGGCCGGCTTCGGCCCGCTGGTGGAGGGATTTATCCGCGTGCCGCTCAACAACATCGATGCGCTGAAAGCGGCGACGGCCAACAACCCGAATGTAGTCGCGGTGTTTTTTGAAGCTATCCAGGGCGAAGGCGGCATCAACAGCATGAAGGACGACTACCTGCGCGACGTGCGGGCGCTGTGCGACGAACGCGACTGGCTGCTGATGATCGACGAAGTGCAGTGCGGCATGGGCCGCACCGGAAAATGGTTTGCCCACCAATGGTCGGGCATCAAGCCCGACGTGATGCCGCTGGCCAAGGGCCTGGGCTCAGGTGTGCCGATTGGCGCGGTGGTGGCCGGCCCCAAGGCTGCACATATCTTTGGCCCCGGCAACCACGGCACAACTTTTGGCGGCAACCCGCTGGCAATGCGTGCGGGGGTGGAAACCATCCGCATCATGGAAGAAGATGGCCTTCTCGCCAACGCCGTGAAGGTGGGCGACCATCTGCGCGCGGCGCTGGCCCGCGAACTCGCAGGCGAAAAAGGTTTGAAAGAAATTCGCGGCCGCGGCCTCATGCTGGGCATTGAGCTGACAGTGCCTTGCGGCGAGCTGCTCGCCCGCGCCGCCGAAAACGGCCTGCTGCTGAGCGTGACCGCCGACACCGTGATCCGCATGGTGCCTTCGCTGATCATGACCACGGCTGAAGCCGACGAAGCGGTGGCCATTCTGGTTCCGCTGATCAAGCAGCTTTTGAAAGAAAAATCAGCATGACCGCAACGAAAGAATTTTCCGCCGGGCCGCCCCAAGGAAAATTAGCCCCCTCGGGGGGCAGCGCAGCACACGCAGTGGCAAGCGTGGGGGCTCCTTTAGTGCGGCACTATTTGCAGTTCAGCGACCTGAACGCGGCCGAATATGCCTACGTTTTCGAGCGCGCCGCCATCATCAAAAAGAAATTCAAGGCCTACGAAAAACACCAGCCCCTGGTCGACCGCACGCTGGCGATGATTTTTGAAAAAGCTTCGACGCGCACGCGCGTGAGCTTTGAAGCCGGCATGTACCAGTTGGGCGGCAGTGTGGTGCACCTGACCACCGGCGACAGCCAGCTAGGCCGTGCCGAGCCGATTGAAGACAGCGCCAAGGTCATCAGCCGCATGGTCGATCTGGTGATGATCCGCACCTTCGAGCAAACCAAGATCGACCGCTTTGCCGAGCACTCACGCGTGCCGGTCATCAACGGCCTGACCAACGAATTCCATCCCTGCCAGATCCTGGCCGACATATTCACCTACATCGAGCACCGCGGCTCCATCAAGGGCAAAACGGTGGCCTGGGTGGGCGACGGCAACAACATGGCCAATACCTGGCTGCAGGCCAGCGAAATCCTCGGCTTCAAGGTGCACGTGAGCACCCCGGGCGGCTACGAGGTTGACCAGTCCATCGCCGGCATCCGCTCGGCCGAAAGCTACAAGGTCTTCAAGGACCCGATGCAGGCCTGCGCTGGTGCCGACCTGGTCACCACCGACGTATGGACCAGCATGGGCTATGAGGCCGAAAACGAAGCACGCAAGAAAGCTTTCGCCGACTGGTGCGTGGATGCCGAGATGATGGCCGCAGCCAAGCCTGATGCGCTTTTCATGCACTGCCTGCCTGCCCACCGCGGCGAAGAAGTCGAAGCCGACGTGATCGACGGCCCGCAGTCGGTGGTCTGGGACGAGGCTGAAAACAGGATGCACGCGCAAAAGGCGCTCATGGAGTTCCTTTTGCTCGGGCAGATTGCGTAAACGCTGAGGGATCAACGATAGAGCGTGAGTTCCATCGGCACCGCGAGCCGCGTCACCCGTCTCGCGGAACACCAGGCGCTGAAGCGGACGGGTTGTCCAACGCAATTGCGGCGCCGCGAAGCGCAGGTGACTGCCTGGACTGAATGACGTACACCGGCACGTCTGCCAGGAACTGTGCAAAGCGTCCCTTTGCCCTGAAGCGTTGCCCGAACGCCGTGCGCTCGAAAACATCTCCCATGCGCGGAACGATGCCGCCGCCGATAAATATCCCGCCGCGAGTGCCGAGCGTCAGTGCCAGATTACCCGCGACCGTTCCGAGGAACGCGCAGAAAAGATCGAGTGCCTCGCGAGACCAGGGATCACCCCCGTCCAGTGCCGCCGACGCTATGGTCGCCGCATCAAGCCCGACATCAGGTGCGCAGCCGTCGACTTCCTTGATCGCCAGGTAGATATCCACCAGGCCCTGGCCGCACACGGCTCTCTCGGCCGAAACATGGCCGTAGCGGCGGCTTAACCAATGAAGTACCGCCTGCTCACGCGGGGTGCAAGCCGCCAAAGTAGCATGTCCGCCTTCCCCCTCGATCGGGATCCAGCCGCCCTGCCCGTCGGGCAACAGCCCCGAAACGCCCAAACCGGTACCGGGCCCGATCAAACCCATCGCAGCGAAAGAGGCGGGCTTTCCGCCCTGAACCTGGCGCAACTCCTCTGGTCTCAATGCGGGCAGTGCCAGAGCCAGCGCCGTAAAGTCATTCAGCACCCGCAGCTTCGTGAATCCGAATTGCCCCTCCAGTGCCTTGATCGAGAAAGTCCAGCGATGGTTGGTCATTCGAACCTGATCCCCATGCACTGGATTGGCAATCGCGATTGCGCAGCCAGGAGGGGCGCTTCGCCTCACAACGCCCAGGCAATGCCGGATTGCATCCGCAAGGCTGGCATATCCGGCACAAGGCAATATCACCAGGTCATCGATGGATGCCCCGGCACCGGTCTGCCATGCGAAGCGTGCGTTGGTCCCGCCTATGTCGGCCAAAAGCCTCCCATTACCGCCAGGACTGACTGGCAATGCCGTCATCTTTTTTTCATCGCAACCGGGCCAGGATGAGCCGCTTGTCATTCCATGGTGATTTTTGCGGTCTTCACAATATCGCGGTACAGCGCTGCCTGAGGACTGACGAACGCACGAAGCTCACGGCCGGCCATCGGAGCGACCGTGATGCCGGCTTCCGCCAGCTTTGTGCGCACGTCGGGCTGCGCGAGAGCGTCCAGCAATGCTTTTTCATAAGCGGCCACGATAGGAAGGGAGGTTCCCGCTTTCACAAACAGGCCCTGCCAGAGCGGCAGCGAAATTCCGTTGAAGCCTTCTTCCTCGCCAATCCTCCTGACATTCGGCAGTTGCGGAACGCGTGCCCCATCAGACACCGACAGGGCCTTGATCTTGCCCTCCTTGAGAAAGGGCATCGCCGTTGACAAGACCAGCACCGCGCTGTCCACCTGGCCACCAACAAGATCATTCACGATCTGGGCACCACCACGGTACGGGATATGCAACATTTCCACCTTCGCCCGCTTATTGATGAGCGAGCCGTACAGATGTTGCATCGTCGCAATTCCGGGCGTTGCGTAATTGAAGTTCTCTTTACCGCTTTTGCGTAGCGCACCCGCCAGGTCGGAAAGCGTCGCGTGGGGCGAACCCGCGGGGACGGCGAATACCAGGGGCACCGTGGTCATTCTTCCAACCGGCAGAAGGTCCTTCTCCCAATCAAGCCTGGTCTTCGGATTGACCATTGGCACTAGCACGGTATCCGTGCCTCCCATGTAGATGAAGTTCCCGTCAGCTGGCGCATTGAGCACTTTTTGCGCGGCAATCATGCCGCTGGCGCCCGCAACGTTCTCGACGATGACCTGGCGCCCCAGGCGCTTTGACAGCTCGGTACCCACAACGCGGGCGACCAGATCGGCACTGCCGCCAGCAGAGTACCCGACTATCAGCGATACAGGCTTGTCCGATTGTGCGCGGCCAATGCCCGGTAATAACGCGCCGGCGCCCAGCAAGGCAAGCTGGTTCAACAGCCTGCGACGCCCGGCCCACTGGCGAGCAAAAAGATCTTCCATGATGTGTCTCCATGTTTTATGTACCAGCTGAGTGCATGGTAATTGTATTGTATTTATATTTATTGTAATTTGTATTAATTTTCAAATTATTCTATATAAAACATTGAATTACATAAATACAATATGCATCAATCAAAAATTTAGCGAGTACGCCACCAGGCTTGCCGCGTCACAATCCAGGCCGTCCATGAATACCAGTATGTTTGAATCATTTATTACCAGCCACTGGTTCAGCGGCGAAGCCAAGCGCATCTGGAGCGACAGGGCCACGTTGCAGGCATGGCTCGATGTTGAAGCAGCACTGGCTCATGCCCAGGCCGAGCTTGGCGTCATTCCCGCCGAGGCCGCGCAAATCATTGGAAAGAAGGCCAATGCCCGGCTCTTCGATCTGCAACGCCTGTCCAGGGACATCGCGTTTGCACAACATCCGCTTGTTCCCGTCCTCTCCCAGTTCGAGGAACTGTGCGGCGACCCGGCAGCGGGCTATATCCATTGGGGGGCGACGACCCAGAACATCTTCGATACCGCAAGTTCACTGCAGATGCGTGAAACACACCACTTGTTAATGGGTCATCTGGATGCTGCGATCGCCGCACTTGGCCGGCTGGCGCAGGAACACCGGGCAACGGTGATGGCGGGCCGTACACACGGTCAACATGCGTTGCCGATGACGTTCGGCTTCAAGCTTGCCGGCTGGATTGACGAACTGGACAGGGACCGCGACCGCCTGACGCGGCGTCTGGCTTCGTCGTTCGTCGCGTGCATGGGCGGCGCGATAGGCACTTTCGCGGCGATGCGCAACAAAGGCCGGGCCGTGGAAGCCCGCATGGCTGAGCAACTCGGGCTACCGCCAGCCGGACTGCCAAGCCGTTCGTCCTACGATCGCGTATGCGACTACATTTCGGCACTGGGGCTGCTTGCAGGTACCGCGCAGAAAATCGCGCAAGACGTCGTATTCATGCAGCGCACAGAAATCGGGGAGGTTGCGGAAGCGTTTCACATGGGCAAGGTAGGCAGCTCGACCATGGCGCAGAAACGCAATCCTTCCACTGCGCTGCTGCTGGTCAGCCTTGCGCGCATGATGCGGATGCGGGTGCCTGCGGCCCTTGAAGCCATGGTGCGCATGGACGAAGGCGATTCGTCGGCAACCAACGTGACCGACACCCTGCTTCCAGAAATCGCCATCATCTCGGTGTCCATTGCCGAGACCCTTGCCAGGCTGGCAAAGGGTCTTACCGTGAACATTGAGGCGATGCGGCAAAATCTTGAACTGTCAGATGGCCTGATCGCTTCGGAAGCCGTCATGATGCGGCTGACCGGGCTGATGGGACGCCACGAAGCACACAAAGTGCTCTACGAAGCGGCGCAGCGCTCCCAATCCGAAGGGGTTCCGTTTATAACAACCATCAGCGAGCACCCGGTGTTTGCAAAGCATGGGCTTCCTGAGGGCCTGGCCCAGGCACTTGTTGCAGGCAACTATGTGGGCGAATCGGCGGCAATCACGACTGAGACGGTCGAGCGCGTGACGCAACCTCGATAAGCGGTCAACCTGAAAGGGGTACCTTGTGCTTAAAACTCTCTGCGTTGGCATCGTCGGTTACGGCTATGCCACCAAAACGTTTCATGCACCTTTGATAGCGGGAATCCCGGGTCTCAGGCTTGCCGCGATTTCAAGCAGCAATCCTTCCAAGGTGTACGCGGATTGGCCCGATGTGCAGGTCGAAGCAACTGCAGAGCGGCTTTTTGCGCGTCCGGACATTGACCTGGTGGTGATACCAACACCCAACGACACACATTTTTCGCTCGCCTGCGCAGGGCTGGCCGCAGGCAAGCATGTAGTGGTCGACAAACCCTTTACGGTCACGTTGGACGAAGCACGGCAACTGCAGGCAAAAGCACAGACCGCTGGGCGCCTGCTCTCCGTCTTCCACAATCGGCGCTGGGATGCAGACTTCCTGACGGTGTGCCAGGTCATTGCCTCCGGTGAACTGGGCCAAATCGTTCATTTTGAATCGCATTTTGATCGTTACCGGCCGGAAGTTCTTGGCCGTTGGCGCGAACAAGCCGATACGGGCGGCGGACTGTGGTACGACCTTGGAGCACATCTACTGGATCAGGCGCTGCAGTTATTCGGGCTTCCCGAATCGATTGCGCTGGACCTCGCCCAGCAACGCGATGAAGCAAAGACTCCGGACTGGTTTCACGCCGTGTTGCGCTATGGCCAAAGCCGGATCATTTTGCATGGCAGTGCTCTGACGTTGACCCCGGGGCCGCGCTTCACAGTGCATGGAAACCTGGGCAGTTTCGTCAAGATGGGTCTTGATCCACAAGAGGATGCGCTGAAAGCCGGAAAGCGTCCGCCAGCGCGGGACTGGGGAGTTGACCCCTTGCCTGCCGCGGTGTCAGTTTGGCTTGATGGCGCTTGCGCAAGGCGCGAAATAAACTGCGTGGCGGGTGACTACCCTGCCTACTACAGCGCGGTACGCGATGCCATCCATGGCAAGGGCATCAACCCCGTCACGGCCAATGAGGCGATGCAGGTCATCGGTTTGATTGAGCTGGGACTGCGGAGCGCGCGCGAGGGTTGCACAATGCCCGTTTCCGCTATCGAATTCCAGGCGTGACACATGCGCTCGGCAAAATGATCAGGAGCCGGCGGCAATCGCCTCGCTGCGAGTTTTGACGGACTTCCGCAAACCCTGCTCATGCGGCTCACCAGCCATCGGCAAGGTGGCGATCGATTGGCCAGCGTAAGTCGTCACAGGAATCAGGCGTACGCCATAGGGGATTGAAGGGTCGGCCCATCGTGCATTGATGGCCAGATACAAATACTCGATCTGATCGGCCACGCTGCATCCGATCGTGTCAAAAAAGTTGGCGTGCTCGTTCGCAAGATCCGTACGCCCCAGCAACACCACACTCAGCAGTGCGGGTATGCCAATGCCGGCTTCCTGCAGCAGCTCCCGAAATCTGGCGCCATCCTCGACGCCCCACGCCACCAACGCGGTGAAAGGTAGCTGTCCCGAGGCGTCCAGACCTGCCTTGATCATTTCCACAAGCACCGCTTCGTAGTTCTCGTCAGGCAGGTGCGGCACAGTGATCGCCTGAAGCTCAATTCCAGTCAGGGTGGTCTGCAGGTAGTCGAAGCGCCGCCGCCCCATCTGGGTTGCCAAAAATGGGTGTGACGTCGTTGCATACGCAATGCGCGTATGGCCTTGCTGCTGCAAAAGCGTGATCGCCGATGCCAGCGGCTCTCCCCATTCCATGCCGACCACCTCGACGTCGGCTCCAGCGAGGGCCACGCCATCCACAGCCAACGCGTCACATTTCTCTTTGAGCGCTGCGAGCAAATCAATCGTGATGGTTTTGTAGCTCGACTGAACCACGCAGGCATCAAAGCGGGGCGAGCCCTTCAATACAGTCCGCGCGTGGGCGGGATCGGTGTAGGAAACTTCCAGTACGCGGTGGCCATCCGCGGTAAAGCGGCGCTGCAGTCCTTCTATCAACACACGGCCGCGGGCAATGCTGATGGAGCGGCGAAGCAGTAACACGGATCTGCCGGCCGATGGCTGGGCGCCCGAACCGGCACCGGTGGCTTCACCCTCTACGCGAAAATAGGTGCCACGGCCTACCTGCGATGCAATCAGCCCTCGGGCTTTCAAGCCCTGGAAGGCGCGCTGAATCACCATCTGGGAGACGGCAAACCGGCGCATCAAATCCCGAATGGTCGGAAGGCGATCCCCCGGCTGGGCAGTACGTGCCAACTCTTCGAGGTACTGTTCCAGATCAGATACTGTATTGTTCATATACATACAATACAACACATTTCGCGCAACCCTCAGTTGTCCTGGCTATGCGCCATGCATACCTTGAGCAATATGCGCCGGGCTCAACACAACATCCCTCAACCGCGGCCCACAAACGGCATCTTCGTGGCCATGATGGTCATGAACTGCACATTGGTTGACAACGGCAGAGACGCCATGTGCACCACGGCGTCAGCCACTTCTTTCGCGTCCATCATCGGCTCAATGGCGATCTCGCCGTTGGCCTGGGGCACGCCCTTGGCCATCCGGGCCGCGAGCTCTGTCATGGCGTTGCCAATGTCGATCTGGCCGCAGGCGATGTTGTACTTTCGCCCGTCCAGCGAGATCGACTTGGTCAGGCCCGTGATGGCGTGTTTGGTCGAGGTGTAAGGCGCTGAGTTGGGCCGAGGCGCATGGGCGGAAATCGAGCCGTTGTTGATGATGCGGCCGCCCTGGGGCAACTGGTCTTTCATCAACTTGATGGCGGCCTGCGCACAGAGGAAGGAGCCGGTCAGGTTGATGTTGACCACATTGGTCCACTGCTCAAACGTGATGTCTTCGAGGTTGACGGGCGGCGCGCCCACACCGGCGTTGTTGAACAGCAAGTCCAGCCGGCCGAACTTTTCCCTCACTTTGGCGAATGCCGCCGCCACGGAGTCGGGCTGGCTCACGTCTGTCGGCAAAGCCAGCGCGCGGTCTGTGCCCGACTCTTTGGCAACCTCGTTGAGCGGCTCGGCGCGACGGCCCACCAGCGCCACGCTGTAGCCTTCACGCAGCAGGGCCAAGGCCACAGCCTTGCCAATGCCGGTGCCCGCGCCGGTGACGAGTGCGACTTTGCCGCTGGACTTGTTCTCGGAATTCATGGTGTGCCTTTGTCTCTTTGAAGGGGTTGTAAAGACGCTCTGGTAAATCGATGCCGCAACGAGCGCTACAGCCTTTAATTGTGCCCGAGGCCGACGGGTTCCACAGGCCGCGCCCGGCGACTGCGCGGCCCGTTTTTTGTCAGGTACTTTAGGTTTCAACTATTTTTGAGATTGTTGGAAATAACCGACACCATGGCTTTTTTGCCGGTGCTACCTTTGCACCATGACAGCCCGCACCTCCGCTTCCACCACATCACCACCGCGAAAACTCTGGGACATCTCACCATCGGTGGATGAAAACGCCGCGGTGTTCCCCGGCGACACGGCCTATTCGCAGCAGTTGCATTTTTCACTGACGCCGGACTGCCCGGTCAACGTCAACAGCATCACACTATCGCCCCACACCGGCGCGCATGCCGATGCGCCGCTGCACTATGCCAACGGTGAAACCAGCGTCGGTGAACTCGACCTCGCGCCCTACCTCGGGCCCTGCCGCGTGATCCACTGCATGGACTGCGGCCCGCTGGTGCGGCCGGAACACATCACCCATGCGCTGGAGAATTTACCCGCGCGCGTGCTGCTGCGCACCTCTCGCATCGCCAGCCAGGCCTGGGACGCTTTCACCGCCATCGCCCCCGAGACACTGCAACTGCTGGCGAACAAGCACATCACCCTCATCGGCATCGACACCCCGAGCGTGGATCCGGCCACCAGCCAGGATCTGCCCAGCCACCACCAGTTGCTGGCGCAAGACCTGCGCGTGCTCGAAAACCTGGTGCTCGACGACGTGGCCGAAGGCGACTACGAACTCATTGCCCTGCCACTCAAACTCACCCGGGCCGACGCCTCTCCCGTTCGCGCAGTCCTGCGTGAACTTCCATGAAGACGACTCCATGACCACTCTGCAAGACTGCCGCGCCCTCGATACGCAAGACCCGCTGCGCACGCTGCGCCAGCAATTCACCTTGCCCGAAGATGTGATCTACCTCGACGGCAATTCGCTGGGCGTGCTGCCCAAAACAGCCGCCGCTCGCGTCGCTGAAGCCGTGACGGCCGAATGGGGCCAGGGCCTGATCCGCTCCTGGAACAGTGCTGGCTGGTTTGAGCTGCCGCAACGCCTGGGCAACAAGATTGCCCGGCTGATAGGTGCTGCCCCCGGCGAAGTGGTGGCCACCGACAGCACCTCCATCAACCTCTACAAGGTGCTAAGCGCCGCACTGCACATCGCGGCCCAGGACACGCCCACGCGCAAGGTGATCGTCAGCGAGCGCAGCAACTTCCCGACCGACCTGTACATCGCAGAAGCGCTGTGCCGTGAACACGGCTTTCGCCTGCGACTGGTCGAGCCCGAAGAGATCGCTGCCGCGCTCACCAGCGAAGTGGCCGTGTTGATGCTCACCCATGTGAACTACCGCACCGGCGCCATGCACGACATGGCCGCCGTCACCGCAGCAGCGCACGCAGCAGGCGCACTCACCGTCTGGGATCTGGCCCACAGCGCGGGCGCCGTACCGGTGGACCTGAATGCGGCGAAAGCCGATTTCTCGATTGGCTGCGGCTACAAATACCTCAACGGCGGCCCCGGCGCGCCGGCTTTTGTCTGGGTGAATCCGAAACACTCCGACCGTTTCTGGCAACCGCTGGCCGGCTGGTGGGGCCACGCTGCACCGTTTGAGTTCACGCCCGACTACCGGCCCGCGACGGGTATCTCACGCTATCTGTGCGGCACGCAACCCATCCTGAGCATGACCGCGCTGGAGTGCGGACTGGACACCGTGCTGGCCGCCGAAGCATTTGGCGGCATGCAGGCCCTGCGTAAAAAGTCGCTGGCGCTCACCGACCTGTTTATTCAACTCGTGGAAGAACGCTGTGCCGGCCATGGCCTGGGTCTGGGCACGCCACGTGAGCACGCTATGCGTGGCTCGCAGGTCTGCCTGACCAAAACCCAGGGCGCCTACGCCATCGTGCAGGCGCTGATCGCGCGCGGCGTCATCGGCGACTTCCGCGCGGGAGACGGCGGCGCCGGCAAGCACCTCGACATCCTCCGCTTCGGCTTCACACCGCTCTACATCGGTTTTGAAGACGTCTGGAACGCCGTCGAACATTTGAAGCAGGTGCTGGAAAGCGCCGAATGGCAAAAATCCGAGTTCAACCAGAAGCACGCGGTCACATGATGACATGGCCCCCACGGTCTTCCACTGCGTGCAGCCTGCGGCTTCTCCCTGCCCCTTTCATCACAAGAGGGACCGCTGCGCCTGCAGCCCGGCAAAGCAGGTTCCGCAGCCCCTGCTTGTTTCAATGCCCAGATCGCTTTTCCGTGAAAGATCATCCATGAACACACAACGGCCGGCAGACATCGTGCGCGACGAAAAAGCGCAACTCGACTTCAGTCAGTCGATGAGCTATGGCGACTACCTGCAGCTCGACGCTATCCTCGGCGCGCAAAAGCCGCTCTCGCCCGACCACAACGAAATGCTGTTCATCATCCAGCACCAGACCAGCGAGCTCTGGATGAAACTGATGCTGCACGAGCTGCGTGCGGCAATAGCCAATGTGGCCAAAGACGAGCTGGGCACCGCTTTCAAGATGCTGGCCCGCGTGAGCAGGATCATGGAGCAGCTGGTGCATGCCTGGGACGTGCTGGCCACCATGACACCGCCCGAGTACAGCGCGATACGCCCTTACCTGGCCAACTCCAGCGGCTTTCAAAGCGCGCAGTACCGTTGCATCGAATTCGCGCTCGGTAACAAGAATGCCGCCATGCTCAAGCCCCATGCGCACCGGCCCGACCTGCTCGCACAGGTACAAGCCGCGTATGAAGCCCCGTCACTCTATGACGAAGCCCTGCGCCTGCTGGCCCGCCGCGGCCTGGCCGTGCCGGCCAGCCACACGCAGCGCGACTGGATGCAAGGCTATGTAGAAAGCGACGCTGTTGAGCAGGCGTGGCTGGTGGTGTATCGCGACCCGAAGAAGTATTGGGATCTGTACCAACTCGGTGAAGAGCTTACCGATTTGGAAGATGCGTTCCGGCTTTGGCGGTTCCGGCATGTAACCACGGTGGAGCGCGTGATCGGGTTCAAGCGTGGCACGGGTGGGACGGGTGGCGTCAGCTACCTGCGCAAGATGCTGGATGTGGTTTTATTTCCCGAGATCTGGAAACTACGCACTGACTTATAGGCGCCCCAGGGTGCAGACGGTGAATCCCCGGGGGGCCTTGGTGATCAGCAGGCGCCGCTGGCGCGATTACGCGCTGCGGCCGCTGTCCTGGAAATACCCCGGGTCGATCCGGTATGCCTCTGGACTTCCTTCCCCGATAGGCGCCCCGAGCTGGCGAGGATTTCCGCCTGTTCACACCGCAAGCTGTTGAGTGCGGCTATGGGGCCCATGCCGAAGTTTTCCGCAAACTTGCGCTGAAAAGTGCGCCGGGACATATTGCACATACCCGCCATCTCGTCGACGGACCATTCATGATCAAGCCGGGCCTGCAACAACTCGATCAACTGGCGAAATGGTGCAATGGCCCGATCCTGAATCCTCAGGGCCTGGCTGTACTGGCGCTGATCGCCGTCCCTGCGTAAATAGACAAGCAGCCGCCGCGCAACACGCTGCGATACGTCTGCGCCATGGTCGCGCTCGATAAGGGCCAGCGCGAGGTCGATACCGGCCGTAACACCCGCCGTGGTCCAGTACTTGCCGCTTTCGCAGTAGATCTTGTCGTCGTTAACCCTGAGGTCCGGGAAGTCCCGCTGCAATCTCTCGGCGGATCGCCAGTGGGTGGTGACCTCCCGGCCACTCAACAGACCGGTCGCGGCGAGCAGGAAGGCCCCCGTGCAAACGCTGCAGGTTCTACGTGTGGCCTGGTCTCTTTCCCGCAGCCAGTTGACCAGTTGAAGATCGGCACATGCCGCATGGACACCGCCACCGCCCGGCACCACCAGCGCATCGATCGGCAATGCCGCGGCAGCCCCCAGATCGTGGTCCACATGGATTTTCATTGCACCATCGGCGCTCGTTACAGCGTCCTTCTGTGCCACGGTGACCAGGCGATACGCCGGAACACCCACCTCTTCATTTGCCGTGGCAAATGCCTGCCACGGCCCGGCGAGGTCAATGGGCTGGAAGCCGTCAAACAAAAGAAATGCCACCCATTTTGGCGCACATTCGCCCGCTTTTGGCACTTCCCCTGCAGCACCTGGCCTTACCGTCAGCGTCTTAAGGAGGGTGTTCATGAAAGTTAATATTATTCTCTTCAATGCCTTGACACAACTTGATTTGACAGGGCCTTTTGAAGTCCTGGCACGTGTGCCGGGGGTGCATGTCGAGCTCGTGGGGAAGTCACTGGAGCCAGTCCGCTCGGACCGCGGCCTCATGCTGATACCCACCACGACCATCGCAAACGCGCCACCCTGCGACCTGCTGGTGGTGCCGGGGGGACCTGGAACCGACGACGCCATACTGGATGCCGAGTGGGTCAATTTCACCCGCAGGCAAGCAAAGTCGGCGAAGTACATCTTCGGCATCTGTACGGGCTCGCTGCTGCTCGGCGCCGCGGGCCTTCTCAAGGGCCGGCGAAGCACCTGCCACTGGCAGGCCATTGATTTTCTGCCGGCGTTCGGTGCCACCGTCACCAGAGAGCGCATGTGTGTGGACGGAAATATCTTCACTGCTGGCGGCGTGACATCCGGCATCGACATGGCCCTGAAGGTCGTCGCAATGCTGATGGGAGACGAAGCAGCCAAGCAAATCCAGCTCCAGATCGAATACGACCCCAAGCCGCCCTTTCCAGGTGGTACTCCCTTTACATCGGAGCCCGCCATCATCGAGAAATGCCTGGCAGCGACGCAGGCGCGGCGAGCCCTGCGGGCCTCGGCCGTCGGCCATGCAGCCCTTCGCATGCCAGCCTGAAAAGTACCGGTAACCCTGGAGAAACTTATGAGCAAGAAACTGTTTTCACTGGTTTTTTGGGCCTTGCTGGCATGCGGCATGGGCGCGCAGGCGCAAGGTGTTTACCCCTCGAAACCAGTGACATTGATTGTTCCCTACCCCGCAGGAGGTCCTATGGACAAGCTCGCGCGGGAGCTTGCCTTACCGCTGGAAAAGCAGCTAGGGCAATCCGTCATCATCCAGAACCTGTCAGGCGCCGGAGGCAACCTGGGCAGTACCATCGCCTTGCGTGCGGCTGCCGACGGCTATACCCTGCTGTTGAACCATATCGGGATGGCGACAGCCCCTGCGCTATACCGCCGCCTCGGTTTCAACCCGGAAACGGACTTCGAACCTTTGGGCATCATGGCTGAATCGCCACTGATGCTGGTCACGCGCCCACAGATAGCTACGGGCTCAGCGGTTGAGCTGGTGCGGTGGATAGCCACGCAACCACAGGTCAAGCTTGCCAACGGCGGCATTGGGTCGGCGTCGCATCTGTGCGGCCTGCTGCTCCAGTCTTCGCTGGGCATCGGCATGACCACCGTTCCCTATCGTGGGACCGCTCCGGCGTTGGCGGATTTACTGGGGGGCCATGTAGACCTGATGTGCGATTTGACAGCCAATGTGCTCCCTCATGTATTTAACGGAAAAACCAGGCCCGTCGGCGTGACATCAGCCAGGCCGCTCAACGTTCCCGGTGCCTCGGCGATCCCGACGCTCGAGAAATTCGGGATTCCCTCTGTCCGGCTTGGCGTCTGGTACGGCTTGTATGCGCCGAAGAACACGCCTCAGGCGGTACAAACCAGGATCAACGCTGCATTGCTGGGCGCAATCCAGACGGACGCATTCAAACGGGCACAACTCGCTTCGGGGATCGAGGTGGTTCGAGACGCGCGCAACACACCCGCGGGCCATCGCGAATATTTGCGCAGCGAAATTGCACGCTGGACGCCGGTGATCAAGGCAGCAGGGGCGTACGCGGACTAGGGCTGGCCGGAAACGTAATCCATAACAACCGAAGAAAATCCAACATTTTCTCTTCCAACACCTTCATCGCCACATCCCGCCCCATCACACCATCCCGCGGCCCACGGCATGCTGGTGGGCACCCGATCAGGTTGCGCATCACCGTGCCGGCGATGGCGTCGGCCACCACCAGCAGCGGCATCGGCGGCGTCAGCTACCTGCGCAAGACGCTGGTGTCGTGTTGTTTCCGCAGATATGGAAGCTGCGCACGGATTTTCAGGAAATCCATAAGAATAGTAGCCAGAGCCTTTGCAGGATGTGCGCAAGCAGCTACTATTTTTATAGCAAATACCATAACAAAGCGTTCCAGCAATCGTCATTTTCCTTGTCGATCTATCATTGCGATGCATCATCCAGGATGCCGCGATTCGGGAGGGAAACCTCGAGCGCGACTTTGCTTTAGGGTGATTCGATCCATGCTTGAACGCAATCCTGCCCCGTTGTGCCAGTCAAAATAGTCAGCGATACTCCGGCGGTCTGGTTCAATTCTTGACTGCATTTCACGATAGCAGGTCTTCCATCAGCAGATTTGTTCGCCTGTTGTCTTAAATACCTATCACCCCCATCTGATCCATGAATTTTTCGACCCTATCCAGGACCAAAAAAACTTTGGCAGCGCTTGCATTGATTGTGTTTGTGCTCGTTTGTTTCTTTGCCAGAAATGTTTTCGAGTATTTCAAATACTACGACTTCATGCACGAAACGGATAGATATGCCACGTCAGCGGATACAACAGGAAATACAACGGGAGACACGGCGGCAAGGGCTGTCGCCGTGTCAAAGACACTCGCCATCTTTACTGGTGATACCGGTCATATCACCAAGGGCAAGCTCCTGGATGCAAACTACAAAAAAGAGTACGACCAGCTTCCTGAAAAACTCTACGACCTCAGTTTTGGTGAAACCATTTATTGCGTTACCTGCAAAGACGGCAAGGCCGGGAACCAACGCGGGTACTCTGTGATTGAAACGAATGCGCTTCAGGATCTGGAAAAGTATCAACCCAGAGTCGGCCAGGAAAACTGGAAAGCTTATTTAAAGCTCGCAATGAAGGGCGCGGTTGAATACCCCACCCTGATGCCCGCCCTGCTGAACGACAACTACCTGGTCTCAGCAGAAGACTTCGGGAGAAAATACGGCAACGACTTCGATGCGTTTTATCTCAAGGAATTGCCATACGGCGTCAAAGAGAAGCTCATCGATTTTTATGCGTCCGACGAAGGATCGAGCTACCGATTCGTGAATTCCGGAAACCTCAAATACTCCAGCCTGTTAAGGGAAGGGGATTTCAGCGGCCAGGACAAGAAAGAAATCGCCATTCTGCTCAAGGACACGCGGGAAGGACTGAACGATGCCTACCTCCTCCTGGTGTTCCTCAGAAAGAACGATCCCTCCCTTCATCCGGAGTACTACATCGCATTTAACGAAGTTTTCCCGGGCAAGGTCATCATCGAAACTGTTTATAAAGACCCGGAAGAGCGTTGGGATCACAAGGTTTTTTTGAACACTGAAGAGAAAGTGGAAACCCGGTACAACAGCTTGAGAATTCTCCGGCCCGAACAGAGGGACAATGTGCTGGTTTACGATGAAAAATTCGACAGGATGAGGAAGTACATACAAGTTCCAAAGTCCGAGAAAAACAGAATCCCGTGAATAAATAGCGGCCGCCTCTGCAAGCGTCGCCATAAGGCGTGCGCAAACAGCTATTGGGTTACGACGACTCAATGCCCATCAAGGTATGTTTGGCTTGCACCATACAGCCAGGGCATATCCAGCAATTTTTCGCCCAGCAGTCTGAGCGAGGCATCGCGGCCCCAACGCAGCAGACCATCGGCGTGAAATATCTGTCCGTTGCGCAGCGCCCGCGCCTGCACGCGCGCATTGCGCTGCCAGCGGTTGAGCGCATACCGCTGCATCATGGTGGGTACGTCAAACGCCGGGTCCAGCGCCTGGGCCAAAACATGGCCTAGCTCGGCGGCGTCTTCGATCGCCATGCCGGCGCCTTGCGCGAGGTAAGGCCGCATCGGATGGGCGGCATCGCCCAATAAGGCCACACGGCCTACGGCGTGCTGATGGGCGCCTTGCATCGGCGCGCGGTCATGCAGCACCCACAAGCGCCAGCCCCCGATGGCATCCAGTACCTCGCGCAGCGCGGCACAACAGCCGGTAGTCGTCGCGGCCAGATCGGAGGTGTTGGCGCTGTGGTCCCAGAGGTCGGCTTCGGCAGCGGCTTCACCCTGCACGATGGCCACCACATTGAGCCATTCACCGCCGCGCACCGGGTACTGCACCACGTGCATGCGCGGCCCCAGCCAGACCGTGATCTGCCGGCTCCTGAGCAATTCAGGTAGATCGGATTGCCGTACCAAGGCGCGGTAAGCCAGGTGGCCGGTACGGCGTGGCAGACCGTCACCCAGCAGTTCCTGACGCACTGTGCTCCAGATGCCGTCAGCACCTATGAGGGCGTCGCCTTCAATGCCGGGGCCGTCGTCGGCCTGCACCGTGACGGCTTGCGCGGTCTGGCTGAAGGACTGCAGAGGCCGGCTCAGATGCAGCTTCACGTCGGCGTGCTGCTGCACGGCCTGCAGCAGCAGGCCGTGAAGGTCGGCGCGATGAATGGAGAGGTAAGGCGCGCCATAACGCTGGGTCATAGCGGCGCCCAACGGCAACTCGCCCAGCAGCTGGCCCGATATGGCACTTCGAACCTGCAGTCGCTCGGGAATGGCAGCCACGGCCTGGAGCGCGTCGGCCAGCCCCCAGCCATGCAGCACTTTGACGACATTGGGACCGAGCTGGATGCCGGCGCCGACTTCGCTGAAGGCGCTGGCGCGTTCAAACAGGCGGACGTCCCAGCCGGCGCGC
This sequence comes from Polaromonas sp. P1_E11, assembly GCF_056405995.1. Lineage (NCBI taxonomy): Bacteria > Pseudomonadati > Pseudomonadota > Betaproteobacteria > Burkholderiales > Comamonadaceae > Polaromonas > Polaromonas sp. P1_E11. The sequence continues at coordinate 903,795 of NZ_JBFUBA010000001.1, forward strand.
GATACCGCGAGCGCCGCCGCCAATCCGCCGATGCCGCCGCCGGCTATCAGGGCTTGTCTGAACATCAAGCGAGCAACTGTCGCAGCACGAACGGCAAAATTCCGCCGTTGCGGTAGTAGTCAACCTCAATGGGTGTGTCCACGCGCAGTATCACGGTGACTTCCTCGCGAGAACCGTCGGCGCGCGTGATCACCAGTTTGGCCTCGCTTTGCGGCTTCAGCTCAGGGTGCGGAATCACGTCAATGATTTCATTGCCGGTGAGCTTCAAGGTCTGCCACGAGTCGCCCGGCTTGAACTGCAGGGGCAGCACGCCCATGCCGACCAGGTTGCTGCGGTGGATGCGCTCAAAGCTGCGCGCCACCACGGCCTTGATGCCGAGGAGCTGCGTGCCCTTGGCGGCCCAGTCGCGCGACGAGCCGGTGCCGTATTCCTCGCCGGCGAAGATCACGGTGGGCGTGCCCTGGTCCATGTACTTCATGGCAGCGTCGTAGATGAACATCTTTTCGTTGCCGGGCTGGAACAATGTGACGCCGCCTTCTTCGCGCGAGCCTTCCGCATCGGGCGGAATCATCAAATTCTTGATGCGCACATTGGCGAAGGTGCCGCGCATCATCACATCGTGGTTGCCGCGGCGTGCGCCGTAGCTGTTGAAGTCGGCCTTCTGTACGCCGTTGGCCTGCAGCCACAGGCCCGCGGGCGAGCTGGCCTTGATGGAGCCGGCCGGCGAAATGTGGTCCGTCGTGATGGAGTCGGCAAACAGCGCCATGATGCGCGCGCCCTTGACGGACACACTGCCGGCCTCGCCCACCTTCATGGTGAAGTCCTTGAAGAAAGGCGGCTCGGCGATGTAGGTGCTGGCGGGCCAGGTGTACGACGTGCCTTTGACGCCCTTGATGTTTTCCCACAGCTTGCCGGGCTCGGTCTTGACCTTGGCGTAGTTGGCGCGGAAAGCCTTGCCGTTCATGGCGTACTTCATGAGCTTGTAGATTTCTTCGCTGGTCGGCCAGATATCACCCAGGTAGACATCCTTGCCGCCCTTGCCTTTTCCGACGGGCTCGGTCATCAGGTCGCGCATCACCGTGCCGGCAATGGCGTAGGCCACCACCAGCGGCGGGCTGGCCAGAAAGTTGGCCTTGAGGTTGGGGTGGATGCGCGCCTCAAAGTTGCGGTTGCCCGAAAGCACGGCCGCGCAGACCAGGTCGCTCTTGCTGATGGCCTCATTGAGTTCGGGCGTCAGGTCGCCGGCATTGCCGATGCAGGTGGTGCAGCCGTAGCCGGCCAGCGCGAAGCCGAGCTTTTCGAGGTAGGGCAACAGACCGGTTTCAGTGAGGTACTCGGTCACGATGCGCGAGCCGGGCGCCAGCGAGGTCTTGATGTGCGGCTGCACCTTCAGGCCCGCTTCCACCGCCTTCTTGGCCAGCAGGCCCGCGGCCAGCAGCACGCTGGGGTTGGAGGTGTTGGTGCAACTGGTGATGGCGGCGATCAGCACGTCGCCATTCCCCACCGTGATGCCGGGGGCTGAATGAACCACCTCGGTCTGCGCCTTTGCAGGAGCATCCGTGGTGTTGCTGGCGCGTGCGTGCGCCAGCGTCGGACGATTGCCTTCCATCTCCATCACGGGGCGTGCGGCACCGGCCGGTGTGGGCGGTGCCGACGGCAGCGTGTCCAGCCGGCCCTCGTCGGTGCGGCGCACCAGGTGGCGGGTGTTGAGCATGCCGGCGGGCTGGTTAAAACCATTCTCGGCAATCGGCTTGCTGAAGAGCGACTTGAACTGCCCGGCGACATTGCCGAGCTCGATACGGTCTTGCGGGCGCTTGGGGCCGGCCAGGCTGGGCGTAACGTCGCCCAGATCCAGCCTGACCACATGCGAATAATCAATCTCGCCGGCCTTGGCCACACCGAAGAGGCCCTGCGCCTTGAAGTAGGCCTCGAAGGCTTCGATCTCTTCCTTGGTGCGGCCTGTGCCCTTGAAGTAGTCAATGGTTTTTTCGTCGACCGGGAAGAAGCCCATGGTGGCGCCGTACTCGGGTGCCATGTTGCCGATGGTGGCGCGGTCGGGCAGGGCCAGCGTGCGGGTGCCTTCGCCGAAAAATTCGACAAACTTGCCGACGACCTTTTCCTTGCGCAACTGCTCGGTCACGCGCAGCACCAGGTCGGTGGCGGTGACGCCTTCGCGCAGGCGGCCTGTCAGCTCAAAGCCGACCACGTCGGGCGTGAGGAAGTACACCGGCTGGCCCAGCATGGCGGCCTCTGCCTCAATGCCGCCGCAGCCCCAGGCCACCACGCCGATGCCGTTGATCATGGTGGTGTGGCTGTCGGTGCCCACCAGCGAGTCGGGGTAATAGACGCCGTCCTTGCTTTTATGCACGCCGCGCGAGAGGTATTCAAGATTGACCTGGTGCACGATACCGAAGCCCGGCGGTACCACGCCAAAGGTGTCAAAGGCCTGCATGCCCCACTTCATGAACTCGTAGCGCTCGCGGTTGCGCTGGAACTCAAGCTTCATGTTGAGGTCGAGGGAATTTTTCTTGCCGTAGTAGTCGACCATGATGGAGTGGTCGACCACCAGGTCGACCGGCACCAGCGGCTCGATGGCTTTGGGGTTCTTGCCCAGCTTCAGCGCCACGCTGCGCATGGCGGCCAGGTCAGCCAGCAGCGGCACGCCGGTGAAGTCCTGCAGCACCACGCGCGAGACAACAAACGGGATTTCTTCGGTGCGCTCTGCCTGGGGCAGCCAGTGGGCCAGTTGCGCCACGTGTTCGGCCGTGACCTTTTTGCCGTCGCAATTGCGCAGCACCGACTCCAGCACGATGCGCATGGACACCGGTAAGCGGGAAACTTTGGGAAACTGTTTGGCGAGTTCCGGCAGGGAGTAGAACTTGCCGGTTTTGCCGGAGGCGGTCTTGAAGCTTTTGAGCGTGGAGGAAAAAGCGTGGGGAGGCGGTTTGGCCATGGCGGACTCCTTTTTATTGACGGCAGCCCCCATTCTGGCAGGCACTGCGGCCCCGTGGGAGTCCGGCGCCGCATACCCTGCCCCTCTACCGAGTCTTGTGCGTTCTCACCAAGCCGGCTGCGGCGATGCGCGGCGCAAGCCGAAGTACTGCAGTTCGGCCAGCACCGCCACCGTCAGCGCCTGCATCACCACATAGGCCACGCCCAGCATGGAGGGCGACACACGGCCGCTGGCCAGCATCAGCACGCAGGCCAGCGCCCAGCCGATATTGCCCGCCACCAGTGCCCAGATAACGCCACGCGGCAAAGGATTACGCGTTGAAACAAACGCAACGACTGCCGCATAGACCAGCAGGAACTCTCCGGTATAGGCAATCAGGCCCTCGGGCAGGTTCAGCAGGCGGGCCATCGCGGCTGGAAAGGCGACTTGCAATACACCGCAAGCGATGCACGACAGCGCATCCACACGCAGCACATTGCGCAGGAAGTTGGGAGAGGAAAGGATGGAACTCGAAGACATGGCAAAACTCCTGAAAGTGGCAGCCGGTGATATTGATCAGCGCTCCGGGCCGCCGGTCGGTGCGCATGGAAGTCATCATTCCTGCGCACCAGCCGCCCGTCGATAACCTGGCAGGTAATGGAAACCTGCTCACATGGCTTTACGATGATGGCCATGACCGCCAGCACCTACCACCCCAGCCGCCCGGCGCCGCGAAGTGCGCCTCAGCCTTTTGGCGACCACCTGCGCCACTGGCGCCAGCACCGGCGCCTGAGCCAGCTGGACCTGGCCCAGGAGGCGGACATTTCGACACGCCATTTGAGTTTTGTGGAAACCGGCCGCTCGGTGCCCAGCCGCGAGATGGTGCTGCGGCTGTCGGAGAGGCTGGACATCCCGCTACGCGAGCGCAATGCGCTGCTGGTGGCGGCAGGCTACGCGCCTATGTACCGAGAGCGGCCACTGGGCGACCCGGCGCTGGCCTCGGCCCGGCAGGCCGTGGAGCTGCTGCTCAAAAGCCATGAGCCCTACCCGGCGCTGGCGGTGGACCGGCACTGGAACCTGGTGGCTGCCAACCGCATGGTGCCGCACCTGATGGAAGGCGCCGATGCCTCGCTGCTGCAGGGGCCGGTGAATGTGTTGCGCCTGAGCCTGCATCCTTTGGGCCTGGCGCCGCGCATCGCCAACCTGCTGCAGTGGCGCGCGCACATATTTGAACGCCTGCGCCAGCAAGTCGCGGCTACCGCCGACGCGGTGCTGGCGACCTTGCTCGAGGAACTCAAGGCCTACCCCGTGCCCGATGAAGCGAAAAACGAACACCTCGACGGCGAGCACCCTAGCGTGGTCATGCCTTTCCTGTTCAAGACACCGGCCGGCATGCTGAGCTTTATCAGCACCACCACCATCTTCGGCACGCCGGTGGACGTGACGCTGCAGGAGCTGGCGATGGAGACGTTTTTCCCGGCGGATGATTTCACGCGCCAGGCCTTGCATGCGTTGGCGGCGCAGCCCGGCGCCTAAACGTACTTCAGCAGAATTTTCGTAAGCGCTTCGGGCGCCAGTCGCGGAATATCGTGGGCGCAGTCCAGGCGATGCGTAGCCCATTCCGGGTCCAACCGGAAGCGCTCGTACAGCTCGATGAACGGGCTTCCTTCCCAGCCGAATGCGGCGATAAAGGCTTTGCTGCGGACCTTGCGCCAATCGCCTGTCAGCTTGATCGCCTGCAGGAAGGTGGCGATGGGATGGGGGCGGCATCGCCTGTCGAGATGGGCCGCCGGCGCGCAAGCCAAACCGTCCGCAGCCACGCCCGCGATGAAACGATCCCGGTAGTTCGGGGTGGTGAGCGACCAGACCGATGCGCCGTTGCCGGGCACATAGGCATCGGCGTAAATGATCGCTTTAACGCGCAACGGCTCCTTGTCCGCCGCGCCGGTAATGACCATTCCCCCATACGAATGACCGACCAGCACCGCGGGCGTCTCGCGCGCGCCAAGCACCTGAACCACCTCGTTGACATGGCTTTCGAGATTGGTGCCATTCGCAGGCTCGTCGCCCAAGCCCGAGAGCGTGAGCGCTTGAACTTCCTGGCCTTCACCTGTCAGCGCATGGCTCACAGCGTCGAATGCCCAGCCCCCGTGCCACCCCCCTGGCACCAAAACGAATCTCGCCATCTATTGGCCCCGGTTCTGGCTCGGGCTCAGAGTTCGACGATGGTCTTGAAGCCCCCAAAAATCATCCGCTTCCCATCGAAGGGCAGGTTTTTCGGGTCCATCATGGCCTCCAGGCGCGGGTCGGACATGACTTTTTTGTTGACGCTGTCACGCTGCTTGCGCGACTTGTAGGTGATCCACGAGAACACCACCACCTCGCCGGCCTTGAGCTTGACGCTTTGCGGAAAGGACGTGACCTTGCCGGGTTTCACGTCGTCGGCGATGCACTCGGTGTATTCGATCGCGCCGTACTCCTTCCATATCTTGCCGGCCTTGCGGGACAGCTTGCGGTAGTCCTCCACTTTCTTGGCGGGGACGGCAACGATGAATCCATCTACGTAACGGGCCATGGGAAATCTCCTTGGGTAAGCGGCTGTCACCTGAAACGCTGCAACAACCGATCAAGTTGCCAGCGCGCAAGCGCACAGTCATTAATTTGTGTACACCGTACACAATATACCCAAAGACCGGTGTAAGACGCCTTAAAGATTCGTAACAAGGCATGTATTGGTCGAACCGTGCCCCTTTGCGCGGGCGTGCCGGGGAAACGTCCGCCGCCAGCTGGTTCATCGCACCCGTAGAGAAAGGCAAAATGCTATTAATTTAATAGCTGCTTGCGCCCGTTCTTATTGGGCTACGGCCACTATTTGCTTAAATTCCCGGGAACCGGCAGCCGGCTTATCCGAACACATGGGCCTCGCCGGCCACCGTGATGCGGACCATGGCGCCCGGCGCCGGGGCATGCAGGCCGGAGCTGCGCACCAGCAGCGGCGCGTCCCACGCAGCAAGCTCCGTCGCCGCGGGTGTTTCTTCTGCCGTGACCAGGCCAGTGCCGCGCACCAGGCGCACCGACAGCACACAGACCGGACCGCCAAAATCGGTGTCGATAACCGCGCCATAGCACGCAGCACCATCCGCGCTTTGCGCGGCCGCCTGCGCCGGGACTTCAGCCACCTGCAGCTGCTCTGGCCGCAACATGATCTGCGCCGCACCACTGCGCTGGCCGTCGTTGACCGCGATTCGCCCCAGCGCGCAGTCAGCCCAGCCGCCCGCCAGCTGCGCCGGCAGCACGATGGCTTCGCCCAGGAAGCCGGCCACTGCGGCATCACGGGGCCGCAGATAAATATCCACCGGGCGGCCGGCCTGCACCAGCTGCCCTTCACGCATCACGGCCACCTGGTCGGCAAATGACAGGGCCTCCGCCTGGTCGTGCGTGACCAGGATGGTGGTGATGCCGGCGCCGCTGAGCAGTTGCGCGACGGCTTTGCGGGTGCTGGCGCGCAGGCCCGTGTCCAGGGCGGAAAAAGGCTCATCGAGCAACATCAGCTGCGGGCGCTGGGCCAGCGCACGGGCCAGTGCCACGCGCTGCTGCTGGCCGCCGGACAACTCATGCGGGCGACGGCTGAGCATGGCGGTGTCCAGCGCAACCATGTCCATCAGTTCGGCAATGCGTTCAGCGCGCCGGGGCGTGTTGCGCGGCAGGCCAAAGCCGACGTTGCCTTCAATCGTCAGGTGCGGAAACAGCGCGCCGTCCTGCGGCACAAAACCGATGCCGCGCTGGTGGGCCGGCACGGCTTCTGGCCCATCGGCCAGTTGCCGCCCGCCCAGCACGACGCGGCCGGCGTCGGGCGCTTCGAAGCCGGCAATGATGCGCAGCAACGTGGTTTTACCGGAACCGGACGGACCCACGATGGCGGTGCGGCTGCCGGCCGGCACGTGCAGGTGAACGCCGCCCAGTGCTTCCACGGGGCCATAGTGTTTGCGCAGGCCGTTCAGTTCAAGAGAAGTTGTCATCGTCCCGCCGTGCGTTTGGATTGGGTATAGAGCAGCCAGGTCATGGGCAGCGACAGCAGCACCATGATGAGTGCATAGGGCGCGGCGGCGGCGTAGTCGATCTCGCTGCTGTAGGCCCAGAAGGAAGTTGCCAGGGTGCGCGTGCCGTTGGGCGCGAGCATCAGCGTGGCGGTGAGCTCATTGGTAATGCCCAGGCCCACCAGCGCCGCGCCGGCCGCCGCGCTGGGCGCAGCCAGCCGCAGGGTGATGGCCCACAGCGCCTGCGCGGGCGTGCGGCCCAGGCTGCGCGCGGCCTGCTCCAGCTCCACCGGCGCCTGCGCAATGCCTGCGCGCAGGCTGATGAGGGCGCGCGGCAAAAACATCAGCAAATAAGCCAGCAGCACCGTGAGTGCCGTCTGGTAAATCGGCATGCGCACAGTCACTGTGACGAGCGCCAGCGCCACCACCACACCGGGCAGCGAACCGACCATGTAGTTGCAGGCCTCCAGCACGCGCTGCAGCCGGCCCGGTGAGCGTATCGACAGCCAGGCCATGGGCACGGCAGCCACTGTGGTCAGCAACGCACCGGCCAGCGCCAACCCCAGGGTCTGGAAAATCGCCGGGCCGATTTCATCCACGCGCCATACGGCAGCCCCGCCGGCCACCAGCCAGCGGCCCAGGGTAAGCAGCGGCACGCCCAGCGCCAGAGCGGTGACCAGCGCGGGCAGCAGCAGGCACAGGCCAGCAAAACGGCCCAGCTTGCGTTTGAAAGGCATGCGCGCTGCGCCGGAACCCACGCGTGCATAACGTTCCTTGCCGCGCGCGGCCGATTCCAGTCCCAGCAACGCGAAGCAGCACACCACCAGTACGCCGGAAAGCATGTTGGCCGCAGGCCCGTTGTAGGTCGACTGGAACTGGTCGACGATGGCCGTGGTGAAGGTGTCGAAGCGGATCATCACGTAAAGGCCGTACTCGGCCAGCAGGTGAAGGCCTACCAGCAGCGAGCCGCCGCATACTGCCAGCCGCAGCTGCGGCAGCACCACGCGGAAGAACACCGCCAAAGGGCTCAAGCCCAGCGAGGCGGCGCTGTCTTCCATGCCCGGATCCAGCCGCCGCAAGGCTGCGGCCACCGGCAAATACAAAAATGGAAAGTAGGCGATCACCGAAACCATCACGCCGGCGGGCAAACCGTGCAGGCCAGGGGCGACCGTCATCCAGGCATAGCTGTGCACAAAAGCCGGCACCGCCAGCGGCGCGACGGCCAGCCAGGCCCAGGTGCGCGCACCGGGCAGGTCGCTGCGCTCGGTGAGCCAGGCCAGGGCCACGGCCAGCACTGCACACAAGGGCACTGTCAGCGCTACCAGCAAAGCAGTGTTGACGAGCAGTTCACCCACACGGGGCCGGAAGATCAACGCAGAGGCCGTGTCCCAACCCGCCTGGATGCCGACCCAGATGACAAAACCCAGCGGCAACAATGCCAGCAGCGAGACCAGCAGGGCCGCGCTACCCACCCACGACAGGCGCCAGCCGCCGCGCCCGGCCGCAGGCAAAGGCCGCAGGGCCACACTCGCCGGCTTCAGGGAGTCGGCGCCGACATCAAAGGGCAAGGCACTCAAGGCAGGTGTCAGATCGGCGGACCTGAAGTGGTTGGAAGCGATTGGAAGTGGTTTACAGCAGGCCGGCCTGGGTCATCAGGTCGGTGACTTTTTTGCTGTTGAGTTTGGAAGGCTCCACCTTGGGCGCCTGCAGCTCAGCCAAAGGTACCAGCTTGGGGTTGGAGGCTACGCCGGTGCCGACGGCGTACTCATACGCGTCACCGGTTCTCAGGATGTCCTGCCCACCTTTGCCGGCGATCCACTTCACGAAGGCCTGGGCTTCGGGCTGGTGCTTGCTCGAGGCCAGCACGCCGCCACCGGAAATGCTCACAAAAGCGCCGGGGTCCTGGTTGCGGAAGTAATGCAGCTGGGCGTTGTTGCTGTTCTCGCCCGTCTTGGCCTGGTCGCCGTAGTAGTAATAGTGGTAAATCACGCCACCTTCGATCTGGCCGGCATTCACGGCCTTGAGCACGGTGCCGTTGCCCTTGTAAGGCGTGGCGTTTTCCTTCATGGCCTTGAGCCACGCCGCAGTAGCGGCTTCGCCCTTGAGTTCAAGCAACGCGCTCACGATGGCCTGGAAGTCGGCGCCGGAAGGCGATGCGGCCCAGCGGCCTTTCCATGCGGGCGTGGCCAGGTCCAGCATGGACTTGGGTAACTGCGCCGGCGTGAGTTTGGCCTTGTTGTAGACAAACACCGTGCTGCGCGCGGCGATGCCCGTCCAGCGGCCGTGCGAGGGGCGGAAGTTGGCAGGCACTTCAGACAGCGTGGCCGCGTCCAGCGGAGCGAACAGCTCTGCCGTGTCGACCAGCGCCATGGCTGGCGAATTCTCCGTCAGGAACACATCGGCGGGGGAGGCCTTGCCTTCCTGCACGATCTGGTTGCCCAGCTCGGTGTCACTGCCGTTGCGCAAAGTGACCTTGATGCCGGTTTCCTTGCTGAAGGCATCCGCCCAAGCCTTGGTCAGGCTGGCATGCTGGGCGTTGTAAACCACGATGCCTTCGGCGGTGGGCGTGACGGTTTGGGCGGTGGAGGCCATTGGCGCGGCCAACAGGCCGGCAGCCAGCACAGCGCCGGCAAAGAGTGGGAACGACAGTTTCATGAAGCACCTTTTAGAGATGAAAGCGGCCCGGTTCGCCCGAACCGGGCCGGGCGCGGCGAAGGCCTTGAAGCCTGCGGGCGCCTGTAAGCAAGCCGTAATACAAATACGAATTACTTGCATCTATATGGTAACCGCTCGCGCCATTAGTTCCCCGGTAGAGCGATGGTTTACACAGGCGGCGTGTGCAAACCGGAGCTGTCGGCACTTGCTGACAGCTGCCCGCGCCGCCCGCTGATGAGCGGCCAATGGCTTCATGCCTAGCATCGACTCATTGGCCACCAATCGGAGTTTTCATGAGCGCAACAAAATCAGACCACGACACCCTTTGGGAGCTGATCAAGGGCATTAAATTCGGCATGCTGACGCACCGTCAGGCCAGCGGCATGTTGCACGCCCATCCGCTGACCACGCAGAACCAGTCGCTCGACGCGGAATCGCATCTGTATTTCTTCATCTCACGCAAAAGCGAGCTGGCCCAGCGGCTGCAGCAGGACGGCAACGTCAACGTGTCGTACGCCGACCCGGGTGCCGACAGCTACGTATCGGTGTCGGGCCAGGCGGTGATCGCAGAAGACCAGGCCAAAAAAGAAGAACTCTGGTCACCTCTTGCCCGCGCGTGGTTTCCTGCGGGCGTCAACGACCCTGACCTGGCGCTGCTGGAAGTGCGCATTCATCACGCCGAATACTGGGACGTGAAGGAAAGCAAGATGGTGCAGCTGGCCAAAATGGCCAAAGCGGCGCTCATGGGTGAGCTACCGCGCAAGCTGGGTGAGCACAAAGAGCTGCATATTTCCTGAGAATTTGCCCGAAAACCTGTCCCCAACCGGCCCTATCCATGTCCTTTATCTCGTTCAACAAAGCCACTGAGCCCAGCGCCCCCGACGATTTGCGCATCAATACCGCGGCAGTGTTGTACATAGAAGCCTCACGCCCCGACCTGATGGGCCAGACGACCATCCACATGCTGGGCCAGGGCACCACCGTCAATGCCGTCACCGAGTCGATAGGCACCGTGGTCTCCACCATAGGCGGATTGGTGGCAGTCAAGCGCCACTACCTCGCGCCGCCACCAGACGATGGTGCCAGCACGGTTTACATCCTGGCGGCCAACGTCAGTCATATACGGCCCAACCTGCCACTGTCACCGGAGTTCTGGTACCTGAAATTTGTCGATGGTTCGGAATTGCGCGTAGTGGATCCGCTGCCGGCGGGGCTTTAGCCTCCCCTCGACGAAAAAAACCCCGCAGTTTCTTGCAGGGCTTTTTGCATGCGCACGGGCAAGTTCACTTCACCTCTTTTGAGTTTGCGCCGGTACATAACGCACAGGCTCGTCGCCCACGCGCAAATAGTTCACCACACCCATCACGTCATCGACCAGCCAGACGGCTTTTTCAAGCGCCTCTGATTGCTCGCGCGTCCTGACGCAACCCTTGAGAAAGACCAAACGCCGCTCGCCCTGCACCCACACACTGGTGTCGTCGAACCGGCCGTCGAGCTTGATGTATTGCGACACGCGCGGAATGATTTCGGCGTCGTACCAATACGAATTGGCCAGGCGGCAACGCCCCACCCGATAACAACTGCCGCCGTGCTGCGCCCGCACATGGGCCACATCGCGCACTTCCTGCTCGGTATAGAGCGGCCCCTCCGGCACAGGGCACGGGTTGATCGCCGAAGTGACCTGCAGGAAGGGGTCGTTGAAGGCGTTGGTGCGCGCTTCCTGGGCTTGAGAGGCTGCAACGGTGGCCGAAAAAAGAACAAAAAAAAGGAAGGAAAGAAGTGACGGTTTCTTCATCACTTCATCCTTCCATTTCAGCTTGCGGCTGTCAAGCCGCCGGCAAGGTGTCCACTTAAGCAGCCACGCCGTCCTTCACGGTGTCAGCCATGTCGGTGTAGTCCTTGACCTGGTCGAAGTTGAGGTACTGGTAGATCTTGTCGCTGGCAGCGGTCAGCACACCCATGTCGGCCATGTATTCGGCCTTGGTGGGGATGCGGCCCAGCTTGGAACAGATTGCTGCCAGCTCGGCGGAACCGAGATAGACGTTGGAGTTCTTCCCGAGGCGGTTCGGGAAGTTGCGGGTGGAGGTGGAAAACACCGTCGCGCCCTCTTTCACCTGCGCCTGGTTGCCCATGCACAGGCTGCAACCCGGCATTTCCATGCGCGCGCCGGCAGATCCCAGAACGCCGTAGTGGCCTTCTTCGGTCAGCTGCTTGGCATCCATCTTGGTTGGCGGCGCCATCCACAGTTTGACGGGAATGTCGCGCTTGTTTTCGAGCAGCTTGGACGCCGCGCGGAAATGGCCGATGTTGGTCATGCAGCTGCCGATAAAGACTTCGTCGATCTTGCTACCGGCCACTTCGCTCAGCGTCTTCACGTCGTCAGGGTCGTTCGGGCAGGCCACGATGGGTTCGTGGATGTCGGCCAGGTCGATCTCGATGACGGCGGCGTATTCGGCGTCCGCATCGCCCTTGAGCAGCTGCGGGTCGGCCAGCCACGCTTCCATGGCGGCGATGCGGCGCTTGATGGTGCGCACATCCGAGTAACCCGTCGCGATCATCCATTTCAGCATCGTGATGTTGCTGTTGATGTACTCGATGATGGGTTCCTTGTTCAGGTGCACCGTGCAGCCGCCGGCAGAGCGCTCGGCCGAGGCATCGCTCAATTCAAACGCCTGCTCCACCTTGAGGTCGGGCAAGCCTTCGATTTCCAGGATGCGGCCCGAAAAGATGTTCTTCTTGCCTTGCTTGGCGACCGTCAACAGACCGGCCTTGATGGCGTACAACGGGATTGCGTTGACCAGGTCACGCAGTGTGATGCCGGGTTGCATTTCACCCTTGAAGCGCACCAGCACGGATTCAGGCATGTCCAGCGGCATGACGCCGGTGGCTGCGCCGAAAGCCACCAGGCCGGAACCCGCGGGGAAGCTGATGCCGATGGGAAAACGCGTGTGGCTGTCGCCGCCGGTGCCAACGGTGTCGGGCAGCAGCATGCGGTTGAGCCAGCTATGGATGATGCCGTCGCCCGGACGCAGTGGAATGCCGCCGCGGTCGCTCATGAACTCGGGCAGCTCGTGGTGCATCTTCACATCGACCGGCTTGGGATAAGCCGCCGTGTGGCAGAAAGACTGCATCACCAGGTCGGCGCTGAAACCCAGGCAAGCCAGGTCTTTCAATTCGTCGCGCGTCATCGGGCCGGTGGTGTCCTGCGAGCCGACAGAAGTCATCTTGGGCTCGCAGTAAGTGCCGGGGCGTACGCCCTGCCCTTCAGGCAGGCCGACCGCACGGCCAACCATTTTTTGTGCCAGGGTAAAGCCACGGCCATTGTCGGCCGGGTTCTGCGGCAGGCGGAACTGGGTCGACACGGGAAGGCCCAGCGCAAAACGTGCCTTGGCCGTGAGGCCGCGGCCGACGATCAGTGGAATGCGGCCACCGGCGCGCACTTCGTCAAACAGCACGTCGCTCTTGAGTTTGAACTCGGCGATGACCTTGCCGTCTTTCAGCGCCTTGCCGTCGTAGGGGCGCAGTTCGATCACATCGCCCATGGCCATCTGGCTCACATCGAGTTCGATCGGCAGCGCGCCCGAGTCTTCCATGGTGTTGTAGAAAATCGGGGCGATTTTCGAGCCCAGGCAGACGCCGCCGAAACGCTTGTTCGGCACATAGGGGATGTCCTGGCCGGTGAACCACAGCACAGAGTTGGTCGCGGACTTGCGCGACGAGCCGGTACCGACCACGTCGCCCACATAGGCCACCAGGTTGCCCTTGGCTTTCAGCTCTTCAATGAACTTGACCGGGCCGCGCTTGCCGTCTTCTTCGGGCGTCACGCCGGGGCGGGCATTCTTGTGCATGGCCAGCGCGTGCAGCGGAATGTCGGGGCGGCTCCAGGCATCGGGTGCGGGTGACAGGTCGTCAGTGTTGATCTCGCCGGCTACCTTGAAAATGGTGAGCTTGATCGACTCTGGCACTTCCGGGCGGCTGGTAAACCACTCGGCATCGGCCCAGCTTTGCAGCACGGCCTTGGCGTATTTGTTGCCCTTGCCGGCCTTTTCCTGCACGTCGTGAAACTGGTCGAACATCAGCAACGTGTGCTTCAGGCCGTTGGCCGCTTGCGTGGCGACGCTGTCTTCAGCGTCGTCGAGCAGCTCGACCATCGGGCTGATGTTGTAGCCGCCCAGCATGGTGCCCAGCAGTTGCACGGCTTTTTCACGGGAGATCAGCGAGCACTTTTCGGTGCCGTGCGCCACGGCAGCGAGATAGCTGGCCTTGACCTTGGCGGCAGCATCAACCCCGGCCGGCACGCGGTGCGTGATCAGCTCCACCAGAAAGGCCTCTTCGCCCTTGGGTGGGTTCTTCAGCAGCTCAATGACCTCACCGGTCTGCTGGGCCGACAGCGGCAGCGGGGGAATACCCAGCACGGCGCGCTCGGCCACATGGTTGCGGTAGGTTTGTATGAACTCGGGCATCATGGTTTTCTTCTCCTGTACTCAAATATTTGCACGGTCGATGCGCGTGCGGTCGCGGTCTGTGTCTGTATTGGGCTTTATGGGGCTTTGGCGGGGGCAGTTTCTGGCGGAGCAGAACCCGTGCCAGCCTGAGCTGGCGCAGCTTTGGCTGCGGGCAAGGCCTCCAGAATGCTGGTCGGGGGGTTCTTTTTCATGTCGTCGGCAAAAGTTACCTGCGCCGGGCTCATGCACTCGTCAGCCAGGCGTTGGCCCATTTTCTGGCTCATCAGCATCGACTTGTTGCCCAACTGGAGCCACATGGCGCCTGCACGGCCGTCTTCCAGGCGGATGGCACCGGTGCGGCTTCCGACCGGGTGCATGCGAAAACGCATCTTGCCCGTCTGCACCAGGAAGAAGCCCGGGCGTTTTTCATTCGGCGTAATGGTGACGGAGGCACCCAGTTCGCAGGGAATCGTGCCGATGTAAACCCGCTTGGCGAGCTCCAGATCTTCAGGGGTCAAGGTGACAGACAGGTCATCGTCAATGGGCGTCCTTTCTTCCACCACCTTGGCGGCAGAGCGCCTGATCGGTGCGCGCTTGGCGGCCTGGGTGGGCTGGTCAGCCGCGGCGGCAGCCTTGGGTGCGGCGGCTTTAGGGGCCGCCGTCTGGGCCAGCAACAAGGCCGGGGCGGCCAGCATCAGGGCAGAGAGAGCGAAATGTTTCATGGGGGGGTCCTTTGGAACGGTCAACAGTCAATCGGAAAAATCAGTGAAGCGGGACGGAAAAATACGCCTGCGCCTCGTGCGGTAAAACACGGCCGGTCTGGTGCGCGCGCTCCAGAACCTGCCAGAAGTAGCGGTAGCTCGCGCGGTCGTGCAGCTTGCCTTCAAAACTGATGGGGGCCCAGTCTGAATGTGCGGCAGCAGCTATTATTTTTGTAGCACTTTCAATCTCGCCCTCGGTGGGCGCAAAAGCCGCCAGGATAGGCCGGATCTGGTTGGGGTGGATGCTCCACATGCGGGTGTAGCCCAGTTCACGGGCAGCATGGCGTGCGGCGCAAGTCATGGCCTCAGTGTCATTGAACTCTGTGACAACACAATGCGACGGCACTTTGCCGTGGGCATGGCAAGCCGACGCGATTTCGAGCTTGGCGCGCATCACCAGCGGATGCGTGAACTGGCCGCGGCTGCTCATGCCGTCGGCGGGAATCGCACCGCCATGCGCCGAGACAAAATCCATCAGGCCAAAACTCAACGACTGCACGCGCGGATATGCCGCAATGTCGAAAGCGTTTCGCACCGCGAGTGGGGATTCGATCAGCACGTGCAGCGGCAGGCCGCCGGCCGATGCTGCGAGCAGGGCCTGCTCGGCCCTGACCACATCGGCAACCGATTCCACCTTGGGGACCATGATGTGTGAGAGATGGCGGGACAGCTTCCCGGCAATGACAGCCATGTCGGCCTCAAAGGCGGGGTGGTCCACCGAATGGATGCGCACCGCGACGCGTGCCTTGTCGCTGGCCAGTGCCGCCAGCGCCACCACCATGGCGGCATGCTCGGCTTCGCCACCCACGGGCGCGCCGTCTTCGCAGTCCAGCGTCACGTCAAACACGCAGGCGCCGAACTCCTCGATCATCTCGGCCTGCAGCTGCAGGCTTTTGCGCATGCGGGCTTCAACACCGCTGTAGTGATCACAAACCGGAAGAAGCCCGGCTTGTGCCTGGGCACCAAGCAGAACGTCGCGCGGATGTTGGCGAGCCCCCACGCTTGTCACTTCGTGTACTACGCTGCCCCCCGAGGGGGCCGTGCTTGCTTGGGGCGGCCCTGCGCGGCGCACATCGCTCATTAATTGCTCAGAGCAGGTGCTTGACGCCGTCTTGCTCACCCTTAAGTTCGTCCAGGGTCTTGGTGATGCGTTCCTGGCTGAAAGCGTCGATCTCCAGGCCTTCGACCAGCTTGTATTCGCCGTTTTCGCAGGTCACGGGGAAACCGAACATGATGTCTTTCGGGATGCCGTACTGGCCATCGGACGGGATACCCATGGTGACCCACTTGCCGTTGGTGCCCAGAGCCCAGTCGCGCATGTGGTCGATGGCGGCGTTGGCGGCCGATGCGGCCGACGACAGGCCGCGCGCTTCAATGATGGCGGCGCCGCGCTTGCCGACGGTGGGCAGAAACACGTTGGCATTCCATTCCTGGTCGTTGATCATCTTGGCGACGCTTTCGCCCTTGATGGTGGCAAAACGGTAATCGGCATACATCGTGGGCGAGTGGTTGCCCCAGACGGTGAGTTTTTCAATGTCGGCCACGGCCTTGCCGGTCTTGGCGGCGATCTGGCTGGCGGCGCGGTTGTGGTCCAGGCGCAGCATGGCGGTGAAGTTCTTGCGCGGCAGGTCAGGGGCGCTCTTCATGGCGATGTAGGCGTTGGTATTGGCGGGGTTGCCGACCACCAGCACCTTGACGTTGCGGCTGGCGACGGCGTTGAGCGCCTTGCCCTGCGCCGTGAAGATGGCGCCGTTGACGGCCAGCAGTTCGGCACGTTCCATGCCGGGGCCGCGTGGGCGCGAACCGACCAGCAGCGCGTAGTCGGCATCCTTGAAGGCGGTCATCGGGTCGCTGTGGGCTTCCATGCCGACCAGCAGCGGGAACGCGCAATCGTCGAGTTCCATCATCACGCCCTTGAGCGCTTTTTGCGGGCCTTCAACGGGCACTTCGAGCAATTGGAGAATGACGGGCTGGTCCTTGCCGAGCATTTCGCCGGAAGCAATGCGGAACAACAATGCGTAACCGATTTGGCCTGCTGCACCGGTGACTGCAACGCGGACGGGTTTTTTGCTCATGATGGGAGGACTCCAGGAAGTTGAAAATCGGTTGAATGAGGGATGTAGCGTGAGATGTCTGGCGCGACCCTGGAATATCTGGGAGTGATTACTAACGGGTCTTATGCTTTTACCCGTCAAAATCACCGCAAAAACGGCAAGGCGCGCGCTGGCTCAGCCAAAGATTTTACGCTTGAAAAGCAGCGGGCGTCAATTTGTCTTATGTCTTATATAAGATATGATACGACCAGCCAGAATCCAACATGAACGCCACTCCCGCCTTACCCGCCGATGACTTTGCAGGTGCCACGCCGGCGTTCAGTCCGCTGTACCAGCAGATCAAGGCCCTGATCCTGCAAAGCCTGCAATCAGGCGAATGGAAACCGGGCGAAGCCATCCCCTCCGAGATGGACCTGGCAGCGCGCTACCGCGTCAGCCAGGGCACAGTGCGTAAAGCCATCGACGAGCTGGCCACCGACAACCTGGTGGTGCGCCGCCAGGGCAAGGGCACCTTTGTTGCGACCCACGCCGAGCAACATGTCCAGTTCCGCTTTCTCAAGCTGGTTCCCGACAGCGGCACGCCGGGCAGCGAAGGCCCGGCCCAACGCGACATCATCGACTGCCGGCGCGTGCGCGCCAGCGCCGAGATTGCACGCACGCTGGCCTTGCGCACCGGGGACGCCGTGCTGCAGGCCCGACGCGTGCTGAGCTTTGCCGGCACACCCACCATTCTTGAAGACATCTGGCTTCCCGCCGCGCCCTTCAAGGGACTGACGGCCGAGCGGCTGGCCGACTACCACGGCCCCATGTATGCGCTGTTTGAGACCGAATTCAACGTGCGGATGGTTCGCGCCGAAGAAAAAATTCGCGCAGAAGCCGCGACCGACGGGCGCGAGCTGCTATTAAAAGTAGAGCGCGGAGCACCGCTTTTGAGCGTGGAGCGCATCGCCTACACCTACAACGATGCGCCGATGGAGCTGCGCCGCGGCTACTACCGTACCGACACACACCATTACCACAACACCCTGAACTGACACTGCGGCAGCCAGCGTTTTGTAATCATCATGTCAGTTACGACGACCTTCGCACAGCAATTGCGAACTGTTGCGCCGGCAAACGCGCTTTTCCCGACAAAAATTTCCGGCCATCACCCGAAGCAGCCGGGATTGTTGCTGCATTGCAATAGAATTTCGGGTTGAGCCGCTTTGGCAGTTACAAAGCCGTTACTCAAAAACACAGAAAGCCAAGTATGTCCGAATCAGCGACAACCGTAGCGAAGAAGCGGCCCGAGTTCCGCAACATCAACGCTCTGACCGACCTCCGCACCTATCGCCTCCCCCTCGCAGGCATTGTCTCCATCCTTCACCGTATCAGCGGGTTCATCATGTTTTTGCTGATGCCCTTCATCATCTGGATGTTCGACACTTCGATCTCCTCTGAAATCTCGTTCGAGAAATTCAAGGGGGCCTTCAACGTCGGCATGCTGGGCCTTCCCGGCATCATCTGGAAACTGGTGGCGCTGGCCCTGATCTGGGCTTACCTGCACCATTTCATCGCCGGCCTGCGCCATTTGTGGATGGACGTGAGTCATGCCGCCGTCAGCAAGGAGTTCGGCAAGTCGTCCGCCATCTTCACGCTGGCTGTGAGCGTCATCCTGACGCTCGTCCTGGCCATCAAGCTGTTCGGCTTTTACTGATCTGAAGGAGCACAAAAATGGCAGTTAACTACGGCTCCAAACGCATCGTTGTCGGTGCCCACTATGGCTTGCGCGACTGGCTCGCGCAGCGCATCACGGCCGCCCTGATGGCCCTCTTCACCGTGCTGGTCCTGGCCCAGGTCATCTTCAGCAAAGGCCCCATCGGCTACGACAAGTGGGCCGGCATCTTCTCGTCCCAATGGATGAAGACGCTGACGTTTGTGGTCATCGTTGCCTTGCTGTATCACGTGTGGGTCGGCATGCGCGACATCTGGATGGACTACGTCAAGCCGGCCTCCATCAAGCTGGTTCTGAATGTTTTCACGATTGTCTGGCTGGTGGCCTGTGCCGGCTGGGGCATTCAGGTGCTGTGGCGCGTTTAAGCCGCCGCTGACCCCGCAGACCCGACAAGAAGACCGACACCCCACACAAAAATCATGACAGCAACATCCAAACTCCCCAAGCGCAAATTTGACGTCGTCATCGTCGGTGCCGGCGGCTCCGGCATGCGCGCGTCGTTGCAGCTGGCACGCGCCGGCCTCAACGTGGCCGTGCTTTCCAAAGTGTTCCCCACCCGCTCGCACACCGTTGCAGCCCAGGGCGGCATCGGCGCATCGCTCAGCAACATGAGCGAAGACAACTGGCACTACCACTTCTATGACACCGTCAAGGGCTCCGACTGGCTCGGCGACCAGGATGCCATTGAATACATGTGCCGCGAAGCACCCAAGGTTGTGTACGACCTTGAGCACATGGGCATGCCGTTTGACCGCAACCCCGACGGCACGATTTACCAGCGCCCTTTCGGCGGCCACACCGCCAACTACGGCGAAAAGCCCGTGCAGCGCGCCTGCGCCGCAGCCGACCGCACCGGCCACGCCATGCTGCACACGCTGTACCAGCAAAACGTCAAGGAAAAAACCAGCTTCTTCGTCGAGTGGATGGCGCTGGACCTGATCCGCGACTCGGCAGGTGACGTCGTGGGCGTGACCGCCCTCGAAATGGAAACCGGCGACGTCCACATTTTTGAAGCCAAGACCACGCTGCTGGCCACTGGGGGCGCCGGCCGCATTTTTGCCGCATCGACCAACGCTTTCATCAACACCGGTGACGGCCTGGGCATGGCAGCGCGTGCCGGCATCCCGCTGGAAGACATGGAGTTCTGGCAGTTCCACCCCACCGGCGTGGCCGGTGCCGGCGTGCTGCTGACTGAAGGCTGCCGCGGCGAAGGCGCAATCCTGCGCAACAGCAACGGTGAGCGCTTCATGGAGCGTTATGCGCCCACGCTGAAAGACCTGGCACCACGCGACTTCGTCTCGCGCTCCATGGACCAGGAAATCAAGGAAGGCCGCGGCTGCGGCCCCAACAAGGACTACATCCTGCTGGACATGACCCACCTGGGCGTGGACGCCATCATGAAGCGCCTGCCTTCGGTGTTCGAGATCGGCCACAACTTCGCTAACGTCGACATCACCAAGGAGCCGATTCCCGTGGTGCCCACCATCCACTACCAGATGGGCGGCATCCCGACCAACATCCATGGCCAGGTTGTCACGCAGGACGCCAACAACCAGAGCCAGGTGGTCAACGGCCTGTACGCGGTGGGCGAATGCTCCTGCGTCAGCGTGCACGGCGCCAACCGCCTGGGTACCAACTCGCTGCTCGACCTGCTGGTGTTCGGCAAGGCCGCCGGCAACCACATCGTCGAGTTCGCCAAGACCACCACGCACAAGCCGCTGCCGGCGGATGCCGCCGACAAGACCCTGGCCCGCATCGCGCGCCTGGACAACGCGACCGACGGCGAATACGCGCAAGACGTGGCCAACGACCTGCGCGCCACCATGCAGCAGCATGCCGGTGTGTTCCGCACACAGGCCATCATGAACGAAGGCGTGACGAAAATCGCCGCGCTGCGGGCCCGCGTCAACAGCATCGGCCTCAAAGACAAGTCGAAGATTTTCAACACCGCGCGCATCGAAGCGCTGGAAGTGGAAAACCTGATCGAAGCAGCGCAGGCCACCATCGTGTCCGCCGCGGCCCGCCAGGAAAGCCGCGGAGCGCACTCTGTCGACGACTACGGCGACACGCCCGCACACCCGAACGGCCGCAACGACACCGACTGGCACAAGCACACGCTCTGGTACAGCGAAGGCAGCCGTCTGGCTTACAAGCCGGTGCAGATGAAACCCCTGACGGTCGATTCGGTCCCGCTCAAGACGCGTACTTTCTGAAGACGTTGCCCTTACTGCTCTGACGCCCTGCGACCCCACAAGAAGCGAGAACCCCATGACCAAACGCACCTTCAAGATCTACCGCTACGACCCGGACACCGATGCCAAGCCCTACATGCAGACCATCGAGGTAGAGCTGGACGGCCACGAGCGCATGCTGCTGGACGCGCTGATGAAGCTGAAGGCGCAGGATCCGACCATCAGTTTTCGCCGCTCATGCCGCGAAGGCGTGTGCGGCTCCGACGCCATGAACATCAACGGCAAGAACGGCCTGGCGTGCCTGACCAACATGCGCACGCTGCCCGAAGTCATCATCCTCAAGCCGCTGCCCGGCCTGCCTGTGGTGCGCGACCTGATCGTCGACATGACGCAGTTCTTCAAGCAGTACAACTCGATCAAGCCCTACCTGATCAATGACAACGTGCCGCCCGAAAAAGAGCGCCTGCAGAGCCCCGAAGAGCGCGATGAGCTGAACGGCCTCTACGAGTGCATCTTGTGCGCCAGCTGCTCCACCTCCTGCCCCAGCTTCTGGTGGAACCCCGACAAGTTCGTCGGCCCGGCCGGCCTGCTACAGGCCTATCGCTTCATCGCCGACTCCAGGGACGAAGCCACCGCCGAGCGCCTGGACAACCTGGAAGACCCGTACCGCCTGTTCCGCTGCCACACCATCATGAACTGCGTCGACGTCTGCCCCAAGGGCCTGAACCCGACGAAGGCCATCGGCAAGATCAAGGAAATGATGGTCCTCAGGACAGTTTGAAAATATGGCCCCCACGCTCGTTACTTCGTGTACTTCGCTGCCCCCCGGAGGGGCGCGTTTCGCCTTGGGGCGGCCCGGCGGCGAAACCTCCCCAACCTAAAACGACATGGAAACCGCCGATGCCCTGCTGGACGAGCGTGCCCTGAGCAAGCTCAAGTGGCGTTGCCGGCGCGGCCTGCTGGAAAACGATTTGCTGATCGAGCGCTTCTTTTTGGCGCACGAAGCCACGCTAACCGTCAGGCAGGCTAAAGGGTTAAATGATTTAATGGATTTGTCCGACAACGATTTGCTGGACCTGCTGTTAAAACGAAAAGTTGCCGGCCAGCTGCCCGATGAAGCGGCCAAGGCAAGTGCCTCTACTTCTGAAGCCCATGAAGTTTTAAAGTTGCTGCAGCCCGCAGCGCCGGCCCCTGATCACGCGCCCGTCACCCATTGACACTGATACGAAAGAAAGAAGCACGAAATGAAGCTAGCTGACAACAAAGCCACCCTGTCCTTCAGCAATGGCAGCCCCAGCATCGAGTTGCCGGTCTACCAGGGCAGCGTTGGTCCGGACGTCGTTGATATCCGCAAGCTGTATGCCCAGACCGGCATGTTCACCTATGACCCCGGTTTCCTGTCGACCGCTGCCTGCCAGTCGGCCATCACTTACATCGACGGCGACAAGGGCGAGCTGCTGTACCGCGGCTACCCCATCGAGCAGCTGGCCACCAACTGCGACTACATGGAAACCTGCAACCTGCTGCTGTACGGAGAGCTGCCCAATACCGAGCAGAAAATCGATTTCGTCAGCCGCGTGACCAACCACACCATGGTCAACGAGCAGATGCAGTTTTTCCTGCGCGGTTTCCGCCGTGACGCGCACCCGATGGCCATCATGACCGGCCTGGTCGGCGCCCTGTCGGCCTTCTACCATGACAGCACCGACATCACCAATCCCGAGCACCGCGACATCTCCGCCATCCGCCTGATCGCCAAGATGCCGACGCTGGTCGCCATGGCTTACAAGTACACCGTGGGCCAGCCCTACATGTACCCCAAGAACAACCTGAGCTACGCCGGCAACTTCCTGCACATGATGTTCGCCACGCCGTGCGAAGAGTACAAGGTCAACCCGGTGCTCGAACGCGCGCTGGACCGCATCTTCATCCTGCACGCAGACCATGAGCAGAACGCCTCGACCTCCACGGTGCGCCTGTGCGGTTCGTCCGGCACCAACCCGTTTGCGGCGATTGCTGCCGGCGTGGCTTGCCTCTGGGGCCCGGCACACGGCGGCGCCAACGAAGCGGCACTCAACATGCTGGGCGACATCCAGAAAGCCGGCGGCATCGAGAAAATCGGCGACTTCATCAAGCAGGTCAAGGACAAGAACTCCGGCGTCAAGCTGATGGGTTTTGGCCACCGCGTCTACAAGAACTACGACCCGCGCGCCAAGCTGATGCAGGAAACCTGCAAGGAAGTGCTCAAGGAAATGGGCCTGGAAAACGACCCGTTGTTCAAGCTCGCCATGGCGCTGGAAAAGATTGCCCTGGAAGACGAATACTTCGTGTCGCGCAAGCTCTACCCCAACGTCGACTTCTACTCCGGCATCGTGCAGCGCGCCATCGGCATCCCGGTGCCGCTGTTCACGGCGATTTTTGCGCTGGCCCGCACCGTCGGCTGGATTGCCCAACTCAACGAAATGATCGGCGACCCCGAGTACAAGATCGGCCGTCCACGCCAGTTGTTCACCGGCTCCACGACCCGTCAGGTGTTGCCGCTGGCCAAGCGCTAAGCCGCCTCGCGTTGACACAAAGCCCGCCTGTGGCAGCATCGGCGGGCTTTTTTACGCCCCAGGCTTTTTATCGCGCAACCCAAGAAATCGCGAAATACCTGTCACTCGCTATACTTTTGATAGCTGCTCGCGCTCGTCGTTATTGGGCTCGAGCCTTAAAACATCTGAAATTTCCGGCGATCCGGGCTGAAAACGCCTCTCGGCAAGCAGGTCATCGCTTTTTGCGATGGCGAAACACCAGGCGTAGTAGCAAAATAGCGATTCACCATCGTCCAACACGATGACATCGCGCCCATGCCCATAAAAAGCTCAGAACGCAATTTTGCCCGCCGCATCGACCTGACCTCGCTTCAGCTCTTTGTGGCCGTGTGCGAGCTCGGCAGCATCGGCAAGGCGGCCGAGCGCGAATTCATTGCCGCCTCGGCCGTGAGCAAACGCCTTTCCGACCTCGAAGCCACGCTGGACACACCGCTGCTGTACCGCCACACCCGCGGCGTCGACCTGACACCCGCCGGCGAAAGCCTGCTCCACCATGCGCGTTCGGTGCTGTTCAGCCTGGAGAAGATGCAGAGCGAGCTCAGCGAATACGCCGACGGCGTGCGTGGCCATGTGCGCGTGCACGCCAGCATCTCGGCCATCGTGCAGTTTTTGCCGGAAGACCTGGGCGCCTTCACCCGCGAGCATTCGGGCATCAAGATTGACCTGGAAGAGCATCTGAGCACCGAGGTCGTCCGTGCGGTGCAGGAAGGCGCGGCCGACCTGGGTATCTGCAACACCGCCGACGGCGCGGGTGACCTGCAGGTACTGCCTTACCGCAGCGATAAATTGGTGTTGATTGTGCCCAGGGGCCATACCCTCTGTGCGCAAGGCGCTATCAAATTTGAAGCAGCACTGGACTACGACCAGGTCGGGCTGCACTCCAACAGCTCTATTTACCTGGCCATGCGTGAAGCGGCCGCCCGGCTGGGCCGCACCATCAAGCTGCGCATCCATGTCACCGGCCTGGACGCCATGTGCCGCATGATCCATAACGGCCTGGGTGTGGGCGTGATGCCGCAGCGCGCTTTTGAGCTGATGCACGGCGTCGGCGAACTCGAAGCCATTCCTCTGCTGGACGCCTGGGCCGAGCGCCAGATCCAGCTGGTGGCGCGAGACTTTTCCACCCTGCCCCTGACGGCGCGGCTGCTGGTGGAACATCTCACGCAGCCCGACACACCACAAACCAATGCAGCCCAACCTGCCAAAACTGCAGCCATGGCTGCAAGTGCAGCGGCCTAAAATCACCCCTCACGACAGACGACAACGAGAGACCACGAAGGACACCATGGGACGCACCCTTTACGACAAAATCTGGGACGAGCACGTCGTTCATACCGAAGACGACGGCACGGCCATCCTCTACATCGACCGCCACCTGGTGCACGAAGTCACCAGCCCGCAGGCTTTTGAAGGCCTGCGCGAGGCCGGCCGCAAGGTCTGGCGCATCAGCTCCATCGTCGCCACCGCCGACCACAACACGCCCACCACCGGCTGGGAACTGGGCTACGACGGCATCACCGACCTGGTCAGCAAGGAACAGATCACCACGCTGGACAGCAACATCAAGGAATTTGGCGCGGCCGCCTTCTTCCCCTTCCTCTCCAAGCGCCAGGGCATCGTGCACGTCATCGGCCCCGAAAGCGGCGCCACTCTTCCCGGCATGACGGTCGTCTGCGGCGACTCGCACACCTCCACGCACGGCGCTTTCGGTGCGCTGGCGCACGGCATCGGCACCAGCGAAGTCGAGCACGTGATGGCGACGCAAACCCTGCTGGCAAAAAAAGCCAAAAACATGCTCGTCAAGGTCGAAGGCAAGCTGGCCCCAGGCTTGGCGGGCAAGGACATCGTGCTCGCCATCATAGGCAAGATCGGCACGGCCGGCGGCACGGGCTACACGATTGAATTTGCCGGCTCGGCGATTCGTGCGCTCAGCATGGAAGGCCGCATGACGGTCTGCAACATGGCGATTGAAGCCGGCGCCCGCGCCGGCCTGGTCGCTGTCGACCAAAAGACGATTGACTACGTCAAAGGCCGTTTGCTCTCGCCCACGGGTGTCGAATGGGACATGGCCGTCAAGTACTGGAACACGCTGCATTCGGATGCCGACGCGAAGTTTGACGCCGTCGTCGAGCTCGACGCCAGCCAGATCCTGCCGCAGGTCACCTGGGGCACCTCGCCCGAGATGGTGCTGTCCATCGACGACCGCGTGCCCGACCCCGACAAGGAAAAAGACGCCAACAAACGCGACGCCATCGAACGCGCACTGAAGTACATGGGTCTGGAGCCCGGCAAGGCGCTGAACGACCTCTACATCGACAAGGTGTTCATCGGCTCCTGCACCAACAGCCGCATCGAAGACATGCGCGAGGCGGCTGCCGTCATCAAGAAGATCGGCCAGAAGGTTGCCAAGAACGTGAAGCTTGCGCTGGTCGTTCCGGGCTCGGGCCTGGTCAAGGAACAGGCCGAGCGCGAAGGCCTGGACAAGATTTTTGTGGCCGCCGGCTTTGAATGGCGCGAGCCCGGTTGCTCGATGTGCCTGGCCATGAACGCCGACCGGCTGGAGCCGGGCGAGCGCTGCGCATCCACCAGCAACCGCAACTTTGAAGGCCGGCAAGGCGCTGGCGGGCGTACGCATTTGGTCAGCCCGGCCATGGCCGCGGCGGCGGCCGTGCACGGCCACTTCGTTGACATCAGAAAATTCTCTTAAAGAGCCGCACCATGCAGAAATTCACTGTACACAAGGGCCTGGTCGCCCCGATGGACCGCGAGAACGTCGACACCGACGCCATCATCCCCAAGCAGTTCCTCAAGTCCATCCGCAAGACCGGCTTCGGCCCCAACCTGTTTGACGAATGGCGCTACCTGGACGCGGGCTTCCCCGGCCAGGATCCAACCACGCGCAAGCCCAACCCCGACTTCGTGCTGAACCAGCCGCGCTACGCAGGCGCCTCCATCCTGCTGGCGCGCAAGAACTTCGGCTGCGGCTCCTCGCGTGAGCACGCGCCCTGGGCGCTGGACCAATACGGCTTTCGCGCGATCATCGCGCCCAGCTATGCCGACATCTTCTTCAACAACAGCTTCAAGAACGGCTTGCTGCCCATCGTGCTGCCCGAGGCACAGGTGGCCCAGCTGTTCGACGAAGCGCTGGCCTTCCCCGGCTACCAGCTCACCGTTGACCTGGAACGGCAGGTGATCGTCAAGCCGCAGGGCGAGGAGCTCCCGTTCGACGTGCAGGCTTTCCGCAAGTACTGCCTGCTCAACGGCCTGGACGACATTGGCCTGACCTTGCGCCAAAGCGACAAGATCAAGGCCTTTGAAGCCGAGCGCCTGGCAACCAAGCCGTGGCTGAACCACACGGTGGCAGGATGATGGCGCACTCGCGCATGGCAGGGCTGATTGTTGCCCTGCTGACCGGCCTGACGGGCTGCTCGACGATGGAAGCGGTCAATCGCGACCAAACCCAGCTGGCAGCCATCGAAAAGAACGCCCCTGCGAATGCCGCGACGCTTCGGCTGCGCTCCTTCTCGAATGGCACAGCGCGATTTGGTGTGAGCCCACAAAGCGCGTCATGCGAAGGCTTCAAGGATGTAGGTGTGGCTCTGAACACCATAGAAGCCAGCCGGACCTACGCCGGCCGCGAACGCAAAGACATTGTGGAAGTACTTCCGCAAGCTGGCCCGGTGCAGATTCGCGCCTATGCGCAGGAGCAGCATTTTGCGAACAACATAACCTACAAGTCAAAGTGTGGACCGGTAGCTGTCCGCTTCGTCGCCGATCCGCAGAAAAAATACACTGCCGACCTGATCTGGAAAGACAAGCGTTGCACCATCGTGGTCAACGACACCACCAGTTCAACCCCCATCCCTGTTCCGGGCAGCAATTACTCTTGCCCGGCCAGTTTTTCTGAAATCCTGGATTAATCTCATGAAAATCGCAATTCTCCCTGGTGACGGCATCGGCACCGAAATCGTCGCGGAAGCCGTCAAGGTCCTGAAGGCGCTCGACCTGAAATTTGAAACCGAAAGCGCGCTGGTCGGCGGCGCAGCATACGAGGCCCATGGCCATCCATTGCCTGAGTCCACGCTCAAGCTCGCCAAAGCCGCCGACGCTGTTCTCTTCGGCGCGGTCGGTGACTGGAAATACGACAAGCTCGACAGGCCGTTGCGCCCCGAGCAGGCCATCCTGGGCCTGCGTAAAAACCTGGGCCTGTTCGCCAACTTCCGCCCGGCAATTTGCTATGCGCAGCTGGTGGACGCCTCCAGCCTCAAGCGCGAGCTGGTGTCCGGCCTGGACATCCTCATCATCCGCGAGCTGACCGGCGACATCTACTTCGGCCAGCCGCGCGGCCGCCGCGTTTCGCCTGATGGCCACTTCCCCGGCTCGGAAGAGGCTTTTGACACGATGCGCTATTCGCGCCCTGAGATCGAGCGTATCGCCCATGTTGCCTTCCAGGCAGCCCGCAAACGGGACAAGCGCGTCACCAGCGTCGACAAGGCTAACGTGCTGGAAACCTTCCAGCTCTGGAAAGACGTGGTCACCGAGGTCGGCAAACAATACCCCGACGTCGCACTGGACCATATGTATGTGGACAACGCCGCCATGCAGCTGGTGAAGGCACCGAAAAAGTTCGACGTGGTCGTCACCGGCAACATGTTCGGCGACATCCTGAGTGACGCCGCCGCCATGCTGACCGGCTCCATCGGCATGCTGCCTTCGGCCAGCCTGAACGACAAAAACCAGGGCCTGTACGAGCCCAGCCACGGCAGCGCGCCCGACATTGCGGGCAAGGGCGTGGCCAACCCGTTGGCCACCATCCTGAGCGCGGCCATGATGCTGCGCTTCAGCCTGAACCAGCCCGAGGCTGCCGCCCGCATCGAAAAAGCCGTGGATGCCGTGCTGAGCCAGGGCCTGCGCACGCCCGACATCTACAGCGAAGGCGCAACAAAAGTCGGCACGGTGCAGATGGGTGATGCGGTCGTCAAAGCCTTGAAATAGGGCCCCCACGTTCGCCCACTGCGTGTGGCTCTCTGCCCCCCCAAGGGGGCCGCTGCGCCTGAGGCCCGGCGAAGCCGGTTCCTCGGCCCTGGCTGGAAGGAGCACTCTCCACTCGGGGAGAATTTTTCTTGTGGCGCCCCGGTGGAAAAACATCTCTGACGTTTTTTTGCAGCAAACCACCTCAAACCGGCGTCAAAAAACGGGTTTGAGGCGGCTGTCAGCCCCGATAAAGCCAAGCCTGGCTACAATTGACACCATGCGCAAAAACCCCGCACTCACCCGCTTGATCGCCGCTTCGCGCGCGATCGGCGCTGCGCCGGTTTTTGCCCAGATCACCAAAACGACCACCATTAAAGGCTAGCAAGCCTGGTTCGTCGTGCCCTGCCGGCTCGATGAGCCGGGCCAAAAAGCCTTATTTTTGACTTTTTGAAGGGCAGTTCCAATGAAACTCAAAGGCAACCTCACAGGACTCGTCGGCTGGCGCGGCATGGTCGGCTCCGTCCTGATCGACCGCATGCAGGCTGAAGGCGACTTCGACCTGATCGAGCCGGTTTTCTTCTCGACCTCCAACGCCGGCGGCAAAGCCCCCGCCCAGGCCAGGAACGAAACCACGCTGAAAAACGCCTTTGACATTGAAGCGCTGAAAAAATGCGACATCATCATCACGGCGCAAGGCGGCGATTACACCTCCGAAGTCTTTCCCAAGCTGCGCGCAGCCGGCTGGACAGGCCACTGGATTGACGCGGCCTCCACGCTGCGCATGAACGGCGACGCCATCATCATCCTGGACCCGGTCAACCTCCCGGTCATCCAGAACGCCATGGCCAAGGGCGGCAAGAACTGGATCGGCGGCAACTGCACGGTGAGCTGCATGCTGATGGGCGTGGGCGCGCTGTACAAGGCCGGCCTCGTCGAATGGATGAC
Organism: Polaromonas sp. P1_E11; assembly: GCF_056405995.1. Classification (NCBI taxonomy): domain Bacteria; kingdom Pseudomonadati; phylum Pseudomonadota; class Betaproteobacteria; order Burkholderiales; family Comamonadaceae; genus Polaromonas; species Polaromonas sp. P1_E11. The sequence goes on from NZ_JBFUBA010000001.1 coordinate 933,098, forward strand.
CAGCATGACCTACCAGGCGGCATCCGGCGGCGGTGCGCAGCACATGCGCGAACTGCTGACCCAGTACGGCACCATCAACAGCGAAGTCCGCGCACTGCTGGACGACCCCAAATCGGCCATCCTGGAAATCGACCGCCGCGTGCTGGCCAAGCAGCAGTCCCTGAGCGGCGACGAAACCGCCAACTTTGGCGTGCCACTGGGCGGCTCGCTGATTCCCTGGATCGACAAGGACCTGGGCAACGGCGTGAGCAAGGAAGAGTGGAAAGGCGGCGCGGAGACGAACAAGATCCTCGGCCAGGGCGCCAGCTTCGGAACGGCCGAAACACCGGTGGACGGCTTCTGCGTGCGCATAGGTGCGATGCGTTGCCATAGCCAGGCGCTGACCTTCAAGCTGAAGAAGGACGTGCCGCTGGCCGATATCGAGGCCATGATCGCCGCCGACAACGAGTGGGTCAAAGTCGTGCCCAACACGCGGGAAGCCTCCATCAAGGACCTCACACCCGTCGCCGTGACGGGCACCATGCAGATCCCGGTGGGCCGCCTGCGCAAACTCGCCATGGGTCCCGACTACCTCGGTGCCTTCACCGTGGGCGACCAGTTGCTCTGGGGTGCGGCCGAACCGTTGCGCCGCATGCTCCGCATCCTGCTTCAGGGGTGAATAATTCGACGTGAGCGGTTGCCAACATGCGGCCGCTCATCCGTAACCACTTGTTTCCGTGCGTTGTCGTCTGACAACATCCTGAACATGTAAGTTGATGCTAACTCGATGTGTCAAAACTTAAGTGGTGTCTTAGCTTGTCAGCCTAATGCCTTGATGTTAAGGTTGTTTTTCGAAAATTCGCATCGAGGTTTTTGTGCGCTTAAGCAGAATAAAGTTACATGCAGACCGAGCACTGGAGGCTCCCAACCCCATGAATAAACGCGGTCGTTGGCGTATTGGCGCCCTGGCGAGTGCCATTGCATTGCTGGGCAGCCTGGCAAGTCTTGAAGCCCATGCGCTTGCGCTGGGCCGGATCACCGTTCAATCGGCGCTGGGTGAACCCCTTCGCGCCGAAATCGAGATCACGGACCTCAAGCCCGATGAAGCAGCCAGCCTTCGGGCCGGTGTTGCACCGGCAGAAGCCTTCAAGGCAGCGGGCATGGAATACGGCACGGTGGTCACCGGCGTCGAAGTCAGCCTGCAACGCCGGACGGACGGACGGTCTTTCCTGCGATTGAGCAGCAATCGCCCCGTTACCGAGCCTTTCGTAGACCTCATCCTCGAGGCCAATTGGTCGAACGGGCGAATTACCCGCGACTACACCATGCTGTTCGACCCGCCTGCCTTGCGGTCCGGCAGCAGCGGTACAGCGGTTGCGCCCACTGCACCCGTGCTGTCCCGCCCCGGTTCACCCAATGCGGCACCGCCGGCCAGAGGCATCGCGTCCATCCCTTATTCCCCCTCAGGCTCCAGTTCCAGCACCGCCAGGTCCGCGCCCGCAGCGAAAGCACCGGCCGTAAAGATGGAAAAAGCGCCCGCCGGCGATACCCAGGTCACCGTCAAATCCGGTGACACCGCAGGCAAGATCGCCGCCCAGAACAAGCCGTCCAGCATTTCGCTGGACCAGATGCTGGTCGCCTTGCTCCGAAGCAATCCGGATGCCTTCATCGGCGGCAACGTCAACCGCATCAAGTCCGGCGCCGTGCTCGACATCCCGACCGCGGAATCGGCCGGCGCTGTCTCCCCCGGCGAAGCTACGCAGACCATCGTTGCGCAAAGCAAGGACTTCAACACTTTCCGCCGAAAACTCGCAGAAGGCGTGCCGGCTGCACAGGTAGCCGGTGCCGACCGCCAGGCCGGTGGCAAGGTAGAAGCCAAGGTGGAAGACCGGGCACCTGCCAGCACCACCCCCGACAAGCTCACCCTGTCCAAGGGAGCCGTCAAGGGCAAGGCAGCGACAGCAGCCGAAGAAAAGATTGCCAAGGAACGGCAGGCCAAAGAAGCCTCGACACGAGTCGCTGAGCTGTCCAAAAATATCAGCGATCTCAACAAGCTCGGAAGCGGTCCAGCAGCGGCGCCCGCAGCCAGCGCAGCCAAAGCACCAGGTGTGGCTGTTCCAGCTCCGTCCAGCGTCACAGTCCCCACACCCGCGGCGGCTCCGGCAGCTTCGGCACCATCCGTCGCCGCATCAGCAACCACCAAAACAGCCGCGACAGCCACACAGGCGGCCAGCGCAGCAGTTGCGGGCACTACGCCTGCGGTTGCCATGGCACCCGCCTCTGCAGCCTCAGCCACCGCCGCAAGCGCCGATCCGCTTGCAGCGGCCTCGCAACCAGCCCCCGCGGCCAGTGAACCCGCCGCACCGGTGGCAGCCGCCCCCGCAGCACCCAAAAAACCGGTTGTTGCGCCACCTCCGCCGCCCCCTGAACCCAGCCTGATCGACGAACTGCTGGAAAACCCCCTGGTACTGCCGGGCGTAGGCCTTCTGGTCGCGTTGCTCGCCGGATTTGGCTTTTACCGGTACCGCCAGCGCGCCGGCGGGGCCCAGGTTGACAGCTCTTTCCTTGAAAGCAGATTGCAGCCCGATTCTTTTTTCGGCGCCAGCGGCGGCCAAAGAATTGACACGAATGAAGGCAACGCCACGGGCTCGTCCCTGGTGTATTCGCCCAGTCAATTGGACGCCGCTGGCGACGTAGACCCCGTAGCCGAAGCCGATGTGTACCTCGCTTATGGACGCGACCTGCAGGCGGAAGAAATCCTCAAGGAGGCGATGCGCACCAGCCCCATGCGCGTGGCAATTCACGCCAAGCTGATGGAAATCTATGCAAAACGCCGCGACAGCAAGGCATTTGAAACTGTCGCCATCGAAGCCTTCAACCTGACCCACGGCAATGGCCCGGAATGGGCGTACATCACCGAGATGGGCCGCGAACTCGACCCTTCGAACCCGATGTACCAGCCCGGCGGACAGCCCGCAGGCACGGCCTCCGCCTCCGGGACCTCGGCGTTCAGCCCGGGCGGCACTGTGGCCATGGTGGCACAACCGGTCAATGTCCCTGCGCCAACACCGGCGGTGGACGTCGATCTCGACCTGGATTTCTCACTCGGTGATGAGCCTGATACAGCCACAACCCCTGCGGCAATATCGGTACCCGTGGCACCAAAACCAGTTGCCCCGCCCGTTGCCAAGAAACCGGAACCCTCCGCCCTGAACATGGATTTCAGCAGCGCGACGGTTGCCATGCCTGCGGCCACGCCACCGGCACCTGTTGCAGCCAAACCCGCCGAGGCGGCACCCGAGATTTCCTTTCTGTCCGAAGGCCTGAACTTTGAACCCGAGCCGTTCGTCCCGCCAGCCAAACCGGTTCCGCCGGTCAAGGCTGCTCCGGCTCCGGCCCCGGCAGTAGCCGACAGCGGCATGCTGGAATTCGACCTGGGCGCGCTTTCACTTGACCTGAATGGCCCAACAACGGAGAGCCCCGCTCCTGCGTTTGAAGTATCTGCTTCGTCGGATGACCCGCTTGAAACCAAGTTCATGCTGGCCGAAGAGTTCCGCTCGCTGGGTGACACCGACGGCGCCCGCTCGCTGGCCGAAGAAGTGCTGGCAGAAGCCAGCGGCCCGCTGAAAGTCAAGGCGCAGGCGTTCCTGAACGCCTTGGCGTGAGCGCAGCCTGAACGCACCGCGTTCACTGCGCACCGGCCGGGGTTCAACCGTGAGGATTGCCCTCGGCGTCAGCTACAGCGGAAGTGCCTACGAGGGCTGGCAAAGCCAGCTCTCGGGCAATACCGTGCAGGACAAGCTGGAACTGGCCTTGGCAAAGTTTGCCGCCCAACCGATTCGTACCCTCTGCTGCGGGCGCACCGACGCCGGGGTGCATGCGCTGATGCAGGTCGTGCACTTTGACACGCCCCTGCAGCGCGATATCGCCTCATGGGTGCGCGGCACCAACACCTTTTTGCCCGGCGACATCGCGGTGCAATGGGCGCGTGAGGTCCCCGAGGAATTCCATTGCCGCGGCAGCGCCATCGCACGCAGGTACGCCTACGTGGTGCTGGAGTCGCCGGTACGGCCCAGCGTGGAAGCCGGGCGTGTCGGCTGGGTTTACCGGCCACTGGACGGCGCTGCGATGCGACAGGCCGTCACGCACCTCATTGGCGAGCACGATTTCAGCTCTTTCCGGGCCGCGCAGTGCCAGGCCAAGTCCCCCGTCAAAACGATCAGCCGGATCGACATCTCCGAGCGTGCCGGTACGGGCTCCAAATACTGGCGCTTCGAGTTCGAGGCCAACGCCTTTTTGCACCACATGATTCGCAACATCATGGGCTGTCTGGTGGCTGTCGGCCAAGGTAGCTACCCGCCAGGCTGGCTGGCCGAGGTGCGGGACGCCCGCAGCCGGAATGCCGCTGCGCCCACCTTTTCACCGGATGGCCTGTACTTTTTGGGGCCCGTTTACGAAGACCACTACGGCCTCCCAAACCGTACAGCGGCCTATGATTGGTTGCCATGACACCCACCACCCGTACCCGAATCAAGATCTGTGGCCTCACCCGCGAAGAAGACGTGGACGCGGCCGTCACGGCCGGGGCTGATGCGGTGGGCTTTGTGATGTACGAAGCCAGCCCGCGCTTCGTAACGGCCGAACGCGCCGCCGAATTGGCCCGTCGCCTGCCTCCATTCGTCACGCCGGTGCTGCTTTTTGTCAACGCCCATGCTACAAAAATCATAGCTGCTTGCGCTCGTCTACCAGCGGCTCTGCTGCAATTTCATGGTGACGAAACCCCCGAAATCTGCCTTGAGGCGGGCCGGCCCTTCATGCGCGCTGCACGCATTCCATTAGGTGAAAAAGCCACTGAAAACACGCAGGGAACCCCTGCCCGCTTTGATCTCGTAAAATACGCCCAAGACTTCAAGGCCGCACAAGCCATCCTGCTCGACGCTCATGTCGAAGGTTATGGCGGCGGCGGGAAAACATTCAATTGGTCACTTCTTCCTCCAAACGTCAGCGCTCACCTCGTTTTGTCTGGTGGATTGACGCATGCAAACGTGATCGATGGCATTTTGCAAGTCAGGCCGCGTTGCACAACGCTGGCCGTTGATGTCAGTTCGGGCGTCGAGATTTCCAAAGGAATCAAAAGCGCCGACAAGATCAACCAGTTTGTAGCGGCCGTTCGCGCCGCCGACGAACTACTTGCAAAGAGTCTTAACCATGTACGAGTACCACCAGCCTGACGTTTCAGGCCATTTCGGAATTTACGGCGGCAGTTTTGTTTCAGAAACCCTGACTCATGCCATCAACGAGCTCAAAGACGCTTACGCCAAATACCAGCACGACCCGGAGTTTCTCGCCGAATTCCATTCCGAGCTGAAGCATTTCGTAGGCCGCCCCTCCCCGATCTACCACGCCGCACGCATGAGCCGTGAACAAGGCGGCGCACAGATTTACCTCAAGCGCGAAGACCTGAACCACACCGGCGCGCACAAGATCAACAACACCATAGGCCAGGCCATGCTGGCGCGCCGCATGGGCAAGCCACGTGTCATCGCCGAAACCGGCGCCGGTCAGCACGGCGTGGCCACGGCCACCATCTGCGCACGCTACGGCCTGGAATGCGTGGTCTACATGGGCAGCGAAGACGTCAAGCGCCAAAGCCCCAATGTCTACCGCATGAACCTGCTGGGCGCCACCGTGGTGCCGGTCGAAAGCGGCAGCAAGACGCTCAAAGACGCGCTCAACGAAGCCATGCGCGACTGGGTTGCCAACGTGGACAACACCTTCTACATCATCGGCACGGTGGCGGGCCCGCACCCATACCCCATGATGGTCCGCGACTTCCAGAGCGTGATCGGCACCGAATGCCTGCAACAGATGCCGGAGTTCATCGGCACGAAGCAACCCGATGCGGTCATTGCCTGCGTAGGCGGTGGCAGCAATGCCATGGGCATTTTCCATCCCTATATCCAGCACGCCAAAACCCGCCTCATCGGAGTGGAAGCTGCCGGTGAAGGCCTGGACAGCGGCAAGCATTCTGCGTCGCTACAGCGCGGCCTGCCCGGCGTGCTACACGGCAACCGCACCTACGTGCTGCAAAACGACGATGGCCAGGTCACCGAAACACACAGCATCAGCGCGGGTCTTGATTACCCCGGTGTAGGCCCCGAGCACGCTTTTCTCAAAGACATCGGCCGTGCCGAATACATCGGCATCACCGACGCGGAGGCGCTGGAAGCCTTTCATTACCTGTGCCGCACCGAAGGCATCATCCCGGCGCTTGAATCCAGCCATGCCGTGGCCTGCGCCATGAAAATGGCCCGCACCATGCGCCCCGACCAAAGCCTGCTCGTCAACCTGTCTGGCCGCGGCGACAAGGACATCGGCACCGTAGCCGACCTTTCCGGCGCGGAGTTTTACGACCGGCCGTCGATGCGGGGCCTCTCTGTAAAAGGTAGCACGGCTTCGGCAGCGTCGTTCGATGCCAGCGGCGCCAAGGGAAGCGGGGTGCAGTCATGAGCCGCATCGCCACCACCTTCTCGACGCTGAAAAGCCAGGGCCGCAAGGCCTTGATCCCTTATGTCACGGCGGGTTTCCCGTTTGCCGACATCACCCCCGAGCTCATGCACAGCATGGTGGCTGGCGGTGCCGACGTGATCGAGCTGGGCGTACCTTTTTCAGACCCCAGCGCCGACGGCCCCGTCATCCAGAAGGCCGGTGAAAAAGCCCTGTCCCTCGGTATCGGCCTGGCCCAAGTGCTGGAAATGGTGCGCCAGTTCCGCACCAAAGACAGCGCCACCCCCGTCGTTCTGATGGGCTACGCCAATCCGGTCGAACGCTACGACATCAAGCACGGCGGCAGCAAAACCGAAAGTGCGTTCATCCGCGACGCCGCACAAGCTGGCGTGGATGGCGTGCTGATCGTGGACTACCCGCCTGAAGAGTGCGTGGAGTTTGCCGCCCGGCTGCGCGCCCACGGCATGGACCTGATCTTTCTGCTGGCCCCCACCAGCACCGACGCACGCATGGCCCAGGTGGCGCAAGTCGCCAGCGGCTATGTCTACTACGTCTCGCTCAAGGGCGTGACGGGCGCCGGCACGCTGGACGTGGACGCCGTGGAAGCCATGCTGCCGCGCATCCGCAAGCACGTGGACGTGCCCGTGGGCGTGGGCTTTGGCATACGCGATGCGGCCACGGCCAAAGCCATAGGCAAAGTGGCCGACGCGGTGGTAATTGGCAGCAAGATCATCCAGCTGATTGAAAACCAGCCGCGTGACAAGGTTGCCGCGGTTGCGCGTGACTTTCTGAAAGAAATCCGTACCGCTTTAGGCTGACTTTTCACGTCACTTTTGCCGGGCGAAACCGGCGCATAATTGCGCTTTTCGCCTGACAAAAGCCCAAAAGGCATTGAAGCGACAGGCGCCCAGGCGCTGCCCGACACCGTAAGGACTGACACACATGTCTTGGTTAGAAAAACTCCTCCCGCCCAAAATCAGCCCCACCGACCCAACCGAGCGCCGCAGCGTGCCCGAAGGCCTTTGGATCAAGTGCCCAAGTTGCGAAGCTGTGCTCTACAAGACCGACCTGGAGAAAAACCAGAACGTCTGCCCGCAGTGCAGCCACCACCACCGCATAGGCGCACGCGCCCGCCTGGACGCCTTTCTGGACCACGAAGGCCGTTATGAGCTTGGCCAGGAAGTGCTGCCCGTTGATGCCCTCAAGTTCAAGGACAGCCGAAAATACCCCGAACGCCTGAAAGAAGCCCTGGAAAACACCCAGGAAACCGATGCTCTGGTAGTGATGGGCGGGGCCGTTCACAGCATCGGCGTGGTCGTGGCGTGCTTTGAGTTTGACTTCATGGGCGGCAGCATGGGGAGCGTGGTGGGCGAGCGCTTTGTGCGTGGCGTGCACGCAGCCATCGAGCAAAAAGTGCCCTTCATCTGCTTTACCGCCACCGGAGGTGCACGCATGCAGGAAGGCCTGCTCAGCTTGATGCAGATGGCCAAAACCAATGCATCTTTGACCCGTTTGGCCAAAAAAGGCCTGCCCTATATCAGTGTGCTGACCGACCCGACCATGGGCGGTGTGAGCGCTGGCTTTGCCTTCGTGGGCGACATCGTGATCGCCGAACCCAAGGCCCTGATCGGTTTTGCCGGTCCGCGCGTCATTGAGTCCACCGTGCGCGTCACGCTGCCTGAAGGCTTTCAGCGTGCCGAGTTTTTGCAGACCAAAGGTGCGGTCGACCTGATTTGCGACCGCAGGGAACTGCGCAAGACCGTGGCCAATTCCCTGGCCATGCTGCTGCGCCAACCGGCTGATGCCGTCAGTTGAGAACCCGGCAAGCTCCCCTCGAAAAGCCCCTGAAGCAAAGCGTATTAGACGTACGACAAGCTCACCGCACGGGTCACATGGGATGATGTGGTTCACGGCACTCCAAAGCACGATGAGACCATGCCAGAAGCCTTGACGCTGAGCTCCCTCCCCCTATTCCCGCTGGGTGCGGTACTGTATCCCGGCGGCGTGCTGCCGCTGCGCATCTTTGAGGTCCGCTACCTCGACATGATCGGAAAATGCCACAAGGCTGGCGCGCCTTTCGGCGTTGTCTCGCTCACCGAAGGCTCCGAGGTGCGCCGGCCCGCCGATGCCGGCACACCCACGAGCGACGGCTTTGCAAACGAGGCCTTCAGCACCGTGGGCACCCTGACCACCATCACTGAATTTTCCATCCCCCAGCCGGGCCTGATGGTCGTACGCTGCACCGGTGCACAGCGCTTTGAAATCACCCGACGTGAAAAACTCAGGCATGGCCTGTGGATTGCCGACGTCACCCGGCTGGAAGACGACCGACCGGTGGAAATTCCGGTTGACCTGCAGGCCACGGCCAATGCGCTGGGCAAGCTGATCAAAAGCCTGCAGCAACGCGAGGTGCCACTGGCCCAAATGCCACTATTGGCACCCTACAGGCTGAACGACTGCGGATGGGTCGCCAACCGCTGGTGCGAACTGTTGCCGATGCCGCTGGAATTAAAGCAACGCCTGATGCAACTGGACAACCCATTGATGCGGCTGGAACTGGTCAGCGACATTCTGGAACGGACAGGAATTTCGCTGTAAACAAGGAATCAGCCAAATCAGATACGGGATTTGTACTCCGGAACATGGCTGGTTAACCAGGCCTTCACGGTTTCGCCGGACGGTGCGGCACCGATAGCGGATATCCAGGCCGTTACATCGTCGATGGCAACCGCCTGATCGCCCGATGATTTGGCCACACGAAGTTTGGGATGGGGAGTGGGCTCCGTGGTTTCGTCATCGGCCATCAATTCTTCAAACAGCTTCTCGCCGGGACGCAAACCGGTAAAAGTGATCGGGATGTCGTGCTCGGATTTACCCGAAAGACGAATCATCATGCGGGCCAAATCCACAATTTTCACGGGCTCACCCATATCGAGCACGTAGATCTGGCCGCTGCGCGCCATCAGCCCAGCCTGCAATACCAATTTGGCTGCCTCCGGAATCGTCATGAAATAGCGCACGATGTCCGGGTGCGTCACCGTGATCGGGCCACCTCGCGCAATTTGCTCAGTGAACAAGGGCACCACAGAGCCGCTGGAGCCAAGAACATTTCCGAACCGTACCGAAACAAACTGGGTATCGGTGTACTCGCGCGCAATGCTCTGGACCACGAGCTCCGTCATACGTTTGGTGGCTCCCATGATATTGGTGGGATTCACTGCCTTATCGGTGGAAATCAATACGAATTTCTGGGCACCGCACGCGCCGGCTACTTTAGCGGCGTGAATGGTTCCGAGAATATTTGTTCGGACCGCTTCAATCTCGTTGTTCAATTCCATCAGCGGAACATGCTTGTATGCAGCAGCATGAACAAACACCGATGGCTTGTATTGCATTGCTATAGCCTGCAAGCGGGCGTACTCTCTCACATTTGCCGTGTAATAAAGCCCCTGCATCTGCGGATGTGCCTCCCGCAGCTCCTGTTCCAGCTTGTAAATGGCGATCTCGGAAACGTCCACACAAACCAGCCGGGCGACGCCCAATCTCGCAATCTGGCGGCAAAGTTCCGACCCGATAGATCCGCCCGCCCCCGACACAAGTACAGTCTGACCTGAAAAAAGCTCCGCGAGCCCTTGCGTGTCCAGCTCCACCGCCTGCCTGCCCAACAAATCCTCCAGCTCGATTTTCCGCGGACTTGCGCTATCGGACTGCAACCACTCATCCGGCCTCGGCATGGTCAGTAATGTGAGCCCAAGCGGACTGGACTGCATGAGTACCTCACGGCGCTCACGAGATCCCGGCGGGCTGGCGATGAGGGCCGTTGACGCCCCGGTAGACGCCGCCATGTTGGCGATTGCAGCCGGGAATCCCAATACCGGTATTTGATGAAGGTAACGGCCTTGCTCGGACTCCAGTGATGATGCGATGCCTACGCAATGCCACTGCTTCGATCCCTTAATCGCACGCAGGGCATCCGCCGCGTCTTGAAGTGAGCCGACAATCAACAAAGCCCGAGATTCATCAGACGGGCGGCCGTGCTCGACAAATGTCCGCCAGGCAGCTCGGGCACCGCCAAGCAATATCAGCGCAACGAGGGGATGCAACAGAAGCACAGATCGCGGAAAACTCGGAAACCGGATCATCAGCACAGCGGCGGCAGCGAACAGCCCCCCCAGAAAGACTCCCCAAGCCAGCTGTCGAAGCTCGGGCAGACCAATGTACTTCCAGATTTGCCGGTCTACGCGCGCTATGGCTAACCCGCCGATGAAACAAATCAATACCCACGGCACGCCCAGCCAGGCCAAAGTTACGAAATATTCAGGAATCTCGAAATTAAACCGCAACCAGAACGCGGCCCACCAGGCGACGAAAACAAGCAACAAATCCGTCAACCACAGCGGTAAAATTTCTCTACGCAAATGCACAATGGCTCTCAGTCATTCTCAAAAAAAGGTGAGGCAAAATGATTACGCGTTGGTTGAGTGGCTAAACGCGTCATTCAACGGGCTGAACCAACGCATTGTCACATAGCCAGACTATGAGATGATTTCCTTAGGAAATACCAAACGAGTGTGTTGCTCGGCCGTTAACGGATTCGACAATCGCCCAAGATAATCACAATTCAGCCCGAGTTTTAGTGTTGGCTGTAAATGAATGACGAAGCCGGCACAACCCTAAATATGTTCAACGATAAATCCATCTTAATTACAGGCGGAACTGGCTCTTTCGGGCAAAAGTACGTCGAAATACTTTTGGCAAGATTTAAACCCAAAAGGGTAGTAATTTTTTCTCGTGACGAGCTTAAGCAATATGAGATGGCACAAAGATTTGACGCGCCTTGCATGCGTTATTTTTTGGGTGATATTCGCGACTTGTCACGCCTGCATCGAGCGTTTGAAGGTATTGACATCGTGGTTCATGCTGCCGCCCTCAAACAGGTTCCCGCTGCAGAGTACAACCCCTTCGAGTACATAAAAACCAACGTACTGGGCGCTCAGAACGTTATTGAGGCCTGTCTTGATTCTCAAGTTAGTCGGGTGGTAGCTTTGTCCACCGACAAAGCAGCGGCCCCGATCAACCTCTACGGTGCTACAAAGCTTTGCTCTGACAAGCTTTTTATCGCCGCCAATAACATTCGCGGCCTGCGAGATATCCGATTTTCTGTTGTACGGTATGGCAACGTCATGGGAAGCCGGGGCTCGGTCATTCCCTTCTTTATCGGCCAGCGCTCAAAAGGCTTTTTCCCGATCACGGACCCGGCGATGACACGCTTCAACATATCAATAGAAGATGGCGTCGAGATGGCCCTCTGGAGTCTCGAAAACGCCCGCGGTGGTGAAATTCTGGTGCCCAAGATCCCGTCGTACCGAATTACAGACGTAGCTACTGCGCTTGACCCGAACTGCGAACAACGCATCATTGGAGTTCGTCCCGGGGAAAAAATCCATGAAGAAATGATTACCGAAAGTGACAGTTCGAATACGGTAGATCTCGGTAAATATTACGCCATCCTGCCCGTCGGGGCCGACTACACGCTGCGCGATTATTGCGCCCAGGCGAATGCAAGGCCGGTCAACAGCGGGTTCAGGTACGACAGCGGCACGAACCCCGACTTCTTGTCCGTAGCACAGCTTAGGCGGCTGATAGCAATGCAAGTACCCCTGCAATAAGAATTGCGTCATGATTCCCTATGGCAGACAACTGATAGATGACGACGACATCCAGTCTGTCATCGAGGTTTTGCGTTCGGACTTTTTGACACAGGGGCCGGCAGTCCCCGCATTTGAAAAAGCTATCGCGGAGTATTGCGGAGCAAGCCATGGCGTTGCGGTCAACAGCGCCACCTCTGCACTACATATTGCTTGCCTTGCGTTGGGAGTCGGCCCCGGCGATATCGTTTGGACTTCCCCCATCACTTTTCTAGCCACGGCCAACTGCGCACGCTATTGCGGTGCGTCAGTCGACTTTGTTGATATCGATTCCGTCAAATGGGGCATCAGCATCGAGGCTCTCACGGAAAAACTACGGCTTGCAGCAAAAAATGGCACGCTGCCTAAGGTTGTTATACCGGTGCACTTCATGGGCCATCCATGCGATTTGCAGCCTATTCATGAACTTTCGCAGAAGTACGGCTTTCATGTCATCGAAGATGCATCGCACGCAATAGGAGCCCGCTATCATGAAACACGGGTCGGCGATTGCCGCTACAGCGACATCACCGTGTTTAGCTTTCACCCCGTCAAGATCATTACTACAGCAGAAGGCGGGCTAGCTACCACCAACTCGTCGGAACTCGCGCGCCGTATGCAATTATTCCGCTCTCATGGAATGACACGGGAGATGGGAGAGCTTGAGAATACCGAAGAGGGCATGTGGTATTACGAGCAACACCTCCTGGGCTTTAATTACCGGATGACCGAATTACAGGCAGCGCTGGGGTTATCGCAAATCAAGCATATCGAGGCCTGGATTGCGCGCAGGCATCTGCTGGCTGATTGCTACGACATGGCGCTGGAAAGTCTCCCGCTAGCGCGGCCGGCACGCAACGCGGATAGCCATTCGGCTTTGCATCTGTATTGCATTCAAGTCGAGAGGCGAAAACAGGTCTTCGAGGCCATGCGCAATGCAGGTATCGGTGTCAATGTGCACTACATACCTGTCCACCTTCAGCCTTATTACCGCAGACTTGGCTTCCAAAAAGGGCAGTTCCCGGTTAGCGAGGCTTTTTATGAACGCGCGCTATCGTTACCGATGTTCCCCGGGCTGCGGGATACCGAACAAGCAAAAGTCATTAAAGCGCTTGAGGCGGCATTGGAATGAAAATAGCCGTGATACCTGCGCGGGGCGGTAGCAAACGCATCCCACGCAAAAATATCAAGGATTTTTGCGGCAAGCCGATGATTGCATGGTCAATCTCTGCCGCCCTTGAAAGCAACCTATTCGACGCAGTAATTGTTTCCACTGACGATACCGAAATCGCAGTGCTCGCTGAAAGTTGGGGGGCAAAAGTACCGTTTGTCAGACCGGAATCGTTGTCCGGCGATGTTGTGGGAACCACGCCGGTCATCGCGCATGCTGTGCAATGGCATACAACCAGGGGAATGGCAATCGAATTGGCTTGCTGCATCTATGCAACTGCGCCTTTTGTAACTCCTCTAGACCTCCAGTCCGGTTTGAAAATCCTGGTTGAATCCCAAGCTGACTTCGCCTTTTCCGTTGCCAGCTACCCTTTCCCCATCCAGCGTGCTCTTAGGCTTATCGAGGGAAACAGGGTGCAAATGTTTCACCCGGAGCACTTTCAGACTCGCTCGCAGGACCTGGAGCCGGCATACCATGACGCCGGACAGTTTTACTGGGGCCGCGCCGACGCCTGGCTGGCTAACAAGCCGCTCTTCTCAGAACATGCTGCGCCCATCGTTCTACCTCGTTACCGGGTGCAGGACATTGACACTCCGGAAGATTGGGATCGCGCAGAGTGGTTATTTCGGGCAATGCATTCAAAATGACCAACAAAGTGGCGGGAATGCGGATAGTTTTCCGCGTCGACGCGTCGCTGGCGATAGGTGGCGGCCATGTGATGCGTTGCTTGGCCTTGGCTGAGGCGCTGAGCGCCTCCGGTGCGCGGTGCGACTTTATATGCCGCGAACTTCCTGGCCACATGCTGAATGTCATTAGATTACGTGGGCACGGTGTAATGGCCTTGCCTTATGTCCCGCAGGATACAGATCAAGACACGAGCTGGCAAACCGACGCTTCGCAAACATGTGGAGCGCTTGGGCCTGATCAGGTGGATTGGCTTATCGTTGACCACTATTTTTTGGATCGGCGATGGGAGGAGCAAGTCAAACCACATTACCGGCGGTTGATGGTCATTGATGACTTAATTAACCGGCCGCATGTATGCAGCTTACTGTTGGACCAAAATCTCCATGCTGAGGCTGCGCAGCGTTACCGTAGATTTGTTCCCTCCAGCTGCACGTTGCGTCTTGGTCCTGCGCACGCAGTACTCAATTCGGCCTTTGACGTGCCACCAGTCCGGATCAGGGACGGTTCGATAGAAAATGTACTGGTCTATTTTGGCAGCAACGATACCCACAATCTGGCGAGCCACGCGATGTCCGCCCTGGAGAAATTTGATTTCCTGACCGTCAACATCGTATTGGGGCCAGAACACCCTTATCGAACCAGCATTCATTCTCGCGCCGGTCAAATCGCCCATATCAAGGTAGTTGATGTGTGCAAGAGCATGGCTGACTTGATGAATGAAGCCGACCTTGCTCTCGGCGTTTGCGGCATTGCTGCATGGGAGCGCTGTGCCATGGGACTTCCAACCTTGATCAGCATTACCGCCGAAAACCAGCGCGAAGATGCCTTGGGCATGCATGCGTGCGGCGCGGCTTTTTTGTTGGGTGAAGCAGCCGACCTTGACGAAAGCAGCTGGACTAAGGCCTTGACCCAACATTTGGCTGAACCAGAGCTGGTATGCCGGATGAGCCAAGCTGCGAGCAGCCTTGTTGCTGGCCATGCCGAAAATCGCGCAGAACTGATCGAAATGCTGCTGTCAAATGATTTCTGACCGACTCCGCCCAACGCTGCAAAAGCATTTCGGCATGGAGCACATCGTTCTGGTGGGACGCGGCGCTCTAGGAATCTATGCTGCTCTCCGCATATGGTCAGGAGGAAAACGTACGATCGTTGCATTGTCTTCTGCTGTTTGCCAGGATGTAATAGCGGCTATATCTGCAGCGGACTGCGTGCCTTTTTTTTGCGACATTAATCCTGCCACAGGAGTGGTTCCTCAAGATGAGTGGCTACGGGCCAGATCAGCAGGTGCTACTGCGGCGATAGTGGTTCATCTCTATGGCAACCCGACGGAACTCTTTGCGGTTCGGCGCATATTTGAGGCGCCCGAGTGCTTACTTATTGATGACGCCGCTCAGGCTCTCGGGGCCACCACTATTGAAGGTAACTTGGCCGGCACCACTGGTGATGTTGGAATTTTGTCATTTGGCAATACCAAACACATCCGGGTCGGAGGGGGAGCATTGCTATTGAGGGATTCATCTCTCGCTCAAGAATGTCGCTCGCTGCTTGAATCCGTCGCAATTTTCCCTGAAAAAATAAGAGCTGCCACTGAAGCCCGTTTTCGTACCGGGTTTGATGCAGCACGGACCCGGCTCCGTCAAAATGGAGACAGTGAAGGGTTCCGGGGTCTGCTAAATGGGTATGAATCCACGCTTTACTTACCCTGGCGGCCCGAATGGAACCAGGAGATCACGTCAGCGCTCCAAAACTTACCCCGCATTGTTGAAATTCGCAGTCAAAAGGCCGCAGCGTGGGCTGTGGCGATAAAAGACACAGGACTGGTACCGGTGGGGATGGGAAAGGGCAGCTCACCGTGGCGCTTTACTTGCCGGCTTCCTGACGCCGGATGGCCTTTGCAACATACGCTTGGATCATGTCTTCGGGCTCAGGGCATGCATGTCAGTCACTGGTATCTTCCTGGCCACTGGTTTGGAAGCTTCGGGCATAGTCCCTTGCCAGGCGTAGAAAAACTGGCGAAAGAAGTGTTTCAATTTTGGCTTGATGAGGCCACTCCAATGGAGGCGATTGAAAAATGGGCAACCGGATTGCAAGAATGCTTCGATAACGTCTTATCAAAGGAACAAAAATGAATCAGATTTCAGCCCTGCGCGGAATGCGTTATCCGGATGAATATCTGGTTCGGATGTTTTATAAGGAAGGGCTGTCCCGCCTCCCCGGCCGTGCCCTTGAACTCGGCTGCGGTAGCGCAAATAACATGATGCTTTTCGCAGCTTATGGCTGGTCGGTTAGCGGAATTGACGTCGATCCGACCTGTCTGAGCGAAGGGCGCCACAACCTAAGTATCTCCGGGATGTCGGGGGAAGTGTTGCTGCATGATCTCAGTTTGGGATTGCCAGCATTGCAAGGCCCGTTCAACGCCCTTTTGGCGCCAAGCACGCTCTACTATCTTTCCCGGGATGCGACGTGGGATTGCATGCGCCAGGCAAGCAGTTTGTTGGCCCCCGGAGCCGCCGTGTATCTCAGAATGAGGCTCCCAGACGATCACCGCGCAGGACGCGGTGAAAGTGTCGGAAAAAATGCATGGAAACTGGAATGCACCTACACCGGTGAGCAGGGCGCACTCAATGTGTTTTGGCAAGAATACGAATTGATCGAGCTTCTACGCATCGCCTTGGGCATGGATCCTGAGCGCTTGACAACACTAAAAACGACTTATGAGAACCTGCAAAACGGACACATGGTTCGCAACAGCGATATTGTGATTTGGGGTCGAACGCCGTGAGCCGTAGCCTTGTTGCGATGCAGCCTGCTCTTTTACCCTGGGCAGGCTACTTCAACCTGATTGCCCAAGCAGACGACTTTGTATTTCTTGATGACGTTCAATTAGAAAAGCAATCCTGGCAGACCAGAAATCGGTTATTGGTTGGCAATCGCGTCAATTGGATTGTTCTGCCAGTACGGCACTACAGCTCTACCCAGACTATTGCTGCAACCACATTGATGGATCATCGCCGGTGGGCTGACAAGCTTGCTCGCGGATTTAAGCTGAATTATGGCCGACACCTCCACTATGTCGACGCCTTGGAGATCATTGAAGAAGCGCAGAAACCGGAGGTCAATAATCTTGCCGAGTTCAATGAGGCAATCATCCGGTTTATCTCCAGCCGCCTTGAATTTACCCCGAGAATGTGCAAAGCCAGCTCCCTCCAGCTTGCCGGGGCGCGCTCGGACAGACTGATAGATTTATGCAATAAGCTCGAAGCGACAGAGTATCTGTCGCCTCGCGGAGCATTGACCTATCTATCAGACGACCAGTTCGTTGAAAAATCGCCCGCCGTTCTACGCGTACAAGAGTACATTCCAGGTCCTTACCCTCAGCAGGGTTCCATAGAGTTCGTATCTCACCTATCGATATTGGACGTTGTAGCAAATCTCGGCTGGAAATCAACCCGAAACTATGTATTGAATGGAGTTCCTCATGCTTAAACAAAAGGACTCGGCGGTTTCCATCGCCGGCCGACCCATCGGGGCCGCTCAACCTCCCTACTTGATCGCAGAAATGTCTGGGAACCACAACCAGTCTCTTGACCGAGCTCTTGCAATCGTGGACGCAGCAGCGCTGGCTGGTGCAGATGCCATCAAGCTACAGACTTACACCGCGGACACCATGACGCTGAACCTGCGCATGCCGGGCTTTGTTATTGAGGACAAAAACAGCTTGTGGGCCGGCCAGCAACTGTATGAGCTTTACGATCAGGCTCATACCCCTTGGGAGTGGCACAAAACCATTATGGAGCGCGCCCTATCGCATGGCCTGCAATGCTTCAGCACTCCTTTTGATGACACGGCGGTTGATTTCCTCGAAACGCTCGGCGTACCCGCATACAAAATAGCATCCTTCGAAAATACTGATCTGCCCCTGATTCGCAGGGTTGCCGCGACTGGAAAACCTCTCATCATTTCTATTGGCATGGCAACGCTGGCTGAAATCGACGAAGCAGTCAGTACAGCACGCCAAGCAGGATGTACCCAATTGATCCTCCTGAAATGCACGAGCACATATCCGGCAACTCCAGAGGATAGCCATTTGCGGACAATTCCGCATTTACACGAATCCTTTAATTGCGAAGTCGGATTGTCTGATCACACCATGGGCTGCGGTGCGGCCATTGCAGCCGTTTCGCTTGGTGCGACCGTTATTGAAAAACATTTCACGTTAAGACGCTCGGATGGTGGCGTTGATTCTGCATTCTCGCTAGAACCAGAGGAATTTGGATTGCTGCGCGTCGAAACCAAAAGAGCTTGGCAAGCATTGGGCCAAATAACATACGGCGGGACACAAACAGAGGAAAAATCCAAAGCTTTTCGTCGTTCTATCTACATCACTCAAGACATTGCCGCAGGCAAGGAGCTGTCGCTGGAAAACATTCGACTTGTTCGGCCTGGTTTTGGTTTGCCCCCAAAGTTTTTTGAAGGTGTGCTTGGTAGACGAATAAACAAGGATGCACCGGCTGGTACACCACTGTCATGGGACTTGCTCTCTTGAGAAATAGCCCTTCTAAACAGCCAAAGCGCGCAAAATAACCGTCGCTACCCGATCGGCAGCGTTTCCATCGCTTGCGTATTCTTGAGGAGCGGCGGCCGGCGAGGCCAGCAAAGAGTCCAGGACGACAGGCAACTCCCCCGTGGAAAAACAGGGTGTTGAAACGCCCAATTTCGAGAGGCTAAATGATTCAAGTACCGACAATGAATGTTCAAGGGATACCACCGGCTTTCCCGCTACTGCAGCTTGCAGGCCAACCGTGGAATTCTGAACCACTACCGCTTTTGAAGCCAGAATCAGTGGGTGAATCGCCTCTTGAGAAGGCACACTGAAATACACTTTTTCGTGAGGCCCCAAACGCGGGAAGTCCTGCCATTGACTTGGGTGGTACCGAACAATCAAGGCGAGGTCTTTTCGCCTCGTCACGAACTCGCGCAATGCGGTTTCTATGCTTAGAGGAAATCGGTACAAGGCCTCCGCGTCCGGCACGCCATCTGCCAACGGTTCTATGTGTCCGGTCCACAGTATGGGATTAAGGGTTTCCCATCCGCGTTGCTTCAGAAAATCTTCAGCAGCCGCTCGATTACGCGGTGAAAAAAGTCCATCGAAGGCCGGACTACCAGTAACAATCACGCCCTCTGACTTAAATCCCCTGTCAACAAGGCGCTGCTTGATACGCTCAGAAATTACACAGGTCCAGTTCGGTTTTTCCTTCTGGTTTATATAGCTGTCACCATCCTGCGCAAAAAGGTCGACCATACCCACACAAGGTATTTTCTGCTGGACAGCTACTTCAAGTGCCGCCCTCTCAGTTCGTGGGGAGTTCGTTGCGATCACGACGTCCGGTCGGATTTCATCGAGCAGTCGCTGCATAAAACCAAGTGGCCTGAACCCGTATCGGCCCTCCCTGGAATATATTTCTGCTGCACCTTGCAGGCCATTCTGATCTATCAAATCCAGATAATTGATCCCGAGATAGGCACAAGACTCATTTTCATCAACGTCGGGGCTTCTATTGCCGGCGAGCAACCGATTCCCCCAATACGCTACCGCTTCTTCGTCATATAGCCGCACAAAATCGCTATAGCCCCACGGAGTTTCACCTTCCTCGATAGCTCGAGCGCGGCCAGTAGTTAAGGCAAGAAGGTCACATTTGATTTGCGGGTGGGTTTTCCTCAAACTGTTGAGGACCGGCAAGATCATCGAAATATGACCTCCTCCATAAGTAACAAAAAGAGCTCTCATAAACGCGATGAGGATGTCAGAAGAGGCAGGTGCATCACCTATATTCCGCGACGGAGACACCACGCAACCCGACGATACCGAATGCCAAGATATGGGGTAACGAGCTTACCTTGGAGCATCCCGCTACTTTCGTCACTCAGAAGAAATCGACGTAGCGCCGAAATTCCGCCGGAGACACATTCAGCAGCAGCTCATCAAATTCGAGGCGCTTTAGCTGCGAAAATTCTCCGACGAAAGCCTGACCAAGCCCAGTACAGAGCGTTTTGTCTGCCTCAAGCGCATCCAACGCGTCAAGCAGCGAAATCGGCAGGCGCCGAATACCTCGCGCATTAAGCGCGTCCTGAGTCAACTGGTAGAGATTTTCGTTGCACGGGGCCCCAGGATCAAGCTTGCGCTCGATGCCATCCAGGCCAGCGTAAATAATGGCGGCGGTCAGCAGATAAGGATTTGATGAGGCGTCAGGAACTCGCAGCTCAAGCCGCCCTCCCGGGATACGTACAAACGCTGTCCGGTTGTTGTTGCCCCATGCAATATTGACTGGCGCCCAGGTCGCACCAGAACGCGAGCCGCGCGAAACCAGACGTTTGTAGGAGTTGACGCAGGGAGCTGCAATTGCCGTCAACCCCGGAGCATGGGCCATCAATCCACCGAGAAAATGATAGGCCAATGGGCTCAAGTCCATGCCGCGCGGATCGGCCTTGTCCTCAAAAGCGTTGTCGCCGAATTTCTTGCCCGCCGACATGTGCATGTGCAGCCCGCTGCCCGAACGCTCGGCAAACGGCTTCGGCATGAACGAACACAGCATGCCATGTTTTTTGGCAATCGCCGTCGCCGCCATTTTGAAATAGGTCAGATTGTCTGCTGTCCGCAAGCCATCCGCATAGGTGAAGTTCATCTCAAACTGACCGTTCGCGTCTTCGTGATCGATCTGGTAGACGTCGATTTTCGCCCCCTCGAGCGCGGCGCGCAACTCCATGAGGAAATCCGTTACCGACGACAAGTGGCGGAAGTCATAACAAGGCTTGTCGAGCGACTCAGAGCCGGTCGCAACTTCGTATCCACCGGTTGCGTTTGCTTTGAGCAGAAAAAATTCAGGTTCGAGGCCGGAGAAAAATTCGAGGCCAGTGACTTCACGAAAAGCGGCGAGTGCCTTTTTGGCGATTACGCGTGAGTCGAGCAGGTGGGGTTTTCCGTCAACATGACCATCGCAGGTGACGCTGGCAGTCGAGGTCATCCAGGGCACCGGCCGCACGCTATCGCGGTCGCCAACAGCCATGAATTCCTGGCTATGAGGCCCCATTCCCATACCGGCAATTGCAAAGCCCGCAAAGCCCGCTCCCGCTCCAAAGATCATTTCCTTATGCTTGCCTGGCACCAATTTCGCCTTGGGCCTGCCATGAATATCGACAAACTGCGCGAGGTAGTAATCAAAATCTGCCATGTCCGGCCTTCCGTCTTTAATTATGCGTTTTCGGGGAAAAATTCCTGCAGCCAGAGCTTCGTCATCAACAAAGTACGCAGCTGTTTCGTATGGTTGTGCAAACCACTGCGGTGCTCCTCGAGAATTACCAGCAACTCATTGCGGTCGAAGCGACCGCCATCAGGCAGGTTCAGTACATCGCGTGCCCAGGTATAAAGCGGCCCTTTGATCCACTCGCCAATCGGCAGGGTCGGCATGGTCTTGGGACGGAAGACGAAATCGTGGTCGAAATATCCCGCCGCGGCCTGCTTGAGAAAATGCTTGCCGATGCCATCGCGGAACTTTGAAGTTACCGGAAGGCGTGCAAACATTTCGCTGACGCGATGGTCGAGAAAAGGTGCACGGCCCTCGATTGACCAGCAGGCTCCCATACGGTCACCCTTGACCGAATTATTGCCCGGCATCAGCGAGTTGAGTTCGTAAGCGGCAACCTGTTCCGCCGGCTCAAGGTCGCCGAATGGCTCGATGATTTCCATAAACCTGTCGAGGGCGCCCTGGGTGTGCGGAAAAAAAGCCGGGCTCATCATTCGTTGACGGTCTTTTTCGGTGCTGTAGCTGATCAGGTCGAAGTAGCTGCGCATCGGAAAATTGGTGCGTGTCATTTCCGAGAAAAACTGTTCGTTGTGACGGAAGCCGAGCATTACTTCATCAGGCCCGTCACCCGTGAACATCACAATTTTCCCCTGCTTGTGAGCCTCGCGTGAGAGAAGGAAGAATAAAAAGAACGAAAAATCACCGTGCGGCTGTTCCGCGTGCCGCACCACAGTTTGTGCAATTTCAGGAATATCGGATGGCTTGATATCAAGCGGCTTCAGATTGATATCGAGCTCCGATGCCACACGCTCAGCATAGGAATACTCCGAAAACCCCTTGTCCTCGATGCGCAGGCCGATTGCATCGAGCTGCGGCCGGTTCCATTGGGGCACCAGCCGATTGGCGATCACAGACGAGTCGACACCGCCAGAAAGAAAGAGGCCACCGTCGACGTCAAACCGCATCTGCAGCTTGATTGCCTCGTTAAGTGCCTGCTCAAGCTGTTCCTGAGACGCTTCGACACGAGGACCATCGAGGGGCCAGCTCCAGTAGCGCACCGGTTCGGAGAATTTACCCGCGCCATAGCGCATAAAAGTGCCGGGCGGCAGATGGCGAATGCCCTCAAAGCAAGTCTCCGGCGGAGGGCAATAGTTGAAGGTAAAGACATTGCCAAGCGCTGATTCATTGACTTTGCGTTCAAATTTCGGCAGCGCAAGGATGGCCTTTATTTCACTGGCGAAAGCCAGGCCGCCTTGGTAAGAGGCATAAAAGCACGGCTTGATACCCTGGCGATCTCGCGCAAGCATGCCAGTTTCCGTTCGTTGATCCCAGATAAAAAACGCGAACATACCGACCAGGTCATCGAGCATTTTTTCGCCCTTTTCGCACCACAGATGCACCAGCACCTCGGTGTCGCAGCGCGACTTGAACTTGTAGCCCTTGGCCTTGAGCTGTTCGCGCAACTCGATGAAATTGAAGATTTCACCGTTGAAAACAACCCAGACCTTGCCGTCGGTACTCGACATGGGCTGCATGCCATTTTCGGGATCCACCACCGCAAGTCGTGCGTGACCCAGCACCGCCTGCCCAAGGTCTTCCACACCCTGCTCATCGACCCCACGATACTTGATGCAGTCGATCATCTTCCAGACATCATCTTTGGTCGTACCCGCAGCGTTGACCACGCCAGCTATTCCACACATGGCAAATCCTTAAGTCTTCAAATCAATTCGTGCAATTTTTCGGCTCAGCGGTGCACTTTCGACAAGCGCTTCATCGGTAGCATCCTCATCAAAGACCCGCTGGAAAATTTCCACCTGGTAGTCCAGGCTGGCCTTGGTCTCTGTTTCGGTCGGCTCGATCAACATCGCCGACTTCAGATCGCCGGGAAAGTAAACGCAGCCCGCACCTACCAGCGTTGGCGGATGAATACCGTAGTCGATGAGCCGCTTGGCGAACTGGCGTGCCGATGTATTGAGCTTCTCGCCCGACAACAAGGTTTCGTGTTTGCAGAATTGATCGTAAACCGGCGGCAGCATGGGCGCGAGCCGATACTGCAGGTAATTCGCGTTCAGTACCGCGTTTTCGGACGCCTGGCGCAAGCCGGCCCCACCCATAGTACGCAAGTAGCCGTAAGCACGCAGCAACACGCCAACATGGCCGTGGAAGCTTTTCATGCGTCCGATTGAAAGCGGCCTGTCGTCGTCGCGTTGAGCCACGCCGTTCTTTCGGACTGCGACCGGGCTCGGCAGATAGGCAGCCAGCGCGGCCTTGACCGCGACCGGGCCGGCACCCGGGCCACCGCCGCCATGCGGCGTCGAAAAAGTCTTGTGCACATTGACGTGAACCACGTCAAAACCCATGTCGCCAGGCCGCACGATACCCATCAGCGCATTGAGATTGGCACCGTCGTAGTAGAGCAATGAACCGTTGGCATGAACCGCATCGGCAATCTCGACGATCTGATCCTCAAACAGGCCCAAAGTGGAAGGATTGGTCAGCATGAAAGCCGCGACATCGGGAGTCAGCATCTCCCGCAGCGCGGCAAGGTCGACCCGGCCTTTGAGGTCGGACGGCACGATACGGCAGTCAAAGCCTGCCATCGCAGCCGACGCCGGATTGGTGCCGTGTGCCGAATCGGGTACCAGCACGACCGGGCGCCGGTTATTCATCCGCGCATAATGTGCGCGGATGACCAACAGGCCTGCGAGTTCGCCATGAGCTCCCGCTGCGGGCGCCAGGCAGCAGGCGTCCATGCCCGTGACCTCGCAAATCATGGCCTGCAGCCGCTCGTACATTTCCCAGACGCCGCCCAGGGTATCGCTGTCCTGCATCGGGTGGGCATTGGAAAATCCCGAGAGGCGCGCGAGCTCGTCATTGCGCTTCGGGTTGTATTTCATCGTGCACGAGCCCAGCGGATAGGGCCCGTTGTCGACACCATGAGACTCCTGGCTCAGGCGAGTGAAATGCCTGACGACGTCAACCTCGCTGACTTCAGGCAGCCCAATGGCGGTACGGGGTCGTGCAAAAATCGGCAGTGCAGGCGTCTTCCCGGACAAGCGACCGGCAAAGACATCGCTGGCCGCGCCAGAGCGGTGCAATTCGGTGATGGTCTGGGAAGCGGACGTAGCAGCCATCTCAGCACTCCTGCAGGCAAGCCCGCGCATGCGCGGCATAAGCCTCGATATCAGTGCGTGATTTGGTTTCAGTGACCGCGATCAGCAGGCCGTTCTTGTGGCCCACCAACGCAGCCGCGACCGGCACACCCGCGAAAAATCCGAGCTTGTACATGCGCGCACAAAAAGCCGTAGCGGCAACAGGCAACTCAATCGAAAATTCGTTGAAAAAAGTGCCGCTGCGCAGCGGTCTGACACCGGGCAGCGCAACCAGCAGTTCGTGCAGCAAGGCCGCATTCGCTGCATTAGCCTCAGCGATTCGCATGAAATTTGCGTCACCCAGGCACGCCAGGTAGATTGCAACGCGAATCGCATTGAGTGCCTGATTGGAGCAAATGTGGCTGGTAGCCTTGTCGCGTGCCACGTGCTGCTCGCGGTCTTCCTTGACCAGCGCATAACCAAGTTTGCCGTTGAGGTCGTGCACCCGGCCGACCAGCCGGCCCGGCAGGTACCGTTCAAGCGGCTTGCTGCAAGCAATGATGCCGACATAAGGCCCGCCTGCACTGAGCGGCAAGCCAAGGGATTGGCCTTCGCAGACGACGATGTCGGCTCCGAGTCTGCCAGGCGCTTCGATCCACCCGCAAAGCAGCGGGTTGACACATACGCCAAGCAGCGCCTGCCCCTGTTTGCAAATCGGGGAAAGTGCTGCAACGTCCTCGATAACGCCAAGAGCGTTGGGGCTTTGCAGCACGACACCGGCGATATCGCCGGACGCTAACAATGCGGCTACGGCCGCGACGTCGATCTGGCCAGTGCCAGCGTCATGCCCTACGCTATCGAGCCGCACACCACGCGGCTCCAGATAGGTAGTCAGCACTTCGCGATATTCGGTCCAGAGGGCCTGAGCCACCACAATGCGACGTTTACCGCTGGCTGAACACATCATCCAGCACGATTCGGCAAGCGCCGTCGCACCGTCATAAACCGAGCAGTTGACGGACTGCTGACCCAGTAAGCGGCCCACAAGCACCTGAAACTCAAACAGGGCCTGTAGCAGGCCCTGGCTCATTTCGGGTTGATAAGGCGTGTAGGCAGTGAGGAACTCTCCTCGGGAGACGATGGCGTCGACGACGGCCGGAATGTAATGTTCGTAGGCGCCGCTGCCGAGAAAATTTGAATGCGTGAGCACTGTCTGGTTCAGCCCGGCCATCGCCATGACATCACGCATCAGCTCCCATTCGCTAAGGGCAGGAGGAATGTCAAGCTCGCGCGCAAGGCGGACCTGATGCGGCACATCGGCAAACAGCTGTTCCACCGAAAAAAGCCCCATCGCCTCGAGCATCGACTGTCGGTCGGAGCCCGTATGAACGTTGTAGCCGATCGGCTTTTGCTCCACGACAGATTCAGCTTGTCTTTGATTCACGTTGTTAAGCGGCCAGAGCGCTGCTTTAGGGAGTCGGCTGTGATAGCGGGATTATAGAGTCCGTCCCCTTATCCAGGCGAACGGTATCCCGATCCGGGCTCAATTGGAATGTCTTCCGCCGAGCTGGATAAGGGTTGCCCACAATATACGGATATCACTCCACCAGGAAGCCTCGCGGACATACTGCAAATCCAGTTCAAGGCGGCGCTCCCAGGAAATCTCCGAACGTCCCTTGACCTGTGCCAATCCGGTGATTCCGGGCCTCACGCTACAGCGCCGCATCCAGTCCTCCGGCATATATAGCGACCGCTGGGCTTCCACGTCGGGGCGAGGACCAACCAGGCTCATGTCGCCCTTGAGTACGTTGAGCAACTGCGGCAACTCGTCAATGCTGGTACGACGAATAAATCGCCCCACGCGCGTGACCCGCAAATCACCGGGCTCGGTGAAGTAAGGGCCCACCGCGGCTGCATTGTTGCGCATGCTGCGGAACTTGAAGATCTGGAAGGTGCGACCACCAAGACCAACCCGCCTTTGACGAAAAAATACCGGGGGACCGTTGTCCAGAATAATGGCCAGCGCGACCAGCAGCAGCAGCGGCAGAAGTAATAGCAAGGCCAACAGCGACAGAACAATATCCAGCAGGCGCTTCACGCGTTTACTCCTGCGGCAGAAGTTGGCGTGCGACCAGAGTTCCGATGTATCTGCGATCAGTCTCGATTGCGGTGGCGTCACGCAAAGCCAGTTCGTTCTCAGCTTGTCGCAGCTCGCCGACCGCCGCCTCGAAAGACAGTTGTTCACCCGGCTGATTGAAGGTACGCGACAAGATCACGGCCTGTGATCCCAGCCGTAGATGTTCCGCAAGAACTGCCCGCCCAGGCACCCTGCCCTCACTGAGACGGGCAATGCCGCCGAAGCCGAAATTTTTCCCCGTCCGCATACAGATTCCAGCCACACGATCAACGTGGCCTTGAACCAGTGGCTCGAACATAAAGCGGCAGCCCAGCGACAAATGCAGGTCGTTAAGTCCCACGAAAACTTCCGCCAGTCCAGGCGTATCTATCCATTCCTCAATCGACATCAACGCATCCGCAGTTTCGAGCAGTGCCACGATGGGGACACGTCCGTCTACCATGGCCGAAAACTCGTCCAGTTGAGCCTTTGATCGAAACATCGGCAACATCAGTAAATCCGCACCCTGCGCCAAAACGGCCTCGACCTCGGCCAGGCTACCAGGATTTGGCGGATTAACCCGCACCATGAGACGTGAGCGTCGCAATACAGCCTTGATGCGCGACACATCCTCGAGCTGATGCGCGCTGATAAACGTATTTCTGCCGGCCTGGCGCTCGGCCTTTCCCAAGCGCTCGAGATCGACAAATAGCCGCATGCCGTCAAGCGCATCACAACGTCGCGCAAAGTCGACATCATTGGTTATTTGCAGAAATTCGATCATGGCCAGATTATCGTTTTAGCGCAGTCCGAAGCACTGGGCTACAGAAATAGCTCACCAGCAGCAACAAGCACGCCAAAACTCCCGAAATGAAGAGCAGCAGGGGCAGGCTAAATCCGGAAATCACAGGTTTGCTTGCGGCGAACGCCCCGCAAAGCAGCACGGGCACTGCCAGTTCGCGCCACGGCAGGGCCCGCCACGCCAGGTCGCGCGCAAACCAGATCAACACGAGCGCAATTGCAGAGAGCACCGCTACCAGGGACAGCATCATGCCCGGCCCTCCGGTAACACTGCTCACCGCCAGCCCGAGCAAGCCCGCGCCATAGGCCACCACTACGACCGGCAATCGCTTCGCAGTCGCCAACACCAACACCAGCACCGCGATCAAGGCTTGCGGCAGCAATGTCCAGGCGCTCAACGCCGCCCATTGGGCCACCTCCGCAACCTGGGCGGACTCCATACGACCCCATCCGAATAGCAGCCGGGTCAGCGGTGCAGCGGCCAACCAGAGCCCCAGCGAGGCCGCGCAGGCCAAAGTCCATGAGAGCATGAAAGCAGCGCGCAATTGCACCGTAAATTCACGCCCGGCCGCATGAGCGCGGGCGAAAGCGGGAAAGGCCAGCACGGCAACGACCTGAATCGCAAGCTGGTTGGGCAACTCGGCAAGTTTCCAGGCGTAGTTGAAGGTTGCCAGTGCCCCCTCTCCGCTACCCGAAACCAGACTGCGTGCGAGTAACGGCAAGGTGGCCGGCAGACTGGTGGCCAACAGGGCCCAAACCCAGATATTCCAGGGTGGAAGACCCTCGACCATCTCCCCGGCTGGCGCAGGCGGCGACGCAAGTCGGCCCAATCGCCACCTCAGGAACAACAGACGCGTCAGAAAGGCAAGCAGCAGTCCGGCTCCAAGCAAGCTGACAATCAATACTGACTGACTGCGGGACGCGGCCAGCACCATGGCAACGATCACGACCCCCGTATGTACAACATTCATGCCGTACATGCCGACGACATCGCGTTCGTGTTGCAGGCGGGTGTACCAGACCAAAGTGAGAAGCGAAGCCGGCACAGCCAGCGCAGCCCAGCGCATGGCAATCACGACTTCGCTGCCCAGGACATCGCGCACTCCCGGCGCAAGCCATCCACCTAATGTCGAAGGCATCAAGACAATCCAGGCGGCCAGAACCACACCGGCACCGAAGAAAAACCGGGATGCACGGCGCTGGCTCTGAACCAATGCCTGCGGTGCTTGTCTGGCCCACCAGGGCAGCAAGGCGTAAGACAGCGCCCCCCCCGCCAGAATGGCGCTGGCAAGATCGGGCAGGGTCAACATCAGGACAACCACGTCAGCGACCCCCGTCGTGCCAAAAGCCCAAGCCTGGACAGACTCCCGCGCCAGCCCCAAAACCCGGCTGAGCAGCAGCAAACCCAGCGAAATCAACCCGGCGCGAAAGTACATGAACGAGATTATCAGGCGATCCGGCACATGACTTTGGCCACTCATATCCGTAAAAACCTAAAATCATGGCTTTCGACCAAAAGATGACCTCCATGTCCGACCAACAAATGCCTGCCACGCCGACCCAGGACGAGAACCAACTGATCGCCGAACGACGGGAAAAACTCAAAGCCATCCGGAGCAAGGGCATCGCCTTCCCGAACGACTTCAAACCCACGGACCATGCAGCTTCGCTACAGGCCGCTCACGGACACAAGGACACCGAGACGCTGGCGGCGCAAGCCACACCGGCCAAAATCGCCGGTCGCATGATGCTCAAGCGCGTGATGGGCAAAGCAAGCTTTGCGACCCTGCAGGACAGCACAGGACGAATTCAGATATTCCTGACGCGCGATGATGTCGGCGAGGAACTCTACGCGGCTTTCAGGCACTGGGATCTCGGCGACATCGTTGCTGCCGAGGGCCGGGTATTCAAGACTAAGACAGGTGAGCTCTCGATTCACGTGACCAGCCTGCGGCTGCTGACCAAAAGCCTGCGGCCCATGCCCGACAAGTTCCACGGCATGGCCGACCAGGAACAGAAATACCGCCAGCGCTATGTCGATCTCATGATGGACGAGCAGGCGCGCAACCGCTTCACGGCACGTAGCAAGGCCATCAGCTCGATCCGCGAATTCATGGTGAGCCATGAATTTCTTGAGGTCGAAACGCCGATGCTGCATCCGATTCCGGGCGGAGCCAACGCCAAGCCGTTTAAAACCCACCATAACGCGCTGGATCAGGAGATGTTCCTGCGCATCGCACCCGAGCTTTACCTTAAACGGTTGATCGTGGGCGGCTTCGAGCGGGTGTTCGAAATCAACCGCAGCTATCGCAACGAGGGTATTTCGGTGCGCCACAACCCCGAATTCACGATGATGGAGTTCTACGCGGCCTACTGGAATTACCGTGACCTCATGGACTTCACCGAATCATTGATTCGCGATGTCGCGAAAAAGGTATGTGGTTCACTGCAACTAAGCTATGGGACCGGGCGGTTCGGGGGTCCCATAGATCTCAGCGTGCCGTTTGAGCGCCTGACGATCCGTGAAGCCATCATCAAATACACCGAAGCAGGCGCACACGTGGACGACAGCGTCTGGCTCACCAACGGACTCAAGAAACTCGGCATGAACGAGGAAAAAGACCGGTTGTCAACCCGCTCCCTTGCCAGCCTTCAGGTGATGTACTTTGAAGAGCTGGTAGAAGAAAAACTCTGGCAACCGACTTTCATCATGGAACACCCGACCGAAATCTCTCCGCTGGCCCGCGCCAACGACGAGCGGCCCGAAGTAACCGAGCGCTTTGAACTCTACATCACCGGCCGCGAATTCGGCAACGGCTTCAGTGAGCTCAACGATGCCGAGGAGCAGGCGGCACGCTTCCAGTCTCAGGTTGCGGCCAAGGACAGCGGTGATGACGAGGCCATGTTTTACGACCATGACTTTGTGCGTGCCCTCGAATACGGCATGCCTCCGACCGGCGGCTGCGGCATCGGCATCGACCGGCTCATGATGCTGTTGACCGACAGCCCCAGCATCCGCGACGTGATCCTGTTCCCGGCATTGCGGCACCAGCCCGAGGCCTGAGCCCAGCGTCGCCCGTCCCTGCGCACTGGCTCGCCATTCGCAACGTCACCAAGGAATCATTGATGTCAGCGCTCAAGCAAATCCTGGCCAATAAGTCGCTGGCCTACTATTACGCGCAAAAAGGCGTGCGCATACCGCCGCTGCGCCGCGCCTTGGGCGCCGGTGTCGCCGGACTGGTAAAGCTTGGCGGTGAAAAACTGGCTCCGCCCGGGCCCGGCACGGTTGCGCGGCGTCTGAGCGAAGAACTGGAAAGCACCGGCTTTGCTGCGATACCCGAGAAAGTACTCAGTGCCAGCAAGCTTGAGGAAATACGTCGCGAACTGGACATGTGCCCTTTATACGACTACTACGGATCGGGCAAAACCTACGAGCTGGCGGCTGTTCCAGCCACCGTCATAAAGGTCCGCTATGACAACGCCGACGTACTGGCTTGCCGGGGACTGATGGACCTGGCCAACGATCCTGACATCCTGCAGGCTGTGGCGCAGCGGCTGGGTGCAACACCAACCCTCGCCACTGCCGACGCCTGGTGGACCTTCGGCGAGCACAACCGGTCCGCAAACAAGGCCTTTGATGACATTTACCATCGTGATGCCGACGACCTGCGCTTCGTCAAGCTTTTTGTCTACCTGACAGATACCAGCCTCACCAGCGGCGCCCATCGCTTTGTACTCGGCTCACATGCAGATGACCGCTTTGTACGGCGCGGGCCCATACGCGACGAGGATGTCGAAGCCGCTTATCCCGAATCAGCCATGCTGACTGTGACCGGCAGCGCCGGAACCGGCTTCCTTGAGGAAACGTGGGGTATACACCGCGCCATGCTGGCTACCGAAGGACGGCGCCTGATTTTCTCGGCCATCTATACCCTGGCAGCGCACACACCTTTTGCGCCGACCAAGCCGCTTCTGCCGCTGCCCGGCGGATATAACCGCTACGTCAATCGTCGGCTGTTTTACTAGCATCGTGGCATCGGCATCCTTTGGCCCGGTCACTGCGCCCGGCCGCATTCTCGGCTGGGATCTGCTACGCGGTTGCTGTGCCTATGCCATCATCAGCTACCACCTGATGGCCTGGCAGAAGGTTGCGGACATCCACACTATCGGTTTTTACGGCGTTTACCTGTTTTTTGTGCTGAGCGGAGCCAGCCTCGTGCTCAACTACCACGAACAGTTCCGAACCGGGTTCAGCCTGCCGGTCTGGCTTCGTTTTCTTTTCGTGCGCTATATGCGGCTGCTGCCGCTTTTTGCGGTTCTGGTTGCAATTTCGCTGCTCTGGAAGATCAAGGTCGCAGGGGCGAACCCGGCCCTGATGGTCCAGGCTCTGCTCAACCTCAGTTTCACCTTCGGTCTGCTCGATCCGCTGCTGAGCTCGATGGTGATCGGTGGCTGGTCGCTCGGCATCGAATTTGTTTTCTATCTTATGTTCCCGCTGTTTGTCCGACTGCTCGGCGACAGCGCAACCAGCTGGCAGCGCTGGAGTGCATTCGCCGCGCTGATCGCACTGCAGTTTTACTGGATCGCAACAACCATCGCACTCGATGCCCAGTCACTGAGGTCACTCTCGGCCTACCACCAGGTTCCGGCTTTTGCCGCCTACTTTTTCGGCGGTTGCATCATCGGCTGGTTCTACCTGAAAAAAAGGCCAACAACCGTGATACCCGGCTGGCTGTGCCTGGTCGGCATTTTGTTGG
This sequence comes from Polaromonas sp. P1_E11, assembly GCF_056405995.1. Taxonomy (NCBI): domain Bacteria; kingdom Pseudomonadati; phylum Pseudomonadota; class Betaproteobacteria; order Burkholderiales; family Comamonadaceae; genus Polaromonas; species Polaromonas sp. P1_E11. The sequence goes on from NZ_JBFUBA010000001.1 coordinate 965,199, forward strand.
CCGGTGGGCTGATGGTCGGACTCAACATCAGTGACGAGGCCGCCGTGCTCAATGGCTGGCGCGGCGCCACACTCACGGCCCTGTGTTTTGCGCTGGTATGGTGGGCCGGGCTCGCCAGTTTCAACCCGCGATTCTCCAACTGGCCAGCTTTTATGGGCGATGTGACTTACGGTGTCTACCTGATACACCCCGTGCTCTATTTCGGCCTGGCCCTCACCGTGGCACCCAAGCTCGGCTGGCTCGATGTCGCGGCCGGTCCCTCGCCGACCGCACTGGCGCTGGGCATCGTCATCGTGCTGGCGGCCAGCATACTGGCCTACATCAGTGAAAAATGTTTCGAGCAGCCGATACGGCGCTGGAGCGTGCGTCGCTATCGGACGCCTCCATGAAATACCTCGCAGGCTATCCTGAAAACCTGCAGGCCCAGGTGCGGCAGCTGCTGGCACAAGGCCGGCTGGGTGAGGTGCTGCTTGCCAAATACCCCCTCGCCCATGGCGTGCGGACGGACAAGGCCCTGTACGACTACGTGATGGGGCTCAAAAGCGAGTTTTTACGCAGTTCGGAGCCGCTCTCCAAAGTCGCGTTTGACAGCAAGCTGCACGTGATTGCCCATGCGCTGGGCACGCACACCACCGTTTCCAGGGTCCAGGGCAGCAAACTCAAGGCCAAGCGGGAAATCCGCGTGGCCACGCTGTTCAGGGAAGGTCCGGAACAGTTTCTGAGGATGATTGCGGTACACGAACTGGCGCACATCAAGGAAAAAGCGCACGACAAGGCTTTTTACCAGCTCTGCACCCATATGGAGCCGCACTACCACCAGTATGAATTTGACCTGCGGGTGTACCTGACGCATATGGATGCGGCGGGCCGGCTGGAGTGGCCTTCAGCCTGAAGATGACGGCTCCGTCAGGTTCGATTCGTACGGGCCTGCAGCGGGGCCATATTTATGAAAAATAGGCCTGAAATCCAATGCGAACGGGCGCAAGCAGCTATATATTTAATAGCAACCGGACCCACCAAGAACGCGCTCTCAGGGAATCAGTCCCATCGCGTGCATATAGGCAGGGTGCAGCATCAGTTCATCCCATTCATGGGCAGGCGTTGCGGGCAGCAGGTCCAGCCGGCGCAGCTCGCTGGACTCCAGCGCTTCCCACCGACCCTTGAGCAGCGCCTCGGCCATACCGTCCAGCAGTTCGTCCACCGGCTTGCCCTCCCCCACCGACTGGTTGCACAGCAGCACCATGTCGCAGCCGGCGTTCAGCGCAGTGATGGCAGCCTCGGTGTAGCTGACTTCCTTGCCGTCGATGAGTCGGGCGCCAGCCATGCTCAGGTCGTCGCTGAAAATAGCGCCGCCAAAACCCAGCTGGCCGCGCAGGATGTAAGTCAGCCATTTTTCCGAGAAACCTGCCGGTCTTGCGTCCACCTTGGGGTAGATCACATGCGCCGGCATCACGCTGGTGAGCGTGGTGTTCAACCATTCATAAGGCGCGGCGTCGTCGGCCAGGATGGCCTTCAGGCTGCGCCTGTCGACGGGAATGTCGGTGTGGGAGTCGGCCTTGACGAAGCCATGGCCGGGGAAGTGCTTGCCGCAATTGGCGACGCCGGCCTGCAGCAGGCCGTGCATCAGGCTTTTGGCCAGCAGCGTGACGACACGCGGATCGCGGCCAAAGGCCCGGTCGCCGATGACGCCGCTTTCGCCCCAATCGAGGTCCAGCACCGGTGTGAAGCTGAAATCAACGCCACAGGCGCGCAACTCGGCGCCCAGCACATAGCCGCAGGCGGTGGCGGCGTTGGTGGCCGCAAGCTGGTCTTTCATCCACAGCGAGCCCAATGCGCGCATGGGCGGCAGATGGGTAAAACCATCTGTTCTGAAGCGCTGTACACGACCGCCTTCGTGGTCCACACAAATCAGTAAATCCGGCCGGACGCTCTTGATCTCTGCACAGAGCGCGCTGAGTTGCCGGCGGTCCTGCCAGTTGCGCCCAAACAGGATGATGCCGCCCGTCAAGGGGTGTTTCAGGCGGCGGCGGTCGGCTTTGGTCAGCGTAAGGCCGGCGATGTCGATGATGAGGGGGGCGTGCTGGGTCATGGGATTGAAACTCAGGAATGAATTACTATTAAATTGATAGCTGATGGCGCACGGTTGGCGGGCGCTAGAGGCTGTTTTTCTCTACAACCACAAAACTGGCGGCGTAATCGGTTTCATCGGTGACGGACACATGGGCGGTGAGTTGGCGGGCTTCAAACCAGGCCTTGAGTGTGCCGTGCAGCACGATCTCGGGTTTACCGCTGGGCGCCTTGGCGATTTCGCAGCTGCGCCATGTCATGGGCATGCGCATGCCGGTGCCGATCGCCTTGCTGAAAGCTTCTTTGGCCGAAAACCGGGTGGCAAGGTAGCTGACGCCGCGGTCGGGCCAGCGCGCGCTGCGGTGTTTCCAGGTGGCGAGTTCACTGTCGCTCAGGATCCTGCGGGCAAAACGTTCGCCATGCCTCTCAAGGCTGGCGCGGATGCGGCGCACGTCGCAGATGTCAGTTCCAATACCGTAAATCATCTAGCACCCAATCGCCGCAAAGTGACACGCAAAAAGCCAGCATGAGCCGCGGAACCGGCTTCGCCGGGCCGCAGGCGGGCGGCCCCCTCGGGGGGCAGGAAGCCACACGCAGTGGGCGACCGTGGGGGCTCCACTCATGTGGGGGCGAATGCCTGGGTGATGCTAAGCAGGTAACGCCTGGTGGTCGCGGCGTAACCCAACTCGAGCGCGTCGGCAACAAAAGCGTGGCCTATCGACACCTCCAGCACGCCGGGGACTTCGCGTACAAACTCCGTGAGGTTGTCGCAGTTCAGGTCGTGGCCGGCGTTGATGCCCAGGCCGGCCGCCGCAGCGGCCTGGCCCGCACGGGTGAAGCGTGCCAGAACTTCGGCTTTTTCCGGGGTTGCCCATGCGCGCGCATAGGTCTCGGTATAAAACTCCACCCGGTCGGCGCCCACGGCCTTGGCCGCCGCCATGGCCTCGGGAACCGGGTCCATGAACAGACTGACCCGCACGCGGCGGTCATGCACCTGTTCTATCAGGGGCTGCAGGCGCTCCGCGTCTTCGGGGAAATTCCAGCCATGGTCGCTGGTGAACTGGTCCTCGCTGTCGGGCACGAAGGTGCACTGGTGCAGCGGCAGGCCCCGGGCGGCCAGGTCGTGCACAAAGCCCATCAGGTTCTGGAACGGGTTGCCTTCGATGTTGAATTCGCGGTCAGGCCAGTCCTTCATCAGCGCGGCGAGTTCAAAGACGTCGTCACGGCGGATATGCCGCTCGTCCGGCCGCGGGTGCACCGTGATGCCCTGTGCACCGGCTTCCAGGCACAGCTCGGCGGCGCGGCGCACGCTGGGGATATCCAGGTGACGGGAATTTCGCAACAGGGCGACCTTGTTGACGTTGACGGACAGTGCGGTCTTGTCATACACATGGGACACGAGGGGAGCGGGCGAAAGGAGTTTCATGGCGGTTGCTCGTTAGAAAGCTTGCAGGTCCATCATCATTTGCCGGGTTTTCAGGACCTTCACGCCACAATGGTAGTGCAGCAGGCTGCGCAACTGGGTTTTGAGCTCACTGAAACCGGGGATACAGGCCCGTACGGTGTCGGAAAACAGGGCCTCGTCGCCCAGCGCCTGCTGCAGCGCCTGCCATTGCCCGCCGGGCAGGCTGACGCGGTCGTCGTCATGCGCCTGCCGTAGCCCGGCCTCAGGCACCAGTACATAGCGGGTGTCCGGGCCCAGCGGCGCCAGCGTGGCGGTTTCTGCGTCCAGAAGGGGTAAAAGACCGATGTCGCGCAGCAGCCGCAACTCGAATGCGCGCAGCGCCAGCTGCAGGGTTTCGGCACTTTGTGCAGCGATCAATTGCACCGTGGCGGCGTAGGCGTCAAACAGCACCGGATGCGGATCGTCACGCGCCATCAGGCGCATGAGCAACTCGTTGAGGTAATAGCCCGACAGCAATGCATCCCCCGTGGGCATGACGTGACCGCCCTGCCACTCAGCGCTTTTCAGGGTGCGGATTTCAGCATCGCCGCCAAAGGCGATATGCAGCGGCTGCAGCGGCAACAGGATCGGCCGGAAACTGGAGCTCGGCTTTTTGGCCCCCCGCGCCACCAGAGCCACCCGGCCATATTTCCGGGTAAACACCTCCAGAATCAGGCTGGACTCGCTCCAGTCGTAGCGATGCAGGACGTAGGCGGGCTCGTCACCAATACGTTTGGTGGCCATGGTTCAGAGCGTCAGGCGGAAAACCCGCAGCAGGCACTGTGCCGATTCCCCCTTCAAGCAGGGGCCGTGGAACCGGCTTCGCCGGGCCACAGGCGCAGCGGCCCCCTCGGGGGGCAGGGAGCTACACGAAGTGAGCGACCGTGGGGGCCACATCTACTCATACCCGAACGTCTTGACCCGTGCCTCGTCATCGGCCCAGCCGGAGCGGACTTTCACCCAGATTTCCAGGAACACCTTGCCGCCGGTCAGGGTCTCAAGCTCGTGCCGGGCTTCAGTGCCGATGCGTTTGAGCTTTTCACCCTTCTCGCCAATGATCATGCCCTTGTGGCCGTCGCGTTCCACCACGATGGTGGCGGCAATCTTGCGCAGGGCACCCTCTTCTTCATACTGGTCAATGATGACCGTTGAGGTGTAGGGAAGCTCGTCCCCCGTCAGGCGGAACAGCTTTTCACGGATGATTTCGGCCGCCATGAAGCGATCGCTGCGGTCTGTCAATTCGTCGGCACCATACATCCAGGGCTGGACCGGCAGGTATTTTTCGCAGATGCCGAACAGGCGCTCGATGTCCTTGGCGTTGTTGGCCGACATGGGCACGAACTCGGCGAAATTGTGCCGCTCCTGCATTTCCTTGAGCCAGGGCGCGATCTCGGCACGGCGGTGAATCAAATCAAACTTGTTAGCCAGCAAAATTGCGGGTGTCTTTTCGGGCAGCAGGGCCAGAACCTTGGCGTCGGCCTGGTTGAACTGGCCGGCTTCCACCACAAAGACAATCAGGTCCACATCATTGACGGCGCCGACCACGGTGCGGTTCAGCGAACGGTTCAGCGCGTTGCCATGCCGGGTCTGGAAGCCCGGCGTGTCCACGAAGACATACTGCGTTGCCTTGACCGTGCGCATGCCGGTGATGCGGTGGCGCGTGGTCTGGGCCTTGCGTGAGGTGATGCTGATCTTTTGCCCCACCAGGGCATTGAGCAGGGTGGACTTGCCCACGTTGGGCTTGCCGACGATGGCGATCAGGCCGCAGCGCTGCTCGCCGGCGGACGATGTGTCAGCAGCGGCGGGCACAGCCGCGCCGCGCGAGGACAGCGCCTGCGCCAGCATGGCTTCCAGCGCATCGGGCGGCTGCACGGCTTCCGGGGCTTTGGCTTGACGCTTTTTCGGCGCGACTGCAGAGGGAGTCGCCACAGCAGCTACCGGTTTTTTCGGTTCTTTTTTACCTGTACTCATAATCTTGGTGTGTTGGCCTGCGGCCTTCGGGCTGCCGGCTCGGAGTCAGGAATCCAGTGTCTTGACAAACATCAGCATGGCGGCAGCGGCGGCTTGTTCGCCGGCCCGGCGGGAGCCGCCGATCCCGCGCTCGGCCCGGCCATACTCGGTGATCTCGCATTCCACATCGAAGGTCTGCTTGTGGGCCGCACCCATGGTGCCCACCACGCGGTAAATCGGCAGGTTCATTTTGCGCCCCTGCAGCCACTCCTGCAATTCGGTTTTCGGATCTTTGCCGATAGCCTGCATCTGGGGGTTGATTTCCACGTCCTTGAACAGCCGGCGCACCAGCAGGTTGGCCGCCTCAAAGCCGGCGTCCAGGTAAACGGCGCCTATGACAGCTTCCAGCGCATCGGCGAGAATGGAGGGCCGCTTCTGTCCGCCGGATTTTGCCTCACCCTCACCCAGCCGTACCAGGTCCGGCAGGCCAAGCACGACAGCAAGTTTGTGCAGGGTGTCCTGCTTGACAAGGTTGGCCCGCACACGTGAAAGGTCGCCCTCAGGCAGGGTGCTCAGTTGCTCGTAGAGCAGCCCCGCGACAGCCAGGTTCAGGACGGAATCGCCCAGAAACTCGATGCGTTCGTTATGGTCGGTCGAAAAGCTGCGGTGCGTCAGCGCTTGCTGGAGCAGCCTTGGGTCGGAAAAATCATGCTGCAGGCGCTTTTGCAATGCCAGCAGACCAGGACTTGAGGTAGCACTCGCTCGCACTTACTTGGCACGGCCGTTGTACTTGAGCAGCAGATAAGCTGGACCGGCCATGTGGATTTCCTTGTTATAGGCAAAAGCCACCACAGTTTTGTCACCCTCTTTGGTCACTTCGATATCTTTGGCGGTAATTGACTTGATGTCGTCAATCTGGGCAGCCTTGTCAAAAATAGTCCTGGCTTCTGCCACGGTGTTGCCTTCCCTGGCCTTGCCGGCGGCCTTGAGGATGGCCTGATATTCAATCAGCGTCGGGGCAACCTGGGCAGCCAAAATGCCGCCACACACAAGAACAATGCCCACAAACAGAAGGCCAATAAAGGAAATGCCACGTTGACGATGTTTCATTTTTTCTCCTGCTCTGACTAGGAAGTCCTGTCGTATTGCCCCTGGTACACCAAAGTGTGCCCAAAAGCGACTATTCGAAAGAACCGATACGCTTGAGGTTGCCGAAATTCATCCAGACAAAAAAGGCCTTGCCGACAATGTTTTTATCGGGAACAAACCCCCAATAGCGGGAATCCAGCGAATTATCGCGGTTATCGCCCATCATGAAATACTGCCCCTCAGGCACCTTGCAAACAACGCCTTCGCTACTGTAACGGCAATTTTCCTTGAAAGGAAAGTCCATGACCTCCCGCTCATCGAGGCCGCCCCGCCGGGAGTCGTCATTCAGCAGGCGGTATTTCTTTGCCCCATTGACCTCTTCGAACTGTTTGGCGTAACGCAAAATATCTTCGTCAAAGAAGTCGGGCAAAGGCGTCTTGACCAAAGGCTTGCCATTAATGGTCAGCTTCTTGTTCAGGTAGGCAACCTCATCCCCGGGCACCCCCACCACCCGCTTGATGTAATCCAGGCTCGGTTTTGGCGGGTAGCGAAACACCATCACATCCCCGCGCTGCGGGGTGTTGTTGTCCAGTACCTTGATATTGAGCACCGGCAGCCGAACGCCGTAATGGAATTTATTGACCAGGATCAGGTCGTTGACGAGCAGCGTCGGGATCATGGAGCCGGAAGGAATCTTGAAGGGCTCAAACAGGAAGGAGCGCAACAGGAAAACCACCACGATCACCGGGAAAAGGCCGGCGGTCCAGTCCAGCCACCAGGGTTGCATGATGAGCCGGGTTCTGGCTTCGTCAACATGGTTGTCGACCTGGCTGATGCCTTTGCCGGCGAGCTCAGCCTGCCGCCTGGCCGCACTTTCCTCAAACGCCGCCGCCGCACGGTAGCGCTGCGGCAAAAAGTAAAACCGCTCGGCCAGCCAGTAAATCCCGGTGACCACAGAGGCCAGGAACAGCAGCAGGGAAAAGTTTCCGTCCACGATGCCGAAGTACCAGGCAGCGCCATAACCCACAAAGGCGGCCAGCACCACGGCCGTGATCGTGCTCATTGCGCCGCGCATCAATCTTCCACCTGCAAAATGGCCAGGAAGGCCTCTTGGGGGACTTCAACGGAACCGATTTGTTTCATGCGTTTTTTACCCGCTTTTTGTTTTTCAAGGAGCTTGCGTTTGCGTGAAATATCGCCGCCGTAGCACTTGGCGATCACGTTTTTGCGCAGCGCCTTGATTGTCTCACGCGCAATAATGTTGGCCCCGATCGCCGCCTGGATGGCCACATCGAATTGCTGCCGGGAAATGATCTCACGCATTTTGGCCACGACCGCCCGTCCGCGGTAAGCCGACTGGCTGCGGTGGACGATGATGGACAGCGCATCGACCTTCTCGCCGTTCAGCAAGATATCCACCTTGACCACATCGGAGGCCCGAAATTCCTTGAATTCGTAGTCCATCGACGCGTAGCCGCGGGAGACGGACTTGAGCTTGTCAAAGAAGTCCAGCACGATCTCGCCCAGCGGCATTTCGTAGGTCAGCATGACCTGCTTGCCGTGATAGGCCATGTTCAGCTGGACGCCGCGCTTCTGGTTGGCCAGCGTCATCACGGCGCCCACGTAGTCCTGCGGCATATACAAGTGCACGGTCACGATGGGCTCACGGATCTCGTTAACCTTTCCGCCGTCGGGAATTTTGGAGGGATTTTCAACCTTGAGGAGGGTTCCGTCGGATTGGAGAACTTCATAGACCACACTGGGGGCCGTCGTGATCAGGTCCTGATCGAATTCCCGCTCGAGCCGCTCCTGGACGATCTCCATGTGCAGCAGCCCCAGGAAACCGCAGCGAAACCCGAAACCCAGTGCCTCGCTAACCTCCGGCTCATAGTGCAGCGACGCATCATTGAGCTTGAGTTTTTCCAGTGCGTCGCGCAGGGATTCGTATTCGCTGGCCTCTGAAGGATACAGGCCGGCAAACACCGCAGGCTGGATTTCCTTGAAGCCGGGCAAGGCCTCGGTGGCGGTAAAGGCAGCACCGCCTGTCCCAGGCTTGATCAGGGTCACGGTGTCGCCGACCCGCGCCGCCTGAAGCTCCTTGATGCCCGCGATGACAAAACCCACCTCGCCGGATTCGAGTGCCTGGCGAGACTCGGTATGCGGAGTGAAGACACCTAATTGCTCGGCGTTGTACATCGCCTCGCTGGCCATCAGCTTGATACGGTCACCCTTGGCAAGCCGGCCGTCCACAACACGCACCAGCATGACGACGCCCACATAAGCGTCGTACCAACTGTCAATGATCATGGCACGCAGCGGGCCGCCTGGATTACCTTTGGGCGGCGGAATCCTGGCAACGACGGCCTCCAGGATTTCATCGATGCCCATGCCCGTCTTGGCACTGCAGGGGATCGCATCGGTCGCGTCGATGCCGATCACTTCTTCGATTTCCTGCTTGGCGTTGTCGGGGTCGGCTTGCGGCAAATCCATTTTATTGAGTACCGGCACGACTTCCACGCCTAGGTCCAGCGCGGTGTAGCAGTTGGCGACTGTCTGCGCTTCCACACCCTGGCTGGCGTCCACCACCAGCAGCGCACCCTCGCATGCGGACAGCGAGCGGCTGACTTCATAAGAGAAGTCGACGTGGCCCGGCGTGTCGATCAGATTGAGGTTGTAGACCTCGCCGTTGAGTGCCTTGTATTTGAGCGCAGCGGTCTGCGCCTTGATGGTTATCCCACGCTCTTTTTCAATATCCATCGAATCCAGAACCTGCGCACTCATCTCTCTGTCCTGCAAACCGCCGCAGCGCTGGATGAGACGGTCAGCCAGCGTGGATTTGCCATGATCAATGTGGGCAATGATCGAAAAATTTCTGATGTGATTCATCAACGAGAACGCCTAAGTACTTGAAAGTATTGCGAAGAGATTGAATGGAATTCGCGTGGGCCATAAAAAAGGGCGCGTCGAGTAGCGACGCGCCCTGAACCAACAATCTATGGCAACTGCGATAGTTGGAACTTCATTGTAGGCAAAAAGCCGGAGTCGAACAGTCCCGAAATGGCCATATTTTTGCCGTTGCAGGCTAGCAACATGAATCTTATGCACAACTTATTCACAATTTTATACTGCTTGTCTCTGGACAACTTGTGGGTGATCTGTGGAGCGTTCGGTATTACTCAAAATAAAGAGAGAAACCGAGCCTTTAACGATTCCGATATATCGAAATAGCGCAGGCGGGAGCTCATATTCTACCGAAAACGGTCCGTGGATCGTTTTATTGTGAGCGTTCACTAACAAATAATCCGGTCAGCCTCCTCGCAAAATATATTTTTACGGACCACCAATTCCCGCGTCAGGCGGCAAAAACCCCCATAGCCCGGCAGGGTATGGGGGTTAATGGGAGCCTCTCGGCTCATGCCGTTTCGCTGCGAAAAAGAGACCTACAGCAGCGCTTTCAGCGAGATGGCCTGATCAGCGCATATTGCGCCCACTCGCCCCGCCGGAACAACACGTTGATGGCCTTGGACTTGTCGATTTTGGCGAGGGCCGCTTCAAATTCCTTGACGCTGGTGACTTCGGAGTTGGCAATCGCCACAATCACGTCGCCTTCTTTCAGGCCGGCCCGCGCAGCAGTCCCTTCGGCTGTGTCCACCTTGACGCCACCCTTGATCTTCAGCTCCTTCTTCTGCGCGTCGGGCACTTCACTAACGGCCAGACCTAAAACTTGCGCGGCGCCCGCCACCGGGGGCTTGGGTTCGGGGCCGGCCGAAGCCTTACGCGCCGGTTTTTCGGCCTCGACCTCGCCAATCGTGACCGAAAGGTCCTTGCTCGCGCCGCGCCTGAAGACAGTCACCACGGCCTTGGTACCCGGCTTCACATTGCCGACCATGCGCGGCAAGTCGCTGGATTTTTCAATCGGCTTACCGTCGAACTTGATGATGATGTCGCCGGCTTCCACGCCCGCTTTTTCTGCGGGTGCGCCGCTCTCAACACCCCGAACCAGTGCGCCCTGGGCCTTGCCCAGGCCAATCGATTCCGCCACCTCTTTTGTGACCTGGTCGATCTGCACACCGATGCGGCCCCGCGTCACCTTGCCGCTCGTGCGCAGCTGATCGGACACGCGCGCTGCTTCGTCTATGGGGATGGAAAAGGAAATTCCCTGGAAGCCGCCGGAGCGCGAATAGATCTGGCTGTTGATACCCACTACTTCACCGCGCATATTGATCAGGGGCCCGCCGGAGTTGCCGGGGTTGATGGCAACGTCGGTCTGGATAAAGGGCAGGTAGTCGCCGGTATCCCGCTGCTTGGCACTCACAATACCTGCGGTCACGGTGTTTTCCAGGCCAAATGGCGAACCGATGGCCATCACCCATTCCCCGACCTTGAGGCGGTTGATGTCGCCGATCTTCACTGCGGGCAGCCCCGTCGCCTCAATCTTGACGACAGCAACGTCACTGCGCTTGTCCGCACCGATGATTTTGGCTTTGAATTCGCGCTTGTCGGTCAAGGTGACGATGACTTCATCGGCGCCTTCCACCACATGCGCGTTGGTCATCACAAAGCCGTCGGCCGTCAGGATGAAACCCGACCCGACGCCGCGCGGCTGATCTTCGTCAGGCTGAGGGCTGCGGTCCGGCCGGGGTGCGCGAGGCATATTGGGGGGGACCGGTATGCCAAAGCGCTTGAAAAATTCCAGCATCTGTTCATCGGCACTTCCGGAAGCCGCTGCCTTGGATTTTTCCAGTGTGCGGATATTGACCACCGAAGGACCCACCTGCTCCACCAGGTCTGTGAAATCCGGCAATGTACGGTTCTGCGCCCAGACAGGCGCGACCGGCAGCACCGCCAGGACCGCAGTGCTTCCTACGACGGCCGCAGTCAGGCAGGAGCGCAGGGGTTTCCAGTTCAATTCAAGCATCATCAGCCTCGTCATAAATGTTGTCATACGGCCATCACACCCGGCGGCAACCAAGGCTGGCGCCGGAGAAAACTGTTGCAGCACGTGGGCCCCGAGAAAAGTACCAGGAGCGCCGGCGCATATTATTTCTTGCGCTCCAGCCCACTCGCAAAAAGCTTCAAGGTGCCCATCGGGACTTCGCCCATCACGGTGACCCAATAGGCGTCGAGCTGCCGGGTAATCGTCTGGGTGGCGCCCATCGACAAGCTCGATTCCTGACCGTGGCGCTGGCGGTCGAACGGTTCAACAAAAATTGACACCGACGCCAAACCATCCGAGAAAATCCACTGCAGGGGCTCTTCACCCGTCGCAGTGCCGGCAGGTGCCGGTGCCGTCGCCGGCCGCTTGTAGCAACTCATGGGTTTGAAGCCCGCCACAGGCGCCTTCAGGAGCCAGCCTTCCACGCTTGCCGTGGTCTTCACGAGAACAGGTTTTTCCACACGGTAACCGTCGACCTTGCCCATCATCTGGAGGAGCTTGTCCATTTTGACCGGTGCATCGAGCTGCAATTCTGAAAATGCCGCCTGCTCCAGGACCTTGCCGTCCGTATCGAGCGTCTGCAGCTTCACGACCAGGCCCTTCTTCTGTTCTGTCCAGACCCGGTAGCCAAACCGCATGTTGTCTTTGGGCGCCAGCAGCACGATATCGGCTTCGACGCCCGCCACGCGCTCGGTACCCTCCTGACGGACCTTGTAATAGTCGGCAATCCGGTTATCGGTTGACTGCAGCAACTGGGGGAACATACCCAGCGACTCGCGCTTTTCACTGCGAACCACCTTGTGGTCCGGCATGAAGGTGACCACCTGGTCGTTGTGGCGAAAAATCGAGCGCGGCGCCCCCGTCAGCGTTTCTACCCGCTCCATTTGCTGGTCGCCCTCGCAAACATGCCAAATCTTCGCACTGGACATGGCGCCACCGGAAGAGACGACAAAGGTGCCGATGTACGAGCGCTTTTTGGAAGCCTCATGCATGCGCATCAGCCAATCGTTGATGTTGCGGGATTCCACAGGCGTCGCAGCAGGGGCTGGTGGCGACACCTGCGCCGCTACAAAATTCATAGCTGGTAGCGCACATCCCGCAAGGGCTAGAAGGCGAAATAGCTTGAACTTCATGGTATTTCCAAAGCCGGGCGGCAAGCAGGCGCGCGCTCAGCGCCCTGCATTTTGCGGCGTTTCAAAGGTGGCATTGCGCAAGAAGCCCGAGGGCTCCTGCAGGGCCGACGTACCCCCCAGCTGCTTGTGGGCAGCCAGCAGTTCCTCCAGCCGGGCGTCCCGCACCATTGGACCCTGGGGCGAAGCAACCACCACTTGCTGTGACAGCGGCGCCTGGGCAAGCTGCGGTGCCGAGCCGGGCACCAGCAAGCCGGAAGCATTCCACGCAATGGCAACCACTGCGGCGAGCGAGGCAAATCCTGCCACCAGCTTCCAGCGGAAATCACTGTCATTGGCGGCTTCGTCGTGCGGCGGGGACATTGCTTGCACGGGGACCTGAACGACATCCACGGCCGGAGCAGCAAGGTGAAAACTCGAACCGGCAGGGGTTTCAAGGGCAAGACGCTGGTTCAGGCGCGCCAAAAAGGCCACGTCCGCCCCTTTGGTCCGAAGCGCAGGAGATCGCAAAGCATCACCAATCAGGTGATAGGTGTCCCAGGCGGCGACCGCTGAATCGTCGTGCCGGCTGGCATCGAGCGCAGCCACAAGTTCGTCCCCGTCCAATTGACCATCGGCCAGGGCAGACATGAGTTCACTGGTTTGCATTGACGGTTTCATCATGTTCGTGGGCAGCGGAACTGCCGTTTTGAAAGGCTCAAAATACGGGATCTAATTCGTGGGTTCATTGGGGCTCCTGGGTGCTGCGGCCTCACCAGCGCTTGCCGCTCTGGTTTTCCAGCAAGGGTTTCACCTTCTGCGAAATTGCCTCACGCGCCCTGAAAATCCGGGACCGCACTGTACCGATGGGGCAATCCATCGCCTCTGAAATCTCTTCGTAGCTCAGCCCTTCTATTTCACGCAGGGTAATGGCCTGGCGAAGCTCCTCAGGCAAGGCTTCCATGGCGGCATTGATGATTTCCGCAATTTCCTTGGTGGCCAGCACGGCTTCCGGCGTTTCCGAGCTTGTTAGTTCGTTTTCAAGCGGGGAAGTTTCATCGCTTTCATCGCTTTGGCCCGATTTAAAGGAGTTTTCAGAGACGGTTGGATCCCGTTTAAGGTCCATCAGGGCCTTTTTGGCGGTATTCACCGCGATCCGGTAAAGCCATGTGTAGAACTGGGCCTCGCCCCTGAACTGCGCCAGGGCCCTGTAGGCGCGGATGAACGTTTCCTGGGCGATATCTTCCACCAGGTCCACATCGCGCACCATACGGCCTATCAGGCGCTGGATGCGCCGCTGGTATTTGATGACCAGCAGCTCATATGCCTTCTGGTCGCCTGCAACGGTGCGCTCCACCAGCATGGCATCGCTGTCGGTTGCTTTTTCCAGTTGAGGCGGAGGCAGGTCAGCGCTCATGGGTTTTGTGACGTGGCTTCAACTGGGCGCATAGACCCCGATACTGCCACAGCCAGCACGGGTTCTGCCGGCAGAAAATCATGCGGCGACAAGGTGGAAGACGACTTGTGCGGCGAGTAGACCGCGCGGCGCAGGTCCAGCCATCGCTCCGGCATGACGCCGCGCTCCACCCAGAGCCACAACCGTGCGTGAGCAGAATTTTCAAGCCGAAGCAGTAAATAGTGTTGGAAATCGGCAAGGACTGAAAGCTCATATTCGGCGACGCCCGCCTGGTATCCCGGGCTCTCCCAGCGCCACACTTCGCCATCCCATGCCAAGTGGCCCGACGGAGAATTTCGCCAACCGATATGTGCTGCCACACCAGCGCCCAACGCGGCAGTAAGTGCCAGGCCGATGCGCCAATCCAGCTGACGGCTTCCATTGAAATACCAGAGCATGGCTAAAAGCAGCCCGGACAGCCATAAACCCAACAAAAGAGTGCCCAGAAAACGCGAACGCCCCAGCGGATAAACAACCGGCGGGGCGTTGTGCAGGCTCAAGGCAGGCTGTTGGACGTGCGTGAGCCGGGAATCAGGCGCGCTTGAAGACCAGCGTACCGTTGGTGCCGCCGAACCCGAAATTGTTTTTGACGGCAACCTCGATTTTTGCGTCACGCGCGGTATTGGCACAGTAGTCCAGGTCGCACTCGGGATCCTGGTTGAAGATATTGATGGTCGGCGGAATTTTCTGGTGATACAGCGAAAGCACCGTAAACACCGACTCAATGCCGCCGGCGCCGCCCAAAAGGTGACCCGTCATGGATTTGGTCGAGCTGACCACCATGTTTTTGGCGTGGCTGCCGAACGCGGCTTTAACGGCATTTGTTTCGTTCAGGTCGCCCAACGGCGTGGACGTGCCATGCGCATTGAGGTATTGGACTTCGTCGGCATTGACACCTGCGTTCTTCAACGCCATGACCATGGAGCGGCGCGGTCCGTCGACATCGGGCGCTGTCATGTGATATGCGTCTGCGCTCATGCCGAACCCGGTCAGTTCAGCATAAATTCTGGCGCCCCGCGCTTTGGCATGCTCGTACTCTTCGAGAACCAGCACACCGCCGCCCTCGCCCAGCACAAAACCATCACGGTCCTTGTCCCAGGGGCGAGACGCTGTTTTAGGGTCTTCGTTGCGGGTGGACAGGGCACGCGCTGCGGCAAAGCCGCCTACGCCGAGCGGAGAGACGCAGGACTCAGCGCCACCGGCCACCATCACGTCGCAATCGCCATATTCAATCATGCGCGCCGACAGGCCGATCGCATGAAGTCCCGTCGTACACGCAGTTACGACCGCGACGTTCGGGCCTTTAAAACCGAATTTGATGGATACATGCCCGGAAATCATGTTGATGATCGAGGCAGGTACAAAAAACGGAGACACCCGGCGCGGGCCGCGATTGACCAGCTCGGAATGCATTTGCTCGATCATCGGCAAACCGCCGATGCCCGAACCGATATTGCAGCCAATGCGGGTCGCCAGTTCGCCGTCGAGCGCCTCGCCTGTCGGCAGGCCGCTGTCGGCCACCGCCTGGCAAGCCGCGGCCAGACCCAGATGAATGAAGCGATCCATGTGCCGCGCTTCTTTTTCGGGAATGTAATCCGCGATATTGAAGCCTTTGACCTCACCGGCAAATTTGCAGGCAAAACTGCTTGCATCAAACTGCGTGATCAGATCAATTCCGGGCACACCGGCAATCAGATTGGCCCAGGATTCAGCCACGGTATTACCTACCGGGCTGACACAACCCAGACCTGTCACGACGACACGACGACGGCTCATTCAGAAATCCTGAGAAAGACCCGAAAAGCCCTGGAATGACTTTTCAGGCTTGATGACGGCGAAGGCAGGCGAAAGCCTTGCCTCAAGCCTTTTGATGGGTGTTTGCGTAGTCAATCGCGTTCTGGACGGTGGTGATCTTCTCGGCGTCTTCGTCGGGAATCTCAATGCCGAACTCGTCTTCCAGAGCCATAACCAGTTCTACGGTGTCAAGGGAGTCAGCGCCCAGATCGGCCACAAAGGCTTTTTCGCTGGTGACCTGGCCTTCTTCCACGCCGAGTTGTTCGGCAATGATTTTCTTAACACGTGCTTCGATATCGCTCATAGTTCCCTCTGAGGGTTGTAAATTAATCCGTGATTTTACCGCGTTAGAGTCGTTTCCCTAAGCACCGCGCCGGACGGATAAAAACCGGCTTCGATTTCCCGTGTTTTACCACTGTCAGCCCGCTGTTTTCATGAAACTGCAGGGCTGACGCTTCAAGAGCTACATATACATGCCGCCGTTGACGTGAATCTCCTGGCCTGTAATGTAGGCCGCCTGTGGACTCGCCACAAAGGCCACAGCGTGCGCAATGTCTTGCGGTTTGCCAAGATGGCCCAGCGGGATCTGCCCTAAAAGGGCTTTTTGCTGCTCTTCCGGCAATCCGGCGGTCATGTCGGTCTCGATAAAGCCCGGCGCGACGCAATTGACGGTGATGTTACGCGAGCCGAGTTCGCGCGCCAGTGCGCGCGTCATGCCGGCCACGCCGGCCTTGGCTGCCGCGTAATTGGATTGGCCCGCGTTGCCCGAGGCACCAACGACGGATGTGATGCTGACGATGCGGCCGTAGCGCTGCTTCATCATGGTGCGCATCACGGCGCGGCTCATGCGGAACACGGCCTTGAGGTTGGTGTCCAGCACCGCATCCCAATCGTCATCCTTGAGCCGCATTGCCAGCATGTCGCGCGTGATGCCCGCATTGTTGACCAGCACCTGCAGGCCACCGTGCTCCTTGACGATGGCGTCAATCAGCGCTTCGGCGGCGGTAACGTCGTTCACATTCAGGTTTTTGCCGGCGCACCCAGGGAAAGCCGCAAGGGCCTGGCCGATTTTGGCCGCGCCTTCATCGCTGGTCGCCGTGCCTATCACTTTGAGGCCTTTTTGGGCCAGCTCCAGCGCAATGGCCGCGCCAATACCGCGCGATGCGCCGGTGACCAGTGCGACCTGGCCTTCAAACTTGACTTCGCTCATGCCAGTAACTCCTTCACTTCCGCCAGGGAGGCGGGATCAAACAGAGGGACACCCGTCAATTCGGAATCGATTCTTTTGGCCATGCCGGCCAGCACCTTGCCAGGCCCGCACTCGACCAGCGTCGTGAGGCCGCGTGCCTTGATGGCCTGCACGCATTCCACCCAGCGCACGGGGCCGAAAGCCTGCCTGTACAGCGCCGCGCGAATGCGGTCAGCGTCAGTCTCGACGGCTACCTCGATGTTGTTGATGACCGGGATTTTCGGCGCTGCGAATTCGATGGCGGCCAGCTTCTCGCGCAGCTTCTCGGCTGCAGGCTTCATCAGGCTGGAGTGGAAGGGAGCCGACACCGGCAGGGGCAAGGCGCGCTTGGCACCGTTGGCCTTGAGCACTTCGCAGGCTTTCTCAACCGCAGCCTTGCTGCCCGCGATGACGGTCTGCATCGGGTCGTTGAAATTGACGGCTTCGACCACTTCGTTGGTGTTGGCCCCGAAGCTGAGTGCGGCCTCGGCGCAGCCTTCAATCACTTTGGAGGCTTCCATGCCCAGAATGGCCGCCATCGCGCCTACGCCGACCGGGACCGCGTCCTGCATGGCCTGCGCACGAAAGCGCACCAACGGCGCGGCTTGCGTGAGCGTCAACACGCCGGAAGCCACCAGCGCGGAGTATTCACCCAGCGAATGGCCCGCCACGGCGGCCGGCGCGGCACCGGTCTCGGCTATCCAGGCGCGGTAAGCCGCCACACCGGCAACCAGCATGACAGGCTGCGTGTTCGTGGTCAGCGCCAGCGCCTCCTTGGGGCCGTCCTTGATCAGCCGGCCGACATCCTCGCCGAGCGCCTCGGAGGCCTCGGCCAGCGTCTGTGCGACCACAGGATGGTCGCCCCAGGCGTCCAGCATGCCGACCGACTGCGAGCCCTGGCCGGGAAAAACAATAGCAAACGATTTCAAATAATTACTCCATGGGTCGAATTCTTGGGCGCCGAAAAGCATCCGCATGCATTTTAAGAAGATGAACAGTCATTTTTTGAAGCACAGTCTGTCAGACTGACGACGGCATAGCGCCACTGTGCGCACCACGCAGCCGTGCAAAACCCCATCCGACAGCCGATTTGACGCACTGATAAATAGCCGCAACGGCCAACCAGGGGTCTATCAGGTAGTCCCACAGATTGGTGGACTCCAGCGCCCCCGCAGCCCAGGCCAGTAAAGCCAAAGCTGCCAGCACGGGCAGCAAACGAAATCCCCTGGCCCAGCATGCCAGCGACAGCGACAGAAGCGCCGCCCACAGAACTGGCGAACCCCAGCCCAGCCGGTAGGCATCCCAGTCACCCCAGCCCAGGGCCAACGGGTACAAGAACAATGCGCCCACAGCAAGGACAACGCTCACCAGCATGCGCTCGCGGCGATCCATGAAGCGGGCGCCCGACAGTCGCCGGTACATGCCCAGACAGGCGAGAGCCACCAAAGAAATGCTCAGGTCCGAACTGATGCCGCGCACATAGGCCACGAGCGGTAAACGGGCCGGCCCCACCGGGCACCACAAAAGTACAAACACCGCAGCAGTAGCAAACTTGCCCCACGGCGCGACGCCACGCCGCCAGCCCAGCAGCCGCAGGCAGCCGGCGCTGAGCACCAGATCAATGCCGAGCAAGGCGATCAGATCATTTGCCGGAGGAAGCATGGCCGGTCGCCGCTTGCGCGGCCTGGAGGGTTTGCAGGGGATCCAGCCGCACGTGCTTGATGCGCGTGCGATGCCAGGTATAGATCAGGTGCAGGTAGCCGTCGCGGCTTTGCAGCAGGTAGGGATAGGAAAACTCCTGGGAGCAGCTCTGGCCACCGCACAGTTGACGCCGCGCGCTGGCCACATAGGCCTGAGCTTCGTCGTCGCGGGCGCCGCGGGCCTTGAGTTCCTGCGTCAACAGGCGCTCGTAGTCACCGAGGGACGTGCGGGCCTGCGGATTTGCGGACGACTCCACAATCCATGGCGCCACCCCATCAAACGAGCCGCCCGCCTCGGTTTGCAGCAAGGCCAGCATTTCGCGATTTCGGGGTGCCGGGTTCAGGGCCAGCCATTGCGTACCGGTGTTCGTCACGACGCCGGCCACGGCGGAGTCCGGATTGGGCCAGATGCTTGCATGCGCGCGCGACCAGGTCTTGCCGGAATCCGTGGTGTCTGAAACCATCAGCGCCGTGGCATTGCCTGAACGCATATAGACCTGCGCCTTCTTTGGCCCCGAAATCAGCACAACCGGCTGCAGACCGGTGCGGCTACCGGGAACGCGAACTTTGTCGACGACCTGGCCCAGAGCGTTGATGCGCAGGACTTCGCCGAATTTGGTGACGAACTCGTGGTACACCGGCAAGCCGGTCTCGCCGCTTTCAAAGCTGACGGGTGCTCCTTTGACCAGCGTACTGATGTTCAGGAAAGGCGACGTCACCAGGCGGCGCGGCACGCTCCAGGTCGCGCCCTCATCCGTGGAGCGTGCCCAGCTGATGGAGCTGCCCGCCCATCCGCCCAATGAAACGTTGACCATCCACAGGCAGAGCGAGCCATCGGGCGCGCGGGCAATCACCGGATTGCCCAGTTTCTTGACATAGCGCCACAGGCCTTGCTGAAGTGTTTGACGGTTGAACAACGTGCTTTCCGCGCTCCAGCGCAGGCTGGCGGGGTCCATCACCGCGGTCTGGATGGTGACATCCCCCGCGCCTTCGCGCGAGCCCGAAAACCAGACCGCGCGCAAGCGGCCATCGCGCAACTCCACGAGGGAGGCCGCATGCACGGCCTGGCCGGGAGAAGATGAGACAAATTGCGCATCAAAACGAAAACGGCCGTCCGGCGAAATCTGCTGCGCCGGCAAGCCGGTGCGTTGCACGGATTTGACGGCATCAGCCGGAGGGCTGGCCGGCAATGCCGCAAAAGGGGTGGCCGGCGGGCGCTGCAGGATTTTCCATCCAGCCAGGGCGAAAGCCAACACCAGCAAGGCTGCTGCAAGGCGATCCCATACACCGGACGGTCTGAAATTCAAATGCCCACCTGTCTGTGAAAGCCTGGCAGATGGGTGGGAGCCACTCAATAGTTGAGAAGCACCGCACCCCAGGTAAAGCCGCCGCCCACGCCTTCGAGCATGAGGGTGTCGCCTTTTTGGATCTTGCCGCTGCGCACAGCCACATCCAGCGCGAGCGGGATAGAAGCCGCGGAGGTGTTTCCATGCTGGTCGACGGTGACAATCAGCTTCTCGAGCGGCATCTTCAGTTTTTTGGCCGTGCTCTGCATGATGCGGATGTTGGCCTGGTGTGGAATCAGCCAGTCGATGTCGGCATCGGTCATGTCGGCTTTTGCCAGCGTAGCGCGCGCGGCGCTTTCAAGCACGCCCACAGCCAGCTTGAACACGGCCTGGCCATCCATCTTGAGCAAGGGGTCGCCCAGGATCTGACCACCCGAGACACTGCCCGGCACACACAGGATGCCGACATGCTTGCCGTCGGCATGCAGGTCACTGGCAAGAATGCCGGGCGTGTCCGAGGCTTCAAGCACCACGGCGCCGGCGCCGTCGCCAAAAAGCACACAGGTGGTCCGGTCTGAAAAGTCCAGGATGCGCGAGAATACCTCCGCGCCGATCACCAGCGCTTTGCTGGCCGAACCGGTGCGAATCATTGCGTCGGCCACGGTCAATGCATAGACGAACCCGCTGCACACAGCTTGCACGTCAAAGGCCGGGCAACCGGCGATGCCCAGTTTGTTCTGCAAAATGCAGGCCGCCGAGGGAAACACCATGTCCGGAGTCGAGGTCGCCACGATGATGAGGTCGATGTCAGCAGCCTGTAGACCCGCAGCCTGCAGGGCATTTTTGGCGGCTTCCACACCCAGGTCGCTGCTGGTCACGTCGGGCGCGGCAAAGTGGCGGGCCCGGATGCCGGTGCGCTCCACAATCCATTCATCGGAGGTTTCCACACCCCGGGTCGCCAGGTCGGCGGCCAGTTCGGCATTGGTCAGTCGGCGCGGCGGCAAATAACTACCGGTGCCGGTGATGCGTGAGTAACGGGTCATTAATAAGTGGCCGGTGTTGAGACTGCTGAGTCAACTGGCATTGAGGAGGTGTCGGCCGGCGCATCAGCAGGGGGCGTCGCCTGCGCTGCCACCAGCAAAGGGGCCGCATGGGCAATGCGTTCGCGCACCCTCTCAAGCAAATTGTTCCGAGCCGCATCATAAGCCCGATTCAGCGCCGTCTCAAAGGCGAAGGCATCCGCTGAGCCGTGGCTTTTGAAAACCAGACCCTGCAGGCCGAGCAAGGCAGCGCCGTTGTAACGCCTGTGATCAACTCGATTTTTAAACGCAGTTAACACCGGATAAGCAATGATTGCGGCGATTTTCGTCAAGATATTGCGGGAGAACTCAGCTTTTATGAAGCCACCAATCATGCTCGCAAGGCCTTCGCTGGCCTTGAGTGCGACGTTGCCCACAAAACCGTCACAGACGACGATATCGGTCGTTCCCTTGAAAATATCGTTACCTTCGACATTTCCGTAAAAATTCAAATCACCGGAATTAGACGCAGAACGCAACAATTCGCCGGCTTTTTTGATAATTTCGCTGCCTTTTATCGCTTCTTCGCCAATATTGAGCAGGCCGACACTGGGCGTGGGGTTGCTGGTGATGGCCGCCACCAGAGCGGATCCCATCACGGCAAACTGCAGCAGGTGATCTTCGGTGCAGTCGACGTTGGCCCCCAAGTCCAGCACCGTGGTGGCGCCACCCAGGGCATTGGGCAACTGGGTCGCAATGGCTGGACGGTCTATGCCCTCCAGGGTTTTGAGGACGTAACGGGCAATGGCCATCAAGGCGCCGGTATTGCCGGCCGACACTGCCGCCTGGGCCACGCCATCCTTGACCTGATTCATCGCGACCCGCATCGAGGAGTTCTTCTTGCGCCGCAAGGCGATCTCGATGGGATCGTCCATGGTGACAATCTCGCTGGCCGGAACGATCTGGCAGCGCGGATGGGCTTGAAGGCGGGGGTACAACGGGTGCCCGGCGAGGACTTCGGGCTGGCCGACCAGCACCACAGCAGCATCCGGATGACCATCCAGGAAAGCCAGGCTGGCTGGGAGCGTGACGGCCGGGCCGATATCGCCGCCCATGGCATCGACAGCGATCCTGATCATGAGGAGACCGGTGCAGTCAAGAGAGAGTGGAATTCAGGCAAAAGAAAGGCCCGCAGGATGAGTGCGGGCCCATGCTCAAAGCGTGGAATTACGCTTCGGATTTGGTTTTCAGCACCTTGCGGCCACGGTAGAAACCGGTGGGGCTGATGTGGTGACGCAGGTGGGTTTCGCCGGTGGTGGACTCCACGGCAATGCCTGGCACGGTGAGTGCGTTGTGCGAGCGGTGCATGCCGCGCTTCGAAGGTGACTTTTTGTTTTGCTGGACGGCCATGATCCGCTCCTGATGGGGTGTAAGGTTGGTAAATTACGCACCAAAATCCGAGTTCAGACAGCTGGACCTGAATATCGGCCCAAGGCGCTTTAAACGCCATGTCACCGTATTCACCGCATTGGTACGCGAAGCCTTTGATTATAGCTCGATGCGAGACAAATTTCATCACCTCAACCCGCGACTGGTGAAATGCCGACAAATCTGGAAGGTTTACCCGAAAAATAAGTAATTCTAAATTACTACTTTTTTGCTTTGAGCTGTGCCAGAACCGCAAAGGGATTGGGTTTTTCACCACCCTCGCCGCCCGCCGAATCTGCGTTGTCGCCAAGATCGCCCGCCTGCAGTTTGGGCGCGACAGGGCACACCTCGTGCATGGGCACCAGCGGCAGGGCCATCAGCAACTCGTCTTCCAGCACAGCGAGCAGATCGAACTGGGGCTCCATCACCAGCAAGTCCTCTTCAGACTGGTCGTCCTCGGCCATGGCAATGTCTTCACTGGCCACAAAGCGGTACCACTGGTCCACCTCTACAGGAGTGGCAACCACACCCATGCAGCGCTGGCAGGTTAAAGGCACAACGGCCTCAGCCGTCAGATGCAGCCATACGTCGTCTTCGGCGCCCGGGCGCGGGCGCAACTCGCCGACCGCCTGCCATTTCACTGCCGAATCGGCCTGCAACCCTTGCGCTTCGTGCGCGAGGCGCTCCATATTTCGTAGCAAAGTAATTTCGGAAAGCGCCACGCCATCCTGGGCGAAAGCGGTCATGTTGAGTCGGTTGGGCTGCGGGGATCTGGACATGAGTGCAGTGTAAGAGAATCAAGGCATGAATCCTGTTCCCGACCTCGCCGCAATCGCCACACACACCGGGCAAAATCGCCCCCTGATCTTGGGTTCGACCTCCCGCTATCGCCGGGAATTGCTGCAGCGGTTGCACATCCCGTTTGAGGTGGTCGCGCCCGCTGTGGACGAAACGCCCCATGCCGGCGAACTCCCTGGCCCGCTGGCCGAGCGGCTGGCCCTGGCCAAGGCCAGGGCTGTCGCCGAGGCATTTCCCGATGCGGTTGTCATCGGTTCCGACCAGGTCGCCGACCTAGACGGCCAGCCGCTCGGCAAGCCGGGCACCCACGAAAAAGCCGTCGCCCAGCTCCGCCGGATGCGGGGGCAAACCGTCATTTTTCAGACGGCTGTGGCCGTCGTGTGCCTGGACAGTGGTTATGAAGCACAAAGCCTGGCTGCAGTAAGGGTGAAATTCCGCGCGCTGACGGATGACGAAATTGAAAACTACCTGCGCACCGAGCAACCGTACGATTGCGCGGGCAGTGCCAAAAGCGAAGGCCTCGGCATCGCGCTGCTTGAATCGATTGACAACGACGACCCGACTGCGCTGATCGGCTTGCCGCTGATCCGCACCTGCAGGCTCATCGAAGCCGCAGGCGTGAGGCTGCTTTCAGCCCATGGGAGCCAGCCATGAGCGGCGAAGCGAAAGGGAAACTTTACCTGGTGCCTGCGCCGCTCGACTTCGGCTGCGACGACCTTGCCCCTCTGCAGGATGTCATGCCGCTGGGTACCGTGCAAATCGCCGCCAGGCTCTCCTGCTGGATCTGCGAAAACGCCAAAAGCACGCGCGCCTACCTCAAGCGTATCGACGCGCTGCAGCCGCTCAGCGCGCCGCTGCAGTCGCAGCAAATCCAGGAGCTGCCACGGGAGGTTCACAAAAAAGGCGACCATACCGGCAACTTCGACGCGCGCCCCCTGTTGATGGCGGCCGTGGAAGGCCGCGACATGGGCCTGGTCAGCGAAGCCGGGATGCCTGCCATTGCCGACCCGGGATCCTCCGTGGTACGCGCCGCCCATGACCTGGGGCTGGAGGTTGTGCCGCTGACGGGCCCGATGTCACTGATGCTGGCGCTGGCAGCGAGCGGCCTGAACGGCCAGCATTTTGCGTTTTCCGGGTATTTGCCGCAGGCACCGGCCGAGCGCGTCCAGCGCATCCGGGAACTGGAATCCCTGGCACTCAAATCCGGCCAGACCCAGCTCTTCATCGAAACGCCCTATCGCAATGCGGCTTTGTTCCAGTCGCTGCTGCAAACGCTGCAGGGCAACACCCGGCTGGCGCTGAGCTGCGGCCTGACGATGACCAAAGGCTGGTCCCGCAGCGCGCAGGTCAGCGGCTGGAAACGCGACAAGCTCCAGGCGCCACTGGAATTGCCAACCGTTTTCTGTATCGGCCGCTAAAGCGCCAGACACGAACAAAAAAGCCCGCGCGAAGCGGGCTTTTTAACAAAGGCCATCGCCTTCTCAAGTCGCCCTAGCGAAGCGCCGGGATCGCCTTGAAGGCCTTCATGGCACCCTCGCCCATCGCCGCGCCAAACTTCTTGGCCAGCCGTTCGGCCACATTGTCGCGACGGGTATAGTCAATGATCTCGTCGGTCTTGACCACTTCTCGGGCCACATACTCCAGGTTGCCTAGCTGATCGGCCAGGCCCAGTTCCACCGCCTGCTGGCCGCTCCAGAACAAGCCGCTGAACATCTCGGGCGTTTCCTTCAGGCGTTTACCGCGGCCGGCTTTGACCACCGCGATGAACTGCTGGTGGATCTGGTCCAGCATGGCCTGTGCAAAGACCTTTTGTTTTTCGCTTTGCGGGCTGAACGGATCAAGGAAGCCCTTGTTTTCGCCGGCCGTCAGCAAGCGGCGCTCCACGCCCAGTTTGTCCATCAAGCCTGTGAAGCCAAAACCATCCATCAGCACACCGATGCTGCCCACAATACTGGCCTTGTCGACGTAAATCTTGTCGGCCGAGACGGCGATGTAATAAGCGGCGGAGGCACAGGTTTCTTCGACCACGGCGTAAACCGGCTTCTTGTGCTTGGCCTTCAGGCGCAGGATTTCGTCGTTCATCATGCCGGCCTGCACCGGGCTGCCGCCGGGCGAATTGATCAGCAGCACAACAGCCTTGGCGCCTTCGTCTTCAAAGGCGGCCCGCAGCGCCGCGTTGACGAACTCGGCGCTGGCGTCGGCGCCCGCGGCGATTTCACCCTTGATTTCCACCACGGCCGTGTGCGGAACAGTCGCATCGCTGGCAGGCGTGCCGCGGTGCAGCGCCATCCACACGAGGGCGATAAAAAACGCCAGCCAGGACAGGCGCACAAAGGTTTTCCAGCGCCGCGTCGCTTTTTGCTCGTTCAGCGCAGCAAAAGCCAGTTTCTCAAGCGTCGCGCGCTCCCAGCCGGGGCTGGCGGAAGGATCAGCGGCGGATTTTTTGGCCTGAGAATAAGGCGGAAGGGACTCCGGCTGGTTGGGCCGAAAATCAGATTCGCGCAGCGAATCAGAGTCCATGGGAGGGTCGGGGCGATGGGGGTCGTTCATGGGCGATAGTTTAGAGAGGTATTAGAACTGTAGCGGTTTAAGGTTGTAAGCAGAATGCCAATAAACAACCCCTTCGATTTCGGAAAGCTCGATTTTGACCAGCCCTCCCTGGCAAGGCCCGCCGGCGCACAGGCCGGTATCCGGACGGTAAACGGCGCCATGGCTGGCGCATAACAGCCACTGCCCCCCGGCATCAAACACCCGGTTGGGCTGCCAGTCCAGTTCCATCGCGACATGGGTGCAGCGATTGAGATACGCGTGGACCATTCCTTCGTAACGCACCGCAAAGGCACGGCAGGTCTGCCCGGCATAAATGACGTCGAACGGCACGGCCAACCCGCCTTCAAGCAGGTCGCGGCTATTGCACAAAGCTTGCCGGGGGTCCGTGGACGTCATCGGAAAATTAACCGTTGGCCAGCAGCCAGTCGTGCAGTTCCTGCACCGAATGTGCGACATGGCGCGGCGACAGATCGGTAAATGTGTCCGGCTCATGCGCGCCATAACTCACTCCCACACTGGCACAAGCAGCATTGACCGCCATCTGGAGGTCATGGGTGGTGTCACCGACCATCAGCACGCGCCCCGCGGGAATACCGAACTCCGCCATGAGCTCATGCAGCATACGCGGATCGGGTTTGCCTGCCGTCTCGTCAGCCGTGCGGGATCCGTCAAACACGCCCTTGAGCTCTACGGTGCGCAGTACTTCGTCAAGGCCGCGGCGCGACTTGCCGGTGGCCACCGCGAGCAGGTGGCCGCGCGCTTTCAGAGCGTCGAGCAGTGGAAGCACGCCCTCAAACAGGCTCAAGTCGTCGTAATGCGCAGCATAGTGATGGCGGTAGCGCTCGCCCAGTTGGGGGTATTTTTCAGGGGGTACATCAGGCGCGGCATGAGCCAGCGCCTGCATGAGGCCCAGGCCGATGACGTAGCCGGCTTCCTTGTCGGTGGGGACCGTGCCGCCCACGTCACGCACCGCGGCCTGGATACAGCGCACGATGATTTTGGTCGAATCAAACAGCGTGCCATCCCAATCGAAAGCGATCAGGTCGAAATTTCGGGTTTGCATGGAGATATTGTCTTAGGGAAGGCCTGCCTATGCGCGCACATGGACAAACGTTGAAATGCAGGCGTCAGTTGTTCCGGTTTTTACGGAGCCACCACGACGAGAACCCGTAAATTGCGCCCAACAAGACGCTTGCCAGGCCGAGCACCGTCAAATGGAACAGCGGTCCATAGTTTTCAAGAAACCCCCACCCTGAGTCGTCGAACGGATGCCGGTTGTGGGGATTGTAAAAATACAGCGCATCCCATCCTTGTGTCACTGTCCCCGGATTCAAGGCCACAAAAGCGCACACACAAACCACCAGGCAGATTGCCGATCTGGAAACAACAAAACGAAATGCAGACACGGCGTGCAGGGAAGGCACCATCCGCGTGTTCAACAGCCAAAAAACCGCGGCCGCCAAAAGGGTGGGGAGCGGAAACAGAAGCATCGTTTCAATATTTCCCCACGACACCCAGAACATGAACTCCATCAAAAGCGGCCAAAAGATGACCGAGGGCACTTCGCTCCACCGGAATTCGCCGCGCCCAAGCTCACCTGCCACCAGGTAATACGCCACACCGTACAGGGCAGGACCGGCCAAGACAAACATCAGCACTGTTCCGGCCAGGCCGCTGAACCTTCCCCGTATCGGCTTGGCTGCGCTCTTTGAGCCATGCGCTTCAGCGCCCCCGCGAATCATGTGGAAACCTGCGCCGGTAAAAACTGTTGCAGCTCAGGCGGCAAAGGCGCCTGCAGGTGCACGACCTTGCGCAGTTTGGGATGGTTAAATTTCAGGCTCCAGGCGTGCAGAAACATGCGTTTGAGCGATCCCGTGCCCGGGGCGGACCTCTGCAGCGCCCGGTTCAACTCAAAGTCGCCGTATTTGTCGTCCCCGGCAATCGGATGACCTTCATTGGACAGATGCACGCGGATCTGGTGCGTACGGCCGGTCTTGATCGTCACTTCCAGCAGCGTGAAGGACGTCGCCGGCGCCAGCGGGCTGGCGGGAAAGGCCGATTTCACCTTGACCAGCGTCACCGAGCGCATGCCGTCGGGGTGGTCGTTGGGCACCACTTTCACACGCCGCTCACCATCGGGCAACAAATACTTGTGCAGCGCTTTGTCGATCACGCGGTGATTGGCCGGCCAGTCGCCGCCGACGAGGGCCAGGTAGACCTTGTCTGTTTCACGCTCCCGGAACTGCTCCTGCAGCAGCTTGAGCGCCATGCGCCGCTTGGCGATCAGCAAGATGCCGCTGGTTTCGCGGTCCAGCCGGTGCACCAGCTCCAGGAAGTCGGCTTCGGGCCTGGCCATGCGCAGCTGTTCGATCACGCCGAAGCTCACACCACTGCCGCCGTGCACGGCCACACCGGCCGGTTTGTCGATGGCCAGCACAAAGTCGTCCTCAAAAAGAATCGGAAATT
Organism: Polaromonas sp. P1_E11; assembly: GCF_056405995.1. Taxonomy (NCBI): domain Bacteria; kingdom Pseudomonadati; phylum Pseudomonadota; class Betaproteobacteria; order Burkholderiales; family Comamonadaceae; genus Polaromonas; species Polaromonas sp. P1_E11. The sequence continues at coordinate 993,519 of NZ_JBFUBA010000001.1, forward strand.
CGCGGGAGGGTGCATAGCCGCCCGTGGTCGAACTGGCACCGTGCCGGGCGATTTCCTGGGCCATGGCCTCAGCCTTTTGCCCGGCTCGCTCCGAAGTCCGCACCGGCGGCAGGCGCACGATGTCGCCGGTCTCCACACGCGTATCCGCCTGTGCCCGGCCCTTGTTCACCCGCACTTCACCGCTTCGGATGATGCGGTAAACATGGGTTTTGGGCACACCCTTGAGCTGGCGGATCAGGAAATTGTCGAGGCGCTGGCCCGCATAGTCTTCATCTACCGTCACCAGCGTGGCCTGCGGCGCGGCCGGGGCCGCCGCCTGGGGAATGAGTGGTGCCGAGGTGGGCGCGGACACGGCTGCGGGCGGCCATACCGGTGTTTTCCCGGGTTTCCTTGCCAAGCCCTTTGCTGACCCTATAATGTGTTTCACTAGCGATGCGCTGTAAGTGGTTGATTTGTCTGGAGTTTAGTCCACGCAAGTCCCCGGCCCTGAAAAGGCAAACAAGCAGCCTTGCTGGAAGGTCGATGCCCACGCCGGCAATTGCCCGCAAGCGACGAGTGCCAGGCACCTCGCGGCGAGCGTCTTTGCACGGTAGAAGAGTCGACGTTTTGCGAACAACACTACGGAATACCATGTGTGCAGCCCAAGTCATGAACAACAGGCTGCATGCGGATCCAGTCGAGATCAAGTCCTTTAACGGGTAGCCCTCTGATGACAACACTGGTCAGTCTGATTTATATGTGCCTGCGGCGCCTCACGACATTCGTGGGCCCTGTTTTTGGCATAAATCAGCCGCCAGCCCTTGTACAGCGGGCGCAACCAGCTACTTTTTTTGTAGCACCCACCCGTTTGACCCCTGCTCGCTCCATCCACGCGCCTACGCCCAGACCACGTCGCTGACCGATTCATTTCGGTCGGCCGCGCGCTGTCAAAAGCTCTCCGGCAATTCCTCCAGTTCGCACTGCGTCCCTCCGGCGTCGTTGGCCCATTTTGGGCATGTGATTGATGTTCAAAACATGACATCAAAACGAAGAACGATAAGGAAGGCTACCCATGAAACGGATGCTGGTAAACGCCACACAGGCTGAAGAACGCCGTCTGGCGATCGTCGATGGACAAAAACTCCTCGACTACGAAATTGAAATTGAAGGGCGCGAACAGCGCAAGGGCAACATCTACAAGGCCGTCGTCACCCGCGTCGAGCCGTCTCTGGAAGCCTGCTTCGTCGACTACGGCGAAGACCGCCACGGCTTCCTGCCGTTCAAGGAAATCTCCAAGCAATACTTTGCCCAGGGCGTGCCCGTCAACCAGGCGCGCATCAACGATGTGATCCGTGAAGGCCAGGAACTGCTGGTCCAGGTCGAAAAGGAAGAACGCGGCAACAAGGGTGCAGCCCTCACCACCTTCGTCTCCCTGGCTGGCCGCTATGTGGTCCTGATGCCGAACAATCCTCGCGGTGGTGGCGTGAGCCGCCGTATCGAAGGCGAAGACCGGGCCGAGCTCAAAGAGAACATGGACCAGCTGGAATATCCCAACGGGATGTCCATCATTGCGCGCACCGCCGGCATCGGCCGCAGCGCGCCTGAGCTCCAGTGGGACCTGAACTACCTGCTCAAGCTCTGGACCGCCATCGACGGCGCCGGCAAGGGCGGCAAGGGCGCTTACCTGATTTACCAGGAATCCAGCCTCGTGATCCGCGCGATCCGCGACTATTTCAACAGCGACATCGGCGACATCCTCTTTGACACCGACGACGTCTACGAGCAAGCCCGCCAGTTCATGGCCCACGTGATGCCCGAGCACGAGCACCGCGTCAAGCGCTACCGCGACGACGCGCCGCTGTTCAGCCGCTTCCAGATCGAGCACCAGATCGAGTCGGCTTATGCCCGCACCGTGCAGCTGCCTTCCGGCGGCGCCATCGTCATTGACCACACTGAAGCTTTGGTGTCGGTCGACGTCAACTCGGCCCGCGCCATCAAGGGCGGCGACATCGAAGAGACCGCCACCCGCACCAACCTTGAAGCCGCCGACGAAGTCGCGCGCCAGATGCGTTTGCGTGACTTGGGTGGCCTGATCGTCATCGACTTTATCGACATGGAAGAGTCGCGCAACCGCCGCGACGTGGAAAACCGCCTGCGCGACGCGCTGCGGCAAGACCGCGCCCGCGTGCAGTTCGGGACCATCAGCAAGTTCGGCCTCATGGAAATGAGCCGTCAGCGCCTGCGCCCCGCCCTGTCGGAGGGCGCGTCCATCCCCTGCCCGCGTTGCGGCGGCTCCGGCCACATCCGTGACACCGAAAGCTCGGCACTGCAGATCCTGCGCATCATCCAGGAAGAGTCCCTCAAGGACAGCACGGCCTCGGTGCTGTGCCAGGTCCCGGTCGACGTGGCGTCTTTTCTGCTCAACGAAAAACGCTCCGAGATCGCCAAGATCGAAGTCAAGCAGCGCATCAACGTGCTGCTGGTGCCCAACAAGACACTGGAAACCCCCAACTACCGCCTGGAACGCCTGAAGCACGACGACCCGCGCCTGGACAACATCGCCGCCAGCTACAAGATGGCCGACGAAATCGAGGATCCGACCACCGTCACGCGCCGCAGCCAGGAAAAGCACAACAAGCAGGAGCCCATCATCAAGGGCGTACTGCCCGACGCACCCGCGCCTGTGGCCCCGCCCAAGCCGGAAGTGGCGCCGCAGGCGGCTCCCAAGCCCCAGTCGCGCCGCCCTGCCCCGGCAGTGGCCGCCCCTGCAGAAAAAGGCTTTTTCGGCTGGATAAAGAGCCTGTTCGGCGGTGCGGAAGCACCGGCCCCGGCACCTGTCGCCAAAGAAGTGAAAAAAGATGAGCGCGGCGAAGGCCGGCGTGAAGGCCGCGATGGCCGTGGCGATGGACGCGGTGAGCGTTCGGACCGTGGCGGCGAACGCGGAGGCCGCCGCGGTGGCCGTGGCCGCAGCGAAGGACGCGGCGGTGAAGGCCGAGGCGAAAACCGCGAAGGACGCGAACCCCGCCCAGAGGGCCAGGGCCGTGGCGAAGGCCGCAATGAAGGCCGTGGCGGCGAGCGCCGTGAACGCAACCCGGAAGGCCGCAACGAAGCCGGCCGCCAGGAACGTCCAGCCGGTGAGACCCGCGGTGAAAGCCGTCCTGAAAATGCCGGCGACCAGCCCCGCAGCGAAAATCAGAGCCGCGAAGGCCGCGGCCGCCGCGAGCGCGGTGAACGTGGCGAGCGCGGTGGTGACCGCAGCGGCGAGCGCATCCAGCGCGACCCCGTTGAGCAGGACCTCGCACTGGCCAACCAGGCCGCCATGGCAGCCGCCATGGGCGGTGAAGCCGGCGAACCGCGCCAGGAACGCGCGCCGCAAGACGGCGAACGCCCACAAGGCAACCGTGAGCCGCGTGGTGAACGTGGAGAGCGTGGTGAAGGCCGCCGTGACCGCAACGGCCGTCGCAACGACCGCCGCACAGACCGCCCGGAAGGCGCCGAAGGCCAAAACGCTGCTGCTGAAGGCAGCACCGGCTTCAACCCTGAAGCCGCAGCGACAGCCCCCGTGCTGGACGATGCCGGCAATGTGATCGCCCCTGCGCAAAACGGCCAGGCCGAAGAGCAACGCCAGCCACGCGAACGCCGTAGCCGCGACCGCTATGGTCGCGACCGCCGCGAACGCGGCGAAAACGGTGAGCGCGGCGAGCAACCCGCAGAAGCCGGACAGACAAGCGGGGAAACCGAATTTTCAGAGCCTAATCAGCCGCAAGCCCAAGAGCTGCGCGCGCAAGCGGCTCCTGAATTTGTAGCACCGGTGGCCACCGCCGTTCCTGCTGCTGTACCGGCTCCAGCCTACGTGGCCCCGGTAGCCGTTGCCGCACCCATAGCAGCTCCTGCCCCCGCACCGGCGCCAGCCGCTGCACCGGTTGCCGCCAGCCTGCCCAAGGTTCAGTCTTACGACTTGCCCCTGCAGGATCTGGTTCAGGTCGCCCAGTCCTCAGGCTTGCAGTGGGTCAACTCCGATGCCGCCAAGATCGCCGAAGCCAAAGCTGCCATTGCCGCTGAAGTCAAGCCCGTACACGTGCCACGCGAGCGCCCACCGTTGGTGGCCGCCGACGAAGGCCCGCTGGTGCTGGTCGAGACCAAGCGCGACCTCGGCGCTGTGAAGCTGCCTTTCGAGCAATCGGCCGGCCAGTAAACGCGCCGACCTCTGCCGCATAAGCGGCACCTCACCAAAAGGCCCGCAAATGCGGGCCTTTTTTACGCCCTTCCTATCTTGCAGCAATGTCGTTAAGAGGCCCTAGAATCAGCCAACAAAACCGACAAGAGGGAGAGGACGATGGACAACCCGCAGCACGATGCGCGCTATGCGCCGCCGCAGGCCAATGTGGAAGATGTAGCCGCAACGACCGAAGGCCCGCAACTGGCCGGCCGCGGCCAGCGGCTTGGCGCCGTCATACTTGATACTGTTTTCCTGAGCCTGGTGCTTTGGCTGGTGTCGGTACTGACACCCTACAACCCTTGGGACACGTCAGGGCGTGGCGCGTGGTCCGCCGTCGATCCCGTGGGCATGGTCGTCAGTACCCTGCTTTTCCTGCTGCTCAACGGCCACCTGCTCGCAACGCGTGGGCAGACGATTGGCAAAGTCCTGCTCAAGATACGCATTACCAGGCCTTCGGGCGAAGCCGTTTCCAACGTGCGCCTGGCCTTGCGCTATGGCGTGGGTTACGCGGCCAGCCTCATAGCGGTCGTGATCTGGATCTATTCGCTGATCGATTGCCTGCTGATCTTTCGCAAGTCCCGCCGCTGCCTGCACGACGAGATTGCCGACACCATCGTCGTCAAGGCCTGAGCCCCACGCCCCGTGACCACCGCGCGCCTTGACACGCTTTACACGGCCGAAACGCCGGAAGGCATCAGGTTGTCCCTGCGCCCCGCCGGTATCGTCGCGCGCGGGCAGGCCTACCTGATCGACCTGGCCATACGGTCCTGCCTGTTCATCGCTATTGTGGTGACGGTCGGCTTGATGGGCAAGGCCGGGGCCGCCGTGCTGCTGCTGGCGTACTTCGGCCTTGAATGGTTTTATCCCGTGGTGTTCGAATTGACGCGTGCGGCGGCCACCCCCGGTAAACGAGTGATGGGCTTGCGCGTGGTCATGGATTCAGGGCTGCCGGTAACGCCTGCCGCCTCACTGACCCGCAACCTGCTGCGCGCAGCCGATTTCATGCCGGCGCTCTTCGGTGCCGGCATGCTGTCCATGCTCTGGCGGAGCGACAGCAAGCGCCTGGGCGACCTGGCCGCCGGCACCCTGGTGGTCTTCGGTGAAGCCGTCAAGCTGCACGGCGCCGTCCCTCTGTCACCCTCACTGGCCCCCGCACGGCCGCTGTCGGCCGCCGAGCAGGCCTCGGTGCTGGCCTGGGCCGGCCGCGCCACGCGGCTGACCCCCGAGCGCTTCGGTGAACTCGCAGCCCTGGCCGAACCAGTGCTGGGCACCGGTGCGCCGGGCAGCAGCGCCACGCAGCGCCTGCTGGGCGTGGCGCAATGGCTGATGGGCCGGCGCGAAGAAGGCACCAAGCCATGACGCCCCTGCAGTTTGAAGCGGCGTACGCGCCGCTCTGGCTTGAGCTCGAGACGGTGATAGGCACGGCCGAGAGCCAGCGCAAGTTCGATGGCGCGCGGCTGGCCACTCTCTACCGCCGCGTTTGCGAACACCTGGCGCTGGCGCAGGCCCGTGCCTATCCCGTTCATCTGACGCAGCGGCTGGAAACCCTGACGCAAAACGCCCACCGGTTGATCTACCGGCGGCACGACTACGGCCTGGCACGCCTGGGCTGGCTGGTGCTGGTCGACTTCCCGCAGGCCGTGCGCGCGCACCGGGCCTACCTGCTGGTGGCAACCCTGCTGTTCGTGGTGCCGCTGCTGGCCGCGGGCCTTGCCACCTACCGCGACCCGGGCTTCATCCTGCACCTGATGAACGCAGCGCAGGTGCAGCAGTTCGACGGCATGTACAACGACAGCGCCAGGTTCTTCGGTCGCAATCGCGACGCCAGCGGCGACTGGGAAATGTTCGGCTACTACGTCATGCACAACATCGGAATCGGTTTTCGCTGCTTCGCGGCCGGCATCTTCGGCGGAGTCGGCAGCGCCGGCGTGTTGCTGTTCAACGGTGTGCAGATAGGAGCCGTCGGCGGCTACCTGATCGCCTCGGGCCATGGCGAGAACTTCTGCTCCTTCGTCATCACCCACGGCGCCTTCGAGCTGACGGCCATCGTGCTCTCGGGCGCGGCCGGGCTGCGCCTGGGCTACGCCCTGATCGCACCAGGCCGCCACACCCGGCTCGAGGCGCTGCGGCTAGCCGCTCGCCACGCCATCGTGGTGATGTACGGCGTCATCGGCTTGCTGCTGATTGCCGCCGCCGTCGAAGCATTCTGGTCCTCGGCGCGCTGGGTCACGCCGGCTGTGAAATACGGCGCCGGTGCGGCCTGCTGGGCCTTGGTGCTGGCCTACCTGGGCTGGCAGGGGCGGCCGCGCGCCGACGGCGCGCCCGCGGCCGAAGGGCAGCGTCATGCAGGTTGATGCACTGGCCGTCGCGCTGCGGCCTCGGCCCATGGCCGAAGCCGCCGATCTGGGCGTCGCGCTGGTGCGCCGCCATGCCGGCTCCATCTGGCGGACTTTCCTGCCCATGTACGTCGTGGTCGTCGCGCTGCTGCTTTGCACCGCGGAATTCGCCGGCTGGTTGCCCGGCCTGCTGATTTTCTGGCTCAAGCCCTGGTTTGACCGCAGCCTGCTGTTCATCCTTTCGCGCGCGGTGTTCGGGCAGTCCACGCGCTGGAAGGATTTGTGGGACCAGAGAGCCCAGGTGTGGGGCGGGCAGTTGCTGCGAACGCTGCTGTGGCGACGGCTGTCGCCCTGGCGCTCATACACCCAGGCCATAGACCAGCTCGAAGGCCAGCGCGGCGGCGCCAGGCGCAAGCGGCGCGATCAGTTGCTGCACGGACGGCGCGGTGCGGGCGCCGGCATGCAGATGATTTTTTCAAATACCGAGCTCGCGCTGGAATTCGCCCTTCTGTCCATCCTGTTCTGGTTTGCGCCCGAAGGCAGCCTCATCGAGCTGGGGCGCTGGCTGGTCGATTCGGAATCCTCTTTGCAAAGCATTCTCCTCGCGGCGCTGTACGCCTTTGTCGTCGGGCTGATCGAGCCGTTTTTTGTCGCTGCCGGGTTTGCGATGTACTTAAACCGCCGCGTCGAACTTGAGGCTTGGGACATCGAGCAGGAATTCCGCCGCGCCTTCAACCCCGCACCGCTGAAGGGCAAGCCATGACGGCCGCCTGCCACGATGCCGCAAGACCCTCTTTCCCACGGCGATGGGCCGCGGTCTGCGCCGTGATGGCAGGCTGTGCGACGGGCATGCCGGCCGGCCAAGCTGCCGCAGCACCCGCGGAACCGCCTTCACGCCGGCAAGTACAGACGGCTGCCGAACGGGTTCGCGCCGATCCCAACCTGCCCGGCAGCAAGAGCGAAAAATCCCTGCGCTTCAAGAACCAGGACAAAAAACCAGAGGACAAGAAGAAGGACCGCGACAATTTTGACTGGCTTAAGGATTTCATGACCAAGGTGTCTGAAGGCGCGCGCCTGCTGGTGTGGGCACTGGGCGCGCTGGCCCTGGCCTGGCTGGTGGTGCGCATACGGCGCTGGGTGCAGGTGCGGGCCGGCGGCGGCCGGCACCGCATGGCGCCCCTGCCCAGCCACATCGGCAGCCTGGACATACGGCCTGAAAGCCTGCCCGACGACGTGGGCTCCGAGGTCGCCTCGCTCTGGCAGCGCGGCCAGCGGCGGCCCGCGCTGTCGCTGCTTTACCGCGGCGCGCTCTCGCGTCTTGTGCACCTGCATGCAGTGCCCATCCGCAACGCCAGCACCGAAGGAGAATGCGTGACGCTCAGCGAAGGCCGGCTGGCACCCGTGTCGCTGGAATTCTTTTCGCGACTGGTCGCCGCCTGGCAGCTGGCGGCCTATGGCGGGCGCCTGCCGGCCACGGCCAGCGTGCTGGCGCTGTGCGCCGAATTTGACGCCCGGCTGAGCGCACCGGCCAGGCCGGCGAAGGCGGCGGCATGAGAGACCGGCTGGTCCTGGTCCTGCTGGGCGTGCTGCTGCTGGCGGGCGGCGCCTGGCTGATGTCGGCCACTGAATGGGTCGATGCCGACACGCCCACGCCGGCCAAGGGCGAAGCACTTAGCAACCCCCTTTACGCGACCGAGAAACTGCTGGGTGCCCTGGGTGCGCGGGTCAGCAAACACAAAAGCCTGGACGCCATGCCGCCGCCGCAGGCCAGGCTGGTGCTGGTCTCAAATAACTGGGACTTGTTCCCGGAGCGTGCCAAACGCCTGCAAGAATGGGTCGCCAAGGGCGGGCATCTGGTCATTCCGGGCTTCCTGGCCGGTCACAAATCGCTGAAAGGCTGGCTACCCATGAGGGAAGAAAGCCCTGTCAGGCCCCAGGTGCCGACACCCCCCCGAGTCTTTGACAGGAACGCCAAGGACATGGATTGCCGCACGCTGGCCGAGCCCGACGAAGTACCGGCAAGCTACGCCGACACCCGGAGCTTTCGGGTCTGCGGCTCTTATTTCGGCCCCCAATATCTACCGGCGAACCCGGCTGCCCTGCTGTGGTCCCTGCAAGGTGCAGGCGGCGCCGAGGCCGCCCGTGTGCGCGTAGGCCAGGGCACGGTCACTGTCATCGGTGCGTGGGCGCTGCTGAACAACAACAACCTGCTGCGCGCCGACAATGCCTCGCTGGTCGCAGCGGCGTTGCAGGCTCGCAGCGACGCGGTATTCTGGTTCGTGGCCGAAGAAGCCAGGGAGCCCTTTGTACCCTGGCTCTGGCACCAGGCCTGGGCCGCACTGTTGCTCGGCTTGCTGGCTCTTGCGCTGGCACTTTGGCGCGCCAGCGTTCGCTTCGGCCCCCTGGCGCCGGCCGCTTCCGCACACCGGCGCTCCATGGCCGAGCAAGTGCGCGGCACAGCGCGCTTTCTCCATACGCACGGGCCGAAGGCTTTGCACGCAGCGCAGCTTCGCGCGCTGCACGAATCAGCCGCGCGGCAACTGGTCCGGTTCTCGCAGCTCGAGCCGGCGCGCCGCAGCGCCGAAATCGCGCGCGCCACCGGCCTGGACGCGCGCGCGCTCGACCACGCCCAGGCCGACAAGCCGCGCAACCCCGCCGTATTGGCCGCCGACCTCGAATTGATCGAAACCGCACGCCGGCGGCTCGATGCCCGCGAACCCCTGGCGGCGCCCGCTTCGGCTTCCGTTTCATCCGCCGCTTCACCGACTCCTTCATCTGCTCCTTCATCCTGAACCCGAGAAACCACCATGTCATCGATTCCCAACGAAGAACTGATACGCGCAGCCGAATCGCTGCAGACCCTGCGCCGCGAAGTCGGCAAAGCCGTGGTCGGCCAGATGCAAGCCGTCGACCAGACCCTGGTGGCGCTGGTCGCGTCCGGCCATGTCCTGATCGAGGGTGTGCCCGGATTGGGGAAAACGCTGCTCGCGCGGGCGCTGGCGCAGGCCATGAGCCTGCGCTATGCGCGTGTGCAGTTCACGCCCGACCTGATGCCATCAGACATCACCGGCCATTCGGTGCTGGATCCATCGACCCGCGGCGAGTCCGGCATCGGCACGCTGCGTGTACATCAGGGGCCGGTCTTCACCCACCTGCTGCTGGCCGATGAAATCAATCGCGCACCGGCCAAAACCCAGAGCGCCCTGCTCGAGGTGATGCAGGAATACCAGGTCACACTGGAAGGCAGGGCCATGCCGCTGCCGCGCCCCTTCATGGTGATGGCAACGCAAAACCCGATCGACACGGAAGGCACCTACCCGCTGCCGGAGGCGCAATTGGACCGCTTCCTGCTCAAGATCAACATCGATTTTCCCAGTCATGCCGAGGAAAAATCGATCGTGCAGCTCACCACCGGCCTGCGCGCCGGCAACCAGCTGCCGCTCGAAGCGGTCAGGCCTTGCCTGGACGACGCACAGGTACTGGAACTCCAGCGCCTGGCCAGCCTGGTGCAGGCCCACGAACAGGTGGTCGACTATGCGGTCCGCATCGCCCGCGCCACGCGCGACTGGCCCGGGCTTTCGTCGGGGGCGGGGCCCCGTGGCACCATGGCGTTGGTGCGCGCCGCCCGGGCCGCCGCCCTGATGGACGGGCGCGATTTCATCACCCCGGATGACGTGGCGCGCCAGACCCTGCCGGCCCTGCGCCACCGGGTGATGATGTCACCCGACGCGCAGCTGGAAGGCCTGGATGTGGACCAGCTCCTGCGCAGCGCCCAGGGCAGCGTCCAGGCGCCCCGACTGTAGGCCCCGCCCGCATGCGCTGGCTGGTCATTCCCGCAAAACCCACTGTCAGGGTGCTGGCCGGCATCGCCGTGGCCGCGGCCCTGGCCTTGCTGACGGGCCTGCCGGTGGACCACGTCGCGCGGCTGGCCGGGGCCGGGACGCTGCTGGGACTGGCAGGCGCGCTTTTTGATCTCTGGCGCAGCCGGCACCTGTGGAATGCGGCGCCGCTGCGCATCGAACGCACGCTGCCCGGCGCCTTTTCACTGGGCGTGCCCACCGTGCTCACGCTGGTGCTTGTCAACGAAAGTCCACTGGCCTGGACGGTGACCGTGTTCGACGAAGTGGACCCGCGCTTTGCTTTTGACGGCCTGCCGCAGACCCTGACCCTGCCTGCGGCTTCCCGTGCGGAGCTGCGCTACACGGCGACGGCGCGGGAGCGCGGCGTGGCCCTTTTCGGCACGACCCAGCTGCGCTGGCGCAGCCGCGGCGGTTGCTTTGAGGTGCAGCAGTCGCTGGGTCAGCCTGGCAAGCTGCGCGTGTACCCCAACTTCGCCGCGCTGGCGCGCTACGCCTGGCTTTCCGGCGACCGGCGGCTGGCCCAGATCGGCATCAAGACCTACGTGCAGCGCGGGCTGGGCACCGATTTCCGCCAGCTGGCCGATTACAAAACAGGGGATTCACTGCGCCACATCGACTGGAAGGCCACGCTGCGCCACCAGCGGCCCATCGTGCGCGAATTCCAGGACGACCGCGACCAGTGCGTGTTCTTCCTGCTCGACTGCGGCCGCCGCATGCGCGCCGATGAAGGCGGCCCCGAGCAGGACGGCCACGGCGGCAGCCATTTCGACGAGGCCCTCAACGCGCTGATGCTGCTGAGCTATGTCGCCCTGAAAGAAGGCGACGAGGTCGGCGCCATGACCTTCGGCTGCGCGCCGGGGCAGCGCCGCGACTTCGCGCCGCGCAAGGGCGCGGCCACCCTCAACGCGCTGATGAACCGGCTGCACGACATCCAGCCCGGCGCTACGCATTCGGACTACCTGCTGGCCGCACAGGAACTGCTGCGCGTGCAGCGCCGGCGCGCGCTGGTCATCGTTCTCACCAACTTCCGCGACGAAGACGCGGCGGAGCTGCGCCCGGCGATCAAGCTGCTGCGCCGCCAGCACCTGGTGCTGGTGGCCAGCCTGCGCGAGCGTGTGCTGGGCCGTATCGCCGGCCAGGCCCTGTCTACCCCGGCCGACGCGGTGGACGTGGCGGCCGCCCATCTGTTTGCGCAGTCGCGGCGCGACGCCTTTGCACGGGTCGTCGGCAAGGATCCGCTGTCAATGGACGTGGAGCCGACGCAACTGGCCGTCTCGCTCGTGAACCGCTACCACGCGGTCAAACGCGCCGGCCTGCTGTAAGCGGGCATTGCATTCAGCCCGGCAGCGGTTATTCTTCGTTTTTCAACAACAGGAGGGAAAGAGAAATGTCTGAAGCCATGAATCCTTATGCCGCACCGCGTGCGGCTGTCGCTGATGTGTATGACGACGAGAGCGGACAGACGCAACCTGTCAAGTGGTTCTCGGCCAAGGGTCGGATCGGCCGGCTGCGCTACCTGGCTTACAGCCTGGTCGGTTACCTGGTCATGCTGCTGGGTGCCATCGTGGTTGGTATCGTTGCCGGCGCCGTGGGTAAAGGAAGCGCGGCAGGCTGGCTTGGCATCGCGGCAGCCATTCCTTACCTCATCTTCATGGTGCTGCTGACCATACAGCGCAGCCACGACATGGACTGGAGCGGCTGGACGGCCATCCTGGCCTTCATCCCCCTGGTGGGCCTGATATGGCTCATCAATTCGGGAACGGCAGGCGGCAACCGCTTCGGTGCACCGCCGCCTCCCAACGGCTTGCTGGTCAAAATCGGCGGCTTGATGTTCCCCATCCTCTTTTTGATCGGTATCCTCGCCGCCATCGCACTGCCGGCTTACCAGGATTACACGAAGCGGGCCAAAGCAGCCCAGTCCGTCAAGCCTTAAGGATCCCGGCGGCGGGCGGCATGCCCGCCGCCAGGCCGTAAAGAGCGCCGTCAGATCTGCGCTGCGCGCTTGTAAGCCTGCGCAGCGCCCGCCTCGTCCTCACGCTGTTCAGCCAGCAGCGCCAGGGCGCGCCAGGCATTGCGGTGAAGCGTCACGTCCTGAAGCGCCGGTGCCGCCTGCGTCAGCAACTGGCGGGATTTGCCCCAGAGCTGGCGGCTCAGGCAAGCCATGCCCGCCAGGTACTGCAGGTTGGCGTCGCGCGGACGGTTAAGTTGCGCGTTTTCAATGCGGGCCAGCCAGGCCGCATCCAGCGAATCGAGGCCGGCCTCGAGCACGCCGATCAGTTTGATGCGCAGGTTGTCGCCGATGTCCGAGCGCGGTTGCATCATGCGGTCCCAGACCTGCAGAAGCCAGCTGCGGGCCAGTTCCGGGTCACCGTGCAGCGCCATCAGGCGCGACGCCGCATGCACGACCAGCTCGGGCATGGCGCGTTCGGTGTCATCCAGCGAGAACCAGGCCTGCTGCAGCTGCGCGGGGTCGTGCGCATCGTTCAGCAGCTCCAGGGCCAGGCCGCGCACAATGCTTTGCGCCGCCGCCTGCGAAAAAGCGCGGTGCTTGGCCAGCAGGCGCGCGGTTTCCAGCGCTTGCGCCGTGTGCCGCGCATGCCGCGAGGCACGCAGCTTCATGCGCAGGGCCAGCGTGCGGCGCGATGCCCCCTGCGGAAGCTGGCCCAGCCAATCCAGTGCCGCACCAGCGTCACGGTCGTCCAGCGCCCAGCGGGCCGCACGGAACTGCACGCCCTCGCGCACTTCCTGCGCATGGCGTGAGCTCTTCAACGCCAATTGCAGGTGCTGGTCGCGCAGGCTCTTGTTTTGGAGCGCCTGCGCGGCTTCGGCCACCAAAAGGTGGGCCAGCGAACGCAATTGTTTGCCGCGGCTGGCGCTGTGGCCTGTCACATGGCCGGATTCGTCGGTCAACAGGTTCAGGCTCTTTGCCTGCGCCAGCGCATTTTGTGCCGACTTGGTCGAACGGATATAGCGCCCCGCCAGCAGATGCGCCAGGGCGTCCATGAGGGCGCCGTACATGGCGCGTTCCTTTTGCTGGGCGCGCCAGCGGCGGGCTTCCGCCGGCAGCGAAAACACCACCGACAGGGCGCGCAAGGCCAGGTACAGCACCAGGAACAGCGCTGCCAGCAGCATCACCATCAGGTTGAAGGAAATATCGACACGGTGCGGCGGCCAGAAGATGGTAACCACGGCCTGGTTGTTGCCCGTAAACAGGGCCACGGCAACGGCCACGCCAAACAGGGCCAAAAGCCAGAGGGCAGCGCGCATGCTGGTTCCTGCCTTTTCCCGCTCAGCGGCCTGCGGCCGCTGTGGCCAGCGCGGCCATGGTTTCGTCCAGGCGCGGAAGCTCGCTGGTTTTCAGCTGGCCCTGGACCTGGGCCAGCAGCTGCGCTGCGGCCTGCGTTTTGCGGGACGAAGCATCAAAGTACTTGCCCAGCCAGGCATTGGCACTCCCAAGATCGGCGCGCACTGAATCCGTCTGCCGCGACAGCAGGCCCAGGCGCGCATTGAGCAGGCGCAGTTTGAGGTTCTCCCGCAGGAAAAACGACTGCTCCGGCGACACAAGGGCGGCCTCGGGCTGGTCAATGCGGCTCACGCGCAGCAGCTTGCGTGCTTCTTCGCGCAGGTTGTCCAGCGTGCGCTGCGACCAGGCATCGAAAGCAAGCTTGTCGAATACCAGCATGGAAGACTTTCCAGCGGAAGACGCGGCCGACGCAGCAGCGCGCGGCGCGGAAGCCGGCGCGGCCGAAGCAGGCAATGCACGCTGGCCGGCTGCCACCATGGCGTTGGCCACCGGCAGGTCGTCAGCCATGCGGACCAGTTCGTCGAGCTTGAGCATGAGAACCGGCACATCGGTCAGCGTTGCGGCCTTGATGCGGTCCATGTCTTTGGCAATGGCCCGTTGCAGCGGGTTCAGGCGCGGCTGCGCGGCACGCGACAGGCGCTGGTCGGCCGACTTGAGCGCGGCCAGCAGCGGTTCGGCGCTGCCGGTGAGCTGGGCCTGCTGCTGGGCCAGGCGCAGGGCCGACTCCACATCAACCACCAGATTCTCATCGCGCGAGCGCGACAGGCTTTGCATGAGTTCCTCCAGCTGGGTTCGCTGCAGGCTGACTTCACTGATGCGGGTTTCCTGGATGGCCAGCCGTGCAGAGAGTTCGCGCGTGCCTTCCTGGGCCTGGCGCGCCAGTGTGCGCGCTTCAATGGCCTGCGCGCCGGAATCAATGCTGCGGCGGGCCAGCTCTTCCTGGATATTGCCGAGTTTTTGCCACAGCAAGCCGCTTACCAGCAATCCGGCAGCCGCCAGCACGGCAACCAGCAGTGCCCATTTGCGCGGCACCACCCAGACGTCGGGCGAAACGGGTTGAGGGGGAAGCGGGACCAGTGCGCGCTCCAGCACCGGCTCGTTGTCTGGCGTGGAGGATGGAGGCTGGGCGTTAGGACTGTCACTCATGGATAAAGAGATTCTATCGAGGCAAGTGTGTCCCTGATGTCCTTCAGGGCAGGACGTGACGCCACAACAACACCCCAACCGGCAGCACGCACGGCTTCCTCAATCCGCGGATGCGTGGCCACCGCGCGGGCGCGGCGCCAATCCACCCCGGCCAGCGCAGGCAAGGCCGTCAGGTTGGCCACCGCTTCAGAGCTGCTGAAGAGCCATACAGACCCATCTCCGCTGGCCGCGCGCGCGCGCTGAAGTTGCGTTTCGCTGAGCACAGGCGCAAGGCGCCGGTAAACCCCCACAAAATCCACCTGCGCACCGGCAGCCTCCCACTGGCGGGCGATCCAGTCGCGTCCGGAAGATGCCATGGTCCCAGGCAAGGCAGCGCCTTCCCCCCGCACCACCAACACGCGCTTGCCTTGCCAGTCGCGCTGGCCTATCACCGCCCACAGGGCTTCCGAATCAAACTGGGCCGCATCGGCCGGCGGGGCATCTATCTGCCCGGCAGCAACCCCGGCGGCCGCCAAAGCCGCCACTGTGCCCGGCCCGGGTGCCAGAAAACGCAGCGCAGCCGGCAGCATTGCATCGGCATCCGCTATGTTATTAATAGCTGCTTGCGCCCGTCCTGTATGGGCTGCAGCCATTTTTTTCTTGAAAAAGTGCTCCACTGCATTACCGCTGACAAACATGCAGGCGGCGTATTGGCCCAGTGTTTTCCAGATGCCCTCCAGCGCGGCCGTATCCAGAGCAGGGGCGATGTCAATCAACGGCAGAGCCTCGGCGGCAAAGCCCCCCTGCTGCAGTTGCTGCACCCAGTGGTACGCATCCTGCGCGGGCCGCGTCACGATGACGCGAGTCGTAGCGCCAGCCGGAGGCGCCGGCATCTGCGGCATCAGGCGCCCGGCGCTTTGCCGGCCCACACAGCCCCGCCGGCGCGCAATTGCGCCGCTACGGCCTCGCCCAGGGCCTCGGCCTCGGCAAAGCTGCGCACCACGGCGGTCTGGTTGACCTGCACCAGCGGCGCCAGCGGGCCTGCGGCGGCGGACGGCGCCTCTGCGGTGGCAGGGTCGCCCCATGCGGCATTGAGCTGCATGGCGTCCCCGTTGGCGGCACCCTGTGTAAAGGCCGCCAGCGGCATGGAACAGCTGCCGCCCATGGCGCGCGACACCGTACGCTCGGCCGTCACCGCCAGCCAGGTTGGCTGGTGCGCCAGGGTGGCCAGCGCGGCCATCAGGTCGGTGCGGTCAGCGCGCACCTCAATACCCAGGGCGCCTTGACCTGCGGCCGGCAGCATCTGGGCGGGCTCAAAGGTACAGCGGATTCGCGACTCCAGGCCGAGACGTTTCAAGCCCGCAGCCGCCAGCACGATGGCTTGGTATTGGCCTTCGTCGAGCTTGCGCAGGCGCGTGTCGAGGTTGCCGCGCAGCGGCTGTATGACCAGGTCGGGACGCATGGCCTTGAGCAGCACCAGCCGGCGCAGGCTGGAAGTGCCCACCACGGCGCCCTGCGGCAGATCCGCAAGCGAGGCAAATTGATTAGAGACAAAAGCATCGCGCGGGTCTTCGCGTTCGAGCACACAGGCCAGCGCAAACCCTTCGGGCAGGTCCATGGGCACATCCTTGAGCGAATGCACTGCCAGGTCGGCCCGCCCTTCGCTGAGCGCCACTTCGAGCTCCTTGACGAACAGGCCCTTGCCGCCGACCTTGCTCAGCGAGCGGTCCAGTATCTGGTCGCCCTGTGTGGTCATGCCCAGCAGTTCGACCTGCCAGCCCAGGCGCGACTCCAGCAGCGCCTTCACATGCTCGGCCTGCCACATCGCCAGGCGGCTTTCGCGGGTGGCGATGACCACTTTTTTCATATCATTCGGTCTGGATTCAAACGCTGCGGACACTCGTAACCTGCTTGTAATACTTGGGGGGAAGTGAATGCTAGCATGCAAGGCTAAAGAACTAGAGGGTAGAGATGGTCACTTCCACGCGCGTAAAAAGGAATAACTCCGCTGTCAGCGACAAGAGCAGCGGCCGCAGCGCTGGGGCGCCCCAAGCAAGGCCAGCCCCCTCGGCGGGCAGAGAGCCACATGCAGTGGGCGAACGTGGGGGCGTAAGGTCATCCACTCGTTCCAGGGACAACGAACGCCCGCTGGTCGAAGACATCCGCCTCCTGGGCCGCATCCTGGGCGACGTGATCCGCGAGCAGGAAGGCGTTGCCGCCTACGAACTGATCGAACAGGTGCGCAAGCTCTCCGTCAGCTTCCGGCGCGACGCCGACGCCGACGCCGACAAATCGCTCAAGAAACTGCTCAAGGGCCTGTCCGGCGACCAGACGGTGAGCGTGATCCGCGCCTTCACCTATTTCAGCCACCTGGCCAACCTGGCCGAAGACCGCCACCACATCCGCCGCCGCGCAGTGCACGAGCGCGCGGGCGACACCCAGGAAGGCAGTATCGACGTGGCGCTGGCAAGACTGCGCTGGGCCGGCATCTCGACCAAAACCATTTCCACCACCCTGGCGCACAGCTTTGTCTCGCCGGTGCTGACCGCCCACCCGACCGAAGTGCAGCGCAAAAGCATCCTGGACGCCGAGCGCGACATCGCCCTGCTGCTGACGGCGCGGGACGACATCAAGGCACTGGCGCAAGCTGTCAATGCCGCCAAGGATGCGCTGACACCGCGCGAGCTGGCCGCCAACGAAGCGCAGCTTCGCGCCCGCGTCATGCAACTGTGGCAAACCCGTTTGCTGCGTTTTTCCAAACTCACCGTCGCCGATGAAATCGAAAATGCGCTGAGCTACTACGAAGCCACTTTCCTGCGGGAGATTCCCAAGCTTTACGCCAACCTGGAACGCGAACTGGGCAACCAGCCGGTGCACAGCTTTTTGCGCATGGGCCAATGGATAGGCGGCGACCGCGACGGCAATCCCAACGTCAGCGCCGACACCCTCAATTACGCGCTGGGCCGGCAGGCAGAAGTGGCGCTGCGCCACTACCTGACCGAGGTGCATTTCCTGGGCGGCGAGCTCTCGCTGTCAGCCATGCTGGTCGAGTTCAGTCCCGCGATGCGGCTGCTCGCCGAAAGCTCACCCGACACCAGCGAACACCGCAAGGACGAGCCCTATCGCCGCGCCCTCACCGGCGTCTACGCCCGCCTGGCTGCCACGCTCAAGGACCTGACCGGCGGCGATGCCGCGCGCCATGCCGTAGCGCCGCAAAATGCCTACCTCAAGTCGGAGGACTTCCTGGCCGACCTGCGCACCATCGAAGACTCCCTCAAGGCCCATCACGGCGAAGCGCTGATCGCCCAGCGCCTGCACCCGCTGATCCGCGCGGTCGAAGTGTTCGGCTTTCACCTGGCCACGGTCGACCTGCGCCAGAGTTCCGACAAACACGAAGAAGTGGTGGCCGAACTGCTGGCCGTTGCACGCATCGAGGCGAATTACGGCAAGCTGGACGAAGCGGCCAAACGCGCACTGCTGATGGGCCTGCTCAACGATGCACGGCCGCTGCGCGTGGTCGGCACCGCTTATTCGGCCCACGCCCGCGGTGAACTGGCGATTTTTGAGGCGGCCCGCACAGCACGTGCCCGCTTCGGCAAGGAAGCGATCCGACACTACATCATCAGCCACACCGAGACCGTGAGCGACCTGCTCGAGGTGCTGCTGCTGCAAAAAGAAGTCGGCCTCATGCACGCCACGCTCGACAGCCACGCCACCAACGACCTGATCGTCGTGCCGCTGTTTGAAACCATCGAAGACCTGCGCAATGCCGCGCCCATCATGCGCGAGTTCTACGCCCTGCCCGGCATCGCCCAGCTGGTCAAGCGCAGCGGTGCCGAGCAGGACATCATGCTGGGTTATTCCGACAGCAACAAGGACGGCGGCATCTTCACCAGCAACTGGGAGTTGTACCGCGCCGAGATCGCGCTGGTCGAGCTGTTCGACGAACTGGCCAACTCGCACAACATCCAGCTGCGCATGTTCCATGGCCGCGGCGGCACGGTCGGCCGCGGCGGCGGCCCGAGCTACCAGGCCATCCTGGCGCAGCCGCCCGGCACGGTGCGCGGCCAGATCCGCCTGACCGAGCAAGGCGAAGTGATCGGCTCCAAATATGCCAATCCCGAGATTGGCCGGCGCAACCTGGAAACCCTGGTGGCCGCCACGCTGGAGGCCACGCTGCTGCAGCCGACCAAGCCCGCCACCAAAGCCTTTTTGCAAGCCGCCGCCGAGTTGTCGCACGCCAGCATGGCGGCCTACCGCGACCTGGTTTACGAAACCCCGGGATTCACCGAATACTTTTTTGGCTCCACGCCGATCCGCGAGATTGCGGAACTCAACATCGGATCCCGCCCGGCATCGCGCAAGGCTTCGCAGAAAATTGAAGACCTGCGTGCGATTCCCTGGGGTTTCAGCTGGGGCCAGTGCCGCCTGACCCTGCCCGGCTGGTACGGCTTCGGCTCGGCCATCGAGCAATTCCTCCAGCAGGGCGGCACGCCCGCCAGCCGCAGGGAAGCGTTGGCATTGCTGCAAAAAATGTACAAGCAGTGGCCGTTTTTCCGCACCCTGCTCAGCAACATGGATATGGTGCTGGCCAAAAGCGACCTGGCACTGGCCTCGCGCTATTCGGAGCTGGTGGGTGATGCGCGCCTGCGCAAAAGAATCTTCAGCGCGATTGAATCCGAATGGCATCGTACGGCCGAGGCGCTGACACTGATCACCGGGGAAAAGCAGCGGCTGGCGGGCAACGCAGCCCTGCAGCGCTCCATCCGCCACCGTTTTCCGTACATCGACCCCCTGCACCACCTCCAGGTGGAGCTGGTGCGGCGCTACCGTGCCGGCCAGGCCGACCAGCGGGTGCAAACCGGCATTCACATTTCCATCAACGGGATTGCCGCGGGCTTGCGCAACACAGGCTGAACGGTCGTGAACAACGGGCAGCCATGCTGCACGTGAGAGGTTTCTCGCTGTAAGGGTATTGCCAGGGGCGCATACTGTAGGCCTTGTCCTAGACAAACTCCAGCGTCTTCTGATGGCCCCGCGAGGGGTCGGTGCGTAGCATGGTGTCAGACACGGAGCAATGCGGGCATTTCGCCACGCGTTGCCCAAACCAGCTACCCCGGAGCGCAAAATCATGACTACCCTGGAGATCATGGCCGACTCACCGTCCGCCATTCAAAACGATTTTGTTTCCACCGACGCCGCCGATCTGGCGTCACACATGAACCAGTGTGCGCATTCGCGCAGCCGGTTTTTTACGCTCCAGTCCGGGCTCCAGTCCGCGCACTCCCTGGCTTCACCGCGCATCATTACAGTGGCGGCCATACTGGCTATTTTTCTTGGCCTGTTAGCCGTAGCCTGAGCGCGTGACCCCCGCTGTCATCGAGCGGCTGGACACCCTAAGCGCCTACGCCCGGCAACTGCTCGCCTCCCGCCAGGGCGGCGCAGAGCAACCCATCCGCGCCGAACTTTTCGGTGCGCAGCGCTTTGAGGAACACGGTCGCAGCCTGGCCGCAGCCCAGCCTATCAGGCCTGCCGGCAGCCCCGATCACGGCCCGCCTTTTTTCCCGCGCGTGCAGGAAAACATCGCTGCAATCCGCCTTGCTTACGACTACATCGCCCTGACTTCGCTGACAGGCCACTACGTAACGCCTGCCGCCGAATGGCTGCTCGACAATTTCCACCTTGTCGAAGCCCAGCTGCAACAGATCCAGGATGGCGTCCCGCTGCGCTACTACGCGGATTTGCCCAAGCTGGCGAGCAAGCCGTTGGAGGGCCTTCCCCGGGTATACGGTATTGCCTGGGCCTATGTAGCGCACACCGACAGCGTGCTGGACCCGGAGCTCTTCACGGCCTTCCTGCATGCCTACCAGGAGGTCAGTGAACTCAATCTTGGCGAACTCTGGGCCTTGCCGACCACGCTGCGCGTGGTCCTGCTGGAAAACCTGCGCCGTATGGCCGACCGCATCGCCTGGAACAAGGTGGCCCGTGAAGTGGCGCATGCCACCTGGGACAAGGCCGGCGTACTGAGCCTGCAGGATCTCGACGAGCTGTACGGCCTGATGCAGGCCCACGGCCTTGAACGCAGCTATCTCACGCAGCTCTGGCAGCGCATGCCCGCCGAACGTGAAGAGCCGGACTCGCCTTCGGCGCCACCCCTCGTCCGCTGGACCGAAAAGCATTGCGGCGATGCCCTGGGCATGATCGGCGAAGGGCAAACCACCCAGGTCGCCGCCAACCTGACCGTCAGCAACATCATCACCACCTTGCGGCTCATAGGTCAAGTGGAGTGGGTGGAGCTGATCGAGCCGGTCAGCCATTCCCTGCAGGTCTTGCGCCGGCTGCCCAGCTTTTCCCGCGAAAGCGAAATGACGCGCCAGCAGATCACGCGCGCCATGGAGAGGCTGGCGCAGCAAACCGGTAAATCCGAGCGCGCCGTCGCCGAAGCGGTGCTGGCTGCCGCGCACCAACCCAACAACTCTCCGGCGGCACACACCGCCGGCTACTACCTGATAGGACCGGGCCGCCCGCTGCTGGAAGCAGCATTGCAGCCCGACGCAGCGCCCCGCAAACCATCGCCGGCCCCCGAAACACCGCGCGCCTGGCGCCTGCCGCTCTACGCGGCCGCATGGATTACCGGAACCGCTGCGTTGCTCAGTTGGGCTGCGCACCCCCTCGCCACACTGCCCTGGACGGCGTGGGTGGCCCTGGTGCTGATGGTCTGGCCCGCGTCAGAGGTGGTCGCTGCGCTCATCCACCGGCTGATCGCTGAATCCACACGCATACAGCCCCTGGCCCGTCTCGATTTCAGCACGGGCATCCCGGCTGAACACCGCGTGCTGGTGGTGATACCTTCGATGCTTTCTTCAGCTTGTGCCAACAGCGAACTGGTGCACCGCCTGCAGCTGCACTGGCTGGCCAGCCGCGAAACCCATGCGCAGTTTGCCCTGCTGACAGACTGGGCTGACGCCGACGCCGAGAGCCTGGCCGGCGATTCAGAGCTGCTCGAAGACGTCCTTGTCAAACTGCGCGCGCTCAACGCAGCCTGCCCGCCGGCGAGCTCCGACTTACCAGCAAGATTTTTACTGCTGCACCGCCCGCGCAGCTGGTCCGCGACGGAGCGCCGATGGATCGGGGCGGAACGCAAGCGTGGCAAGCTCGAAATGCTGTTGCGGCAACTGGCCGGACACTCGTCATCGCAATTTGTCCCTGTGGACGGCAACATGCGGTTGGCGCCGGGCATACGCTACGTGCTGACGCTCGACAGCGACACCAGCCTGCCGGCGGGCTCCCTGCGCGAACTGGTAGCCATCGCTGCGCACCCGTTGAACACGCCGCACGTCGACCGCGAGACGCGGCGCGTGACCGCCGGCTACGGCATCCTGCAGCCCCGCGTGGCCATGCCCCTGTCGGCCCATCACGAGCGTTCACCTTTCCATGCGATGTTTGCGGGCCAGCGCGGCCTGGATCCCTACAGCAACGGCACCTCCGACCTGTACCAGGACGTGTTCGGCATGGGCAACTTCATCGGCAAGGGCCTGCTGCATGTCGAGGCCGTGCATGCCGTGCTGGACAGCCGCATGCCCGAGGGTGCCATCCTGAGCCACGACCTGCTGGAAGGCAGCATTGCCCGCTGCGGCTACGCAGGCGACGTCGTGCTGATGGAAGACCACCCACATCACGCGGGCGTGGCCGCATCACGCGTACACCGCTGGACGCGCGGCGACTGGCAATTGCTGCCGCTGATGCTGTATGCGAAGCGCTACGGCATTGATGCCCTGGGCCTGTGGCGCATGGCAGACAACCTGCGTCGTTCGATGATCGCCCCGGCCTGCTTCGCGCTTCTAACCTGGACAATATTCACGGGTGCGCTGCCTGTGGCGACTGCACTGGTTTTCACCGTGCTGGCATTCCTGGCCGGCCCCTTGATGGGTGCGCTGGCAGGGCTGGTTCCCACGCGGCGAGGCATCGCCTGGGGGCACTTCTTTGACGTCGGCATGCGCGATGTGGCCCGCAGCATGGCGCAGGCGCTTTGGCAATTGAGCCAGCTGCCCGCCCTTGCCGCCCTGTCGTTCGACGCCATCACACGGGCCCTCTGGCGCATGGCCATCAGCCGACGCCATCTGCTGCAGTGGACCACTGCCGCCCAGGCCCAGGCTTCCGCCCAGTACACGCTGGGCGCTTTTGTCCGCAACCATGCCCCGGTGTCCGCGTTGTGCCTGGCGCTGGGCACGGCCGCATGCTGGGGGGTGTACCCCCTGATCGGTCCGGTGCTTTTCCTGCTGTGGGCGCTGGCGCCCGCAGTGGCCTGGTGGGGCAGCAAGCCGGCCGTTCGCACGCCATACCTGTCACTCAGCGCCGCAGACCGCGCCTACCTCATGAAGCTGGCGGCCCAGACCTGGCGCTTCTTTGAACGCTGCGTCGGCCCCGAAGACCACCACCTGCCGCCGGACAACCTGCAGATGGAGCCGGAACCGACGATCGCACACCGCACCTCGCCAACCAACATCGGCCTGTACCTGATGGCTGCAGCCTGCGCGCGCGAGTTCAACTGGATATCCACCACAGAGCTGATCGCGCGGCTGGGCGCCACGCTGGGCACGGTCGAGGCACTGCCCAAGCACCAGGGACACCTGCTCAACTGGTATGAAACCCGGTCGCTCCAGGTGCTGCCTCCGGCCTATGTTTCCACCGTAGACAGCGGTAACCTGGCGGGCCACCTGCTGGCCGTCGCGCAGTGTGTTCGCCAGCTGGCGGCGCACCAGGAAACATCGCCAGGCGAATCCACCCAACTCCTGGAACTGGGAGCCCGCTGTGAAAAGCTTTGTATGGCGATGGATTTCGGCGGCCTTTACAGCCCCAAGCGCCACCTGTTTCATATCGGGCTGCGTGTGCACGAACAGGCACTTGACGCCAGCTATTACGACCTGATCGCCTCGGAGGCGCGCCTGACCAGCTTCCTGGCGATTGCCAAAGGTGATGTGCCGCGGCGCCACTGGTTGGCGTTGGGCCGCGCCTTCCTGACGGTGGGTGTAACGCCCGGCCTGAAGTCCTGGTCAGGCTCGATGTTTGAATACCTGATGCCTTCGCTGGTCATGAGCGAGCCCGACGAAGGCCTGCTGCATGTGTCCGGCCTTGCGGCCGTCAAGGAGCAGCAGGCCTGGGGCCAGGCGCAGGGCCTGCCTTGGGGCGTTTCGGAGTCGGCCTACTTTGGGCAAGACCATACACTGGCCTACCAGTATTCGCCGTTTGGCGTGCCGCGGCTGGCCCTTCGGCGGACCCCGCCTGCCGACCGCGTCGTGGCGCCCTATGCCAGCATCATGGCGTCCCAGTTCACGCCGCAGGAGGCGGTCGCCAACCTGCGCCAGCTTGAGCAATGGGGTGCGCGCGGCGAATACGGCTTTGCCGATGCGCTGGATTTCACCGTCGCCAGGCAACCGGGCGCCCAGGCGATGAGCCTGGTCAACACCTACATGGCGCATCACCAGGGCATGTCACTGGTGGCGCTGTGCAATGTGCTGTGCAACGAAGCACCGCGCCGCTGGTTCGCTTCGGCGCCGCTAGTGCAGGCTTTCGAATCGCTGCTGCATGAAAAAACACCGCGCCAGATCATCGAAAGCGCAGACCCGCGCGCATTGCCCGAACCCGCGGAGCTGGCCGAAGCCCGGCTGTACCATTCGCGTGAGCTCGACCCGGCCATGCCCGGCTGGCAACCGACACAGCTGCTGTCCAATGGGCGCTACAGCGTCGCCCTGCGTGCCAATGGGGCCGGTGTCAGCCGCTGGCGTACCGCAGGCAAGACTTACAACATCACCCGCTGGCGCGACGACCTGCTTCGCGATGCCTGCGGTACCTTCATCTACCTGCGTCCGTCCGGCCAGGAGCAGGCCTGGTCCCTGACGCAACATCCGGCGCCGCATCCCGGCTGGCAATACAAGGCCACCTACCTGCCGGACCGCGTGCAATTTGACGTGAGCTCCGATCAGCTGGAGGCAAGCACCAGCGTGCTGGTCAGTCCCGAGGACGACACCGAAATGCGCAACGTGACGCTGCGCAACCTGTCGGCCACGGAGATGACGCTCGACGTGATTTCATGTTTTGAAGCGGTGTTGACCGACCCGCGCGCCGACGAGGCCCATCCGGCATTTTCGAACCTGTTTGTCCAGACACGCTGGCATCCCGAATGGCGCGCCCTGCTGCTGTCGCGCAAACCCCGGCTGCAGGGCGATCCTGTCATGGCGGTCGCACATTTCCTCGCCAATTCAGAGGCCAACGTCCGCGCCATCGATTTCATCTCGGACAGGCGCGCCTTTCTGGGCCGTAACCGGGAGCCGGGCCAGCCGGCATTGCGGACCGAGGCGCACGGCCAGGACGGCTCACCCATCAACGGACTGGACCCGGTTGCGGGCCTGCGCCTTCGCATCCGCATTCCGGCAGGCGGCGTGGCCCGGCTCAGCTTTGCCACAGCCGCCGCGTCCAGCAGCGACGAACTCGCAGCACGCATCGACAAATACCTGCAGCCCATGCACGTGGAGCGCGCTACCCGCATGGCCGCCACGCTGGCCCAGGTGCGGCTGCGCGACCTGGGGGTCGACCCTGAGGAAAATGCAGCGCTGCAGGACCTGAACACGGCGCTGATGTACAGCTGCGCGCGGCCAATGGCAGAACGCGGCCTGCTGGACCAGCGCCAGCTCTGGCGTTTCGGCATCTCGGGAGACAAACCCATCGTACTGGTGCTCATCCACTCCAGCAACGGGATGGCGCTGGTGCATTCATTGCTGCGGGCCCAACCCTGGTGGAGTTTCTGCGGGCTGGGCACCGACGTGGTCATCCTCAACAGCGAAGTCAATTCCTACCTGATGCCCTTGCAACGCGACATCCTGGCGCTGCGCGACCGCACACTGCAACAAACGGAAAACAGCTTTCCGCGCAGCGACGCCGGTGGTTTTTACCTGCTGCGCGACCAGGAAATCGTGCCCTCGGAAAAAGCCGCACTGACGGGGTTGGCACGCGTCATTCTGGTGGCAGACGGCAGGCCGCTTGAGCAACAGGCCGCAGCGCTGCGCAACACGGCCAACGCCCAGCGCCGTGCGGGCTCTGCCACCCGTCCGCTGCCAGCGCTGTCCTCTGGTTCTACCAGCGCCACCGGTCAGCCCGGTGCACTGCAGACACCCCAGGGGCACTTCGATGCCGGCACCGGCGAGTTCCGGTTTGACGTTGACAGCCTGCATCGTCCGCCCCGACCATGGATCAACGTGATCGCGAATCCCTCTTTCGGCTTTCAGGTGTCGGAGACCGGCGCCGGCTACACATGGGCAGTCAACAGCCGGCTGCACCAGGTCACGCCCTGGTCCAACGACCCGGTGGCGGACCCCACCTTCGAGCACTATCTGCTGCAGGATGTGGACACGCAGCAGGTGCTGGCATTGAGCCCGTCTGCACAACACGGCCCGGCGCCTGCCTGCCGTGTGCGTCACGGCCAGGGCTACACCGTATTCGAATGCCAGCACGGTGCGCTGCATGCGGAAACCACTTTTTTTGTTGATCAGGCTGATCCGGTCAAACTGGTGCAGGTAAGGCTTCATAACCAGGGCAGCACCACACGCAAGCTGCGCGCCCTGGCCATGGTCGAATGGCAGATGGGTGCTGCACGCCACGAACGCCGCACCATCCATGCGTGGAAAGACAAAGACAGCCTGCTGACTGCCGTGTTTGCGCAGCAGCGTGAAAGCCGGGCGGGCTTCGGCGGCAGCACGGCGTTCCTGTCACTGGCCGGTTTACCCGGCACACCCGAGTGGACCTGCGACCGAAGCGAATTTTTCGACGCAACAGGCCGGCTGGTGCCTCCTTCCGCCCTGGGCCAGAATGCCGCCGGCGGCGTGGACCCCTGCGCCGCGCTGGCAAGCGAGTTCTCCCTGCCTCCCGGCCAGGCTCTTGCGTTCACCTTCCTCCTCGGCCATGCCGGCGACGCCACGCAGGCGCTAAAACTGGCCCGCAGCTGGCAAGGCAAAGATGCGGCGCAGGCGCTTGAACAGGTCAAGGCTTATTGGTCCGGATTGCTGGGCAAAGTGCAGGTGCAGACGCCCGATCCGCTGTTTGACGCCCTGGTCAACCGCTGGCTGCTCTACCAGACCCTGGCATCGCGCCTGTGGTCCAAGGCCGGTTTCTACCAGGCCGGCGGCGCATTCGGCTTTCGGGACCAGTTGCAGGACGCCATGGCCTTCGCCGTCATTGAACCGGGCCGCCTGCGTGCGCAAATCATGCTGAACGCCTCGCGCCAATTCCCCGAGGGGGATGTCCAGCACTGGTGGCACGCGCCCGGCGGTGAAGGCGTGCGCACCCATTTTTCAGACGACTTGCTGTGGCTGCCCTATGCCTGCGCCTGGTATATCCAGGTCACAGGAGACACCAGCATCCTGGATGAAGAGGTTGCCTTCATCGACGGGCCGTCGATTCCCGAAGGTGCGGAAGACGCGTATTACGCGCCGCAAACCAGCGGGCAAACCGCCACGGTGTTCGAACACTGCGCCCGTACCCTGGACCGCAGCCTGGCCATAGGCGCACACGGCCTTCCGCTGATGGGCACGGGTGACTGGAACGACGGCATGAACCGCGTGGGCCACGAAGGCCGCGGCGAGTCTGTCTGGCTGGGCTGGTTTTTATGCCGCGTGGTCAATGACTTTCTGCCCCTGGCCACATCGCGCGGCGACGACGGCCGTGCACAGCGCTGGCGCCAGGCCCGCTCCGGCTGGGTTGCTGCCCTGCACGACGCCGGCTGGGACGGTGCCTGGTTCCGCCGGGCGTTCTTCGACAACGGCGCTCCACTCGGCTCTTCCACCAATGACGAATGCCGCATCGACCTGATTGCACAAGCCTGGTCGGTCCTTTCCGGCGCTTCCACCGAGGCTTTCATCGGCCCCGCCATGCAGGCCATGAATGAACAGCTGGTGGACAACGAAGCGGGCCTGCTGCGCCTGCTGGCGCCGCCGCTGGAAAAGTCGGACAACAACCCGGGCTACATCCAGGCCTACCCGCCGGGTGTGCGTGAAAACGGTGGCCAGTACTCGCACGCTGGCGTCTGGGCCATGATGGCGCAAGCCATCACCGGCGACACCGAAGCCGCCTGGGAAAGCTTCAAGGCACTGAGCCCCGCCCACCGCAGCGAACACCCCGTTCGCGGCCCCGCCTATGAGCTGGAGCCCTACGTGATGGCGGGAGACATCTATGGCGCGGCGCCCTATGTGGGCCGCGGCGGCTGGAGCTGGTACACCGGCTCGGCTGCGTGGCTGCACCGCGCGGCGGTGGAAAACATTCTGGGCCTCAAGGTGCAGCAAGGCACGCTGTCGCTGTCGCCCCGCGTGCCAGGGCACTGGCCCTCGTTTGAGATCACGCTGCGCCTGCAGGAGCGCGTGGTGAAGTTTCGCTGGCAACGCGCGGGACTTGCCGCAGAAGACACTTTCAAGCCCGACATGGTGATTACACCGGGACAGGTGGTGCTGCTGGCCGACCTGCCGGCGCAAGCGGCGTTGTTGGTGCAGGCTGAAGCAAATTGAATTTCTCGCCGCTATTGATTTAATAGCTACTCGCGCTCATTGCGTAAGGGCCGGGAGCCTGTTTTCCTTATAAACACCCCCTCTTTTTGACTCCGGGGCATCTCAGGCGTTCTTCATGTCGCCCAACATCGACGGCGTGCGATGTGTGGCAGGGGGCAGGTATACGGGCACTTCGCCCGCATCCACGGTTTCAATCAGGCCCAGCGTCAGCAACGAGCGCAAGGATTCGTCAAGCGATCGCGGCGGCATGAACTGCTGCAACTGCTCGAACCAAACGCCCGTGCCGCACATCTCCAGTACGTCGCGGAGGTAAGGCGACAACGAGCCGGTGGTCTGCACCTTGGTGTTCACCATGTCCACACAGGCGCGGCCTCCCGGCGTCAGCCGGTAACAGCGTGAGGCGAGGCTTGGAAGAGGAGGCGCATGGTGGATCGAGCTCATGGTGTTTCCTTAGGCAGCACTCATGGTGAACCTGCGGCCATGAAGTGTTCTTGACGGAAATCAAGAGCGGGGTCCCGCCTGACACGGTGTTCTTGACGGCAGTCAAGATTTGGGGTTTTAGAGCGCTCCTGCGTAAGATTCACCCGGTTTGTAAAGTGCAGTCAGGTGAGGCAGACGAAAAGCCGCTAGCCAATGTAAGGCCCCTTGACTTCACCCCAGCCCCATCTCGGCATGGGCGCATCAGCGTCCACCGTGGCGCCCGGCTGCGAATTGATCACGGCCAGTCGCGAACCCCACTCAAGGTATCCCACCAGCGCCGACCTGAATTCGGGGTCGTCGGGCATGCCCAGTTCATCCGCCGTTTCAAGCAGCAGGGCCACCCATCGGCGCCGCTGCTCCTGCAGCAGATGCCGGTTCAGGTGCTGCCGGATCATGTGCGGATGGCCGCCATGCTGCTTCGAATATGTCGCGGGTCCACCCAGGACTTCGCCCAGAAATGCGGCGACATGGGCCGGGTGGCCGTCGTCCATGTGCGCGAACACAGGCCCCAGCAAGACATCCTTCTTCACATGCTCATAAAAGCGCGTGGTCAATCGGGTCAGAGCGTCTATGCCGCCTACCCACTCGTACAAGCTTGGAATGACACGTTCTGGCATGGCGATGTCCTGGCCGATTCAGTGGAAAGATTTTTCAGGGAAAACGCAGATTAACATTGCCACCGGCATTCGTGCCACCACATTCATAACGTCCATAAGCCCCCGTCATATACCCACCATGCTCACCATTGAAGGACTGTGGTTCCGCTACCCCAACCCGCAAGTCGAAATCCTTGCCGACTGGTCCGGCGAAATTCTGCCCGGTGTCACGCTGGTGCAAGGCGGTGACGGGCGTGGCAAGAGCACCATGCTTCGCCTGCTGGCGGGGGCCTTGTCGGCCGATGAAGGGCAGTTACGGCTTAACGGTATTTCCCTCACAGACAAGCCGGATGCGTATCGCCAGCAGCTGTTCTGGGTGGAGCCGCGCACCGACAGGTTTGATCAACTTACACCGCCGCAGTATTTCGAAAATGTTCGCGGTCGGTACCCAGGGTTTGACGCGGATTTGATAGCCCCGTTGATCGA
This sequence comes from Polaromonas sp. P1_E11, assembly GCF_056405995.1. Lineage (NCBI taxonomy): Bacteria > Pseudomonadati > Pseudomonadota > Betaproteobacteria > Burkholderiales > Comamonadaceae > Polaromonas > Polaromonas sp. P1_E11. The sequence goes on from NZ_JBFUBA010000001.1 coordinate 1,023,454, forward strand.
AGGCCTGGGGCTGGAGCCGCATATGCACAAGCAGCTTTTCATGCTGTCCACCGGATCGAAGCGCAAGGTCTGGCTGGCGGCGGCGTTTGCTTCGGGTGCTGCGGTGTTGCTGCTTGATGAGCCTTTCGCCGCGCTGGACGCTCCCTCGATTGCCTTTGTCAAAGAGCGGCTTCAAGACATCTCAACGCATGCAGGGCGGGCGGCGGTCATTGCAGACTATGCGGCTCCTAGCGGTGTGCCGCTGGCCGGTGTGATCGACCTGGGCGACTGAGCGGGAACCGAATTACTTCGGAACGAAAGCCAGCTGCTGCGCGACAAACCCGTCAAAGGCTTTGAGCAGCGGCTGGTATTTTTCGGGATCACTTTCCAATTGCGCCAGTGCCGCGCACGTTGCCTCCAATGTCGAGAGCTGCCCCGGCTTGTGCGCCTTGCGGATCAGGTAGTTTGAGGCCGGCATATCCTCCAGCGACAAGCGAGGGAGTTGCCGCAGCACCGGGCTCAGGTGCAGCATCTTGCGGCTTTTGCGCCAGGTGCTGTCCAGCACCACGAGCCGCACGCGCGATGGGTCTTTGAGTTGCGCGGTATCCGCGGCGGCTGCTTTGTCTTCCGGCGTCTGCGGATACAGGAGCACGGTGTACCTCGTCTCTTTCAGCACATCATGCAAGCCAGCCTCGTCAAAGACTTCACCCGTCAGCATCCGGCTGCGCGGCAAGCTCAGATGCAGCAGGCAGGCACTGTTTTTGGCATGGTCGACCTCCAGCGGGTGCTGGAGGATAAGTACTTCCGCTTCATGCGCCGTCGGTGTGATCCAGGCGCAGATGCAGGCGCTTTGTGGGCGAAGGCACGCGGCGCAGCGCGGGCGTGTCACGGGCAGCGACCCGTCTCAGGGCTTGCGCTTGTCGGCCACGTCTGCCTTGTCGCCATTGACATAGGCATTTCTCAGATGCACCGGCTTGCTCTTTTTCTTGCGCATGCGGATATTGAGCATCTCCACCGCCACCGAGAACGCCATGGCAAAGTAGACATAACCCTTGGGTACATGATGGTCCAGGCCCTCGGCGATAAGCACCACACCCACCACGACAAGGAAAGACAGTGCCAGCATCTTGATGGTGGGATGGTTGGACACGAAGCGGCCGATGGCCGGTGCAAACAGCATCATCAGGCCCACTGACGCTATGACCGCCGCAATCATGACCGGCAGGCTGTCCACCATGCCGACGGCGGTGATGATGGAGTCCAGCGAGAACACCATATCCACAATCATGATCTGAACGATCACGGCCGCAAACGTGGCCTTGACGGCACTGGAAGCATGGCCCTCCTCGCCTTCCATCGACTGGTGGATTTCGCCGGTGCTCTTCCAGATCAGGAACAGGCCACCGGCAATCAGGATCAGGTCGCGCCCAGAGATTTCCTGCTTGAAAATGGTGAACAGCGGATCCACCAGCCCGATGATCCACGACAGCACAAACAGCAAGCCGATGCGCATGAACATCGCCATAAAAAGGCCCAGGCGCCTTGCCAGCTCCTGTTTGTCCTTGGGCAATTTGTCGACCAGGATGGAAATAAAGATGATGTTGTCGATGCCCAGCACAAGTTCCAGCGCAGTGAGCGTGGCAAAAGCGATCCACATTTGCGGATCAGTCAGCAGTTCCATCATGGCATTACCTCTTTCTTTTTAACGCGACCGAATCGCAAAACGGTTAATGGTTTTATACCAGCATGAGCCGCAGGGCCGGCTTTGCCGGACTGCAGGCGGGCGGCTCCCTCGGGGGGCAGGAAGCTACACGAAGTGAGCGACCGTGGGGGCCACATCAACTGCCGAGAAATTCACCAATCGGCTTCAGGTCATCGATGCGGTCGCAAATCGATTTGACAATCATCAGGATGGGGATGCCGAGCAACAGGCCCCACACCCCCCAGAGCCAGCCCCAGGCCAGCAAGCCGACGAACACCGCCACCGGACTCATGCGGCTGGCACGGCTGGTAAGCCACGGCGTCAGCAGGTTACCCACCACGGTGTGAATGGCCAGCGAGGCCCCACCCACAGCCAGCGCCATGTTGAGCGAGCCAAATTGCATAAAGGCTACCAGGGCCGACGTCGCCGCCGTGACCAGGGAGCCTACGTAAGGAATCAGGTTCAGCACGGCAGCGGCAATGCCCCACACGGCGGGGTTTTCCAGCCGCAGCGCCCAAAGCGCCAGCCAGGTCAGCACCCCGACCAGCGCACTGGTCAAGAGCTGCACCTGCAGGTAGCGCTGGATCTGGTCGGTGATCTCATTGAGCGCCTGCAGCGTGATTTTTTTGCTGCTGATGCTGGAGCCCGCAAGCTTGATCAGCTTGCGCCGGAAGCTGTCGCCCGAAAGCATCAGGAAGTAGGTGAAGAAAATCACCACGGTGGCCTGGCCGATCAGTGCAACCAGCCCGATGGTGCCTGACCAGAGGTAATTCTTGATGTTGAAACGGGCAGGCTCAACCACGACACGCATCGCCCCACGCGTGTTGCTGGTCGCCGCACTTTCCTGCGCGGCCTGTTCAAGCTGTGCGGCGGCTTTCTGTACGGTTTCCAGTGCACTGTCGGACTGGTTGGTGCGCACCTTCACGGCCTGGCGGAATTTCTGCGCCGCAGCCGGTAGCGCTTCCAGCAGCTGCGCCGCTTCGTCGCTGAGCGAATACGCCGTGGTGCCGATGCTGCCCACAATCGTCAGCAACACCACGGCAGCGCTCAGCCAGCGTGGAACGTGTTTCGTTTCAAACCAGTTGACCACCGGTGAAAAAGCATAGCTGAACAAAACGCCCAGCATCACCGGAATAAAGACGGCCTTGGCCCAGTGCAGTACAAACAGGCAGGCCAGACCCGCCAGCACCACCAGCGACATGCTGCGGATATCGACCGGGACCCGGACATGCAGCTGTTCAGGATCGCCCGGCACTACTGGCGGCGCCGCGCGTACGACACGCTCTGCGGGTTCTTCGGTCATATGTCTCCCATATTCGTTTTTGCGCCTGGGGCGTGACAAAAAAGCACACCACAACTCCCAGGCTGTACTTACATATTGCAACCGATATGCCCAGGAAAATTTGTAGGACGCTTTCGCTGGAACTGTGTTCCCAAACCGGATTGACGCTGACGCACCTGCTCGCCCTGGCAGCCATGACTCCATCCTGACGCGGAGAAGCAGGCTCGGGAGCAGGCTCAGGCCGCGATGGCTTCCCGAACGGCGCTCAGCTGCCGCCGGGATACCGCCAGCAGCTCATCAATACCATTGAGCCGTACTGCCCACCCCTCACCCTCTTCGGGATCGAAATGTTTTTCCAGCGCGCGCACGGCCCGGCGCGCAATCAGTGCGTTGCGGTGAATGCGCATGAAACGGGCCGCGTGGCGCTCTTCCAGCTCGCTCAGGGATCCATCGAGGATGTAGCTGCGGGTCGCGGTACGCACAGTGATGTATTTGAGTTCGGCTTTGAAATACAGCACCTCAGCCAGCGGCACACGTTCGGTACGGCCGCGGTCCTGGATGATGAGCGTTTCTTCCGCTACATCCGACGCGGACGTCCGGGTAGCCTGGCCCAAACGCTCTACCTTCTGCAATGCCTGCTGCAGGCGTTCCAGGCGCACCGGCTTCGTGAGGTAGTCGACGGCCTCCAGTTCAAAGGCCTGTACCGCATGTTCGGAATGGGCAGTGACAAACACCAGGGCGGGGGGCTGCGCAAGTGAAGCAATGGTGCGCGCCAGCGCGATACCGTCAACGCCGGGCATGCGGATGTCAAGCAGCACCGCATCGAATGATTCACGCTGCAAGGCCTTCATGGCCTGAACAGCATCGGCGGCTTCAGCTGCCGCCACTGCGGCCGGGGCGGTGCAATCGCCCAGCAGGGTGCGCAGGCGCGAACGCGCCAGGGCTTCATCGTCAACTACCAGTACCTTGAGCGTCATGCAGGAATCTCCAGTCGAACCTGAAATATGCCGTCCTTGAACACGGTCTTGAATTTCGCCTCGACATCATGCAGCAGCGCCAGGCGTTCGCGCACATTGGCCAGCGCCAACCCGTGGCCGCGCTCACCGGCGCCTGCGGGGGTTGAATTGGTCACCTTGATCACCACCGTGCTGCCTCGACGGAGGGTCGATATTTTCAGCTGCGCGCCGCTGGCGCTGGGTTCCACACCATGCCTGACGGCATTTTCCACCAGCGGCTGCAACAGCAGCGGCGGCAGCTTGGCCTGGTCCGCCTCGGTGTCCAGGCTCCACTGCACCTGCAGGCGCTCACCAAAGCGAATCTGCTCAATGGCGAGGTAACGCTGCGCCAGCGCGATCTCCTGTCCCAGCGTCACGGATTCGGCCGGGTCGGCCAGTGCGCTGCGAAAAAGCTCGCTCAGGTCTTCCAGCACTGCCTCGGCCTTGGCGGGCTCCGCACGCACCAGCGCAATGGCGCTGTTCAGGGTATTGAAAAGGAAATGGGGGCGAATGCGCGACTGCAGTTCGGCAAGGCGTGCCGCCGTGGCTGCCGGCGTACGCGCCTTGGCCCGCCAGAACAGCCCCGCCAGCATCATGGCGGACAGCAAGGCACCCGCCGCCGCACTGGCCCACCAGGGCACCGGCTGGAGCAGGCCCAACAGGGCCAGCAAGCCGCAGCCGTACAGCCCAGACACCACGCCCAATGCAATACCCGCCGCCCACTGGTGTGAGGGCTCCAGGCGGTTCAACCGCCCTTTCAGCGCACACACCGCAATCAGCCAGGCCAGGGTGGCCGGCAACACACCGCCGGTGAGCAGCGAAAAACTCAGCAACCAGTCCAGGGGTTCGCGCGCAGCGAACATCACACACACGCCGGTCACTGCCTCTACAAACAGCACGGCACGCAAAACCACACCCACGTGACAAGCATCAAACATGCTGGTGCGGGTGGAAGTGCGCGGCGCTGCTTCCTCGTCGCCCGGAATAAAGCTGCCCAGCAACGTGGATTCGCTGAAATTCTTCTGATCGGGCACAGGCTTCATGGAGGTCGACGGCTCTTCGGTATCGTGGAAAAACGGATTCAGCCGGGGCGGCGCACGGCAGGGGTTTCCCACGGGGTCCGGCACCCAGATAAAATCATTGGGAAGAGTATTGCACTGCCCAAGGCGATTCGGCCATGGGTTAACACTATTTAGGCCCGGCCGGCTGCGCAACTGCCCGAAATGGCGTGCTTTACCCCACAGACCGGCCAGTGACTGCCTCAAAGAAAGCCCTGACGTGAATCAATTCGACAAAAAGTCCCAAGCCTGGTCCGCCCTTTTTTCCGAACCCATGAGCGACCTGGTGAAGCGCTACACGTCCAGCGTGTTTTTTGACAAGCGCCTGTGGCAAGCCGACATTGCCGGCTCGCTCGCTCACGCCGAGATGCTGGCAGCGCAAAAGATCATTCCCGCCGCCGACTACGCCGACATCCAGAAAGGCATGGCGCAGATCACATCCGAAATCGACTCCGGCGCTTTTGAGTGGAAGCTGGACCTCGAAGACGTGCACCTCAACATCGAAGCGCGCCTGACCCAGCTGGTGGGCGACGCCGGCAAGCGCCTGCACACCGGCCGCAGCCGCAACGACCAGGTCGCCACTGATGTGCGCCTGTGGCTGCGCAGCGAGATCGACCTGATCGGCGGGCTGCTGACCGACCTGCAAAAAGCACTGGTCGACATCGCCGAGAAAAATGTCGAAGTCATCCTGCCCGGCTTTACGCACCTGCAGGTAGCCCAGCCGGTGAGTTTTGGCCACCACATGCTGGCCTATGTGGAAATGTTCAGCCGCGACGCCGAACGCATGCTGGAGATCAGGAAGCGGGTGAACCGCCTGCCGCTGGGTGCTGCAGCACTGGCCGGCACCAGCTACCCGCTGGACCGCGAACGCGTGGCCAAAACGCTGGGCATGGTCGACGAAAGCGGCCAGCCGCAGGTGTGCCAGAACAGCCTGGACGCCGTGAGCGACCGTGACTTCGCGATTGAGTTCACGGCAGCCGCGTCGCTCGCCATGGTGCACATCAGCCGCATGAGCGAAGAACTCATCCTGTGGATGAGCCAGAATTTCGGCTTCATCCACATTCCCGACCGCTTCACCACCGGCTCGTCCATCATGCCGCAGAAGAAAAACCCCGATGTGCCCGAACTGGCGCGCGGCAAGACCGGCCGCGTGGTCGGCCACCTGATGGGCCTGATCACGCTGATGAAGGGCCAGCCCCTGGCCTACAACAAAGACAACCAGGAAGACAAGGAGCCGCTGTTCGACACCGTCGACACGCTCAAGGACACGCTGCGCATCTTTGCCGAGATGGTGGCCGGCATCACCGTCAAACCCGAAGCCATGGAAAAGGCCGCGCTACGCGGCTACGCCACCGCCACCGATCTGGCCGACTACCTGGTGAAAAAAGGCCTGCCCTTCCGTGATGCCCATGAAACCGTGGCCCACGCCGTCAAGGCCGCCACAACCCATGCGGTGGACCTGTCTGAACTGCCGCTGGCCGTACTGCAGGAATTCAACCCCGGCATCGAAAAAGACGTGTACGACTGCCTGAGCCTGCGCGGCTCGCTGAACGCCCGCAACATCCTGGGCGGCACGGCGCCGGCGCAAGTCAAGGCACAAATCGCACGGCACCGGGCGCGGCTGGGCTGAACTGAGCCGCCGGCGGGAGCATGTTTTACGCAATTCCGCTGGAAAACCGGCCGACCTGGAGCAACCCGCCATGGTTGACGATTCTGCTGATCCTGGTGAACATGGCGGTGTTCTGGGGTCCGCAGCGCGCTGAAGAAAATGCCCAGAAAAAGGCCGCGGCGTTCTATCTTTCAAGCAGCCTGCCGGCGCTGGAGTTGCCGGCCTTCGTCGACTGGCTTGGAGAGACCGCGTCACCACGAGCGCCGGCGGCCAGACGCATGCTGGAGCAGCGCCGTTACGGCGCACTGCTCGACGGACTGGAGCACGAAAAAACCTTTCTCGCGCGCTTGCACGGAGGCCTCATCATCCGGCCCGGCCACCCGGCCCATTCACAGTGGGAACAAGACCGGCGCCGGTATGAAGCACTGCAACCTGTGCCGTTCACAGCCCACTGGGCCCAGGACAATACCAAAGACGCGCCGTTTCGCCCGGTGACCTGGATCACCGCGGCCTTCCTGCACGCTGACACAAGCCACCTGATCGGCAACATGGTGTTCCTCTTCCTGTTTGGTTTTTCCGTGGAACTCGCGTTGGGCCGCAGTCTTTATCTGGCGTTTTATCTCGCGGGCGCACTGGGTGCTTCGCTGCTGGCCGGTTGGGCCTATGCCGGGCAGGGCGGCTACGGCCTGGGTGCCTCCGGTGCGGTTTCCGCCCTGATGGGCATGTATGCCGTGATGTACCGCCTGCGCCGCATCCGCTTTTTCTACCAGCTGTTTTTCTATTTCAACTACGTCACAGCGCCCGCGCTGCTGCTGCTTCCCGCCTGGATCGCCAACGAACTGCTGCAGCATGTCATCGGCGGCAAGGGCGTGGCCTATATGGCGCATCTGGGCGGGCTGCTCACCGGTGCGCTTCTAATGGCCGCGGCTATGCACTGGCGCAAACTCACGCCACCGCCTGCGGCGGCCGAGCAGGTCGAAGACGGATTCGAGCGGCATGTCGCCGAGGCCAAACGGCTGGCGGCCGAGATGAAATTCGACGCCGCCTGCGCACAGTGGCGGGCCGCGGCGAAACTGCGGCCCACCGACGGCGAAGTGCTGCGTGCCTGGTTCAACACCGCGCGGCTGCAGCCGGCCGGCGAAGATTTCCACGGTGCCGCGCGCCGCATCTTCCGCCTCGCGCCCAGCGACGACGCCACGCTGGAACTGCAGCATGCCAGCTACCGCACCTATCTGGACCAGGCCAAACCCGGCGCGCGCCTCAAACCCGATGACATGGCGCGGCTGGCGCGCCGCTTCACGCGCGCCCGCCAGTTCGACGACGCCGACAAGTTGTGCCGCGCGCTGCTCAAAAGCGCGCCGGAGCATTCGGGACTCGCCGACACGCTGGGCGTCTGCGCCCAGGGCTGGTTGCGCGCAGGGCAGCGCGAGCGCGCCTTGTACTGGCTGCCGCACCTGCAGCGGCTCGCCCCCAACGACATGGCCACGCGCGCGCTCGCGCAGGCCTGAACCGCCGTCTCAGCCACTTCAGGCGGCCGGCTGGTCGCGCAGCAGCCAGCGCACCTCGCGCGTCGCCTCGCTGTCGGGATAGCGTTCCTCGAGCACGGCCAGCACTGGGCGAGCCATGTCGGCACGGTTCATGCCCTGGGTCAGCACCCGCGCGATGAGCTCGTAGGCCTGCGGGATCGCGGCGTGGCCGCGAAAACGCTTGTCAAAGCTGCGCAGAATGGCAAGCGCCGCCTGCGCGTCGCCGGCGCGCCAGGCGGCGCGTGCCAGGGCCAGTGTCTGCCCGCCATCTTCCAGGACAAACGCAGGTTCACGCGCACGGCAGTCCTGCCAGGCCTTGAGCGCCTCGGCTCCCAACTCCTGCTGCAGCAGCAGCGCAATAAACCGCTTTGCATTCTCAATCAGCGTCGGCGTCTTGTCGGCCATCAGCAATACGCGGTGATAACGCCGCAGCGCAGCGACGTCGTTGGGCCGCATGCGCTGGTCTTCGTAGGCGATATTGAGCGCGGCGGGGATATCTCCTTCGGTCACCAGTTCAGCGACCAGCGCGTCGGTTTCCTGGCGCGCGATTTGTTCGGGGCTGCGCCGCTCGGGTGGCGCGTCGTCTGCGCCGGCACCTGGCAGAAGATCGATGTCGAGCCCCTCATGGTGCTGATACATCACGTAGCCCAGGAGGCTGGCCATGACCCAGCCGAAGTAGATGAATGCAAAATTGAACAACGGCACCAGCAGCCAGAGGCTGACCAGGGGCAGCAGCAGCACCAGCGCGACCTGTGCACCGCTGCTCAACAGAAACAGGAACAGGCACAGCGCGAGATAAGGCGCGCCGATGACACGCACGACACCCAGAATCGCGGCGGGGTTCAACGAGCGCATCGCGCTGCCCGATTGCACCAGGACAATGACGGTCGCCGGAAGCAGGAATGAAAACACGAAAGTCGCGACCGTGGCGAGCTTGCTGTTGACCGATGCCACGAGGCCCAGGATAACTGCCTGCACGACGAAGACGCCGAACAGCTTCCAGGGAAGGCTGCTCCACTCGTCGTCAAGCCGCGATGGAAAATCGCTGGCGCGCGATATTCCGCGCGAGCCGAGCACGGCGACCTTGAAGCCGTACCGACTCGCGGCCAGCAGGATGCCGAGTTCGACAATCACCCACATCAGCCCCCGCGGGAGGAAAAAGAATAGCTGCGGCAGAAGGCTGCAAAACGCCAGGAACAGCCCATAGGCCAAAGGCGCCCCCTGGAACGGGAATGCGAAGAATTTGTTGAGGCGGTGCCAGAACGGCTTGACCGCGGACTTGCCGGCCACCATGTCTAAAGAGCGCCGTGTGTTGTGACGGACCGCCCCACCTGCATGAACTCTCCCATCTCAGCTCCCTATTGTTGTGCTGCGATTTTAGTGCGCCGGGCTCGCTATAGAACCAGCCTTTCGGGGACGGGCTCTCCGTCTGGGCAAGGCATGAGGGAAAAACAGCCTGCCCATCGTGGTTTAAGGCCCGCCTAAGCCCCGCCGCCGCATAATCTTTGCAAAAGCCAAGCGGCCTCACCCCTGACGAAAGAAACATGCGTTTATTGCTGGTTGAAGACGACGCCATGATCGGCGAGACCGTGCTGCAGGTGCTGCGCGGTGAGCACTATGCCGTCGACTGGGTGCGTGACGGCCGCATGGCCGACGAGGCCCTGAACAGCGAACAGTACGACCTGGTGCTGCTGGACCTGGGCCTGCCCAAACGCGACGGCCTGGAAGTGCTGCGCGCTTTGCGGGCTCGCCGCAACACCACCCCGGTGATGGTGGCCACGGCGCGCGACGCCGTCGGTGACCGCATCGCCGGGCTGGATGCCGGCGCCGACGACTACGTCGTCAAGCCCTATGACACTGACGAACTGCTGGCCCGGATTCGCGCGCTGATACGCCGCAGTGCGGGCCGCGCCGAGCCGGCGTTTGAACACAAGGGCGTGAGCCTGAACCCGGCCACGCGCGAAGCCAGCCTCAACGGCCAGCCGGTGTCGCTCTCGGCACGCGAATGGGCGGTGCTCGAACCCTTGCTGGCACGTCCGGGCGTGGTGCTGTCGCGCGCGCAGCTTGAAGAAAAACTCTTCAGCTGGAAAGACGACATCAGCAGCAACGCGGTCGAGGTCTACATCCACGGTGTCCGTAAAAAACTCGGCAACGACGTGATTCAGACTGTGCGCGGCCTGGGCTACCTGGTGCCCAAACAATGAGGAAGCCGGCAAGTCACTCCCTGAGAAGAAGGCTGCTCTGGTTCGTGCTGGCCGCCATCTTCCTGGCCGCCCTGGTGCAGGCAGCCACGGCTTATCGCGGCGCCTTGCTGCAGGCCGACGCGATGTTCGACGACCATTTGCAGCAAATGGCGCGCTCCCTGCGCAGCGGCATTCCACTCAACATTCCCCTGGACGAGACCGACGAAGACGACCGCTTCGAGGTGTATGTGCAGATCTGGGGCCAGGACGGCACACAGATTTTCCGCTCCACCCGATCAGCGCTTCCACCACGCGCAGTGCTCGGCTTTTCAGACGTCGAAGCGCATGGCAACCGGTACCGCGTCTACACCTTGCAGACTGCGTTGCAAACCGTGCAGATTGCGCAGGACCTGGACGCCCGCTCGGCGCGCGCCCGCTCCCTGGCCGTGCGCGCCGTGTTGCCCTTTGCCTACCTCACCCCGTTGCTCATGCTCGCCGTGTGGTGGGTCATCAGCCGTTCGCTGGCGCCCATCGAGCGTGCCCGGCGGCAGGTAGCCGGGCGCCCGGCCGACGATTTGTCGCCACTGGCCGACGACGGCTTGCCCGACGAAGTGCGGCCGCTGGTGGAAGAGCTCAACCTGCTGTTTGGCCGGGTGCGCGGCGCTTTCGAGGCGCAGCGGCATTTTGTGGCTGATGCGGCGCACGAACTGCGCTCGCCGCTGACGGCGCTCAAGCTGCAGGCACAGGCCCTGCGCCGAAATGACGAAGAGCCCGCTGCCCGGGAAGCCGCCATCGGCCGGTTAAACCAGGGCATAGACCGGGCGATACGGCTGGTCGAGCAGCTGCTGGTGCTGGCCCGCGAGGAAGCCGCCGGCGCGGCACAAACCGGAGCCGATGCAGGCCAGGCATCCATCGCTGCCACGCTTGTTGACCTGCGCGATGTGGTGAAGCTGGCCGTGGCCGACGTATTACCTCATGCGGGCCACAGGCAAATCGATCTGGGCCTGGCCGGCAGCGAGCCACTGCAGCCCGTGCAGGTGAAAGGCCAGAGCGAGGCCTTGCGCATCCTGCTGCGCAACCTGCTGGACAACGCCGTCAAGTACACGCCGGTGGCGGGCCAGGTCGATGTGTCGGTGGGCGTGCAGGGCGGCCGGCCGATGCTGACGGTGGAAGACAGCGGCCCGGGCATCGCCGCAGAAGACCGGCATCGCGTGTTTGACCGGTTCTTCCGCGCCGCCAGTGTCACGGACGCGGCGGGCGGGTCGGCTGGATCGGCGATATCTCCGGAAACCGGCAGCGGTCTCGGATTGGCCATCGTCAAGGTGATTGCCGAACGATACGGCGCGACGCTACAGCTCGGCACGTCAGACCGCCTGGGTGGACTGCGGATTGAAGTCCGGTTTCCGGCGGGCGAGATGACCGGCTAGCAGCCGTCATTTGCTACCATTTTTATAGCTGCTTGCGCCCGTCTATTGTGGGCTGCAGCCATTTTTTTATCAAGATTCACGTCCGCGACGCTGCCCCTTCCTCCGTCGCGCAAATTTAAGCCCCGCCTAAGGCTGCCACCCCATAGTTGTACCCATCGGCACCGGTGTGTGCCCTCAACGCAAGGAAGCCCATCCATGAAATCTGAAGCATTGAAAAATACCCGGCTCGTCGCTGCACTTCTGGCTGCGGGCGCCATCGGTGGCGCTGGCGTCAGTGCGCTTAATGCTGTGCACCCTGCCGCCACGGCAGCCGTCCCTCCGGCCATCACCGCCGGCACCACAGCCTCAGTGCCCATGGCCCTGCCCGACTTCTCGCAGATCACCGAACGCTACGGCCCGGCGGTCGTCAACATCAGCGTGACCGGCACCACCAAAGTACGAAACGACTCCCCGATGGCACAGGATGACGGCGATGACGACGACACGCCCTCCGGTGATCCGTTCTTCGAATTCTTCAAACGCTTCCAGCAAGGCCCGGGGGCCCGCGGCGGCCGCGGGGGCCAACAGCAGGAAATGCCCACACGCGGCCAGGGTTCGGGCTTCATCGTCAGCCCCGACGGCATCATCCTGACCAACGCCCATGTGGTGCGCGATGCAAAAGAGGTCACCGTCAAGCTGACTGACCGGCGAGAATACCGCGCCAAGGTGCTGGGTGCCGACCCCAAGACCGATGTGGCCGTTCTGCGCATCGACGCCAAAAACCTGCCCGTGGTGACACTCGGCAAGATCAGCGAACTCAAGGTCGGCGAATGGGTGCTGGCCATTGGCTCGCCCTTCGGTTTTGAAAACACCGTCACTGCCGGCGTGGTCAGCGCCAAGGGCCGTTCACTGCCCGACGACAGCGCCGTGCCTTTCATCCAGACCGACGTGGCCGTCAACCCCGGCAACTCGGGTGGCCCGCTGTTCAACGCACGCGGCGAAGTCGTGGGCATTAACTCGCAGATCTATACCCGCAGCGGCGGCTACCAGGGCGTGTCTTTCGCCATCCCGGTCGACGTGGCGGTCCGCATCAAAAACCAGATCGTGGCCACCGGCAAGGTCGAACATGCCCGTCTGGGGGTAGCGGTGCAGGAGGTCAACCAGTCCTTTGCCGACTCCTTCAAGCTGGACAAGCCCGAAGGCGCGCTGGTCTCGAGTGTGGAAAAAGGCGGCCCGGCAGACAAGGCCGGCCTGCAGTCGGGTGACGTGATCCGCGGCGTGAACGGCCAGCCCATCGTGTCGTCGGGCGACCTGCCCGCGCTGATCGGCCTGGCGGCGCCCGGCGACAGCATCCGGCTGGACATCTGGCGGCAGGGCGCCGCCAAGGTGGTCACTGCCAGGCTGGCCAATGCCGACGAGAAGACGGCCCAGGCCGCCGCCAAAAAAGATACACCCAACCAGGGCAAGCTGGGCCTGGCGCTGCGCCCGCTGCAGCCCGATGAAAAGCAGGAAGCCGGCGTGGACAACGGCCTGGTGGTCCAGCAGGCCAGCGGCCCGGCGGCAATGGCCGGGGTGCAGGTTGGCGATGTATTGCTGTCCATCAACGGCGTTCCGGTGAAAAACATCGACCAGGTGCGCGCCACCGTGGCCAAAGCAGAGAAATCCGTGGCGCTTCTGATACAGCGGGGCGACAGCAAAATTTTTGTGCCGGTGAACTTCAGCTGAGCATCCTGACGCTGGGCCCTCCGCTTTTTCGCTGAAGGCCCTCTGAAAATCACACCAGCGGGCTCCAGGCCCGCTTTTTTTTGGCCGGTTTTGCCCATTTCACGGGACATTTTGTTACATCCAGATCGGCTACGCTTGGCCTCCCGAAGGAGAGGAAAACGTGAGCCCAATAATGAATAAAGCCGCACTGGCGCTGATCGCGGCTGTTTCGCTGCATGCCCATGCCCTGCAAATCACCAGTCTTTCGCCGCAGGGCGAAGTCGCGCGTGTCAGGCAAATCGTCGCCAAATTTGACGAAGGCGCCGTCAACTTCGGTGACCCCAAGGCACCGGCCCCGCTGTCACTGAGCTGCAGCGACGCGCAGGCCACCAAGGGCTCAGGCCGGTGGATCAATGAACGCGAATGGGCCTTCGAATTTGAAAACGACCTGCCGCCCGGCGTGAGCTGTTCGGTGCAGGTGGTCAGCACCTTCAAGTCGCCCAAAAGCCAGCCCGTGGGCGGCAATACCTCCTATAAATTCAACACCGGCGGCCCCTTCATCCAGAACCTTCGCCCCGGCACCTATGAGCGCATCGACGAAGAACAGTACTTTGTGCTGCAGTTCAACGGCGCCGCCACACTGGCCAGCGTTCGCGAAAACGTCTGGTGCAACGTGGAAGGCCTGGGTGAACGTGTTCCTGTCAAGCTCATCGACGGTAACGAGCGCAACGAACTGCTCAAGTCGCTGGGCCTGGAAAAGGCCGCAGCCCAGGATCCGCTGCGCTACGCCACGCTGACCTGCAACCGGCGCCTGACATCGGCCGCCAAAGTGCAACTGGTGTACGGCAAAGGCGTCAGCACACCGAGCGGCATACCCAATTCGGTGGAAAAACGCTACAACTTCCAGGTACGTGAACCGTTTGCGGCCAGCTTCACCTGCGAACGCGAAAACGCCCAGTCGGCCTGCCTGCCGATGCGGCCCATGACCCTGAACTTCAATACCCCCGTGCCGCGCAAGCTGGCCGAGGCCATTCGCCTGAAGGGCGACAAGGACACGTTCAAGCCTGCTTTCGAGGAAGGCAACAGCGACGGCGACAGCCTGGTCAGCAGCGTCACCTTCAAGCCGCTGTTTCCTGAACAGGGGCAATTCATGCTGGAGCTGCCCAGGAGTTTCAAGGATGCTTCGGGTCGCACTCTGCGCAATGCCGACAGCTTCCCGCTCAAGGTGGCTACCGGCTCCATGCCGCCGCTGGCCAAATTCGCCGCCTCTCCCTTTGGTATCGTGGAACGCTTTGCCGAACCCAACACCAAACCGGGCGACCCGGCCCTGCTGCCCGTCACGCTGCGCAATGTCGAAGCCCTGCTGCCCGTGAAAGGGCTCACGCCCGGCGCGGCACCGGCCGGAAAGGTCAGCGACCTCCAGCCCCGCACCGACGCCGAGATCATTGCGTGGTTCCGCAAGGTGCAGCGTTACGACGACTACCAGGTTTCGCGCAAGACGGCTGCTGCCGACATCAAAGGGCCCCTTCCCAAACCGCTGGAGTCACGCGACCGGGACTATATCCAGTCACGCATGGTGTCGCTGCTGGCCGGTCAGGCCGGCGTGAAGACACTGGACCTGCCCAAGCCCGCCGCAGGCACGGACCCACGTCCGTTTGAGGTGGTCGGCATTCCGCTGGCACCCGGTTTTCATGTGGTCGAGATCGCTTCGCAAAAACTGGGCAGCTCGCTGCTCGACGAACGCTACGGCAACAGCCGGACCATGTATGTGCGCACTTCCGCCCTGGTGACCAACCTGGGTGTGCACTTCAAACTGGGCCGCGAAAACTCGCTGGCCTGGGTCACCACGCTCGACAAGGGCGCGCCGGTGGCAGGCGCCACGGTGCGCGTCTCGGGCTGCAACGGCGCCGAAATCGCCAAGGCTGTCACCAACGCGCAGGGCATCGCCAATTTCAGCGGCCTGTCTTCCGAGCCTCCGCGTTGCCCGGGTAGCGACTCCGCCAATGCCTATTTCGTGAGTGCGCGCAGCTCAGTGGCCGGCATTGAAGACCTGGCCTTTACCTGGAGCGACTGGCACAAGGGCATTGAACCCTGGCGCTTCAACGTGCCGACCAGCCGCGACCCCCTGCCCAACGAACGGGCCCACACGGTTTTTGACCGCACGCTGTTCCGCGCCGGCGAAACGGTGTCGATGAAACACCTGCTGCGCACCGAAACCAGCAAGGGTTTCGGTCTGCCCGAGAACGCGCCGGCCACATTGGTGATCACGCATGTCGGCAGCGGCCAGCAATACACCCAGCCCATCGCCTGGCGCAAGACCGCCACTGGCGGGCAAAGCGCCGAAAACACCTTTGCCATTCCGCCTGCTGCCAAGCTGGGCGTGTATGAAGTGCAGCTCAAGGGCGAACGCGGCAGCCGCGAGCGCAGTTTTTCCAGCGGGCAGTTCCGTGTGGAAGAGTTCCGTTTGCCTGTGCTTGAAGGCCGCATTAATCCTTCCGACAAAAAACCGCTCGTCAATGTGAAGTCCGTGCCAACCGACGTGCAGATCAATTACGTGGCGGGCGGCGGCGCCGTGGCCCTGCCCGTACGGGTGTCCGCGCTGGTGCGCGGCAAGTCCCTGAGCTACAGCGATTTCGACGAGTTCAATTTCTCGCCGCCCAGCACCGGCCGCGGCAGCGCCGGCAACCAGGGCGAAGAGGAAAGCACCTCTTCGCAGGACCAGCGCGTCATTGCCGACAAACTCCCGCTGACGCTGGACCGCAATGGCGCAGGCAAGCTCACCATCAACGACATCCCCGAGCGCAGGCAGCCCCAGGAGCTGCTGATGGAAGCCACCTATGCCGACCCGAACGGCGAAGTGCAGACCATTCGCAGCACTTCCACCGTCTGGCCGGCGGCTGTGGTGGCAGGCATCAAGACTGAAGGCTGGGTGTCTTCCAGCCAGAAGATCAAGTTCCAGGCACTGGCACTTGACCTGACAGGCAAGATCGCCCCTGGTGTCTCGCTGGAGGTCAAGGCTGTGGCGCGCATCACCACCACCAGTCGCAAGCGCATGGTGGGCGGCTTCTACACCTACGACAACAAGACAGAGATCAAAGACCTCGGCAGCGTCTGCAGCGGCAAGAGCGATTCGCGCGGATTGCTGCTGTGCGAGACCAAGCTCGGCGAACCCGGTGAGGTCGAACTCATCGTGACGGCCAAGGACAAGGACGGCAACACCATCCAGGCCGCCAGCAATGTGTATGTCACCCGCCAGGGCGAACTCTGGTTTGGCGGTGAAGACCACGACCGCATGGACGTGCTGCCCGAGAAGAAAAGCTACCAGCCCGGCGAGACCGCCAAGTTCCAGGTACGCATGCCCTTCCGGTTTGCCACGGCACTGGTCGCCGTTGAGCGTGAAGGCATTGTCGAAACCCAGGTGGTACAGCTCAACGGCCAGGACCCGACGGTGCACCTGCAGATCAAGGAAGGCTGGGGGCCGAATGTGTACGTGAGCGTGCTGGCCCTGCGCGGCCGACTGCGCGAAGTGCCCTGGTACAGCTTCTTCACCTGGGGCTACAAGGCACCACGTGAATGGTGGACATCCTTCTGGTATGAAGGCCGTGAATACGTCGCGCCTACCGCGCTGGTGGACCTGAGCAAGCCGGCCTTCCGCCTGGGCGTGGCTGAAATACGTGTCGGCACCAAGGCGCACCAGCTCGACGTCAGCGTGAAGACCGACAAGGAAAGCTACGCCGTGCGCAGCCAGGCCAAGGTCACCATTACCGCGAAGCTGCCCAATGGCCAGCCGGCTGCCAATGCCGAAGTGGCGCTGGCTGCGGTGGACCAGGCCTTGCTGGAGCTGATGCCCAACAGCAGCTGGAACTTGCTGGACGCGATGCTGCAGCGCCGCGCCTGGGGCGTGGAAACCTCGACCGCGCAGATGGAAATCATCGGGCGCAGGCATTTCGGGCGCAAGGCTGTGGCAGCCGGCGGTGGCGGCGGGCGAAGCAACACGCGCGAACTGCTCGACACCCTGCTGCTGTGGAACCCGAAGGTGCAACTGGACGCCAACGGCCAGGCCGTGGTGATGGTGCCGCTCAACGACGCACTGACCACCTTCAAGATTGTGGCGGTGGCTGATGCAGGCACCGGCCTCTTCGGCACGGGCCAGACCAGCATCAAGGCCACACAGGACCTGCAGATCATCAGCGGCCTGCCGCCCCTGGTGCGCGAGGACGACCAGTTCCGCGCACAACTAACGCTGCGCAACACCACCAAGGTGGCCATGAAGGTGGAAGTGAGCCCGCGCGCCACGATGCTCGACCTGAAACCGCAAATGGTGGACATCCCCGCAGGCGAAGCGCGTGAGGTGGCCTGGATGGTCACCGCACCGGCGCAGCTCGCGTTCACACGCGCAGAAGCCATCCTGTGGGAAATCGAAGCCAAAGACACGATCAGCGGCGCACGCGACGGCCTCAAGGCGCGCCAGCGCATCATCCCGGCCGTGCCACTGACCGTGCAGCAAGCGACACTGGTGCAGGTAGACGGCAGCTTCACGCTGGACGTGAATCCGCCGGCCGACGCCCTGCCCGGCCGCGGCGGCCTGAAGATGTCGCTGCAGCCAAAACTCGCAGAAGGCATGGACGGTGTGCGCGACTATTTCGCGATGTACCCTTTCATCTGCCTCGAGCAAAAAACCAGCAAATCGGTGGGACTGCGCGACAGCAAGCTGTGGCAGACCGTGCTGGCACAACTGCCCAGCTACCTGGACAGCGATGGCCTGGCCAACTACTTCCCGCCGCGCGACGGCGAAGCAAATCGCGGCAGCGATGCATTGACGGCCTACCTGCTGGCCGCCACGCACGAAGCCTCCGGCATCAACCCGGCATTTGCCCTGCCCGACGATGCGCGCGCCCCCATGGAGCGCGGCCTGATCGCGTTTGTAGAAGGCCGTATCCAGCGCGAGTTCTGGAGCCCGCGCAAAGACCTTGACGTGCGCAAGCTGGCCGCGCTGGAAGCGCTCTCGCGCTACGGCAAGGCGCAGGGCCGCATGCTGGGCAGCATCACGATTGCGCCCAACCAGTGGCCCACGCACGCAGTGATCGACTGGCTCAACATCCTGAAACGCGTGGCCGATGTGCCGCAGCGTGAGCAGCGCATCGCCGAGGCCAACCAGGTGCTGCGTTCGCGTTTGTCCTTCCAGGGCACCAAATTGATCTTCAGTACCGAGAAGGACGACTACTGGTGGTGGCTGATGACCAACGGTGATGTGAACACCGCGCGCCTGATGCTGGCCGTGATGGACGACCCTGCCTGGAAAGACGACATGGGCCGCCTGGCCAATGGCTTTATCGCGCGCCAGCAAAAAGGCGCCTGGCACACCACCACAGCCAACCTGTGGGGCGGCCTGGCACTCGACAAGTTCTCGGCCAAGTTTGAAGCCACGCCGGTAGCGGGTGTGACCAAGGCCACGTTGGCCGCGGCAGCCGCCAGTGTGGCGAGCGTGGACTGGGCCAAGGTTGACCGCGTCAAGGCAACCGACGCAGCCGGCGCACCCAACCAGACCACCTTCTTCGGCGCACCGGCCTCGCCCGGCAACCTGCGCAACAACAGCATGTTCCTGCCCTGGGGCAGCGCAGCGAAGGACACGTTGACCGTGACGCATCAAGGCCCCGGAAAGCCGTGGCTCACGCTGCAGTCCATCGCGGCCATCCAGCTGAAGGCGCCTTTCAATGCCGGTTACCAGATCAAGAAAACGATCACACCGGTGGAGCAGGCCGTCAAAGGTATCTACACGCGCGGCGACGTGATCCGCATCACGCTGGAAGTCAACGCCAGCGCCGACATGACCTGGGTCGTCATCAGCGACCCGGTGCCGGGCGGCGCAACGATCCTGGGTGGCGGTCTTGGCCGTGATTCCGAAATCGCCACCAGCGGCGAAAAGAAAACCGGCGCAGGCTGGCCGGCGTTTGAAGAGCGCAGTTTTGAGGCCTTCCGCAGTTATTACGAATACCTGCCCAAGGGCGTGGTGAAGATGGAATACACCGTGCGCCTGAACAACGTCGGCGACTTCGCGCTGCCGCCTAGCCGGGTCGAGGCAATGTATGCACCCGAGATGTTTGGCGAGTCGCCGAATGCACGGGTGAAGGTGGAAGCGGCAAAATGATCCGGCGCCGTGCCGTAGCCGCCGCACTCGCCGCAGGCATTGCCCTGCCGCGCGGGGCAGCCGCGGCCGCCGCCGACTGGCAGCAGCGCTTCGGCTACCCGACAGGCTGGGGCGGCAACCGCAACTGGACCGACAAGGACTACCGCATTGGCAATTATTCCGGCGGCTATGAAACCATGCTCCGGGCGCGGCCCATCGCCGCGCCCGCACAGGCTTCCACGCTGAAGGCAGCATCGGCCGAAAGCCTCAAGGCATTCGCGCCCATTGCGGAATCGGCGGCGGACTACCTCAAGGCCTGGCCGGTGACTGGCCTGCTCATCGCGCGCAAGGGCACGACTCTTCTGGAGTCTTACCAGTTCGACCGCAAGCCCGAGATGCGCATGACGAGCTGGTCCATGGCCAAGAGCGTGACGTCGTTGCTGCTGGGCATCTGCCTGGACCGAGGCCTGATCCGCTCCATGGACGACACGCCGCAGATGTATGTGGACGAACTCAAGGGCACGCTGCACGGCGGCATTGCCCTGCGCCACCTGGCCAATATGTCCAGCGGTGCGGCCGTCCTGCACGACCGCGACAACCCCACCATCTACCCGCGCGCCTTCCTCGGCAGCGGCAGCGACCTGGAGACCGTGGTGCGCAGCTGGAATGCGGTGCAGGAGCCGCCCGGCACACGCTACAACTACAACGAACTGTGCCCACTGACCATCGGCATGGTCATCCGCCAGGTCACCGGAAAACCGCTGGCGGCCTTTTGCGAAGAAGCCCTGTGGCAGCCACTGGGCGCAGAGGGCAGCGCCAGCTGGCTGTGCGACAGCAAAGGCAAGGAGTTCAACTGCATAGGCTTTGGCGCACGGCTGCGCGACTGGGCGCGGCTGGCGCAGTTGATCGCGCAGGACGGCATCATGGAAGGCCGCCAGGTCGTGAGCAAGAAGTGGATAGACGAATGCGCCGCATGGTCGGCCGCCGATGCGCAGGTCCGGCACGGCACGGCCATGCGCGGCTTCGGCTACAAGAATTTCTTCTGGCATCCCAAGGCCGACGGCAGCTGGATGATGATGAATGGCCACCACGGACAGCGCGTGCTGGTAGACCGTGTGACGCAAACCGTGCTGGTGCAGACCGCGGTGGAGGCCGAGGGGCCGTGGCAAGCGCAGCTGTTCCAGCTCTTCAACGCGGCGACGAAGATTGGGTTGCCGGCATGAAAAAGACTGGAGGCGTCAAAGTGAAACTTGCCCTTTATGCATTCATGCTCCTGGGCGCCAACCTGGCCCTTGCACAGTTCAGCACGCCTGCCGAGGGTGAATACGTGATCAGTGACGGTGCATCGGGCACGCTGCGGGTTCAGCCGCGCGGAAAGTTCGCGATAGAGACCACGGGAGCCAACGCACACGTATGCGACCTGGACGGCGTGATCGTCGATGGCAAGTCGAAGATCGGGAAATCCGCATGCCAGGTGAGCTTCAAGACCGAGGGCCAGGATGTCAAGGTCTCAACCAACGGCGCCGACGCATGCCGCGATTTCTGCGGCATGCGGGCATGGTTTGAGGGGACGTACCGCAAGCCTGAGCCTCTTTGCGTGCGCAAAAGCATTAATGAGTCGAAGAAGAATTTCAAGAAGAGTTATGTGGCGAAAGACTACGCTGCCGCTTTGGCTGTGATCCAGCCTGTTGCAACGCAGTGCAAGCCATTCCTCCATTGGATTGAATCGGCCTGGGTATTGAACGACCTTGCTCTCACACAATTCAAGCTGGGTGACCGCGCGGCCTGCATCAAGACTTTGCAAGGCCTCGCGCCTGACGCCGCAAAGTCTGACGATGAAATCAAGGGGAGCTACCCTCCTAGCGATTCAGAGGCCTATCTGCCGGTGCTGCAAGCCACCCGGACCAACCTGAGACTTTGCACAAAGAAATGAATCGCGAGCCGAAACGCATTTTCACAAGCTTGACGCTGGCCCTTGCTCTGGCGGGCGGGGCGATCTCGCCTGCCCATGCCGTCGCCACCTTCGACGAAGTCAAACGCGACTTCCGCCCCTCCGACACGCTCATCCTCGACCGCGGTGGTGAAGTCATCCAGCGCCTGCGCATCGACAGCGCTGTGCGGCGTGGCCAGTGGGTGGCGCTGCCCGATGTATCGCCTGCGTTGCGCACGGCACTGATTCTGAGTGAAGACAAGCGCTTTTACGAGCACAGCGGTGTGGACTGGCGCGCTGTCTCTGCAGCGGCCTGGGGCAATCTGTGGAACACCAAAACCCGCGGCGCTTCGACCCTCAGCATGCAGCTGGCAGGACTGCTCGACGAGGACTGGCGCGCCGGTGCGGGTGGCCGCAGCATGGCGCAAAAGGTGGGGCAGACCGTGTCGGCCCAAGTGCTGGAAGCACGCTGGCGCAAGGACCAGATCCTGGAGGCATACCTGAACCTCGTGCCGTTTCGCGGCGAACTTGTCGGCATCGACGCACTGAGCCGCACGCTGTTCGGCAAGGCCGCCCACGGTCTTGATGAGCGCGAGGCCGCGATCGCCGCCGCGCTGGTGCGTGCCCCCAATGCCAAAGCCGTGCAGGTTTCGCAGCGGGCCTGCGGGGTGCTCAAGGTCATGCAAGCCCCCACACTTGTCGCTTCGCGTGCTGCGCTACCCCCCGGGGGGGCTGACCTTGCTCGAGGCGGCCTTTCGCGGCAGTCGCAGGCGCCCGCCAAGACCGATTGCGAGGGGCTGGACCTGCTTGCCACCGCCGCACTGCAACGCAAGGCGTTTGACCCGAGTGAAGGCGTGGCGCCGCACCTGGCGCGCCGGCTGCTCGCGGCCCAGGCCGATACCCCCGGGCGTACGGGCGTGCCCCGCACGCTGGTTTCTACCGCACGCGCGCCGCTGCAACGTTTTGCCGTGCAGACCCTGACCCAGCAGCTGCGGGAGCTGCGCGGCCGCCACGTCGAAGACGGCGCCATTGTCGTGCTGGACAACGCCACCGGCGAGGTGCTGGCCTGGGTAGGTTCGTCGGGCGAACTGAGCGGCGCCGCCGAAGTCGACGGTGTGATGGCACTGCGCCAGCCGGGCTCCACGCTCAAGCCGTTTTTGTATGCAGAGGCCATTGCCGAGCGCCGCATCACCGCAGCGTCGCTGCTCGAAGATTCGTCCTCGCAGATCCAGACCGCGGGCGGGCTCTACATTCCGCAAAACTACGACCGCCAGTTCAAGGGCCTGGTGTCGGCCCGCACCGCACTCGGTGCGTCGCTGAACGTGCCGGCCGTGCGTACGCTGGTGATGGTGACGCCCGATGCCTTTCACAAACAGCTCAAGGCCGTGGGCCTGCCGCTCAAGGAGTCGGGTGACTACTACGGCTACAGCCTGGCGCTGGGCAGCAGCGAGGTCTCTTTGCTGTCCCTCACCAATGCCTACCGCACGCTGGCCAATGGCGGTCGCTACAGCGCGCCTTCACTGGTAAAGAACCCCAAGCCCCAGTTCAAGCCCGCGTTGGATGCACGCGCGGCCTTCATCGCCACCGATATCATGGCCGACCCGATGGCGCGCGCCCGCACTTTCGGCACCGACAGCATCCTGGCCACCCGTTTCTGGAGCGCCGTGAAAACCGGCACCAGCAAGGACATGCGCGACAACTGGGCCATGGGCTTTTCGCAGCGCTACACCGTGGGCGTGTGGGTGGGCAATGCCAGCGGTGCGCCCATGTGGGACGTGAGCGGCACCACAGGCGCCGCGCCCATCTGGGCCGCGGTGATGAATTACCTGCACAAAACCGAACCCAGCCGCGCGCCGCTGCCGCCCGCCGGTCTGGTGCAAAGCCAGACCCGGTTTGGCAACCAGGGAGGCACGCCGCTCGAAGCAGCCCGCAACGAATGGTTTTTAAAGGGCACGGAGCAAGCCGTTTTTGCTATGAATTCAGGAGCTGCTGGCGCCCGACCTGAAAGGGCTACAGCACGAAATGGCTTGAAAAAAACGGTTGCCGAGCCCGACGCCCCACCCCGTATCACAGCCCCAGCCTCCGGCACCATCATTGCGCTGGACCCGGACATTCCACCCAAACACCAGCGCGTCAGCTTCAGCGCCGAAGGCCGCGGCACCCGCTGGCTGATGGACGGCAAGGAGTTTGCGCGCGGGGCCCAGGCGCAATGGATGCCCTGGCCGGGCCGGCATGTGGTGCAACTGGTCGATGCCGGCGGCAAGGTGGCCGACGAGATCAGGCTCGAAGTGCGCGGTGCCGGTGTGCGCGAAGCCAGCGTGCGCGGCGGCGCGACTGCGGCACGTTGATCTTTCCGTCGCCGGCATCCGACAACGCTGTACCGGCCATGCTCTACCCCAAACCTTCCATGCTTCACCTTCAACGCGCCCCGTTATTTCCTTCAGCGGCTGAAACCCGGCGTTTTCTCTATAGAACGCTGGTTGTTCTGTGGGTGGCGCTGTGCATGCTGGCGGCGGGTGATGCCATGGCAGCACCGGCGCGTGCCGGACAGACAGACGTGCCGTCCGATGCCGCACAGGCACCCACACCGAGCGATACCGCGCAAATCGCCACGCCCGCCGGTGCCGTCCGGGTGCAGGTTCCGCCTTACAGCGCGCGCGTGCTCGACACCACAGGCACGCTGAACACAGCCCAGGTCGCAGCCCTGAACGAACAAATCCTGGCAATCGAAGCAGACACGCGCGCAGCAGTCGTCGTGTACATGCTGCCGACCACGGGCGAAGACTCCATCGAGGAATACGCCACGCGCGTGTTTGAGAAATGGAAACTCGGCGACACCCAGCGCGACGACGGCATCCTCATCCTGGTGGCACTGGAGGACAGGCGCATGCGCATCGAGGTCGGCCAGGGCCTGGAGGGCATCGTGCCCGACGTGCTGGCAGGCCGCATCATCGACCAGGACATGAAGCCGCGGTTTCGCAGGAACGACTACGCGGGCGGACTGGAAGCGGCCATCAGCCACATCGGCGCGCTGGTGCGGGGCGAGATTGAGCCCCCGGAAGCGAGCCGCGGTGGCATCACGCCCTTTGGCTGGGCTTTTTTTGCGGCGCTGCTGTGGGGTTTTGCCGTGGGCGTGGTTCGGGCGCGCCGCACCTGGAAGTGGCCCGTGACGATCGGCATCGTCGCCGCGGTACCGGCGGTGGCGGTGGTTGTCCTGAAGAGTCCCGCCATCGGCGCCATCCTGCTTTCCTTCCCCGTGCCGCTGGCGTTTGCGCTGGGGTTCGGCTGCGGCCGTTCCCGCACGGTGCGCCTGGTGACCGGTGGTATCGCGCTGGCGATCAGCGCCATGGTCGGCATTGCCTTCGTGGTGGGCGCCAACCGCTTCGGGTTGGGCCTGCTCTACGCCCTGGGGGGCGGTATCGGCTGCTTGCTGCTCGGCCTGATCGCCATGGGTATGCGCGCGGCCTACAAACGCAGCCTGGTGGAGTTTGGCGTGCGCAGCGCCCTGGTGGCCTGCGTTGTGGGGTATGTGGCGTTTCAAAACCCGCCAGACCTGCTTCTAACTGACTGGGAATCCTGGATGCCGACAGGCATGGCATTCGGGCTGGCGATGCTGTTCGGCTTCTTTACCGGTGGCGCCGGCAGCAGCAGTGGGCGCGACCGGGATGGCAGCAGCTCGTCGGGCAGCAGTTCGAGCTCCAGCTCCAGCAGCCGGAGTTCGTCGGGCGGCTCCAGCAGCGGTGGCGGGTCGTCCGGCAGCTGGTAGGAGACGCCGGCAGCGTTGATGCGCGCCGCCGGCCCAGGCTCACTTCGCGTTCACGATACCCTTGAAGTCATAGGGCACCACAATGGTATGTACCTTGCCCGCAGCAACGCCCTCGGCGATCTTCAGGTTGGCCATGGCGTTCATGTAGCCGATCGCGCCGGCGTTGGCGTTCAAGGCGGCAATGCGTTCGGCCTCTTTTTTGGCGGTTTGAACCTCGACCTCTTTGGTTTTCAGTTCATTTTGCGCCCGCACCAGTTCATTGGCACTGTGCACGATAACGTCGGCGGGCGTGATCGCACGCACCTGAATCTGGGACACCGTGATCTTGTCCGCCAGCTTTTCCTCACCTAATGTCTTGATGACGTTTTCGCGGATTTTCTGTTCAATCGCCGGCCGGTTGTCAGCCATCTTGAGCGACTCATATTCGCGCGCCACCTTATAAGCCGCGTTGCGCGCGCTCATCGCCACATAGTTCTGCATCAGCAAGATGTCGTTGCCTTTTTCAGACAAACCGTGAAACGTCCTGTTTTTGGTGGTCCATAACTCCGACACCGCCGTCGGGTTGACGTTGTAGACAACGGTCATGTCGAAGTCCTTGATGGTCGAGTTGTCAGACGCCAGGGGTGTCATGTTGTCCACGGCCACCGCCACGTCCTGAATCTTGAACGTCAGGATATCGCCGATCAGCGTCTGGTTAAAGGAGCCCGGCAGGCGCTCGGTCGGGTCTGTGGTTTTGTCAAAGTTGATGCGCAAGCCCACCTCGCCGGTTTCAATGCGGGTACATCCGGCCAGCAGTGCGAGCGTCAGGACTGGAATCAGTGTGAAGAGAGTGCGTTGCATAGGTAATTCCCTGGTATTGGCGAACAGGCCCTGGTCGCCGCTTTTTGTTGAGGTAGCGCCCCCAGGGGCGCACCGGCGCAGATTATGCGGGACGGTGGCTTATCAATAATTTCAAAGCCTCGGGACCAGAATTCACGCAAGAACACAAACACGGGCGCTACCATGGCGGCAGCTTCCCTCAAAAAACTGTCGTCTGGAGACTCCATGCCCGTGATCACCAACATCGAAGACCTGCGCGTTTTGGCCAAAAAACGGGTGCCCCGCATGTTTTACGACTACGCCGACTCCGGTTCATGGACGGAAAGCACCTACCGCGCCAACGAGAGCGACTTCCAGAAGATCAAGCTACGCCAGCGCGTGGCCGTCAACATGGAAAACCGCAGCACGGCCACCACCATGATCGGCCAGCCGGTAGCCATGCCGGTCGCTATCGCACCCACGGGCCTCACAGGCATGCAGCACGCCGACGGCGAAATCCTGGGCGCCCGCGCCGCCAAAAAATTCGGCATCCCGTTCACACTGTCGACCATGAGCATCTGCTCCATCGAAGACGTGGCCGCCGGCACAGACCGCCACCCCTTCTGGTTCCAGCTCTACGTGATGAAAGACCGCGCCTTCATTGAAAGCCTGATCGACCGCGCCAAGGCGGCCAATTGCTCGGCACTGGTGCTCACGCTCGACCTGCAGATCCTCGGCCAGCGTCACAAGGATTTGAAAAACGGCCTGAGCGCCCCGCCCAAGCCGACGATCTCCACCATCCTCAACCTGATGACGAAGCCGCGTTGGGGCCTGGGCATGCTGGGTACCAAACGCCACGGCTTCGGCAACATCGTGGGCCACGTCAAGGGTGTAGAGAACATGGGCTCGCTCTCTGAGTGGACGGCCAAACAGTTCGACCCGGCCCTCAACTGGGGCGACGTAGAGTGGATCAAAAAGCGCTGGGGCGGCAAATTGATCCTCAAGGGCATCCAGGACGTTGAAGACGCAAAGCTCGCCGTCAATTCAGGCGCCGATGCGCTGGTGGTGTCCAACCACGGCGGCCGCCAGCTCGATGGCGCCATGTCTTCCATTTCCTGCCTGCCCGAGATCGTCGCGACAGTAGGCAACCAGATCGAGGTGCACATGGACGGCGGCATACGCTCCGGCCAGGATGTGCTGAAAGCCACCGCCCTGGGCGCTAAAGGCACATACATTGGCCGCGCCTTCCTCTATGGCCTGGGTGCGATGGGTGAAGAAGGCGTGACCAAGGCGCTGCAGATCATCCACAAGGAATTGGACCTGACCATGGCCTTTTGCGGGCGTACCGACATCAAGGCGGTGGACACCAGCATCTTTGTGCCCGGTACTTACTGAGCCTGAGGCGGTATCTCGTAAACCAAGGCATACGAATGCTTGCCATCAGCGATCTGGATCGTGAGCGTGCCGCTCAGGCCCGTCAACTCGTCGGTGCCTGAATCGGGTACCACGCTCACCGTCAACTGCGGCGCACCGCGGTTCATGGTGCCGCTGTGCTGCAGCACAAAGCTGCCGCTTTTGCCGTGCAACGTGCCGGTCACGCGCTCCATCGCGACATAGCCGGCTGAACCTTTGACGGCCGTGCCGGCGCTCAGCATCTCGCCCTGGCTGGTGGCCTGCAGGTCGCCGCTGAAGGTCTTGTTGATGGACAGACGGCCCATCAAAGGCCCGGCCTCCGCGTTCGCAAGTGGCTGGGGCAGGAGCTTGACTTCAAAGGTTCCGGTGGCATGGGAGGGCATGGCATTCACTTTCAAGGGATGTACAGTGCCGGCCATGATGCCAGAGCGCGATCACTTGCCTTGTCTGCGCATGATGCCGGGCGCTGACTAATCAGACCGCCCAGGGATCGTAGCTTCCGAAATTCCAGATATGGCCCTCCGGGTCCCGGCATGAGTATCCTCGCCCCCCGTAATCTTCATCCTTGATGTCGATCACGATGACGGCTCCCGCAGCAATGGCTTGCTTGTAGTGCGCATCCACATCCTGGACCTGGATGTAGGCGCTTTGCGACCCGACACAGCCGGACTCTGACGGTGACTTGACGAGCTGGTGGAAGTCGTTGTTGGTGGCGGAGCCGAGCATGATCATTCCATTGCCATAGACCAGTTGGGCATGTGCAATGGCGCCGTCCTTGTCGGGCACCACCAGGTGCTCCTGAAAACCGAAAGCGCGGCACAGCCATTTGACCGCCGCGGCACCGTCCCGGTAACGCAGCGTGGGAATGATGGTTGCCCGGCTATTTTTCTGATCCTCGGTCATGGCAACGGCCTCATTGGAAAAACCAGCCAACGGGCGGATGGCAAAAATAAGCAGATGGGCATGCCACCCCGCGTGGTCACCCGTCTGGCGTGGATCCGAGTATTTATCAGGGCAATTTGTGTCCGCGTAAGGAACGGGGAAGAAGCGCCGTAAGCCCGGGCCTACCCTGCCGGGCGCCGGCCCTCCGCCACAACCTTTGCCTGCGCGCTATGCTTGCGAGGTGGCCCATTCACCCGTTTCATCTCCAGCCAAAATCCGCCGCATTGCCCACCTCGACATGGACGCGTTTTTTGCGTCCGTCGAGTTGCTGCGCTACCCGCAATTGAAGGGCCTACCGGTCGTCATAGGCGGCGGCTGGCGCAAGGTTGACGAGGAGCTGCGGGCGGCGCAGGGCGAGCGGGCCTTGCGCTTCATTCCGGTGGAAAGTTTTCCGCTGCTCAAGGACTATGTGGGCCGCGGCGTTATCACCACCGCCACCTATGCAGCGCGGCAGTTCGGCGTGGGCTCGGCCATGGGCATGATGAAAGCCGCCAAGCTGTGTCCGCAGGCTATCGTGTTGCCCGTCGATTTTTCGGAAATCCGCAAATACTCGCAGCTCTTCAAAAGCACCATCACCGACATCGCGCCGCTGATGCAGGACCGCGGCGTGGACGAGGTCTATATCGACTTCACCGACGTGCCCGGCGGCCAGCGCGAGGGCGGGCGTGTGCTGGCCCGGCTCATCCAGAAAGCGATTTTTGAAAAGACGGGCCTGACCTGCTCCGTCGGCGTGGCGCCCAACAAGCTGCTGGCCAAGATGGCGAGCGAGTTCAACAAGCCCAACGGCATTTCCATCATTTACGAAACGGATTTGCAGGAGAAAATCTGGCCATTGCACGTTCGCAAGATCAACGGCATCGGCCCGAAGTCCGGCGACAAACTGGCGAAGCTGCACATTCACACCATCGGCGAGCTGGCCGCGCAAGACCCGGGCTGGCTGATCGACAACTTCGGCAAAGCCACCGGCGCTTGGATGCACGAGGCTGCCTGGGGCCGCGACGACCGACCGGTGGTCACCGAGAGCGAGCCCGTCAGCATGAGCCGCGAAACCACTTTTGACCGCGACCTGCACGCGGTGCGCGACAAAACCACGCTGGGCGCGATCTTCACCGACCTGTGCGAAAGGCTGGGCGAAGACTTGCAACGCAAGGGTTACGTGGCCAAGACCATCGGCATCAAGCTGCGCTATGACGACTTCAAGATTGCGACACGCGACCAGACCTCAGACACGTACACCGCGGACGGGAAAACCATCCGCCAGCTGGCGGGGCTGTGCCTCAAACGAGTGCCGCTGGACAAAAAACTGCGCCTGCTGGGTGTTCGCGCTTCCACGCTGGCCAAGCCCGACGAAGAAGGTATTTACGAACAAAAAGTTCCCGCAGCCCAATCAGGACGGGCGCAAGCAGCTCCTGAATCGATAGCAAACGACCAGCTCTTCTAAGCAGTGCCTAGCGCGCCACCAGGACAATCTCATCCTGGTGGTTGGCGATGTGGAAGGTGTGGGCAAGTGAAAAATCAGCCTTGCTGAGTGCGCCGTAGGCAAAGTGCGGCTTGAGCGCGCCCTGGTGCCCGGCAAAGCGGACAATGGCCGCGCGCAACCGCGCCGACGCGGGCCGCCAGTCGCCCTCACGGCTGAGAGCCGCAGCACCCGGGATGGGCTCACTCAGGCTGTGGCTCATCTGCCCGCGCCATTTGAAAAAGGCGAAAGCCGCAGCGCCCGCCGTGTTCTGGAACACCGCGCTTTTCGGCTGCGGAAAACCGTCCAGGCTCATTTCCACGCTTTGCGCCATGTGCTCCAGCACCGACACCAGGGGCCATTGGCCGGTGGTTTTGACGCTGGCGGCCTGGTCAACCTTGTCCAGCCAGCGCAGCGCTTCATCCAGTGACTGGACTTTGGGCATATCGGCCATGGCAAATCCTCCGGTAAAAGCGAGTGTGGTGGTGGCCAGAAAGTCGCGTCGTTTCATGGCTGCGATGGTACAGCCATGGCCTCACGCCAAGGCAAAAGTATTGGCACGATGGCGACACCACCGGCCGGCCGCGCCGCGAAGATGAGAACGCAGGCAGGGCCATCAAACGGCTGAGTCCTACAGACCCGGCAGCGCGGCGATCCCCAAAATGACCCGTCTGGGTTGAGATGCCGGTATACCGGGGATTATCGCCGCCAAACCATTGATGAAAAGCAGCTCCAGGCCAATGATGACGGGCGCAAGCAGCTATTGAATTTATAGCAACAAATCATCCTTCAGCAAATCACCATACACAATTCCAATGCCAGGCGCACGCCCCTCCTCACCTTCGCCCAACACCCCGCCCGGCCTGATTTACGTGAGTGACGACATGCCCGGGCTGGCCCGGCTGAAAAGCGGCAAGGGCTTTCGCTACCGCAATGCCGCAGGCCAATGGATCAAAGACCCGGAAGAAATCCGGCGCATCCGGAAACTGGCGATTCCGCCAGCCTACAGCCGGGTCTGGATTTGCCCCCAACCCAACGGCCACCTGCAGGCCACCGGCTACGACGCGCGGGGCCGCAAGCAGTACCGCTACCACGCCGACTGGCAGGCCCAGCGCAACGACAGCAAATTCGAAAAGCTGCAGGCCTTCGGCCAGACCCTGCCGCGCATACGCGCCCGCGTGGCGCGCGATCTGGTGCCGCACCGCAACCAGCCTGTGACGCGCAGCCTGGTGCTGGCAACACTGGTACGCCTGCTGGACACCACGTATGTACGCGTCGGCAATGACGAGTACGCAAGGGAAAACGGCTCTTACGGGCTGACTACCCTGCGCAACCCGCATGCCGGCGTGCGCGGCAAGACACTGCAGTTGCGCTTTCGCGGCAAGAGCGGCGTGATGCAGACGCTGAAAGTTGACGACCCCAAGGTAGTGGCCGTGGTGCGGCGCTGCCAGCAGCTGCCGGGGCAATTGCTGTTCCAGTATGAGGACGAGAAAGGCGAGTTGCGCGCCGTGGGTTCAGGTGACGTCAACGACTACCTGACGGAGATCACGCAGGGCAAGGGCGACAAAGGCGCCGACACGGATCACTTCACCGCCAAGGACTTTCGCACCTGGCATGGCACGGTGCAGGCATTGGAACTGACCCGGCTGGCGTGCGGCGGCAGCAGCGGTGGCAATGGCGCAACCAGCGCTTACAGCGCCAAAGCTATCCTGCAGGAAGTGGCCCGCCTGCTGGGAAACACACCGGCCGTCTGCAAGAAATCGTATATCCATCCGGCTGTGCTGGCGCTGGGAAGCAGCCTGGCGCAGGATGCCGAGGCCATGAGCACCTTATGGCCGCAACTGGAGTCGGGCAAGAAGATGCGCCGCCTCTACGCGGCCGAGCACCGGTTGCTGGCTTTTCTGGAGCGGCGGCACCGTGTATTGAAAGCACAAACCGCAGCAGCTGGAAAGCAGCAGAAAAAAACGAAGAAACCGGCAGCATGAGCGTCTTCGGCACAGGTGCCGTGCGCGGCACCTTGTCTCGGCCGGTCTTACTTCAATGTAGCCAGGTAGGCAATCAGGTCAGCGCGCTCTGCGGCGCTTTCCACCTGGAAGCCCATGCGCTGCCCGGCCACCAGCTGCTCTGGGTCTTCCAGCCAGGCATTGAGGGTTTGCGGCGTCCAGCGCAGCCGCGACCGCACCAGTTCGTCCGAATATTTGTACCCAGGCAGGCTACCCACGCGGCGGCCCATCACACCGCGGTGCGCGGGCCCGATCTTGTTGCTGTCCACCGCATGGCATGCCGTGCAGCGCTGCTGGTACAGGGCCAGGCCGCGCGCCACATTGCCAGGTGGGGGCGTAACCCATTCGCGCCCGGATGCCGTTTGAGCCCATAGCGAGGCACTGCCGGTGCCAAAGAGCGTTAGCGCCGCCACGGCACAAAAAAAATGACGCGCATTGCGCGCGAACAGGGAACGAGCAGGCATTCACCACTCCTGGAACTGGTTTTTGACGGGTGGGCAAGCCATGCAATCTGCCAGGCCATGCCGCAAGCTGTTCTGAATACGCTGGCAGCCGGCCCGTGGATTCAGCCTTTCGAAGAGCGACCCCGCTTCTTTTCGAATCTTTTTTTGTTTCATTGAATCCAGTGAGTCCGGTTTTCCGTATTCCACACAGGTTCACTTCCATCGACGCCAGCAACCGTCTTTTCCTTTCCACCAACAGGACCACCATGCGCCACTCCGTATCACCCCCCCTGATTGCCAGCCTGCTCACCCTGCTTTGCGCCGGCGCCCACGCCGACACCGGCAAACTCCTCCTGACCGGCGGCGTCAGCACCATTGAAGGCGCGGCCGGCGGCGGCCTCACGCCTTGGGCGGTGATCGGCAGCAACGCCACGGCGGATGAGATTGGCGGCTCTGCCTATGTCACCCACGCCGGCACCACCGACTACGGCCTGAATGTGTACGGCGCGGCTGTCGGCATCCATGACCGCTACGAGCTGTCGATTGCGCAGCAGGACTTCAACACCCGCGGCACCGGCGTGGCCCTGGGCCTGCCCGGGCTGCACCTGAAGCAGACCATCGTGGGCGCCAAGGTTCGCGTGCTGGGCGATGCCATCCTGGACAGCGACACACTGATGCCGCAGGTGGCAGTGGGCGTGCAGTACAAGACGCTGGGCTCCACCGGGCTGGACCCCACGCTCACCGCACTGGGCGCCAAACGCCATGGCGTGGATGTGTATGTCAGCGCCACCAAACTCTTCCTGGGCCAGAGCCTGCTGCTCAACGGCACGCTGCGCGCAACCAAGGCCAACCAGAACGGGCTGCTGGGCTATGGCGCCACGCTGGGCGGCAGCGAAGACAGGTACACGCTGCAGCCGGAATTCTCGGTGGCTTACCTGCTCAGCAAAAACATCGCCATCGGCGCCGAATACCGCTTCATGCGCAACAAGCTCGAGGGCGCCGGCCGCGCGGCCGGCCTGGGCAACGGCCTGCGCTCTGAAGAATGGAAAGACATTTTTATTGCCTGGGCACCCACCAAAAACCTTTCGCTCACGCTGGCGTATGTGGACCTGGGCGTGATCGTGCCTGCCACCACCGGTAGCCGAAAGCAGACCGGCTACTACCTCTCGGCCCAGGTCGCTTTTTAAGCCGGACGAACCATCCCTTCAAGGAACCGCCCCATGAAAAACCCTTTTGTTTCTTTTGCCCTCACAGCAGGCCTTCTGATGGGTGGATCTGCATTTACCCAGACGGCACCCAAAGACGACCAGCTCTACAAGGCTTTCGGTGAAAAAACCGGCCTGGTCGCGCTGATGGACGACTTCATGGTTCGCCTGCTGGCCGACCCACGCACCGGGCCGCATTTCAAGCCATCGAACCAGCAGCGCGTGAAAGAGCAGCTGGTCGACCAGCTTTGCGCCCTGAGCGGCGGCCCTTGCGTTTACAAGGGTGCGGACATGAAAAGCGCGCATGCCAACCTCGACATCAAGAAGTCGGACTTCCACGCCCTGGTGGAGGTGCTGCAGCAAAGCATGGACGCCAGGGGCATTCCTTTTCGTAAACAGAATGAAATGCTGGCGCTGCTGGCCCCCATGAACCGCGACATCATCACGCCTCCCGAAACGGCAACCAAACCATGAAACAAATAATCCAGTTCACCGCAATCGCCGCGCTCTTCGCTTTCGGCGTAGGGACTCATGCGGCCAGTCTCACGGTGTCGGTGCTCGACAAAGACGGCAAACCGGTGCCGGACGCCGTGGTCGTGGTGGTGCCCGCCAACAAAAGCGCCCAGCCCAGGACGCCTCTGGCGGCGCAGGCCACCATTCACCAGGAAAAGATGCAGTTCGTTCCCGCAGTGACGGTGGTGCCCGTGGGGGCAAAAATTCAGTTTGTGAACAACGACCCCTGGGACCACCACGTGCGCAGCTCACCTGCCGGCATGGGCCAGTTCAACGCGACGAATGCCGGCTTCGAGCTTCGGCTGGAAGGCAAACCCGACGGAAAGCCAGGCAAGTCCAGTGAAGTGACGCTGGACAGGGCCGGCGTTGTCGGGGCCACCTTGCTGGGCTGTTTTATCCACGGCTCGATGCGCGGCTATATCTACGCCAGCGAATCCCCCTGGGCGGCCAAAACCAGCCCGGAAGGCATCGCGAGCTTTGAGGATCTGCCTGAGGGTGCCGCGCAGCTGAAAGTCTGGCACCCCGACCAGCTGGTGGACATCGTGCCGCAGCAGGTCACGGTGGGCGCCGTGCCGGCAAAAACCGTCATGCAGCTCACGGTGGTGCCGCGGCGGCGCAGGTCTTGAACGGCCGGCCCCGAGACTCTTAGCGCTGGCTGTCGTCCTTGTGGGAATCCGGCTCCAGCGGCGACAGGTCGGACGAATAGACCCGGTCGCCGATATGCAGCGCCCGCCCCTTCTCCCAGGCGGCTTCAAAGGCCGCGAGTTCTTCCGCCGTGGCTCGCTCCCGGCGTTGTACCGGTGGCGGTGGGCTGGCCGCATCCTGGCTCGCAGGCATGGGGACGGGCCGGCTGGGCGCGAAGGCCTGAATCTGCTCATTGATCTGCCAGTACACGCCGCTGACCAGCAGGTTGTAACGCGCAGCAGCATTCTTGGCGATGGCCGCACCCACCTCGACCAGCCGGGCGGGCCCGCCTTCCCGGTTGTCCAGGAAGTCGGTGGAAAGGTCCACCAGCACCATGTACTGGTGGCCTCGCTTGTCGTTACGCACCACGCGGAACTTGTAGCTGGCCGACAAAATTCCGTGGGCCTGCATCGTGACCTTGATGGCCTCGAACAGCATCTCGCGCCGGAACGCCATGCGCTCGTCAAGGTTCATCTTGACCGGACCCGTCTCAGGCCCCGTGGCATCGTGCCTGGGGCTCTTGCTGGCGCTGAAAAGGTTCTTGAGCACGGACATGTCAGGCCTCGCTTCCTCTGGCTTTGTGGGTCAGGCTTTTTGGGCTGTGAAAAACACGTAGTCGGCGGTATAGCCTTCCTTGACGCGTTTGCCCGCATCGGCCGGCGCGGTGCAGCCTTTGGCCGGCGCATTGCCGCCCTCGGTGTTCAGCCGCTGCACGCTGGTGACGGTGGCCATCTTGCCGGGCATGCCTGCGGATTTGGCCGTCAGCAGCAGCAATGGGATGTCGGCGGGACGCTCGCCGTCGGCGCGTGCTTTTACCGTGCCCACAGTTTTGCTGCCGTCCAGCGCGGTCCAGTTCGGGCCGGCGCCATGCGTGCCGACTTTTTCGTCTTTCTGGTTGAAGAGGTCCGCTTCTGGTGCAACAAACACCCAGACCCAGCCCTTGTCGCCTGCGCGGCATTCGTAGATCTGCGAGCCCACCGCACGCCAGGTGAAGGCCACGCGTTCCCCGTCGGCCGGCTTGAGCGCGGCGGGCACCGGCTTGCCGGCATCCACTGATGCGGCCGGGCCGCCGGCACAGGCGCCTAGCAGCAGGCTGGTACACAACGCGGCGGCCGCAAGGCCGGCCTGAAGCCTGGGTTGGGTGGCGGTTGCTATCGGTGTCATGGCGATCTCCTGAGAGGAGCCCTGCAAATATTGACAGGTCTCCGGGTTAAAAGAAAGTAAAAAAGTCCCAACAACCACATGGCGGAAGGGGGCGTGGGCCGGCGCGGCGCCCGGCCTACCAGGGACAAACGCCGCCCACAGTCGATCGGATGCAGGATTTTTGGAAAAAATTTCCCCGTCCCACGCGCGCTTGCCGCAAAGGCGGAACTCCCTATACTCAGCCGCATGAAACTGGCCCCCGACACGGACACCCGCAGCCTGCAGGCGCTGATTGCCGGCGCAGGGCAAGGCGACCACGCCTGCTTTGCGCAGGTCTATGAACGCACCCACACGCATCTGTTTGGCGTTGCCGTACGTATATTGGGACAAGGACACGCGGCCGAAGATGTGCTGCAAGAGGCTTACGTGAGCATCTGGAAAAACGCCGCCGGCTACCGCAGTGAGGTAGACGGGCAAACCATTCAACCCATGACGTGGCTGATTGCCATCGTCCGCAACAAGGCGCTGGACGCCCTGCGCTCCCGCACGCGCCGCAAGGAAAGCGAGTTGCCCGAATCCGGTGATGTGGATGAGGAAGACACCGAAACCACCGCCACCCCCACCCCCAGCGCCATGCAGCTGCTGGAGCAGGCCACCGAGGCCCTGCACATCGAAGGCTGCATGAACGCACTGGAAGGCAGCCACCGCCAAAGCCTGGCGCTGGCCTATTACCAGGGCCTGTCGCATACCGAAGTGGCCGCGCAAATGGGCGCGCCGCTGGGCTCGGTGAAAGCCTGGATACGGCGCGGGCTCGAAAAACTCAAGGGGTGTCTGGCGGCGCAAGGGGTGGTGGCGTCATGAGATATTCCAGCCCCGAATTGCTCGAACACCTCGCATCGGCCTATGTGCTGGGTACGCTGAGCGGCGGCGCGCGCCGCCGCTTTGAGCGCCTGCAGCGCGACCGCGTCGATGTGCGCGTGCGCGTCACGCAATGGGAAGCCCGGCTGGGCCAACTCGCCATGTCGGTGCCGGCGCACAAACCGTCTCCCAGGGTGTGGGCCGCCATCGCCGCACGCACCAAACCTGCGGCGCCGCAACAGGCGCCGCAAACAAAACCGTCCTGGCTGGGCTGGCTCAAACCTGCTGGTTTCGGCTTCGGTGGTCTGGCCGCCGGGGTGATCGCTGCAAGCGTGTTTTTTGTCGCCATGCCCACCCTGTTCATGTCCAGCGACCAGATCGCGATGCGCTCCGGCGAAAGGCTGCCGCAAAGCTATGTGGGCCTGCTCACCGACGCACAGGGCAACGGCAAGCTGCTGGCCAGTTCGCTGCGCCACGGCAAGACCATGACAGTCAAGGTCATAGGCCCGATCACACCGCCGGCCACCGGAACACTGGTGCTGTGGGCCGTGCCGGCCAATGGCCCGGCATTCTCGCTGGGTGCCGTGCCTACAAGCGGATCAGCGGTTTCCATGCTGCCCGATACGTCGGAAAAGCTGCTGTCCAAGGTCAGCAAGCTGGTGGTGACACTGGAAACCAGCGCCACACCCGCCAGCCCGAGCGGAACCGTGGTGTTCAGCGGCAATTGCGCCAAGCTGTGGTGAGCGTGGCGGCATCCGGAGCCTCAGTCCGGGTAGGTACCGTAAAAAGGAGAACCAGCGTGAACGCCAGCCTCAAATTGTTTCTATCCCTCGGTGTGGTCACCGCCACCCTCCTCGGGTGTGCAACACCACCGCCAACCACAGCAACGTCTGCAATCAAGCCCACGGAGTTGCGGCTGGAGTGCGCGGTAGCGAAAGCAGATGTCCCGAACGCCGATTACATCGGCCCCTATGCGGGCGTTGAAAACATCGTCCCCGTGAAACTGATGGCTCAGGACACCTACTGCTCAGACGCCCTGAAGGCCATGCATTTTCCGCGGGGCTTTGTCTCCATCTATGGCAGCTCCCGTATCCGCGAGAAAAATGCCGCCTGCGACGCGCGCGGCGAGAACTGCAACGACACCATCAGGGCGGCAAACGATGCCATCTACGCAGACATCCGGAATTTTTCTCACGCATGGACCACGCGTTATGGCAAGCAGTATCCGATAATGACGGGTGCGGGCCCGGGCCTGATGGAAGCCGGCAACCGCGGCGCAAAAGAGGCGGGAGGCCCCAGCGTCGGGTACACCACCTACTACGACCGCTCGACGGCCAACGACACGCTGAAACCCTATGGTGGTGACCCCAGGCAGGCCTTGAATGCCTATGTGACCCATGGCCTGATTTTTTCCAGCGTCTCCATCCGCGAGCTGGCGATGATCAAGCACTCGGCCGCCATCGTGATTGCACCAGGAGGGACCGGCACCGAATGGGAAATATTCCAGATCATCGAGATCATCAAAAGCAGGCAGCTGACCAGGGTTCCGGTGTATCTCCTGGGCAATCGCCAAATTCACTGGCAAAGCCTGGACGCGCGCCTGACCGACATGATGGCGCGCAAGACCATCAACAAGGATGAAGTGGCTTTTTTGAAGTATGTGGAAACGAGTGCAGAGCTGGTCAAACAACTCAGTGCAGACATGCGGCTGAACTAAGTTATTCAGGCACTCACTCAATGCGACGCATCCGATGAACCTTGTTCGTGGCCTTTTGGACCGGATCATCCTGATTGGCGGGGCGCGCTGCGGGGGAAGACGCCGAGTTTCATGGTGCGCCGCACAGTGACTGTTTTTGGCGCCCATGGTGCTGGCTTACCTGGGCATCTACGCGGCGCATAGGGTATGGACTCGTGCGTCACCGGACTTCAATTTCGAGGGGGCGAAAGATGAGGCAATTTGATTGGATACCGGCGGCTTGTGCGCGGGTCGCTTTGGCGGCGCTGTTAATTGGTGGTGTTTCGCTTGTCTGGGCTCAAAGCTGGACAGTGCAAACCTTGACGCCGCGTGTTTTGCCGGGCGGCGGCAGTGCCAAACTTGCTATTGCCACCCCTGCTCCGGAGTCAGCACTGGCTGGTAGGCCTTCCATTCGCCATGTGCTGGTCTACCCCCAACCCCTGGGCGTAGCGCAGCTCAAAGTAGCCAGTGGCACCACTACGCTGAATGCAGGCGGAGTTTGGATGCGTGCCTTGCCTCAACTGCAAGCGCAAGGCATCTCTTTGCTGTATGTAGATGCCCCCAGCGACGCTGAACGCCGTAACATAGAGACACGCCCATCCCGTGAGCTGAGGCAGGATCTCGCAGCGGTCGCCAAAGAAGCGAAACAGCTGTTTCCTGATGCGCAGATCCATCTGGCCGGGTTTGGTCTGGTTGCTCCACTGTTGGACATTGCCGGTGACCTGGATGGGTTCAAGAAGATTGTTCTTTCCGGCAGCGCAGTAGGAAACCACCGTGCCACCAACTGGAGCAGTGTCCACGCTCCGGTCCTAATGCTGCATGCCCCCGGCGCACAGTGTGACAGTGCGCCATTCCTTGAGGCGCGAGCAGTTGCTGAACGAAACCGATTCACCTTGGTTCAGGTGGGTTATGAGAGACAAGATCAGACGCCAGGTTGCGGGCGCACCAATCAGCACCTGTTGTCCGGCAAGGAAGAGGTCGTTGCGAAAGCGGTGGCTGACTGGTTGGATGGAAAGGAATTGCCTCAGGTCATAGGTTATGCCGACGCCCAGATTGCGTGGCGAGAGGAAATCGTCAACTACCAGGCCCCCGCTGCTTTTGGCAGTAACCAACTGGAAGCCACGCTGCTGTTGCCCGAAGCCCGCAGCTTTGGCGCAGGTCCGTATCCCGTTATGGTTTGGAGTCATGGCGACATCCAGCGTGACAGCGCCGCCATGCGCTACAAAAGCCGGATACGCGACATGGTGATAGCGCGTGAGTTCCTGCAACTGGGTGTCGCTGTGCTGATGCCGGCACGGCGCGGGGTCGGTATGTCTGAAGGGACCTACCCCACGGGTTTTTCGGCAGGAGACGCCGACGCTACATACAAAGCCCGCGTGCATGCTGAAGATATATTGCCGGCGCTTGCCTGGCTCAAGACACGCAAGGAGCTTGATGCCGGACGGGTCATTCTGTCGGGCCAATCCGCCGGGGGCTACACCACCATGTATATCGCCAGCCAGAATCCCGCTGGACTGATAGGCGCCATCGATTTTTCGGGAGGGCGTACAAATATGACCGGCGCCAGCAACCCCACGGATCTCAACCAGATGATGGTGAACGGTTTCGCTGAATTTGGCAAAACCACCCGCCCCTCTACGTTATGGGTGTTCGCGGAAAACGACAGCCGCTATACCCCCAACACGATTCGGGCTTCATACGATGCTTTTCAGAAGGCTGGGGGCAAGGGCCGCCTTTTGCTCAGTCCGTCCATCGAAGGTGATGGGCACTTTATTCATCACAAGCCTGATTACTGGCGTCTTGGGCTCCAGGAGTACTTGAGTGAGATTGGGGCAGTGACCCATGTCAAGTAAATCCATTGATGTTGTCAAGATCGAGCCTGCACTGGCCCCTCAACATTAACCAGCGCCACCAAGATCTCATGCTCCACATTTTCAACCTGTCGCGCCTTATCGTTACCGTGATCCTGCTCTGCGGGGCCATGG
Organism: Polaromonas sp. P1_E11; assembly: GCF_056405995.1. Lineage (NCBI taxonomy): Bacteria > Pseudomonadati > Pseudomonadota > Betaproteobacteria > Burkholderiales > Comamonadaceae > Polaromonas > Polaromonas sp. P1_E11. The sequence continues at coordinate 1,063,899 of NZ_JBFUBA010000001.1, forward strand.
CACAACCTGCGCATGCCAAATGGGTCCAGGAGATCATCAAACTGCCTGTGACCGTTAAGGACGCCTGGGGCAAGGAAATCTCACACGAGATCGTGGTCACCGTGTTTGTGGAAGACACGACCCCCACACCGCGTCCCATCATGGTCATCAACCACGGGCGCGCGCCCGAATCCGAAAAGCGGGCCAGCATGGGGCGCGCCACCTCGATCACCAACGCGCGCTGGTTCGCACGTATGGGTTTCCTGGTGGCGGTGCCCACCCGCATAGGCTATGGCGTGACAGGTGGCGCCGATGTGGAAGATTCCGGCATCTGCAACCGCAAGAACTACCCACCGGGCTATGCCGCTTCCGGGGTGCAAACCTTGAAGGTGTTGGAAGCCATGCGGCAGCGGCCCGACACCGCCAAGGACCGCGCTGTCATCCTGGGTCAGTCCTACGGAGGCACCACTGCCATCACTGTGGCAGCCGAAAACCCGCCCGGAGTCCAAGCCACCATCAATTTTGCCGGCGGCGGTGGGGGCAACCCCGAGACCATGCCCCAAAACCCCTGCGGCACCAAGCTGCTGGAGCGCCTGTTTGCCGACTATGGCAAAACCGCCCGCATTCCTACCCTCTGGATTTATACCGAGAACGATATGTACATGGGACCCAAATTCCCGAAGGAGTGGTTTGACGCCTTCCAGGCCAACGGCGGCATCGGGGAATACAAACTCTATCCTCCGCTGGGCAGCAACGGCCACGGTTTGTTCACCCTTGCGCCTGATATCTGGCGCCCCAAGGTGCTGGAGTTTTTGAAAGCCAATGGATACGCAGACCTTAAACCCCCGCCTCCTGCGGTCACACCGCCCAAGCCGGCTTCGGAAATTGCGGCCGACGTCCAGCAGTAAAGGGCATAAGGAGCCAACAAGATAAAGCGTCATTTTTTCGAGGTGACTATTTTTTCAGGAGGCTGCGCCTGTACCAGGAACGATTGCCGACCACCCCGGGTGCAAGTGACAAACTGCCAGGCAACAGGTAACTGACTACCACCTCCCGGAGTCATGGTCTGAAATAGTTCTTCCATTTCAATTACAAATAAATACGATTCCCCCGCATCCGCCCTGCATCCGTTTTCCCGGCGCTGCCGTTTGTATAAGGTGCTGATTTGCAGCGCATCTCAATTAACCGATATTCAAGGAGCCCGACATGAACACTTTTTCCATCCGCAACTTCGTCGCATTCCCCGTCATCGCCCTGGCACTTGCCGGTGCAGCGTTGGCGGCCGACATCGAAACCACACCAGCCAAAAACGCACAGGTTGACGACTTCGCGGCGGGTAAAAAAGCGATCAGCGCCAAGAACTGGTCGGAGGCCGTGAGCAGCTTTAACAAGGTGGTAGCCAAGGACCCGAAAAATGCCGACGCCTACAACTACCTCGGTTATTCCAACCGCTGGATGGGCAAGTACGACGATGCCTTTGCCGCCTATGGCAAGGCGCTGGCGCTGGACCCCAAGCACAAGGGCGCACTGGAATATTCGGGCATTGCCTACCTGAAGACCAACCAGAAAGCCCAGGCCGACGCGCAGCTGGCCAAGCTGCAGGCGATTTGCGCCACCTGTGAAGAAACCCGCGACCTGGCCAAGGCCGTGGCTGAGTACAAGCCGGCCGCCAAGTAAGCCGCCCTTGAACCACCATTGCGGCGCGGCATGCGCGGCAATGGGTTCCCGTTGCCACTCACCTCCCGGGCAATGTCCCCGGGCTTTTCCCTCTCGGCGCGCACAAGAGCGAATCTCTGAATGTGCGACCTCTGATGACCCGAAAGAAAATAATGATTGACGCTGATCGCATCAAATACTTGCGCATTGCCCTGGTGCTGATAGGGGTGACGTTCACTTTCGGCTTGTGGCCGCTCACCATCGTCTGGCCTTCAGGCTGGTCGTGGCATGCGGAAGGGCGTTCGTATTACCTGGAGATGATCCTCGCCCTTTATGCGACGCTGGGGATATTCCTCATGCTCGCCGCCCGTAACCCTCTCTTGCACCGCAGCCTCATCTGGTTTACCGTCTGGTCCAGCATTGCACACGGCGGGGTGATGGCAGTGCAGTCGTTTCAGGGCCACCACAACATGGGGCACCTCTGGGGTGATGTCCTGGCGCTGTTCGCGGTGGCGGCTGTGCTGGCATTGCTGACTCCCCGCGAAGCTTAAGCCGAAAGAATCCCATGCCCAAGCTTATACGCCCTGCTTCCCGGATACTGCCGTCTGCTCTGTTTTTCATAGCTGCTTGCGCACTACCCATGTGGTCTGCAGCCGGAAACATTTCCATTCAAGTGCTCGACAAGGAAGGCAAGCCGGCACCTGACGCAGTGGTCGTTGTGGTGCCTTCCGCCAAAACCGGGGCGCCCCAAAACCCGTTGCCTGCCCAGGTGACGATCTACCAGGAAAAGATGCGTTTTGTGCCGGCGGTGAGCGTGGTGGCGCTGGGCGCCAAGGCCCAGTTCGTCAACAACGACCCGTGGGAACACCATGTGCGCGGCTCGGCCGCCGGCGCGGCGCAGTTCAACGCAACGCCGGGCGAGGGGTTCGAGCTCCGGCTCGACGGCAAGCCCGAAGGCAAACCCGCCAAAACCGCTGACGCCACTTTCAACAAGGCCGGCGCCGTGCTGCTGGGCTGCCACATTCACGGCTCCATGCGCGGCCATGTCTATGTGAGCGAATCGCCCTGGGCGGTGCTGACAGGCGCCGATGGCGTAGCGCAGGTCGAGCAGTTGCCCGAAGGCGCTGCGCAGATCAAGGTCTGGCATGCCGACCAGCTGATCGACATAGCGCCGCAGGCTTATACCGTGACCGCCTCTCCCGGCAAGCTCACGCTGCAGCTGAGCGTAGTGCCGCGCCGCCGCCGGATTTAGCCGGCCGTATCCAGAAACCTTTCGACGCTTTTTTGGCGTCTTTCGGGCCTTTCGGGTCATTGACAGCACCTTTCATGAAACTTACATTGGAGCTTCCGCACGGAGGCTTTATGTCTGATCCCTCTGACCCGTCCAAGGCATCACTACCTTCCCGGTCGCCCTACTGGCACCCCATCACGCTGGCGCAGTTGCAACGCGTCAAGGACTGGCGCGAGACGCAGCGAGCGGCGCACCCGCTTGAATGCCAGCTCTGGGAGATAGTGCTGACGGCCTGGGTGATGGGCTGGATGGGCTGGCTGCCGGCCTTTACTTTTGAGGCGGCCTGGGCCTACCCGCTGTGCGTGCTGGGCACACTGGCGCCGCGAATGTATGTCTATGTTCGGGCACGGGCGCACATTGCGCGGCGTCTCAGGTGTGACTGGCTGGACCTTGTGGCATAGAGAAGCCTCACTTAGAGTGGCGGCATGAACGCCACCCCCCTCCCCCCTCTTACCTGCTTCACCCTCAACATCACCGGCCACGTCGCCCACCTTGCGCTGAACCGCCCCGAGGCGATGAACACCATGCACCCGACCTTCTGGCGCGAGCTGGATGCGGCGCTCACGCACATCCACAAGGCCGGCGAGGCGCGCGTACTGGTGATCTCCAGCACCGGCAAACATTTCAGCGCCGGCATGGCACTGGAAACCTTTGGCAGCGAGATTGCCCTGGACGATGAAAGCCCCGAAGGCCGCGCCGCCATCTTTGACATGTTGGGCGACATGCAGGCCACCTTCACCAAGCTCGAAACCCTGCGCATTCCGGTGATCGCTGCCATCCAGGGCGGTTGCATAGGAGGGGCGGTCGACATGGTGACGGCCTGCTGCCTGCGCTACGCCACGGCCGACGCATTCTTCTGCATCCAGGAAATCAACATCGGCATGGTGGCCGACGTGGGCACCCTGCAGCGCCTGCCCAAGCTGGTGCCGCTGGCGGTCGTCAAAGAGCTGGCCTACACCGGGCGCCGCATGCCTGCCGCCAAGGCGCTGGGCTACGGCCTGGTCAACGAGGTGTTTGATTCAGCCGAGGCGATGCTGGCGGCCGCTATGCAATGCGCCGGCGAGATTGCCACCAAGCCGCCGGTGGCGATCTGGGGCACCAAGCAGGCCATCCACTACACGCGTGACCATTCGGTGGACGATGCGCTCAAGCAGATGGGCTGGCTGCAGGGCGCGATCTGGAGCAACGCGCATGTGCGTGAGGCGGTGACGGCGATGAAGGAAAAGCGCGCGGCGAGCTTTCCCGGGCTTTCACCGATCAAGAATTTCAATGAATTCGGGCTCTAGCCCATACAGGACGAGCGCAAACGGCTATTAATTCAATAGCAACCTGCATTGGCAATTATTGGCGGGCTGTGCGAATGGCAGGCGGCAGCGCCTGCGGATGGCTGGTGCGAAACGGATTGATGTCCAGCCCGCCGCGGCGCGTGTAGCGCGCATATACCGAGAGCTTCATGGGTTTGCAACGTGTCCAGATGTCCATAAAGATGCGCTCCACACATTGTTCATGGAACTCGTTGTGGTTGCGAAAGCTCACCAGGTATTGCAGCAGGCCTTCCTGGTTGATCTGCGGGCCCGCATAACGAATCTGCACACTGCCCCAGTCGGGCTGGCCGGTGACCAGGCAATTGCTCTTGAGCAGGTTGCTGGTCAGCGTCTCTTCCACCGGCGGTTCGTCGAACTCGGCAAACAGCAGCTCGGGCGTAGGCGTGAAATGAATGCACTCCACGTCGAGCCGGTCCAGGTTCAGGCCGTCGAGCTCATGCACGGGTTCGCGGTCGAACAGCTCGGGGCCCAGTGTCTTGATGCCAACACCCATCCCAACAACGGCATTGAGATCAGCGCGTATGCGTTCACGCACATCGCGCGCATCGGCAAAACGCGTGTTGTTGAAGCTGTTGAGGTAAAGCTTGAAGGATTTGCTTTCGACGATATTGGGTGACTCGCAGGGCACGGTGATGTGGGCCAGTGCCACCTGCGGCTTGCCGCGCATATTGAGCCAGCTCAGCTCAAACGCCGTCCACATGTCTGCGCCGAAAAACGGCGGCGTTCCGGTGACGCCGATCTCGGCACGCTTGCCTTCGCGCGGTATCGGGAACAGCAGCGAGGCGTCGTACTGGTCGATATAGGCCGACGATTTGCCGAGCTGGGATTGTTCAGGGGTGTTCATGCACCCATTTTCGCCGCTAACCGCTGCCAGGCTGAAAGCCGCAGTACAAAGCCCCAGGCTATGGGGCTGTATCAGCTTGCCGCTTTGAAGTGGGGGATCAGCAGCGCCAACAAACGGTCAACAACACCGGGCGGCAAATCGTGTCCCATGCCTTCAATGCTTTCAAAACGGGCACCGGCAATGCGCCTGGCCGTGTCCTGCCCGCCGGCCATGGGCACCAGCCGGTCTGCCTGGCCGTGCACCACCAGCGTGGGCGCCGTCACCCTGGCAAGTGCGGAGGCGCGGGCACTGTCAGCGGCAACGGCCACCATCTGACGCAGAACGCCCTGCGGATGAAAGCTGCGCTGCGCCGCGGCAGTGACTTTTTCGCGTATCTCGGCATCGTCCATGGGAAAGCCCGGGCTGCCGATGGCCTTGAGCAGCTTCACCGTGTGGTCGACGGCGGCCTGCACACCTCTGCCAGCAGGCCGGCTGAGCAGAACACGGGCCACCGCCGGACTGGCTTCCGGCAGGCCGCGCGCGCCGCTGGAGCTCATGATGCTGGTCAGGCTGAGCAGGCGCGAGGGAGCCAACACCGCAACGCGCTGCGCGATCATGCCGCCCATGCTCACACCCACCACATGTGCCTTGCCGATTTGCAGCGCGTCCAGCACGCCCACGGTATCGGCGGCCATGTCTTCAATGCTGTAGGGCGGCCGGATGCGCCAGCCCATGCGGAATTTGAGGCCCTCCCACAAAAGGCTAGGCGAGCCGAGGTGGTCAAAGTGCTGCGAAAGGCCGATGTCGCGGTTGTCAAAGCGCACCACACGAAAGCCCGCATCAGCGATCGCCTGCACCATGGCCGGCGGCCAGGCAATCAGCTGCATGCCCAGCCCCATGATGAGCAACACCACAGGTCGGCCCGTGGTGTCACCGGGGTGGGTGTCTTCAACTTCGATGTCGATGTTGTTGGTTTTGATTTTCATAAACCATTATGGTCCCCACCCCCGGAAGCCAGTCAATCACGGCGTCGCGCAAGCGTCATGGCGCATTCCCAACCAGCAGGGGCCGCGGGACTGGCTTTGCCAGACCGCAGGCGCCGCCCCCTGCAGCGGGGCTAACGCAGTGAGCCCCAATAGGGGTGTTAATCAAATTGTTTTTGCCGAAGCCATTTGGTGGCAATCCATTTCTCGCCAGTGGTAACCGGCTCGCCGCCATGCAGCGTGAGGCTGGAAGGCAGTGCCTGCGGGTAACTGAAAAACACCGCATTGCCGCGCCGTGGCGCCACCCGCACCTCGATATCCGGGAACACCGTGGCGCCGCCTTCCTCGGGCTCATACAGGTACATGATGAGCGTCGCCACGCGCTGGCCGCCGCGCTGCAGTATGGCGGGGGTGCCGGGCTCGGTCGGGTCAAAGTAGTCGTAGTGCGGCTTGTATTCGGTGCCGGGCCCGTAGTGAAGCACCTGCAGCCCTTCGCCGTTTTCCTGCGGCCAGCCGAAGATTCTGGCAATACGTGCCTCCACCTGGCGCACCACGGCGTTTTCAGCGCGCCTGAAAAACATGCCCTCGCTGGTACGGTCAGGGTTGAGTTCTTCGCCGCCGGTCTTGGTGTCCACCGTCAGCGAACGCACCAGCCGCGGCCGGGCGGCCTCCATCAGCGCCTCGCATTCACTCGGGCCCAGCAGGTTGCCCAGCACGATGACATTGGGTACCTGGGCGAAAAAAAGTATTTCCACCCACTTGTCGCCGGCATCGACCATGTTGTTGGTGACCGGCAAAGCCAGCGCAGGCACAACCACTGCGGCGAGATCTTCGGGCGTCAGCCGCACCGCCCGCGTGGCGGCGTCGCGGTTCCAGCCGGCTGCCAGCATGGCGTTAAAAATCTCGTCCCTGGAGTGGCCGAGGTTTGCCTGCGCCGTCATCCACGCCAGCACTTCCGGCGTGAGCTGCTGGTCGGTGCGGGCGGGCGTGCTCATGCGGGGCTGGGCTGCTCAGGCGGCCTGTTTGCGGCGGAACACCAGCCGGTCGGGTTCGGACACTTTAGGATCAAACCGGTAGCCTTCGGCGTCAAAGCTCTCAAGCTTCTTGACGGTAGACAGCTTCTTTTCGATCGCATGGCGCACCATGAGCCCACGGGCGCGCTTGGCAAAAAAACTGATGACCTTGTACTTGCCGGCTTTGTATTCCTCAAAGACGCAGCTCACCACACGCGCCTTGAGCGCCTTGCGGTCCACGGCCTTGAAGTATTCCTCGCTGGCGAGGTTGACGATGACCGGTGTGGTGTGGGCGGCCGCGCGCTCGTTCAGATAGGCGGAGATTTGCGAGCCCCAGAACTGGTAAAGATTTTTGCCTTGGGGCGTGGCCAGCGGCGTGCCCATTTCAAGCCGGTAGGGCTGCATGCGGTCCAGCGGGCGCAGCACGCCGTAAAGGCCGCTCAGGATGCAGACATGGTCCTGCGCCCAGGCGAGTTGTGCCTCGCCCAGCGTTTTTGCATCGAGCCCGCCATACACATCGCCGTCAAACGCCAGCGCGGCCTGTTTGGAATTCTTCGCGGTGAATTTCGGCGACCAGGCCTGGTAGCGCGCGACATTCAGGCCTGCGAGCGAATCTGACAGCTTCATCAGTTCGCTGATCTGCTGCGGGGTTCGGGTTTTGAGCACGTCAATCAACTGGGCCGACTGGCGGGTGAAGAGGGGTTGGGTGTGGGTCGCGACGTGCGGCGGCGTGTCGTAGTCCAGGGATTTGGCCGGCGAGATAAGAAACAGCATGCTTTGAGTTGTGGGGGTGAGGCAAGTAAGGCGAAACCCCCACTTTACGACAGGAGGGCGGCGCCACGGCCATGAGCCTTCAACTACTGCAGGTCGCTGGCCAAAGAGGCGAGCGTTTCCGCTGCAATCGTGGTGTGCGCCGGGTAATGCGTGTGGTCGCAGCCCAGTTTCACGCTTGCGCCTGCCTTGACAGCCGCGCACATCACCGCGTCCAGCTCAAAGCGCACAAAGTGCACGGCCGAGGTCTTCTCGTCGTTCTCGCGGTCCATGTCCTCGTCGGCAATGGCGTAGACACGGGCATGGCCTTCGACCTCGATGAACATGCGGTCTTCCACACCGATCAACCGGGCCAGTTCGCGCTTGCGTTCGTTGACGTCGGGGTACTCGAGCATCAGCGTGCCCTTCCAGTTGCTGCCGTCGGGCATCAGGGGCGCATAGGCTTCGATCTCCTGCTCTATGCCCTCCTCTTCAAAGATTTTCTCGACGCGCAGCATCTCCTGGATCTGGTAGCGGATGCTGGTTTCGCTTTCAAACTGGAGGTTGATGTGCTCGCCCAGGCGCACACTGCGCAGCTTGCGGTGGGCGATGATGGCGGGCTTGTTTTCCTTGCGGTACTTGCTGTAGGCCTCCAGCGTCATCAGGGATTCGCGCGTGATCTTTCCGGTGGTCTTCATGGTGTGATCTCATTTCAGGCCGTAGGCCGTGCGTATCAGCGTGAGCGGGTGCTTTTGCGGTGGCGCGCCCAGGCTGTTGACGTCAAAGCCCTGGGCGATGTGGTGGCCGCCCAGCGGGCAGTCGCTGCTGATGACGTCGGGCAGGCCGCCGTCTTTGTGGCTGGCCATGGCTTTAAAAAGCGGCTTGCCGATCTTCATGGCCTGCTGGTGGTAGGGCACCTTCACGCCGAAGGTGCCGGCATGGCCCGAGCAGCGCTCATGCGTGTGCACGCTGGTGCCCGGCACCATCTTGAGCATTTCCTCGGTTTTCTTGCCGATGTTCTGCACGCGGCCGTGGCAGGGGATCTGGTAGCTGATCTTGCCCAGCGGCGTGCTGAATTCGGTCTTGAGCAGGCCGTCGCGCTTGCGGGCCATCAGGTATTCAAATGGGTCCCACATATGCTCCTTGACGAGCTGCACGTCGGCGTCGTCGGGGTACATCAGCGGCAGCTCCTGCTTGAACATCAGCGTACAGCTGGGTACGGCGCTCAGGATGGCGTAGCCTTCTTTGGCGTACTCCACCAGCACCGGGATGTTGGCCTCCTTGCTGGTGTTCACCGAAGCCAGATCGCCGAGCTCCAGCTTGGGCATGCCGCAGCATTTTTCTTTTTCGACCAGCACGTAGGGCACCTCGTTGTGGTCCAGCACTTTGAGCAGGTCGTGGCCTATGCCGGGCTCGTTGTAGTTGATGTAGCAGGTGGAATAGATCACCACCTTGCCGGGCGTTTTGGCGCCGTCTTTCACCGCATGCGGCGGCGACTCAAGCGCGCCTGAGCGGAATTTCTTCGTGGCCAGGTCGGGCAGCCAGGCATTTTTGTCAACGCCCAATACTTTCTCCATCACGGCGCGTGCCGGTTTGGTCTTGTTGACCGCATTGGCCACCTGGACCACGATGGGGATGCCGGCGAACTGGCCGTGCACGTCGGTGGAGGACAAAAACCTTTCACCCGCACCGACTTCGCCCTTCTTGAACTTGATGGCCTTGGCGCGCAGCATGGTGTGGGGAAAGTCGAGATTGAATTCGTGCGGCGGCACATAGGGGCACTTGGTCATGTAGCAGAGGTCGCACATGTAGCACTGGTCGACCACTTTCATGTAGTCCTTCTTGTCCACGCCGTCGACTTCGCCGGTCTTGCTTTCGTCGACCAGGTCAAACAGCGTGGGGAAGGCGCCGCACAAACTCACGCAGCGGCGGCAGCCGTGGCAGATGTCGAAGATGCGCTCCATCTCGTGCAGGGCCGCGTCCTCGTTGTAGAAGTCCGGGTTTTTCCAGTCGATCGCGTGGCGCGTGGGCGCCTGGAGGTTGCCTTCTGTGGCCATGCTTGCCTCTTCTTTTTGAATCTCAGGTGGGATTTGAGAAAAGACTCTCGTGCGGAATCTTTTCCAAAACCCGCCACGCCTTGGCGGCGCAGCGAGGGATCAATCAGTCAACCAGTTCAGCCAAGGCCTTGGTATAGCGATTCGCGTGTGAGCGTTCGGCTTTTGCCAGGGTCTCAAACCAGTCGGCCACTTCATCATGGCCTTCGTCGCGCGCGGTCTTGGCCATGCCGGGGTACATGTCGGTGTACTCGTGGGTCTCACCGGCCACAGCGGACTTGAGGTTGTCGCGCGTGGCGCCAAACGGCAGGCCGGTGGCGGGGTCGCCGCATTGTTCCAGCCATTCGAGGTGGCCGTGGGCGTGGCCGGTTTCACCTTCTGCAGTGGAGCGGAACAGCGCCGCGACATCGGGCTGGCCCTCAACGTCGGCCTTGTTCGCGAAATACAGGTAGCGGCGGTTGGCCTGTGATTCGCCGGCAAATGCGGCTTTCAGGTTCTCTTCCGTCCTGGAGCCTTTAAGAGCAGCCATGGAAATCTCCTTCGTGGGTTGATGAACGAACAAATCGCCAATGCTTCAAACCCACACCCGACTTCTGGCGCAGGACCGAAGACTAAGGCCTGTTAAAGCTATTTATGCAAGATGCGTTGCGAGTCAAAAAGGCTTTGAGCAAGGCGCAAAACGCAGGCGGGTACGCCCCGTCAAGGCTTTGCAACGCCGCGCAAGGCCTTTTTGATCGCAACCCGGAGGGAGTGGGGTGAGAAAGCCGCCACTCGCATTTGCATAAATAGCTTTAACAGGCCCTAAACACCATAGACCTGTTGGAGGGATTCGTCTAATTGCCGGAATCAATGCATGACATTGATAAAAACTATCAAATTTATATTATCAATAAATTTAAAAAATTAAAGAAGTGGCAACCCATAGCCAGCGACGTACGGCAGCAAATTCATCGTTGAATTACGTTATGGTAAATTTATTACGGATAGGTAAACAATACGGTCAGAGCGGCCCACCGGAGCGGGCCTCCAGGAGAAGTGCATTCCGGCGTCCCGCAGTTGCTATTCTTTTGATAGCTGCTCGCGCCCGTCCAGAATGGCTAAAACGCCTGAAACACGTAAGAACCGCAGGAACAATCCATGCCGGAGACAAGCACAAAAGGCAGCGCCGCTGCGGCCACACTGGCGGCCGCGTTCACCAACGGCTATGAATTTGCCCAAGGCACGGGCTACACCCTGCCCGAATACCCGTTTGTGGAACCGCCCGAGCTGCAAACAGGCGAGGTCAAACGGCACCCCATCGTCATCGTGGGCGGCGGCATCACCGGCCTGACCCTGGCTTGCGCGCTGGCGCACTACGGAGTCAAAGCCGTATTGCTGGATGAAGACAATACCGTGGGAGTGAAGGGCGCGTCGTCGCGCGGCATTTGTTATGCCCAGAAAACCCTGGAAATCTTCAAGCGCCTGGGCATCTACGAGCGCATCGCCGCCAAAGGCGTGCAATGGAGCGTGGGCCGCACCTTCGCCGGCGCCGACGAGGTGTATTCGTTTGACCTGCGCCAGCAGCAGACGCATTCACTGAGCCGGCAACCGCCCTTTATCAATATCCAGCAGTTTTATGTCGAAGGCTTCCTGGTGGAGCAGCTCTACCGACCCGCGCCTGAGGACCGCCTCATTGATCTCCGCTGGAGCCACCGCGTCACGGCCTTCGGGCAGAACGACGACTTCGCGACGCTGCAGCTTCAAACGCCAGCGGGCGCCTACACCCTGCAGGCCGAACATGTGATCGATTGCACGGGCTCGCGCAGCCCGTTTCGCGCCTGGTGCGGCGCGGCAGTCACCGCGCAAAAAGGCGACGATCGCTGGTGCATTGCCGATGTGCGTTTTAAAAACCCGCCTCCGGTGGAGCGCCACACCTGGATCGAAGCGCCTTTTAACGAAGGGCGCGCCGTATGGCAGCACCTGATGGCCGACGGCGTCTGGCGCATCGACTACCAGATGCCGCCGCACGCCAACCCGGAAGAAGTCAGCCGCGAAGACGTGGTGCGCGCACGCCTGAAGGCGCAGTTCAAAAGCCAGGCGGGCCAGGTGCTGGACGACGCCGACTACGAGATTGTCTGGGTCGGCCCCTATGCATATCGCAGCGAATGTCTGGACAACCTGCGCCACGGCCACGTGTTTTTTGCCGGTGACGCAGCCCATGTGATGAGCCCCTTCGGCGCACGCGGCGGCAATTCGGGTGTGCAGGACGCCGACAACCTGGCCTGGAAGCTGGCCGCTGTGCTGCAAGGCCGCGCCGCGCCCGCACTGCTCGACAGCTATCACCATGAACGGCACGAGGCGGCAAAGCACAACGTGCTGGTCACCAACCGCACCGCACGCTTTTTGCGGCCGGCCGACGGCGCGGAGCGGCTGTTTCGCACGGCGGCATTGGGGCTGGCGCGCGAACACCTGTTTGCGCGCCAGCTCGTCAACACCGGGCGCATGTCGGCGCCGAACCATTACACGCGTTCCAGCGTTTGCGGCTCTGGCGGCGGGCGGGCCACGCAGAACGTGGGCTTCACCTGGGCCGACGGCAGCCCAGGTGAACTGCTGGACTTGCTGGCCTGGGCTCAGGGGCGCCTGCTGCTGCTGGTGTTTGGCGATGTGTCTGCCGCAGGGCTGGTGCGGCTGGCGGCGCTTTCCAGGGAAGCGTGCGTGCGCTGCGTGCAAGTGCTGGGGCCCGGCGAGAAAGCAGCAGCAAGGGAGCACGTGATCGACCGCGAAGGCCATCTGCAGGCGACCTGCCATGTTTTTGGGCATGCCTGGGCATTGCTGCGGCCCGACGGCCATATGGCGGCCACCGGCGAAAGCGTGGATGCCTCGGTGGTCCACGCCGTCGCAAGCGCCATGGGTGCGGGCGCCGGCCACGCAACAAGGGATGCATCATGAAGCAAGACACCCCAATGACCACCCGCCTGCATTTTCAGGACGCCGATGCGTTTTACGAATGCCTGCTGGACGCCCACCAGGGCCTCTCCCGGGAGGAATCCGAGCTGCTCAACGCCCGGCTGATCCTGCTGATGGCCAACCAGCTGGGCGACACCGCGGTACTGCAGGCTTGCGTGGCCGCAGCCCGCCAGGACTGAGCGCTACAAGGCCAACGGCCGGCAAGCGCAGCGGCAAGCCCCAGTCGAATAAAATCAGCGGAGTTTCACCCAACCCAAGGCGGCATCCCTTCGATGCCGTTTTTCATTGCCCCATGACCAACGCTGCCGCCCCCACCCTTGCCACCCCTGCAGATACCGCCAACACTGCTCCTGAGGCCGTGAAAGTCGCCACACCGGGGCTGGACGGCCTGGCCAAGTCCTTCGAGCCGGCCGCCATTGAAAGCCGCTGGGGCCCCGAGTGGGAGCAAAGCGGCCAGTACGAGCCCACGCTGGATGCGTCCAAACCCTCGTTCTCCATCCAGCTGCCGCCGCCCAACGTGACGGGCACACTGCACATGGGCCATGCCTTCAACCAGACCATCATGGATTCGCTCACGCGGTACCACCGCATGCGCGGCCACAACACGCTGTGGGTGCCCGGCACCGACCACGCCGGCATCGCCACGCAGATCGTGGTGGAGCGCAAGCTGCAGGGCGAGGGTAAAAGCCGCCACGACCTGGGCCGCAAGAATTTCGTCGCGAAGGTGTGGGAGTGGAAGGAAGAGTCCGGCACCACCATCACGCGCCAGATGCGCCGCATGGGTGACTCGGTGGCCTGGAAGCACGAGTACTTCACGATGGACCCGAAGATGTCGACGGTCGTCACCTCGACTTTTGTGCAGCTTTACAAGCAGGGCCTGATCTACCGCGGCAAGCGCCTGGTGAACTGGGACCCGATCCTCAAGTCCGCCGTGTCCGACCTGGAAGTCGAGAACGAAGAGCGCGACAGCTTCATGTGGCACATCGAGTACCCCTTCAGCGACGGCCCGCAAAAAGCCGCTGACGGCTCGGCGCTGCGCGGCATGCACATTGCCACCACACGGCCCGAAACCATGCTGGCCGACGGTGCGCTGGCGGTGCACCCGGACGACGAACGCTACAAGCACCTGGTCGGCAAGATGGTCGACCTGCCGCTGTGTGACCGGAAAATTCCGGTGATCACCGATGACTACGTTGACCCCGAATTTGGCAGCGGCGTGGTGAAGATCACCGGCGCGCACGACTTCAACGACTATCAGGTCGCCCTGCGCCACAACCTGCCGCTCATCACCATCTTCACCCTGGACGCGAAGATCAACGAAAACGGGCCCGCCCAATACCAGGGCCTGGACCGTTATGACTGCCGCAAAGCCGTGCTGAAAGACCTGGAAGCCCAGGGCTTCCTCGAAAAAGCCGTGCCGCACAAAAACATGGTGCCCGTGTGCGCGCGCACCGGCGCGGTGGTCGAACCCATGCTGACCGACCAGTGGTTTGTGGCGCTCAGCAAGGTAAGCGACCAAGACCCGACCGGAAAATCCATTTCGCAAAAGGCGCGCGATGCGGTGGCCAGCGGCGACGTGAAGTTCGTGCCCGAGCAGTGGGTGAACACCTACAACCAGTGGATGAACAATATCCAGGACTGGTGCATTTCGCGCCAGCTCTGGTGGGGCCACCAGATCCCGGCCTGGTATGACGAAGACGGCAAGGTCTATGTCGCTGAAAACGAAGCGGCAGCACAGGCGCAGGCGCCCGGTAAAAAACTCACGCGCGATGAAGACGTGCTGGACACCTGGTACTCATCGGCACTCGTTCCTTTCTCCTCGCTCGGCTGGCCCGAGAAGACTAAAGAACTCGATCTCTTTTTGCCATCGAGCGTGCTGGTCACCGGCTACGACATCATCTTCTTCTGGGTCGCCCGGATGATCATGATGACGACGCACTTCACCGGCCAGGTGCCCTTCAAACACGTGTACATCCACGGTTTGGTGAAGGACGCGCAGGGCAAGAAGATGAGCAAGTCCGAAGGCAATGTGCTGGACCCCGTCGATCTGATCGACGGCATCGAACTGGCGCCCTTGCTGGAAAAACGCTCGCAAGGCCTGCGCAAGCCCGAGACCGCGCCACAGGTGCGCAAGAACACCGAGAAAGAATTTCCGGCCGGTATCCCCGGCTACGGCGCGGATGCGCTGCGCTTCACTTTTGCCTCGCTGGCCAGCCTGGGCCGCAGCATCAACTTCGACAGCAAACGCTGCGAGGGTTATCGCAACTTCTGCAACAAGCTGTGGAATGCGACGCGCTTCACGCTGATGAACTGCGAAGGACAGGATTGCGGGCTCGAAGAGCACACCAAAGAACAATGCGCACCCGGCGGAGAGTTTCACAACTACCTGAGCTTCTCGCAGGCCGACCGCTGGATCTCATCGACCATGCAACGCGTGGAAGCCGATGTGGCCAAGGGCTTTGCCGACTATCGCCTGGACAACGTCGCCGGAAGCATTTACCAGTTCGTCTGGGACGAGTTCTGCGACTGGTACCTCGAGATCGCCAAGGTGCAAATCCAGACCGGCACGGACGCGCAAAAGCGCGCCACGCGCCGCACGCTGATCCGCACGCTCGAAGCCATCCTGCGCCTGGCGCACCCGGTCATTCCGTTCATCACGGAAGAGCTGTGGCAGACCGTGGCGCCCGTCGCGGGCAAGACCGGCAAGTTCATCGGCGTAGCACCGTACCCGCAAAGCCAGCCTGAAAAGATCGACGAGAAGGCGGAAGCGCACGTCGCCAAACTCAAGACGCTGGTAGACGCCTGCCGCAACCTGCGCGGTGAAATGAAGGTGTCGCCGGCTACCCGCATGCCGCTTTACGTGCTGGGCGACACCGCCTTCATGCAGGGCGTCGCCCCGGTGCTCAAGGCACTCGCCAAGCTCAGCGAAGTGAAGGTGTTCGACGACGAAGCCAGTTGGGCCGCTGCGGCGCAGTCTGCACCTGTGGCCATCGTCGGCGAAGCGCGCCTGTGCCTTTACATGGAAGTCGATCTGGCGGCGGAAAAGGTTCGCCTGCAAAAGGAGGAGGCTCGGCTGGCAGGAGAGATCACCAAGTCCGAAACCAAGCTCGCCAATGAAGCCTTCGTCAACAAGGTGCCCCCGGCCGTGCTGGAACAGGAACGCAAGCGCCTGGCCGATAACCTAGCCGCCCTGGCCAAGATTCGCGAACAACTGGCACGCTTGAAATAAGCGACAGCCACTCAGTAAAAAGCCCCGCAATGCGGGGCTTTCTATTGTTTGAAATGCGAAGCGAGCCCTAACAAGATCAGCAATGCCCGTCAAAAATAGAGGCCCTCTTCACCAGCAGGGGCCGCGGGACTGGCTTTGCCAAACCGCAGGCGCAGCACCCCCTCGGGGGGCAGAGAGCTACGCGTAGCGAGCGAACGTGGGGGCTTCTATCACTCCGCGGAACCGGCTTTGCCGGGCCGCAGGCGCAGCGCCCCCTCGGGGGCAGAGAGCTACACGAAGTGAGCGAACGTGGGGGCCAACATCTATCTGATCATGAATTCGGGTTCAGACCACTGCGACGGCGGGACACTGCCCGGCGACTCCAGACCCATAGGGGTGCTGGTCAACTGGTCCATGCCGCTGTGCTGCGTGCCCAGGGCTTCATGCATACGATGGGCTACATACCAGCTCGAGCGCAGGCGTGCCTCGCGTGTGTGGGAACCCAGGCGGGGCGTAACAAACAGGTTCTTCAATCCTTTGAGCGGTGAAGCATCGCCCAGAAAACTTGCTTCAGCGCCATCCAGGATGCAGGCTTCAATGCGGCCGTCGCACAGCGCAGCGGCCAGTGCGCCCTCATCAAACAATTCGCTGCGGCTGATGCCGACCCACAACTGGTTGCGTTTGCAGCCCGCCAGGAGTTTGTCGTTCACGAAACCCCGGAAACGCGTGGCATACAGCATTTGCACAGACACCGCGTCAGACTGGCTGACCAGTTCAGGCAGCGAAACAGGCTGTATGCGCAGGCGCTCCCAAATGGGCGCAGTGTGATGAACCGCAGGGTCATAGCCGACAAGCCGCACGCCGAGCCCGCTCAGCATGCCGGCCAGCGTGTGCGCCGTCGGGGCCAGGCCCAGAATGCCCACGGTGCTGCCATGAAGCTCGCGCCCCATTTGCGTCGTGGGATGGCGGCGTCCCATCAAGGCCGAGACAAGGCCGCGGCGGTACAGCAACAACAGGCTGCTCAAAAGGTATTCTGCGTTGGAGCGGACGTTGGCGCTGCTGGCATGCACGACCTTGATGTCGCGCTCCTTGCAGGCCTCCAGGTCGGTGTTGTCGGTACCCACGTGCAGGCGCCCGATGGCCTTGAGCCTGGGCAGGAAATCGAGGAACTCGCGCGTGACCACAGTCTGGCGCGGAAAAACAATGCCTTTGGTTTTGTACGCGATCTTGCGCAGCGATGTCAGATCGTCGGCAAGCTCTGGATGGTAGGCGACGCCATGCCGGGTTTCAAGCCAGGCCATTGCTTCGGGCACTAACGCATCAAGAAGTAAGATGTCCACTCAGTCAATCCTTTTTCCTGCAAACTCTCGATTGCGTGCTGTGCTCACGCAGATTCGGGCATTTGTCCGACCCATGCGCTGTACCAACAACGCAACACTTTAGGCTTTTATTCGGTCAAAGTCGATGCAAAAATTTACATTAAATAAAGCCGTTTTTCCGGTTGCTGGTCTCGGCACCCGTTTTCTGCCAGCCACCAAGGCCCAACCCAAGGAAATGCTCCCTGTGGTGGACAAGCCGTTGATCCAATACGCAGTGGAAGAAGCCTACGCCGCAGGCATCCGACACATGATTTTTGTTACTGGACGCAATAAACGGGCCATCGAAGATCACTTCGATACTGCTTATGAACTAGAGAACGAACTTGAAGTAGCCCAAAAGCACGCACTGCTATCACTGGTGCGCTCTGTCCAACCGGACGACATGAATTTTTCCTATGTGCGTCAGCCCCGCTCGCTGGGCCTCGGCCATGCCGTGCTGTGTGCCGAGCACCTGGTGGGCCAGGAGGCTTTTGCCGTGTTGCTGGCCGACGACCTGATGGTCGGTCCGAAGGGCGGCCAGCCCGTGCTGGCCCAGATGGCGGCGCAATTTGCCGAGGTCCAGCAATCCATTCTGGCGGTGCAGGAGGTCCCCCTCGATCAAACCCGCCGTTACGGCATCGTAGCCACGGAAGGCGCCAGCACCGGCCTCATGAAAGTCAAAAGGATTGTCGAAAAACCGGCGCCTGAGGTGGCACCTTCACGCATGGGCGTGGCCGGACGCTACATCCTGACGCCCGCGATTTTTGGGCACATCCGCAAGCAGACATCCGGCGTGGGCGGCGAGCTGCAGCTCACCGACGGAATTTCAAGCCTGCTGGGCCAGGAGAGCGTGTATGCCTTCCAGTACGAAGGCAAACGTTATGACTGCGGAAGCAAGGAAGGCTTCCTGGAAGCGACCGTAGAGTTGGCTCTGGAGCACCCAGAAGTGGGTGTGTATTTCCGGAATTACCTGGACAA
This sequence comes from Polaromonas sp. P1_E11, assembly GCF_056405995.1. Lineage (NCBI taxonomy): Bacteria > Pseudomonadati > Pseudomonadota > Betaproteobacteria > Burkholderiales > Comamonadaceae > Polaromonas > Polaromonas sp. P1_E11. The sequence continues at coordinate 1,082,263 of NZ_JBFUBA010000001.1, forward strand.
CCTGCAAATTGGTTGGTCGGGCCGGGAACGCCGCAAGCAGGTAGCCTGATAACCACCTGTTACAGAATCAGCGCCGCTTTAAAACGTGAATAAAGTCACTACCGGCAACCTGCTGCTCGACCAGTTCGTTGCCGGTTTGTTTGGCAAATGCCTGGAAATCACGCGTAGAGCCGGCGTCGGTTGATACAACTCGAAGCAGCTGGCCGCTGAGCATTTCCGTCAGCGCTTTTTTGGCTTTCAGGATGGGAAGCGGGCAATTGAAGCCGCGGGTGTCGAGTTCTTTGTCAATGTTCATGAAGATCCTTGGGTTGCCGCGATTTTAAGCAAAGCGCAAAGCCCCTTCTACCCGGCAATATCCGGTTTTACCCGGCCTTGCTGTCGCCGTCCGGTTCCACCTTGCTCAGCACGGTAGCCCAATCCACAAACTCAGGCTCATGGCCGCGCGTGCGCAGCCAGTCGGCCAGCGCGTAACCCGTGCCCGCAGGCCAGCATTTGAGCTTGTCCAGGTCGTAGAGCCGGTAGTCCACCAGTTCTGGCGACAGGCTGACATCCCCCGTGCAGACGGCGTGGTAGGCAATGATGATCTGGTTCATGCGCTGGAAGTCATAGACGCCGATCAGGTCCAGCGACGTGGTGTCCAGGCTGGTTTCTTCCTTGATTTCACGCGCAATGCCGCCTTGGGGCGTTTCCCCGGCCTCCATGAAACCGGTGATCAGCGCGTACATCTTGCCGGGCCAGGCGGCATTGCGGGCCAGCAAAACCTGGCCCTTGTATTCGATCACTGCGGCCAGCACGGGCGTGGGGTTGTTCCAGTGGGTGTAGCCGCAGGCCGGGCAACGCAGGCGCGCCTTCTCGCCACCGTCTTCCATCTGCGAGACCATGGCCAGCGGCGTCGCGCAGTTGGGGCAAAACCTGAATTCGTGGGTCATGGTCAGAAAGGAAAGAGGAAGAAAAAAGAGGATCTTGAGGCGCGCAATTCGCTATCTTTTTAATAGCTGCTTGCGCCCGTTCCATATCAGCTACAGCCCGTTTTACACCTTAAGACCGACTCAGGCCGGAAAGACCCCGGTCGACAGGTAGCGGTCACCGCGGTCACAAACGACAAAAACAATCACGGCATCTTTCACGGTTTTGGCGATTTCTTGCGCGACCCAGAGCGCCCCGGCCGCCGAGATGCCGGCAAAAATGCCTTCCTCGCGCGCCATGCGCCGGCACATGTCTTCAGCGTCAGCCTGGCTCACCAGCACCAGTTCATCGACCTGGCGGGGGTCATAAATCTTGGGCAGGTACTCTTGTGGCCATTTGCGGATGCCGGGAATGCGGGATCCTTCGCTGGGTTGGGCGCCGATGACCTTGACGGCCGGGTTTTTCTCTTTCAGATAGCGAGAAACGCCGGTAATCGTGCCGGTCGTGCCCATCGCACTGACAAAATGTGTCACCTTGCCTGACGTATCTGTCCATATTTCGGGCCCGGTGGTATCGTAATGGACGCGTGGATTGTCCGGGTTGGCGAACTGGTCCAGCACCCGGCCCTTGCCTTCTTTTTGCATCTGGTCGGCCAGGTCGCGGGAATATTCGATACCGGCGCTTTTCGGTGTCAGGATCAATTCGGCGCCAAAAGCCTTCATGGTCTGGGCGCGTTCGATGCTCAGGTCTTCCGGCATGATCAGGACCATCTTGTAGCCCTTGATCGCCGCGGCCATGGCCAGTGCAATGCCCGTGTTGCCGGAAGTGGCTTCAATCAATGTATCGCCGGGTTTGATGTCGCCGCGTTCCTCTGCCCGCTTGATCATCGACAGCGCCGGGCGGTCTTTCACGGAACCGGCCGGGTTGTTGCCTTCGAGCTTTCCCAGGATGACATTGCCGCGGGCGGCGTTTTCGGCGGCGTAAATGCGTTGCAGCGCGACCAGAGGCGTTTTGCCAATCGCGTCTTCAATGGTTGGATAGTTCATGGCCACACTGTGCCATAATTTGAGGCTTCGCTCCTCGCGGCCCGGGTGGTGAAATTGGTAGACGCAGGGGACTCAAAATCCCCCGCCGCAAGGCGTGCCGGTTCGATTCCGGCCCCGGGCACCACATCCCGAAAGCCGGACGGTTTCAGACCGATCCGGCTTTTTCTTTTGCCGCCGCAGCCAGCACAACGCAACCGGCATTGGTGAACACCACCACCAAACCGGCGCCAGGCACCAGAATTTCAAGACCAGCACGCGCACGCGCTGGTCGCAGCGGGTTGGTTCGGGAATATACCGGCCCGCAGGCCTGTTACTTTTTCTCTCTGATTTTTTTGACCCTGCTGCTTGTAACGCCATTTAATAACGAGCATTCTTGCGTTGCGTGGGGGTTGTTCCTTCCGTTCAGGAGTCCGTCATGTGCACCTTGCGTCAGTGGCTCTGCATCCTCCTTTCAAGCTTATTGCTGTCCGGCGCGCCGTGGCTTGCCACTGCACATGCGGCCACAGTGCAGCCACCGGCGGCACAAGCCATGATGGATGCGCTGACCCGTGCCACAACGGCAGTGGTCGGCGTCAAGGTCACCGCGATGGAAGATGCACGCTCGGCCGAAACGCTGGGCCTGCGCCGAGCCGGCTCGGGTGTGCAGATCAGCCCAGATGGGCTCATCCTCACCATCGGCTACCTGATGCTGGAGGCCGAACACATAGAGATCGTGACGCAGGACAACCGCACGCTGCCGGCGCGCGCCGTCGCCTATGACCTGGCCACCGGCTTCGGGCTGTTGCGCCCGCTGCTGCCGCTGCGTGGAGTGGGGGTAGCGGCCCTGGGCAACAGCAAAGACCTGCAGCCGGGCGAACCGCTGATGGCCGTCACCGGCCCGCAGGCAGATGACGACGGCGACGTGAGCATGACCCGACTGGTCAGCCGGCGCGCGTTCTCCGGCAACTGGGAATACCACATCGAATCGGCGCTCTTCACCAGCCCACCCGTGATGGCCAGCGGCGGCAACCACAGCGGCGCCCCGCTCTTCAACCAGAAAGGTGAGTTGATGGGCATAGGCTCGTTGCTCGTGTCCGACGCCACAGGCGAAAACCGCCGCCTGCCGGGCAATATGTTTGTACCGGTCGATTTGCTGCGCCCCATCCTCGCGGAGCTGCAGCGTTCAGGCGCCAGCACGAAAAGCCGCAGGCCGTGGCTGGGCATCACCTCCAATGATCAGGGCGGGCGCATACAGATTCTGCGGGTCAGCAAGGAGAGCCCCGCGGACCTGGCCGGGCTGGAGGCGGGCAACGTGGTGCTGGCAGTGGACGACGCCAAGGTCGTCACGCTCGAAGCTTTTTATAAAAAGCTGTGGGACCGTGCTGCGCCCGACGCGGAAGTCAGGCTGACGGTGCTGCAGGGTGCAGAAGTCAAAACCATTGTGCTCAAGCCCCAGGACAGGATGCTGACGCTCAAGAAGCCTGCCGGCATCTGATTTTTGCAACAAAATAGGCTGTAGCCAAGATAGGACGGGCGCAAGCAGCTATTGATTTAATAGCACTACAAGGGCTACGCGAATTGACAGCCCTGGCCCCACAAGCCAGGAATGGGCACAAACAGCGGAGCCTTCAAAAACGGTAGGCGACTTCGGTCCACATACGCGTTGAATCTGTCGTCCTGACCAGCTCGGGAGTCGACCCCAGGGGCGAGGCCAGATAGGCCCGGGCCCGCCACTGGTTAAACCCGGTCCAGTCAAGGCCGACCCCCGCTCCGCTGAGCGTTGCGCTGTTCGCACCTGCCACCCACGGCCGTTGATTGACCTTCAGGTAGGCACCGTCCCAGAACGCGACCGCCTGGAGCTTGCCGCCGACAACCTGCCCCAGGTCGTAACGCAGCTCGACGCTTGTGCGGTAACCCGTATCACCCGACAACGCACCCACATCGTAGGCACGCACCGAATAGGGCCCGCCCACGGACATTTTTTGCGACGAATCGAGGTTGGTGTTGGCCCACTGGCCTGCCCATGAAAAATGCAGCGTGCTGTTTTGCCCCAGGCGCTGCAGGCGGGAGAAGCCCAGATTGGCCTTGGAAAACCAGCCCTGCGTCCTTGCGCTGGCCGCATCGTCCAGTTGCGCCTCCGCGGCGTCAAAAACCACCCTGCCCCGGGTCCATCCCAGGCTCCAGGTGTTGATCCCGCCGGACAGCAAGGTGTCCCGCCAGTCCCCGGTCAGGCTCGACGTCCAGGAGTCGAGATGCCGGTCTGTTTTGATTCCCGCCACGTCGACACGCTCGCGCAACTGCACCGTGTCGTACTGAAGCTGTCCATAGACGTTGACCGTCTGGCTTCGCACCAGTGGATGCTTGCCCCAGAGGCTGCCGGTTTCGGCGGAACCATGCGCGCCAAGTATCTCAAGAGACCCGCCAATTCTGTAGTCCAGCAAGGAATAGGCGACTCCTGCGCGGGTGCCCTGGCCGTTCAGCAATGATTCGTAGCCCACCCGTCCGTAGTTCAGCCCCTTCCCGGAATTCAGGCCGCTCAGGCTCAGGACATCGCCATGCTTCAAAGGGTTGTTGACATACACCGTACCGCCCAGGCGGGCTCTTCCTGTGTAGGTGTTGCCGTAGTCGTCCACAACCAGGCTTCCTGAAACCGCCGGGCCGGGCGTGGTATCGATACTCAGATCGGAGGTGCCCATCCCGTCGCCGGGTCTTAAGGTTGCCTGCACCACCACACCGGGTATGTCCGACAGCAACAGCAGGGACTTGTCCAGCAAGGCCTGGTCGACTGGCTGCCCGTTTTTCAGCGGCGCTACCGTCGCCTGCAGCAGCAAGTCGTTCACACGTGTCTGGTTGTTGACGCCGACCTTGCCGTAGCGCGCCTCAATCACCAGAAAGCGAACAACGCCCGACTGGATCACCTGCGCAGGTACCACGGCCCGGGCAAAGGTTTGCCCCCGGCGGTGGTAGTACTGACCTATGCGCGCGGCCATTTCATCGAGCTGGTCAAGCGTCAGGCTTTTCCCTTCGGCATCGGCCACGAGTGCATGCAGCGTGGCTGTCTCGAACAGGGTGTTGCCGATGATGTTGATCGATTTGACATCCACCGTCACGGCGGGACGCGCAGGTGGCGGCGGGACATTCCCCTCATTGCTGAGGGGCGGCCTTTCTCCGCGGGGCGATGGGACGGCTTGCTGGGACGGCTGAACCTGCTGGAGGATGGTGCCGATATCAACCGGCAGTGGATCAGCCGCCTGGGCCGCAAACAGGGGCGCGGCTGCCAACAGCAGCACAGCCTGCTTACCGGATACGTTGCATTTCATGAGAAAACTTTTGTGGGTGGCCGTATTTACTTTTGAGCGGCCAGCACACCGTTTTGCAGCTGCACGCCGCCGTCAACGATATGCAGGCGCGGATCTTTTCTTACTGTGGCAACCACATCCTGCAACACCTCGACGGCCCCGCCGGAAACCACCAGCTCGCCTCCACCGGAGGCATCGGAGCTTGCGCTGCGGGTCACGCGGAGGACAGGCGACACCTCGATCAGGCCGGATTTGGAGCGTGTCCCATCCACGGCCTGTTGCATGGCGGCGTCGGCACCGTCATCAGCGCCTCCCCGCCCAAGCGTTCCCGCCCTTGTGGGCACGGCTGAGACAGGCAAGGGGGTGATAGAGGCCGTCAGCCCGGTCGGTTGCACCACCGTGTAGTTGGCCGCGTCAACCCCGCCCAGGGTATAGCCGGTCACGGTCACGGGCTTTGCGTTGCCCACATTCGCGTTGGCAAAAGCACCGCTGCCGCCGCTGACGCTGACCACATCGCCACCCAGGGCTGCCACAGCGGCGGTACCGCCCAAGGTGGCCGCAGCCGTACCGTCAAAAACCTTGTTCTGCGCATTCACACCGGTGACTGCCAGACTGGCCGGTGTGATGTTTGCCGTGACACCTGCAGGTTGCACCACGGTGTAGTTGCCGGCGTCGGCACCGCCCAGCGTATAGCCGGTCACGGTCACGACCTTGCCGTTGCCCACGTTTTTGTTGGCGAAGGCGCCACTGCCGGTACCACCCACAGTCACCACATCACCGCCCAGGGCTGTGACCCCCGCCGTTCCGTTAAGCGTGGCGTTGGTGGTGGTGTCGTAGACCTTGTTGTTGGCTCCCACACCCGTAATAGCCAGGCTGGCCGGTGTGATGTTTGCCGTGACACCTGTGGGCTGCACCACGGTGTAGTTGCCGGCGTCGGCTCCGCTCAGTGTGTAGCCCGTGACAGCGACGGCCTTGCCGTTGCCCACGTTCTTGTTGGCGAACGTACCGCTGCCGGTACCAGCCACAGTCACCACATCACCGCCCAAAGCAGCCACAGCGGCCGTGCCGTTGAGCGTGGCGTTGGTGGTGGTGTCATACACCTTGTTGTTCGCCCCCACACCCGTGACCGCGAGGCTGGCCGGTGTGATGTTGGCCGCGACCCCAGTGGGCTGCACCACGGTGTAGTTGCCAGCGTCAGCACCGGCCAAGGTGTAGCCGGTGACGGTCACGACCTTGCCATTTCCCACGTTCTTGTTGGCAAACGTACCGCTGCCCACTCCCCCCAAAGTTACAACATCACCGCCCAGGGCCGCGACGCTGGCCGTGCCGTTGAGTGTTGCGTTGGTGGTGGTGTCATACACCTTGTTGTTTGCCCCGACACCCGTGACGGCAAGAGTGGCAGGCGTGATGTTCCCCGTGACGCCGGTGGGCTGCACCACGGTGTAGTTGCCGGCATCGGCTCCGCTCAGTGTGTAACCTGTCACGGTCACAGCCTTGCCATTGCCCACGTTCTTGTTGGCAAAGGTGCCGCTGCCGGTACCGCCCACTGTCACGACGTCACCACCAAGAGCAGTAACGCTGGCCGTGCCATTGAGTGTCGCGGTGGTCGTGGTGTCGTAAACCTTGTTATTGGCCCCCACTCCCGCGACAGTCAGGCCGGCTGGCGTGATGTTTGCCGTGACGCTGGCAGGCTGAACCACGGTGTAGTTGCCCGCATCGGCGCCACCCAGTGTGTAACCTGTCACGGTCACAGCCTTGCCATTGCCCACATTCTTGTTGGCAAAAGTACCACTGCCGGTCCCACCCAACGTCACGACATCGCCCCCCAGTGCCGTGACGCTGGCCGTGCCATTGAGCGTGGCCGCAGTGGTCGTGTCGTATACCTTGTTGTTTGCGCCTACACCCGTGACAGCCAGGCTGGCCGGCGTGATGTCGGCGGTCAGCCCGGTGGGTTGCACCACGGTGTAGTTGCCCGCGTCAGCACCGCCCAGGGTGTAGCCGGCGACCGTCACAGCTTTGCCATTGCCCACGTTCTTGTTGGCAAACGTGCCGCTGCCGCCACTCACACTCACCACGTCCCCACCCAGTGCATTCACAGCGGCCGTGCCATTGAGGGTGGCGGCATTGCTGGCGTCATACACCTTGTTGTTCGCCCCCACACCGGTAACAGTCACACTTGCCGGTGTGATGTTTGCCGTGACGCCAACAGGTTGCACCACCGTGTAGTTGCCGGCGTCAGCACCGCTCAGGGTGTAGCCGGTGACATTTACGGCCTTGCCGTTGCCTACATTTTTGTTGGCGAACGTACCGCTGCCTGTGCCGCCCAGGGCCACCGTGTCACCAGCAAGCGCCGTGACTCCCGCTGTACCCGTGAGGGTGGCGGCATTGCCGGCGTCATAMACCTTGTTGTTTGCCCCCACACCKGTGACRGCCAGGCTGGCYGGSGTGATGTTTGCCGTCACGCCGGTGGGCTGGACAACGGTGTAGTTGCCGGCGTCAGCTCCGCCCAGCGTATAGCCGGTCACCGTCACAGCCTTGCCATTGCCAACATTTTTGTTGGCGAACGCCCCGCTGCCGGTGCCGCCCACAGTCACCACATCACCGCCCAAAGCCGTGACCCCCGCCGTTCCATTAAGCGTGGCAGTGGCGGTGGTGTCGTAAACCTTGTTGTTTGCTCCGATGCCCGTGACCGTCAAATTTGCCGGTGTGATATTTGCAGTCAACCCTGTTGGCTGCACCACGGTGTAGTTGCCGGCGTCGGCTCCGCCCAGCGTGTAGCCGGTCACGGTCACGGCCTTGCCATTGCCCACGTTCTTGTCGGCAAACGTTCCGCTGCCACCACTAACCGTCACCGTGTCGCCTGCGAAGGCCGCAATGCCGGCCGTGCCGTTGAGGGTGGCAGCGTTACTGGCGTTGTACACCTTGTTGTCCGCGCCCACGCCCGTGACGGCGCGGCTGGCYGGYGTGATGTTTGCCGYAACGGCGGTRGGYTGCACCACGGTGTAATTGCCGGCGTCGGCACCGCCCAASGTGTAGCCGGTCACGGTGACAGCCTTGCCGTTGCCCACATTCTTGTTGGCAAAGGTTCCRCTGCCGGTACCGCCCACCGTCACGACATCACCGGCGAGGCCCGYGACGGCCGCCGTGCCATTGAGTGTGGCGGTGGTGGTGGTGTCGTAGACCTTGTTGTTCGCGCCTACACCCGTAATGGCCAGGCTGGCCGGTGTGATGTTGGCCGTGAACCCTGTGGGTTGCACCACGGTGTAGTTGCCGGCATCGGCGCCGCCCAGTGTGTAGCCGGTCACGGTGACTACCTTGCCGTTGCCCACGTTTTTGTCGGCAAACCGGCCGATGCCCGTGCCGAGCACGTTCACCGTATCACCGGCGAAAGCTGCAACGCTGGCCGTGCCGCTGATGGTGGAGGCGTCGTTGGCGTTGTACACCTTGTTCTGGATCGTCACACCGCCAACGACAACGCTGGCCGGTGTGATGTTCGCGGTCAGGCCCGTGGGCTGCACGATGACATAGTTGGCGGCATCGGCGCCGCTCAGCGTATAGCCGGTGACGGTCACGGCTTTGCCGTTGCCCACGTTCTTGTTGGCGAAAGCACCGCTGCCGGTGCCGGCCACGCTCACCGTGTCGCCGGCAATGGCTGTTACGCTGGCCGTGCCGTTGAGGGTGGCGGTGGTGCCGGCGTCATACACCTTGCTGTTTGCGCCTACACCTGTGACCGTCAAGCTGGCGGGATTCACTGTCAGCGTGCCATTGGCGTAACTGATGTCGTAGCCCTGCTGGTTGGAATACAGGCCGGACGCTGTCACCGTATAGCTTCCGGCATTGACCGCGCCCTGGGCGGTTCCGCCGAAACTGATGCTTCCCGACAAGCTGCCGCAGGCCACGTTGAAGCAACTGACACCGGTTCCACCATTCCAGGACAGCCTGTCGTAGGTCTTGCTGGTACTGCCGACGGTGACCGTGGTGGCCTTCATGAGTGCCTTGAGCAGGGGGCGGCTATTTCCCTCATAAATACGCCAGACGCTGGTGAAATCCCAGTTCGGGTTGACGTTGCCGTTGGCAGCCGTGGCCGAGCTGAAATTGGCCTGTTGTTGCATCTGGGCTGTGGTCATGCCCATGCCGCCGCCCGAGCTGGTGGCCCGCCCGGTTGTGACGGTGTCCCAGAAACTGTTGTTGATCGCCGTCCCGGCGTCCCACAAGCCGACCAGCCCACCCAGGTTGCTGGTGCCGCTCACGGCCCCGGTCGCGTAGCTGTTGTTGATGGTGCCACCAGCATTGAACTTATAGCCCACCAGGCCGCCGACATTCGTGGTGCCGGACACCGTGCCACTCGCATAACTATTGCTGATCACAACATTGGCGGTGCCATTGCTGTCCCAATACCCCACGAGCCCGCCGACATCCTGGCCGGTGCTGGTGACGTTGCCGCTGGCGTAGCTATTGCTGACGCTTCCGCCGTTGAGCATGTCGCCCACCAGCCCGCCAACCCGCGAACTCGATGCGCCGACAGAGCCGGTGGCATAGCTGTCGCTGATAAGGCCCTGGTTCCAGCCAACCAGCCCGCCCACAATGAACGAGCCGATCACCGCGCCGCTGGCGTGGCTGTTGCGGATTACGCCCTGGCTGGTCCCCACCAGCCCACCAGCCTCGGATCCGGAGCCGGTCACTGAGGTGCTGGCGTAGCTGTTGGTGATATTGCCATTGCTCCACCCGGCCAACGCGCCGACTTTGGTTTGGCCCGTGACGCTGCCGCCGGCCAAGCCCAGATTGTTGATTCGCCCCGAAGCGCCTACATAGCCGAACAGACCGACGTAGGTGGCGGTGGGCCGGTTGATAGTGAGGCCGGAAATGGTGTGGCCCAAACCGTCCAGGATGCCACTGAACTGCGCCAGGTTGTTGCCCAGCGGTTCGAATCCACTGCCGCCGTTCCAGGCGCTGGTTGGCGAGGCGTCGATGTCAGCGCCCAGTGCGTAGCGACCGTTGAGATTGCCGCTCATGCCCTGTAAATCTGTGCCGCTGGTGCTGGTTGCGGTGCCCAGGTCAGTGATCACCGTATAGGCGACGGGGGTACCGTTGCTGCCTTGCTTGGTGCTGAAATTGTTGCCTGCCGGCAAATTGATCTTCGCGCCGTTGTTGAAGTTGTAAGAGTTGGTGATGCCGTTGGTATTGCCCTGGCCGTATTCCAGCGCCAGCTTGCCGGTGCCCGATGCGTTGAGGTTGGCGTTGATGTTGATGTTGTTCTGCGCGTTGAGCGTCAGCTGGTTGATGCTCCAGCTCACCACGTCGTTGACGTTGACGTCGCCCGCTGTGCCCGTGTTCCCGCTGCTGCTCTGGATGACGACGTTACCTGAGGCCAGGTTGGCACTCAGGGCCGCACCCGTGATGTTCCCGCCCGCAGCAGCGATGGTGAAATCCACCGGGTCGATCAGCCAGGTGCCGCTGTTACCGGCGGGGGCCCCCGTGGTGATCCGGGCGCCGTCGGCAATGTTCACCTGCGCGCCCGAGGTTTCCACAAAGCCGCCGTTGCCGCCGTTGGGCGCCGAAGCGTCCAGCGTGCCCGCAATGTTGGCGGTGCCGGCGGCCATGCCGCCCAGCAGGATGATGGTGCCGCTGCGGTTTTCCACGGTGCGCGCCTGGATCACCCCGGTGTTGTTGACTGCGCTGGCCAGCAGGGAATCCTTGGCACCGGCGCTCATCAGCGCCTGCCCGCCGTCAGCCAGAATCAATCCGCCGTTCTCGGCCAGGCTGTTGAGAACGCTCTGGTCCACCTCGATCTTGAGCAGCTGGTTGCCCTGGAAGGTCAAAGTAGCCGCGCTGCCTGCCGCCAGCGCCACGCTGCCCTGCGGGGCGTTGATGGTGCCCTGGTTGCGCACGGTATTGCCGACCAGTGCAACGTAGCCGCCCGTGGCAGCATTGATGCGGCCCTGGTTGACCACACTGCCTGCGCCTGCGCCGCTGAAGCTGCGCTTTCCGTTGCTCAGGTCCGCATCCTTGACATCCAGCGTCGACGCCACCAGCCCGCCCACATTGACCTGGGCGCCGGCGCCAAACAGGATGCCATTGGGGTTGATCAGGAAGACCTGCCCGTTGGCATTGAGCTGGCCCAGGATCTGGCTGCCATGGGTGTCCAGGATGCGGTTGACCGCAATCGCGCTGGCCGAAGGCTGCACGAAGTTCACGCTTTCCTGCGCACCTACGTTAAAGCTCTTCCAGGTCAGCGAAGCGTTCTGGCTGGATTGATTGATGGTGGTAGCGGAGCCGCTCTGCGAGATGCTGGCTGCGCCCGAAGTGACCTGGCCGTCCACTGGTCCGGCCTGCGCTGTTGCCGCTCCCAGCAGCAAAACAGCCGTTACGGGCTTGCGCAGGGTCCATCTGCCTGCGGCGCTGCCGGCCATCCGCCCCGGTGCATCAGAAAACGGCGGTGCCGCAGTGGGTGCGCACCAGTCGATATTTGTTACAACTTGCGCTGCCGCACGCGAATTTTTCGAGCTTTTTCTGTGCATTTTTCACATCCCGCGAGTCCCTTTGCGTCAGTCGATTGCAAGAAAAGGGGCACTCGGGTTAATAGTATTCACAATGGAATCAAGGCACATCAGGTAAAAAAAAGTTCTTTTTGCAGTTAATAGAAACGTGCGTAGGTCGACAGTATTGGTTTCAATTTGTTACCGCTTTGGTTGTAACATTCGACCGCAGCGCTGTTGCCAAAAAAATACACACAAATGAAAACGGGCTGCATGATGCAGCCCGTTTTCATTTCGGGGGGTCAACGGCATTCACTACGCCGCACCGCGCGCCCGGCGCGCTCAACGATCGCGCAGGCCGAGCGCTACTGTCGGGTAGCGCAAACGAAGCCGCAGCTCCTGCTTCAGGCGGGTGTTGTCCAGCCGGCGCGACTCGCTCATGAAGCTCAGCAGCATCAGTGGCAACTCTTCCTGTGCCGTGCCCCGTGCCAGGCGGGGCGGCCGCGGCAGGCCGTAGAGGTCCGCCGCCAGGTCGAAATAGTCGCCCATCTTCAGCTGCGTGTCGTCATTGGCATTGCTGACGCGCTGGGGCTTGCCGCGCCACAGCGCCGCCAGGCAGGCACGGGCCAGGTCGTCAGCGTGGATATGGTTGGTGTAAACGTCGTCTTCGGCACGCAGCACGGGTGTGCGCTTGAGCAGCCGGCCACGCGGCGTGCCGCCTTCGCGGTCGGGCGCATAGATACCCGGGATGCGCAGCAGGTGCACACGGGTGCCGGTGGCCCGGCCGAAAAGCCGCAGATGCGCCTCGGCATGCACACGCCGCTGGGCACGCGGTGTGTGGGGACTCAATGGCCGCGTTTCGCGCACCCATTCGCCGCCGCAGTCGCCATACACCCCGCTGGTGGAGCCGTACACCAGCGATTGCGGCAGGCTGCGCAGGCGCAGGGCGCGCAGCAGCGCCAGTGTCCGTGGGTCGGTATGCCAGTCGGGTTGGTCGCCGGGCGGCGGCGCCAGGTGCACCACCCGCGTAGCCAGCCCGGCAAGGCGCCGCAGGGAGGCAGCGTCGTCCAGGTTGCCTTGCAGCGGCGTGATGCGCTTTGCGCGTAGAGCCGGCGAGCGTTCCGGCGACGAGGTCAGCGCCATCAGGCGGACATTGCGCGGCAGCAGGCGGGCCACGCGCAGGCCGACATCGCCGCAACCGACGATCAAAACCCGCTCGCGGCGGAAGCGGAAAGGCAGCGCGCCTAGGGGGTTCAGGTTTGAGGGCAAAATTGGGGGTTGCCGGGGAAACCGGCCGAGTCGAGAACAGATACCGCAAGGATACCGAATATGAGCTTTAACGTGACCGTGCAACCCAGTGGCCGGACATTCATCGCCGAGGCGGATGAACCGCTGCTGGCAGCCGCCATTCGCCAGGGCATCGGCCTGCCCTATGGCTGCAAGGACGGCGCCTGCGGCTCCTGCAAGTCCAAAAAGCTGGAGGGCACCGTCCTCCATGGCGCGCACCAGGTCAAGGCCATGTCACCCGAGGAAGAGGCGAACGGCTTCATCCTGACCTGCAGCGCCAGGGCGACGAGCGATATCGTCCTCGAATCACGCCACGTCACGGATGAAAGCGCCTTCCCGGTCAAGAAAATGCCGGTGCGCGTCAACAGCCTGGCCAAGGCCTCGCACGACGTGATGCTGGTGCGGCTGCAATTGCCGGCCAGTGATGTCTTCAAATACCACGCTGGCCAGTACGTGGAATTTTTGCTGCGCGACGGCGACCGCCGCGCGTATTCGATGGGCAATGCGCCGCACACCCAGGCCGACAACCCGGGCGTCGAGCTGCACATTCGCCACATGCCGGGCGGCAAATTCACCGAGCATGTGTTCGGCCCCATGAAGGAAAAGGAAATCCTGCGCATCGAGGGCCCTTTCGGCAGCTTTTACCTGCGCGAAGACAGCGACAAACCCATGGTGCTGCTGGCCTCGGGCACCGGCTTTGCGCCCATCAAGGCGCTGATCGAGCATCTGCAACACAAGGGCATCACGCGCCCGGCCGTGCTGTACTGGGGAGGCCGCCGCCCGGCCGATTTGTACATGGACGAATGGGTCAGGGCCAAGACCGCGGAAATGCCGAATCTGCGCTATGTCCCGGTGATTTCCAACGCGCTGCCTGAAGACAACTGGACGGGCCGCACCGGCTTTGTCCACCAGGCCGTGCTGGAAGACTTTTCCGACCTGTCGGGCTATCAGGTATACGCCTGCGGCGCGCCGATCGTCGTGGACTCAGCCAAGGCCGCGTACACGACTGCGGGATTGCCGGACGACGAGTTTTATGCCGACTCTTTCGTGACGGAGAAAGAGAAGGCACAGGCTTCCGTACCCGCCGAGACCTGAACGGCGCATACACACTCGACAAAAAAAGAAGCGCCCCGGCTGATGCGTCAGCCGGGGCTTTTTTATGGGAATGCGCCCGGCTCAGGAAAAACCGGATTCGCTGCAGGCCAGCGAGACCCGATTATTTGCAACAATACGAAGCATGAACATTCGACCCGTTTCCCTTTTCACTTCCCTGCCCGGTAAATGCCTGGGTGTCCTTTTCATTGCCGGCGTGGCACTGTCAGCCCCCCTGGCACACGCCCAGCCCAAAGTCATGCGCATCATCGTGCCGTATGCAGCCGGTGGCCCGATTGACGTGACGGCCCGCCTGATGGCCGAACGCGTCAAGGACACGCTGGGCCCGGTCATCATTGAAAACAAACCCGGCGGCGGCGGCAACATTGGTGTCGATGCGATTGCCAAGGCGCAGCCCGACGGCATGACGATCGGCATTTCCGCCGTCGCCACGCACGCCATCAACCCCTGGCTTTACAGCAAGATGCCGTACAACGCGGCGACCGACTTTGCGCCCATCACACAGCTGGTGCGCGTGCCCAATGTGCTGGTGATCAACGCCGACTCTGCGCGGCGCCTGAACATCAACACGCTGACCGACCTGATCAAGTACGCCAAAGCCAACCCGGCCAAGCTCAATTACGCCAGCGGCGGCAACGGCAGCGCCGGGCACCTTGCCGGCGAAATGTTCAAGGCGCAGGCCGGCATCTTCGCGCTGCACATTCCCTACAACGGCGGCAACCCGGCGCAACTGGCGCTGCTGAGCGGCCAGGTGGACTACAACTTTGACAACCTGGCCACGGCGTCCGCCAACATCAAGGCCGGCAAACTCAAGGCGCTTGCGGTCACCACGGCCAAGCGCAGCGCCATGCTGCCCGATGTGCCTACAGTGGCTGAGACGCTCAAGGGTTTTGAGATCGACACCTGGTGGGGACTGGTGGCACCTGCGGGCACCCCGAAAGACGTGATCGCCAAACTCAACCAGGCATTCGTCGCCGCGCTGAATTCACCCGAAGCCAAAACCCGCTTTGCCACACTGATGGCGGAACCCGTAGGCAACACGCCCGAGCAGTTCGGCGCCTTCATGAAAAGCGAAATGGCGAAGTATGAAAAAGTGGTGAAGGCGTCAGGCGCGAAGGTGGACTGAAATAGGTCCACCCCCTTCCAGGCTCACTGCGTGTAGCCTGTTCCCCCCTCAGGGGGCGGCGCCTGGGGCCGGCGAAGCCGAAAAATTGGCACACCCCTATCGGGCTCACTGCGTGTAGCCCGTTTCCCCTTGCAGGGGACGGTGCCTGCGGCCCGGCAAAGCCGGTTCCGCGGCACCCACTGGTGAATACCTCCGCCGATAGTGCCCAAAGAATTCTTAAACCCAGCATGAGCCCCGGAACCGGCTTTGCCGGGCCGTAGGGCGGGCGGCCCCCTCGGGGGGCAGGGAGCTACACGCAGTGAGCGACCGTGGGGGCTTCATCACCACCGTGGGGGCTCAGCGGGTTACGCGATCCCCGTATCGAATGCTCTTCAGGGAACCGCCCTCAAACAGCAACATGGTCATGAACTGCCCGTAACCCGGGTTGTAAGTCCACTCTTCCACCTGCTGGCAGGTATTGATCGTCACGTTGGTGGTGGTGCTGGCGGTGGAACCTGCGGTATTTGGCGTCACGACGGTCGAGCTGGGCACTGCGTCAGGCGTGGCTTTGCAGAACGTGTCTTTCATGACAGGCTCGCCGCATTTTTGCAGGATCGTGCCTTTGGAATTGCCGATCTGCGCCAGGTCGCCCTTGCAGCGCAGTGACTGGGCCGAAGCCCCGGTGAAAAAAGATGAGGCCAGAAAGGCGAACATCACGACAGCAGTGCGGACAACATACTGGTTCATTTTTGGCTTCCCCCAGGTTCAACAAGGGTGCGCGTGGTGCGCACCTTTCGAACTTTATGCGTAAATATTTGGCGCCGCAAGGCATTTATGCCTTGCGCCGGCTGGTCAGATTTACGGGGTAACGCGCGTCCCGCGGCGCCTGCCGGCCAGCGGGCGCTCACTTATTCGCCGAGGTAAGCGGCCCTGACGCGCGGATCGTTCAGTAGCGCTTTCGCGTCACCGTTCATGGTGACGTTGCCCGACTCCATGACATAGCCGCGGTTGGCAATGCCGAGCGCGCGGCTGGCGTTCTGCTCAACCAGCAGCACCGTCACGCCGCGGGCTGAAACGTCCTTGACCACTTCGAAGATCTTGTCGACCATGATGGGCGACAGTCCCATGGAAGGCTCGTCCAGCAGCAGCACCTTGGGCCGGCTCATCAACGCGCGGCCCATGGCCAGCATCTGCTGTTCGCCGCCCGACATGGTGCCGGCCAGCTGGTCCTTGCGTTCACGCAGACGGGGAAACAGCACAAACATCTTTTCCATGTCTTCGGCGATGCCCGCCTTGTCGCTACGGATGTAAGCGCCCATCTGCAGGTTTTCGGTGATGGTCATGCGGGTGAAGACGCCGCGGCCTTCCGGCACCATGGCCAGGCCTTCCTTCACCAGATCCCAGGCGCCGCGGCCCTTGATGCTCTTGCCCAGGTATTCAATGTCGCCGCCCAACATCGGCAGCGTGCCGGTGATGGCTTTCATGGTGGTGGTCTTGCCGGCGCCGTTGGAGCCGATCAATGTGACCAGTTCGCCGTCGTTGACTTCGAAGTCAACGCCCTTGACCGCCTGGATGCCGCCGTAGGCGACCTTCAGGCCGGTCACTTTAAGGAGTGTGTTTGCCATGTTCTTGCTTTCCTTCAATGACCTGTGCCCAGATAGGCGGTGATCACTTTTTCGTCTTTTTGTACGTCCGCGGGCGCGCCTTCGGCGATCTGCTTACCGTAGTCGAGCACAGTGACCCGGTCGCACAGGCCCATGACCAGCTTCACGTCGTGCTCGATCAGCAGGATGGTGCGGTTGTCCTTGCGGATCCGGTCGATCAGCTCGCGCAGTTGCACTTTTTCGGTCGCGTTCATGCCGGCGGCCGGCTCGTCCAGCGCGATCAGCTGCGGGTCGGTTGCCAGGGCCCGGGCAATTTCCAGGCGGCGCTGGTCACCGTAGCTCAGCGTGCGAGCCTTGAAATCGGCGTATTTGCCGATGCCCACGTAGTCGAGCAACTCCTGCGAACGCTTGGCAATCGCCGCTTCTTCCTGCTTGAAGCCCGGTGTGCGCAGCACGGCGCCGATCAAGCCCGAGTTGGTGCGGATGTGCCGCCCGACCATCACGTTCTCAAGCGCCGTCATGTCGGCAAACAGGCGGATGTTCTGGAAGGTGCGGGCAATGCCGGCCTTGGCCACTTCGTGCACCGCCGTAGGCTTGTAGGGCTTGCCGGCGAGCTCGAAGGTGCCGCTGTCGGGTGTGTAAAGGCCCGTCAACACATTGAAGAAGGTGGTTTTACCGGCGCCGTTGGGACCGATCAGGCCATACACCTGGCCACGCTCGATATGGATGCCGACATCGGAAAGGGCCTGCAAACCGCCGAAGCGTTTGGAGACACCCGAAACTTTAAGAATGGTTTCGCTCATGTCCATTCTCCTTAGGGGTTGATTGACTGGATAGGGTCCGGGCCGACGGGCTTGTTCAGCGACTTGCCGTGCTCGGAAGCGGGCCACAGGCCGCGCGGACGCATCAGCATGACGCTGATCATGGCCAGTGCGATCAGCAACTGGCGCAGGATGGCGGAGTCGAGCCGGCCGTCGGTCATGGCCTGCAGCGGGCCGGCCACATGGCGCAGCACTTCAGGCAGCGCGGCCAGCAGCAAGGCACCCAGGATGACGCCGGGCAAATGGCCGATGCCTCCCAGCACCACCATGGCGACGATCATGACCGACTCCATCAGGCTGAATGACTCGGGAGACACGAAACCCTGGAAGGCGGCAAACATGGAGCCTGACACACCACCGAAGGTGGCGCCCATGCCGAAGGCCAGCAACTTCAGGTTGCGGGTGTTGATGCCCATGGCCTTGGCGGCGATTTCGTCTTCGCGGATAGCCATCCAGGCGCGGCCGATGCGGGAATTTTCCAGGCGGTGGCAAACCACAACCGAGACGATCACCAGCACCAGGAAGAGGTAGTAGTACATCGACACCGAGTTGACCTCGAAGCCGAAAAACTCATGCGGCTTGCCCAGATCGAATCCGAAGAACTTCATCGAGTCGATCTGGTTGATGCCCTTGGGGCCGTTGGTCAGATTGATGGGGCGGTCCAGGTTGTTCAGGAACACGCGGATGATTTCACCGAAGCCCAGTGTCACGATGGCGAGGTAGTCGCCGCGCAGCTTGAGGGTCGGCGCGCCCAGCACCACGCCGAAAAAGCCCGCCAGCGCCGCGGCCATCGGGATGATGGCCCAGATCGGCAAATGCAGCCCGTTCGGAAACTGCGCTGCAATCCAGGGAAAGGCGTCGGCCAGATGCGGCGAGCCGAGCAGCGCGAACAGGTAGGCACCGACCGCGAAGAACGCGACATACCCCAGATCCAGCAGGCCGGCGTAGCCGACCACGATGTTCAGGCCCAGGGCCAGCAGCACATAGAGCAGCGCCATGTCGACAATGCGCACCCAGGCGTTGCCGCCCTGCTGCAGGATCAGCGGCAGCACCAGCAGTGCCGCCGCGACGATCAGGAAGGTAATGAGTTTTTTCGATTTGACAGAATTCATGATTGTTCTCCTTGTGTACCGGATGGACGCGGCGTCACGCCCGGTCCGCTACACGCTCACCGAGCAAGCCTGAAGGCCGCAGCGTGAGCACAAAAATCAGCACGATGAAAGCAAAGATGTCGGAGTACTGGCTGCCCAGCACGCCGCCCGTCGCCGGGCCGATGTAGCCGGCGCCGATGGATTCGATCAGGCCCAGCAAAATGCCGCCAAGCACCGCGCCGCCCAGGTTGCCGATGCCGCCGAACACAGCCGCCGTAAAGGCCTTCAGACCGGGCAGGAAGCCCATGGTGTGCTGCACCGTGCCGTAGTTGGAGGCGTACATGACGCCGGCCAGCGCAGCAAGGATGGCGCCGATGATGAAGGTGGCCGAGATGACGGTATCGGGGCGCACGCCCATGAGCGCCGCGACGCGGGGGTTTTCAGCGGTGGCACGCATGGCGCGGCCCAGCTTGGTGTAATGAACCAGCCACATGAGGACAGAAAGGGAGACAACGGTTGCGCCCAGGATGAAGAGCTGGGTCACGGTGATGACGGCGCCGCCGACCTGGAAGGGCTCGGAAGGCAACAGCGTGGGATAGGGTTTGTAGTTGGGCTTCCAGATGATCATGGCCAGGGTCTGCAGCAGCAGCGACATACCGATGGCGGTGATCAGCGGGGCCAGTTTGGGGGAATTTCGCAGCGGCCGGTAGGCGATTTTTTCAATCGCGAAATTGAGGGCCCCGCACACCACAAAGGCGATCAGCAGCGAAATCAGCAAAATAATCCAGCCCGGCGTGCCCGGCATGGAATCCTGCATCAGGCCGATGATGGTCCAGCTGGTCAAAGCCCCCACCATCAGTACTTCGCCGTGTGCGAAGTTAATCAGGTTGATGATGCCGTACACCATGGTGTAGCCCAAGGCGATCAAGGCATACATGCTGCCCAGCACCAGACCATTGATGATCTGCTGTAGCAAAACTTCCATAACTCACTCTCCCGTCCAATTGATGAAATTGCGAACTCCGCCTGGCGGCTACCACCCACCGGGATCGCCGGTGACTGGCTTGAGTTAACAAAAAGCCCGCCTATCAAAGCCGGATGGCTGGTGAAGTTGGCGAGCTAATCCGCAAATTGTAGCCAAGCGTCTCTAGCGAGAATCGAGCCAGCGGTGCGGTTTTCGCGGGGTTTACCCTTGAGGAAGTGTATTTTCGGGGCTGGATCAGCCTTTATCAGCGGCTTTTGTTTTTTATCAGTTTTTCTTATTGTTCTTAATTTTCAACTCATTCAGCTTATCTGCGATACGTATCTCCAGCCCCCTGTCGACGGGACGGTAGAAACCTGGAGGCGGCATGCCCTCTGGAAAATAATTCTCACCCGCGGCAAAGCCGTCTTCCTCGTCGTGGGCGTAACGGTAGTTTTTGCCGTAATCGAGCTGTTTCATGAGCTTTGTTGGTGCATTGCGCAAATGCAGGGGCACCGGGCGGGTGCCGTCCCTGGCGATAAGCGCCTTGGCCTCGTTGAAGGCCTTATAGACCGCATTGGACTTGGGCGCGACCGCCAGATAGATGACGCACTGGGCCAGCGCCAGCTCGCCTTCGGGGGAGCCAAGGCGTTCGTAGACTTCTGCGGCGTCCAGCGCCATGCGCAAGGCACGCGGGTCGGCCAGCCCGATGTCTTCACTGGCCATGCGCACCAGCCGGCGCGCCATGTAGCGCGGTTCGGCGCCGCCGTCGAGCATGCGCATGAACCAGTAGAGCGCGGCATCGGGGTCGGAACCGCGCACCGACTTGTGCAGCGCGGAGATGGTGTCGTAGAACTGTTCGCCGCCCTTGTCGTAGCGCCGCATCCGCTCGCCCAGCACCTTGAGCAGCCAGACGTCGCCGACGTCGGCCACTTTTTCGGCCTTGGCCGCCACGCTGAGGGACTCGAGCGTGTTCAAGAGGCGGCGGGCATCGCCGTCGGCATAGGCAACCAGTCGGTCAACGGCTTCACTTGCTATTGTTTCAATAGCTGGCAGCGCCCGTTCAGCAAGCACCTTGGCCACAATTTGCTTGAGATCCGCCTCCCCCAGCGGTTGCAGCACATACACCACGGCGCGCGAGAGCAAGGCCGAATTCACCTCGAACGATGGGTTTTCAGTGGTGGCACCAATGAAGGTGAAAAGGCCGCTTTCCACATGCGGCAAAAAAGCGTCCTGCTGGCTTTTGTTGAAGCGGTGTACTTCATCGACAAAAACGATGGTGCGGCGCCCGCTCTGGGCTTGCCAGATGCTGGCCTGCTCCACGGCTTCGCGGATGTCTTTGACGCCGCCCAGCACAGCGGAGATGGTGATGAAGTGAGCGTCAAAACTGCTCGCCATGAGCCGCGCGATGGTGGTCTTGCCAACGCCGGGCGGTCCCCAGAGGATGCAGCTGTGCGGCTGGCCTGATTCGAACGCGATGCGCAGTGGCATGCCTTCACCCAGCAGGTGTTGCTGGCCGATGACCTCCCCAAGTGACCGGGGGCGCAAACGTTCTGCTAGAGGTTGATTTTTCGTTGGCATAAGGGGTATAGATGCGACATATGATTTGCGCGAGAGCCTTGGTGTTTGATCAGCAAACGCCTTGAGGTCGCACCCTGATAATCACTATTGACTCATTAACTCATCAAAACCTGCGGTAACTCTTCATGAAATTAAATCTTGGTTGCGGCCACAACAAGTTTGCCGGGTGTGTCAACGTGGACGCATTTCAGGAATGCAACCCGGATGTAGTTTTTAACGTGGAAGTGACTCCGTGGATTTGGGACGACAGTTCAGTCGATGCCGTCATCTTTAATCATTCTCTTGAACACATGGGCCAGCAATCCAGTGTTTTTCTGGGAATCATGAAAGAACTCTATCGGGTATGCAAAAACAATGCTGTCATTGAAGTTAACGTACCCCATCCCAGGCACGACAATTTCATCAGCGATCCTACGCACGTGCGAATCATCACGCCCGCCCTGTTTGCGCTGTTTGATAAAAAAAACAACGATGAGTGGAAATTGAATGGCTTCCCCAACTCACCCTTTGCCCACTATCTGGGGGTGGATTTTGTGACCACTGATGTAGAAGTAGTGATCGCCGATCCTTATAGCCAGATGTTTTCGGAGGGGAAAATTTCAGGCGAAGAGCTGGAAATCATGGCGCGCGAAAAAAACAATATCGTCGCAGAATACAGAATCAAGCTGTCGGTAAGAAAGCCGGAAAACCGGGTTTGATACTCCCATGAGTCCGCGAACTGAAACCAGCACGGGAAAACTGCCGCAGGCGTCTACTGGCGAATCAGATCCGCGCCAGCCGGTGGCTTGAACTGGAAGGCGGCAGGGCCAAGCGCAGGGTTGATCTCAAACTGACTGAAGGTCATCACTGACTTCTGGCCGAAGCTGTCGAGGATTTCCAGCATGGCGAGTTCGCTGCCCTTCCCGGTCGGTCTGAAACCGACGCTGATGCTCTGCAACTGGCCGTCTTTGGTTTTGGGTTTGGCCTGTATCCACTGCAAGCCATCCCTGTCAGGCAAGGAAGCAAGATTGAAATCGGCTTGCAGGCCCTTGAGGTCAGCAGCAGCAGCGATCACGGCGGCCGGGGTTCCGTTCAGTACCTGGGCCAGCTTGCGCGAGGTGACCTGGTTCAAGTCTGCGTCATAAAGCCACAAGGTCTGGCCGTCGGCCACGATCGTTTGCTCAAAAGGCTTTTTATAGACGAAGCGGAAACGGTTGGGCCGCGAAAACTCAAACGTACCGTTCGACGTCTTGCTGCGCGCAGCCTGGCCGTCCTTGCCAGGCGCAGTCACCACCTGGGTGAACTCGGCGCGGCCGCTGCTGACGGTCTTCACGAAAGTTTCGAGGCTTTCCAGGCCGTCGGCCCATACGGAATGGGCGCAAGCAGCTATCAAAACAGTAGCAAAATATTTCTTCATGATCGTCACTCCGCCCGTGAGGGCACCAGGATTTCGCGCTGGCCGCTGCCACTCATGGCGCTAACCAGCCCGGCTTTTTCCATGTCTTCGACCAGCCGCGCCGCGCGGTTGTAGCCGATCTTGAGATGACGCTGCACCAGCGAAATGCTGGCCTTGCGGTTCTTCAGCACGACTTCCACAGCCTGGTCGTACATCGGGTCTTTTTCACCGCCGCCGTTGCCGCCACTGCCGCCATCACCCAGCAAGTCGCCGTCTTCGCCATCGACGGTACCGCCTTCCAGCACGCCGTCGATGTAATTGGGTTCGCCCTGCAGCTTGAGGTAGGCCACCACGCGGTGCACTTCGTCATCACTCACAAACGCACCATGCACCCGAATTGGAAAGCCTGTACCACTCGGCATGTAAAGCATGTCACCCATTCCTAACAATGCCTCAGCGCCCATCTGGTCAAGAATGGTCCGGCTATCGATCTTGCTGCTGACCTGGAAAGACAGGCGCGTCGGGATATTGGCCTTGATCAGGCCGGTAATCACATCCACGCTTGGTCTCTGGGTAGCCAGCACCAGGTGGATGCCGGCGGCCCGGGCTTTTTGCGCCAGACGGGCGATCAGCTCTTCAATCTTCTTGCCGACCACCATCATCAGGTCGGCCAGTTCGTCGATCACCACCACGATGTAAGGCAGGCGCTCCAGCGGCTCAGGCTGCTCAGGCGTAAGACTGAAGGGGTTGTAGATGAATTCGCCCTTGGCCTTGGCCTCGTCAAGTTTGGCGTTGTAGCCGGCCAGGTTGCGCACGCCCAGCTTGCTCATGAGCTTGTAGCGCTTTTCCATTTCGGCCACACACCAATTCAGGCCGTGAGCGGCCTGGCGCATGTCGGTGACCACCGGCGCCAGCAAATGCGGAATGCCTTCATAGACACTCATTTCCAGCATCTTGGGATCGATCAGCAACAGCCGCACGTCACGTGCATCGGCCTTGTAGAGCAGGCTCAGGATCATGGCGTTGATGCCCACCGACTTGCCGGAGCCGGTGGTACCGGCCACCAGGCAGTGCGGCATCTTGGCAAGGTCGGCCACCACCGCGGCGCCGCTGATGTCCTTGCCCAGGCCGATCGTGAGCATGGACTTGGCTTCGTTGTAGACCTGCGAGCCGAGGATTTCACTGAGCTTGATGGACTGGCGCTTGGCGTTGGGCAACTCCAGCGCCATGTAGTTTTTGCCGGGAATGGTTTCGATCACGCGGATGGAAACGAGGCTGAGCGCGCGTGCCAGGTCCTTGGCCAGGTTGACGACCTGCGAGCCCTTCACGCCCGTGGCGGGTTCGATCTCATAACGTGTGATGACCGGGCCGGGAGCGGCGGCCACGACACGCACCTCGACGCCGAAATCTTTCAGCTTTTTCTCGATCAGGCGCGAGGTCATTTCCAGCGTCTCGGGCGCCACGGTTTCCTGGCGCGTCAGCGCACCGTCCAGCAGATCAACCTGCGGGAGCTTGGAGTCGGGCATTTCACTGAAGAGCGGTTTTTGCCGTTCTTTTGCCACGCGCTCGCTTTTGGGAATGTCGACGAGCACGGGTTCGATCAGGACCGGCACCGGGTGGTGCTCCTCAATCTCGATACGCTCGTCGATCAAGGTCTCTTCGCGCTCGCGCGCAGCCAGTTTGCCGAAGGCGAGGTCTTCGGCAATTTCGCGCTTTTCGCGGCGCGAATCGATCAGGTTGTCAATCCACGCGCCGACACGCAAGGCCACATGCGCCCAGGAAAAGCCGAACACGGCGGACACGGCAATCACGCCGAGCGCAATGAAAACCAGGCCCGAGCCAGCAAAACCCAGCCATTTCTCGCCCTGCGTTCCAGCCAGGTAACCGAGCACGCCGCCCGCGTGGCCGGGCAACCTGAATTCAAAACGATACAGCCGGGACCATTCCAGCGCCGCGCTGGCCAGTAACAGCAGGAGCAGGCTTAGCCAGAACCGGATCCGGCCGGCGGAGTGGGATGAATCGGCAGCAAGAGGCTCGCCGCGAAGCCAACGCGCCAATGAAGACAACCAGACCTGGGCACCCGCCGCCAATGCCCACCAGACGGAAAAACCCAGCAGGAAATAGCTCGCATCTGCCAGCCATGCGCCCAGGCGGCCACCCCAATTGCGGGCCACCGCTTGAGCGCCGCTCAAGACATCCGCGGTACCGGATGTCGACCAGGCAGCATCTTGCGGTGAATAGCTGAGCAGTGCCGCGAGCCAGAAAATCAGGCCGAGCAAACCCAGAATCAGGCTGACTTCATGGGCAAAACGTTTGATGCCGCTGGGCGCACCCGCGGCTGGGGAATTTCTGGAGTTCAGGGTATCGAGTGAGTAAGTCATGGCCCGGCTAGTACTGCAAGCCGGAAGTAGCGAGACAAAATGAAAGGGATGGATTCGTGCCCAGGGCAAGGCGCGAGCCACAGCGAAGGCTATATGCCTTCGCAAGGCTTGCAACGCCGCCATGGGTATGAAGACGCGCTTTCATGTTTCGATATTTCCGGGTTGCAGTACCAAGCTTACCGCAGTTGGATAAGGGCTTTGAGGGGGCGCTACAGACGCCAAACCGTACGGCAGGGAGTCTGCCAGGGCCCTATCCCAGCGTATGAAGACGCTCTTTCACCAAAAGCGAGCCATCGTCGCGGGTTTCGATGAATCCGCGCTCTTCAAGATCCTTCATCACACGGCTGACCATTTCGCGCGAAGCGCCGACCATCTTCGCCAGATCCTGCCTTGAAACCTTGTCGCGGATCACGGCATTTCCGCTGCCGTCTTCATTGGCGAATTCGAGCAATGCCCTGGCCACACGGCCATATACATCCATCAGGGCCAGCGACTCAATCTGCCGGTCTGCATGGCGCAGTCGCTGGACCAGCCCCTTCAGCACCGCATAGGCCATGGAGCTGTTTTCCGGAAGGCAACGTGCAAACTCCAGGCGGCCCAGGATCAGGGCATCGGTCTGGATCTCAGCGCGCACCGTGGCGGAGTGAGGTTCGTTGTCGATCAGGCTCATTTCACCCACATAATCGCCGGGGTGCATGGTGGCGAGAATGACCTCGCGGCCCCGGGAGTCCGTGGTGATGACGCGCGCGCGGCCGGTCAGGATGATGGAAAGGGCGTTGGATTTTTTGCCCTGCTCCACGATAGGCTCGCCGCGCTTGAACCGGCGCTTGACCACGGTATCGGCGACCGATGCAGCCTGGCTGGCAGTCAACACGGAAAAAAGAGGGACCCGGCGAATCAATTCCAGGTTAGACACCATCGTCGTCATAGCAGATATCTCCCAACCTCACATCCGACGGCTAGTCGCGTGAGTTCTTACAATGACACGTAATCTCATAAGAAATCAAATGCCTGAAAAGTACCAGCAGCTGTTTTTACTTGACGCTGCACTTATGCGGCATGACTCTACATGAGTTCTTACACTTTCCCAATCAGTTTTTCATCATGAAACATTCCAGAGTCCTCATCCTCGGTTCAGGGCCTGCGGGCTACACCGCAGCCGTCTACGCAGCGCGCGCCAATCTCAACCCCGTATTGATCACCGGCATTGCGCAGGGCGGCCAACTCATGACTACCACCGAGGTCGACAACTGGCCGGCCGACGTGCACGGCGTGCAGGGACCAGACCTGATGCAGCGTTTTCTGGAGCACGCCGAGCGCTTCAAGACCGAAATCATTTTTGACCACATCAACAAGGTCGACTTCAGCAAACGCCCCTTTACCCTGACCGGCGACAGCGGGACCTACACCTGCGACTCGCTGATCATCGCCACCGGTGCCTCCGCCAAATACCTGGGCCTGGAGTCGGAGACGGCATTCATGGGCCGTGGCGTTTCCGGCTGCGCCACCTGTGACGGCTTCTTCTACCGCGGGGAAGAAGTCTGCGTGGTGGGTGGCGGCAACACCGCCGTCGAAGAGGCACTGTATTTATCCAACATCGCCAGCAAGGTCACCTTGGTACACCGCCGGGACAAATTCAAGGCAGAAGCCATCCTGATCGACAAACTGCACGAAAAAGTGGCCGCGGGCAAGATCGAGCTCAAACTGCACCACACGCTGGAGCAGGTGCTCGGTGATGCTTCAGGGGTAACTGGCGTCCGTCTGAAGAGCACAAACAGCGATGCCTCGCAAGACATCACCCTCAAAGGCTGTTTTATCGCGATCGGGCACCAGCCGAACACCGACATCTTTGCAGGGCAGCTGGAGATGAAAGACGGCTACATCATCACTAAAACCGGCCTGCAGGGCTTTGCCACCATGACCAGCGTTCCGGGCGTCTTCGCTGCCGGCGATGTGCAGGACCATATTTACCGCCAGGCAATTACCAGCGCCGGAACAGGCTGCATGGCGGCGCTGGATGCCCAGCGCTTCCTCGAACAAGGCTCCTGAAAACCAGAGGAAGCGCTGACTTCCTCTTTTTGTCTCTTTTTTCCAGCTCTTTTGCCACCCTGCCGAGGCTCTCAATCGGCAGAATTGGACCAAATCAGTTTTCAGGCTATAATCTATGGCTTAGCTGAGCATTTGCAGGTCTGTCTCGTGCAGATTTACCCTTTGCCAGCATCCGATTTCTAATTTTTTACGGAGAGTGCTCATGGCACGCGTCTGTCAGGTAACGGGCAAAGGCCCGATGGTGGGAAACAATGTTTCTCACGCAAACAACAAAACCAAGCGCCGGTTCATGCCTAATCTGCAGTACCGCCGCTTCTGGGTCGAAAGCGAAAACCGCTGGGTGCGCCTGCGCATCACCAGCGCCGGTCTGCGCTTGATCGACAAAAAAGGCATCGATGCAGTCCTGGTGGACCTTCGTGCCCGCGGTGAAGTCTAAGGAGAAGCATCATGGCTAAAGGCGCACGCGAAAAAATCAAGCTGGAATCGACTGCCGGCACGGGTCATTTCTATACGACCACCAAAAACAAGAAAACCACGCCCGACAAGATGCTGATCATGAAATTTGATCCCAAGGCACGCAAGCACGTGGAATACAAAGAAATCAAGCTGAAATAAATAGTTACGAGTCCGTGCGTAGTTAATAACTACCCGCCCGGTCTGCACATTCAGAAAAGGACACCTCGGTGTCCTTTATTTTTTTGAGGTTCAGAAAGAAAAACTTCCACCAAATAGGCAGGTTGCTACGCGGCTTGTTTGAATCCTGTCGAAATCTGATCCACATAAGCCCCATCTGTGGTTCAAGTCTTTAAAGACGGGCGCATCACGCACAGCGCAATCACCCGGCAAGCCACTTCCGCAACCAACTCAGGCTAACTCCAAGAGCAGGGCCACCGACGCAAACTTATAGGCCATCTCCCAAATAGGGCCAGAAGGTTATGACACCGGTTGCCGCTGCTGCGCAAGCCGCAATTAACACGCCGCCGGCAGCAAGATCCTTTGCGCATTTGACTGCCAATGAATATTGTGGCGACACAACATCGCAGAGCGACTCCACTGCAGTGTTCATGGCCTCTGCCATCCAAACCATGGTCATCGCACCAATCAGCCAGCGCCAATCGCCGGCGTCCACTCGGCACCAACCGGCCAGCCCCGTCACTAGTATTGTGGCGATGAGATGCAGCCATGCGTTGTGCTGTGTTTTAAGCATCAAGGCAATCCCCTCGAAGGCATAACCAAAGCTCTTGAGGCGTGCGACCAGAGTGAATCGTTGCGCCGCGCGGGCATGAGGGACTTCTTTCATTTCCCATCCTTCCTGTTTACCAAGCGCCAAGCCTGGGCAACACATGAACGTCGAACGGTGCACACCTGCATAACCTGCAACCCATACAAGCAGCCCCATACCGTGGCCATCAAAATACAGCAACCCATCACAGCGCGCAGGCCGGCTCCAGCGTCAAACAGGTGCGCCCAGCAAGCGGAATCTGCAAGCACACATTTCCCATGCCATCAGCCAGAACCTGCGTCGGGCATGCGCCTGTGACCCGATAAGGTGCCAACGGACGCAAGCCCGACACGCCCAAGCTCTTAATGCCATCACCGGCTCCGCCGTACAGCACCGCTTGCAAAGAGCTGCTTACAGCATCTGAGTGCGCAGCCGCAACCAGCACATCGGGATAGGACAGGGGTTCCAATCTGGGACCTTTTGATGGAAGCGGGTTACTGATCAGGTTTCGAAAGCTGTCGCGCCCTCCCGAGTGCGCCATCAGCTCGACACCATGCGCCCATACCGAGGCCTTATTCCTGTGGGCGACCCCGTGACTGAGAGTAGTTGGACACTCGTACTCCAGGGCATCCATGCAGTTTTGATACACAGACTCATCGCCCAACTCTGCCGCCGCCAAGGCCGTCGCTGCGTAGGCACTGCCTCTTGAGAAACCATAGTTTCCTGTGTCGATGGGCCAGAATTCACTGCGTCGAAGTCCCTCACGACTATCGAACAGCTGACGTCTCAACAACAGCCATTGGCGACGCGCCAGGTCAGGTTCCAGCGCATTCAAAAAGTAGCAGGGCATCGCCAGGGGCATTGCGCCACCAATGGCGGGCAAGGCCAGTCCCGTGTACGTAGAACGGCATGGCACGTAGCGACCCATGCCATCCAGAAACTCCGCGTCCAGATGCCGGCGAAACTCTGGCGCGTGACCGGCCCATTTCATCTGACCGTACTGCGCATCGTGGGCACGCAATGCCGCGGCTCCCATTGTGTTGCACAGGGGATAGACCCAGTTGGGCTCGCAGGCCATCAAATAGAAGGGTGAACGTTCGTATTCTTTTTCCAAACTGTACAGCAAGGACTCAAAACTGTGTTCGTAGCGTTTTCCGTTCGGATGCACCAGCGTAAAGGCACCTTTTTTCGAAAACTCCTGACTTCCTGTGCTGGCCTGGAACAAGGCCATCTGCAGCGCCACGAAGCCCGTGTACATGATGTTTTCACGGGCAGCAGGGTCGGGGTTCCACCGCAAGTTTCCCCATAGATTTTCCAGCGACCAGTAGGCCCATGCGCGATGCTGTGTCTGCTTGTTCAGCAACCTGCTTTGCGCGTCGCTCATGTACCCGCCTAACGCAGGCGTGAAGCGTGCCTGCGTCAAGGCAATGCCATAAGCCAGAAAGTTGACTTGATACCGAAGCGCCGCCGTCTGAAATTGATCGCGTTGCTCGAATCCCGAAAATTCATCGAAAGGTTGCAGAGCTCGATCGAGTGCGAACCTCAGACGACGCAGATGCGCCAAAGACATTTCCGGTTTTTGCCTTGATGATTGAGCTGTGAAGATCACGTCCAATCGAGCCATTTGTCGAACCAGGTAATCGTTATCGATGCGCCTTTGCCGGCTTGAAAACATAAACCAGGCCAGCATCGACAGGCAGCCCGCCGCAGCAAACAGCGCGAGCACGCAGTACACATTAAGAACCACACCTGGCTGAATTGCACCATGGCTCATGCTCGCGGCCCAAAACGCCGAACCGAGCCAAACAAGCGGAGGCAGCAGCACATTGCCCGTGCCAAACCAGACCAACAGCGCAAACGCCAAGGCACCAACCGAGCACAGCCAGGCGGCTATATGACCTATGCCACGGCCTGTGCAGATATCGGCGTGCGCCAGAAATCCGCCGCCCGGCACCATCAACCCCAAGCCGAAAATCTGCAAGCCATCCTGATGCCCGAAAAGCAGCAAAGCCGAGCCGCCCGCAACGAGCAGCAGATACAGTTTTAAAAGTCGGACAGTCTTTCCCGTCGTTACCGGACCGAAAATGCGTGTGTATGGCGGAAGAGTAGCGACGCTACGGATTGAACTCACAGACCGACCTTTCTTCGAAATGAAAACACCAGGTTGATGCACTCGGCTTTCGATAGGTGCAGTCTGATATGCGCCTGTGAGGTCTTGATGAACTGTATGAAGTGGGTGTGAAGTCGACTGCCAGACGACCATTTACGCTGCGGAACATCGACCCAATAGCCCGTTTTGAGTTGCGGGTGTGTAAATCTGCATCAAGGTGCACCGCTGTTTCCGCGATTCTTGCCTCGAGTATTGGCAAACAGCCGGCTTCCTGGAGGAAGAACCTCAAGCACTACGACCTGCCGTTGGCAGCGTTTGGCTCGTCAGTGGGCGCGACCACCAGCTGTCGAATGTGGGGACAGCGCTTTCACCTCGAGAGTGTGTCAGGTTCAGCGCAATTCACGTGAGAAGGCTCTTCTGTGTGCAGAAGATGACGAATCTCGGACGCCCTGATCAGTGCGCTGGTAGCGACCCTACCATTACCAAATCCTGGGGCGCTCGATCATGGAACTCGTACTTTGCGCCGAACAATAAAAAACCGCTCCTGGATTTCTCCGGAAGCGGCCTTGAAGTTTCGACCGGGTGACCAGGTCGGATATGTAGCGTCAGGTCAGGTGCGGGCAGCCCGCAGCTTCATCGAGAATTCGCGCAAGGCGGCGATACCGCTTTCCTCAGCACGGTGGCACCAGGCCTGCAGGTCCGCAGCCAGCTGCTCGCGGGAAGCGGAAGTGGTCAGCCACATCTGGCGCAGTTCTTCCCGCATGGTGACCATCTTGTCCAGCACGGGGTGTTCGGCGCGAGCCTGCGCCAGCTGGGGTTTGGCGGCGGCCGGCACCTTATCATCATCGCGGTGCAGCCAGCGATTGGCTGCGCGCAACACGGACACGTCGGCTTTCTTGGCCTTCAGCACTTCGAGTTCGGCCCTGCCGGCGCGGCGCAGTTCGCGCGCGAAACCCGCCATGACTTCGTAGCGATGGGCGATCAGGGCTTCCAGGGTTTTTTCATCTGCCACAGGCTGGATGGAACCCAGCTGGAGCTTGGGCGGGACCTTCTTGACGGAGGCCAGGCCAACTTTTTCCATGGCACGGATATACACCCAGCCGATGTCGAATTCGTAGGGCTTGACCGAGAACTTGGCCGATGTCGGGTAGGTGTGATGGTTGTTGTGCAGCTCTTCGCCGCCAATCATGATGCCCCAGGGCGAAATGTTGGTGCTGGCATCAGGCGCCTCAAAATTGCGATAGCCCCAATAGTGGCCAATGCCGTTGATGATGCCGGCCGCCGTCACGGGGATCCAGGCCATTTGCACGGCCCAGACAGCCAGGCCTGCAGCACCGAAGAGCGCCAGGTCGATGATCATCATCAGGCCCACGCCCTGCCAGCTATAGCGGGTGTAGACGTTGCGCTCAATCCAGTCATTGGGCGTGCCGTGGCCGAACTTGGCCATGGTTTCCTTGTTTTTGCTTTCGGCGCGGTACAACTCGGCGCCTTCCCAGAAAACCTTCTTGATGCCGTAAGCCTGCGGGCTGTGCGGATCTTCAGAGGTTTCGCACTTGGCGTGGTGCTTGCGGTGAATGGACACCCATTCCTTGGTGACCTGGCCCGTACCCAGCCAGAGCCAGAGACGGAAAAAATGCGAAGGAATCGCGTGCAGGTCCATGGCGCGGTGCGCCTGGTGACGGTGCAAGTAGATGGTGACGCTGGCAATGGTGATATGGGTGGTCACCAGCGTGTACAACACGATTTGCCACCAGCTGGCGGCAAGCAACCCATTGGCAAGCCAGTCGAGGGCCGCATCAAACAAGATCATAAAAATCCTT
Source organism: Polaromonas sp. P1_E11 (assembly GCF_056405995.1). NCBI lineage: Bacteria > Pseudomonadati > Pseudomonadota > Betaproteobacteria > Burkholderiales > Comamonadaceae > Polaromonas > Polaromonas sp. P1_E11. The sequence goes on from NZ_JBFUBA010000001.1 coordinate 1,114,489, forward strand.
TAAACAATCTGAAGCAGTCGCCCATCCAGATGTGTCTCCAGGCGCTGCAAAAAATAACCACTTATTGTAAGGCGATCCCCCACAAATACCAAGTCACTTTCAGCACAGGACCCAAGGTCAAAACAGTGCGAAAAATCACGAATGAATATGTAACTTCGGCCTATCTGTCGTCTTTTGTCGCCAAAAATATCACGACTTTTGCCATACTGCTGCGAAAAACCCGTCCGTCTGATGCAGGTAAGGCCAGAGCCGAAGGTAGGGTCCGCGGCAGAGTTTTTCAGCGTGTTCCACCCCCAGATGAGTCAACAAGGGCCCTGTTTCAAGGACGTTGAACTCTTTATTCGCCTCACTGAAGGCTTCAGCGATGGCTTCGTTTTCTTCACGCAAAACGCTGCAGGTCGCGTAAACCAGGCGTCCGCCGGGCTTTAAAAGCCGCGCAGCGCTCTGCAAAATGGCAGTTTGCTTGGCCCTGAGCTCTTCAATCGCCTTGGGCGTCTGCCGCCATTTGAGGTCAGGATTGCGCCGCAAGGTGCCCAAGCCCGAGCATGGGGCGTCCACCAGGACCCGGTCTATCTTGCCGGCCAGGCGCTTGATCCGGTCGTCACGCTCATGGGCAATGGCCACCGGATGAACATTGGAAAGGCCGCTGCGCGCCAGCCGCGGCTTGAGCGCATCCAGCCGGTGTCCCGACGTATCAAACGCGTAAAGGCGCCCGGTATTGCGCATGGAAGCCCCGAGGGCCAGGGTCTTGCCGCCCGCCCCTGCACAAAAGTCGACCACCATCTCACCTCGCTTGGCATCGACCAGCAGGGCCAGCAGCTGCGAGCCTTCGTCCTGCACTTCAATGGCGCCACGCGTGAAAGCATCCAGTTTGCCCAGCTGGGGCTTGCCGTCGGCAATGCGCAGGCCCCAGGGTGAATACGGTGTTGCTACGGTTTTGATAGCTGCCTTCGCAAGCTCCTTCTGGACTTCAGCCCGTTTATCCTTGAGCGTGTTGACGCGCAAATCAAGTCCGGCCGGTGCGTTCAGGCTCTCGACCAGCGGCCAGAAATCATCACCCAGCTGCTCTTTCAACGGGTCAACCAGCCACTGCGGGAGGTTGTGGCGATGCAGCTCCATCAGGTCCGATGGTTTGACCTGGTCGCAACGCGCCAGCCAGTCTTTTTCCTGGTCGGTCAGCGCACCCATAAGAAAGTCGCGGTCCGCCGCAAAACCGAGAATCGCAAGACGCCGCTCCGGCGCGCCGCTGCCATGCTGGGCCAGATAGGTATAAAGATTTTTCTTGCGCAGAACGCCGTAAATCGTTTCCGCCACAGTGGCGCGTTCACGCGGGCCGAGGCGATAGTCGCGGAAATAGCGCGACACCACCATGTCGGCGGGATGATCAAATTTGAGGACCTGCTTGAGAAGCTCGGAACAACTGTCGAGTAAGGCTTTAGGATGCATAGCCTCCATTGTCCCACCGAGCCACCGCGCAATATTTTTAAACCCCCTGATCCCTCATGCCAGAAGCCACCGCACACGCATTGCCTCCCCTGATAGAAACCCCGCCCGGTCTGTACCGCCACTACAAGGGCATGCTGTATGAGGTGGTCGGCACCGTGCGCCACAGCGAAAGCCTGGAGCCGATGACGCTGTACCGCGCGCTGTATGGCGAAAAAGGGCTATGGGTGCGGCCTGCTGGCATGTTCAATGAAGAGGTCGTGATCGACGGGGTGAAGCAACCGCGTTTCGCCCGGCAACCTGGTTAAGCACCGCATCCCCAATAAGAGAAACGGCGGCCGCCGCGCCGGGCCGCCCCAAGCAAGGCCAGCCCCCTCGGTGGGCAGCGACCCGCGTAGCGGTGAAGCGTGGGGGCCACATTCCAGCGCCGGACGCTCCCAGCCCCTGTTTCACAGGAAAGGGGCAGCGCCCCACACGCAGTGTGGAAGCGTGGGGGCCACCTCACCGATAATCATGGGTTATGTCCGACACCCAAGCTTCCACCGAAATCGAAAAACAGGTCAAGCGCCGCCGCACGTTTGCCATCATCTCCCACCCCGACGCGGGTAAAACCACGCTGACTGAAAAGCTGCTGCTGTTCTCGGGCGCGATCCAGATCGCCGGCAGCGTCAAGGCCCGCAAGGCCGCACGCCATGCCACGTCCGACTGGATGGAAATTGAAAAGCAGCGCGGCATCTCGGTGGCCAGCTCGGTCATGCAGATGGAATACCGCGACTGCGTGATCAACCTGCTCGACACACCGGGCCACCAGGACTTCTCCGAAGACACCTACCGCGTGCTGACCGCCGTGGACGCGGCACTGATGGTGATCGATGCCGCCAACGGCGTGGAGCCGCAAACCCGCCGCCTGCTGCAGGTCTGCCGCGCGCGCAACACGCCCATCCTGACTTTCGTCAACAAGATGGACCGCGAGGTGCAGGATCCGATGAGCGTGATGGACGAGATCGAACGCGAGCTCGGCATGACGGTCATTCCCTTCACGTGGCCGGTCGGCATGGGCAAGCTTTTCCATGGTGTCTACGACAGGCGCGAAGACCGCATGCGCGTTTTCAGCCCCGGCGAAGAAAAAGCCGGTGGCGACGATGAAATCCTGGCCGGCCTGGACAACGCCGAAGCCGCCAAGCGTTTTGGCGCCGAATACGCACAGGCGCAAGGCGAAATCGAACTCGTGGCCGGCGCCACACCTGAATTCAACCGCGCCGAATTCCTTGCCGGCAAGCAAACGCCCATGTTCTTCGGTTCGGCCATCAACAACTTCGGCGTGCAGGAAGTGCTGGACGCGCTGGTCGACCTGGCACCCGCCCCCGCGGAGCGCGAAGCCATCCAGCGCGTGGTGCACCCCGAAGAGAAAAAATTCTCCGGCGTGGTCTTCAAGATCCAGGCCAACATGGACCCGGCGCACCGCGACCGCATCGCATTTTTACGTGTGGCCAGCGGCGAGTTCACCCGCGGCATGCGCCTGAAGGTGGTGCGCAGCGGCAAGGAGCTGCGGCCCAACACCGTGGTGAGCTTCATGAGCCAGCGCCGCGAGCTGCTCGACACCGCCTTCGCCGGCGACATCATCGGTATTCCCAACCACGGCGTGCTGCAGCTGGGCGACACGCTCACCGAAGGCGAAGCCCTGCAGTTCACCGGCCTGCCCTTCTTTGCGCCTGAAATGTTCCGCGCCGTCGAGGTGGCCGATCCGCTGCGCAGCAAGCAGCTGCGCGCCGGCCTCACCCAGCTGGGAGAAGAAGGCGCGATCCAGGTGTTCCGCCCGATTGCCGGCTCATTGCTGCTGCTGGGCGCCGTCGGCCAGTTGCAGTTTGAAGTGGTGGCTCACCGCCTCGAACATGAATACGGCGTCAAGGCCCGCATCATGGGCAGCAACTTCAACCTGGCGCGCTGGGTGACGTCCGAGGACCCGAACGAGCTCAAGAAATTCATGGACGCCAACGCCCACCGCGTGGCACTGGATGCGGTCGATGCGCCCACCTTGCTGGTGGACCACAGCGCCACCCTGCGTGCCGTGGAGCAGCAGTGGCCCAAGATCAAGTTCCATGCGCTGCGCGAGCACGCCGGGCTGGTTTTTCAGTCAAAAATGTAAGTGCTTTTGGCCTGCAGGCCAATCAGGACGGGCGCAAGCAGCTATAAAATTTATAGCGACCTGTGCTCGTTCCGTGACGCACCGGCTTACTGGGCCTTGAGGAAATCGCCCACTTCCATCAGGATCAATTCGTTGTCGTCCGCCTTGTTGGGTTCGCGGCTGCTGGAAAACGGAAGGTTGTTGTCGTTGCCGACCACGATGTGCGTGGCGTCCACCACGTCCACGTTTTCAATCGTGAAGAACGGAAAGGTCAGCACGCCGTTGTTCAGGGGCTTGCGCGCCAGTTTCGCCGGGTCGGCAATGGCCATCAAATCGATGTAGCCGATCTTGCGCAGCGCACCGCCGGCATTGGCGTCGCTCAGCTCCACCTTGTAGACACGCTTGAACTTCGCGATGTCGTGGAAGCAGTCGGTGCGCTTCTGGCCTTCAGGGCAAGCCTTGTCGGCCGTGCCTTCGCCGTTGTCGCGCTCGATGATCAACCCGGTCGTGCCATCGATCATGTTGAAGTCGCCAATCGCGTGGCTGTTGCTCTCCAGCATGTACTTCCAGTGGCGGCCGGTCCAGGATTCGCTCTTCACGTCAAACTCCAGCACGCGAAGGTAGTCCTTGCCGCCCACGTTTTCATTGCCTTTGGTGGCGGCGTCATACAGCGCGCCCTCAAGCAGCGCATACAGCTTGCTGCCGTCTTTCGAAGCGGCCATGCCTTCAAACCCCTTGGAGCGGCGAACCTGGAAATCCACCGCACCGCCCGGCACGCCGGGTGTCGTCACGGCCGGATGGTCGGGCGAACGCACGGCCTTGCCGTCAACCAGCGTGTCAAACACCGCCAGCACCTTGCCCTTCATGTCGGCCTTGATAAGGAAAGGGCCGAACTCGTCGCCAATCCACAAGGCGCCGCCGGCGAACTGGAAGCTTTCGGTGTCAAAGTCGCTGCCCGTGAGGTAACGCTGCTTCGTGCCTTCATGGACGATACGAAACGGCACTTTTTTGTCGGGATCGTGCAGAAAAATCGTTTCCAGCCGCTTCATGGCGCCGCCCTTGAAATCAACCTTGTAGCGGTTCAGGTACAGCATGGCATCCGGTGAATTGGCTTTGGAGCCAAAGCCGTTGTCGGTCAGGATCCAGAAGCTGCCGTCGGGCATTTTTTTGATGCCTGAATGGCCCTGCAGCGGCTGTCCCTTGAAAGGCACGCTCACCCCTGTGGGCCTGCCGGCAGACAGGCCCTCCACCATGCCCAGCGCTTCGGTGCGCTTGCCATTGGTGAACTTGCCGCTGACCTGCAGGTCCTGCGGCGCATCTTTGGGTGCGGCAATAAATGATTGTGCAGGTACCACCACATGGCCGGTCAGTGTGGCCGGAAAGGCGGTTTGGGCTTGCAGCGGCGCAGCCAGCGCAACGGCTGCCAGCGCAGGAAAGATGGCTTTGAAGAGAGATTTGAATGCGGGGCGCCGGTTGGCGGCAAAACGGGAAGAAGGCATGGGCAATCCACTGTTGAAGAAAGCCGGATGGTGGCCAACGCATGTGACGCCCTGATTACACACATCTACTCCGCTTGCGCAGCGGACGTTCGCGGGTAGGGCCATAGCCTTCCGGGCAGACCCGGTTTTTGCCATAAGCTATGCAGATGTATCGAACGGCAAGCCTGCGTGGTTTTTTCCTGATGTTGCTCTGCGCATTCTGCGGCGCAGCCCATGCACAGGTCTTTGACCGCCTGTACGAAGACAGTCCCACAATCACGCTGGCCCAGCCGCTGCAATGGGTCGCGGTGCCCAAGGATTCCATCGAGTCACCTGATGCCTTGACAGCCGGCGATCCCGCAACCGGCCCGTGGAACTTTCAGCCCTATACAGACGACTCCATCCTCCCCACCTCGAACACGCAGGACGTCTGGGCCAGTTTTTCACTGCCGGCCACCGAAGCCCTGCAGACCTGGTACATCCGGATGCCGGGTCAGGCCATCTTCAGGGTGAGCCTTTTTTCGCGCAACCCGCAAGGCGGCTGGCTGGTCCAGTCCGCGGGCGAAGCGATTGCCCCGGCCGCGTGGGCGCTGCGCACCCGTGTGCCGAGTTTTGAGCTGCAAACGCGCGGCGACGGAATCCAGACCTACTACCTGCGCTTTGAGCACCGCAGGGCCCTCACGGAGCGGCCCATGCTGCTGTCGCCCGTCGAATACATCGACGGCGCGTCCCGGGTTGGCGTGGTGATCGGGTTGATGTGGGGCATGTTCAGCCTGCTGGCCTTGCTGTGCCTGGCCGCGTTCGTCATGGCGCACAACAAGGTATTTTTGTGGTTCGGCGCTGTCGTGGTCACGCTCATGTTCACGCAACTGGTGCTGATCGGCTACGGCGGCTGGCGCATCTGGCCGCACAGCGCACACCTGAACCAGGTCATGGGCTGGGTGCTGTCCTCGGTGAGCATGGCCGCCGGTGCATGGTTTTGCACCCAGGCCAGTTATGCCAAGAGCGGCTACCCGCGCATACACCGGCTGCTGCTCACCGTGACGGCGGGCAGCCTGTTCATGGCCTGCCTGATGGCTGCCAGCCAGAATCTTGTGCCGCGAGATCTTCGCAACCTGTGGCTGGCGTTTTCCACCCTGGCCATCATGGGAAGCCTCCTGTGGATGTCTTTGCGGGGACAGACCTGGAACCTCCTCATCCTGCTGGGCGCCGCGCCCATCGGGCTGGCCGCGCTGGCCCGGCTTTCCTACAACGCGGGCTGGGTCTGGAATGTTGAAGCGGCACAGGCAGCCGGTGTCCTGTCGGCAATGATCGGCCTGCTCTGGGTTTTCCTTGTGCTGGCATGGCGCAGCCGGGCCGCACTGTTTGCCAACCACCGCAGCGCCGCACTGGCGACTTACGACCCGGCCAGCGGGCTGATGTTGCCGCGGATCATCGACGACAGGCTGCCGCCCATGCTGCTGCGCGCGCGGCGGCAGAAGTCGGCATTCGGCGTATTGATGTTGCGCTGGCTCGACCAGGCCCCGAGCCACGACGAGGCCAGCGACCAGAAGCGCGGTGCCGCACTTTCCCGCATCGGCGAAATCCTGCGCGGGGCAGCACGCGACGTCGACACCGTCGTTCGCCATGGCGAAAACGACTTCATGATGCTGATCGAAGGCCCGGTCAACCGCACCACCCTGTCCGAAGTTTCAACCAAAATCCTGGCCGACTGCATACGCGCCTCTGAAAAGCTGGGCGACGCAAATGCCTTTAACCTGCACGTCGCCCTGTGGCATGACACGCCCAGCGCCCAGACCACCGTGCAGGAAGTGGTTGAAAGGCTCAAGTCCCGCCTGCACCAGATGGCCTCCGGAACAAAGCGCTATGTGCAGTTTGTCGATTCACCGAGCGATACAGTAAGTGCCGCAGGAGAAGACGTGAGCCGCCGGGAAGACCTGCTGGCCAAGATCAACGAAATTGAAATTTCGCACCCGGCCCTGGCCACCGAACAGACGTCAGCCCCGGGGCGCTGACACCCTCGCGATGGGTTCAGGCGACCTTGTCACAGGCAAAGGCAAGGCCGTCTTGTACCTGACCTGCTTGAGCGCAAAGCTCGAGCGTATCTTCTCGATGCCCGGAATCGGCGACAGTTGCTCCAGGATGAATTTTTCAAGCGCACCGATGTCGGCGACCGCCACACGAATCAGGTAGTCGCTGTCTCCCGACATCAAATAGCACTCCATCACGTCGTCGTGCTCGGCGATGCGCCGTTCAAAGTCGGCCAGCGACTCCTTGCTTTGCGTGCGCAGGCTGATGGAGATGAAGACATTCAGGCCCAAACCCAGCGCCGCCGCATTGGCAATGGCCACATAGCGGTCGATCACGCCGCCGGCCTCCAGCGCCTTGACGCGGGCCAGACACGGCGAAGGGCTCAGGTGCACGCGGCGCGCCAGCTCCACGTTGGTCAGCGAGCCATCCCGCTGCAACTCGTCCAGAATCTTCAAATCAAGGTTATCGAGCTGCATCATCTTCAAAATTCGTTATTTACAGCATTTTATGCTTTTAAATGGCGCCACGTCCCGATATTGAAGCAACACCTTCCGGGTGATTCTGCGTAAAGTGATTGGTGCCATGAACGATTCCACACCCCACCATTTACTGATGCAGGCCGCTTCTCATACCGATCCTTCCGCTGACCCTGACCCGCAGGAAACTGCCGAATGGCGTGAGGCGTTTGAAGCCCTGGCCCTCACGCAGGGCCCTGCCCGTGCACGCGAAATGCTGCATGAGCTGAGCCGCGTTGCGCGCAAGCAGCGCATCGGCTGGCAGCCCGAACTGGCCACGCCTTACGTCAACACCATCGGCGTGGACGAGCAGCCCGTGTTCCCCGGCGACCTGGCGATGGAAGAGCGCCTGGCCTCGCTGATGCGCTGGAATGCGCTGGCGATGGTCGTGCGCGCCAACCAGGCCGAGACCGGCGGCTCGGCCGAACTCGGCGGCCACATCGCCAGTTATGCCAGCGCAGCCGATTTGTTCGAAACCGGCTTCAACCACTTCTTTCGCGCACGCGAAGGCGTGGGTGAGGGTCAACATCGCGGCGACCTGGTGTTCTTCCAGCCGCACAGCGCACCTGGCGTGTATGCACGCGCCTACCTGGAAGGCCGCCTGGACGAAAAAGACCTGGGCTTTTACCGCCAGGAGCTCACCGCACCCGCGCAGGGCGCTCAAGGCCTGTGCAGCTACCCGCATCCTTATCTGATGCCGGACTTCTGGCAGTTCCCGACCGGCTCCATGGGCATTGGCCCGATCAGCTCGATCTACCACGCGCGCTTCATGCGTTACCTGACGCACCGGCGTCTGCTCGACTGCACAGGCCGCAAAGTGTGGGGCGTGTTCGGCGATGGCGAGATGGACGAACCCGAATCGATGAGCGCGCTGACCCTGGCCGCGCGCGAAGGGCTTGACAACATGGTCTGGGTCGTCAACTGCAACCTGCAACGCCTGGACGGCCCGGTGCGTGGCAACGGCCGCATCATCGACGAGCTCGAAAAGCTTTTTGCCGGCGCCGGATGGAATGTCATCAAGCTGGTCTGGGGCAGCGACTGGGACGGCCTGTTCGCACGTGACCTGACGGACGCACTGGCTAAAACTTTTGCGCAGACGGTGGACGGCCAGATGCAAACCTTTGCCGCCAAGGACGGGCGCTTTAACCGCGACAACTTCTTCGGCCAGAACGCTGAACTCACACGCCTGGCCCAAGGCATGACGGACGAGCAGATCGACCGCCTCAAACGCGGCGGCCATGACCTGGTGAAGATCCATGCCGCCTACGCCGCGGCGGCCAGCCACCAGGGCCAGCCCACGGTGATCCTGGCGCACACCAAAAAGGGCTATGGCATGGGAAGCGCCGGCCAGGGCAAGATGACCACGCATTCGCAGAAAAAATTCGACGGCGAAGAGCTGATCGAATTCCGCAACCGCTTTAACCTGCCGCTGTCTGACGAGCAAGCCAAAAACCTGGCCTTCTACAAGCCCGCTGCAGACAGCGCAGAGATGCAATACATGCACGCCAAACGCGCAGCACTGGGTGGCTATTTGCCGCGGCGTGAAACGGCGGCCGACATCGTGAACATCCCGGCACTGCCCTCTTACGCCCAGTTCGCACTGGCCGCCGACGGCAAGGAAATGAGCACCACCATGGCCTTTGTGCGCATGCTGGGCGGCTTGCTGAAAGACGCGGCGCTGGGCCCGAAGATCGTGCCTATCGTGGCCGACGAGGCACGCACCTTCGGCATGGCCAACCTGTTCAAGCAGGTGGGCATTTACTCCAGCGTCGGCCAGCGTTATGCACCGGAAGACATCGGCTCGGTGCTGAGTTACCGCGAGGCGCTCGACGGCCAGATTCTGGAAGAAGGCATCAGCGAAGCCGGCGCCATGGCCAGCTGGACGGCCGCGGCCACCAGCTACAGCGTGCACGGGCTGGCGATGCTGCCCTTCTACATTTACTACTCGATGTTCGGCTTTCAGCGCGTGGGCGACCAGATCTGGGCCGCTGCCGACCAGCGCGCCCGCGGCTTCCTGCTGGGTGCCACGTCAGGACGAACCACGCTGGGCGGCGAAGGCCTGCAGCACCAGGACGGCACCAGCCACCTGATTGCCGCGACCATTCCCAACTGCAAGGCCTATGACCCGGCGTTTGCGGGCGAGCTGGCCGTGATCCTGGACCACGGCATGCAGGAGATGATGGTCGAACAAAAAGACGTCTTCTACTACGTCACGCTGATGAACGAGAACTACGCCCAGCCTGATTTGCAAGCCGGTTCCGAGGCGGACATTATTCGCGGGTGCTATCAATTCAATAGCTGGTCGCGCACGTCCTTATTGCCCCACAGCCCTGAAACATCTTCAAGAAAGGCTCAAAAAATCGTTTTGATGGGCTCGGGAGCGATCCTGACCGAAGTGATCAAGGCTGCGCAGCAGCTGGCCACGCAGGGCATTGAGGCCACGGTATTCAGCGTGACCAGCTGGAGTGAGCTGGCGCGTGACGGTGCAGCTTGCCAGCAAGAGGCGATCAATCACGGCGCTGTGACTGTGCCCTTCATCGCACAGCAGTTGCAGGGCAGCAGCGGCCCCATCGTTGCCGCCACCGACTATGTGCGCGCCGTACCGGAAAGCATCCGCGCCTTTGTGCCCGAAGGCCGGCGCTACCTGACGCTAGGCACCGACGGCTTTGGCCGCAGCGACACGCGCGCCGCGCTGCGTGAATTCTTCAGCGTCGATGCGCAAAGCATCGTGAAGGCGGCGCTGCACATGCTGAACCAGAAGTAGGCCAACCCACGAAAGCCCGCGCGCGGCAGGCCGCGCACGAGCTCGGGAAAGAAGCGCCGGCTTACTTGGGCAGCAGCACCTTGTCAACCACGTGGATCACACCGTTGGACTGGTAGACGTCGGCAATCGTCACAGTCGCAACGCCGCCCTTCTCGTCGGTCACCGTGACCTTGCCGCCAGCCGACCTGGCCACCAGCGTGCCGCCGGCCACCGTCTTGATCGAAGCCATGCCCTTGCCGTCGGCAATCATCTTGCTGATGGCAGCGGCGTCCCACTTGCCGGGCACGACGTGGTAGGTCAGGATGCCGGTGAGCATGCCCTTGTTTTCGGGCTTGAGCAGGGTGTCCACCGTACCTGCGGGCAATGCGGCAAAGGCCGCATTGGTGGGCGCAAACACGGTGAACGGGCCCGGGCCCTTGAGCGTATCGACCAGGCCGGCGGCCTTGACGGCGGCGACCAGCGTGGTGTGGTCTTTGGAATTGACGGCGTTGTCGATGATGTCCTTGCTGGCCAGCATGGGCGCGCCGCCCACCATGACCTGGGCGAAAGAGGGAACCGCCGCGAACGACAGTGCCAGGGCCACGCCGATGGAAGCGAGTTTGTGTTTTGTCTGCATGTAAATTCCTTTGGAAGGTGTTGAAGAAAAATTGAACCTCAGCCGAAATCTCAGGGATTCAAGCGGCTGTGATGAATACGGAGCGAGTGCTCCGGTGGATTCAAAACAGACGAGGTATCAACACCTTGCAGGGCGCATCACTGACAACAAAGGGTAAGCAGCGACCGCTGGCAGCGGCCGCAGGTCACAGTTCAGGCGGCGCGTTCGAAGAAGGCGCGCACCGCCTTCGGATAGATCAGGTGCTCCTGCGTGAGCACGCGCGCGGCCAGCGCCTCGGCCGTATCTCCCGGCAAGACCGGCACCACGGCTTGCGCCAGTGTCTCGCCATGGTCCAGCTCGGCGGTCACCTGGTGCACCGTGGCGCCCGCCACCGTGCAGCCGGCATCGATGGCGCGCTGATGCGTGTGCAGGCCCGGGAAGGCCGGCAGCAGCGAAGGATGGATGTTGATGAGCCGCCCGGCATAGTGCGCAACAAATCCCGGCGTGAGGATACGCATGAAGCCGGCCAGCACGACCAGTGCCGGCGCATGCCTGTCGATTTGCGCCATCAGCTCGGCATCAAACGCCTCGCGTGACGCATACGCGGTATGCGGGACCACGGCCGTGGCAATGCCCATGCCCCTGGCCAACTCCAGGCCGCCGGCGCTTGCCTTGTTGCTGATGACAGCGGCCACCTGCACCCCCCACCGGCTGCGCCAGGCTTCTTTTTCAGCGGTGCGGGCGATAACCGCCATGTTGGAGCCGCCGCCCGAAATCAGGATGACGATGTTTTTCTGCGCAGTTGCCATAACCCTCTAGTTTAGAACGCTGCCGAGGGGCAAAGGAAAAGGCAAACTGACTTCTCATTGCCCGGCCTTTGCGTATGTCCCACCTGAGACATAAAATTGCGAACGACCGTGCTAAAAATAAGAAATCGACTGCAGGAATGCCTGCCAACCGCCTGGAGACAACCCCGCCATGGATTTAGCATTCACCCCTGAAGAACAGGCCTTTCGCGAAGAGATACGCGCCTGGGTTCACGCCAACCTGCCCAAGGACATCTCGCACAAGGTGCACAACGCCCTGCGCCTGAGCCGTGACGACATGCAGCGCTGGGCCAAGATCCTCGGCAAAAAAGGCTGGCTGGGCCACGGCTGGCCCAAGGAATTCGGCGGCCCGGGCTGGAACGCCGTGCAAAAGCATTTGTTTGAAGAAGAGTGCGCACTGGCCGGCGCGCCGCGCGTGGTGCCCTTCGGCCCGGTGATGGTCGCGCCCGTGATCATGGCCTTCGGCAGCCCCGAGCAGCAAAAGCGCTTCCTGCCCGGCATCGCCAGCGGCGAGGTGTGGTGGAGCCAGGGCTACAGCGAGCCAGGCTCCGGCTCCGACCTCGCCTCCGTCAAATGCCGGGCCGAGCGCCAGGGCGACAAATACATCGTCAATGGCCAGAAGACCTGGACCACGCTGGGCCAGTACGGCGAGTGGATTTTCTGCCTGGTGCGCACCAGCACAGAAGGCAAGCCGCAAACCGGCATTTCGTTTTTGCTGATCGACATGAAGTCGCCCGGCGTGACGGTGCGCCCCATCGTGCTGCTGGACGGCGAGGCCGAGGTCAACGAAGTCTGGTTCGACAACGTCGAAGTGCCGGCCGAGAACCTGATCGGCGAAGAGAACAAGGGCTGGACCTACGCCAAGCACCTGCTGAGCCACGAACGCACCAACATCGCCGACGTGAACCGCGCCAAACGCGAGTTGGAACGCCTCAAACGCATCGCCAAGGCTGAAGGCGTGTACGAAGACCTGCGCTTTCGCGACGAGATAGCCAAGCTCGAAGTCGACGTGGTGGCGCTGGAAATGCTGGTGCTGCGTGTGCTGTCGGCCGAAAAGTCGGGCAAGAACTCGCTGGACATCGCCGGCTTGCTGAAAATCCGCGGCAGCGAAATCCAGCAACGCTACAGCGAGCTGATGATGCTGGCCGCCGGCCCCTTCAGCCTGCCCTTTATCGAAGAAGCCATGGAGGCCGGCTGGCAGGGCGACTTCCCCGGCGGTCTGCCGGGCGATGCGCCGCTGGCGTCCACCTACTTCAATATGCGCAAGACCACGATTTACGGCGGCTCCAACGAAGTACAACGCAACATCGTCTCGCAAGTCGTTCTCGGCTGATTTGGTCGCACCAGAAAACAGGAAACACACCATGGATTTCGATTTCACCGACGACCAGGAACAGCTGCGCGACGCCGTGCGCAAATGGGTCGACAAGGGCTACGACTTTGAACGCCGCCGCGGCATCGCCAAGGCGGGCGGCTTCTCGCGCGAGGCCTACGGCCAGATCGCCGAACTGGGCCTGACCGGCCTTTACATTCCCGAAGCCGACGGCGGCCTGGGCATGGGCCCTGTCGAGGGCATGGTGGTGATGGAAGAGCTGGGTCGCGGCATTGTGCTGGAACCCCTTGCGCAGACATTGATTGCCGGCGGCGTGCTGTCCAGCTATGCCCCCGAAGCCGTGAAGGCCAACTGGCTGCCGAAAATCGCCGCGGGTGAAAGCCTGGTGGTACTGGCCTACCAGGAACGGGCTGCACGCTACGACTTCAAAAAATGCGAGGCAAAAGCGGCTGCAGCCGGCGATGGATGGGCGCTAACAGCTATCAAAAGCATAGTGCCGGCCGGTGACAAGGCCGATGCCTTTATCGTCCCTGCCATGGCCAATGGCAAGCTGGCGCTGTTCCTGGTTGAGCGTGCGGCAGCCGGAGTTACAGCCACGGGTTACGGCACGCAGGACGGCGGCCGCGCTGCCGAAGTGACACTGAAAAACGCCCCCGCCTCTTTGATCACCCTGGAGGGCCTCACGGCCCTGGCCCACGGCGTCGACATCGGCATCGCCGCCACCTGCGCCGAAGCCGTCGGCGTGATGGACAAGACCCTGGCCATCACCGTCGAATACATGAACACCCGCAAGCAGTTCGGCGTGGCCATCAGCAGCTTCCAGGCGCTGCGCCACCGCGTGGCCGACATGAAGATGCAGCTGGAGCTGGCGCGCTCGATGAGTTACTACGCCTCACTCAAGCTCAATGCGCCGGCCGACGAGCGCGCCCGGGCGCTGGCGCGCGCCAAGTACCAGTTGGGTGTGTCCATGCGCTTTGTGGGGCAGCAGGCAGTGCAGTTGCATGGCGGCATCGGCGTGACGGACGAATACATCGTGAGCCACTACTTCAAGAAGCTGACGCAGCTGGAGATGACTTTTGGCGACACGCTGCATCAACTCGGCGAGGTGTCGAGCCGCATGCAGGAGACGGCTGGCGTCTTTGCCTAGAGCAACACTCACCCCCGATGCGGCCTGCGGCCGCCTCCCCCTCAAGGGGGCGCCACCAGCGGCCCGGCGAAGCCGGTTCCGCGGTGGCCTTGGCCCTGCCGCGCGCGCGCTATCAGGAGAGTTACGCGTGCAGGCGTGAGGGGATGGAAGGCGTCACGCGTGCAGGCGTGACGTCTTCGGAATATGCGCCATCAAAAACTCCATCTGGTCCGCCAGGATGCGGCGGTTGCGCAGGATGAAGTCTTCCCAGAGGCTGGGCACATAAGGCGTGTAAAGCAGCGGCATGTGGGCCTGTTCGGGCGTGCGGCTGCTTTTGCGGTGGTTGCAGGCGCGGCAGGCGGTCACCACGTTCATCCAGGTGTCTATGCCTTTTTGGGCAAACGGAATGATGTGCTCACGCGTCAGGTCTTCCTCATGGAAATGACCGCCGCAGTAGGCGCACACATTGCGGTCACGGGCGAAAAGTTTGCCGTTGGTCAGGCCCGGTTTCAGGTCAAACGGGTTGATGTTGGGCACGCCCTTGGTGCCGATGATGCTGTTGACGGTGATGACGGACTGCTCGCCCGTGATGGCGTTGTGCCCGCCATGGAAGGTGACGACCCGCGCGCCCATCTCCCAGCGCACCTCGTCAGCCGCGTAATGCAACACGGCTTGTTCAAGGCTGATCCAGGATTGCGGCAATCCCTGGGCTGAGAGCTTCAAGACCTTCAAAACGAACCTCCATCATGGTGGATGACGCATGGAAACACGGCGTTCGGCTGACTGTGTATCAATATACAGTGAAATCATGGCAAACAGGTTCAAATCCCCCATAAACCACTTTGAAGCCCCGTTGAGACGGCCTCCAGCGCTATAAAAACGATAATTGCCCCCATGAAAATTTTCCGCGGCTACCACCATCCCCAGCTGGCGGCGCAATGCGCCCTGACCATCGGCAATTTCGATGGTGTGCACCGCGGCCACCAGGCCATGCTGGCGCTGCTGAAAAATGAGGCGCAGCACCGCGGGGTTCCCAGCTGCGTCATGAGCTTCGAGCCCCATCCGCGTGACTACTTCGCAGGTGTGGCCCGCAAGCCCGAACTGGCGCCTGCGCGCATTGCCACATTGCGCGACAAACTCACTGAACTGGCTCGCTGCGGGATCGATCAGTGTGTGGTTCTGCCCTTCAACGCCGCGCTGGCATCCCAGCCCGCCGAATCGTTTATTGAAGATGTGCTGATCAAAGGCCTGGGCGTGCAATACGTGCTGGTGGGCGACGACTTCCGCTTTGGCGCCAAACGGGTGGGCGACTACGCCATGCTGGACGCCGCTGGCGACCGCCTGGGCTTTGACGTGGCCCGCATGAACAGCTACGAGGTGCGCGGCCTTCGGGTGTCCAGCTCCGCAGTGCGGGAGGCGCTGGCCGAAGGCCGGATGGACCGCGTCGCCAGCCTGCTCGGGCGGCCTTACAGCATCTCCGGCCACGTGGTGCATGGCCGCAAACTGGGTCGCGACCTGGGTTTTCGGACACTCAATTTACGGTTTTCGCACTGGAAACCAGCGGCCAGCGGGATTTTTGCGGTGCAGGTGTTTGGCCTGGCCGATCAGCCCATTCCCGGCGTAGCCAACCTGGGGATCCGGCCCTCGCTGGACCCTGCCGACATCAACGGCGGGCGCGTGCTCCTGGAGACCCACTGCCTCGAATGGCCGGCCAGCCTGGGCCCCGAGGGGGCATACGGTAAAATCATCCGTGTGGAACTGCTGCACAAACTGCACGACGAACTGAAGTACGACAGCCTGGACAGCCTGAAAACAGGCATCTCCAAGGACTGCGATGAGGCGCGGGCTTTTTTTGCCTCCATGCACACGGAAACCAGCCGCCAGACCACGCGCGACCGAATTTAGACGATCTCGTCGCCTCTGGCCCTCGCTTTGCCTTCCACTGGCGAGCGGCTTACTTCCCCACCGTATTTCCGGCGGCCCGGCCTTTTTTCAGGCCGCCTAACAAAAGCATTCCAAGAGCATCCCATGTCCGACACCAAAACCGATTACCGCAGCACCCTGAACCTGCCCGACACCCCCTTTCCCATGCGTGGCGACCTGCCCAAGCGCGAAGCCGGCTGGACAAAAGAGTGGGACGAAAAAGGCATCTACAAAAAGCTGCGCGACGTGCGCGCCGGCAAGCCGAAGTTCGTGCTGCACGACGGCCCACCCTATGCCAATGGCCAGATCCATATGGGACACGCCGTCAACAAGATCCTCAAGGACATGATCGTCAAGGCCCGCCAACTCAAGGGCATGGACGCGATTTATGTGCCGGGCTGGGATTGTCACGGCCTTCCAATCGAGAATCAGATCGAAAAAACCTTTGGCCGCAACCTGAGCCGCGATGAAGTGCAGGCGAAAAGCCGTGCCTACGCCACCGAACAGATCGCACTGCAAAAAGAAGACTTCAAGCGCCTGGGCGTGCTCGGCGAATGGGACAACCCCTACCTGACAATGAACCCGGCGAATGAGGCCGACGAGATCCGCGCGCTCAAGCGCATCATGGAGCGCGGCTTTGTCTACCGGGGCCTTAAACCCGTGTACTGGTGCTTTGACTGCGGCTCGTCCCTCGCCGAATTCGAGATCGAATACGCCGACAAGAAATCGCAGACGCTGGACGTCGGCTTCAAGTGCGCCGAGCCGCAGAAACTGGCACTGGCTTTCGGCCAGGCCTCTCTGCGCAAAGACGCCTTCGCCGTCATCTGGACGACGACCGCGTGGACCATCCCCGCCAACCAGGCGCTGAACCTGAACCCCGAACTCGAATACTCGCTGGTGGACACCGAGCGCGGGCTCCTGGTGCTGGCATCGGTGCTGGTCGACAAATGCCTGGAGCGCTATCAGCTGGAAGGACGCGTCATCGCCGTCACCAAAGGCGAAAACCTCGCGAAAATCAACTTCGAGCATCCTTTCTACGACGTTGACCCCGGCTACCAACGTTTCAGCCCGGTGTTCCTGGCCGACTACGCCACCGCCGACGACGGCACGGGTATCGTGCATTCGTCGCCCGCCTATGGCGTGGAGGATTTCAACTCCTGCATCGCCAACGGCATCGCCGTGGACGACATCCTGAATCCGGTCCAGGGCAACGGGCGCTACGTCGACGAATTGCCTCTCTTCGGCGGCCTGAACATCTGGAAGGCTGCGCCCCTCGTCATCGACAAGCTGCGCGAAAGCGGCCGCCTGTTCGCCACTGAAACCATCAGCCACAGCTATCCCCATTGCTGGCGCCACAAGTCGCCGGTGATCTATCGCGCCGCGGCACAGTGGTTCATCCGCATGGACGAGGGTGAAGGCGTATTCACCAAAGACAAAGCACCGCAGACGCTGCGAAAGCTGGCATTGGACGCCATCGAACAAACCAGCTTCTATCCCGAGAACGGCAAGGTGCGCCTGCGCGACATGATCGCCGGCCGGCCCGACTGGTGCATCAGCCGCCAGCGCAACTGGGGCGTGCCCCTGCCCTTCTTCATCCACACCGCCACCGGCGAGCTGCACCCGCGCACCATGGAGCTGATGGACACCGCCGCCGCCATGGTGGCCGAAGGAGGCATTGAAGCCTGGAGCAAGGCCACGGCCGAATCGCTGATCGGCGACGACGCTCCGTTCTATACAAAAAGCAACGACATCCTCGATGTCTGGTTCGACTCGGGTACGACGCACTTTACCGTGCTGAAAAACAGCCACAAAGCGCAGTCCACCTGGCCGGCCGACCTCTATCTCGAAGGCCACGACCAGCATCGCGGCTGGTTTCACTCCTCGCTGCTGACGGCTTGCGCGATGTACGACCGCGCGCCGTACAAAGGCTTGCTGACGCACGGCTTTACCGTCGATAGCCAGGGCCGCAAGATGAGCAAGTCGCTCGGCAACGGCGTCGATCCGCAAAAGACCAGCGAGAAACTGGGCGCCGAGATCATCCGCCTCTGGGTGGCGTCGAGCGACTACTCGGGTGACATCGCCGGCGACGACAAGATCCTCGCCCGTGTGGTGGACGCCTACCGCCGCATCCGCAACACGCTGCGCTTTTTGATGGCCAACGTGAGCGACTTCGACCCGGCAAAAGACGCCGTGCCGTTTGAGCAGATGCTGGAAATCGACCGCTACGCGCTCAGCCGCGCGTCGCAGCTGCAGGCGGACATCCTGGCGCACTACGAGGTGTATGAATTTCACCCGGTGGTTTCCAAGCTGCAGATCTATTGCAGCGAAGACCTGGGCTCTTTCTATCTCGACATCCTGAAAGACCGGCTCTACACCACCGGCCCCAAATCGCTGGCCCGCCGCAGCGCGCAAACTGCGCTCTGGCAGATCACGCACGCCATGCTGCGCTGGATGGCGCCTTTCCTCAGCTTCACGGCGGAAGAGGCCTGGAAGGTGTTCGGGCAGTCCGAGTCCATCTTCATGGAAACGTATGCCGAGTTTCCTGCGCCCGACGCCGCGCTGCTTGCCAAGTGGTCGCGCATCCGCGAAATCCGCGACGCAGTCAACAAGGACATCGAAGCCCTGCGCACCGATGGCAAGGTAGGCTCTTCGCTGCAAGCCAACGTCGCGCTGGAAGTGGCAGCTGAAGACCATGTGCTGCTGGCCTCGCTCGGTGAAGATCTCAAATTTGTCTTCATCACGTCGGCTATCGATTTGATAGCTGCTGGCGCAGTTTCAACGCGGGTTACAGCCAGTTCTGATATCAAGTGCGAGCGCTGCTGGCATTACCGGAGCGACGTGGGCCACGACCCGGCCCACCCGACCATTTGCGGTCGTTGCACCAGCAACCTGTACGGTGCCGGTGAAGACAGGAAGTTCGCCTGATGCCCAAAACGACCTTCATCAAATCACCGGGCAGCATGCTCCCCTGGCTGGGCCTGGCACTGCTGATCCTGATCGCTGACCAGTTCACCAAAGTATTGATCCTCGGCTATTACCGCCTGGGCGACACCACCTACGTGACCAGCTTTTTTAATGTCGTACGGGTGCACAACACCGGTGCGGCGTTTTCTTTCCTGGCGGAAGCGTCGGGCTGGCAGCGCTGGTTCTTCACCGCCATCGGCGTTGCCGCGGCGCTCTTTATTGTGTGGATGCTGCGCTCGCATGCCGGGCAAAAGCTGTTTTCCTTCGCGCTGGCCTGCGTCCTGGGCGGCGCGGTCGGCAACGTGGTTGACCGCACCCTGCATGGCTACGTAGTGGATTTCCTGCAGTTCCACTGGCACGGCTGGTATTTTCCATCGTTCAATATCGCCGATGCCGCCATCACCGTTGGCGCGGTTTGCCTCATCCTGGATGAGCTGCTCCGGGTTCGGCGTACCCGATAAACCGGGGCCAAACCGCTTGCAGCCACCCGGTTCAAGGGTATAGTGGTTCCGACCTTATGAAGCATTTGTTGAATCTTTTGGCAGCCATTGCGCTGCTCGTGTGGGGCACCCATCTCGTTCGTACCGGCATCCTGCGGGTGTTTGGTGCCAATCTGCGCCACGTGCTGGCGGTCAGCATCAGCAACCGGCTGGCGGCGGCCGTCTCGGGCATCGGGGTGACGGCCCTGGTGCAGTCCAGCACCGCCACCTCCCTTATCGTTTCGTCATTTGTCGGGCAAGGCCTGGTCACCCTGCCGCTGGCGCTGGCTGTCATGCTGGGCGCGGACATCGGCACCAGCCTGATGGCCGTGGTGTTCTCTTTTGACCTGTCCTGGCTGTCGCCGCTCTTTATCTTTGTCGGCGTCGTGCTGTTCATCTCGCGGCAGGACACCAATGTCGGCCGCTTTGGCCGGGTGCTGATCGGCCTGGGCCTGATGCTGCTGGCCTTGCGGCTGGTCACGGCTTCCACCGAAGTTCTGACCCAGGCACCGGCCGTGAAAGCCCTGCTGGGCTCCCTCAGCAGCGACCTGCTGCTCGAAATCACCGCCGGCGCCTTCCTGGCCGTGGTGTCGTATTCCAGCTTGGCGATCGTGTTGCTCACGGCCACGCTGGCCGCCTCGGCCGTCATTCCCATCGACGTGGCGCTGGGCCTGGTCTTGGGCGCCAACCTCGGCAGCGGGCTGCTGGCGGTGCTGACCACACTGCGCTCGGC
The DNA here is from genome assembly GCF_056405995.1 of Polaromonas sp. P1_E11. NCBI lineage: Bacteria > Pseudomonadati > Pseudomonadota > Betaproteobacteria > Burkholderiales > Comamonadaceae > Polaromonas > Polaromonas sp. P1_E11. Next base: position 1,134,825 of record NZ_JBFUBA010000001.1, read on the forward strand.
CGTTGAAGTGCGGCAGGTGCCGCTGGGCAACCTCTTCTTCAAGCTCTTGGGTATCGTCGTCGCGGCACCCTTCATCGGCCTGTGGCTGCGCCACGTGCGCCCCTACCTCGGCGAAGCGGCCACCGTGGTCGTCCTGTTCCACCTCACGTTCAACGTGGTGGTGGGCGCCATGTTCATCGGTTGGACGCAGGTGATCGCGCGCTGGGTGGAAAAACTGCTGCCCAAGCCCGACAAAAACAAGGCCGGCGGCCGCCCCCATCATCTCGACCCTTCCGCGCTGGCCACGCCGTCCCTGGCCATTTCCTGCGCGGCCCGCGAAGCGCTGCACCAGGCCGACGTGGTGGAAACCATGCTGCTGGGCGTGCTGGCAGTCATCCAGAAGAACGACCTCAAGCTGGCCGAAGACCTGCGCAAGATGGACGATGCCGTCGACGAGCTGTATTCGTCGATCAAGTACTACCTCACCAAGATTTCACGCGAAGCGCTGGCCGAGGAAGAAAGCCGCCGCTGGACCGACATCATCAGCTTCACCATCAACATGGAGCAGATCGGCGACATCATCGAGCGTGTGCTGATCGACATCGAAGACAAGAAGATCAAGCCGGGCCGCAACTTCTCGGACGCCGGCATGGCTGAAATCGTCGAACTGCACGAGCGCCTGGTGGCCAACCTGCGCCTGGGCATGAGCGTGTTCCTCAACGGCACGGTGCGCGACGCGCAAAAGCTGCTGGAAGAAAAAGCCCGTTTCCGCGACCTGGAACGTGCCTATGCCACGACCCACCTGGGCCGCCTGTCGGCCAATACGGTGCAAAGCCTGGAAACCAGCTCACTGCACATTGACCTGATCAGCGAACTCAAGCGCATCAACTCGCACATCTGCTCGATCGCCTACCCGATCCTGGATTCGGCGGGCGCACTGGCCCCCAACCGCTTGCGCCAGCCGGCGCTGACCGACCAGGTCTAAGTAAGGCCCATGGCGCCTGAAAGAATCAGCGTCGCTTCGGCCGTGAATTCGCCGCGCTGCATGGCCTCGAGCAAGTCCCCGGCCTCCATCAGGCGAAACTGCTCGACCTCGCCGTCCTGGTTGTCGGGCACCATGCCCTCAGGTACGGTGCAGACATACCAGTCGATGTCCTCCACCACATAACCCGCGCCGTTGCCGTCGGTGGCCGGCCGCCGCGCCGCCAGGCGCCCGCCGTAGCGCATAGCCTGCAGCGCGGCCGTGTGCAGGCCGGCCTCTTCCCAGGTCTCGCGCACGAGCGCGGTTTCCACCGTATCGGCCGCCGACACCATGCCGCCCATCAGCGTGTCCCACAGGCCCGGATCATTCGATTTGTTGAAAGCACGCTGCTGCACCCAGAAGCGCCCGTCAGGTGACTGCCCCACCAGGTGCACCGCCAGCGTGGTGATGCCCAGCGGCCGCACAGCCGCGCGCTCCACCGTGCCCTTGCGGTGGCCGAACTGGTCGGGCACCGCGAGCTGCTCGTCGCGCCAGGCACCGGCGAGGCCCGCTTCATGCAGCGCCACCGCGATTTTGTTCAGGCTGGTCGTGACGTCACCCATCACGCGCCAGCCCAAGGTTGAGGGGCGCTCTTCCTTGAGCAGCGGATGGTCGCCGTCGGTCATGGTGTGGAGGGCCAGCTTGTGGAAGAAGCCGGGTTCTACCGAGCCGATTACCGATTCACCGGCCCACAGCGGCACACGTGGGCGCAGCGGTGGCTGGATCGCTCCGGCGCGCAGGGCTTGCAGCCATTGGGCATCAAAAGCAGGCGGCATCATCATGCGTCCTTGGGGCCAGGCAGGCCGTGGATATGCAAAAGACCGGGGGGCAGCAGGCTCAGCCGGGATTCTGCTGAGCAGTTTACTTCGCCCGTACCCACCGGCGCTGCAAGCCTTGCGGTAAAACACAATGCATCACCTTCCGGAAGTTTATTTGCTATTAATTTAATAGCTGCTTGCGCACGTCCTTATTGGGCGGAACGGCAAAATCCTTAAATCCCGGCCTGCAGGGTCAAGCCTTGACGAACAAACCGTCCAGGCGCTTGTCCCACCTGGCTCCCGGCAATACATCAGCCAGCTGCGCATCACCAAACGCAAAAGTCCTCCGCAGCACCTGGGCCAGCACCGCGCGGTAATCGTGGTGCGCCGGCAGGTCGCGGCCTTCGTTGAGTTGGGCCAGGCCCGTCCATTGGCCATGCCAGCGTCCGCCGGCGACACGGTTGCCCATGAGCCACATGGCGTTGCCAAAGCCGTGGTCGGTGCCGCGTGTGCCGTTTTCGGCGCTGGTGCGCCCGAATTCGCTCATCACCACGACAACATCGCCGGGTTCGGAAAAATCCTGGCGCAGCTGCGCGATGCCGCGCGCCAGGTTGCCGAGGTTGTTGGCCAGCTGGCCGGTGGCAGCGCCCTGGTTGGCATGGGTGTCCCAACCGCCGGCCGACAAAAAGCCGAGGCGCAGTTTGCGGTCGTTGCGCATCAGCGTGCCCAGGTGCTGCGCGTCGAGTTGCAGGCCCACCGGGTCGGCCGCGCCGTTGCTGGCCGCCTGCATTTGCGCGTTCAGCGCCTGCGGATTGCCAGGCGTGCCATCGCGGTCCAGGCGCTTGTCTGCCATGCGCCTGCTGTCTTCCGCCATTTTCTCGGTCCTGGCATTTTTCTGCTCCGTGAGCTCCTGCGCACTCTGCATGCGGCTACCCGCACCCTGGCGGAAGGCTTCGCTGATCTTGTCATCACCGGCATACAGGTCCATCAGCGCCTGGCGGGTTCTGTCGTTGGCCAGCACGCCGGTGCGTTCGGCCGACTGGCCGCGTGGAATCAACCTGACGGCCGCCTGCCCGCCCAGGATGGCAGGGTTGGCCTCGCCCACGCCGAGAGCGGCGGCGCCCGATGCAGCGGCTTTACCCAGGCCCGCTGTGGTGTTGAGCCATCCCGGTGCGCTGCTGGTCTTGCCGCCCTGCGCAATCTCCATCTGGTACTGCGCATCGAAATGCGAACGGTTGGGCGCGGGCAGGCCGGCCGCGGGCACAAAACCCAGAACACCTTGCTGCCACAGCGGCAGCAGCGGGGCCAGCGCGGGATGCAGGGCAAAAGTCCTGTCGAGCTTCAAGGCGGTTTGCGCCGTGCCGTCGGGCGCCGCAATCGCGATGTTGGGGCGCAAAGCGTAGTAGTCCTTGTCGGCGTAGGGCACAAAGGCCGACAGGCCGTCATACGCGCCGCGCAGGAAGACGACGACGAGGCGCCCGCCATCCAGGCTTGACCGGCTTGCGGGCAAGGCTTGCGCCCACACGCCGGGCGCTGCCAGCGACAAGGCGGACAGCGCGCCCAGGCCCAGCAGCCGGCGGCGTTGCTGCAGATTCGCCGATGAAGAAAAAATGGAGTTCATAGGAGTCCTTGTTGCGGCATATTCCATGTCCAAATCAAGCGTGAACGCGAAGGCCCGCCGCAGACAGTGCTACAGCACGGCAAGGCGGGCCGACAAAGTGCACGTTTGATTTGGACATGGAATTATTTGCGCATGAAGTCGGGGCTGGCCAGCATCAGGCCGGTGCGCATCTGCGCGGGTTCCTGCGCGATGCGCTCGCGCGTCGCAATGCTGAAAAAGGCGTTGAGGTAAGACGGCTCAGCTGTGCGCTGGGCCAGGCCCATGGCGTAATCGGCGCGGCGCGTCAAAGCCTCAGGCGCAAGCCAGGTACCTGCATCGGTTTTATAGCCGTCGGGCGTTTGCCAGCCATGCATGGGCTGGCCGGCCTGCGCCAGGAAGCCCAGGGTTTGCACGACGTCGCGGCGCTCCTTGACGCCCCCGGCCGCAGTGAGCGCCGAACAGGCAAAGTCCAGCGGGGTTTTAAACAACTGGTTGTCTTGCGCCCAGAACTCCGGTGACTCGATCAGGGCGCGCATCACCGCGCGGATGTCGCCCTGGGTAGCCGTGAAGGCAGTCGCCAGCCGGTTGACCAGCGCGGCAGAGGGTTTGTCGGCCACGAAAAAACTGGCCAGCCGGATAGACACACGCCGTGCCGTCTCGGGCCGACGTGCCAGGTAGCGAATGGCTTCCTCGCCTTCCGCAACGCCCTCGCTGCCGAACGTACGGCCCAGCAGGACCTTGCCTTCCTTGTCGTGCAGGCGCTCGGCAAAACGAAAACCCTCGCCGTCCTTGAGGTTCACCGTCCAGCCGGTGAGAATGCGGGCCAGTTCGTGCACGTCTTTTTGCGTGTAGCCGCTGTTCACGCCCAGGGTGTGCAACTCCATCAGCTCGCGCGCGTAGTTTTCATTGAGGCCGCGGCTGTTGCTCTGCGCCTGGTCCAGGTAAAACAGCATGGCCGGGTGCCTGGCGCTGGCCAGCAACAAGTCTTCAAAACGGCCCAGGGCGTTGGCGCGAATCACATTGATTTCGTAGTGACCGACAAAGGGGCGCACCGGGCCCTTGCCGACGAACACGTTAAGGTGGTTGAACCAGAACTCGGTCATCCGGGCCAGCAGCGGATTTTCCAGGGCCGGATCGCTGCAGGACATCAGCCGCCAGGCGGCCGCGCCCTGGGCCATCTCGCGGCTGAACTTTTCCCCGCCTGTGTCGGCCGCGGCGGCCATACCGGGCTTGGGCGTTTCGCGCGCGGTCTTGCGCGCCTCCCGCTCGGCCTGGAAGCTGCGCGCAATGTCACTCAGCGGTGCGTTGATGCCGGCAAGTTCGGCGGGAAGGTTGGGAGGCCGCAGGCTTGCGGCATAGGCCACATCCAGCTGCTGCAACGCCCAGGCGCGGGGTGAGGCCGCGGCGGCCTGCGTCGAGGCCGGCGTGGGCGCATACCCCAGGCGCGAAGCGGCGCGCCATGTGGCGGCAAGCTTGGCCGGCGGCGGCACGGCATCGGCCTGCGCCTGCGCCGCCGGGGCGGCGAGGCAAGCCAGGAAGGCCGCGAGCATGCCGGCCTGGGTGATCGCTGGGGGCATCATGTTCTCCTGGGGTCTGTTAACAGGCCCTCGCCCCTTGTAACGCATCCGCCACGCCTTGCGTTGAATGCCGCCCGTGGCTTTACACAGGTTTACCGCCCCAGGGCCGGTGGTTACAGCGTCAGGATGGTGCAGCCCGTGGTCTTGCGCGCTTCGAGAGCGCGGTGCGCCTCGGCCACATCCGCCAGCGCAAAGCGCTGGTCTATGGGGATGTGGACCTTTCCGCTGGTGACCATGGCGAACAGCTCGTCCGCCATTTCCTGTGTGGTCTCACGCGTCGCAATGTGGGTAAAGAGCGTCGGCCGTGAAACGTAGAGCGAGCCCTTGGCAGCCAGCAGGCCGAGGTCCAGCGGCGGCGTCTTGCCCGAGGCATTGCCAAAGTTGGCCAGCAGACCAAAGGGGCGCAGGCAGTCCAGTGACTTGAGGAAGGTGTCCTTGCCGACTGAGTCGTACACCGCCTTCACGCCCTTGCCACCGGTGATCTCCTTGACGCGGGCCACGAAGTCTTCTTTCGTGTAATTGATGGCGAAGGCTGCCCCCTGCGACAGGGCCAGCGCGCATTTTTCATCGGAACCGGCAGTACCTATGAGTTGCAGGCCCAGAGCTTTGGCCCACTGGCAAGCGATCAGGCCCACGCCACCGGCGGCCGCGTGAAACAGCACATGGTCGCCGGCCTGCAAGCCGCCCTGCGGTTGCGTGCGGCGCAGCAGGTACTGCGTGGTCAGGCCCTTGAGCATCATGGCCGCGCCGGTTTCAAACGAGATCGCGTCGGGCAGCTTGCACACGCACCTGGCCGGCATCACGCGCACTTCACAGTAGCTGCCGGGCGGCTGGCTGGCATAGGCCGCGCGGTCACCCGCTTTCAGGTGGGTCACACCCTCACCAACGGCCTCGACGATGCCGGAAGCCTCCATGCCCAGCTGAAGCGGCATGGCAAGCGGGTAGACACCGCTGCGTTGGTACACGTCGATGTAGTTCAAGCCAACGGCCTTGTGACGGATACGTATTTCGCCCGGGCCGGGGTCGCCTACCGTCACGTCTACCAGTGTGAGTTCTTCAGGTCCGCCGTGCTGGTTGATGCGTACGGCTTTGGAGGTGATGGAGGCCATGGATTTCCTTGCAAAGGTTGCAGATGGAGAAAGAAAAAGGGTGGCTGCCATGGTGCCATGAATCGAAATGGGCCGCAGGCGCCGAGGGTTGAACCCCGTACGGCGAGAGGAAAACCATCGTGCTTGATAAAGTCCCCGTCATGACCCAACGCCTTACGCCCGCCACCGCCACGCTGCTGGTGGTCCCTCCCGTGCTCTGGGCCGGCAACGCCGTCGTCGGCCGCCTCGTCACTGGCCTGGTGCCGCCCATGACGCTCAACTTCCTGCGCTGGGCCCTGGCCTTCGTGATCCTGTTGCCGCTGGCCTGGCACCTGCTCAAACCGGGCAGCAGCCTGTGGCCTCACTGGAAACGTTTCGCGGTGCTGGGCCTGCTGGGTGTGGGTTGCTATAACGCCTTGCAGTATCTGGCGCTGAAAACCTCCGCGCCGCTCAACGTGACGCTGGTGGCGTCCAGCGTGCCGATCTGGATGCTGATTGTGGGGGCGCTGTTTTTTGGCCAGGCTGTGTCGAAGCGACAGATCGCCGGTGCCGTGCTGTCGATTGCCGGCGTGCTGGTGGTGCTGTCGCGTGGCCAGTGGGAATTGCTCATGCAGGTGCAACTGGTGCCCGGCGACCTTTACGTGCTGTTGGCCACGCTGGCCTGGGCGTTTTACAGCTGGCTGCTGTCGCAACCCAAAGAGCCGGCGGAAATCCGCCACGACTGGGCAGCCTTCCTGCTCGCGCAAATCGTGTTCGGGCTGGCCTGGTCGGGCGCGTTTGCCGCCGGTGAATGGGCGTTGACCGACGCGCATATCCAATGGGGCTGGCCGTTGGCCCTGGCCCTGGTGTATGTGGCGGTGGGGCCTGCAGTCATTGCCTACCGCTGCTGGGGCATGGGTGTGCAGCGTGTAGGGCCGGCGATTGCGGGCTTTTTTTCCAACCTCACGCCGCTGTTCGCTGCGCTGCTGTCGGCGGCCTTTCTCGGTGAGTTGCCGCATCTCTACCACGCGCTGGCTTTTGTGCTGATCGTGGGTGGCATCGTGGTGTCGTCGCGGCGCTGAATCGCGCAGCAATGAACGCAACGGCGGTTTGATTTTCACAACACATTGCGAAAAAACGCTGCATAAAACTTGCCAAGCCCGCGCGGGCTCTTCAAAATCCGTTCCTTGCTTTGAGCCACTGCGCAACGAATGACCTTGTGCAGCCACCCTTGAAGCCCTCAAGACCCATGACTTTGTTCACTCACACCTGACGCACCCTCCACTGCCCCCGGCTGGATGTGGTGCCCACCATACCCAGCCCTGCGGGCAGTCGGTGCCGCGCCTTCACGTGTGAAGCGCGCTCCGCGAACCCCAGGCTGATTTTTTCGCCGGGGTTTTTTGCTTTCTGGAGCGTGCACATGAGTGCCAAAACTTTTTCCCGTGACTTTGCCGACGGCAAGGTCAAGCATTTGCGGCGCATGAAGCAGCCGCTTGCCTTGACATTGCCACTGCCCGCCCCGCGCAATCCCGTGGTGCAGGCCCTCGCCCAGCGTGCCATCACGTCCGGCGCGGGCAAACATATTCGCAGCAACGGCGCCCATCGCCGTGCTGAAACCGTGGCTTTGCAAAAAGCCCTCCGAAATTTGACTGACTGACATGAAAAACGATATGACAACCGAGACGGTGGCCGCAGCCCGCGTGCCGCCCGAGCTCATGCGCGAGCGCAGCGCCCACCTGGCCCTGGTCGCCGCAGAACTGAAGACCGAGCTGTTCGGTATTGACGACATCATCGACCGGGTGATCGAGTCGATCCGCGCCTGGTATGTGCTGCCGCACATCATTCGCCGGCCGGTGATCGTGTGCCTGTGGGGACTGACCGGCACCGGCAAGACCCAGCTCACGCGCCGCCTGGCGCAGAAGCTGGGCTTTTACGACCGTTTTGTCGAAGTGCAGATGGACGGCTTCAGCAACGGCAGCAGCTGGCGCAGCGCCGACTCCATCAGCGGCATGCTGTCGGAATCCGCCGTTGCCGAGAGCGAGCCGGGCATTCTGGTGCTGGATGAATTCCAGCGCTTTCGCACCATCAACGAAAAGGGCGACGAGGTCGCCGTCAAACGTTACCAGGACGTGTGGCAGCTTCTGTCCGACGGGCGCCTGCCGCCGTCGCTGTCTTTTCTGCAGGAATTGGAATCGTCCCTGGCTTTTTCGCTGTACGACCACGAACGCGAGGAACAGGCTGATGAAAAGCCCGCAAAGAACGGCGTCCAGCCCAAAAAACTGAAATTCGCCCTCTCGCCCTACCAGGCCCAGGAGTTCAAGCAAAGCCTCAAGCTCAAGGAACCGCTACAGGAGGTGATGACCTGGACACCCCAGCAACTGCAGGAGCGCATGCTGGCGTTCAGGGCATCAACCGACTCGTGGGAAACGGATTACAGCCGCCTGCTCATCATCGTCTCGGGCAACCTCGACGAGATGTATGAGGGCACCGCCAAACGCGTGGAAGACTGCGACACCGACGCAGACATCTTTCACACACTGACGAAAAAGCTGTCGGTCATTGACGTCAAGAAGGCACTGGGAGAGCGCTTCAAGCCCGAGCAGATCGCCCGGCTGGGGAACAACCACGTGATCTACCCTTCGTTGAGCCAGGCCACGTACGAGCGGCTGATCCGCAGCACCTGTGCCAGGTACGTTGGTGAAATGCAAGCGAGTGCGGGGCTGTTTTTTGACCTGCATGAATCGGTGTATGAGGGCATTTATGCGAACGCAGTCTTCCCCGCCCAAGGCACACGCCCGCTGTTCTCGTCGATTCACGCCATTCTGAGCGCGCCGCTGGTGAGTGCCGTGCTGTGGGCGTTTGAGCATGATGTGCCGGCGGACACCACGCTGCATGTGAGGCTGGACGCCGCCACGCAATCCCTGCACGTCAGCCATGGCGAGTGCGGAGGCGGGAGCGTCGCCTACCCCGTGCCGCTGGACCTGAACCAGCTCAAGCAGCGCGCCAGCCCCGACTTTCGGGCCTTGCTGGCCGTGCACGAGGCCGGCCACGGCCTGGCCTACGGCCGGCTGTTCGGCCATGCACCGCAGGAGGTGAAGATCAACGTAGCCTCTTTCGAAGGCGGCTACAACAGCTATGTTCGCCTGAAAGCCGAGTCGCGGCAAAGCTGCCTGGACCGCATCTGCGTGGGCCTGGCCGGCCGCGCCGCCGAAGCGCTGGTGTTTGGCGAAGACGCCTGCACCACGGGCAGCGAAAGTGACTTCAAGAACGCCACGGCTCTGGCCGCGCGCTTTGTGCGCCACTTCGGATTCAGCAACCGGCTGAGCCGCACCGATGTGACCGACAGCACCGAGGAAAACCTCAACACCGACGTTGAACCGACCAACGCCGAGATCGAGGCCCTGCTCGCGCAGGCCTATGCACGAGCGCAGGCGCTGCTCAAGGCCGATTCGGCCCTGCTGCTGCGCATCGTGGAAGAGCTGCTGGCGCACGGCCAGGTGAGCAAGGAGAAGATGGCCGGCCTGCTGGGCGTGGGCATCGCGACGGAAGAGAGGACGCTCATGCCTTATGCCGAGCAGCTCCAGCTGTTCAGCCTGCAACACGGGCTGATGCAGCGGGTTAGTGCTACTGCTGTGGAGGCTGTCGAACCTGCGCTTGAATGATTGCCTGAACGTTAAGGCTGACTTGAGTGCTGGCGGCACTCAATCCAGGTCCAGGCCGAAGTGCCGCCTGAAGGCATCGCAAAATTCCGCGGTCCCGCTGAACGACAAGGTCAGCGTGTGCCGCGGCTTGCCGGGCGTGCCGGCTTCCACCTTCAGGCGATGCGCCGCCTCGTCATAGTGCAAGGCCTCGGGCGCCGTCAGCTCCTGCATGCCATGCAGGTCGTAGTCCCAGTCAAAGCCGTCCTCAAGCGGGCCGCGCCGCCCGGGGAATTCCGCGTGGGCCCATGTCAATACCTGGACGGCTTCAGCATGGACGGCCAGCACCTGGTCCGGCCATGTGGAGGCCATGGCTTCCAGCGTGCCCGTGCCGTCACTGCCCTCGGCGTAGTCGAATTGGAGGTAGTCCAGGCTCAAGGGCAAGCGCCTGGTGCTCAATAAGTACCCGGATAAGCCCCGCCGTCGGCCAGCACGTTCTGCCCCGTCATGTAGGCGGCATGCGTGCTGCACAGGAAGGCGCAGATGGCGCCGAACTCCTCGGGCGTGCCGAAGCGCTGGGCCGGGATGTTCTTTCGGCGCGCATCCATGATGGCCTCAAGAGGTTGACCGGTTTTTTGCGCCGCGCCGCTCATGGTGCCGCGCAGGCGGTCGGTATCGAAGGCGCCCGGCAGCAGGTTGTTGATGGTCACGCCTTGCGCCGCGAGTTTGGTGCGTGCCACGCCGGCCACAAAACCGGTCAGGCCGCTGCGCGCGCCGTTGGACAGGCCCAGGATGTCGATGGGCGACTTGACCGAACTGGAAGTGATATTGACGATGCGCCCGAAGCCGCGTGCCGCCATGCCGTCGACCGTGGCCTTGATGAGCTCGATGGGAGTCAGCATGTTGGCGTCGACCGCCTTAAGCCAGGCGTCACGGTCCCAGTCGCGGAAGTCACCGGGCGGCGGGCCGCCGGCATTGGTCACCACGATGTCGAAGTACTTGCGCAGCGCGAACACCGCGGCCCGGCCTTCGGGTGTGGTGATGTCGGCGGCGACGTACTGGACGCTCGCACCCGCGGGTTTGCCCTTATCCGCCTTCAGTTTTTCAGCCGCGGCCTTCAGCGTTTCCTCGCCGCGCGCCACGATCATCACATTGACGCCTTCGCGCACCAGCGCCTCGGCGCAACCCAGACCCAAACCTTTGCTTGCGCCGCAGACCAGCGCCCATTTGCCTGCAATACCCAAATCCATAATAATTCCTCATTACAACCACGGGGGAGAGCGGCTCATGATACTGAGTAAATACAAAATACAGGCGGGGATGGTTATCGTTCCCCTGCTCACATCGCTGCTGGTTTTCAGTGCGGTGGCACAGGCCCAGCCTCAAGGCGAAGCCGTATTGATCAAGCGCGCAGCCCAATTGCGTGAAGGCCCGGGGGAATCCGCCCGCAGTCTGGCGCCGCTACCGGTACAAACTTCAGTGACCCGGCTGGGTGAACGCAGCGGCGCGTGGATCAAGGTCCGCACAGCAGACGGCACCAGCGGCTGGGTGCACATGTTTGACATCACGGCCCCCAGCTCACAGGCCGGTGCCGGCACCGGTGCACTGCGCAGCCTCTCGAGCTTTTTCAACAAAGGCAGCGCACAGGCGCCGGGCGGCGCAGTTGCCACATCCACCGTCGGCATTCGCGGCCTGGGTGCGGAAGACCTGGCCAATGCCGTTCCCAACCTGGCGGCCGTGGCGCAAGCCGACGCCAACCGTGCAAACGCTGCGCAAGCCCGGCAGTTCGCGGGCGGTGCCGCTCTGAACGTCCGGCAGGTCGATCCCCTGCCCACACCCGCACCGCCGGCTGCCGCACCCAGCGCCAGAACCGAACAATACGGCGGCTGAAAAAACAAGACAAGAGGCACCGCAATGAATCTTCACATCCTCCAAACACTGGCAACGCCCGCACGCCATGCAGTTTTTGCATTGACCCTGCTGGCCGGCTCACTCCCCCTGGGCGCCCATGCCCAGGATGCAGGTAAAGCGCTGGGCGGCCTGTTCCAGTCACTGATACGCCCGAACCAGCCGGCGCAGCCCGCACCCGCGCAACCCAATTCCGCCGCCGGCCTGGCCGGCGCATTGCTGGGCGCCAGCCTTACACCAGGCGGGCAGCAGGCCGCCCAGGGTGGCGACCTGTTCCAGCTGTTGTCACAGTCGCTGGATCAGATTGACGAGCCACGTGAAATCCAGATCGGCCAGCAACTGGCCGCCGTGCTGCTGGGCAGCAAACCGCTCTACCCTGACGTGGCCGCGCAGCGTTATATCAACCAGCTGGGCCGCTGGATCAGCCTGCAGTCATCGCGGCCCGACCTGCCCTGGACCTTCGCCATCCTCGACGACCCCGGCTTCAACGCATTTGCCACACCAGGCGGTTATGTCTTCGTCACCAAGGGCCTGATGGACCGCGTGGCGGACGAAAGCGAACTGGCCGGCATACTGGCCCATGAAATTACCCATGTCACAGCCAAGCACCACCTGATCGCCATGAACAAAGCGGCACGCGCCGGCCTTCTGACGCAGGTGATCAGCTCTCAGCTAAAGAGCGACCTGGGCGGCCTGGTGTCATCGCAGTTGCTGGCACTGGGCAAGAACATGTACACCAAGGGCCTGGACCAGCAGGACGAGTTTGACGCCGACCGTACCGGCGTGGCTCTCGCCGCGCGCGCAGGGTTCGATCCCTACGGCCTGGTGGCGGTGCTGCAGCAACTGCGCAGCGCCGCGCCGGACGATGCGCTATTTGCCCTGTCGCTCAGTACCCATCCCCCGGCACAGGTTCGCCTGAACCAGCTTGAGCAGGCCATGGGTAACCGGCTCGATGCTTACGCGGGCCAGCCGTCCGTCACGGTAGCGCAGCGAATGAGCGCTTCGAACCGCCGGCCTACGGCGCAGGCACCCGCACCCACGCGCACCACCGGCAAGAAAACGAACTAGGACGTAACGGGCCTGCGACGGCGGCCTTTCTTCACCAACCGGGGCCGCGGGACTGGCCTTGCCAGACCGCCGGCGCAGCGGCCCCTGGGTAATGAAAGGGGCAGGGAGAAGCCGCAGGCTACACGAAGTGAGCGACCGTGGGGGCTATCTGGTTCTGGTGAAGACGAATATTCCGGCGATGACCAAGACCGTCCCCGCCGCCACCCAGACCGTAAACGGCTCACCCAGAATCAGCACGCCCATCAGGATCGTGGACATCGGCCCCACCATGCCAGTCTGTGCGGCCATGCCGGCGCCGATGCGCTCGATGGCCATCATCACCATCAGCACCGGTACGGCCGTACACAACGTGGCATTGAGCAGCGACAGCCAGATCACCTCCGGCGCCACGGCCGCCGCACTCAGGGGCCGCAGCAATACAAACTGCAGCAGGCAGCACAGGCAGGCCACGGTGGTAGCCAGCCCCACCAGACGCAATGAGCCGAGCCGCCTGACCATCTCACCGCTGTAAACCAGATAGAGCGCATAGCTCACCGCGCTCAGGAACACCAGCAGCGCACCCCAGGCAGCGTCCGCGCCCTGCAGCGTGATCTCGTGGCCGAACACCAGCACCACGCCGCAATAGCTGATGGCCATGCCGATGATTTGCAGCGCACCAACTCGGCGCTTGTACATCACCAGGCCCAGCAGCAAGACCAGCGTGGGATTGAGGTAGAGGATCAGCCGTTCCAGCGACGCACTGATGAATGCGAGGCCGGCGAAGTCCAGGAAACTGGCGAGGTAGTAGCCCGTGAAGCCCAGCCAGAGCACACCCAGCCAGTCCTTGCGCGTCAGCGGGGCCTTGCCCCGGCTGGCCCACCACGCCATCACGGCGAAGATCGGCAGGGCAAACAGCATGCGGTACATGATCAGCGTGACGGCGTCGACTCCGTAGCGATAGGCCAGCTTGACGATGATGGCTTTACCGCTGAAGGCAATCGCTCCGAAAGTGGCGAGCAGCAAGCCGGGCGCTATGCTTTTTGTAGCTGCTTGCGCCCGTCCTGCCTGATCTGGCGGCCTGTTTTTATCAGATTTATCGCTCAAGGTCGCTTCTTAAAAACCCACGGCCTGACCGTCGCGGCGCGGATCACTCGCCGCCACATAGCCCTCGACCTTGGGGTTGCCGGCGCGCCAGATGAACTGGCCGGCGCCGAAGTCCTGGTAGGAGTCGTTGATAACTTCCATGCGGTGGCCGCGATCGGCAAGGCCCTGCACCGTGCCCGGGTCCATCGTGGCCTCCACATTGATCTCAAGGCCGGCGTTGTAGCGCCAGCGCGGTGCATCGCAAGCCACCTGTGGGCCCTGGCCGTAGTCCAGCATGCGCACCAGTGTCTGCATGTGGCCCTGCGGCTGCATGTTCGCGCCCATCACGCCGTAGCTCATCACCGGCTGGCCGTCCTTGCTGAGGAAGGCCGGAATGATGGTGTGGAAAGGCCGCTTGCCCGGTGCGACCTGGTTGGCGCCCGGTTGCAGGCTGAAGGCATGCCCACGGTTCTGCAGGCTGATGCCGAACTCGGGCTCGACGCAGCCCGAACCGAAACCCATGTAGTTGCTCTGGATGAAGCTCACCATCATGCCGTTTTCATCGGCTGCCGTCAGGTAGATCGTGCCGCCCTTGACAGGGTTGCCCGCACCGAAGTCCTGCGCCTTTTTCATGTCGATGAGTTTGGCACGGGATGCGAGATACGCGTCATCGAGCATTTGCTCGGCCGTCACCTCCATTGACGAAGGCTCGGCCACGTATTGGTAAATGTCGGCAAACGCCAGCTTCATGGCTTCGATCTGCAGATGCTGCGAATCCACGCCGTCAACCGGCAGCCCGGCCACGTCGAATTTATCGAGGATGCCCAGCGCAATCAGCGCCGCAATGCCCTGCCCGTTGGGCGGGATCTCGTGGAGGGTGTAGCCGCGGTAATCCTTGCCGATGGGCTTGACCCATTCCGGCTTGTAGCTTTCAAAGTCTTTGGCGGTGATGCTGCCGCCGTTTTGTGCGGAGAATTTTTCGATGGCCTGGGCAATGGCGCCGCCGTAATACGCCGCGCCCTTGGTTTGCGCAATCGACCGCAATGCTTTGGCCGCAGCCTTGAACTGGAACAGTTCACCGACATTCGGCGCGCGGCCCCAGGGCAGAAAAGATTGCGCAAAGCCCGGCTGCGACTTCAACTCCTCCGTAGCGGCCGCCCACTTCTGCTGCACCACGGGCGGCAACAAATAGCCGCGCTCGGCAATTTCAATCGCGGGCTCCATCAGGTCGGCGAACGGCAGCTTCCCGAAACGCTCGCTCAAGGCCACCCAGCCGGCCACCGCGCCCGGCACACTCACGGAATCCATGCCGCGCTTGGGCGGCGTCTGCGCATCGCTGCCGTATTTGCGTTTGAAGTAGTCCGGCGTCCAGCTTTGCGGCGCGCGGCCCGAGGCATTGAGCCCATGCAGTTCCTTGCCGTCCCAGAGGATGCAGAAAGCATCGCTGCCCAGGCCATTGCTGACAGGCTCGACGATGGTCATGGCGGCTGCGGCAGCGATCGCGGCATCTACCGCATTGCCGCCCTTGAGCAGCATGCGCAAACCGGCCTGCGCACCCAACGGGTGCGAAGTCGAAACAACGTTGCGGGCAAACAGCGGCAGGCGGGTGGAGGTGTAGGGGTTGCTGTAGTTGAACTTCATGGGTCACCTGTTGGAGGCAAGGAAGAATGGATGCCGGCGGTCATGGCGCGCAACCGCAGGCGGGGAAGTCAAACTGACCGGTATCGCCATGACCAGGGGGAGCGATGCGGTGAAAGGCACTAATCGGCGCTGATTTTCCGCTCGACAATGATTTTCTTCCACTTGGCCGTGTCCGTCTTCACCATGGCCGCAAAGGCCTGCGGCGTGCCGCCTGTGGGTTCGGCGCCCAGCCGGGCGAAGCGGTCTTTCACGTCAGCGTCGGCCAGGGCTGCGTTCACGGCCTGATTGACCTTGCCTGCCAGGTCTGGCGGCATGCCTTTCGGGCCGTACACCCCGAACCAGGTGACTGACTCAAACCCCGGCAGGGTCTCCGCCACCGCCGGCAGATCGGGAGCGAGCGCCGTGCGTTTGAGGCTGGTGACCGCAAGGACCCACAGCTTTCCGTCTTTCACGTGCGGCATGCCGGTGACGAAGGAGTCGAACAGCACGTCGATCTTGCCGCTGATCAGGTCCGGCATGGCCAGCGCCGTACCGCGGTAAGGGATGTGCAGGATGAAGGTCCCCGATTGGGCCTTGAAGTACTCGCTGGTCAGGTGGATGATGGTGCCGTTACCGCTGGACGCATAGTTCAGGCGCCCGGGATTTTTGCGCGCATGGTCGATGAATTCATCCATGGTTTTTGCTGGCGATGTATTGGGGACCAGCACCACGTTGGGCGAACTGGCCACATAGGCAATCGGCGTGAAGTCGGTTTCTGCGTTGTAGGGAATCCGCGGATTGATGGCCGGCCCGATGCTGTGGGTGCTGGATGTGGCCAGCAGCAGCGTGTAACCGTCCGGCGCAGATTTGGACGCCGCATCTGCCCCTATCGTGCCACCGGCGCCCGGCCGGTTTTCGACCACGACCGTCTGGCCAATTTTCTCGCCCAGTTTTTGCGACAGGGCCCGTGCCAGGATGTCCGTCGCGCCGCCTGCCGGAAACGGCACGATCATGCGAATGGGTTTGGATGGGTAGTTCTGGGCCACGGCAGGGCCCGCGAAAGTCACGGCGGAAGCCGCAGCCAGGGAAATAATATGTCTACGTTTCATCTGGCCATTGTGCAACGATTTTGGGCGCCGACTATGTAGCAAACAGGCAAAACAAAAGGCACCCAAAGGTGCCTTTTTTTGCGTGCGCTTTCGCGCCGGTTCTGCCGATTACTCCTCGACGAAAGCTTCTTCCCGTTTGTTTTTAATGCTCGGCAGCAACACGATGACCAGCAGCAGCAAGGCGGCTCCCAGCAGTCCGGCCGACAGCGGACGCGTCACAAACACGCTCCAGTCGCCGCGCGAGAGCAGCAGGGCCCGGCGCAGATTTTCTTCCATCATGGGGCCCAGGATGAAACCGAGCAACAAGGGAGCGGGTTCGCAGCCGAGCTTGACGAACATGTAGCCGATCACACCAAAGATGCCCACCATCCAGATGTCGAAGGTGTTGTTGTTGGTGGAGTAAACGCCAATCGCGCAGAACAGCACGATGGCCGGGAACAGGTAGCGATAAGGCACGGTCAGCAGCTTGATCCACATGCCGATCAGCGGCAAGTTCAGGATCACGAGCATCGCGTTGCCGATCCACATCGAAGCGATCAGGCCCCAGAACAGTTCAGGGTTGCTGGTCATGACCTGTGGGCCGGGCTGGATGTTGTGGATCGTCATGGCGCCCACCATCAGGGCCATCACGGCATTGGGTGGAATACCCAAAGTGAGCAACGGAATGAAGGACGTCTGCGCACCGGCATTGTTCGCCGACTCGGGGGCGGCCACGCCACGAATGTTGCCCTGGCCGAAAGCCACCTCGCCCGGCTTCGACTTGATCTTCTTTTCCAGTGCATAGGCAGCGAAGGCCGCGAGCAGCGCGCCGCCGCCCGGCAAAATGCCCAGTGCAGAACCCAGGAAGGTACCGCGCAGCACGGCCGGCAACATGTTCTTGAAGTCCTCCTTGGTCGGGAACAGGCCCGACACCTTGGCGGTGAACACCTCGCGCTCATGCTCAGGCTGCGCCAGGTTGCTGATGATTTCGCCGTAACCGAACACACCCATGGCGATGGTCACGAAGCCGATACCGTCGGTCAGTTCAGGAATGTCAAAACTGAAGCGGGCCACGCCGGAATTCACGTCGGTGCCGACAAGGCCCAGCAGCAGGCCCAGCACGATCATGGCAATGGCCTTGAGCAACGAACCGGAAGCCAGCACCACGGCGCCGATCAGGCCCAGAACCATCAGGGCAAAATATTCAGCAGGGCCGAACTTGAAGGCCAGTTCGGTCAGCGGGGGGGCAAAAGCCGCCAGGATCAGGGTGCCCACGCAACCGGCAAAGAAAGATCCCAGACCTGCCGCAGCAAGCGCCGGCCCGGCCCGGCCTTTTCTCGCCATCTGGTACCCGTCAATACAGGTCACCACTGAAGACGACTCCCCTGGCAGATTCACCAGAATGGCGGTGGTGGAACCACCGTACTGGGCGCCGTAATAAATACCAGCCAGCATGATCAGCGCCGACACGGGTGGCAGCGCATAGGTTGCCGGCAGCAGCATGGCGATCGTAGCCACAGGGCCGATACCCGGCAGAACACCAATCAGGGTACCCAAAATACAACCGATCAGGCAGTACAACAAATTGATGGGCGTGAATGCCACGCCAAAGCCTATCGACAGGTGATTTAGCAATTCCATTTTTTATTCTCCTTAGCCGATAAAGAATGGCCAGACCGGGAACTGCAACTTGAGCAGGACGACAAAAGCGAGGTAACTGCCGATGGCCAGCACCGTCGCAAGAATGAAGGTGTTTTTGACCTTCCAGCCTTCTTCAGCCATGCTGGAAATGAAGGTCAGCGCGTAGATTGCCACGATCATGCCCATGGCGGGAATCTTGATGCTCGGCAAACCGGCCAGCAAAATGCCGAATACCAGATTGGCCAAAATAATGAAGGAAAGGGGCTTCCAGGCCCACTTGCCGATCTTGTCGCCGCCCACGGTTTCCACAACCAGTGCCTTGAAAGTGATCGCAGCGCCCAGAACGGTCATCAAAATACCCAGCATGAGCGGGAAGTACCCCGGTCCCATACGGGCACCTTCACCCACGTTGTAGGTGGTAGCCCCCCATGCGAACGCCACACCGACGCCCATGAACATGAGGCCGGAGAAAAAGTCTTTCTGACTCTTGATATTCACGGCTGTCTCCTCAATACATATAAAAGAAAGAATCGGTGGATTGTGCATTCAATCCCCCTACCCCCGACATGTGGCTTTCACTTACCTTTCGTTTATCTTTGGCTTACCTCTTGCTTACATATAGAAGCAGGCGCCGGGAAAAACAGTGAAAACCCGCAGTAGCAGAACCTGTTGACGGCCAAAAACAGGGGCCGCGTTCAGGCGGTGTGCAGCTTCTCAAGCCAGAGGCGGAGTGGAGGCCAAGATTTCCTCGATGGTTGTCAGGCCCTCTGCCACTTTCAGTGCGCCGGCCAACCGAAGCGGGCGCATACCTTCGCTGACCGCCTGGCGGCGCAGCGCGTCGATGTTGGGCTCTTTCGAGACCTTTTCCTTGAAGCCCTCCGTGACCGTCAGCAGCTCATAAAGACCCATGCGCCCACGAAAACCGGTCATCCGGCAATCCACACAACCCACCGGCTTGTACGGCCGGTAGCCGCCGCTGATTTGCCAGGGTTTGACAAGGTCGGCGAGCGTTTCGCGTGAGGCAGCCTCATCGGGCTGACGGCAATTGCTGCACAAGGTGCGCACCAGCCGCTGGGCCAGCACACCCAGCAAGGTGGCGTTGATCAGGTAAGAAGGAACCCCGAGTTCCATCATGCGGGACACTGCCGACGGGGCGTCATTGGTATGCAGCGTGCTGAAAACCAGGTGGCCGGTCAGCGCGGCTTGCACGGCCATCTCGGCCGTCTGCAGGTCGCGGATTTCGCCCACCATGATGATGTCCGGATCCTGCCGCATCAGCGCGCGCAACCCTTCGGGAAAGTCGAAATCCAGATGCGGCTGGACCTGCGTCTGGTTAAAAGAGGCCTCGATCATTTCGATCGGGTCCTCAATCGTGCTGACGTTGACTTCTTCAGTCGCAAGCCGCTTGAGCGTTGAATAGAGCGTGGTGGTCTTGCCGGAACCGGTAGGCCCGGTGACCAGGACAATGCCATAGGGCCGCTTGACCAGTTGCTCCCATCGTTCGGCGTCGTGCTGCGAAAAACCCAGGGCATCCAGGTCCTTGACCGTGGTGTCTGGATCAAAAATACGCATGACCATCTTCTCGCCGAAGGCTGTGGGCAAGGTGGACAGGCGCATTTCAATCTCGTCACCGCGCGGGTTGCGGGTCTTGATGCGGCCATCCTGCGGGCGGCGCTTTTCCACCACATCCATGCGGCCCAGCAGCTTGATGCGGGCGGTCATGGCGTTGTGCACGCCCATGGGCAACTGATACACGGGATGCAGCACGCCGTCGATGCGGAAACGGATCACCCCCTGCTCGCGCCGCGGCTCCAGGTGGATGTCGCTGGCGCGCTGGTCAAAGGCGTACTGCCAGAGCCAGTCCACGACCTGCACCACACCCTGGTCGTTGGCGTCCAGCTGCTTGTTGCTTTTGTTGAGTTCGACCAGTTGCTCAAAACTGGCCGAGCCCGAGCTTCCGCCCGACTTGATGGCGGCCTTGACCGATTTCGCAAGCGCAAAAAATTCGGCGGTGAACTTGGTGATTTCCAGCGGACTGGCAACCACAAGGCGCACGCTGCGCTTGGCTTGGCGTTCGACTTCCTGCACCCAGTCGGTCACGAATGGCTCCGAGGTGGCAATGACCACTTCGCTGGACGTCACCTGCACCGGCAGCACCTTGTGCCGCTCGGCGTACATGGCCGACATGGTGTCGGCCACCTTGCCCACGTCAACCTTGAGCGGATCGATCCGCAGGTAGGCAAGGCCGGCCCGTCCGGCCAGCCATTGCGTAATCGTTTCCATATCAAGGGGTTTGCCGTCAGCCACGCGTGTCATGCCGACACTGGCAAGCCGGGTCAGCGGAGGCTGCGCACTTTGCACCTGCGAGCAGCGTGCAATCGTTCGTTGCGCTTCGGCGGCGCTGATAACACCATCTTCACTGAGCCATTCAACCAGCATGCGCCAGTCCAGCAGTCCGGTGTGGGCCTTTTTCGCGTGCAAGTCTTTGGGGTGTTTGGAATGCGTCACGGCGCTCATGGGTCGCACTGTACCCCATCCACCCGGGTCTTTACCATCCGCACCTCTGCAGCATTACGCCGCCGGCGCAAAGAGCCGCAGCCATTTTTTGGCAGGCAGGTCCCAACGCGACTCAATGACACCGGCTTGCTGCAACAGGTCAGCCCGCTCGGGTCGCGTCGGGTCGCGTTGGGCAAGCACCACAGTGTTGCCTTCGCGCGTCGGCCGGAATGCCCAGACCGCCTCGGGCCCAAACGCTTCCGCGATTTTTGTCAGCGACTGCACGTAACTGGAATCACGGCCAAAAAGATTCACCGTCATCACGCCGTCTTCCGCCAGAAGCCCGCGGCAGTCTTCATAAAAATCCGCGCTATCCAGAACCGGCGCCGCCGCTTCGTGGTCATACAGGTCGACATGCAGAAAGTCCACCGTTCCCTGGTGCGCAGGTTTTTTTATTTCCAGCGCCGCATCGGCTTCAATGACATGCAGCCTCAGGTCGTCCCGCGGTAGCTTGAACCAAAGCCGGCAGGCCGTGATCACCTGCGGATTGATTTCAATCGCCGTGGTTTTCATGCGCAGCTTTTTATAGCAAAACTTGGTCAGCGCGGCAGAGCCCAGGCCCAGCTGCATGGCATGTTTTTTAGACACAGCCGCCGCGTCGGTGAACAGCAGCCCCGCCATCATGCGCTGCACATACTCCAGTTCGATGTCATACGGCGCATCGCGCAGCATGGAGCCTTGCACCCATTCGGTGCCCAGATGCAAAAAGCGCACCTCACCATAGTCGGAGAAATTGACTTCAGGTAGTTCGGCCGTCGTTTTCGCTGTTTCTTTTTTTGACATCAAACCAGTCCATGCTTTTCAAATACTTCACGCCAGGCAGCGAGTTTGCGCTCAAAGCTCCAGGAGGCGTTCGCCGGGCTGGTCGAGGGCAATTTATAAACCGGCAAGCCCAGCGCCAGCGTGTGTCTGGCATGCTTGAAGCTTTCGCCGCCGTTGTGCGCAATCGCTTCCAGTGCCGGGCACAGTTGCCGCAAGCTGGCGAGGTCATTGACCTGCGCATTGCGAATTGCGCTGTCCAGGCTGCCCTCGCGTTCACAGGCAGCGTACACGTCCCACAGGCCAAGCCCTTTTGACAAAAGCCATTCGCTACGAATTTGATAGCTGCTCGCGCCCGTCCCCACTGGCCCATCAAGCCAAATGGCTTGCAAAATCTTCCAGAAATGGTTTTGCGGGTGGCCGTAATACTGCTGCGCAGCCAGTGAGGCGGCGCCCGGAAAGCTCCCCAGTACCAGCAGGCGAGTGCCGGGAGAAACCAGCGGCGCCAGGCCCGCCAGCACAGGTTTCGCGGTGTCATTTTTCACGCCAGCAGGGCTCCCAGTTTCGGCAGCGCCCGCAATGCGTTGGCGGTCGTTGCGGTCGCCAGCGACTCCAGCGAAATTCCGCGCAAACCCGCCACCTGCTGCGCAATGCGCGGCAACTCGCCCGGCTCATTGCGGCCCTGGGCACGCCCCGCTTCGCGCTCCGCCGCGGTTTTGTAGATCCAGTGGGGCGGAATGTCAGGCGAGTCCGTTTCCATCACCAGCGCCTCCAGGGGCAGATCCGCCGCCAGGCGCCTGAGTTGCAAGGCCGGCTCAAACGTGACGGCGCCGCCAAAGCCCAGCTTCAGGCCCAGCTTGATGAATTCCCCCGCCTGCTGTTCGCTGCCATTGAACGCATGGCCGATGCCGCGCCAGCCGCCCTCAGGCGCCAGGTCGCGCAAGTGCTTGAGCAATTTGTCAGCCGATCGCCGCACGTGCAGGATGACCGGCAGGCCGTGCTTGCGCGCCAGCTTGAGTTGTTCGCGGTAGAAGTGCTCCTGGCGTTCACGCATCGGGCTTTGCGTCAGGGCCGGCACAAAATAATCAAGGCCGATTTCACCCACCGCGACCAATCGCGGATCAGACCGCCTCAACGCAAGTTCGTTATCCAGTGCCTGCAGGTCGGCGTCTTGCGCCTGGGGCACACACAGCGGATGGATGCCCAGCGCATAGCTGTCGGAAAAACGGTGTGCCAGCACACGGACTTCCTCGAAATTGAACACGCCCACCGCCGGCAGCACGCAGTGAGCAACGCCTGCAGCGGCTGCCCGCGCACGAACTTCGGCGACATCGGCGGCCAATTCACCGGCGTCAAGATGGCAGTGTGTGTCTACCCAGAAAGTCATTCAGTCAATGCGGCAGGGCACCCGGGATGTGAAAAGAAAAGGTACAAAAAAAGGGAAGACCTGGCGCAGGCCTTGCTTGCAGAAGATGTTGACACAGAAATGAAATCGGGACACGCTATGCTTTTTTTGAGGAAATGCACGCGCAATTCGTTACCGTTTTTTTGCCCCTGATCTCTTTTCGTCAACCACTGTCTACCACCGTCGACTGATAACACAAGGAAAAGCCAACATGAAATTATCCCGTCTGATGAGCCACATTCTCGGAGCCGGCCTCGTTGTTTCAGGTATGGCCAGCCCCGCCTGGGCACAAGACCAGAAGTTGCGGCTGATTACCTGGGCGGACTATGTGCCGGCTGATGTCGTGGCGCAGTTCAAGAAAGAGACCGGAATCGACGTTGAACTCACGCTGTCCAATAACGAAGAAATGATTTCCAAGCTGCGCGCCACCGGCGGCGCCGGCTTTGACCTGGCCCAGCCCTCGCAGGACCGCATCACCGGCCCGCAGCAGGAGTTCGGCATTTACAAGCCCATGGACCTCAGCAAGATCAAATCCGATCTGTTCATCCCGTCCATGCTGGAAGCCACCAAGAAAAACACCACACTCGATGGCAAGGTTTATGGCCTGCCGCACATCTGGGGCACCGACGGCCTGGTCGTCAACACCAAGCTGGCCAAGATGACCGACTACCCCGACCTGTGCAAGGCCGACGTCAAGGGCAAGACCGCCGTGCGCCTGAAGCGCCCCACCCTGCTGGCCTTCGCCTTTGCGTCCGGCAAAGACCCGTTTGCGCTCTACAAGGACCCGAAGGCCTATGGCGCGCTGATGGATGAAGTCGGCAAGACCATGATTGCCTGCAAGAGCAACATCAAGTTCTACTGGGACAACAAGGACCAGTTGCTCAACGGCATGCGCGCCGGTGAAGTGGTGGGCGCCATGATGTGGGACACCGGCGGCTGGAAGCTCAATGCCGAAAAACCTGAAATCCAGTTCATCGCACCGAAGTCGGGCGCACTCGGCTGGATCGACACCTTCGCCATCCCGGCCAAAGGCCGCAACGATGCCGCCGCCTACGCCTGGATCAACTTCAACATGCGCCCCGAGATTGCCGCAAAAGTGGCAGGCTCTGCCGGCAACTTCACCGCCTCCAAGGGAGCCGACCAGCTGGCCGATCCCAAGCTGAAAGCCCAGTTCGCCGCCAGCTTCCCTGAAGCCGCGTTGAAAAACGTGAAGTGGTATCCCGCAGTG
The DNA here is from genome assembly GCF_056405995.1 of Polaromonas sp. P1_E11. NCBI lineage: Bacteria > Pseudomonadati > Pseudomonadota > Betaproteobacteria > Burkholderiales > Comamonadaceae > Polaromonas > Polaromonas sp. P1_E11. The sequence goes on from NZ_JBFUBA010000001.1 coordinate 1,158,800, forward strand.
CCTGCCGGCATCGAGGACATCGAAGGCCGCGTATTAGACCGCGTGAAAGCAGCCCAATAACCGGCAACCGGCCTATCACCGGTGCACGCAGACCTTCAAGCCGAACACGTCGGTAAAACCTACGCCGGCCAGCCCGCGGTCAAGGACTTGTCCTTTACCGTGGAGCGCGGCAGCTTCTTTTCCATCCTCGGCCCGTCGGGCTGCGGAAAGACGACGCTGCTGCGCATGATCGCCGGCTTTCTGTCGCCCGATGCGGGCCAGATCCACATCGGCGGCAGACCCATGAACGGCGTGCCGCCCAACCAGCGGCCCGTCAACATGGTGTTCCAGCACCTGGCGCTGTTCCCCATGATGTCGGTCGGTGAAAACGTTGGCTACGGCCTGGCACGGCGCGGCCTCTCGCGCGCCGACATCAGCGCCAAGGTCGGCGCCATGCTCGAACGCGTGAGCCTGCCCGGCATGCAGGACAAGCGGGTCGACCAGCTATCGGGCGGGCAGCGGCAGCGCGTGGCGATTGCGCGAAGCCTGGTGCTCGAGCCCACCCTGCTGCTGCTCGACGAACCCCTGGGCGCGCTGGATTTAAAGCTGCGCGAGCACATGAAAGTCGAGCTCAAGCAGCTGCAGGCGGCCTTCGGCACCACCTTTGTTTACATCACGCACGACCAGTCCGAGGCATTGGTGCTGTCCGACCATGTCGCAGTCATGAATGCCGGCAGCTTTGAGCAGGTGGGTACACCGCAAGAGCTGTACTACCAGCCGCAAACGCCTTTTGTGGCGGGCTTTGTGGGCGCCAACAACAAGCTGAGGGGCGGTGCCACCGCAGGCGCAGAGCCCGGCAACGTGGCGGCACTGACGACCGGCCAGGGCCTTGCCATGCATGCCCGTGCCGTCGGCAAAGTTCTGCCGGGTCAGACCGTGCAGGCTTTCGTGCGGCCCGAAGCGATCAGCCTGGCCCGCGACGCCGCAGAGCTGCCCGTTGACCACACCGCCTATGCAGGCCAGGTTGAGAGCCTGCTCTTCGACGGCGCCAATTCGGCCGTCTTGCTGCGCGAGACCACCAGCCGCACGGAATTTCGCATCGCGCTACCCCAGACCGGCCGCTTTGCCGACTTGCGTGTCGGTGAAACAGTGGCCTTCAGCTTCGACCCCGCGCAAGCCACCTGTTTTGGGACAGCCGGCGCCTAGCGCCCGCAGATCATGCAAGCCGCAGCCGCCATGCCCGCAGCAAATGCCGGATCCGCATCAGCACAGGCCAAACTTATCCTGCTGCTGTTGCTGGCACCGGCGCTGATCTGGCTGGTGGGCCTCATCGTGTTGCCACATATCGACCTGGCCATCCTGTCGCTGCGCGAACGCATCGCACCCCGACAATATGCACCCAGCATCGCGCAGTACCGCACCTTCATCGACGAGCCGTTGTACTGGCACACCTTTGTGCGCACGGCCGTCATGTCCATCCTGGCCACGCTGATCACACTGCTGCTGGCGTTTCCCATCGCCTGGACGATTGCCAAGCTGGTGCGCGGCCGTGCCAAGTCGCTGCTGCTGGTGATGTGCCTGATTCCTTTCTGGGTCAGCGAAACCGTGCGCACCCTGGGCTGGATGATTTTGCTGCGCGAATCCGGCGTGCTGCCCGCCGTGCTGGTGCAGCTGGGCCTCACCGATGCACCCGTCGAGTTGCTCTACCGCGACGCCACCATTCTGGTCGGCCTGGTCTATACCTCCATGTTGTTCATGGTGGTGCCGCTGATCAGCGCCCTCGAAAGTCTGGACGACACGCTGATCGAGGCCGCCTACGACCTGGGCGGGAATGGCCCCTCCATCCTGCGGCAAATCGTCATTCCGCATGCCGCGCCCGGCATCCTCGCCGGCTGCATTGTGGTCTTCATGCTGACCCTGGGCAACTACCTCACGCCTACCTTGCTGGGCGGAAAAAATTCGCTCTGGTTCACTGAACAGATCTACACCCAGTTCATCACGCGCTTCAACTGGGAACAGGGGGCCGCGTTTGGCTTTTTGCTGCTGGGTTTGTCGACGGCCATTGTCTGGCTCGGCCTGAAACTCACCGGACAAAAATTCGGCGAAGTCATGCGGCGCTCATGACCATGAAAGCCGCCGCATGATCGCCTCCCTGCCCCGCCCCGCCTGGCTGCGCACCGGTACGGTCGTGTATGCCCTAGCCTTCTTCGCCTTTTTATTCCTGCCGCTGGTAGTGGTGGCGGTATTCGCCTTCAACGACGCACCCTACCCGGCGCCGCCCTGGCGCGGCTTCACGCTCGACTGGTTTTTTGGCAGCAAGTCCGGACGCACAGGCCTTTTTGCCGACGGCCCCATGCTCGCCAGCCTCTGGACCAGCGTGGTGGTGGCCGGATGGGTCACGCTGCTGGCGGTGCTGGTGGGTACGACCAACGCCTTTTTGATTGAACGCAGCCGCTTTCCGGGAAAACAGGCGCTTTCGATGCTGATGCTGGCGCCGCTGGTAATTCCCGGCGTCATCCTGGGTATTTCGATCCTGGCCTTTGCCAGCCGGCTGGCGCAACTGGCCGACGACTGGTGGGGGCTGGAGCTGGATTTCCTGCGGCCGGGGCTGCCGCTGGTGGTGATAGGCCAGTTTTCTTACATCGTCTCCATCTCCACCCTCATCATTTCCGCCCGCCTGAAACGTTTTGACATCACGCTGGAAGAAGCCGCCTACAACCTGGGCGCCTCCCGCGCCGCGGTCTTCGCCACCATCACCCTGCCTTATCTGAAACCCGCGCTGATCGGCGCTGCAGCGATCTCGTTTTTGATGTCATTTGAGAACTTCAACACCACGCTGATGCTGGTCGGCTCAGACGCGCCACTCACCGTCATGATGTACGGCCGCATGCGCGAGGGTGCCACACCGGTGCTCAATGCCGTGAGCCTGTTCCTCATGCTGGCCTCGGCGGCCCTGGCGCTGACCCTGCTGCGCAGTCCTTCCGACACCTCCGGGCGTTAACAGCCGCTCACAAAACCCAGCGAAGCGGTCCTGGCTAGGCGCGACGCCGCAGACAGTGCTCCAGCACGGCAAGGCGGCGCAACAACGCCAGGAGGGTTTTGTGAGTGGCTGTTAGCGTCCGGGGCGCTTTACAAAGCCCCCTACGCCTATACCCAAATCACGTGCACGGATGCACAAATCGTGATACGGTGCAAACTGTAAATACGGGGCCTGAAGCAGGTTTTCACGCCCGGTGGTACCAGCCCGGTTTTGACATTGACCTCACAGGTGAACGGATGCGCAGGCCAGCCCTTTACAGCAGTTCAAACCGTCCGGCGCAGGGCGCAGGTGTTGCCGAGGCGCAGCCACTCGAGCAGGCTGCCGGCCCAGACGGAGCCGTTCCGGCCCCCGCACCTTCCCCACCTTCCCGTTTCCCCCGCGCCTCCCGCCTGGCCAAACGGCTTGCCCAAAACCAGCTTTACCTGCTCTGGTCGGTCGTCGGCCTGCTGGCCCTGTTGCTGGCCATCAGCTTTGCCTCTCCGCTGCGGCCTGCGGCCCGCAAGCTGACGCAGGAAGACATCAACGCGGCCGTCCTCAAAACGCTGGAGACCACGGTCCTGCCCTCCCCCGGAACCCGGGCTTACGACACCATCATCCCCTCTGTCGTGCGCATCGTGGGGCTGGGTAAAGACAAGGACGGCAAGGAAGATGGCGAGCGCAGCGTGGGCACCGGCGTGGTCATCGTCGACAAGGGCATCATCCTGACCAACCTGCACGTGGTGCAGGGCGCCACCACCATCAAGGTCACGTTCGCAGACGGCCTCGAATCCACCGCCAGCATCACCGGCGTGCAGCCCGAAAACGACCTGGCCGTGCTGCAGGCCCACAAGATTCCCGACGACCTGATTGCCGCCACCATGCGCTCCACCGCCGACCTGGCCCCCGGTGACCAGGTCATGGCAGTGGGCTACCCCTTCGGCATAGGGCCCTCGGCCTCGCAGGGCGTGATTTCCGGGCTCAAGCGCAACTTCCGCTCGCCCGAAGGCAAGCAGATGATGAGCAACCTGATCCAGTTCGACGCCGCCGCCAACCCCGGCAACTCCGGCGGGCCGCTGGTCACCATGGACGGCGAAGTGATCGGCATCGTGACCGCCATCTTCAACCCCAACCAGCAACGCACGTTTGTCGGCATCGGTTTTGCGGTGCCGATTGAAAACGCGGCCTCGGCCGCCGGCATGCCCCCCTTCTGAAGACTTTAAGGACATCGACGCATGGAACAGCACACGCCCGAACATTCCGCCACCGGCCATGACGCCACCGCGCAGCTGATGGAGCAGATCCTCTATGAAGTCAAACGTGTGGTGGTGGGGCAAGACCGCTTTCTTGAACGCGTCATGGTCGCCATCCTGGCACAGGGCCATTTGCTGGTGGAAGGCGTTCCCGGCCTGGCCAAGACGCTGACCATCAAGACGCTGGCCAACACCGTGCAGGGCAATTTCAAGCGCATCCAGTTCACACCCGACCTGGTACCGGCCGATCTGGTGGGCACACGCATCTACAACCAGAAAACCGGCGAGTTCACCACCTCGCTCGGGCCGGTGTTTACCAACCTTTTGCTGGCCGACGAAATCAACCGCGCGCCCGCCAAGGTGCAGAGCGCGCTGCTGGAAGTGATGCAGGAGCGCCAGGTCACGATTGCCGGCATCACCCACAAGGTGCCCGAACCCTTCCTCGTCATGGCCACGCAAAACCCGATTGAAACCGAAGGCACCTACCCGCTGCCCGAAGCGCAGGTCGACCGCTTCATGATGAAGGTGCTGGTGGACTACCCGACCGACGAAGAAGAATTCGTCATCGTCCAGCGCGTCACCGGCCCGGCTGTGGCGGTCAGCGCCGTGGCCACCACCGACCAGCTGGCCGCGCTGCAGGCCGAATGCCGCCGCATTTATGTCGACCCTTCCCTTGTGCAATACGCCGTGCGCCTGGTGTCGGCCACCCGCAACCCGACAAAGCATGGCCTGAAGGATTTGCAGCGCTTCATCACCTTCGGCGCCAGCCCGCGCGCCACCATCAACCTGACCGAAGGCGCCCGCGCGCTGGCCATGCTGCGCGGACGCAGCTACGCCTTGCCCGAAGACATGACCGACCTCGTACCCGACGTGTTGCGCCACAGGCTGGTGCTGTCGTATGAAGCACTGTCCGAAGGGCTGTCGGCCGACGGCCTGGTTGCGAAGATCATGGCCAAGATCCCCCCGCCCGCCAAACCCTTAGAGCATGAAAAACTCGCAGCCTAAAAATGTGAGCCCCCACGCTCCGCCGCTCCGCGGGTCGCTGCCCCCCGAGGGGGCCGCCCGCCTGCGGCCCGGCAAAGCCGGTTCCGCGGCTCATGCTGGTTTCGGAGGATCGCCATGAGCGCACCTTCATCCAACGCAGAACAACTGCTGCGCCGGCTGGAGTGGACTGTGCTGCGCCGGCTCGACGGCCTGCTACAGGGCGACTACCGCACCCTGCTGCGCGGCACCGGCATGGACCTGGCCGACCTGCGTGAGTACCAGCACCACGACGACGTGCGCCATATAGACTGGAATGTCACGGCCCGGCTTGAACAACCCCACGTACGCGTGTTTACCGAAGACCGGGAAATGAGCGCCTGGTTCCTGCTGGACCTGAGCCCCTCGATGGACTTTGGCTCCAGCGAGCTGCGCAAACGCAATGTGTCCGCGGAATTTGTCGCCGTGCTGGCCCGCATGCTGACGCGCCACGGCAATCGCGTGGGCGCCATGCTCTATGGCTCCGGTGTTGATGCCGTGATTCCCGCGCGCGGCGGCCGCCACCACGTGTTGCATTTGCTGCACACCCTGCAGGCCCGGCCCGAAACCACAGACCTCGGCCCCACACGCCTGCACGAACTGCTCGAGTCCGCGGCCAGCTTAATACGCCGGCGCTCCACTGTGTTTGTGGTGTCCGACTTCATCAGCGAGCCCGGTTGGGAAAAGCCGCTGGGCCAACTCGCCCGCCGGCATGAAGTGGTGGCCGTGCGCCTGCTCGATCCGCTGGAGCTGGACTTGCCGGACCTGGGCCTGATCCCCATCCGCGATGTCGAAACCGGCGAGCAACTGCTGGTCGATACCCACGACGCGGGCTTTCGAAAACGTTTTGCACGCATCGCGGCCCAGCGCGAGGCCGAGCTGCGCCAGTCGCTGGCGCGTGCCGGCGTGGACACGCTGGAGCTTTCCACCGACGACAACCTGGTTGATGCCATCCTGCGGTTTACCGAGCTCCGCAAACGGCGCAGCCGCACGTCAGGCGCCAACGCAGCAGGCGGCAAGCTGCCGGCCCACCTGAAACACGCCGCCTGAAGAAGCCGCCAAGGAACATCCATGAACTTCAGCTGGTTGACCTCATTCATGTCAAAGTTTCCCCTGCCGACTTTCCTCTGGCCGGAATTTTTGTGGCTGCTGCTGGCCATTCCCCTGCTGGTGGCCGTGTATGTGTGGCTGCTGCGGCGCAAGAAAAAAATGGCGCTGCGCTACGCCAGCCTCTCCATCGTGCGCGAAGCCATGGGCCGCGGCCAAAGCTTTCGCCGGCATGTACCGCCCCTGCTCTTTTTGCTGTCCATCGCCGCCATGCTGGTGGCGGCATCGCGCCCCTTCGCCGTGATCAGCCTGCCGTCGCAGCGCGAGACCATCATCCTCGCGATGGACGTCTCGGGCAGCATGCGCGCCACCGACGTACAGCCCAACCGCCTGGTCGCTGCACAAAATGCCGCCAAGGCTTTTCTGGCCGACTTGCCGCGCAATGTGCGTGTCGGCATCGTTGCGTTTGCCGGCACCGCCGCCGTCGTGCAGCAGCCCACCCTCAGCCGCGAAGACCTGACGGCAGCAATTGACAAGTTCCAGCTGCAGCGCGGCACCGCCATTGGCAACGGCATCGTCGTGTCGCTGGCCGAGCTGTTCCCCGACGCAGGCATCGACATTGCCTCCATGCAGTACGGAAGGGAAAAACCCCGCGGCACATCGCTGGACCAGGCCCTGAACCCCGACAAGAACGCGAAGAAAGAATTCACCCCCGTCGCTCCCGGCTCCTATACCTCGGCCGCCATCATCCTGCTGACCGACGGCCAGCGCACCACCGGCGTGGACTCCATCGACGCCGCCAAGCTCGCAGCAGACCGCGGTGTGCGCATCTACACCGTCGGCGTGGGCACGGTGGATGGCGAAACCATTGGTTTTGAAGGCTGGTCCATGCGCGTCAAGCTCGACGAAGAAACCCTTAAAGGCATTGCCCGCGCAACACAGGCCGAGTACTTCTACGCAGGTACGGCGGCCGACCTGAAGAAGGTGTATGAAACCCTCAGTTCGCGCCTGGCGATCGAGAAAAAGGAAACCGAGATCTCGGGGTTGCTGGCGCTTCTTGCCGCCGTGCTGGCGCTGGTGTCGGCGAGTTTATCGCTGCTGTGGTTTAACCGGATTCTTTGAGAGAAAGCCCCCGCGCAAGCAGCGATTACGACGCAAAAGTGATCGGATCAGGTCGGTCCAGCCTTGATAACAAAGGCCCGCAGCCCGGCCATCTTGCCATCCCGAAATCGCCAGACATCACAGTAGGCGTGGCGGACCGCCTTCCCCTCTTCGTCCTTCAAGGTGATTTCACCGAGCGCCGCGACAAAGTCATGCTCCGCAACCATGTGATGGACTTCAAACCTGGGCGGTTCTTTGTACGCGGTCATCATCCACTGGCGAACGGCCTCTTTCCCTTTGATCGTCCTGTCGCCCACAAAAATCCATTCCGAATCTTCCGTGCAGAACTTCAGGAATCCTTCAACGTCGCCTTCGGCGATAGCCGCGTTGGCCTTCTTCAGAATCTCTCTGTTCCTCTCTGACATCAAAAAATCCCTTCTTTGAGACTGCCGCAGTTCTACCCGTTCAATGCTTCTGGCATTCCTTCGCGAACGAAATCAGTGCCTGCGTGAAGGCTTCAGGGACCTCCAGCGGCGCGAATTCGCCGCTGCCGCGCAGCACTTCGCCTTTGATACGCCTGGCGCCGGCAGCCTTCAAGGCGGGAAGGTAGTCGTCGGGTGAACGCCCGTCGGCGTCGCCGCGGAGGTAGAGCATCGGTGTTTCGATATCCTTGTGCCGGCTGTTGTGTTGGGCGTCGGCCTGCAGGGTACGGTACCAGTCGAAGCCGGCCTTGAGCGCCTCGGGGCGCTCATAGGCGCGCGCAAGCGCGGCGCGATGCACTTCGGTCACGGCCTCCTTGTTGCCCGCCAGGAAGTCCGTGAAGAAATCAAAGTAGGTACGCTGGTGGCCTGAAACCAGGAGCTCCGGCAGCTCCGGCAACGCATGAAATGCAAAGTGCCAGATACGAGGATCCGACAGCACCTTCTCCCAGGGATCTATGCCGGGGACGACGGTATTCATGACCACAGCCCCCGCGATGCGGTGCCCATGGTCGCGTGCGGCTGCATAGGCGATCATGCCACCCACATCAAGGCCAGCCACGACCATTGAGCGCGCGCCAGCGCGTTCTGCTGCGCTGACGACGATGTCGGCCAGGATGGTTTTTTCGGCAGAAGGCGGCGCGCCACGCGAATCTCCTATCGCCGGCAAGTCAAAGGCCAGAACAAAATGGTCAGCAGCAAGCGCATCGACCACCGGTGCATAGACTTCCTTGCAATGGGGCCAGCCGTGCAGTAGCACAATCGCGGGCCTGGCGGAATCACCCGCCGCCAGCAAGCCCAAGCTCAGGCCTTCATGCTCTAGGGTGTCGACGCGCATACCGCAATGTACGAATGCACGCGCATGGAGCGCCTGCAAGGACACTCACGCGCGTGCGAGTCGTTCTGTGAACGAGGGCCGGTTTACCTCTTCGGTTTGGTGACCTCATGGCCAATCACACCGCCGACCGCGGCGCCGCCTACAGTGCCCAAGGCGCTCCCGCCTGTAAGGGCCGCGCCGGCCACACCGCCTACACCGGCGCCGATGGCGGTATTTTTCTCCTGAGTCGTCATGCCGCTACAGCCCGCCAGACCGGCAAGCACCACCGCAAAAAGCGCAGTTTGTTTGATTCCAATCATTTCAGTCTCCTTGAGAACGTTAATGAAAGTGAAGAGCAGATGCCGCTTGATCATGCCGCAAACTCCTCTTCACGTGAATGAATCGCACACGGTTACCGGCTGCACGCCGCGGTGGCTTTTCATTGCTGGTGTCTTCATGCTAGGAGGCTGCGGGTTCGGCGGTGTAGGACGAACTCCCGATATCGGTACGTACTACGTCCGGTACCTTCGGAGGAAATTTCGCATGCAAATCACGCCCGGACCACTTCTCAAGCCTGAACAGGAGCGCATGCGCAGCGGGACGCAAACGCGCGTCATCCCATCAAGCGTCTCAGCCCCGGCGCGCCGCCTCTATCGCGGCGACGTCAATCTTTTTCATGGTCATCATCGCGTCGAACACGCGCTTGGCCACCTTGGGGTCGGGGTCGGCTATACCGTCAGTGAGCGCGCGCGGGGTGATCTGCCATGACAGGCCCCACTTGTCCTTGCACCAGCCGCATTCGCTTTCCTGCCCCCCATTGCCGACGATCGCGTTCCACAAGCGGTCGGTTTCGGCCTGGTCATCGGTGGCAATCTGAAAAGAGAATGACTCGTTATGCTTGAAGAGCGGGCCACCGTTCAGCCCGATGCAGGGAATGCCGGCGACGGTGAACTCGACCGTGAGCACGTCACCCTGCTTGCCGTCGGGGTAGTCACCCGGCGCATAAAAGAGTTTGCCCACAGTGCTGTCGGGGAAGGTCTTGGCATAGAAGTTTGCGGCCTCAACGGCACCACCGTCGTACCACAGGCAAATCGTGTTCTTGCTGGTCTTTTTGCTGGCCATGTCGTGTCTCCTGAAGGGTTAGGCATCCAGCACCTGGCGCCCGCCAGAGTGCAAAGGACTCCCATCGTATTCAATTTCGGAAGCCGGGGCCAAGGGTCCCGGCGCAGGTTCCTGGCCGTTCCTAGCCTTTCGACCTGGAAGGGTCGGCAGAGCCTGGATAGGTCCGCTCTTCTTCGAACGTTCCGTCGGCGCGGTGAATTTTGACCGAAGCGGTTTTGCCCACCATGAACTCTCGCGTTGCCTCCAGAATCTCCGCCTTCGTGGGCTTGCTGATGGCCGCGCGGTCGGCGCCCTGCCGGGTCAGGTCCCAGTGGCCGTTGTGCGTCTTGATGTGATAGTTGTCCATACACGGTCTCCAAAAAAAGCCATCGTATTGGCAGGCTTCGAAACTCCGCTGTAGGACGGCGCCTATGGATTGCCGGCATCAAGTCGACTTTCAGCCGGCTGGTGCTTAAAAAATTCCGGGGTCGTGGCCAGCGTGGGCATGGGCTCGTCTTGGGACCCGTTGCGGTTTGCCGGTATGGGCATCGCAACGTTCTTGAACTGCTCGTACGCCGCCTCTTGCGGATCGCGGTGGCCCTGCGCATGCTGCGCCTCCATCGCCCAGATTGCCGCCTCGAGCACATCGACCGTGCCTCCGGCCAGGCCCATGATGGTTTCCGTAAAACTTCTGCGCCATTCCTTGCGCTCTTTGGTTGACATGTTGATTCCCCTTCGAGACAGATGAGTGGCATTTGCCACGGGCTCGACGGGGGCTGTCGCACAGCCGACAAGCGGTTAATGCTATTGCACCCTGACTTCAGCGGCTGCTTTGTAAGGGTATCGAACTGGCAGCTGTAAGACACGAGCCAGTTGCTGCGGGGCGCAAAGGCGCTGGAAGCATTCTGATGATCGTGGCTTTCGGACCGGTTATAGGCGTCGATGGTCAAAAAGGGAATGAGCTGTTTACGTGCGATCGTTCATATTGACGAGGCGGTTGGCAAGCTGTCCGCCTAGAATCGTTCGCGAAGCGTAGGCCCCTTTTCCCTCTTTTATCGAACTAAAAAAGCAAAGAATTCTTCATGCGTTACACAGTCATCTTGTCAACATTGCTGCTTTGCTCCGCCTGCAGCGAAACATCGTCGCAACCCGCCGCTGTCATTACGCCCACAGTGCCCGCCACCGCACCCGCCGCTGCCACTGCCACTGCCACTGCACTCGTGTTACCCGACGCAAAAGAGGCGACGCAAGCATTCCTTCTGATGATGGAGATGCAGGAGTACAAAACTGCCGAACTCAAGCTTGGCACCTGCATCCCGGCTGTTGATGCCAAGCACCCAGGTCAAATCGCCTGCTCGGTGTCATTGAAAATCGGGGCTGGAAGTTCTGAAACCCAGGCAGATTTTTACCGTCGCGGTAATAAGTGGGTGGCCCAGCCGAGCAGCTCGCAAGACAAGTTGCCGTTTCCGGATCCCAAGCTTTGAAAGCCATGTCTGACAGGTCGCTCAATGTCGGCAAGTCTGTTTTGGATGCCACATTCTTGGTGCATGATCGATCCAGCCATTTTTTCGCTGTACTTTAGTTAGATTCAGTGCCACGTTATCCGGTCTAAGTATGAAATTTATTGCACTTCTTTTGGTGATCTTTTCGGGTGTGTTCTATCTATTCGGCTCGGAAGAAAAAGAGCGGGTTGAGACGATGACCTCAGTTGCCAATTCTCCGGGCTTTGCCCCTGCCAAGATGGATGGCATGACCAAGACATCCGGAAAGCGCAGAGATTCATACCGGGTTCACTTTAAATACGTCGTCGACGGCGTGGCATATCGCACAAGTACATCATCGACAGATGAAAACGGTGCCCTGCAGTACGCCGCCCAGGCCAATGTAGAAGTGGCTTACGATACGCGCAAGCCGTCGGTCGCCACGCTGCGGCGCTACTACGACCTGCGGGACAAGCGGGATAGTGTTGGACGCGCCTTGTTCCTGTCTGCCGTTCTTTCGCTGGGCATTGCATTACCCATCGCCCTCGGCTTTGCCTGGCCACTTGGGTGGCTGCGCCGCAAGAAAAAGAATGCGGTCTGAGTCATCCATGCGCCAGCCTCTAGAAGTCACTTGCAATTTCAACGAAAAAATAGGCGATAAAACATTCAATATCGAACACTGGATGGATTCACCCGCAGAAAAATTGCGCGGTGCACATTTCCCCATACTGCCGGAGACAACACGTTGAAACATGGATCTCGACTTCTCGGCGCTGGCCTCATCGCATCGGTGGCCTGGGCTGTAATAGTTTTTGTGCTCACGTTACATACCTATCTAAAAGCGCCTACCTTTCAGGACGCACTCTCAAGGCCATGTCCGTTGCTGTTGAACCAGCTCCTTCCATCGATTGAGCCGGACCTTCAGGCTTTTCATCCTTCGTTGCAACTGCCGATCGTTGTTTGGTGGGATCGCAAGGCTCAAGCGCCTATCTCCATGTTTTATCCGGGCGAACAGGCAACGTCGTGCGTCTCTCTGGAGCAGCGTGCCAGATTGCAACTGGAACGCCAACGCTCCGGGGCGACGCAGCCCAAGCTCCAAATCATGAACCTCAGGCTCGCTGCGCTCGCTCTTACGCCTCTGGCTTTTTTTGCACTCCTGTCCTTGCTGGGCAAACGTCGGCCACCAAATAAAAGATAGATATGAAATGCTCTAAACGGTACTTTTTGCACATCAGCTTCGCGACGTTCGTTGGCACCGGGTTTGCCACCGCGTCCTCAAGCACTGAAGCGGCCGCATCAGGCGATTTATTGGGGCGCTGGGAGGTTGAAAACTCTACCGAGAATCACGAGTTGCAGGGCGTCAAGTCGCTGCTGATTAATGCCGATGGCAGCCTGGTCAAGTACTACAAGTCGTCTGACTTCCAGAAGCGGTGGAGCATCTCGAAAGGAAACCTGGTGCTTGCAGATGTGCAGGGCGTTACCCCGGGCCCACCTGAAGAGTTCGTCGCAACCTTCGCTGACTCCAACAAGCAACAGCTGCGCTTGAAAGTCGTGAATTCACGCCACGCCAAGGAGATCAGGCTGGTCAAAGTCCGCTAAGCCTCGCGGCACGAAGGAAACATATAAAACCCGCGTTCCCATCATCGCAGGCACAAACCGCCTATTGCACGTGGCATTCCCGCCGCAGCAGGGCCAGCGCGTCGTGTAGCGCATGGACGGCATCGCTTTGCAGCGCGGCCTGCGCCTCTTCCACAAAGTCATCCCACAAGCTGGCGTAGGCGTCCTGGTGCTGCACCGGCGCGTGGTCCACGATGTACTGGTGGGCCAGCTCGGGCTTGAAACCGGATTTGCGGATCTTGCGCAGCAGGGTTGCGGCGCTTTTCCCGGTCAGCAGGGTCTTGGGTGCGGAACCGGCGGCCACGCACAAAAACAGGGTCAACAGCGAACCATCGTCCGCATTGCCGCCGGTCACCTTGCTCCACACAGCGGAAGCCTGACGGTCATGGTGATCGACCTCGTTCAGGCCGTCTTCCACCCAGAAATACCGGCCCATGAAGGCCGGGCTGCGGTCAAACAGCTGGCGCGGCGGCAAGGCCGGATCGAGTATTTTTGGCGCGTCGGCCATCACGGACTGCCGCACTGCCTCCACCACATCCTGCAGGTGGGCAGGCAGCTTTTTCGGAACGGCGAGCGGTAACGCAATGGGAGCAGCCCCGTGCTTTTTGCGCAAGGCAGCAATCATCTTCTCGAACGCGACCCAGTCGGGCATCTCGGTGCGGCCCGTCGCCAGCACCAGCAAGGCGGTGCGAATCACCGCTTCGGCATCCGCACCCGCATCATCGAGTTCGGCGGCATCCATGCCCAGCTCGCCGGCAAGCCAGACGGCAGCATCCACCACCTGCGCCACCTGGCTGCGCCTGGCAAGTTCGGCCTGGTAGTCGGCCAGGTTGCGCAGCGACCATTTGGCCAGCAGCGGAATGTGCTCGTCGGTGAAGCCGCCGCTTTCATTCATGCCGAAGTGGCTGTTTTGCGGCATGGCGATCAGGTCCTTGAGCATGTCCGAGCCGCCCTTGGAGCGAGACAGCAGCGAGAAATCGCGCAGTGATTCAGCCGCCTGGTGGAGGTCACCCTCACAGGAATGTTCAAGGTACAGGCTGATCAGGTTGACCATGCGGTCACGGGCTTTTTCAAGGTCCGGGCGCAAATATTCATTGCCGAAATAACGCGCGATCTGCACCATGCCTTTGGGGCCTTCGACCCGCATGGCTTCGATTTTTTCGGCATCGATGATGCCGTGCTGCACGCCGTACTGCAGCGCCTTTTCAAAAAAAGCGCGCGTATCGTAGAGCGAGATGACGGAAGGCGAGGACATGGGTGTTTGCAAGTTCAGATCGCCGATTCCTCATCGGACTCGCGTGCCGTAGGCGTGGCCTTGCCGCGATCGGTGTCGCCGGTCTCGACCTTGCCGTCGTCCCGCGCATCGTCCTCGTTCTCTTCATCCTCATCAGAGGCCGCCTTGTGGGCACTGCCCTTGGCACGCAGCACCATCAGCATTTCAATGAACAGGTCCGGCAGTTCGTAACGCAGCAGCCAGGCGAGTTGCATCCAGTCCTGGTCGGCGATTTCATCCAGCTGTACACGCGGTCTCTCGTATGCCGAGGCCAGCAGCGCGGACTGGGACAACATCTTGCCGTACTCGTCGGCCAGCTCAAAGCTGCCACTGCGCGCAAAGGCCTCGACACGGCTCCACTGGTCAGAAAAATAATCGGCGAGGGCTTCGCTGCCGCCGTCCAGGTCACCAATCGCAGTGAGAAATTCCAGCGGGTCCGCGTCTTCCCGGAAGATCACCGCATTGACCATGCCGCGCAGGTGCGTGCGGGTCAGGTCCTTGTAGAGCTTTTCAATCACCACGGCGCGGGCAAACTGCGCGGGCGTGACCAGCAGGCTGACCACCGACTCCCGGGAATTGTCGTATTCGCGAATGACGGCCAGGACGTCCTTGGGCGGCAACTGCTCCAGCACCACCATCAGCGCTGCATCACCTTCGGCATCGGCCAGCCCGACCAGTGCAGCCTCGGCGCCGACGATGTCGCCGGCCGCAATCAGGCTTTGGGTTTTTTCAATCAGGGCGAGATGTGTTGTCATCAGTGTTTTACCTTCCAGGTCATGCTTGCTTGCGTCAGTCTTTGGCGTCAAAGCCCTGCTGGACCAGCCAGTCGGAACCTGCCTCGTGGCGTGCCCGGGCATCGGCGCTTTGCTCACGATCGTCATCGCCCTCAAACATCACCAAGGCGCCGTCGCCGCTCTCATCACTGTCTTCGTCGCCGTCATCGTCGCCGTCACCATCTGCTTCGGCGCTCACGGTGGACGCGGCCACCGGCAGACCCGCCATGTATTCCAGCCCCGCCGTCAGCGTCAGGAATTTCTCCCCGCCGGGCGCCTGCAGAACGATGTGCGCCAGGTCCTGGGCCCAGGGCGCCAGCACAAAGCCATCCGCCAGGCTGGCCCAGGCCGGAAAGCCATCGGCGTCGTGGCTATCGTGGGTGAGCAGGTGTTCCATCACGGTTTTCCCCGTGAAGTTAAAACCCTGGTGAAACACCACCGCCACCATCTCGGGGCTGGTGTCCATCATCTGGACCAGAAAAGCCATCTCCTGGCGTTTGCCGGCCAGGCGCTGGTGCAGCACGTCGCGCCCCTCAGAGTCGAATCGCAGGTCATCCATCTCGGACTGGTAGGCCGAGCGCAGGTCGAGGAAATAGGGGGAGACGCTCATGCTGCCGGGTTTTTCATGGGGTGTTCTTTTTTTGGTCAGCCAGGGTCACAGTAGCGGGTTGAAATAATCGGCCCAGATGGCACGCGCCGTGTCTATCGGGCTGTCGAGCAGGTTGCGGCGGCGGTTGTCGTCATAGGCCTGGCGCTTGTCCGCATCCGACAGCACCTCATACGCCTGCTGCACCGCCCGGAATCGCTCGGGCGCCTCGGGGTTGGGATTTTTGTCTGGGTGCCAGAAGGAGGCCTTCTGGCGAAAGGCTTTTTTGACATCGGCCAGCGTTGCGGCGCTGTCCAGCCCGAGGGCGGTGTAGTGATCAGTCATGCAAAAGTGGCTGTGTCCTGGACCGCAGGCAGGGAGCTGCACGGCATGTTGAAAGACTCACGAGATGAGGTGGATGCGCCTGCGCGCGCGGCGGAGGGATCAAGGATTATGCCCGTTCGGTGCCATTCAGGCTGGCGGCCGGCAAATGGCCTTGTTTGGTATTTTCCGCCCGCAGGTCGGGCCGCAGGTGCGGCCTGGGATGGCGGTGGTGCGAGAAGAGACCTTCGGCCCGGATTGTGCGACATGCTAGTGCACAAATGGCTGGCTGATTGATAGCAGACAGTCGAGCTTAGCCGTTCACTGATTTGTGTATATTGCAGCGAGATTCCGCGCTACAAACAACGACTAAATTGGGAGATGATGTGCGTTCTAAAATCAAATGTGCCATTCTTTTAGCCAGCTTCTGCCTTGCAAGCTGCGCGCCGCCTACGTTATACGTAGACAAAAATCCCGTGATCAACGAGCGCATGAAGAGTGCCAAGATCGTGTTTGGCAGACCCGCTGAAATGAGCATTTCTTATAAAGTTTATCGAGGCCAAACTCAACAAGCGGCTTTGAAGATCGCCACGGATCGCATTGAGCAAATAACAAAGGCGGTTGAGAACCATGTCCCTACTCAACTTGCAAGCGCTTTGCAGAAAAAGGGCGTTGCCCCGGGATCGGACGTCATTATTTCTCTAAGGCCGACATCTGGGTGGGGCGAGACGAATACCACGCCGCGCATCCAGTTAGAAGTCAGTGTTCAAGCTAGTGACCGAACAAAGCAACCCTGGATTGCGAGAATTTCGGATGGTAGCTGGGTCGAGCACACGACTGCAGAGCAAACCGCCCAGATATTCACCGACCGCATTGTTTTGGAGCTGGCTAAAGCGGGGTTTTTGCCGCAGTAATCTCGCAGCCTGGCCGCCAGCAGTGAATCATTTCGGGTTCGAACTCAACGAAGGCGCCAGTAACTACCTGCGCCACCGCCCTGATGCGACGGTACATGGTCACCTGGCATGACAAGCACCTAAAGCTTATTAGCGCAGCCGATCATTCCCACTCCGACAGGCGCCCCGATACCAACCTGAATCGCCGCCCACATCGCGAAGCTAGCGTTTCATCGTGCGTGACCAGCACAAAGGCCGTGCCGAAATCGCGTGCCAGTTGCAGCATCAACTCAAACACGCCGTCGGCGGTTGATCGATCCAGGTTACCGGTCGGTTCATCGGCCAGCACGCATGCGGGTTGCGTGACGAGCGCACGCGCAATCGCGACGCGCTGGCGTTCACCGCCCGAGAGTTCTGCAGGGCGGTGGTGGATACGATCTTGCAGGCCCACAGCCGCCAGCATCTTCGTCGCAACCCTTGCGCATTCCGCGGGCGATTCGCGGCGAATCCACAGCGGCATGGCGACGTTATCGAGCGCGCTGAACTCGGGAAGCAGGTGGTGGAACTGGTAAACAAAGCCCAGATGCTTGTTGCGCAGGTCGCCTTGTTGTTGGGGGGACAACGACGATAGCGTCTGGCCCTTGAGTTCGACTTGCCCGCTGGTGGGGGCGTCCAGGCCACCCATCAGGTGCAGCAGCGTGCTCTTGCCGGAGCCTGAGGCGCCGACGATGGCCAGCGTTTCGCCGGCGTGGACCTGCAGGTCTACGCCGTGGAGTACGGTCAGGTCGATCAGGCCTTCGTGGAAGCGCTTGGTGAGGCCGTTGGCTTTGAGCACTACTTCGCCGTTCGCGTTGGTGCTTTGCAGCGTATTCGTCATGTCGTTTTTGAGTTCACTCATAACGGAGGGCCTCCGCGGGGTTCACGCGGCTGGCGCGCCAGCTGGGGTAGATGGTGGCCAGGAAAGACAGCACCAGGGAGATGACGACGATCGGCATGATGTCGGCGTATTGCGGCTCACTCGGCATGCGGCTGATGAGGTAAATGTCTTTGGGCAAAAAGCTGGCATTGAGCGCGCGCTCAATCGCCGGCACGATGACGTCGATGTTGAAGGCTATGCCCAGGCCCAGAATCAGGCCCGAGAGTGTGCCGATGACGCCGACCAGTGCGCCTTGCACCATAAAAATTTTCATGATGCTTTTGGGGCTGGCGCCCAGGGTGCGCAAGATAGCGATGTCGGCGCGCTTGTCGGTCACTGTCATCACCAGCGTGCTGACGAGGTTGAAGGCCGCCACCGCCACGATGAGCGTGAGGATGATGAACATCATGCGTTTTTCGAGCTGTACGGCGGCAAACCAGGTTTTGTTCTGGCGCGTCCAGTCGCGAATCAGCAAATCGCCGCTCAGGCTGCGTGACAGCTCAAACGCGACTTCGCGCGCCTGATGCAGGTCTTTGAGCTTGATGCGGATGCCGGTGGGGCCTTCGAGGCGGAAGATCCGCGCGGCGTCGTCCTGGTGCATCATGACCAGGGCCGAGTCGTATTCAAAATGGCCGGAGTCAAAGGTGCCGACCACCGTCATTTGCTTTAAGCGCGGCACCACGCCCGCCGGGGTGACCTGGCCGCTGGGCGCAATCAGGGTGACGCTGTCGCCCTCACGCACACCCATGGCGCGGGCCAGCTCGCCGCCCAGCACCACGCCGAAGCTACCGGGCACCAGCTTGGCCAGCGTGGGGCCAGACGTTACGGCGAGGTCGGTGACCTGGCCTTCGAGTGCCGGGTCTATGCCGCGCACGACGGTGCCTTTCATGTCTTCGCCGCGCGCCAGCAAAGCCTGCGCGGCGATGAAGGTGGCGGCGCCGGTGACTTGCGGGTTGGCCTTGATTTCAGCCAGTGTTTTTTGCGGGTTCAGCAGGGCAGCGCCGTTGGGGGCGAACACCTCGATGTGCGAGATCACGCCCAGCATGCGGTCGCGCACTTCTTTCTGGAAGCCGTTCATCACGCTGAGCACGATGATGAGCGCGGCCACACCGAGCGCAATGCCCAGCATGGACACGCCTGAAATAAAAGAGATAAAGCCGTTGCGCCGGGTGGCACGGCCGGCGCGGGTGTAGCGCCAGCCCACGATCAGCTCATAAGGAATTTGCATACTCAACCTGGTAGTCGTTGCGGGCCACGGGTGACCAGCTCGAACGGATTCTTATAGGGTGCGATTTAAGCGCCCAAATTGAGCGCCCAAATTTGAACGCCAATTGTGGCATCCCGGACAATAGCCCCATGTCAGCCAATTCCCCCACTCATTTCACAGGGCCGCAGCTGCTGCTTCCCTTTGCGGCCTGCAGTGCAGAGGCCTGGCTGCCCACCATGAAGGCGCTGCCGGCGCAAAGCACGCACAACCTGAGCCAATTGCTCAAAGGCATGAAGTCAGTACACACTGATACGGCAGATGCACACACGCTGTCGCCGCCGCACGAGCGAGCCCTGGGCCAGGCGCTGGGCCTTGCCACTGCGGACACGCCCGACGGGTTGATTCCCTGGGCGGCGCAGGATGCGGCGCAGTACCTGCAGGCTGGCACCGACAAGGCCTGGGCCTGGGTAACGCCCTGCCACTGGGCCATGGGCCGCGAACACGCCACGCTGACTGACCCGGCTGCACTGGGCCTGACTGAAGCCGAATCCCGCACCTTGCTGGCGGCCATGCAACCTTACTTTGATGGCGACGGCATCACGATTCACTACGTGCCTGCCTTGGGGCCGTCGCGCTGGCTGGCTGAGGGCGAGGTGTTTCGGAACCTGCCCACGGCCTCACTAGATAGAGTACTAGGCCGCAACGTGGACCCGTGGCTGCCCAAGCAGAACAAGGACGACGCTCAGGGTATAGCCCGGAAGATGAAATTGCTGCAGAACGAAATGCAGATGCTGCTGTACACCCACTCGTTGAACGATGAACGCGCCGAGCGCCGCCAGCCACCGGTCAATTCTTTCTGGCTGAGCGGCACCGGCGCCCTGCCTGCCGGGCACGTGCCCACCAGCCAAACGCCGACCGTGCCGCGCAGCCTGGCGCAAGCGGTTTTTGCCGACGACTGGCAAGCCTATGCCCAGGCCTGGGCTGCGCTGGATGCGGGCGACATCGCGCAGCTGCTGGCCCGCCAGCGCGCGGGCGAGACCGTGCGGCTGACGCTGTGCGGCGAGCGCGGCTGGCAGACGTTTGAGACACAAAAAACGGGTTTTTTGGCCAAAATTTCAAGCCTTTTGATGCCGCAGCCCTTATGGTACGGGCGCGAGCAGCTATAAAAAAGATAGTAGACACACATGAAAATACAGGTACGCGATGTGCCCCCGCGCAGCGTCTGGGCGCTGCAGCAAGCCGGCATTCACCCGCTGCTGGCGCAGTTGTACGCCGCGCGCGGCGTGAATGCGGCCGACGAGCTGGACGACGGCCTGGCCCGGCTGCTGCCACCCGCTTCACTGCACGGCGCTGCCGAGGCGGCGCGCCTGCTGGCCGACGCGATGGCGGCCGGCAAAAAGATCTGCGTGGTGGCCGACTACGACTGTGACGGCGCGACCGCCTGCGCCGTGGCGCTGCGTGGCCTCAAGCTGCTGGGTGCGCAGCATGTCAGCTACCTGGTGCCCGACCGCGTCACCGACGGCTACGGCCTCACGCCGCCCATTGCCGAGCGGGTGAAGGCCGCTGGCGCAGACGTGCTGGTGACGGTAGACAACGGCATCGCCAGCATCGACGGCGTGGCGCGTGCGCGCGCCCTGGGCATGCAGGTGCTGGTGACAGACCACCACCTGCCTGCGCTGAAAGACGGCGAAGTGGTGCTGCCCGAGGCCGACGTGATCGTCAACCCAAACCAGCCTGGCTGCACGTTTGAAAGCAAATCGATTGCCGGCGTGGGTGTGATGTTTTATGTGCTGCTGGCGCTGCGGGCCGAGTTGCGCGCGCGCGGTGTGTTTGACGCGGGTCCCGCCGCCGGGCCGCCCCTAGGCGGGACAGCCCCCTCGGGGGGCAGCGCAGCACACGCAGTGGCAAGCGTGGGGGCCAATCCCCAGCCGAAGCTTGATACGCTGCTGCCGCTCGTCGCGCTCGGCACCGTCGCCGACGTGGTGAAGCTGGATGCCAACAACCGCCGGCTGGTGGCGCAGGGCCTCAAGCGCATACGCACGGGCCATTTGCCCGCAGGCCTTGCCAGTTTGTTCAAGGCAGCGGGCCGGCAGGCGCCCGTGGCCACCACGTTTGACTTTGCGTTTGCGCTGGGCCCACGCATCAATGCGGCGGGCCGGCTCAGCGACATGACGCTGGGCATTGAATGCCTGCTGACCGACGACGCGGCGCGCGGCGATGAGCTGGCGCAAATGCTGGACGGCATCAACCGCGAACGCCGCGACATTGAAGCCGGCATGCGCGAGCAGGCGCAACTGGCGGCCGACGCGATGATTGACGAAGACGAGGAGCCGCCGCCGGCGATTGCCATCTTCGACCCGGAGTTCCATGAAGGCGTGGTCGGCATCGTCGCCTCACGCGTCAAAGACAAGCTGCACCGCCCGACGTTCGTGTTTGCCGCCAGCCAGGCCGACGGCAAGGAGCACGAGCTCAAGGGCTCGGGCCGTTCGATTCCCGGGTTTCATCTGCGCGATGCGCTCGATTTGGTCGCCAAGCGCCACCCCGGCGTGCTGCTGCGCTTTGGCGGCCACGCCATGGCGGCCGGCTGCACCATTGCCGAAGAGCACTTTGAAGTGTTTGAAAGTGCGCTGCAGCAGGTGGCGCACGAATGGCTGGATGCCGCCACGCTGACGCGCCGCATGGACACCGACGGCCCGCTTCCGGCCGAATACCGCCGTACCGACGTGGTCGACACGCTGCACAAAGAGGTCTGGGGCCAGGGTTTTGCGGCGCCGACTTTCAGCGAAGTGGTGGAAGTCGTGTCTCAGCGGCTGGTGGGTGAAAAGCACCTGGCGCTCAAGCTCAAGCACCAGGGCCAGCCGGTCGACGGCATCTGGTTTGGCCATACCGAATCGCTGCCCGCGCGGGTCAAGCTGGCCTTCAGGCTGGATGCGGACGAGTGGCAGGGCGTGAAACGGGTGCGGTTTCTGGTGGAAGGCGCGGAGCTTTAGGCGGAGCGCTGCGCTCGCTTGGCAGCCGATGCACCTTCTGCCGCCCAGACCTCCAGGCCTTCACGCTGTAGCGCTTGTCCGACGGCTGCCGGGTGGAGCCACCTACAGCTGACTGCCGACGCGATGGGAATGATGACGCAAAGGTGCCCAACCCGGTGCGCCGCCTACCACCCCTGAGGCATCCATGAACACCATCATTTATATCGTCGGCCTTGTTGTCATCATCGGCGCCGTCCTGTCTTACTTCGGTTTTCGCTGAAATTTCAAGAAATCGGGGCTCTGGCCAACAGGAACGTGCGCGAGCAGCTCCTGAATTCATAGCAAATCGGGCTTCAATCTTTACTCCAAATGAGAGCAATTCTCATTTAAGATGGGTTTCCCCTCTTCCTTCGGCTGCGGATCGCCGGTTGTGGAGTGGGGCACCTTCATCTTCTGGAGACCCGACATGCAAGGACCCTGTAACGCTCTGCCCGGGCTTGACCGCGAACACCGCGCTTTGCTCGCCCAGTACGGCGAGATCCAGAAGCGCTGCAGCACCGTGATTGCCGCGCAGGCTGCGGAAATCGCGCGCCTGCAATCCCTGACGCTGCGCCTGCGCGCAGCAGCCATGGTGCGGGAGACGGCGCTGGCCTGGGAGCGTGAAGACCGCCAGGCCGTGGAGGCGGCGATCCCCGGCCTTCCCAAACGGCTGACGCTGGCGCGCCGGGTGGATTGGCTAATGGGCCGTGTTCATGATTTGCAGGGTTTGGTGCGGGAGCGCCTGGGCCGGCAAAAGAACGCGGTGGCGCCGGCAACGCTGACGGCGGCTTTGTCAGCTTCGCAAGCCACAGCCGCCCTGCATGAAAAGTCGGTGCTGTGCGTGGGCGAACAGGGCGCCGGAACCACCGCAGCCCGGCGCGTTGTTGAAATGGCTGGCGGGCACTTTTTGCACCATGCGGGCGACGACCTGCAGGACGCAGCCGCACTGGAGGCCAGCCTGGTCGCCGCCGACCTGGTGATCTGCCAGACCGGTTGCGTGAGCCACGACGCCTACTGGCGCGTGCAGGACCACTGCCGGCGCACCGGCAAGCAGTGTGTGCTCGTGGGTCAGCCGCAGGCCATGCAGTTTGTGCGCAGCAGGCATGCGCCGGGTTTGCGAATCACCCCGGAAGCAGAAAATATCAAGCCAAAAACGGCCCCAGCCCTTTAGGAATCAGCACGAGCAGCTATTTATTTAATAGCAAATCTTGCCGATATCACTGCAACGCAAACTCGCCACCGCGCGCAATGGCACGCTGGTAGGCGGGCCGGGCATGGATACGCGCCAGGAAATCCATCAGCCGGGGCCGGCTCTCGTTCAGCCCGCCGCGCGCAGCTGCCGCCTCTAGCGGAAAGCTCATCTGGATGTCTGCGCCGCTGAACTCGGCGCCGGCAAACCAGTCGCTCTGGCCCAATGACATTTCCAGGTAATCCAGGTGCTGCCGCAGTTGCGGCTCGATAAAGGTCTTCTTGACCTTGCCGGCGATGGCGCGGGCAATCGGCTTGACAAAAAACGGCATCGGCGAGTTCTCTACCTTGTCGAACACCAGCTTGAGGAGCAGCGGCGGCATGGCCGAGCCTTCGGCGTAGTGCAGCCAGTAGGTGTAGCGCAGGTGCGCCGGCGTGCCGGCCTCGGGCGCCAGGCGGCCGGCGCCGTAGCGCGCCACCAGGTATTCAATGATGGCGCCCGACTCGGCGAGCGTGAACTCGCCGTCGGTGATCACCGGTGACTTTCCCAGCGGATGCACCGCGCGCAGTGAAGGCGGCGCCAGCATGGTTTTGGGGTCGCGCTGGTAGCGCTGGATTTCATAAGGCAGGCCCATCTCTTCCATCAGCCAGAGGATGCGTTGCGAGCGGGAATTGTTGAGGTGGTGCAGGGTGATCAAGGGCGGCTCCATAAAACGGAAGCGCTGATGGTAGGCCATCGACTGCTGGCTTCAAGCTCCGGCGGCGACAGGAAGAAAACCTGAAAAGGGCAGGTGGCACCTCATGGTGGGCTCCCAAACCTGACGGCCAGAAGTTTCAGGAACTTCTGGTTACAGCATGCACCAGCATGGCAGGCGGGCACGGCTTCCTCGGCACCAGAATCATGCATTTTGTACACAATCCAGGTATAAATCGCATACAAAGCTGGCACAAGCCTTGCAAAGAGGGTTGGCATGAACGCTCTTGCCAGCCCGCCCCCCGCCGCCATTGAAGCCATTGCGCTGACCAAACGGTACGCGCAGCAAGACAAGCCGGCGGTTGACGGCATCAACCTGCGCATTGCCAGCGGCAGTTATTGCTGCCTGCTCGGGCCTTCGGGCTGCGGCAAAAGCACGACGCTGCGCATGATGGCGGGCCACGAGTCCGTCACCAGCGGCGACATCCTGCTGGAAAACCGCAACATCACCGACCTGCCCGCCGCCGGCCGCGGCACGGCCATGATGTTCCAGAGCTTTGCGCTGTTTCCGCATCTTTCGGCGCTCGACAACGTGGCCTTCAGCCTGAAGATGAAAGGCGTGGACAAGGCGGCGCGCCGCCAGCAGGCCAAAGACTTGCTGGAGCGCGTGGCGATGGGCCACCTGGCGGAGCGCAAGCCGGCTGAACTTTCGGGCGGGCAGCAGCAGCGTGTGGCGCTGGCACGCGCGCTGATCACGCAGCCGCGGGTGCTGCTGCTCGATGAGCCGCTGTCGGCGCTGGACCCTTTCCTGCGCATCCAGATGCGCGCCGAGCTGCGGCGCTGGCAAAAAGAACTGGGGCTGACCTTTATCCACGTCACCCACTCGCAGGAAGAAGCCATGGCACTGGCCGACACCATGGTGGTGATGAACCACGGGCTGATCGAACAGGTCGGTTCACCGCACGAAATCTACAACCGCCCCGCGAGTGAATTTGTGGCGCGCTTCATGGGCGGGCACAACGTGCTCGACACCCCCACCGGCAAGATCGGCGTGCGCACCGACCACATGCAGATCACCCCGGCCGGCCAGGCCGCGCCCGACGCGCCGCACAACCGGCGCGCTGTGGTCACCGATGTCGAATACCAGGGCCCTTACGTGCTGCTGGGCCTGCAAAACCCGGGCGTTTCACCTACGGCCCACAGCACAGCCGAGTTGTCGGTGATGGTGCCGGAAGCAGCGTTTGCGGCCCGGCCCTATGCGCCGGGTGACAGCGTGCAACTGTCATGGGCGCCCGAGGCGGCGCACACGCTGCAGGCCGCAGTTCCTGCCTGACAAGCACAGAGATACAGAGTTTTTCCACCCGTCCCTTCGCAAGAAGATTTCCACCCAAGCCACCAGGAGTTTTTCACCATGTCCGACGCTCTTCCTGATCAAAAAGACACCGCCATCGACACCACCGCGGGCGGCGTGCCGCGCCGCGCTTTGCTCAAGGGCACGGCGGGCATTCTGGCTACGGGCCTGTTCCCGGCCGTGCACGCGCAGGAAAAAATCGTGCTGCGTTACCTGGGCACCGCGGTGAATCAGGACAAGGCCATCGCCGAAAAATTCAAGGCCGACACCGGCATCACGATTCAATATGTGGCAGTGACCACCGACGACGTGACCAAACGCGCCGTGACCGCGCCCAACAGCTTTGACCTGATCGACACCGAGTACTTTTCGCTGAAAAAAATCGTACCCACCGGCAACCTGAAAGGCATTGACACCAAGCGCATCAAGAACGCCGACAAGATCACCACGCTGTTCACCACCGGCACCGTAGCCGGCAAGGCCGTGGGCGACCAGGGCACCGCGCCCAAGAAGGTGATTTACCTGGAAGGCGAAAAAAGCAAGGTATTCGCCAAGAGCCCGACGCAGTTCATGTCGCTCATTCCCACGGTGTACAACGCCGACACGCTGGGCATTCGCCCCGATTTGATCAAGCGCCCGATCAGCTCGTGGGCCGAGCTGCTGAACCCCGAGTTCAAGGGCAAGGCGGCCATCCTGAACATTCCGTCGATCGGCATCATGGACGCGGCCATGGTGGTCGAGGCCAAGGGCATCTACAAGTACCCGGACAAAGGCAACATGACCAAGAAGGAGATCGACCTGACGATTGCCACCCTGATCGAAGCCAAGAAGGCCGGCCAGTTCCGCGCGCTGTGGAAAGACTTCAATGAGTCGGTCAACCTGATGGCCTCGGGCGAAGTGGTGATCCAGTCGATGTGGAGCCCCGCCGTGACGGCCGTGCGCACCAAGGGCATCGCCTGCAACTTCCAGCCGCTCAAAGAAGGGTATCGCGCCTGGGCTGCCGGCTTTGGCCTGCCCGCCACGCTGTCGGGCAAGAAGCTGGACGGCGCCTATGAGTTCATCAACTGGTTCCTCGACGGCTGGGCCGGCGCTTACCTGAACCGCCAGGGCTATTACAGCGCCGTGCTGGAAACCGCCAAGGCCAAGATGGAAGCGTATGAGTGGGCCTACTGGATGGAAGGCAAGCCGGCCTCGCAGGACATCAAGAGCCCCAATGGCGATGTGCTGGCCAAGACCGGCGCGGTGCGCGACGGCGGCAGCTATGAAGCCCGCATGGGCGGCATCGCCTGCTGGAATGCGGTGATGGATGAGAACAATTACATGGTGCAGAAATGGAATGAGTTCGTCGCTGCGTAGGCACACCCCCGTTGACGCTCACTTCGTGTAGCGTCCTCCCCCCTTGCAGGGGGCGACACCAGCGGCCCGGCGAAGCCGGTTCCGCGGTGTCCTGGAACAGGCTTCGCTTCGCTCGCCCTAGCTCTTTTTTATTTTTGGATATTTATGAGCGCACCTGCAATCACCGCCCATTCCAACCCAGCGCAAGCGCCGGGGCGTGCGCTGGCCGCCTGGTGGCAGGCTACGCCGTTGACGGCGGTGTTTGTGGTGTTCTTTCTGGTTCCGCTGGCGCTGGTGTTGATGGTCAGCTTTTGGGACTTCAATGAGTATGAGTTGCTGCCGGGCTTTACGCTGAAAAACTACTTTGCCGTCTTTGAAGGTTGCGGCAACACGTCGGAGATGTGTGTCACCTTCAAGACCTATTTGTCGACCTTCAAGTTCAGTTTCCTGGTCTGGCTGATCACGTTGGTGACGGGGTTTTCGGTGTCGTACTTTCTGGCTTTTTATGTGCGCTCGCAAAGCGTGCAAACGCTGCTGTTTGTGCTGTGCACGATACCGTTCTGGACGTCCAATGTGATCCGCATGATCTCGTGGGTGCCGCTGCTGGGCCGCAATGGCCTGGTCAACCAGAGCCTGGCCGGCCTGGGCATCGTGAACCAGCCTGTGGAGTGGCTGCTGTTTTCGGACTTTTCGGTGGTGCTGGCGTTTGTGCACCTCTACACCATGTTCATGATCGTGCCGATCTTCAATTCAATGATGCGCATAGACCGCAGCCTGATCGAAGCGGCCAACGACAGCGGCGCCTCGGCCTGGCAAACGCTGTGGAATGTCATCGTGCCGCTGTCGCGCACGGGCATCATCATCGGCTCCATCTTCGTCATCACCATCGTGATGGGCGACTTCGTGACCATCGGCGTCATGGGCGGCCAGCAGATCGCGTCCATCGGCAAGATCATCCAGGTGCAGACGTCTTACCTGCAGTTTCCGCTGGCGGCGGCCAACGCGGTGATTTTGCTGGCGATTGTGCTGATGATCATCTGGGCGCTGACCCGCCTGGTCGACATCCGAAAGGAACTGTGATGCAAGACAAACGCACCGCCGGCTTCTGGTTCCTGGCCGCATTTTTTGCGCTGTTTGTGCTGTTCCTTTATGGCCCGATGTTTGTCATCGTGGTGCTGAGCTTTCAGGGGCCTGAAGGCGGGCTGACGTTTCCGCTGCGCGGTGTGTCGCTGCACTGGTTTTACAAGCTGGCCGAAGGGCTGGGCGTGGTGGACATCGGCGCGGCGCTCAAGCGCTCGCTGGGCCTGGGCCTGGCCGTGATGGCTTTCACGGTGGTGCTCTCGGTGCTGGCCGGCCTGGCTTTTCGCAAGAAACTCGCGGGCGGCAACACGCTGTTTTTTGTGGTGGTGGCAAGCCTGATCATGCCGTCGATCATCGTGTCGCTGGGTATTGGCCTGGAGTTCCGCCTGCTCGACACCGGCGTCAAGAAAGCGCTGGAGGCTTTCGGCATGGCCGATGCACTGGAAGGCTACGGCACCTCGCTGGGGCTCTTCACGTCGGCGCTGGGCGCGCACCTGACCTGGACGCTGCCCTTTGGCCTTTTGATCATGTTCGCGATTTTCAATCGCTTCAATCCGGCTTACGAAGAAGCCGCGCGCGACCTGGGCGCCACGCCGTGGCAGGGCTTCCGGCATGTGGTGCTGCCGTTGATTGCACCGTCGGTGGTGGGCATTGGCATGTTTGGTTTTACCCTGAGCTGGGACGAGATCGCCCGCACCTCGCAGGCCATCGGCGACGTGAACACCCTGCCGCTGGAGCTGCAGGGACTGACCACCACCGTCACCACGCCGTCCATTTATGCTCTGGGTACCGTCACCACTGTGGTGTCGTTGCTGGTCATGGCCCTGGCCCTGGGCCTGGCCTGGTGGCTGGGCCGCCGGCAAAAGAAAGGCACCCGATGACCGAGGCAACGACAGCCACTCCCCTGACCGATAGCGAAATGTATGAGCGCGTGATCTCGGCCATCCTGGACCACCGCCTGCCGCCGGGCACCAAGCTGGTCGAAGACAAGCTGGCCGGTGCCTTCGGCGTGTCGCGCACGCGCATACGCCCGGTGCTGGTGCGCCTGGCCAATGAGCAGGTCGTCACCCTTATCCCCAACCGCGGCGCCACTGTGGCCCAGCCTACCGAGCAGGAGGCGCGCGAAGTTTTTGAAGTGCGCCGGCTGATTGAACCCACGCTGGTGGAGCTCTTCATTGCCAAGGCGAGCGAGGCCGACATGCAGCAGCTCAAACGCTGCATCGACGACGAAGAAGCCGCGCGCCTGGCCGGCGACATGCACCGCGCGATCCGCCTGTCGGGCGACTTTCACCTGCAGATCGCCGAGCGGGCCGGCCACCAGACGCTGGGCCGCATCCTGCGCGAACTCACCTCGCGCACGTCGCTGATCCTGATGACCTACAGCACGTCCCACAAGGACAGCCGCGACGAAGCCGCCGCCTGCGGCTGCCGCGAGCACCGCAAGCTGCTGGACGCGATTCGCCTGCGCGACGTCCAGGAAGCCGCGCGCCACATGCGCGAGCACCTGACGCGGCTGGAGTCACAGCTGCAGTTCACACCGCCCGCAGACGACGCGCCTGATCTGTCTACGCTGTTCAGCTGATATGGCCACCAGAGGAGGTATTTCACCAGCGGGGGCCGAGGGCCCGGCTTTGCCGGCCCCAGGCGCCGTCCCCTTGAGGGGAGAACAGGCTACACGCAGTGAGCCTGGAC
This sequence comes from Polaromonas sp. P1_E11, assembly GCF_056405995.1. Classification (NCBI taxonomy): domain Bacteria; kingdom Pseudomonadati; phylum Pseudomonadota; class Betaproteobacteria; order Burkholderiales; family Comamonadaceae; genus Polaromonas; species Polaromonas sp. P1_E11. The sequence goes on from NZ_JBFUBA010000001.1 coordinate 1,188,028, forward strand.
AGGGGTGAATTTTTAATCATGCGCCGGCTGCTGGTGATCAATCCCAATACGTCTGTTTCGGTCAGCGCCTTGCTGCAAACCCACGTGCAAGCCGCCGCCGGGCTGCACGTGCAGGTACGCACCGTCACCGCGCGTTTCGGTGCGCCTTATATCTCGGACGAAGCCAGCTACGCGGTCGCCTCCCACGCCACGCTGGACGCCTGGGCCGCGGCGCTGGCCGGCACAGGTGAGACGGGTGGCGCACCTGAAACGCCTGATGCGGTGCTGATCGGCTGCTTTGGCGATCCTGGCTTGCTGGCGCTGCGCGAAAGCAGCCCGGTGCCGGTGACCGGCCTGGCCGAAGCGGCGTTCATCGAGGCGGCACGCCACGGCCGTTTTGCCATCGTCACCGGGGGTGAACGCTGGGGCCCGATGCTTCAGCGGCTGGCCCAGGCGCTCGGCCATGCGCCTGCGCTGGCCGGCATCCACACCGTTGCACCGACCGGGGCACAGCTTGCGGCCGACCCTGCCGCCGCGCGCACCCTGCTCGCCCAGGCCTGCCGCGACGCGGTGCGCCAGCTGGGCGCGCAGGCCGTCATTCTGGGGGGTGCAGGCCTGGCGGGAATGGCCGCGGCCCTGCAACCCGGGGTGAGCGTGCCGCTGATCGACAGCGTGCTGGCCGGCGCCCACTGGGCCCTGCGCAGCCATGCGCCGCCACCGCAGCGCAGCCAGCCGGGCTTTGATGTGCCGTGGGAAAAACTCTCGCCGGAGCTTACGGCTTTGGGGCTGTAAGGCTGCAGCCCAATTAAAACGGGCGCAAGCAGCTATATATTTAATAGCATCCGGCCGCCGTGAAGCATAAGGGCGCATACCATGCCAGCCAGCAATCGCTATCAAATATATAGCTGCTTGCGCCCGTCATCATTGGGGTTGCGACCTGAAACTCATCAAAATCGTCCTAGGTGCAAGGGCACCGCATGCCGGCGCACAGCGAGCCTTCTGAGGTCAGGGAGATTGCGCCCAGCCTGCACCAATACCCCGCAAAGCCTAAAATGGCTCAGTGACTCCCAAAAACATCCTGAATGCCGACCTGCACTGCCACTCTGTGGTGTCAGACGGCACGCTGACACCGGAGGCACTGGCTGAACGGGCCAAGGCCAACGGGGTCGAACTCTGGGCCCTGACAGACCACGACGAAATAGGTGGCCAGCACCGCGCCGCCGCCGCCGCCAAAGCGCAGGGGATGCACTACCTCACGGGCACCGAGGTGTCCGTCACCTTCGCGGGGCAAACGGTCCACATCGTTGGCCTGGGTTTCGACGCCAACGACCCTGCGATGCAACAAGGCCTGCGCAATACGCGCGGCGGCCGTGAACAGCGCGCCATGGAGATGTCGGACTCGCTGGCCAAGGTCGGCATCATGGGGGCTTACGAAGGCGCGCTGAAGTTTGTCGGCAACCCCGAGCTCATTTCACGCACGCACTTTGCCCGTTTCCTGGTGGAGTCCGGCGTGTGCCGCGAAACGCCTGAGGTCTTTCGCAAATACCTGACCGAAGGCAAGCCCGGCTATGTGCCGCACCGCTGGGCCAACCTGCGCGACGCCGTCACCTGGATCACCGAAGCCAAGGGCATTGCCGTGATTGCGCACCCGGGCCGCTACAAGTTCACCCCCAACGAGGAATACGCCTTGTTCACCGAGTTCAAGTCCCATGGCGGGCGCGGCGTGGAGGTTGTCACCGGTAGCCACACGCCGCAGGAATACCTCAGGTACGCCGAAACGGCCAAAGAGTTCGGCCTGGCCGCCTCGCGCGGCAGCGACTTCCACAGCCCCGACGAAAGCCACACCGACCTGGGCACCCTGCCCTTTCTGCCGGGCGAACTGACACCGGTGTGGGAGCTGCTGGCGGACCGCATCCAGTGATGGCCGGCCCCGCGAACAACACCTCGCACGTTCCGACCGGCATTGCGCTTTTGGTAGCCGCAGTGGCCTGCTTCGCGATTCTGGACACCACCACCAAATTCATTTCCGCCGGTGTGCCGCTGTTGATGGCCCTGTGGTTTCGCTACGCCTTCCAGGCCGTTGCCACCACCGTCGCTGTACTGCCGTCGCGCGGCTGGTCTGTGCTGCGCACGGCACACCCGAAATTCCAGTGCCTGCGCGGTGTGCTGTTGCTGTGCAGCAGCATGCTCGCGTTTTTCAGCCTGAAGCACATGCCGGTCGGTGAGTTCACGGCCATCGTCATGATCACGCCACTGGTCATCACGCTGCTGGCATCCCTCACACTGGGAGAGCGGGTGTCGTGGTTACGCTGGGCACTGGTCATCGGCGGATTTGCCGGCACGCTGATCATCATCCGCCCCGACGGCGACGACTTCACCTGGGCCATGCTGCTGCCGCTGGGGCTTGTGGTCACCAACGCCTGGTTCCAGATCCTGACCAGCCGGCTGGCGCGCACCGAAGACCCCTTCACCATGCACTTTTATACCGGCTGGGTCGGCACGCTGGTGGCTTCGCTGGCTCTGCCCTTTGTCTGGACCTGGCTGGACGCCTGGACGCTATGGGCCGGCCTTTGCCTGATGGGCTTCCTGGGAACGGTGGGACATTTCATGATGATCCTGGCGTACGGCCGCGCGCCGGCGTCGACCCTCACGCCGTTTCTGTATGCCCAGATCGGCTTTGCCATGCTCGGCGGCTGGCTGGCGTTTTCACATGTGCCTGATTTTTGGTCGATGTTTGGCATGGCCATGATCGCCATCTGCGGAGCCACAGGCGCGTGGCTGGCCGTGCGCGACAGCCGGGTCGCCATTGAACCGGTTGAGTCTTGAATTCGGTATACCCGGACAACATCTAAGCCACCTGAGTCACCATGTCGCAGTTTTTTGAAGTTCACCCCGAGAACCCGCACACGCGCCTGCTCAAACAGGCGGTGGCGCTGCTGGAGCGCGGCGGCATTGCGGCCGTGCCGACCGACTCCAGTTATGCGCTGGTATGCCATCTCGACGACAAGGCCGCGGCCGACAGCCTGCGCCGCATTCGCGGCGTCGACGACAAGCATCACCTGACCCTGCTCTGCCGCGACCTCAGCGAGCTGGCCAACTACGCGCGCGTCGACAACAAGCAGTTCCGCTTGCTCAAGGCCGCCACGCCGGGGCCCTACACCTTCATCCTCGAAGCCAGCAAGGAAGTGCCGCGCCGCGTGAGCCATCCGTCGCGCAAGACCATAGGACTGCGCGTGCCCGAACACAAGGTGCTGCAGGCGCTGCTGGAGCTGCATGGCGCGCCGCTGCTGGCCACCACGCTGATCCCCCGGGACGGTACCGAGCCGTTGAACGACGCGCACGAAATCCGCGAGCTGCTGGAGCATGAACTGGCTGCCGTGATCGACGCAGGCGCCTGCCACCAGGAGCCGACCACCGTGATCGACCTGACGGCGATGGGCGACGGCGGCGAGCCTGTCGTGGTGCGGCAGGGACGGGGTGAGCTGGCCGCGCTGGGCCTTTAGGTGACATTGCCCTGGCGGCGCCGGGCGGTCTGAGACAATCCCGGCATGGATATCGCCAACCTGATTCAAACCGTAGCCATCTACGCCTTGCCCGTGCTGTTCGCCATTACCGTGCACGAAGCTGCGCATGGGTATGTGGCCCGCTATTTCGGTGACAACACCGCCTGGATGCTGGGCCGTGTCACGCTGAACCCCGTAAAGCACATCGACCCCCTCGGTACCATCGTCATGCCGCTGCTGCTGTATTTCGCCACCTCAGGCACCTTTCTGTTCGGCTACGCAAAACCGGTACCCGTAAATTTCGGAAATTTGCGCAAACCCAAACGCGACATGATCTGGGTGGCACTTGCGGGTCCCGCCGCCAACTTCATACAGGTCGTACTTTGGGCCGTGTTGTATGCAGTACTGGTCAACGCCGGTGTCCAGGAGCCGTTCTTCCTGGTCATGTGCCAGGCCGGCGTACTGGTCAATCTCGTGATGTGGGCCTTCAATCTTTTTCCTTTGCCTCCGCTTGATGGCGGCCGCATACTGGTGGGCCTGCTGCCCTGGAAGCAGGCTCAGTTTGTCGCGCGCCTCGAACCATGGGGGTTTTTCATCGTCATGGGGCTCGTTCTCCTTGGCATCGTCAGCGCTTACTGGCTCTGGCCACTGGTGGTGCTGGGATACAGCTTGCTGGATCTGATCAACCTCCCCATTTCATTGCCCCCAAGATTGTCATGAGTACACCGTCCCCCACCCGCTTCCTCACCGGCATCACGACCACCGGTACGCCCCACCTGGGCAACTATGTCGGCTCGATCCGGCCATCGGTCCAGGCCAGCTTTCGCGACGATGTGCGCAGTTTTTACTTTCTGGCCGACTACCACGCACTGATCAAATGCGACGAGCCCGCGCGCATCCAGCAGTCCACACTCGAGATCGCAGCGAGCTGGCTCGCCGCAGGGCTGGACCCGGAGCGCGTCACGTTCTATCGCCAGTCCGACATCCCGGAAATCCCCGAACTCACCTGGTTGCTGACCTGCGTGACGGGCAAGGGCGTGCTCAACCGTGCCCATGCCTACAAGGCCTCGGTCGACAAGAACGAGGCTGCCGGCAACGACCCTGATGCCGACGTTACTGCCGGCCTCTTCATGTACCCGGTGCTCATGGGCGCGGACATTTTGATGTTCAAGACGCACAAGGTGCCGGTGGGGCGTGACCAGATCCAGCACATCGAAATGGCGCGCGACATGGCCCAGCGCTACAACCACCTGTACGGTGAGCACCTGGTGCTGCCCGAAGCGGTGATTGAAGAGTCCGTCGCGCTGCTCCCCGGGCTGGACGGACGCAAGATGAGCAAGAGCTACGACAACACGATTCCGCTTTTTACCCCGCGCGAGCAGATGCGCAAGCTGATCGCCGGCATCCTCACCGACTCACGCGCACCGGGCGAACCCAAGGAAGTCGAAGGCTCGGCGCTGTTCCAGATTTACCAGGCCTTTGCGAGCGCGGACGAAACGCAGGCTCTGCGCAAGGCCTATGCCGAAGGCATTGCCTGGGGCGATGCCAAACAGCTGCTGTTCGAGCGCATTGACCGCGAAGTCGCGCCCATGCGTGAGCGATACCACGACCTCATCAGCGACCCGGCAAAGATCGAGGCGACCTTGCAGGCGGGTGCGCAGAAGGCGCGCGCGGAGGCCACGCCTTTCATGGGCGAGTTGCGTCGCGCCGTTGGCTTGCGCAACCTCGCGACAAAACCGGCGGGCGCGTCGAAAGGGAAGTCAGTCAAAAGTGTTGCTCCGGCCTTCAAACAATACCGCGAGAAGGACGGCCAGTTCTATTTCAAGCTGCAGGACGCTGATGCCAAGGTGCTTTTGCAGAGCCAGGGCTTTGAATCTCCCCGTGAAGCCGCGCTGCTGATTTCCACCCTGCAGAACGAAGGAGCCGGCGCGCTTGCTGCACTGCAAGATAAGCTTCAAATCTTGCCCGGTATCGAGGCAGCCGAGGTGGAAATGGCGCTACGTTTCTTTGCACCTGTAACCCCCTGAGTTGCGGGATTAAGCAATTTGGGCCAGAGGCTTTGGCCGTACGCGGCGGCCCTCAACAGAATCACATTGGTACGAAAGACTTATTCATTGTTGTTTTGGGGTATTACCACCCTGAAAAAATACCGCAATTTCAAGTTTATTAGTGCCCCAAAGTTGACATTCACCAGTTATGCTCGATAGCTGACAGGAACGATACTTCAGACGTGAACTAATGAGTATTTTTGTAATAGATGACCATCCGCTGATGCGCGAAGCGGTTGTCATGTTGATTCGCCGCCTTAGCAGCAAGGCCACTGTGACCGAGCTGGACCGGCTCGCCGCGGTAACGCCTGCCGTGCAGCAACACGGGGTCCCCGAACTCATCTGCCTCGACTTGAGGTTGCCTGACACCAATGGTGTTTCTGGCGTGCGTGAGCTCAAACACCAATTCCCCAACGTGCCCCTGGTGGTGCTGTCGGCTGCGCCGGCCCAGGACTACGAGGACTTGTCCATTGAGGCAGGTGCCGATGCCTACATCCAGAAGTCTGCGGGGGCTACCGAGATATCGAACGTCCTGCGCGTCTTCCTGAGCGAAGAACTCGACCCGGAGCCATCCACCCCGACGGAAAAGCTGTCAAAGCGGCAAAAGCAGTTGCTGGTCATGCTCGACAAGGGCATGAGCAACCGCGACATCGCCGAAGAGCTGCAGATCAGTGAGCACACGGTGAAAGTGCATTTGTGGCGGCTGTTCAGGCGCCTGAATGTCAAGAGCCGCTCACAGGCCAGCCACCTGGCGCGTACCCAGGGCTTGCTTTAACAACACCGGGCCGGGTCACTGGCCCGGCGCGCGTAACTCCACCCAGAAGACACTGCCACGCCCGCTCCTGGAGGCAAGCCGCACAGGATGCCCCAGCGCCTCGCTCAGGCGCGAGACGATGGCCAGGCCCAACCCAAATCCTTCTTCGGTACCCTGCAGCGGAATCCGGTAGAACTCCTGAAAGATCGCCTTCTGGTGTTCTTTCGCGATGCCCACACCGGTGTCCCATATCTCGATGCATGGCACCCCGCGGCGCCGGCGCACAGCCAGCAGCACACCTCCGCGATGCGTGTTGCGCAGCGCGTTCGACAACAGGTTACCGACCAGCCGCTGAAGCAGCACGGGGTCGGACCTTACCTGTCCCACCGCAGGGCGGATTCTGAGGCGCAGGTTGCGCTCCCGCGCGAAGGGTGCGTATTGCGCCTCCAGATCCTGCACCAGCCCCGCCAGGTCTACGGCCTGCAGGTTGACCCGCAGTGGGCTGGACTCCAGCCCCGCCAGGTCGAAGAGGGAGTTGAACAGGTCGTTGACTGCCTTCGTCGACCGGACGATCTTGGGTGCTATCTGCGCCACGAATTCAGGCTCGGCAGCCAGCCAGCCGGCGTACAGGTCCAGGGCATGCACCGGCTGGCGCAAATCATGCGCGGCGCTGGCAATAAAGCGGTTCTTGATCTCGATGGCCTCAAGAGCGGCACGGCTTTTTTCAGTCAACGATCGGATCAGTTCGGAGTTGTCGTACTGCAGTTCGAGGTTGGCACGCTGCACCTGGTGAAAGCGCTGGCCCGACACGCGAATGACCACCCAGTAAATCACGATCAACACCACCATGCCCCAGGTATTGAACGTGGAAGAAATTCCTCTTTCCAGCATCAGCTGGTAGAAAAATACCGTCAGGGTGGAAACGCCCAGGCCGTTTACATAGCCCTTGAAGCAGGGGGGCCAGGAGGAAAAGGTGCCCACCGCAAACCCGGCCATCCCGACCAGGACGATCATCCCGAGGAACTGGTCATACACGGGCGCTTTGAGGAAGTACACAAACATCGACGCGCCCCAGACCATGGCGCTCATGGCCCACGTCCACGTGTAGCGCGCCATGAATGCGCGCAACGCAGGGCCGCTGACGCCCACCAGGGAACGCTGGTAGATGCCGATGACGCGGTACCGCACCAGGGTCACCAGCGTCGCTGCCGTTGCCCAGATGCCCAGGTTGAGCAGGTCTACATGGCGGTAAAGAATCGCCACCATGGACACGATCAGCACCAGCGCGGAATGCAGGGCCGGCCGGGCATACCGCATGAAGATATGGATCAGCCGCATTTCCACCCACTCCTCGCGCGAGATATCTGGCGCGCCCTGGATAGGCCGGATCGCTGTGGGGTGGTCCATGGAAAGCGAGTTTACGTCGCATCCGGGGCCGCGATGCCATCTGCGGCATACGCTTTTTGCGTTGCGGTCTAGGGACTTACGCTCAGTTAAAAGTCACGCCGGCCCAGCGCACACGGCCAAGCACGGCAAAATCCCGGTCCGTACTTTCGTAGCCCTGGATGTCAAACGGTTCATACGCCGGGTTGTAGCTGCTGACGCGCAATATCTTGCCGGGCAGGCGCTGCAGTTTTTTGATCAGCAAGGCCCCGTCAAGCCGCACCATGTGCACGCCCTCTGTCAGGGCATCGCGATCCCGCAAGTCAGTCAGTACTGCGTCCCTGGAATGCAGCCACGGCTCCATGGAGGCACCCGCCACCGTGGACATGACAATATCGTTATGGTCAATGCCCAGGTCATACCGGATGAACTGCACATCAAAGGGACGCATCGCCACAACCGAGCCAAGGTCGTTGAATACGTCCCGGCCCGGCGAAGCGCGGAGGTCAAACAGGGGCGCATAGACGAACGTGCCGGCCTCGACCGCGCGCACGTCGCGCGCCACTGCCACAGCAGCCCGGCTTTCGTCCGGAGCTTCCCGGCCCAGTAGCTGCCCAGGCGTCAACCGGTATTCCCTGGCGAGTACTTCCAGCTCGAACGCATCCGGCAGGCTGTCGCCACGCTCTATGTTCCAGATGGTGTTGCGGTGAACCCCGACCGTGGCCGCAACCTCATTGATTTCCCTTGTGCCCCGGGCCATGCGGCAACGCTGGCCAAACTGGCGCATGAAAACCGACCTGGCTTCGGTTCGCACTGACCTGGCACTCGCCTTGTCGACGGCTGCTGCGGCCTCATGCAGGTACCACGCAACGGGCTCTTCCGCCTTGACCGGCGTTACGGCGGCAAAGGAATAGTGCTGGAGCTTGCCAGATGAGCCAGAACCCCCCGCCCCCGATGCTGTTTCTTTTGTGTTCATGAACACTATTTTGTTCCCCCAACCACAAAATGAGCAAACATAACACTCATTTAATTAGTAAAAAATACAATAAAAGTAGCACAAATTGAAACAAGCAGAAAAAACCGTTTGACTTGGCCTGTTTTGTGCTCAAAATATTAGATATGAGCACAATTAAATCGACACCCGCACAGGAAGATATGCACCCCGCCGATGTCATTGCTGCCCTCCGCAAACGCGGTACCAGTCTTCGAAAAATTGCCATGGAAAACGGTTACAGCCACATACAACGCGTGCTGACCAGCCCCTGGCTGGCGGCCGAGCAGCTCGTGGCACGCGCCCTCGACAAAAGGCCCGAGGATCTCTGGCCGTCGCGCTACCTCAATCCCGCCAGCCGGGCACTGGCCTTTCAGCAGACGCGCAAGATCACGGTCACCATGCCGCACCAGCGCAATCAGGTTCAGCGCAAACTGGCACATGAGCTGACCGCCAACAATGCTCTCACGGATGGGCCTCCGTGCTCCCAACCGTAAACGACATCAGAGCGCCTGAGCGACATCGCGACCAATCATGGGCGACCTTATCACCCACGATGTACGTGCCCTGTGGTTGCTGTTGCGCGCCACCGGCGGCTGGTGGACGCTAGCCTCGCTTCACCCTCACTGGAAACCCACGTACGAACCCAGCGATGTCCAGCAAGCCATGGACATGCTGGAAGCGGGCGGCTTTGTGGAAAGCCGCCACCAGACCAGCCGGCTGAGCTACAGCGTCACCCCCGATTGCCAAACTCCGCCCGGCCTTGAGCCTGACCAGGAAGCCGCCACCCAGGCGGTGACGAAATGGGCCGATTGGCCCATCCGCCGATGGGTTGACTGGCAGGCAGCCAGAAATGAATTCATCGAAAGACGGATGGCCGGCGCCGTGCTACGGCGGCCACCTCATCCACACCGACACGACATCCAGTCAACCCGATCACAAAGGAATCACATGCTGCTATCCAGCACCGGAATCAAGTTGCGCGTTCATCTACGTACCCACGACGGTGAAAACGTCTTTGTAGAACTGGAAAACGAAGACATCGAGAAAGCGGCAATGGCCAAAGCCAGCGTGACCGAAGCCGAAGTTCATCCCATCAGGATGATGTGCGTTGAATTCGTGCAGGCGATGACCAGTCCGTTAAACAGCAGTGACCGCCTGAAAGCGTAACCGTAGCCTGGAAGGCCTTCCGTCCTTCGCGGGTGCTGTCCTGAGGGGCCATCGACGCCGTTGCGGCAGCCGCCCCTGCCAGGCGCAGCGGCGGTGACAGTCACCAGCACTGCGCATTCATGCCGCCAGCGTGAGCAGCAGCAAACCCCCAAAACCACAGCAGCATGAGCGCATGGAATGGTTTCATGGCGCCGGTCTTGTCACATATCGTGACATGTACCTCAACAGACATCTCCTCCAATTGAAGGATGCGGTATTCATCGAAATATAGGAAAGTGCACAGGTAAAGCGTGGTCGGTGCAATATGGCGTGATTTTTTGCACCAATTACTTACTACAGGTCCGCACTGCTACGCTTCAGTGGGCCTCCATGAAATGTCCCATTTGAAGGGGGTACGTCATGTCACAAAAATTTCCTGACGCAGACAGCACGACCAACCGCATCAGCCTGACTGATCCGCGCGTCGTGGAGTCGTGGTGCTCCGAGTTGAAATGCACAGAGTACGAATTGCGTGTGGCGGTCTATGCGGTAGGCAGCGAACCTGACGAGATTCGCAGCTATTTTCATCGCAGCAGAGACACCTGCCAGCAATGATTGCGAGCTGAGGCGTTTAGCAGAAATGCGGGTGCGCTACGATGAAACGAAAGAGAGCACCCCATGCCACGACGCCGAAAACCGAACTACCTCAGATCGCTTGTAACCCTGTTGCCAGGATTGTTTGCCGGCGCTGGGGCCTTTGCCGTCAGCCATTTTGACGAGTGCTCAATGATGCCGGCCGCTGTTGAGTGCCCGGGATTGATCCCAGCCTGGGGTTATCTCGTGGCATTTTCGGTGGTTATTGGATCGGTCGCCTGGACCTGCTGGGCCTGGTACAAAGATCATGTTCGCGGCGGCTACCAGGTCGACGTAATGACGGGTAAGGACAGATATAGGAACTGACCCATCAGCCTGCGCTCAGTCATTGCAATTGATTGCAAAGATGGCCGCGTAACGATACGGGGGAACTCCCGCCACCATTCCCCCAAAAATGCCTGGGTGTCAAAAGACCCATCTGGACTTTATGAAAACAAAAAAGCCCCGATTTACGGGGCTTTCAGGGCATTTCTCAGATCAATCGAGACTTCTCTGGATGCAATTTTGGCGGAGAGGGTGGGATTCGAACCCACGGTACCTTGCGGTACGCCTGATTTCGAGTCAGGTACATTCGGCCACTCTGCCACCTCTCCAGTGTGGAGCCGATATTCTATCAGCCCAGATATGGCCCCCACGGTCACTCATTTCATGTGTTCCCTGCCCCCCGAGGGGGCCGCCCGCCTGCGGCCTGGCAAAGCCAGTTCCGCGGCTCGGGCTGGGCTGAAGATTTACTTCCCCGCCGCCGGGGCCAGCACCTTGATGCCGCCCATGTACGGTTGCAGCACTTCCGGCACGGTGACTGAGCCATCGGCGAGCTGGTAGTTCTCCAACACGGCGACCAGGGTGCGGCCCACGGCCAGGCCCGAGCCGTTGAGGGTGTGCACAAACTCGTTCTTGCCTTGCGCGTTCTTGAAGCGGGCCTGCAGGCGGCGCGCCTGGAAGGCTTCGCAGTTGGAGACCGAGCTGATTTCGCGATAAGTGTTTTGCGCGGGCAGCCACACTTCCAGATCGTAGGTCTTGGCGGCGCCAAAGCCCATGTCGCCGGTGCACAGCAGCATGACGCGATACGGCAGGCCCAGCTTTTGCAAAATGGCTTCGGCGTGGCCCGTCATGGCCTCAAGCGCTTCGTAGCTTTTGTCGGGGTGGGTGATCTGCACCATCTCGACCTTGTCGAACTGGTGCTGGCGGATCATGCCGCGGGTGTCGCGGCCGTAGCTGCCGGCTTCGGACCTGAAGCACGGCGTATGGGCGGTGTACTGAAGTGGCAAGTCAGCTTCGGCGACGATTTCATCGCGCACGAAGTTGGTCAGCGGCACTTCCGATGTGGGGATCAGGTACAGCGCGGTGCTTTCGGCTTCAGCGGCGCCCTCTTGCCCGCCTTTTTTGGCGGCAAACAGGTCTTCTTCAAACTTGGGCAGCTGGCCGGTGCCGCGCAGCGAATCACCGTTGACGATGTAGGGCGTGTAGCACTCGGTGTAGCCGTGCTCTTGCGTCTGCACGTCGAGCATGAACTGCGCAAGCGCCCGGTGCAGGCGGGCGAGCGGGCCCTTCATCACGGTAAAACGCGAACCGGTCAGCTTGGTGCCGAGTTCAAAGTCCAGCCCCAGGGGCTGGCCCACGTCGACATGGTCTTTCACTTCAAAAGCAAAAGCCGGAGGCTCGCCGCCCGGGCCTTCAATCGGGGCCCATTTGCGTACTTCGACATTGCCGGCCTCGCCTGCGCCTTGCGGCACGCTTTCATGCGGCAGGTTGGGCACAGCCAGCAGCAGGGTTTGCATGTCGGCCTGGATCTGGTCCAGACGGGCGGCAGACGATTCAAGCTCGGCCTTGGAAGCGCTCACCTGCGCCATGATGGTGCTGGCGTCTTCACCCTTGGACTTGAGCTGGCCGATCTGCTTGGACAGCGTGTTGCGCTGGTTCTGCAGCTCTTCGGTGCGGATCTGCAGGGCCTTGCGTTCGGCCTCCAGCGCCTGGAAGGCTTCCACATTGAGGAAGGCTTGCGGGGTTTTACGGGTTTCCAGCCGGCGAATAGCCGACGGCAGGTCTTTGCGAAGCAGGTTGATATCTAGCATGGGGCCATTGTATTTTGTGCAGCTGCGATCACCAGAGCCCGTTCAGCTCAGTTCAGGCTGGCCGGGTCCAGGTTGGCGCCGCAGATGATGAGGCAGACCTTTTCGTCGGCGCGCGGGCTGTAGCGGCCGCTTTGCAGTGCGGCCAGCGGCAGGGCCGCGGCGGGCTCCACGGCCAGTTTCAGTTCCTTCCACAGCCACAACTGGGCGACACGGATGGATTCGTCAGTCAATAGCAACGCATCGCGCACATGCGCCTGCGTGGCCTCCCAGGCCAGGCCGCCAATGCGTTTGGCGCCCAGTGAGTCGGCGGCGATGCCGCCAACGGCCACGTCGATCGGCTCACCGGCCTCGCGGGCTTTGTACAAGGTGGGCGCCAGCTCAGGCTCCAGCGCCACCACACGGCTGCGCTGCTCAAACCAGCTGGCCACACCGCCAATCAGGCCGCCGCCGCCCACGCTGACGAGCACGGAGTCAGGCAGGCCGCCCTGCTGCTCAATCTCAGCCGCCATAGTGCCGGCGCCGGCCAGCACCTCGGGCTGGTCATAAGCATGGGTCAGCAGCGCGCCGGTTTCCTGCTGACGGGCCAGGCAGGCCTTCAGCGCATCCGCGTACGCCGCACCCGTCACCACCACCTCGGCGCCCAGCGCAGCCAGCTTGGCGCGTTTGGCGGGCGTCGACACTTCAGGCACAAAGACTTCGCAACGCACGCCCAGCTCTCGGGCCGCGGCGGCTGTGGCAATGCCCGCGTTACCGCCAGAAGCCACGATCACGCCGCTGGCGGGGATGGGGTTGGACAGCAGGCGGTTGAGCATGCCGCGCGCCTTGAAGCTGCCACCGGTTTGCAGGTGTTCGAGCTTGAGCCAGACCTCAGCGCATTCCACACCCAGCGCCTTCCCGGGCAGCTTCCACAGCGGGGTTTTATGAATAAAGTGGCCGTAGCCCGCTTCGAACGTGCGCAAGCAGCTCTCAATTTGATAGCGATTGGTCATGTAAAAAATCAGGTCAGAGCTGATGCAGCTGGCTGTCGTTGACTTCCAGCATCTGGCCTTGGGCATCGAGCTTCAGGCCCTTGGGCAGCGGGAACTTGATGGTTTCCTCAATGCCTTCCATCTTGCGCACCGACACGGCGCCCAGCGCCTTGATGCGGTCGATCACCTGCTTGACGAGGATCTCTGGCGCCGACGCACCTGCCGTAAGGCCCACCCGGCCCTTGCCCTCAAACCACGACTCTTTCAGCTCGCTGGCGTCGTCCACCATATAGGCCTCGGTGCCCAGCTTGGCGGCCAGCTCGCGCAGGCGGTTGCTGTTGGAGCTGGTCGGGCTGCCGACCACAATGAGGATGTCGACCTGCGGGCTCAACACCTTGACGGCGTCCTGCCGGTTCTGCGTGGCGTAGCAAATGTCCTGGTGTTTGGGTTCGCGCACTTGCGGAAAGCGCGCCTTTACCGCCGCACTGATCTCTGCCGCGTCGTCCACGCTCAACGTGGTTTGCGTCACTACGGCCAGGCGCTCGGTCTGGGCGGGGCTGATGCGCCACACGTCGGCCACGTCTTCCACCAGGTGGATGCCGCTGTCGAGCTGGCCCATGGTGCCTTCAACTTCCGGGTGGCCCTTGTGGCCGATCATGATGAATTCGTAGCCCTCTTTGTGCAGCTTGGCTACTTCCACATGCACCTTGGTCACCAGCGGGCAGGTGGCGTCAAAAATCTGGAAGCCGCGGCGCTCGGCCTCTTTCTGGATGGCCTGGCTCACGCCGTGGGCGCTGAACACCAGCGTGGCGCCCGGGGGCACATCGCTTAGCTCTTCAATGAAGATGGCGCCTTTTTCCTTGAGGTCGTTGACGACATAGGTGTTGTGCACGATCTCGTGGCGCACATAAATCGGCGCGCCGAATTTCGTCAGGGCACGCTCGACGATTTCGATGGCGCGGTCCACACCTGCGCAAAAACCGCGCGGCTCAGCGAGCAGGATTTCCTGGGGAAGCACTTTGGATTCAGTCATAGAACGCCTATTACCTGCACTTCAAACACCACCGGCTGGCCAGCCAACGGGTGGTTGAAATCAAACTGCACGGCATCGCCGCCTTCTTTAACCTGCTGCACCGCACCCGCGTACTGGCCCATGCCGTCCGGCGTGGGGAACTGCACCACGTCGCCCACCTTGTAATGTTCATCCGGGTCGCCCAGTTCGTTGAGCAGCTTGCGCGCCACCCACTGCACCAGCTCCGGATTGCGGTCACCAAAGGCAACGCCTGCGGGCAGCTCGAAGGTTGTGCGCGTGCCTTCGGGCAGGCCGATCAGCCGCTGCTCGATGGCCGGAGAAAGCTCGCCCGTGCCCAGGCTCAGGGTGGCGGGCTTGCCATCAAAGGTGTTGATGATGTCCGCGCCCGGTTTACCGTTCACGGACGGCCCGGCCATGCGGTAGTGCAGGGTCAGGAACGAGCCTTGCTGGACAAGGGTAGCGTCGGGGGATTCCACGGTGGACATAAGACTTTCTGCGGCCGGGCTGGCGCCGGGCAAGTGTTTGTAAACTGCCTCTATTGTAGAAAGTACGGCTTGACCGGACCAAATCAGGCTTAATCCGGTTTTTTAGCCTCACCGGCGCCGGCTTTCCTCTCCACTCAGCCCTACAGGCCTATCCATGCTCCTGAAAGACCTCCCAGAGGACGCCCGCCCCCGCGAAAAACTGCTGGCCCGCGGCCCCGGCGCGCTCAGCGATGCCGAGCTGCTGGCCCTGCTGCTGCGCACCGGCCTGCCCGGCAAGAATGCGCTGCAGATGGGCCAGGAACTGGTCGATACCTTTGGCGGTGTTGCCGGGCTGCTGCACACCGGCCCCGAAGCGCTGAAAAGCATCAAGGGCTTGGGCCCGGCCAAGCGCGCCGAACTGGTGGCGGTACTGGAGCTTGCCCGGCGGGCGCTTGCCGAAAAGCTCCGTGAAAAAACGCTCTTTGACACACCGCAGGCGGTACGGGACTATTTGCAGCTGCAGCTGGGCAGCCGGCCGCACGAGATTTTTGCAGTGCTGTTCCTGGACAGCCAGCACCGGCTGATCGTTCTGGAAGAACTGTTTCGCGGCACCTTGACGCAAACATCCGTCTACCCGCGCGAGGTGGTGGTGCGCGCGCTGGCGCTCAACGCCGCCAGCGTGGTGCTGGCCCACAACCACCCCAGCGGCACCGCCAAACCCTCACGCGCCGACGAGGCGCTGACGCAAACTCTGAAGTCTGCGCTCGCGCTGGTCGACGTGCGTGTGCTGGACCATTTTGTGGTGACAAGCTCCCAGGCCGTGTCGATGGCCGAATTGGGATTGTTGTAGAAGTCGAAACTCTTTCTAGATCGCCTCTTTTTTTACAACTTCCGGATTGATGGAAAGAAAGGGGTTGGACTTCCCGAATGCCTTGACGGCGGCATCAATCTCGGGTCGCCCAAACGCAGACAAGCCTTCCGATTTGGGGTCGAGATAAAACAGCATCGCCAAGGCCCGCCTGCGCTCGGCAGGGTTCCTGGTCAACCTGGCTTCCAGTGCATAAGCCCAGGATTGCCAGGGTTCGAACTTCTGACTCTTCTGGGCCCACTCCAGCGCCAAGGCCCTGATCTTGCTGCTGCCGGTCATTTCCGCCACCAGTTCGGAGATCTCTCCAAAGGTGTACTGCGTCAGCAAGGCCCTTTTCTCAGTGTGCGGACGCAGGTGCCGCGCGCGTTGAAGAAATTGCAACGCTTCCTCGTTTTTGCCGGATGCTGCGGCAAGAATCGCCATGGTCAGCTGATAGTCAAAGTCCTGTCTGGAGACCTCGGTGCCGCTTACCATCTTCTCAATCATTGAGGTGTCTCCCGCCTTGACAGCCGCATAAGCGTAGTAAGGCAAATAGCAGGTCAACGTTGAATTGACCTGGTAATCGGTCAGGTCGTAAAACTTTGCAGACTCGGAGAAAATTGCCTTCGCACCGGCAAAGTCCTTGAGTTTGATGGCCCGGTAAGCCTCCACAAAATACGCGTGCATGGATTTCACGCGCTCTTTCACTGGCGCTTTCAGCAGGATCGAATGCCCTTCATAAACCGGCTTGGGGTATTCGGGTAATTTCCATCGCGGCAAATCCAGTGCGTCTACCGCCTGAGACAAGCTGCTGGAAGGCGTGCGGTCCGTGGTTGCAAAACGCACAAGGTAAACGGTTGCGGCGATCTTGTCCTCCGTTGTGCCCCGGAATTTCCCCTGTTGCGCCCAGCTCACGACCTCCGCTTCAGGCTGACCGGAAATGTGATGCCCTACCAGCGCAGACTCCCAAATGTGAGGAGCGCGGCTTTGTTTCGCCAGCATTTCAAAGCCGGCCCAGGCCTCTTTGGAATGGCCGCTTGCGTGAAGAAGCCCCAGATAGTCCCGGTAAGCATACGACTCCTGGTAACGTTGCGCACGCCGCAAGGTGCCGGCCATCGCGCCCTGAATATCGCCGGCAAGAAGCTTCAGACGCGTATCGCTCGTGATTTCACCGGAAGACCCCGACCTCTGAGACACGGCGATTTGATAAAACGGCCTGGCAAGGTCGAAATAACCCGCCCAGTAAAAATACGACCCGGCCTCATAAGCAAGGTTCGCGGTGGCAACCCGGCCGTCTTCGGACCCTTTCTTGAAGCCCTCGTAAGAATGGAACATCTTGGCGGCGGCCTTGACGTCACCCGCCGCGAACAGCATCCATGCCACATCGCTATAGGAAGTCCACCGCGTGGGTGCCAGCTTGAGGTTGTCCCGATAGTAAGCCTGCGCTTTCCCGGTGTCTCCCTGCCTCGTAGCCTCGGCGCCGAGGATGCTATTGAGTTCCGGGGAGCCCACGAAACGCCCGGCGATTGACGCCAAAAGATCGGTGTCCCGCCCCTGGTCGGGGAAAAACTGACGGTATAGCCCGTGCAGCTGCGAGAAGGTTCCGATTTCCGAAGTGGCATTCTTCAAAGCGGCAATTTCGTTTTCAACATGCGTCTGCAAGTTGCCGCCGTCTGCCCAGGTCCAGTAATAAGGACGGAACGGAACATCGGCATAGTAAAGATTGTCGTAGTGTCCATAGTACTGACCGCCGTCAGCATTGAAATGATTCAGGGCCCTTACTGCGACGAGCGACTGGCCTTGCTCCCAGTAGGCTGCGTCGAACGCGTTTTGGTGCGCGGCCTTGAGCAATTGCTCTTTTTCGGCTCCGGCGGACTTTGCAGCGAGCCTTGCCTCCACTCTTGAGCGCTCATACGCGTAGTACGGGTAACCCTTGTAGGTTGCGTCAATAGTGTTCGCAAAAACCAAGGCCTGATTCGGAATGCCCTGGACGTCGGACAGGAAATTGATGCGGCTCATCAGGTTGTCATGGCCAATAGCCTGGAGCAAGTCCAGATAGTCAAACGGGCCCGGCTTGCCAGGTGTGAGCCCACAGCACAAAATGGCCGTGTTGGCCTCGATGAACTTGCGGCCGTGATGAAACACCGACAGATTCACCATGGCCTGAACCTTGTCGGGGTCGGCAAGGGGCAATGCCGCGCGTGCCATGTCCACCATCGCGTAACCTTTGACCGGCAGTTCATAGTCAAGAAGCATTTTCAGGGAAGCATTATCGTTCTGAACCCACGGGTCTGTTTCTACAAAAACCCGCGTCACGATGAACGGCCATATGGTTCCGGGCAGCTTCAACGCCGCCACTTCGGCGACTGCCTTTTTGGTTGTCATCGTGCCGTAGGCTGTAGCAATCCTGTTCTCATCGATCTTTTGCAACAAGCGTTTTAAGGGATTCTTTTCAAGCGCCGCCATTGCACGCACTTCCAGGATATTTCCGTTCAGCGCGCCAAGCAGTTCTTTTTCCTCGACAGTTTGCGCGTCGCCCAGTGCCTTGATGGCAGCCATACGCAAACCCAATGCCATGTAGGTCCGCGCCCGAAGCGCCCGGTAGTCTGGCGACTGCGGTGACAAGTCCAAAAGCGCCAGATACGCCTTTTCGGCAAATATCTCTTTCGTTCTTTCGACGGTTGTGGGCGCCAGTGCGCTGTACAGCAGAAAAGCATATGCATCCTGCGCCGGGTTGCCGGCCGGTGCCACCAAGCCGAGCGGAGATGACGGCAGCGCTTCCAGCTCCAGCCGGCTGGCTGTCTTTTCGTCAAGCGGCGACGGGGGATAGGCGCCTACGGACTTGAGGATTTCCGGCAACACGGACTCATAGGCCTCGATGGCCGGGACTTCATCGCCAAATGGAATATTCTCAAATTTCTTCGTCTGAACAGGGCCGGTCCAGGCAGCGCCATTGCGCGTGGCGCCTGCGTGGTCCTGGGTCAGGATGGCGATCGCCATTTTTCCTTTCCGGTCATGCCCCGCGTAGCCCCGGACAATGCGTTTTGCACCAATGGCGTCGGCAAGTTTGTAGATTTCTTCCTGCTTGAGCTGGCGCTGTCCCTCACCAAGCGCTTTTGCCACCAGGTAAGGGTCAGGAATTTTCACTTTCTGTGATTTGGCGACGCCTGCGGCGAGCTCCGCTGTCATGATGGACCGGCTTGCCCTGTCGACAGCCCAGCCCCCAACCTGGAACGGCACAACGAGCACATCAAACTTTCCGCCCGACAGCAGCTGGCTGTAGAAGAGCTTTTCCTTGCCCTGCCAATCGGAAGCCTGCGGTGAATAGCGCTGCGGCAGGAACCGGGCCATTGCAATATCCGCAGACCACGGATTCATCTCGATCCTGTTGAACATGTCCACTCGAGCCTTTTCCGGAGAGGCTTCCCATCGAGCCTTTTCCGGAGAGGCTTCCCATTTCGCCCTCGCCTCTTTCTCGGCGACCGCGATGCGAAATTCCTGGATCTTGTTGACAGCCAATACACCCATGCAGAGCAACAGGACTCCGCAAAGCACGGCGGTGGACCGTTTCATTTTTTCTCTCCCTCAATTCAAAATCCGGATCTGGCAGAACGCGCGTCGATGACCTGATATCGCTCAGCAAGTTAGCGGAACATCGTAGCGTAGCCATCGCCAGATCCGCCGCTGAATGACCCGACGCGTGGTTTATCTACATCGGTGAGTACTGAAGCACTACGATAAAGTAAGCATCATGAAAGCGCCCGCACTCAAAAGCCTGCAGGACCTCAAGGCCGTCAAGCGGGACATTGAAGCCCGCGCGAAGTTTGAAAAAGAACAGGAAGCCGCGCGCGTGGCAGCAGCCGCCAAGGCCAAAGCCGAGAAAGAACTCTTCTCGCGCGCGGTCGGCCCCGTCAAGGCCCTGCCGGCCAAACACCTGCCGGGCCACAAGGCGGCGTTGCCGGTGGCGCAGGCAGCGCCCATCCCGGTGCAGCAGCAGCGCGATGAACTCGCGGTGATGCGTGAAGCCATCTCGGACGAGTTCGACGTGGAAACGCTGCTGGACACCGATGAAGCGCTGAGCTTCAGGCGGCCCGGCATGGGGCCTGACGTGGTGCGCAAACTCCGCCGCGGCGGCTGGAGCATCCAGGGCCAGCTGGACCTGCATGGACTGCGCCGCGAGGACGCGCGCGAAGCATTGGCTCACTTCATCAAGGATGCGCACAAGGTGGGCTGGCGCTGCGTGCGCGTGGTGCATGGCAAAGGCCTGGGGTCTCCCGGCAAGACGCCGGTGCTCAAGGGCAAGGTGCAAAGCTGGTTGATCCAGAAGCAGGAGGTGCTGGCCTTTGTGCAGGCGCGGCCGGCGGAAGGCGGCGCCGGGGCGCTGGTGGTGTTGCTGGAGGCTGGATAATAAGTACACCCCTATCGACGAGGATAGGCACACCCCTATCGACACTCACTTCGTGTAGTGTCTTTTCCCCTTGAAAGAGTCAGTACACCCCTATCGACACTCACTACGTGTAGTGTCTTTTCCCCTTGCAGGGGACGGCACCCTGCGGTCCGGCAAAGCCGGTCCCGCGGCGCCTGCTGGAACTTGGGCAAGATTGGCTGACTCCACACATTGCTATCAATTCAATAGCTGCTCGCGCTTTATGTGATTGGGTGGAAGGCGGATTTGATGCCTGAAATTCACCGAAAAAGGCCCCGGGCGGCTGTTTTTTTGCCCGACGGGCACCAATAACCCGGTTCGACGCCGCGAAAAGGCACTTTTCACGAACAGAAAATGCCTGCAGCCCAATCAGAATCTGCGCGAGCAGCTATATTTTTGATAGCAAGCCAGATACCCAGTCCCGTTTCAGCCGCCAGCCGTTTAAAGCCCGAACCCCGCCCGCCCGGCAGCGGCACATTCATAGCCATGCCTGAACACAAGCTCATACGTGGGCAGCGGCACCTTCTTCAATGAGGTCGGATAGGCAGCGGCCGCCATCACGCTCTCCGCGTCCAGCCATTCGCCGGCCGGGCAGTCGGCGCCTGCGCGTTCGGCGACCTCGTGGGCGGTGGCGCCTATGCGCAGGTAGGCCGCGCGGCCGGGCTGGCGCGCGGCGTAGGCCATCAGCCCCCTGGCGCGCAGCGCGCGGACCTGGTCGGACATGATGTCGGCCACATGCTTGAGCCGAAAGATGCTGAGGGGGCCCATCGCAAAGCCCACCGGCAAGGGCGCGCCGGCATCGGACGCGATGATCACGCCGTCGATTTTCGGCTTGGGGCCAAAGCCGGCGTCAAAGAACGGCTCCAGCCCGAGGTTGTCGTACACACCGCCATCGTAGAGGTGGATGCGGGCAAAGCGGTCTTCGGCCGGCCGGGCGTCTTCGCCGGAGGCAAACATCGGCAGGTTCCAGTCAAAGCTGTCGGTCGGCAGGACATAAGGGCCGATCAGGCCCGGAAACGCCGCCGACACGGCCATTGCGTCACGCAGCGGCAGTTGCTTCAGGCGTGTGGAGCCCAGCATCCAGTCGCGCAGCGCGTCGCCTTCGAGGCTGGCGCGCTTGCCGGTTTCGGCCGTGGTGGCATTGACCACCCAGGCCGGCGAAGCGGGAACGTCCTCCATGAGCGCGTTGACACCCCAGGCGCTGCCGATGGCTGATGCCAGCACGTTGGCGCGGGACAGCGCAAAGCGCCAGTTGCGCGGGTGCAGCATGGCGCGCATGGCGGCGTTCTGCAGGTCTGTGGTGGTCAGCAGCGTTTTCACGCGCGGCAGCAGCACCTCCAGGCATTCATTGCTGCCGGGCCAGCGCATCCCGTTGAGCTGCAGCAACAGGCCCACCAGCAGGCTGCCGCCCGAAACAGTAGACACCTTGCTGACCCGCTCCAGTGCCTGGTGTTCCGCCAGGAAGCTCAGCACGCCGCAGTGAAACACCATGGCGCGTGTGCCCCCGCCCGACAGCGCCAGGTACACGGGCCTCATGCCGCGGCCTTGCAGCGCACGTGGAGAGAAAGCGGGCAATGCGCAGTGATCACTGTGGGGTAGCCGTGTTGCATGTTTTTTTGTGGGGGTGGTAGCAGCCCCCGATTCTCCTACGGCTGCCGCCTCCATGCCGGCTTGCTTTATCTGTCCGCAGCGTGCCCGGCCTGCAGCAACGACCGGCCGGAAATCTGCCACGCATGTGAACGAATGCTCATTTCCGTTGGCCTCAGGCCACTGGCGCGTGGAATATGGCGCCGCCCCCTCCTTTAGTTGCCAGGGCCATCCGCGCAATGCGTCACATGCCGTTAGAGTCGCCCTACTAAAAACAAAGAGGAGTTGTCTGGATGAACGCGCTGCACAGGAAAAAACTTGGCATTGAAGATGGCAATCGGATCGTCCAGAGGGACATCAAGGTGGAAGCCAGTGAAACCCACGTGACGTCGGTGTACTGGTATGACGAAATTGACGGACAGGGAGATTTTGTGCGCGGCCATGTGCTCAGGGAAACCAACTTCATCCAGAAAGACAGGCAACCCGAACCCGCCAAGGCAGCAGAAGCCCCGCGCAATCGCGGTGAGGATCATCCGGATGATTTGTCGGCCAATTCGCTACGGGCGCACATTCGTGAGCGCATGTGGCTTCACAACGTGCTGCCTCACGGCCGGCGCCGGTACGCCCTCTAGCGGGGATCAATACCGGCTGCAGCCCTTTGCAGCCGGGCGCAGGCAGCTATATTTTTCATAGCATTCGGTGAACCGGCATTGCACCGGGGCGCGGCATCATCACTCGCCCCTGTTGCGCATCCAGTCGGCCGTCTGGAAAAACGACGCATTCAGCCGCGTACGCAGCGCTTCATCGACACCGGTTTCACGCATGGCCTGGTCCATGCACGCCAGCCACTGGTCACGCTCTGCAATGCCGATCGAGCCGCCACCGGTTTGCTGGGGCATGTGGCGCATGCGCAGGCGCGGATGGCCGAAGCGGTCGGTGTAGTACTGCGGCCCGCCCAGCCAGCCGCATAAAAACCAGAAGAGACGCTGGCGGGCGTTGTCCAGGGTGCTGCCGTGCGCGGCGCGCAGGGCTGTGTAGCGGGGCTCCAGGTCCATCAGGTCGTAGAAGCGCTCGACCAATGCCTTGACCCGCTCTTCGCCGCCTATCCAGGCATAGGGAGTTTCGAAGGGAGGGTTTCCTGGGGGCTTTTCTTCTATCTGCATCTTTGGATTATCGAATGTTGGGGTTTGGGGTTGGTTGAGAGGGGTCATTGGCCGGTTCTCGTTCCGGCTATGCGTCTTCTTCTGAGAGCTGCTGGCCGGGGGTAGCCCGGCGGCTACTCACTTTTCTTTTGCTTCGCCAAAAGAAAAGTAAGCAAAAGAAAAGGCGACCCTGCTGTCTGCGTCCCTTCGCTTCGCTACGGGCAACCTGCGGTGCTCGGTTCAGGCGGGGTCTCGCTCGAACTCGCCTTCGGCTCAGACAATCGCGATCCCTGATCCGCCTGAACCTGCGCTCCTCGGCGCAGACAGAAGGGGGTGGAGGCAGGAATACCAAACAACCGAAAACAAAACCCGAAATACCAGAAGAAACAAGGACTCGCCGTGGCGAGTCCTTGTTGGTATTTGTGTTGGTTTTGTATTTCTGTCCCCGCTCCCGATTGGCCCTTGTGTATGCGCCGAGGAGCGCAGGGCCAGACGGATCAGGGCAAAAACTTGTTTGAGCCGAAGGCGAGTTGTTTTTGACCCCGGCTGGACCGAGCACCGCAGGTTGCCCGCAGCGAAGCGCAGGGACGCAGGAACCAGGGTCGCCTTTTCTTTGCTTACTTTCTTTTGGCGAAGCAAAAGAAAGTGAGTTGCATGCCGGGCAACCCCCGGCCAGCTATCCTTTGATGAGAGCGCTACGCCGGAGCAAAAACCGGCTCGGCTACTGAGCCTTCCGCAAAGTCTCCACCACCGGCGTATTCAAAACCGACCTCAACCCCCACCACCCCGCCGCCAGCGCCAGCAAAGCCCCCGCCAGGCTGCCCACCAAAGGTACCGTCCACGAACCAGTCCAGCTGAAGTCAAACACAAAGCGAGCCAAACCCCAGCCCACCGCTAGCGCAACGATGGATGCCAGAAAGCCAGCCAACAAACCAACTCCGGCCAACTCAGCCCGCTGCACCTGCCGCAGCAAGGACGCACGCGCGCCGACCGCCCGCATGATGGCGAATTCCTTGGCGCGCTCTTCGCGCGTGGCGGTGATGGCGGCAAACAGCACGACCAGGCCCGCGGCCAGCGTGAAGCCGAACAAAAATTCCACCGCGCGTATCACCTGGTCAAGCACGCGCTGCACCTGCGCCAGCGTGCTGCTCATGTCGACATTGGTGATGTTGGGAAACGCCCTGACCAGTGTGTTGTCAAAACTCTGGGGCTGCGGCTGGCCGGGCGCCACAGCGGGGGCCTCGGGTGCGCGAAAAGCGCTAATAAAAGACACGGGCACATCGGCTGGGAGCTGCGCCACCGGATACATCACAAAAAAGTTGACGCGCATGGAACCCCAGTCGACCTTGCGCAGGCTGGTGATCTTCGCTTCACTGATCTGGCCGCCGATGTCAAAGCGCAAGGAATCACCGAGCTTGAGGCCCAATGTTTTGGCCAGGCCTTCTTCCACGCTCACGGCGTCTTTTTCGCCGCCGGTCCAGCGCCCGCCAGTGACCTGGTTGTGACCTGGCATGTCGGCACTGTTGGAAAGATTGAACTCGCGGTCCACCAGGCGTTTGGCGCGGTCGTCTTCAAAGTCGTCGGGCGTGACAGCCTTGCCGTTGACCGCCACCAGGCGGCCGCGGATCATGGGGTACCAGTCGAATTTTTTCACGCCGCCGTCGCGCAGTGCTTTCTGGAAAGCCTCGCCCTGCTCAGGCTGCACGTTGATGACAAAACGGTTGGGTGCATCGGGCGGCGTCGCCTTGCGCCAGCTGCTGATGAGGTCGGTGCGCAGCAGCACGAGCAGCATCAGGGCCAGCAAGCCGACCGCAAGGGCGCTGGTCTGCACCACGGCATACATGGGCCGGGCAGACAGCTGCCGTGTGGCCAGCACCAGCCAGCGCGGGGCGGTGACTTCGTTGACGCTGGCGCGCAGCAGCTTGACGGCGGCAAAACTGGCCGCGGCAAACACCAGCACCGCGCCGGCAAAACCGCCGACGGCAATCAGGCCCAGCTTAAGGTCGCTGCTGGCAGCAACCAGCAGGGCCGCAAAGCCGGCCACACCCACGCCCAGCACTGCCATTGACGCGGGCTTGAGGTTGCCGACGTCGCGGCGGATGACGCGCAATGGCGGCACCTGCGCCAGCTGCAGCACGGGCGGCAGGCCAAAGGCCAGCAGCAACGTCAAGCCCATGCCCATGCCAAAAACGACGGGCCACCAGGTGGCCGCCGGCAACGCGGTTTCAACCAGCCCGGCCAGCAGCAGCACAAAGGCGTAATGCACGGCGAAACCCACCGCCACGCCAAGGGCGCTGGCCAGCATGCCGGCGACGACAAACTCAAAGGTGTAGGCCAGCGCAATGGTGCGCTGGGGCTGGCCCAGCACGCGCAGCATCGCGCAGTCGTCCAGGTGCTTGGTGGCGAAACCGCGCGCGACGATGGCCACGGCCACCGCGCTCAACAGGGCCGCCAGCAAGGCCACCAGGTTGAGGAATTTTTCCGCGCGGTCCAGCGTCTGCCGCATCTCGGGGCTGCCCGACTCGAGCGACTCCAGGCGCACGCCGCGAATGCCCGACTCCGCACCGGGTTTCTTGATCTCGTCGGCGGCCCACTTCACATAGGCCTTGACGGCTTTGTCGTCGCCGGCCACGGCAAAGCGGTAGTTGGTGCGGCTGGCGGGCTGGATCAGGTTGGTGGCGGCCACGTCGGCCTGGTTGATCATCACGCGTGGAGAAAAACTGATGAAACCGGCCCCGCGGTCGGGCTCCTGCACGATGACGCGGGTGAGCTTGAAGCTGGCGTCGCCCATCAACAGCGTCTGGCCGAGCTTGAGGCCCAGCGCATCGATCAACGAGGCGTCGGCCCAGGCCGTGCCAGGAGCCGGCACCTCTCGCGTGTCCTCGCCGGGGCCGTCCAGGCTGTCGGCGATTTTCATGCTGCCGCGCAATGGGTAGCCCTCCGGCACCCCCTTGAAAGCCACCAGCTTGCTGGCGCCGCCGTCAGCGTCGGTTGCGCGGCCCATGGTGGGAAAGGTAACGGTGGAAATCGCCTTCAGGCCCAGCGCCTGAGCCTTGGCAATGAAGGCTTCCGGCGTGATGCCGTCGCTGCGGATCACGGCGTCGCCGCCCAGCAGCTGGCGGGCATCGCGTTGCAGGCCACCCTTGAGGCGATCGGCAAAAAAACCGACCGCGGTGAGCGCAGCAACCGCCAGGGTCACCGCGACGATCAGGAGGCGCAGCTCGCCGGCGCGCAGGTCACGCAACAGGGTTTTCCAGCCGAGCTTGAGGAAAAGGGTGTTCATGAAGCGACCATAACGCAAAGTCCGCATCCCGGCATCATGGCCGGGTTTTGCGAGGGATTTAGCGCAGGGTTACGGAGACGTTTTGAAGCCGGGTCCCGCCACCACCGGGGCTGGAGCTGGGGCCGAAACCGGAGCACCCGGCAAGGCATCCAGCCGCTGCTCCAGCGCGCGCAGCACCGGCCCGATGCCGGTTCCCGCCCTGATCTGCGGGTTGGAAAAGCCGTCATCCTTGCCGGCGTCGATTTCGCGCAGCTTGATCACCGGAACGGCACGGGAAAAAGCCTGCTCAAAAGAATGTGTCTTGCGCAACTGCTCGTCAAACATGGCGCGGCCGAAGAAGGTCAGTTCGGACAGGCGTCCACAACCGTAAGAGGTATGGGTGGCGTCGGCCGCCGTCATGACCAGGGTGGTGTCGCCAGCGAGCGCCTCGATCCAGCCGCCTGAATAGCAGGCCGATATCGCGATGACGCGGTGGCGGATACCGGCGTTGTCGAGCGCTTCACGCAGCTCGCCGGGGGTCAAGGGCGCCACTTCGAGCGGCCAGTGGGAAGCGGCCAGCTTGAAGTCGCTGGCACCGTGCGAAGTCATGTAGACCACCAACACGTCGTTGTCGCGATCCATGCGCTGGGCCAGCGCGTCGATGGCGCGCTGCAAATTCAGCGTGGTGGCCCAGGGATGGGTTTGCACGGTGCTGACATGGTTGACCAAGTGCATCACGCGGCCTTCGGCATCGAAGCGCTCGACAAGCACACGGCTGACCATGCTGCTTTCCCGCAGGAATACATCTTCCGCGGCATAAGGAGCAAACACCAGGCCGTAGACGTCGGTGATACCGCGACGCTGCGGCTCGATGGCGGCCATGGTCTTTTCCATCAGCGCCTGCTGCTCTTCAAAAACCTGCTGGCTCAGCTGCAGGCGGGGCCGGCCGTCTTCGGTGGCCTGGCTCGCGTAGTCCACCCCCCAGGTACGCGCCTCGAATTGCCAGGCGGAAAGGCCTGTGGTTGCCAGCAGGACCAGCGCAAATACGACAGTCCGCCAGGTCCATCCGGCGAAACGCACGAAGAGGAAAAGGCTCACGCCAAGCGCCCAGACCGTCACCGCCGAATAGAACGCCCAGTAAAACCAGGGAGCCGAAAACACCGCCGCCTTGATCCAGCCGTGCGCAATCGCAGCAACCACGCCCTGGGCGAGCAACACATTGGGCAGCCCCGCTGCCAGCCACAGCGCGAAAAAGGCCGCCACACCGCGAGGCGGCTGGTCACCGGGAAACGGCTCGTCCGCTTCAGGGGCAGGCACAACTGCCGAAGCAGGAAAAGCCCACCACGCCAGGCCAACGCCCAACCCGATCGTCCACCATGTCGACAACCAGGCCTGCAGGTTAAACACCGCGGGACCTGCAATTTCCAGCCGCATCAATGCAACTTCCATGGTTGCGGCCAGAATCACAATACCCATCACCTGCAATGGCGTCGGTGTTTTCCCCGCCACGCGGACAGGCAGGAAAAACGCAGCACGGACCCCCTCCTTTATCCAGCGTGATGTGCTCAGCCTCCCAGAGGTATCAGGACGACCGCGGTCCACCGGGCTCAGCAAGGGTTCCGGGATGCCAGGCGAGGTGTGTTGAACGCGGGCGTCGTGCATGGCGGCATCATGCCACGGCAGATTCAGGGCTCAGCGCCCGCCATGCGAGGGCGGGGGCCGGCCAGTTCGGGCTGCAGCTTGAGCCGCTGTGGGTTGGCATAGCAGACAAAGCGCTTGTTGGTGGCGCGGCCAATCGCACACAGGCCGACGGATTGCGCGACCTGGTGCCCCATTTGTGTGATGCCGCTGCGCGAGACCACGATGGGGACCCCCATCTGCGCGGACTTGATGACCATTTCGCTGGTGAGGCGGCCGGTCGTATAAAAAACTTTGCCTGCCTCTCTCACCGAGGCGCTGGCCTGCATCCATATCCAGCCGGCGATGGTGTCTATGGCGTTGTGGCGGCCCACATCTTCGACGAAGAGCAGCATCTCGGGGTCACCGGCCGTCATCGCAAACAATGCACACGCATGCACCGAACCGGCAGACTTGTATGTCGTTTCCTTGAGCCGTATGGTGTTGACCAGGGCATAGAGCTGACCATGGCTGATGTGTGCATCGGCCGGCAGCACGATCGCATCGACCTCGTCCATCAAGCCGCCGAACACACTGCCCTGGCCACAGCCGGTGGTCACCACGCGTCTGGCAGTTTTTTCCTCAATGTCCTCAATACCGTGGCGCGTCTTGACGGCGGCCGCGCCCACATCCCAGTCGACGGTGATGGATTCGATATCGGCCACGTCCTTGACGAGCCGCTGGTTGCGCAGGTAGCCAAGCACCAGCAGCTCGGGGTGGGCGCCCAGGGTCATGAGCGTCACAAGCTCGCGCTTGTCGACATACACGGTGAGCGCGCGCTCGGCGGGGATGGCGACTTTGTGCGTCTCGCCATATTCATTGACGGCGTCAACCTCGCAGGTCAATGGTGCCTGGGCGTTGGTCAGCCGGGGCAGGCTTTGCAGGCGTGAGGGAGGAGGTGTCGAAGCGGGCATGAAGGAAGACTACAACAAAAAAGCCGGCCTCTTGCGGGGTCGGCTTTTTGAGGAAGCGAATGAATCCCTGGATAGTTCAGGACTTCTTGGCAGGATTTCCAACCGCATCGGGCTGCTTGGTGCTGGGCGGGCTGGTGGCCGTGCCTGCGGGTGAATGCGCACCGGAGGCTTCGATCGGCTTGGCTTCAGGCGGGGTATAGGCGAAGGGGCCGGGGTCTGCGCAGGCAGGCGCTGCGGCCGGCGGCTTGGTTTCCTTGCCGGCAGCCTTGGCCGATTTGTAATAGGCGGCGGCGACCTTGTCTTGCGACTTGCACAGCTGGTAGGCCTCGAGCTTGCCCGTCCATGCGGTCTTGGCGGCGGCTTCTGCGGCCTTGGCCTTGGCTTCGTCGCTCAGGGCGGGCAGCTTGGCCAGCGACGCGGCCGACGCGGCGGCCAGCAAGCTCATGATCAGGATTTTTTTCATGGGATTCCTCACTACAACTCTTCGGGGCTTATGCCTGCGCCGTCTGACCGGGTGGGTCAACAGGCGTGCTGCGCTGGGCCGGGATGTTTCCGGCTTTCACGTCGTCATACCAGTATTCGTGGTGCTCGCGGGCCCAGGTCTCGTCGACATACCCGGTGCGCATGGCCTTGTAGGCGCCCTGCATGCCGATGGTGCCGAGATAAATGTGGCCCAGAAACAAACACATCATGAGCACGGTGGCCACGGCGTGCACCATGTGTGCGACCTGCATGGTCGAGCGCTCATAGATCAGGCCGGGCAGCAGCTTGTCGAGCACAAAACCCGAGGACACGACAACGATGCCCAGGAAGAACACGCCGCCCCAGAAGATGAGTTTTTCGCCGGCGTTGAAACGGTTCGAAGGCGGTTCTTCGCCGCCGGTGATCAGGCCACCGCCTTTGGCCAGCCAGTGCAGATCGCCCTTTTGCGGCCAGTTGTCGCGCAGGAAGGTCAGGAACACGATCACCAGAGACACCGCGAACAGCGGGCCGGCAAAGTTGTGCATGGTCTTGAGGGTCCAGGTCAGCCAGCCGAAGAGCGCGCCACCAATGACGGGCAGCAGGAAGAATTTGCCAAACGCCATGACCAGGCCTGAGATGGCCAGGATGCAGAACGCAATCGCGTTGGACCAATGCGCGGCACGCTCAAACGGCGTGAATCGTTCGATCTTGCGGCCAGTGTCGACGCCGTGGGTTTTGATCGAACCCTTGCTGAAGTAAAAAATCGCGATGGCCAACAGCACGATCAGGAACAGCGAGCCCCCATAGGGAATGATCCAGTTGTTGCGCACCTGGCGCCAGGCTTCGCCGGCGTTGGTAAGACGTGAGCCTGGGTACTGCACAAAGGGCTGAATCAGGTTGCCGGCTTCGGGCGCTTCGCTCCTGGGCAGGCTGCTATAGCCGGTGACGCCCTCGCCCACCTGGCGCCACATGGGCGCGTTGTTGCCCGGTTGCACCTTGGCGCGTTCACCATTGGTCTGCTTGGCGTAGTTGGGGTCGGCGCTGGCTTCAGGTTTGACCTCAAAGATGCTCTGGCCCTGGATGCCGCCGGCGGCGGCGGGAGCAGCAGCTGGCGCGGCGGTGGCCGGCGCAGCCGCAGGCGCCTGCGCGCAGGCTAGTCCCGCCAGGCAGGCCGCTATGAAAAATATAGCTGTTCGCGCACGATACATAAGGCCTCCGGTCACTATTTCGAGTTACCGATCTTGTTGTACTCGTTCTGGCTGTTCTGCGCACGGGCCTTCAGGCCTTGCTCCCAGCTGGTCTTGTCACCGGCCTTCCAGCCCGGCGCCGCAAACTGGGTTTGCACGCCCTGGTAGGCAGCGCCGTCGCTTTTCACACCGCTGCCCAGGGTTTGCGGTTTTTCGCCGCAGGCCGACAAAGCCGACAAGGAGAGGGTCAGGACAAGAAGGCGCATCATGATTTGGCTCCTGCGGGCGGCTGGCCGGCCTGTTTGGATCCGTAGGCCGTGCCCCAGCCCCAGACTTCGGCGCCCTTGCCGCGTTGCACCACACGGTTGCGGAAGATGTCGGCGACCACATCACCGTCGCCGGCGAGCAGGGCCTTGGTCGAGCACATTTCGGCGCAGGCCGGCAGCTTGCCTTCGGCCAGGCGGTTACGGCCGTATTTTTCAAACTCGGCCTGGCTGCCGTTGACTTCAGGACCGCCGGCGCAGAAGGTGCATTTGTCCATCTTGCCGCGCACGCCAAACGTGCCGGCGGCCGGGAACTGCGGCGCGCCGAAGGGGCAAGCGTATGAGCAGTAGCCGCAGCCGATGCAGACGTCCTTGTCATGCAGGACCACGCCTTCGTCGGTGCGGTAAAAGCAATTGACGGGGCAGACAGCCATGCAGGGGGCGTCGCTACAGTGCATGCAGGCCACCGAGATGGATTTTTCACCAGGGACACCGTCGTTGAGCGTGACCACGCGGCGGCGGTTCACACCCCACGGGACTTCGTTTTCGTTTTTGCAGGCGGTGACGCAGCCGTTGCATTCGATGCAGCGCTCAGCGTCACAGACAAATTTCATGCGTGCCATGGTGATTCCTTATGCTCGCTCGACGTTGCAAATGGTTGTCTTGGTTTCTTGCATCATCGTGACGCTGTCGTAGCCGTACGTTGTCGCGGTGTTGACGGCCTCGCCGCGCACAACAGGCGCCGCGCCATTGGGGTAGTAGGCCAGCATGTCGGCGCCCTGCCAGCGTCCCGAGAAGTGGAAGGGCATCCACACCGTGTCGGGGCCGACGCGCTCAGTCAACATCGCTTGCACATTGAGGCGTGCGCCGGTCGGGCTGTTCAGCCAGACACGTTCACCGTTGCGGATGCCGCGGTCAGAGGCCGTCTTCGGATTGATTTCGACGAAGGCTTCCTGCTGCAACTCGGCCAGCCACGGGTTGGAGCGGGTTTCTTCACCGCCACCTTCGTATTCGACCAGCCGGCCTGAGGTCAGGATGAGCGGGTACTTTTCGCCGACCTTGTCCGCGATGTTCTTCTGCTGAATCGTCTTGTAGAGGGTGGGCAGGCGCCAGAACGCTTTCTTGTCGTCATGCGTGGGGTACTTGACCATCAGGTCGGCCCGCGTGCCGTAGAGCGGCTCGCGATGCTGCGGTATGGCATCAGGGAAGTTCCACACCACGGCACGCGCCTTGGCATTGCCGAACACGTGGCAGCCGTGGACCTTCATGGTGACGCGGATGATGCCGCCTGATGAATCGGTCTTCCAGTTCTTGCCTTCGGCCGCGGTTTTTTCGGCGTCGGTCAGGTCGGCCCACCAGCCCAGCTTCTTGAGCAACAGGTGGTCGAACTCGGGATAGCCCGTCGTGATGTCGGCGCCCTGCGAATAGGAGCCGTCTTCGGCCAGCAGGTTGACGCCGTCCTTTTCAACGCCGAAGTTCGCCCGGAAATTACCACCGCCGTCCATGACATGTTTGGAGGTGTCGTACAGATTGGGTGAGCCGGGGTGTTTGAGGTCCGGATTGCCCCAGCAAGGCCAGGGCAGGCCGAAATAGTCGCCCGTGGTGTCGTAGCCGGTGGCCTTGTCCTTGCCGCCTTTGGACTTGAGGGTCTTGACGTCGAACAGGTGCATGTTGCGCATGTGGGCCTGCAAGCGCTCAGGGCTCTGGCCGGTGTAGCCGATGGTCCACACACATTTGTTGATCTCACGCAGGATGTCGTCCGGCACGGGCTCGTCCATGCCCTTGACCTTTTGCATCTTGTAGTTCTTCGACAGCTCCTTGGCGAAGCCGAGTTTTTCGGCGAACTGGTGCATGATCATGTGGTCGGTGCGGCTCTCCCAGAGCGGTTCGATCACTTTTTCGCGCCACTGGAGGGACCGGTTGGAAGCCGTCACCGAGCCGCTGGTTTCAAATTGCGTGGCGGCGGGCAAGAGGTAAACCGCGCGTTTGGGGTTGAGGTCTTCCGCCTTGCCGGGCATCGCTGCCATTGCGGCGGTGGCCGATGGATACGGGTCCACCACCACCAGCAAGTCCAGCATGTCCATCGCCCGCTTCATCTCGAGGCCGCGCGTTTGCGAGTTAGGCGCATGGCCCCAGAAGAAGACGCCGCGCAGGTTGGAGTCCTGGTCGATGAGTTCGTTTTTCTCCATCACGCCGTCGATCCAGCGCGAGACGGTGATGCCGGGCTTGCCCATCATCGCGGCCGATGCGTAGCGGCCCTTGATCCAGTCGAAGTCCACACCCCAGGTCTTGGCAAAGTGCTTCCACGAGCCTTCTGCCAGGCCGTAGTAGCCGGGCAGTGAATCGGGGTTGGGGCCGACGTCGGTCGCGCCCTGCACGTTGTCGTGGCCGCGGAAAATGTTGGCGCCGCCGCCGGACACACCGATGTTGCCCAGCGCCAGTTGCAGGATGCAAGAGGCGCGCACGACCGCATTGCCGGTGGTGTGCTGCGTCTGGCCCATGCACCAGACGATGGTGCTGGGACGGTTCTGGCTCATCATGGTGGCCACCTTGAGCGTGGTGGCCTCGTCAACACCGCAGGCCTCCAGCACCTTGTCCGGCGTCCACTTGGCCATCACGTCGGCCTTGACCTTGTCCATGCCGTAGACACGGTCGTTGATGTACTTCTTGTCTTCCCAGCCGTTCTTGAAGATGTGATACAGCACACCGAAGAGAAAGGGGATGTCGGAGCCGGAGCGGATGCGGACGTACTCGTCGGCCTTGGCGGCCGTGCGGGTAAAGCGCGGGTCGACCACGATCATCTTGCAGCCCGCCTCCTTGGAGTGCAGCATGTGCAGCAGGCTGACCGGGTGGGCTTCCGCGGCGTTGGAACCGATGTACAACGCGCACTTGCTGTTTTGCATGTCGTTGTACGAATTGGTCATGGCGCCGTAGCCCCAGGTGTTGGCAACGCCGGCCACCGTGGTCGAGTGGCAGATGCGGGCCTGGTGGTCGCAGTTGTTGCTGCCCCAGAAGCTCACGAACTTGCGCATCAGGTAGGCCTGCTCGTTGTTGTGCTTCGAAGACCCCACCCAGTACACCGAGTCCGGCCCGCTCTCCTTGCGCAACTCCAGCAGCTTCGCGCTGATTTCATTGAGTGCGGTGTCCCAGCTGATGCGCTCGTACTTGCCGTTGACCAGCTTCATCGGGTAACGCAGGCGGTATTCGCCGTGGCCATGCTCGCGCAATGCCGCGCCCTTGGCGCAATGGGCCCCAAGGTTGATGGGCGAATCAAACACCGGCTCCTGGCGGACCCAGACGCCGTTCTCCACTACGGCGTCGACCGCACAGCCGACAGAGCAATGGCTGCAAACGGTACGCTTGACCTCAATTTTCCCGGTGCCGTCGCCGGCGCCAGGTGTGGCCGCCTTGGCCTTTTTGACCAGGGTTAATTGCGTAGCTGCCAGGCCAACGCCGACACCCAGGCCGGAGCGGCGCAGGAAGGCGCGGCGGTCCATGGTAGGCAGCGCGTTGGACAGGCCCCGCGACAGGCTTTGCACAAAGCGCGCGGAACCCGCGCGGTGCACGGGATGGACATCAGAAGATTTTTTCGTGAGCAGCATGAAGCTCTCCGTAGAAGGTGAAATCGGGGGCCGGTCGGTCGGAACTGGAAGCCAGGGCTATCTAGACGCGGGTGGTCTTGTAGTAGCGTTTGACGTGTTCCGAGAGGCTGTAGCCGCCGCCTTTTTCAGGGGCCGGCTTGGGCTCTGGAAGCTCGGCTTGAAGCGCAGGTGCGCCGGGCAACGCGACGATGGCCGCGGCTGCCGCGCCGGTGGCGGCTGCGCCGAAAAAGAATCCCCTGCGCGAGGGTTTTGGCTGGCTGTCCTGCATGGTGATCTCCAGGGAAGGCTTGCTGGCTATGTAACCGTTTGCATAGTACTGTAAGGCAGAGTGCTGCGCACCACAATGGTTAGCGCCGCTCAACGTCCAAGTCTAGGGAAAACGATAAGCGATCTTATTGTCAGACCCGGCGGATCTGGCCGGCTGGCCATTCAAAAGCTGTCTCATTTTGAGAAAAAAAAGTTCATGCACTCCCTCAGGCCAGCATGTCGAAGCCCTGCGCCTCAACGCTGATGAAGGTCTGGGTAAAGGCCGCGAGCGCGGCGTAAAAACGCGCCTTGGGATGCGCCGTGATGGCATCGCACATCAGCGGCACCCAGGGCTGAACATGGCGCGCGAAAAATTCGCGCTGCCGCGTGAGATTGGCGACCTCCACGTCGTCACCGGCAATCAGGTAGCGCATGACTTCGCACAGGTAGGCCACGTGGTCTTCGGTTTCGGGCATGGCCTCGTCACGTGCCAGGCCCAGCGCGGCGATGTCGGTGCGCAAGGCCGCCAAAGGCTTCTCATTGAGGAAACCGCTGAGGTAGTGCGAACCAAAGAGGTACACCTCAGGTTTTCCAACGCCGCCGAACAGGGCATCATGCTCCTGCGTGACATCTGCAAGGCTCAGCGTGCGGGCGGCTGCCACGAGTTCGCTCCACGAACTTTCAAGCAACCCACCGGCGGCGGGTGCCTCGGTCACGGCAATGCGGAGGTTTTCATGCAGCTCCGCCGAAGGCGCGGCGTAGTAAAGCGCAGCCAGCAGCCCATAAACTTCGGCCCGCGCGGTTTCTTCGTCCAGGGAGGAGGCGGTGAGTTGGGCTTGCGTCATGGTGCGTCTGGTTTTATGGGCTTACCGGATGTCGGTGATCTTGAGTTCGTTTTCGGCGGAGTAGATGTCGATGACCCGGCAATCACCGCACATCTTGAGGCGATCTGCTGCCGCGCCCTGGAACATCGCATGCCCCGCGAGCTTGCCCAGCATGGACTCGATGGCCTTGAGTGTGCCGAAGGGTTTGCTGCAGCGTATGCACTGGTAAGGCAGGCTTTCATTGAGCACGCGCGCCTCTTTGCGCTGCGGTGTCAGCAACAGGCGCGGTTGCAGCGTGATGGCGTCCTCAGGACAGGTGGTGGCGCACAGACCGCATTGCACACAGTTTTTCTCGATGAACTTGAGCTGCGGGCGGTCGGGGTTGTCTTGCAGCGCGCTGGCGGGGCAGGCGCTCACGCAGCTCAGGCACAGCGTGCAGGTGTTTGCGTTGACGGTCAGGCTGCCGAAGGGCGAGCCTTTGGCGGGCAGCGCGATGGCTTCGGGCAAGGCTTCGGGCGCCTGGCTCATGAGGTGGTCCAGCGCCATATCGAGCGTGCTGCGCTTTTCTTGCGCCACTGCAAAGCGCGCCGCAGTGGCGGGCACTGTGGGACGTCCGCGCGCCAGCGTCTGCAAGCTGGCGTCGAGCCCAGTGATTGCGTCAGCACCCTCGCTGGCTTGCAACAAATGAAGGTGAACGCCCGCATAGCCCAGACCATTGAGCAGAGTTTGCGCGATGCGCATTTGATCCGTCAGGCCTTCGAGGTAAGCAGGCGCCTCTTCGCGCGTCACCAGCACGGCGACCTGGGACGCACCAAAGGCAATGGCGCTGAGCCACAAATCCAGGCCCACGCTGGCCGTGTGCCACAACGCCTGCGGGATCACATTGGCCGGCACACCCCGCACGGTTTTTTGCAGCCGCGCGGCGCGCCCCAGGGACTCAACCACCTGCTGCCCGCTGTCCTGACTGTGAAACAGCAGCACCGCTTGCGTGCCGCCGGCTTTGGCATACGCCGACAGCAGGGTCTTGATGCGAACGCCCTGCTCGCTGGCACGCGGGTAGGCGTAGGTGAGAGCGCCCGTGGGGCACACCGTGGTGCACGCACCGCAACCCACACACAGGTTGGGGTTGACGACGATCTGCTGGCGGCTTTTCTCGCTGCTGACGGCGCCGGCGGAGCAGATGTCGATACAGGCATTGCAACCTACGGTTTCATTGCGGCTGTGGGCGCAGAGTTTTTGCTTGTAGGCGAAAAATTTGGGCTTTTCAAACTCGCCCACCATGTCGCGCAGCTTGACCATCGTGGCCAGCAGGCCGGGTGAGGCCAGGCCGGCGGAAGCATTCAGGGCAAAGTAGCCTTGGGGTGGCGCATGCAGCGCGACCAGCGGTTTGGCGCCAAGGTCGAGCACCAGGTCAAACGCTTCGGTGAGTTTTTGCGGCGCGCGGTTGAAGTCTATGGCGCCGGCCACCTTGCATACAGCTACGCAATCACGGTGGGATGTGCATTTGGCCGCGTCGACCTGGTAGCTCAGGTCGATAGCGCCTTCGGGGCACACGGCAACGCAGGCATTGCATCGTGTGCAAAGGTCCAGGTCGATCGCGTTGGTCTTGTCCCAGCTCGCCTCAAACGCACCCAGCCAGCCTTTGAGCGCGAGCCGCTCGCCGCTGATCACAGGATATTTTCGCTCTTGCGAGGGAAACCCGGCCTGCGCCTGGGACGAAACGCCCTGGGCGAAGATCGTCACGTCCAGCGTGTCGGCCACAAGCGCCGCCACCTGCTCGGCCTGGTCGATCGCGCCCACGATGAGCAGGCGCCCGGCGCTTTTGTAGGTGACCGTGGCCACCGGCTCGGCGTCCGGCAGGTGGGCCGCGGCCAGCAGGGCGGCGATTTTGGGTGTGGCGCTGGCAGCGTCCTTGCTCCAGCCGCCGGTCTCGCGGATATTGACGAACTTCACCACCGAGGTGACGCCCTGGGTCTGCTCGCCGACTTCGGCAAACAGCCGCTTTTCCTGGGTGCAGGCAACAACGACATCGTCGCCGGACTGCGCGGCCTTCTGGAAGGCGCCTACCTCGCGGCGACACAGCGCCGAATGCAGCGTCAGGGTCTCGTTAAGTGCCGCGCCCAGCGCCTGGGGCTGGAGCGGCATGGTCTGGTTGCAGTCGCAAATCAGTGTGGGCATGGTCTTCTTGGCTGGCACCGGCCGGGTCGGGCTGGGATTGGCTGGTTGATAAAGCGCCTGGCGCTTGCGACGGGGCTATGTCCGGATTTTCATAGGACTGTGCCACGGTTTCGCCCGTGGGGTTATTGGCGCTTTCCCGTGGCGGGTTGGCGGGGTCGTCTTGCGGGCCGGTGATGGAGCCTTCAGCCTGCTTGGCTTTCCCTTTGTCCTCGTCGTCATCAAAGAGGTTGAGAAACTTCGCACTGGTCATCTGCCGCAGCATGGACTCGGGGATGGGGTCGGACTTGGAATAGTCGTCGATGTAGATGTCCAGGCCGTCCATCACATTGAAATGCGGGTCGGCAAAGAGCTGTTTCATCGCCGCGTTGCGCACATCAGGTGTCACATCGCCGGCCATGAAAGGCTTGAAGTCGGAATCCTTGGTCAGCAGTTTGGCGTCTGCCAGTGTGAGCGCCTTCTTTTCCGGTGGCGGCTCCACGGGTTCCTGTTGTGCCTGGCTTTGTGCAGCGGGTGCCTTGGCATCCGCTGGCGGCGGGGCGTGCGCCACCGGCTCCTCCAGTGGTTTGCCCTGCACAGCGTCGGCCTTGCGGCGGGACCATCGCCCCAAAAAGCCCTTCGGTTCGTCAGCCATGCTGGCCCCCGCCGGTTTTCTTTTCCGTGCTGACCCGCGCCGGATTGCCGAAGCGGTCCGTCAGCGGCTTAAAGCTTTGCGGGCGCTGCCGGCGCTTGGCTTCGATGACGTAGTGCTGGTCCACAAACTGCTGCAGCCACTGCACGACCTGCAGCGGCGCGGGCACCTGCTCGACCGTTTCCTGCGCGTCCAGCCACCGCCCGGCATCGTGGTAACTCAGGGTGACGATTTGCGGGATGGCGATGGGTTCATCGGCCAGCAGGGCTTCTTCTTCCATACGCCAGACCACCCAGAAGCAGGGCTGCCCGGTGCTGGCATTGAGGTAATAGCCTTCGGCGTCGTCGGTGAAAAGCTCGACCTTGAAGTGGGGGTGCAGCCAGCGCTCTTCACGCTCGTCTTTCAGCAAGAGCCGCGGCGCGGCGCCAAAGGCGTCCTCGTGGGGAACGATGTCGGCCAGTTCCCAGCGCCAGGGCTGCCAGCGGTTGTCGATGCGCTCGCGGCGCATGACAACGGCGACCGCGGTGCACGGGCGGTGCAGCGTGGCGTCTGTTTCAGGGGACTGCAGCAGGAAATCCGACATGCCCGCAGTGTACGGCGGGCAAATGGGACGCTCGCAATAACCCTATCCCCAATAAACCTCTAGACCAGCAAGGACCGGTGTTCCAGGGCGGCACGGCGCACCACGTCGCTGATCCCGTCGCCACCGTTGCCTTCTATCAACTCCAGCAGCGCCTTGCGCATGCGCGGGTCCCAGAACTTCTTGAGGTGCATGGCCAGCTCCTGGAGGGCTTCCGTGCGGTCGGGCATGGTTTCAAAGAATGCGCCGATCTGGTTGACCATGCGGATCAGGTTGTCGTTGTTCACAGGATGTACTCCAGGTTGACACGCTCCTTGTGGCTGTACACGGAAAGGTCTTCACCGCGCACAAAACCCAGAAGCGCCACGCCGGCGGTTTGCGCCACATCAATCGCCAGGCCGGTCACGCCCGACACGGCGGCCAGCAGCGTCACGCCGGCCATGGCGGTTTTGTGCACCATCTCGTAGCTGGCGCGGCTGGTGACGACGATAAAACCTTCATTGGCCTTGACCCGGCCGCGCTGCAAGGCGCCTATCAATTTGTCCAGCGCGTTGTGCCGGCCGACGTCTTCGCGCAGCACCACGATGTCGCCGTCCGCATTGCACCAGGCGGCCGCGTGGGTGGCGCCGGTGGCGCTGAGCAGCAACTGCTGCTCGCGCAGGTTGACCAAGGCGCGGGTGATGGCGCCCGCTTCAAATCCGGCACCGCCGTGCAGGCGGGGCGGCAGCCGCACCGCGTGCGCCAGGCTTTCAGTGCCGCACAGGCCGCAGCCGGTGCGCCCGGTCATGCTGCGGCGGCGGTCTTTCAGGCGCGCAAAGCACGATGCCGCGATGGTCAGGTGCAACGTCTGCCCTTGCTCACTGCTGGTCTGTTCAATGTCGTGAATCTGGGTGTAGTCGTCCACGATGCCTTCGGTCACGGAAAAGCCGAAAGCAAAGTCTTCCAGGTCGGAGGGGCTGGCCAGCATCACGGCGTGCGAAATACCGTTGTATTCCAGCGCCACAGGCACCTCTTCGGCTACCCAATCCGAACGATCGAACGCGCGATGCGCCCGCACCCCCGTCACAGGGGCTTCGCGGCAACCTTCAACCACCTGCATGAGCTGCCTCCGCTGCAGAGCTGCCTGCCGGCTGTGACGCGGCATCCAGCAGCTGCAGTTGCTGCTTGTTGAAGCGCGAGTAGGATTTTTGCCATTCCGACGGCTGCGCCACCGGCATCACCTGCACCGCCGTGACCTTGTATTCCGGGCAGTTGGTGGCCCAGTCGGAGCTGTCGGTCGTGATGACGTTGGCGCCCGATTCGGGGAAGTGGAAGGTGGTGTAGACCACGCCCGGCTGCATGCGCTCGGTCACCACCGCGCGCAGCACGGTTTGCCCGGCGCGGCTTTCAATGCCCACCCAGTCGTCGGCCTTGATGCCGCGGTCTTCGGCGTCGTGCGGATGGATCTCCAGCCGGTCTTCACTGTGCCACTGGTTGTTGTCGGTGCGGCGCGTCTGGGCTCCGACGTTGTACTGCGACAGGATGCGGCCGGTGGTGAGCAGCAGCGGGAATTTGCGCGTGACCTTCTCGTCAGTCGCTACGTATTGGGTGATGATGAAACGGCCCTTGCCGCGCACAAAACCATCCTTGTGCATGAACTCGGTGCCGAGCTCGGCCGTGTCTTCGTTGCACGGCCACTGCACGCTTCCGTGCTTTTCGATCTTGGCAAAGGTCACGCCGCGGAAGGTCGGCGTCAGCGACGCGATCTCGGCCATGATGTCGCGGGGATGCACGTACTTCATCGGGTAGCCCAGTGCATTGGCCAGCTTGACGGTGACTTCCCAGTCGGCCAGGCCTGCCTTGGGCGGCATGACCTTGCGCACGCGCGAAATGCGGCGCTCGGCATTGGTGAAGGTACCGTCTTTTTCCAGGAAGGACGAACCCGGCAGGAACACGTGCGCGTACTTGGCGGTTTCGTTCAGGAAGATGTCCTGCACCACGATGCATTCCATCGACGTGAGGGCCTTGGCCACGTGCTGGGTGTCGGGATCTGACTGCACGATGTCTTCGCCCTGGCAATACAGGCCCAGAAAGCTGCCCGCTACAGCCGCATCAAACATGTTGGGGATGCGCAGGCCGGGCTCTTCATTGAGCGTCACACCCCAGGCCGTTTCGAACTCGGCGCGCACCGTGCTGTCGGACACATGGCGGTAGCCCGGCAGCTCGTGCGGGAAAGAACCCATGTCGCAGGCGCCCTGCACATTGTTCTGGCCGCGCAGCGGGTTCACGCCCACACCTTCGCGGCCCACATTGCCGGTGGCCATGGCCAGGTTGGCAATGCCCATGACCATGGTCGATCCCTGCGCATGCTCTGTGACGCCCAGACCGTAGTAAATGGCGGCATTGCCGCCGGTGGCGTAGAGGCGTGCGGCTGCGCGAACGTCTGCGGCCGGCACGCCGGTGACGGCTTCCATGGCTTCAGGGGAATTGTCGGGACGGGCGACAAACTCACGCCATTCGCGGAAGGATTTTTCGTCGCATCGCTCGGCAATGTAGTCGTCGGCCAGCAGGCCTTCCGTCACCACTACGTGAGCCAGCGATGAGATCATGGCCACGTTGGTGCCGGGGCGCAGTTGCAGGTGGAATTCAGCCTCGACGTGCGGTGAGCGGACGATATCAATCTGGCGCGGGTCGACCACGATGAGGCGGGCGCCTTCACGTAAGCGCTTTTTCATGCGCGAGGCAAACACCGGATGGCCGTCAGTCGGGTTCGCGCCGATGATCAGGATGACGTCGGCCTTTTCAACCGACTTGAAGGTCTGCGTGCCGGCTGAGGTGCCGTAGGTCTGGCTCAAGCCGTAACCGGTGGGTGAATGGCAGACGCGGGCGCAGGTGTCGACGTTGTTGTTGCCGAAAGCGGCGCGCACCAGCTTTTGCACCAGGTAGGTTTCTTCGTTGGTGCAGCGCGATGAGGTGATGCCGCCAATCGAATCCTTGCCATGTTTGGCCTGGATGCGGCGGAACTCGCTGGCGGCGTAATTGATGGCTTCGTCCCAGCTCACTTCCTGCCACGGGTCGCTGATGTTCTTGCGGATCATGGGCTTGGTGATGCGGTCCTTGTGGGTGGCGTAGCCCCAGGCAAAGCGGCCTTTCACACAGGCGTGGCCTTCGTTGGCCTTGCCGTCTTTCCACGGCACCATGCGCACCACTTCGTTGCCCTTCATCTCAGCCTTGAAGGCGCAGCCCACGCCGCAATAGGCGCAGGTGGTAATTTTGTTGTGTTCAGGCTGACCCAGCATGATCACGGTTTTTTCCTGCAGCGTAGCGGTCGGGCAGGCCTCAACGCAGGCGCCGCAGCTCACGCATTCGGATTCCATGAAGGGCTGGTCTTGTCCCGGCGATACGCGTGACTCAAAGCCTCTTCCTTGAATAGTCAGCGCAAACGTGCCCTGGGTTTCTTCGCAGGCGCGCACGCAGCGGTTGCACACAATGCATTTGGAAGCGTCGTAGCTGAAATAAGGGTTGGAGTTGTCGATTGCCGGCTTGCTCTCGTTACGAAAGTGGTTGGCGCCCTCCATGCCGTAACGTACTTCGCGCAACCCCGTCACGCCGGCCATGTCCTGCAGCTCACAGTTGCCGTTGGCCGAACAGGTCAGGCAGTCCAGCGGGTGGTCGGAGATATACAGCTCCATCACACCCTTGCGCAACTCCTGCAGGCGCGGTGACTGGGTGCGCACTTTCATGCCGGCTTCTGCCGGTGTGGTGCAAGAGGCCGGAAAGCCCTTGCGCCCATCAATTTCAACCATGCACAAGCGGCAGGAGCCAAAGGGCTCCAGGCTGTCGGTGGCACAGAGCTTGGGCACCTGGATGCCTGCATCGACCGCCGCACGCATGAGCGAAGTGCCCGCGGGAACCGTGACGCTTTCGCCGTCGATCTCCAGCGTGACTTCCTGGGTGGACTCGCGTTTGGGGGTGCCGTAATCGGTTTCTTTGAGGTGTTCGAGCATGGGGTCTCCTGTCCGTCTTGTCTTGTTGGGTGTTGCCGGTGCTGGGGAATTACGCGGCTTTGCGGTCCGGCACGGTCATGCCGAAGTCCTGCGGGTAATGGTCGAGTGCCGAGAGCACCGGGAAAGGGGTCATGCCGCCCATGGCACAGAGCGAGCCGTGCACCATGGTGTCGCAGAGGTCGCGCAGCAGCTTGATCTGCTGCGGGCGTTGTTCACCCGGGCCGTTGGCGATGCGGTCAATCACTTCCACACCGCGTGTGGAGCCGATGCGGCAGGGCGTGCATTTGCCGCAGGACTCGATGGCGCAGAATTCCATCGCGTAACGCGCTAGGCTGGCCATGTCGGCCGTGTCGTCATGCACCACGATGCCGCCGTGGCCCACCACTGCACCGACGGCTGCATAGGCTTCGTAATCAAGCGGCGTGTCCCATTGCGATTCAGGCACATAGGCGCCCAGCGGGCCACCCACCTGTACGGCCTTGATGGGCCGGCCCGAAGCCGAGCCGCCGCCGTAGTCGTACATCAGCTCGCGCAAAGTCACGCCGAAGGCTTTTTCGACCAGTCCGCCGAACCTGATGTTGCCGGCCAGCTGGATAGGCAAGGTGCCCCTGGAGCGGCCCACGCCGTAGTCTTTGTAAAAGGTTGCGCCGCGCGACAGGATG
This sequence comes from Polaromonas sp. P1_E11, assembly GCF_056405995.1. Lineage (NCBI taxonomy): Bacteria > Pseudomonadati > Pseudomonadota > Betaproteobacteria > Burkholderiales > Comamonadaceae > Polaromonas > Polaromonas sp. P1_E11. The sequence goes on from NZ_JBFUBA010000001.1 coordinate 1,231,499, forward strand.
ATGGGCACGGAGGCAAAGGTGATGACGTTGTTGATCACGCTCGGCTTGCCGAACAGGCCCTGGATGGCCGGAATGGGCGGCTTGGCACGCACGATGCCGCGTTTGCCTTCGATGCTTTCCAGCATGGCGGTTTCTTCGCCGCAGACATAAGCGCCTGCTGCCTTGCGCACATGCAGGTGAAAGCTGTGACCCGAGCCGAGGATGTTGTCGCCCAGAAAACCACCTGCCTCGGCCACGGCGATGGCCTCGCGCATGGCCGCCACGGCGTGAGGGTATTCAGAGCGTATGTAGACATAGCCCTGCGTGGCACCGGTAGCCACCGCGGCAATCGTCATGCCTTCGATCAACATGAAGGGGTCGCCCTCCATGGTCATACGGTCCGAGTAAGTGCCCGAGTCGCCCTCGTCGGCATTGCAGACCACATACTTTTGGGTGGCTTTCAGGCTCGCCACAGTTTTCCATTTGATGCCCGCTGGAAACGCTGCGCCGCCGCGGCCGCGCAGGCCGGCGTCCAGCACTTGCTGCACCACGTCTGCGGCAGGAAGGTCCAGTGCGCGGCGCAGCCCGTCATAGCCCTCATGCGCCCGGTAGTCTGCCAGCGATAGCGGGTCCGTTATACCCATGCGCGCAAAGGTCAGGCGCTCCTGCCTTTTCAGGTATGGAATCTCTTCGGTAAAACCCAACTGCAGCAGGTGGACGCCGCCCAGCTGAAAACCGGCATCAAAAAGGCCTGCGACGTCCTCAACCTCAACCGGGCCATAGGCGATGCGGCCTGCACCGGTCTGCACTTCGACCATGGGCTCCAGCCAGAACAGGCCGCGGGAGCCGTTGCGAACCAGCTCGATGCCGATGCCACGCTTTGCGGCCTCGGCGGTGATAGCTGCAGCCACCTCGTCAGCGCCCGCTGCCAATGCGGCGGAGTCGCGGGGCACGTAAATCTTGATGCTCATGCGGCGCTCCCGGCTTGCGCCACCAGGCGGTCGAATTTTTCAATCCCGACGCGGGCATGGACCTTGTCGTCCAGCGTCATCGCGGGGGACTGTGCGCACAAGCCGAGGCAATACACCGGCTCAACCGTGAAGGCGCCGTCTTTGGTGGGGCCGTGGCCGTCGCTACCCAGGTGGGAGCAGGCATGCGACCACAGCGCGTCTGAACCCATGGCCTTGCAGCTCTCGGCGCGGCAGATCTGCACCACGTGCCGGCCCGGCGGCTCGGAGCGGAAGTAGTGGTAATACGTCACCACGCCGTGCACTTCAGCCCTTGACAGGTTCAAGGCCTCAGCAATGGGCGGAACAGCTTCGGACGGGATATACCCCAGCGCGTCCTGAATGCCGTGCAGTATGGGCATCAAGGCGCCGGGCACATGCTTGGCCGACGCAATGACGCGTTCGACGGCCTGGCTTGCAACTTCATTCATCGTGTGGACCCCTGTCTCTGTCTATGCACAAAGTATGTGCAAGGGACAGGGGCTACGTCCAATTGAATCGGGACACTGCCCTATTCACGGATTGAATGTATGCAAACGCTTGCCTAGGTTGGCTTGTTTCCCATGCTCTCTGGGTGCGCGCTGTAGTCAGCCGCGTGGCGCAGCCAGGCGGGCTCGGCGGCCAGCGCCATCGCGGCCTCCAGCGTGCGGGAGGGCCTGTCGCTGGCCTGCATCATGAAGCCGACGGGGGTTTCCACGTCCGGCGTCAAAGGCAGGGCTTCGAGTTCGCGGTAACCCTGCACGGCGCACACCAGGGCACCGGCCAGCACGCTGCAGACCTCGCCGACGACGACGGTCAGGGCCAGCGTCAGCATGGAATTGGTTTCCATCACGGGCTTGACGATGACTCCCGCAGCGGCAAACGCGGCATCCACCCGCGTGCGGCTGTGCATGTCGGGTGTGAGCAGGCACAGCGGCAGTTTGGCGGCATCGGCCCAGGTCATGGATGCGCCAAAGCGCAACACATCGGGGCTGGGCGTGGCGGCGCGGCGCACCAGGAAATAACGCTCGGTGTACTGCGGCAGCGTGGTCAGCCGCGTGTTGCGCGCGCTGAGGCGCTCGGTGTAGCCCAGCGCCATGTCCAGCGACAGGTTTTCGAGCCGGGTTTCGATGTCGTGCGAATTCAGCGACAGCACCACTGGCGTGATGCCTGGGTGCCGGGCGTGCAGCATCGCAGCAAAGCGCGCGGCGATGGAGACCGCCGTGGGAACGACGCCTATCGTCAAATGGCCACGCGGGCTGTCGACTGAGCTGTCAAGCTGCTGCTTGAGGATTTCGCGCTCATGCAGCATGCGCCGGGCGCTGGCGAGGACGCGTTCACCTTCTTCGGTGAAGCCGACAAACGCACGCCCGCGGACCACGATGGCCGCACCGAACTCGTCTTCCAGCGCGCGCAAGGCGTTGGACAAGGCGGGCTGGGTGATGTTGCAGGCCTGCGCCGCCCGGCCGAAGTGCTTGTGCTCGTCAAGCGCGGCCAGGTAGCGCAGTGAAGCCAGCAGGTTCATGGCAAGAACGCCTTAAGTGTTCTTGGAGATCGTGATGGTCGGAAACTTGGCGGAAAAATCCTTGGCCTTCGCGGCCACGGTAATGGCCATCTTGCGCGCCACGGCCTTGTAGATGCCGGCGACCTCGCCGTCGGGGTCGGCCACCACAGTAGGGCGGCCGTTGTCGGCCTGCAGGCGGATCTGGATGTCCAGCGGCAGGGCGCCCAGGTAGTCCATCTTGTAGTCGGCCGCCATTTTTTTGCCGCCGCCTTCGCCGAAGATGTGCTCGGCATGGCCGCAATTGCTGCAGATGTGCACCGCCATGTTTTCGACGATGCCCAGGATGGGCACGCCGACTTTCTCAAACATCTTGATGCCCTTCTTGGCGTCGAGCAGCGCGATGTCTTGCGGCGTGGTGACGATGACCGCGCCCGTCATGGGCACCCGCTGCGACAGTGTGAGCTGGATGTCACCGGTGCCGGGCGGCATGTCGACGATCAAATAGTCCAGGTCTTTCCAGTTGGTCTGGCGCAGCAGCTGCTCCAGCGCCTGGGTGGCCATGGGGCCGCGCCAGATCATGGCTTCGTCCTGCGCGACCAGAAAACCGATGGACATCACCTGGATGCCGTAGTTCTCCATCGGTTCCATGTTTTTGCCGTCCACGCTCTCGGGCCGGCCTTCAATGCCCATCATCATGGGCTGGCTGGGGCCGTAGATGTCGGCGTCGAGCAGGCCGACGCTGGCGCCTTCAGCTGCCAGCGCCAGGGCCAGGTTGACGGCGGTGGTGCTTTTACCCACACCGCCCTTGCCCGAGGCCACGGCGATGATGTTCTTGACGTTGGGCAGCAGCTGCACGCCGCGCTGCACGCTGTGGCTGGCGATCTTGACCGTGACGTTGACGGAGACATTGCCAACGCCCGGCACGCCCTTGACGGCGGTGATCAGGCTTTTGCGCAGGCCGGCGATCTGACTTTTGGCGGGGTAACCGAGTTCGACATCAAACGAGACGTCGCTGCCGCTGAGCTGCAGGTTTTTCAGCGCCTTGGTTGTGACGAAGTCTTTGCCGGTGTTGGGGTCCAGCACGGTTTGCGCGGCGTTCAAGACGGCCTGTTGGTCCAGGGACATGGGGAAATACTCCGTTGAAACTGACTGAGCGGGACGGGCGCCTGGGGGCGGCGCGCCGGCGGGGGTGTTGGCGTGAAGTCTAACGCTGCGCCGCCAGCCTTGGGGTCATGGGGACTTGCCGGGGCGGGCCCAAGGCCGGGCGACTTAAAATCGCGGGTTACCCCTCCCCATAGCCATAAAGCCCCCTATGTCCCAGCGCCGCCTGTTTGTCACCACCGCCCTGCCCTACGCCAATGGCAATTTCCATATCGGCCACATCATGGAATACATCCAGGCCGACATCTGGGTGCGGTTTCAGCGCATGCAGGGCCATGCGGTGAACTTTGTGGGCGCCGACGACGCCCACGGCGCGCCCATCATGATCGCGGCTGAAAAAGCCGGCAAAACGCCGCAGCAGTTTGTGGCCGACATCGCCGCGGGCCGCAAGCCCTACCTGGACGGCTTTCACATCAGCTTTGACAACTGGCATTCGACCGACGGGCCGGAAAACCACCAGCTGGCGCAGCAGATCTACCTGGACCTGAAAAAGGCCGGCCTGATTGAGACCAAAACGATCGAGCAGTTCTTTGACCCTGAAAAGAACATGTTCCTGCCGGACCGCTACATCAAGGGCACCTGCCCCAGGTGCGGTACCAAAGACCAGTACGGCGACAACTGCGAGAACTGTGGCGCGGTGTATGCCCCCACGGATTTGATCAACCCGTATTCAGCCTTGTCGGGCGCCACGCCCGTGCTTAAAAATTCGGAGCATTTTTTCTTTAAATTGTCTGACCAGCGCTGTGTCGACTTTCTGGAAAAGTGGACGCAAGACGGCAAGCTGCAGCCTGAAGTTGCCAACAAGGTCAAGGAGTGGTTCAGCATTCGTACCAACCCTGACGGCACCCAAAGCGAAGGCCTGGGCGACTGGGACATCAGCCGCGACGCGCCCTATTTCGGCATCGAGATTCCGGATGCGCCGGGCAAGTACTTTTACGTGTGGCTGGACGCGCCTGTCGGCTACCTGGCCTCACTGAAAAACCTGCTGGAAAAGCGCGGCGAAAACTACGATGCCTATATGGCGACGCCGGGCCTGGAGCAGTACCACTTCATCGGCAAGGACATCGTCACCTTCCACACGTTGTTCTGGCCGGCCATGCTGCACTTCAGCGGCCGCAAGACGCCCGACAACGTGTTTGTGCACGGTTTCCTCACGGTGAACAACGGCGAGAAGATGAGCAAGAGCCGCGGCACCGGGCTGGACCCGCTCAAGTACCTGAGCCTGGGCATGAACCCCGAATGGCTGCGCTATTACCTGGCCGCGAAGCTCAATGCGCGCAACGAAGACATCGACTTCAATGCCGACGACTTCATGGCACGCGTCAACAGCGATCTGGTGGGTAAGTACATCAACATCGCCAGCCGTGCTGCGGGCTTTGTCGCCAAGCGCTTTGCCGGCAAGCTGGGCGAAGTGTCTGCCGACGGCACGGCACTGCTGGACACCCTGCGCGCCGCAAAGGAAACGATCGAGCCGCTGTATGAAAGCCGCGAGTTTGCCAAAGCCCTGCGCGAAACCATGCTGCTGACGGACCGCGTGAACGCGTATGTGGACCAGAACAAGCCGTGGGAGCTGGCCAAGCAGCAAGGCATGGACACGCGCCTGCAGGATGTCTGCACGGTATGTATCGAAGCCTTCCGCCTGCTCACGATCTACCTCAAGCCTGTGCTGCCCGCCCTGGCGGCGCAGGTGGAAGAGTTCCTGAAGGTCAAACCGCTGACGTTTGCGGATGCCGTCTCCAGTCTCGGTAACGGCCACGTCATCGGCGACTACAAGCACCTCATGCAACGCGTCGACATCAAGCAACTTGAGGCATTGTTTGAGCCTCCAGCCCAGGCAGAGCCAGCGCAAGCAGCTACTGAATTGATAGCAGAAGCAACTGTGCCCGGCGGCGAGGCCATCGCGCCCGTCATCACCATCGACGACTTCGCCAAGGTCGATTTGCGCATTGCAAGGATCGTCAACTGCGAACCCGTGGAAGGCTCGACCAAACTGCTGCGCCTGACGCTGGACGCCGGCGAAGGCCGCATGCGCAACGTGTTCAGCGGTATCGCTTCAGCCTACAAGCCCGAAGACCTGGTCGGCAAACTCACGGTGCTGGTGGCCAACCTGGCGCCGCGAAAAATGAAGTTCGGCATCAGTGAAGGCATGGTGCTGGCCGCCAGCCACGCGGATGAGAAAGCCCAACCCGGCATCTATGTGCTGGAACCCTTGCCGGGCGCAACACCGGGCATGCGCATTCACTGAGTTTGCGGCGCAACGCCGCCGTCTGCTTCAGGCCGGTGCCGAATTCCTGGCATCCGCCGCCCCGGCCGCAAAGCGCAGCCCAGTGCCCGAACGGCTGGAAAGCTCGCCAAGCACAAGGCCCAGCGAGTGCAGCAATTGCGTGGCATCGCCTTCCCTGAACGGCGCTTCGGCCACCGCGACCTTGAACTGCAGCACGGTGTTGGGCGGCAGGCTGGGGCTGTCGGCCAGTCCGCGGGCAATCAGCCGCTGGCCGATATCGGTAAGCGCCCCGCGCGTCAGGTGCCCCTGCAGGATCAGCACAAAGTCTCCATCGCGGTGCCGGGCAACCGTATCGCCTTCCTGGGCAACACTTGTGACACAGGCGCCGGCCTGGACCACCGCGCTTTGTGCCGCCTCCATGCCGTAGTCCTGCCGGATATCCACGGCGTTGCCCAGCCGGATGCGCACCACCGCGCCCGCACCGGGGTCGCGCTGCTGGCGAATCAGCAACGCGTCCAGCCGCTGCAGCAGCACGCGGTGGTTGCCCAGGCCGGTCAGCGGGTCGACACGTGTCAGCGCACCGACGCGCGCCTGGTTGTCGCGCTTTTCCCGGCTGCGCAGATACAGGGCCATCATCAGGAAAAGGATTTCCAGGGCGGCACCGATTTGCGCGCCGAACTGCGTGGCCGTGCCCAGGGGCATCAGGCCCTGCGTGCGCAGGATAGGGAAGATGGAGCCCACGGTGAGGCACACCATCGCGGCCATGATCCAGATACCCACGGCCGGCCGGCGCCAGGTGTACCAGGCGGAAACAAAAAGGTAAACGGCGATGCTTCCAACGTAGTAAGGCGTGGCCAGGTTGAAAGACGACTTGTTCCCCAGAGCCAGGAAGGCCAGCACGATCGCAAAGCCCAGAACGGTCATGGCCAGCAACCCGCGGGAAAGCCAGGGCACATCGCGGTCAACCACCATCTGGCGCAGCACAAGATGCAGCAATGCGGCAGTGGCAAGCGACAGCGCCACGGGCGCGCAGTCGTTCCACCAGGCATTGCGGGGCCAGAAAAATTCCCCTGCCAGGCCGGTCAGCGACAACTGGCCAAGCGCCACGACCAGCACATAACCGGCGTACAACAGGTGGATGGAATCGCGCCACGAGACCGCGTGGAAAGCGCTCATCAGCGCCATCAGCAGCACCAGGCCGATGTACACCCCCAGCAGGAGGTGCCATTGCTTGGACTGCTCGTGAAAACTGCCCGGGTCGGTCAGAACCCAGTGCATGCTGATCGGATAGTTGTGGGTGACCCGAAGGTAAGTGGGCCGCGTCTCACCGGGGCGCAGCAGCATCTCGAACGCCGGTGTCAGGTGGCGCACCGGCCACTCTGCTACGGGGATGGAATCACCTGAGCGCCTGATTTGCCATTGCCCCGCAGCGAGAGGGTCTTGCGAGGGGCGGTACAGCGAGACACTGTCCATGTTGGGATGCGGTGTCGTGAGCATGACCCGTGTGGGCTGGCTCACCGAAGGCAGCGTCAACCGGTACCACAAGGCACGCCCGTCGCCAGTCGGCATGATCTGTTCGGGCCTGGCCGGCTCGCCTTCACCGGCTTCAAAGCGGCCGTGGGCCTGCTCAAAGGTCAGCGAGCCGGTGTTGTCGACCAGCACCAACCCCTGGCCAACCGCGTCGTAGCCCGCAGACGGCACGCTTTGTGCAACAACAGCCGCGACGGGGGAAGGCGGGGCGGCCGTTTCCTGTGCAACGGCCGCAGCGTGGGCCAACAGCAAGGCCGCCAGGCAGGCAGACAGGCGCGGCGGCATTGCAGACAAAAAACTTAAAAGGCCAAACAATCACTTCCCCAAAAAACCATACGCAGATGATCAAAACGGGACGACACTGATGATTCGACCCTGAAATCACACGAAAAGTAACTATTTCTACCTAACAAAACCTTCTAATGTACCGAATGTTGAGGCTTCGAACAATGGAAAAAAGTCATACGGGGCATTCAATGCCTGCGCCGTTGCCCATACCACCAGTCACGCAAATCCCACGCCCCACGCCCGCCGCATGATGCATTTACCGGCCTATCTCGCCCCGTTCCGCCCTCGCCTGTTTTCAGCGCTTGCCGGCTACACCCGCGAGCGGTTTTTCAAGGATGCCGGGGCCGGCGTCACGGTGGGTATTGTGGCTTTGCCCCTGGCCATGGCTTTTGCCATCGCTTCCGGCCTCAAGCCCGAGGCCGGCATCTGGACGGCGATCATCGCCGGCGCGCTGATCTCGGCGCTGGGCGGCTCGGCGGTGCAGATAGGCGGCCCGGCCGGCGCCTTTATCGTCATTGTCTACGGCATTCTTGAACGCTACGGCCTGGCCAACCTGCTGATCTCCACTGCCTGCGCGGGCGTGCTGCTCTTTTTGCTGGGTTTTTTCAAAATGGGCACGCTGGTGCGTTACGTGCCGGTGAGCATCGTGGTGGGTTTTACCAACGGCATCGCAGTGCTGATCGTGCTGTCGCAGGTCAGGGACCTGCTGGGGCTGGTGGTGCCCAAGATGCCGGCCGATTTTTTCTCGCAGCTGCGTGTGATCGGCGAACACCTGGACAGCTTCAACCCCTACGCGCTGGGGCTGGGGCTGGCCTGCCTGCTCGGCCTCTTTGTATGGCCCAAGCTGTTTGCCGCGCACACGCGAAGCGCCGGCGGTTTCACCACGCGGCTGATCAGGCTGATGCAGGCCGTCGAGGGCGTGCAACTCAAGCGGGCCACGCGCATGGCCTCGCGCATGCCGGGGCCTATCGTCGCGCTGGTGACGCTGACCGCATTTGCCTATTTATTGCACCTGCCGGTGGAGACCATCGGCACACGCTTCGGCGGCATCCCGCGTGCGCTGCCTTCATTTGCGCTGCCCGACTTTTCCTGGGAAACCGTGCGGCTGCTGGTGGCGCCCACCATCACCATTGCGCTGCTGGGCGCAGTGGAATCGCTGCTCTGCGCGCGCGTGTCCGACCAGATTTCCGGACTGCCGCGCCACGACCCCAACCAGGAGCTGATGGCCCAGGGCGTGGCCAATTTTGTGGTGCCGTTTTTTGGCGGTATGCCCGCCACCGGCACCATTGCCCGCACGGTGACCAATGTGCGCTCGGGCGCCACCTCCCCCGTCTCGGGCGTGGTTCATGCGCTCACGCTGGTGGTCGTGGTGCTGGTAGCCGCCCCGCTGGCAGTGCATGTACCGCTGGCGGTGCTGGCGGGCATCCTGCTGTATGTGGCCTGGAACATGGGGGAATGGCGCGAATTCGCCCGCCTGCGCCAGGCCAGCAGCCACTACCGGCTCATCATGCTGGGAACGTTTTTGCTGACCGTGGTTTTTGACCTGACGGTAGCCCTGCAGGTCGGCCTTATCCTGGCCTGCGTGCTGTTTGTGCGGCGCATGAGCACTCTGTTTCAGGTGGTGGAGGTTTCGCGCAGCGCCGATGGCGCCAGCTTCCAGCTGTACGGCTCGCTGTTTTTTGGCGCCGTCGCCAAGCTCGACCCCATCCTGAACGTGGTGGAAAGCGCGCCCAAAGGCCTGGTGGTACGGCTGGATGTGCAATCGCTGCAGTCGCTGGACACCTCCGGGCTCGATGTGCTGGAGCAGCTGCACAAGGCCATCGTGCTGCGCGGCGGCCGGCTGGTCATGGCAGGGCTCAATGCCCAGCCGCGGGCCGTGATGCAGCGCTCGGGCTTCCTGGAGAAAATTGAAACGCTATGAAAACAGGAGCTGCTTGCGCCCGTCACTGTTGGGCTGCAGCCATTTTTCCTTTATAAACCCGGCTCGTCAGCGATTGCCGCCTGCGGTGCTCGCGCTTTCATCGTCCACCGAGCCCGTGCTGACCACCTTCAGGTCCCGATCAAACACCACGGTAAAAATACGCGCCGCCGACGGTGGCTCCACATAACGCCAGTCGTAGTGGGTTTCCTGTTTCAGCGCATAGGGGGTGACCTTCATTGGCTTGCCCAGCATTTTGCGCACCTGCTCCATGCGCATGCCGGGCTGCACCCTGGCGAAATTTTGCGGTGTCAGCACCTGCCGAAGCGCACTCATCCTGCCGTCTGCGCCTATGGTGATCATGTAGTTGACCTTGCCTTCCGGCTGGCGGTTGTATTCGAAGGTACGGGCGCCCGGCGCCGCTGCAGCGCCGGGCTGCGGGGTTTCGGCCATATCGGCCGCTTCCCAGATTTTTTCGGGCTCACCAAAACGGGCGCGTACATCGGCTTCCGTGGCCACGCCCTCTTCCAGTTCGGCAATACGCTGCGCGTCGCACGCCACCAGGCCCAGGACAAATGAGAGCAGACCCATACAGATGACCGTCCTGACGGAAAAAAGTGCTGAAAAGCCCCTTCGGGCCGGTGCAAAGGAGGGTGGGAAAGGTGGTAACAATGGGCGCAAGGCAGACCCCGGTAAAATCAGCAAACTATACGATTCAGGCAGTTTAGACCCATGTCCCTCCTCAACTTCTTCCGCCGCTCCGACTACACCTCCGATACCACGCAGTTCATCGACCAGCTGAAGGCCAACAAGCCCACCCTGGAAGCCGAGCAACGCGCCGGGCGCGCGCTGTTGTGGGATAAAAACCTGAACCGCACCGAACAGGCGGAATACGGCGAGGCCAAGGTTCCCCAGCAGCCTTACGTGTACGGCACCAGCAGCCACCCGAACGGAAAATAAGGGCCGAACAGGCTTTCAGCCCTTGCAGGACGAGCGCAAGCAGCTATCTTTTTCATAGCGAATCTTTAACGCGCGCACCGCTTCGGCCTCTTTCATGTCCCAAACCCCTTTTTCACCATCCCCCCAGGAACTGCCGCCGGCCGCCGGGCAGGAGCTGTCCGCAGCCCTGAGCCCGGACATGCCCGCCGTGATCGACCAGGTGGCGCTGGCCCGCCTGTACGGCGAGCCGCTGTTTGCCATGCCGCACGACCTGTACATCCCGCCGGATGCGCTGCAGGTCTTCCTGGAGGCGTTTGAGGGACCGCTGGACTTGCTGCTGTACCTGATCCGCAAGCAGAACTTCAACATCCTCGACATCCCGATGGCGGCTGTGACACGCCAGTACCTCACCTACGTCGACGAAATCCGCTCCACCAACCTGGAACTGGCGGCCGAGTACCTGCTGATGGCGGCCATGCTGATCGAAATCAAGTCGCGCATGCTGCTGCCGCCCAAGAAGGTGGCGGAAGGCCAGGAGCCCGAAGACCCGCGCGCCGAACTCGTTCGCCGCCTGCTCGAGTACGAGCAGATCAAGCTGGCCGCCCACAAGCTCAACGAAGTGCCGCAATTCGGCCGCGATTTCCTGCGCGCGCAGGTGTATGTCGAGCAATCGCTGCAGCCGCGCTTTCCGGATGTGCACATCGTGGACCTGCAAGACGCCTGGCGCGACATTGTCAAACGCGCCCGCCTGGTGCAGCACCACGTCATCAGCCGCGAAGAACTCTCGGTGCGCGAGCACATGAGCATCGTGCTGCGCAAGCTGCAGGGCCGCAAGTTCCTCGAGTTCGAAGACCTGTTCGACGCCACACGCGGCATGCCGGTGCTGGTGGTGACCTTTATCGCGCTGCTCGAGCTTTCCAAAGAAGGCCTGCTGGAAGTGACGCAGGCCGAGGCTTTCGCACCCATCTATGTGCGGCTGGCATACACCCCCGCCTAAATATTGTCCCCACGGTCCATTGGAGCCCCACGGTCGCTCACTGCGTGTAGCTCCCTGCCCCCGAGGGGCCGCTCCGCCTGCGGTCTGGCAAAGCCAGTCCCGCGGCTCCTGCTTGACTGGGATAGCCCACCCCGCCAGGACCTGATTTCATTTCAACGATGAATGAGTTTCCATGACCGCTGACAGCCTGGGTTCACACAACTTCGATGTACTCATCATCGGCAGCGGCCTGGCGGGCCTGTCTGCCGCGCTGCTGCTGGCGCCGGGCCGGCGTGTAGCGGTAGTGACCAAACGTGCGCTTGGCGACGGGGCCAGCGGCTGGGCGCAGGGCGGCATGGCTGCCGTGCTGGCCGAGGGTGACTCGCTGGAGCAGCATGTGAGCGACACGCTGGTCGCAGGTGCGGGCCTTTGCGACCTGCCCGCCACGCGCGCCGTGGTCGAAGGTGCGCCCGAAGCCATCGTCTGGCTGCGTGGGCTGGGCGTGGCCTTTTCCGAAGACGCCGGGCACCCCGGCGAGCTGCACCTGACGCGCGAGGGCGGCCACAGCCAGCGCCGCATCGTGCACGCGGCCGACGCCACCGGCGCTGCCGTGCAGCGCACACTGATGCAGCAAGTCCGCAAGACGCCTGGCATCACGCTCTATGAGCACCACATGCTGGTCGACGTCATCACCGACCGGCATCTCAAACAACCCGGTAACCGCTGCCATGGCGCCTATGTGCTCGACACGGCCGGCGGCGAGGTGCTGACCTTCACCGCCGGACACACGATCCTGGCCACCGGCGGCGCGGGCAAGGTGTATCTCTATTCCACCAACCCCGACACCGCCACCGGTGACGGAATTGCCGCGGCCTGGCGCGCAGGTTGCCGCGTGGGCAACATGGAGTTCATCCAGTTCCACCCAACCTGCCTCTACCACCCGGACGCCAAATCGTTTTTGATCACCGAAGCCGTGCGCGGCGAAGGCGGCAAGCTGCTGCTGCCGCCCTCGGCCGGCGGCGGGCGCTTCATGCCCGCGCACGATGCGCGTGCCGAACTCGCACCGCGCGACGTGGTGGCCCGAGCCATCGACTTTGAAATGAAAAAGCACGGCCTCGACTGTGTCTACCTGGACATCTCGCACCAGAGCCCGGCCTTTTTGCAGGAGCACTTCCCCAACATCCTCAAGCGCTGCCTCGAACTCGGCATCGACATCACACGCCAGCCCATCCCGGTGGTGCCCGCCGCGCACTACACCTGCGGCGGCGTGATCACCGACCTGGCCGGGCGCACCGATGTGGCGGGCCTCTATGCCGTTGGCGAAACCGCCTGCACCGGCCTGCACGGCGCCAACCGCCTGGCGAGCAATTCGCTGGTGGAGTGCGTGGTGCTCGCACGCGCCACAGCCCACACGATTGAAGCCCAGGCACCAGCCGAAGTCCCCGCCCTGCCCGCCTGGGACGAAAGCCAGGTCACCGATGCCGACGAAGCCGTGGTGATTTCACACAACTGGGACGAGCTACGCCGCTTCATGTGGAACTACGTGGGCATTGTGCGCACCACCAAGCGGCTCGAACGCGCGGCGCACCGCATTGCCTTGCTCAACGCGGAGATCCAGGAGTTCTATGCCAACTTTCGCGTCACGCGCGACTTGCTGGAGCTGCGCAACCTGGTGCAGGTGGCTGATCTGATCGTGCGCTCCGCACACGGCCGGCACGAAAGCCGCGGCCTGCATTTCAGCCGCGACTTCCCTGGTACCGCTGAACAGGCTGTTCCCACCATACTGGTGCCGCCCGAAAACTGATCTTCCCTGAAAAAATTTTGCCACTTTTAATCCGGAACTCACATGCCTCACCTGACCGTTGAATACTCCGGCAACCTGGCCGGCTTTCCCAAGACCGAAGTGCTCCAGGCGCTGAACCAGGCCGTCGCCGCCAGCCCTGAAATACAGGACGAGTCCGACCTGAAAACCCGGCTCGTCGCCCTGGACGATTTTGAGATCGGCACCGCGCCGGCCTCACGCGCTTTTGTGCATGCCCAGCTGCGCTTGCTGTCGGGCCGCACGCCGGAAGCCAAGAAGGACCTGGGTGAGCGCATCGCCGGCGTGCTGCGCCGCCTGACCCCACGGCCAGCGGGCGTGATGGTGCAGCTGAGCGTGGAGATGGTGGACATGGACCGCGCTTCCTACGTCAAGGAAAAGCTTTAACGGTTTTGGAACGGGCAGGGCTTAGACAACCATCGCGTCTATCCAGCCCCTCAGGCTGTTCACAAACGCCCAGGCTTCTACCGTTGCCAATGCGTCCACCCGCACGACGCGTTCGGTCAGCCGGCCCTCTTGCAGCGCCAGCGCGCGGCCTACGCCCGGCAGCAGCCCGCAAGCCAGCGGCGGCGTGACCCAGCAGCCGTCCACGCGCATCGCGATGTTGCCACGCGTGCATTCGGTGATCTCACCCTCAGCATTCCACAGCACGCTGTCAAACACGCCAGGTTCGGTCGGCGTGAAGGCGTCGTAATGCGCGCGGCGCGTCGTTTTGAAGCGCACAAATTCGCCGTGCGCCGCGTCCAGCGGGCGGCCGGCCAGTTGCAGGCGCACCTGGGGCAGCGACGGTTCCATGGCATAAGCCTGGGCGGTGAATTTTCCGCTGGCGCTGAGCAGTAGCCGCACGCGCCAGAGGCCCTGCGGGTGCGCCTGCGCCAATGCCTGCAGGCACGCATGGGCCTGCACGGCATCCCATCGGTGGCCAAAGTGGGTCGCAGAAGCCGCCATGCGCGCCAGGTGATCTTCCCTATGGCGCAACTGACCCGCTTCCAGCGCCAGGGTTTCCAGAATCTCGAAGGGCATGCTGGCTCGCTCCAGGAAGGCCTGCTTGTGGCTCCACTCCTGCCATTCCCCTTCAGCCACAGAACCCGAGGTGATGCCGCTGCCGATGCCACAACGGGCTTGGGCGCCGCGCAGGCTGACGGTGCGGATCGGCACGTTGAAAGTCGCCGCGCCGCCGGGCTGCACCACGCCGACGGCCCCGCAATACACACCGCGCGGCCCGGCTTCCAGCTCACGAATCGCTTGCATGGCCCGTACCTTGGGTGCGCCGGTGATCGAACCGCAGGGGAACAGCGCGGCAAACACCTCGGCCAGGCTACAGCCGGGCCGCGTGCGCGCCTCGACGTCCGACGTCATCTGCCAGACCGCGGGCAGCGCCTCAGCGTGAAACAGGCGCGGCACACGCACGCTGAAGGGCTCGGCGATGCGCGACAGGTCATTGCGCAGCAGGTCCACGATCATCACGTTTTCGGCACGCTCCTTGGCTGACGTGCGCAGCATTTCGGCCTGGGCAGCATCGCTTTCGGGAGTTGTGCCGCGCGGCGCCGTGCCTTTCATCGGCCGTGTCAGGAGCTGACCGCCGCGCCAGTCAAAAAACAACTCGGGCGACACCGACAAGATCTGCTCATCACCGGTATCCAGGAAAGCGGCATAACCGCCGGGCTGCGCGCGCTGCAGGGCGCCAAACAGGGCATGGGCCGGCGCGGCATTCTGGCCTGCCGGCAGCCGGCCGGTCATCTGGGCCGTGAAGTTAACCTGGTAGTACGCACCGTTGGCAATCGCCCGTTGCAACGTGTCGAGGGCCTCGTCAAAAGCCGGGCGATCCAGCCCCGGTTGCCACTGCACCTGCACGTCGGCACTCGGCACGGCCTGTGGCCAGGGCAAGGCTTCGTCGTGTACCGCAAACCAGGCCAGCGGCCCGTCCGCGTCATGCACAGCCAGCGCCGCATCAAAAGCCGGCGCAGCTTCATAGCGCAGGTAACCCACACACCAGGCGCCCTGTGCGGCAGCGGCCTGCACGGCATCCAGTACCGGCCGTACCTCGCCGAGCGTGCGAGCCACCAGCACCGCACGCGGCGCGCCGAAAGCACGGCGCAGGCGCGGCGCGGCACTGTCATGCGGGTCCGAGAAGTCAATACAGGCTGTCATGGGGCTCATATCGGCCTCCAGCCCATACAAAACAAGCGCGAGCAGCTATCAAAACAGGAGCATCTACCGTACCCGGATCCGGCCTCAAGCCGCACCGATATGCGGCACCAGCCCTGCCGTGGGCTGTCCGTTTTTCAGGGCGGCTGTGAAAGCCAGCATGCGGTCTATCGGCAGCCGGGCACGCAGGCCCAGCGCGGGGTCTATCTTCACTTCATGCGCACCGGTTTCCAGCACGTGGGCCAAACCGGCCAGGCCATTCATGGCCATCCACGGGCAGTGCGCGCAGCTTTTGCAGGTGGCGCTGTTGCCGGCGGTGGGGGCTTCAATAAACACTTTACCGGGGTTGAGCGTGCGCAGCTTGTGCAGCATGCCGTTGTCGGTTGCCACAATGAATTCGCGCGCGTCCATCTCGCGCGCCGCCTTCAAAATTCCCGAAGTGGAGCCCACGGCATCGGCCAGCGCCACCACGTCGGCGGGCGACTCAGGGTGCACCAGCACTTTGGCGCCGGGGTGCTCTTTTTTCAGGGCCTGCAGTTCAAAGGCCTTGAACTCGTCATGCACGATGCAGGCGCCATTCCAGAACACCATGTCGGCACCGGTCTCGCGCTGGATGTAGCTGCCCAGGTGGCGGTCGGGCGCCCAGAGGATTTTCTGGCCCTGGTCTTTCAGCGCACGCACGATGTCGAGCGCGCAGCTGGAGGTCACCACCCAGTCCGCCCGCGCCTTCACGGCGGCGCTGGTGTTGGCATACACCACCACCGCGCGGTCCGGGTGAGCATCGCAAAAAGCGCTGAATTCATCCACCGGGCAGCCCAGATCAAGCGAACAGGTCGCGTCCGGGTCGGGCATCAGCACGCGTTTTTCAGGTGAAAGAATCTTTGCCGTCTCGCCCATAAAGCGCACACCCGACACCACCAGCGTCTGTGCCGCATGGTCACGGCCAAAGCGTGCCATCTCCAGCGAGTCCGACACCAGGCCGCCGGTTTCTTCAGCCAGGTCCTGCAGGTCGGGGTGTACGTAGTAATGCGACACCATGACAGCGTTGCGGGCCTTGAGCAGTTCGCGGATGCGTGCCTTCAGCGCGGCGCGCTCGGCCTGCGTGGGCTCGGCCGGCACACGGGCCCAAGCCTGGTGCGTGCTGCAAGCAGCGCCCTCGGGCTGCTCGTAGTCCACGCGAATGATCGGCAGCACCGCGCTCATGCCGCCACCGTGCTCTCGGCGTCAAAGCGCATGGAAAAATCAATCGCCCGCACGTCTTTGGTCAGGGTGCCGATGGAGATCCGGTCCACGCCGGTTTCGGCCAGGGTGCGCAGGCCCTCCAGGGTGACCCCGCCCGAAATTTCAAGGATGGCTCGCCCATTGTTGATGCGTACAGCCTCTTTGAGGTCGGGCAGGCTCATGTTGTCGAGCAGTACCATGCGCGCACCGGCGTTCAGCGCCTGGGCCAGCTCGTCCAGGTTCTCGACCTCAATCTCCACAAAGTCTGCCTGTGCGGCGACGTCCGCAGCGCGTGCCAGCACCTGCGCAATACCGCCCGCGGCCGCGATGTGGTTTTCCTTGATGAGCACCGCGTCATACAAACCCACCCGGTGGTTGGTTCCGCCGCCCGCGGCAACCGCGTATTTTTGCGCCAGCCGCAGGCCGGGAAGGGTCTTGCGTGTGTCCACAATAGCAGCCCGCGTGCCTTTCACGATGTCAACATAGACAGCCGTTTTACTCGCAACGGCGCTTAACAACTGTAAGAAATTCAACGCCGTGCGTTCGGCCGACAGCAGGGCCCGGGCCAGACCGCGCACCTCAAACACCACCTGGCCGGCTTCGCAGCGCTCGCCATCCTTCACATGCCAGACCAGCTGGGCCTCCGGGTCCAGCTGCCGCATCGTGGCTTCGACCCAGGCGCTGCCACACACCACCGCGCTTTCACGCGCCACCACCTGCGCCCGTGCCTGGCGGGCCGGGTCAATCAGTGCGGCGGTCAGGTCGCCGCTGCCGATGTCCTCCGCCAGCGCGCGCGCCGCATCCGCCCGGGCCAAGGCGCCAAGCACTTCGGTCGTGAAATCAAATGACTTTTTCATAAGTAATCTAAGAAAGAAACCGCGCAGTACCCTGCACTAAACTATTGAGTAGACCTCAAAACTGCCGCGAATGTTACAGCGCCCTTTGCCGCTGCCCGCCGCCGGCCCCTTCGCCCACCCCGGCGTTTTCCTTTTGCCTGAGTACATCCTCCACACACCATGTTCAGAACACTGCTCAAGTCCAAGATTCACCGCGCTGCAGTGACCCACTGCGAACTCAACTACGAAGGCTCCTGCGCCATCGACGAAGACCTGCTGGATGCCGCCAACATCGCCGAAAACGAGCAGGTGCACATCTGGAACATCAACAATGGCGAACGCTTCATCACCTACGCCATTCGTGCCGAACGCGGCAGCCGCATCATTTCGGTCAACGGTTCCGCCGCGCGGCGGGCTGCCGTAGGCGACCTGGTCATCATTGCGGCGTTTGCGCAGGTGCATGAAGAGCATGTCGCGGGCTTCAGCCCCAAGCTGGTGTTTGTCAACCCCGACAACCGCATCAAGGAAGAGCGCTCGACCATTCCGGTGCAGAAGCCCTGACCCGCGCCCGACTCGTGCTTTAGCCCCGGCTTGCAGCGCACGCCTGAGCTTTCGCCCTCCACTCTTCACCACGGGCCTTCATGGACAACCTCTCAATGATCCAGCGCAGCCTGCGCCATGTGTGGCACCCCTGCACGCAGATGAAGCTGCACGAGTCGCGACCTCCTGTGCCCATCGCCAGGGCCGAAGGGGTCTGGCTGTACGACTTCGAAGGCCGGCGTTACCTGGACGGTATCAGTTCCTGGTGGGTCAACCTGTTCGGCCACGGCCACCCGCACATCAAGGCGGCGCTGCGCGACCAGCTGGATCGGCTTGATCACGTCATGCTGGCCGGTTTCACGCACCAGCCCGTGGTGGAGCTGTCTGAGCGGCTGGGCGCATTGACCGGACTCGGCCACGCTTTTTACGGCAGCGATGGCGCCAGCGCCACCGAGATCGCCCTGAAGATGAGCGCGCATTACTGGCGCAACACCGGAAAGCCTGAAAAGTGCCGCTTCATCGGGCTGGCGGGCGGTTACCACGGTGAAACCGTGGGCGCACTGGCCGTGACGGACATTGCCATTTTTCGTGAAGCCTATGCGCCGCTGGTGCGGCTGGCTGCCACCGTGCCCAGCCCCGACGCACGCGGTGCACAGCCCAGTGAAAGCGCCGCAGACGTAGCACGTCACGCAGCCGCAGACCTGCAAAGCTGGCTTGAGCAGCATCACGCGCAAACTGCCGCGCTCATTTTGGAACCCATGGTGCAGTGCGCGGCCGGCATGGCCATGCACGATGCCGCCTATCTGCGCGAAGCGCGCGCGCTGTGCGACCGCTATGAAGTGCATTTGATTGCCGATGAAATCGCCACCGGATTTGGTCGCACCGGCACCATGTTCGCGCATCAGCAGGCAGGCATACGGCCTGACTTCATCTGTCTCTCGAAAGGCCTCACAGGCGGCACGCTGCCGCTGTCGGCCGTGCTGACCACCGATACCGTCTACAAAGCGTTTTACGACGACGACGTAGCGCGCGGCTTTTTGCATTCGCACTCCTACACCGGCAACCCGCTGGCCTGCCGCGCCGCGCTGGCCACGCTGGAGCTGTTCGGGCAAACCGATGTGCTGGCAGACAACGCGGTCCTGGCCAACACGCTGGACCAGGCCTTTGCGCCGCTGACACAACACCCCGCTGTACGGAACGCACGCAGGCTGGGCATGATCTGGGCTTGGGACATCGAGCCCACGACGGCGCCACACTTCGCACGCCGCTACACGCAGCACGCCATGGCCAACGGTGTCTTGCTGCGCCCGATAGGCCAGACGGTCTACGCCATGCCGCCCTATGTGATGGATGAAGAGGCGATTGATCACCTGGCGCGCGGCGCGCTGGCCGCGCTTGACGCCACCCTGGCCGAAGAAATTGCTGCACATGGCTGAAGCGGCGCACAAGACGGTTTCACTGTTCGTGACCGGCACCGACACCGGCGTGGGAAAAACGCTGGTCAGCGCTGCACTGTTGCATGCGCTGGCCCGCCGGCACCTTCGTGTGGTGGGCATGAAGCCGGTGGCGGCAGGCACGGTGCTGGTTGACGGTGTCGATGCCAATGAAGACGTGCTCGCCCTGCGCGCCGCTTCCAGTTGCCGCGTACCCCCCGAACTCGACAACCCGGTGTTGCTGCCCGACCCGGTATCACCACACATCGCAGCCGCCCGCGCTGGTGCACGCATTGACATTGCCCACCTGGTGGCCTGCCACCGCCAGCTCGCGCTGCAGGCCGATGCCGTGGTGGTGGAAGGCGCGGGCGGCTTTCATGTGCCGCTCTCGCCCACGGAGACCGGCGCCGATCTGGCTCAAGTGTTGGGCCTGCCCGTGGTACTGGTGGTGGGCCTGCGGCTGGGCTGCCTGAACCACGCCCTGCTCACCGCCGAAGCCATCCGCGCGCGCGGCCTCACGCTGGCCGGCTGGGTCGCCAACCACATTGACCCAAACATGCTGGCACAGGGGGACAACATCGCCTTTCTACAAAAGCAGTTGCAGGCGCCATTGCTGGCCACTGTTCCCTGGCAACCCAATATTGACGCACGCGAGGTCACCATCAACCTTCCTGCTGAATGGCAATGAACATCACCTCCTCCTGGCTCGACGAATTTCCGGCACGCGTGGCCGAACTGGACCGCACGCACCTGCGCCGCCAGCGCCGCGTGGTCATGCCTGAAAGCGGCGCACGCCTTTCGGTTAACGGGCAAAGCATGCTGGCCTTTTGCAGCAACGACTACCTCGGCCTGGCCACACACCCGGCCCTGGTGCAGGCGGCTTGCACCGGCGCACAAGCCTACGGTGTCGGGTCGGGCGCATCGCCACTGGTCAGCGGCCACAGCGCCGCCAACGAGGCGCTGGAACGCGAACTCGCGGCCTTCGTGGGCCTGCCGCGCGCGTTGTATTTTTACGCGGGGTACGCCACCAACATCGGCATCGTGCCGGCGCTGGTGGGTGCCGGTGACGCGATTTTTTCGGATGCGCTGAATCACGCCTGCCTGATCGACGGCGCAAGGCTGTCGCGCGCAAAAATCCACCGCTACGCACACACCGACCTGGACGCGCTGGCGCGAGAGCTCGCGCAAAGCGACGCACCGCGCAAGCTGGTCATCAGCGATGCGGTGTTCAGCATGGATGGCGATAGCGCCGACATTCGCGCCCTGCTGGCGCTGTGTGAGCGCCATGACGCCCTGCTGCTGCTGGACGATGCACATGGCTTTGGCGTGCTGGGCCCGCAAGGGCGCGGCAGCCTGGCTGCAGCCGGGCTGCATGGCGCGAAGGCCTCGCGCCGCGTGCTCTACATGGCCACGCTGGGCAAGGCGGCAGGCGTGGCGGGCGCGTTTGTGGCGGGCGACGAGGCCCTGGTTGAATGGCTGCTGCAAAAAACCCGCAGTTATATTTTTGCGACTGCCGCGCCGGCGCTGCTGGCCAGCGCACTGCGTGCCAGCCTCGCACTGATTGAACAGGATGACTGGCGCCGCACGCATTTGCAGCAACTCATTGCGCGCTTGCGCAGCGGCTTGCTGGCGGGCCTGAAAGGCAGCCACTGGCAGTTGCCGCCCTCGCAGACGGCCATCCAGCCGCTGCTGATCGGACGCAACGACGAAGCCCTGGCCGTGATGGAGGGCTTGCGCGCACGCGGCATCTGGGTACCGGCGATTCGCCCGCCCACCGTGCCCGATGGCACGGCACGCCTTCGCATTGCGCTGTCGGCCGCGCACACCGAAGCCGATATCGACCTGCTGGTCGAAGCCCTGACGGCCCTGGCAAAGCATTCGCTGCCAGGCTGAAGCAGGCTACTAAAAAACGCATCAGATAGACTCAAAAACCCTGTCCCCGAAAGGAAAGAGAACCATGTCCCACGTTGCAGAACAAACCATCACGCTCCACCGCCCGCGCCCTCAGCCATCGCCAGCTGAAAAGGCCGGCGCCGAGCGCTGGAGCGTAGACGCCATCGAAGCGCTGTTCAACCTGCCTTTTCCGGAATTGATGCACCGCGCCCAAACGGTGCACCGCGAAAACTTCGACCCCACGCACATCGAATTCGCCACGCTGCTGTCGGTCAAGACCGGCGGCTGCGCCGAAGACTGCGGCTACTGCCCGCAGGCCGCGCGCTACGACACCGGCGTGGAAGCCAGCAAGCTGATGGAGCCAGCCGAAGTACTGGCCGCCGCCCAGCGCGCGCAGGCCGCGGGCGCCACACGGTTTTGCATGGGCGCCGCGTGGCGCTCACCCAAAGACCGCGACATTGAAAAAGTCGCCGAGCTGGTGCGCACCGTGAAAGCGCTGGGCCTGGAGACCTGCGCCACGCTGGGCATGCTGGAAGACGGCCACGCGCAAACACTGCAAAGCGCGGGCCTGGACTACTACAACCACAACCTCGACAGCGCGCCTGATTTTTACGGCGACATCATCACCACGCGCGACTACCAGGACCGGCTGGACACGCTGGCGCGCGTGCGCAGCGCCGGCGTCAAGGTCTGCTGCGGCGGCATTGTCGGCATGGGCGAAACGCGACGCCAGCGCGCCGGCCTCGTGGCCGAACTCGCCAACCTCACGCCCTACCCCGAATCGGTGCCCATCAACAATCTGGTGAAAATTGAAGGCACGCCGCTGGCCAACCAGGCCGACCTGGACCCGTTTGAATTCGTGCGCACGATTGCCGTAGCCCGCATCACCATGCCGACCGCACGCGTGCGCCTGTCGGCCGGCCGCCAGCAAATGGGCGACGGCGTGCAGGCGCTGTGCTTCCTGGCCGGTGCCAACTCCATCTTTTACGGCGACAAGCTGCTGACCACCGGCAACCCCGACACCGAGGCCGATGTGAAGTTGCTTGAGCGCCTGGGCATGAGCCGGTCCGCGCCTGAAGCGCGCTAAGACGCACGGCTTGTCTGGACTCTCTAAACCGAACACAAAAAAGCACGCTGAAGCTGGTTAGACTCTCGCTAAATTCCGGACCTGCCCCATGACGACCCCCGCCAACACTACCGTTACGCCTTACGGCACCCTGCCACCGTCGTCCACGCCATCCGCACCGCCTGCGCGCAAGCCGGTCAGCCTGCCGCGCCTGCGTGAAATGCAGGCGCACGGCGAAAAAATCACCATGCTGACGGCCTATGACGCGACGTTTGCCGCCGTGGCCGATGCGGCGGGCGTGGAATGCATCCTGGTGGGCGACTCGCTGGGCATGGTCTGCCAGGGCCTGACCAGCACCGTCGGCGTGACGCTGGAGACCATGCGCCACCACACCGAATGCGTGGCCAACGGCCTGCGCCGTTCGCAGGCCACGGCCTGGCTGATCGGCGACTTGCCGTTTGGCAGTTACCACGAGTCCAAAGAGCAGGCGCTGCGCAGTGCCGCGGTGCTGATGCAGGCCGGCGCCCACATGGTCAAGCTCGAAGGCGGCGGCTGGACGGCCGAGACGACGCGCTTCCTGGTCGAGCGCGGCATCCCGGTCTGCGCCCACCTGGGGCTGACACCGCAAACCGTGCACGCGCTGGGCGGCTACCGCGTGCAGGGCAAGGGCGACGAAGCCGCTGCCACGATGACGCGCCACGCGCGCGAATTGCAGGACGCCGGCGCTGCGATGATGGTGCTGGAGATGGTGCCCGCAGCCCTGTCGGCCACACTCACGCAGGAGCTCACCCATTGCGCCACCATCGGCATTGGTGCGGGCAACGGCACTGCCGGCCAGGTGCTGGTGCTGCACGACATGCTGGGCATGAACCTGGGCAAGATGCCGAAGTTTGTACGCAACTTCATGGAAGGCCCGGACAACAAGACCGCCAGTGTGCGCGGCGCCATGGAAGCCTATGTGCGCGCCGTGAAAGACGGCAGCTTTCCGGTGAACGCCACCCACGCCTGGTAGCCCCACCGCCCCTTTCAGGAGACAAGATGCAGATCGTCCACACCATCCCGGAGCTGCGCGAGGCCCTCAGCCCGTTTAAACGCCCTTCCTTCGTGCCCACCATGGGCAACCTGCACGACGGCCACATCGCCCTCGTCAGGCAGGCCAAGCCGCTGGGCGACGTGAGCGTCTCCAGCATCTTCGTGAACCGCCTGCAGTTCGCGCCGCATGAAGACTTCGACAGCTACCCGCGCACGCTGGACGCCGATGCCGAGCGCCTGAAGGCGGCCGGTTGCAATGTGCTGTTTGCCCCGCTGGAAAAACACCTTTACCCCGAGCCGCAAAGCTACAAGGTGCATCCGGCCACCGACTTGAGCGACATCCTTGAAGGCCACTTCAGGCCCGGTTTTTTCATCGGGGTGAGCACCGTGGTGCTCAAGCTGTTTTCCTGTGTGTTTGCCGGCATGCCCACGGGCGTGGCGGCTTTTGGCAAGAAGGACTACCAGCAGGTGATGGTGGTGCGCCGCATGGTGCAGCAGTTCGCGCTGCCGATCGAGATCCTGGCCGGTGAAACCCAGCGCGCCGAAGACGGCCTGGCGCTGTCATCGCGCAACGGCTACCTGAACGCCACGCAGCGCGCCGAAGCGGTGGAACTGTCCAAAGCCATACGCGCATTGGGCGAAGCCGCGCGCGCCAGCGGCACGCCCGACCTGCCAGCTCTGGAAGCCCAGGCCATGCAGGCGCTGGCCCGCCGCGGCTGGAAGCCCGACTACCTCACCGTGCGCCGCCGCGCGGACTTGCTGGCGCCGCAAGGGCCGCTGGCCGATGTGCCGCTGGTGGTGCTGGGCGCTGCCAAGCTCGGCAGCACCCGGCTGATCGACAACCTGGAAATCTAGGCACGGGCCCAACCACGGCCAATCCCGGCCACCGCCGGACGCCATCCGGCGGACCGCCACGTTGCTCCATTTTTGATAGCTGCCTGCGCTCGAACCGCCTGGGCTGCAGCCATTTTTATTTAACAAACCGGTTCGCCACCTGATGGCGGATCTTTTGGCTTTTTTTTAACAGCTCAACATGAACACCCCTTCTGTACGCCTTGCCACTTTGGACGACCAGCCTGCCGTGGCCGCGCTGTTTGACACCTACCGCCAGTTTTACGAACAGCCCGCCGATGCCGCGCTGGCGCTGGACTTCATCGGCAACCGGATGCGAAACCGCGAATCGGTCATCCTGGTGGCCGAGCCGCAAGGCGCACCCGGTGCCGGCCCGCTCGCCGGTTTCTGCCAGCTGTATCCCGGCTTCTGCTCGGTGATAGCCCAGCCCATCTACACGCTGTATGACCTGTATGTGGCGCCCGCTTCACGCAAGAGCGGCGCGGGCCGCGCGCTGATGCAGGCCGCCCACGTGCACGCAAAACAGCACGGCTTTGCGCGGCTGGACCTGACCACCGCCAGGACCAACCACACCGCGCAGGCGCTGTATGAGTCCCTGGGTTGGGTTCGCGACGACATCTTCCTGGCGTACAACAAGGTGGTTTAGCCGCCGCGAGCACAGCTTCAGCCCGTGCGGGCCTTGGGGTATAACGCTTTCAGGTGGTTCAGGCACATGCCGCCACCTTTGCAGGAGTTTCACCATGGCCATTCCCCACGCCGCCTCCGGGCAACTCATCGACGTCCAGCCGCTGGCAGGCAAGCTCCTGGAGGCCCGGACCGTCGCGCTGTTCAAAAGCGATGAGCTGGAAGTCATGCGCCTCATCGTGCCGGCCGGCAAGCTGGTGCCCTCGCACCGGGTCAAGGGCGAAATCACCGTGCAATGCCTGGAGGGTGAAGTGGCCTTCACGGCAGAGGGGCAAACCCAGCGCATGAAGGCAGGCCAGCTGCTGTGGCTGGCGGGCGGCGTGGAACACGGCCTGACTGCCGTGCATGATGCATCGCTGCTGGTGACGCTGCATTTGCGAAAGTAGGGTCGGCTCCTGCTTCGTGGATTAATGATGCTTTAGGGCATTAGCCCAAATAGGGACGTGCGCGAGCAGCTATTAATTCAATAGCAAAAAAAATGACAACCGGGAAAAATCAACCGTGTGTCAGGCCAGTTCGGCAGTCGGGCCACGGCCCATCAGTGCCGCCACGGCTTCGGCCGGCCTGAGCTTGCCGTCCAGCAAGGCCACCACGCTTTGTGCAATTGGCATCTCGATGCCCAAACCGGCAGCGCGCTGCACCACGGTGCGGGCGCAATACACGCCCTCGGCCACATGCCCCAGCGAATCCACGGCCTGCGCCAGCGTCTTGCCCTCGGCCAGCAACAGGCCCACCTTGCGGTTGCGGCTCAGGTCGCCGGTGGCCGTCAATACCAGATCGCCCAGACCGGAAAGGCCTGTGAAGGTTTCGGCCCGCGCGCCCAGCGCCACGCCCAACCGGGTCATTTCGGCCAGGCCGCGGGTAATCAGCGCAGCGCGGGCGTTCAGCCCCAGCTGCAACCCGTCACAAAGCCCCGTGGCGATGGCCAGCACATTCTTGACGGCGCCGCCTACCTCCACCCCCACGACATCGTCATTGGCGTAAACGCGCAGGGTGGCGCTGTGAAAGGCGGACACCAGCGCTTCGCGCACTTCGGGGTGCTCGCTGGCGGCCACCAGCGCGGTCGGCTGGCCGCGAGCGACTTCGAGGGCAAAGCTGGGCCCGCTGAGCACACCCGCTCTTAAATTGATAGCAGCCTGCGCCCGTATTTCATGGACCATCAGGCCAAATGATGCTGAAGGAGGGGCAGAGGCAAGAGGCGCCTCAAACCCTTTGCTCAGCCAGGCCACCGGAACACTGGCGTGCTGCAGGGACTGCAGCATGCTGCGCGCCGCTGAGACGGGCGTTGCCAGGATGATGAGGTCCTGCCCTTGAATCGCCTCTGCCAGGGGCACATCGCCGCCCTGCAGCCGCAGGCCGGCAGGCAGGGACACGCCCGGCAGGTAGCGGGCATTGGTGCGGCTGGCCTGCAAGTCTTTGGCCAGCGCAGCATCGCGCGCCCACAGCGTGACATCGTGCCTGGCGGCGCTGCTCACGGCCACAGCCGTGCCCCAGGCGCCGGCACCGATGACCAGAATTTTCATGCGTGGATGGGCAGGAAGGCAGCCACCGGGGAAACCCCGGCAAGCCGTCAAACGATGATCTGGGGCGCAGCCGATTCGGCAGCGGCCTGGGACTGCTGCTGTTCGTACATGGCCTGGAAGTTGATTTCAGC
This sequence comes from Polaromonas sp. P1_E11, assembly GCF_056405995.1. Taxonomy (NCBI): domain Bacteria; kingdom Pseudomonadati; phylum Pseudomonadota; class Betaproteobacteria; order Burkholderiales; family Comamonadaceae; genus Polaromonas; species Polaromonas sp. P1_E11. The sequence goes on from NZ_JBFUBA010000001.1 coordinate 1,258,182, forward strand.
CATGTGCACAGGCGGGAAGCCGCCGCGCTGGATCACGTCGGCTACATTGCCGCGCAAGTAGGGGTAGACGATTTGCGGGCAGGCAATGCCCAGGATGGCGCCCATCTGGTCATCGGGCACATTGCGGATTTCAAAGATGCCGGCCTGCTTGGCTTCCACCAGAAACACGGTTTTGTCGCCGATTTTCGTCTGCACGGTGGCCGTCACGGAAACCTCAAAAAGGCCGTCTGCCACAGGGGTAGCGCCCACGCCCAGCTGGATGTCCACCGCTGGCTGCTCCGGGCTCAGCAGGATTTCGGGCGAATTGGGCTGCTCCAGCGACACGTCCTTGAGGTAAACGCGCTGGATCTGGAATACGGGGTCAAGATTGGCTTCAGCCATGGTGCTCTTTCGGGTACGGGGAAGGTTGGATAGAGGATTCGATGCGCCGGCTAGCCGGTGACCAGCGGATTATAGGGAGCCCCCACGGTCGCTCACCTCGTTTAGCTCCCCGCCCCCCGAGGGGGCCGCCCGCCTGCGGCCCGGCGAAGCCGGTTCCGCGGCTCATGCTGGCAGGGAAGATCCCCCTGAAATTCAGGCGGGGGTATTCAGTAGGGGCATCAAGCCGCCGCGGCCATCGAGAGCCATCAGGTCGTCGCAGCCACCGACATGGGTATCGCCGATAAAAATCTGCGGCACGGTGCGCCGGCCGGTGATGTCCATCATTTTCTGGCGTTCACCAGGCACCATGTCCACACGGATTTCGTCAAGCTCGGTGACGCCGCGCTGCTTCAATATCTGCTTGGCCTGGATGCAATAAGGGCAGGTACCCGTGGTGTAAATTTTGACGGTTTGCATGGTTCCTCCGGAGGGGCTGGTCTACGCGCAGCGCAGGAAAAAATGGATAGCCAGGGTGAAAGCCGGGTCAACGCCCGGTCGCCATGGCATTGCAGCTTTCATGCCTGCCAAAAACCGGATCAGGAAACTGGTCAGAACCGATCTGATCAGGCCTTCTCAAGTGGCAGGTTAGCTTCTTTCCACGCTTTGAGCCCGCCGCCCAGCGATTGGGCCTGCTCGTAACCGAGCTTTTTGGCAACCGCAACAGCGCGGCCGGCGCGCGCGCCCGTGGCGCACACCAGAATCAAGGGCAAGGCCTTGTTTTTGACGGTGGCGGGGAGTTTTCCTTCCAGCTCGCTGAAGGGCACGTTTTTGGCGCCCGTGACATGGCCGGCAGCGAATTCTTCGGCCTCGCTGACGTCCACCACCACCGCTTTTTCGCGGTTGATCAGCTGTACGGCGCCGCTGGCCGTGAGCGCGCCGGCGTTCATGGCGCCGGAAATCATGGGCCAAACCAGCATGCCGCCCGAGGCGACCGCTATCGAAATCAGCATCCAGTTATCGATCAGAAATTTCACGTTGTACCCTTTGTATATTTTTCACCTAACCCGTGATTTTAGAATGGAGGGGCAAAACCGCCCTCGCGGCCCCGTCCATTGCCCCTGTTCCCCTTCCTTTACATCCCTAATCCACCATCCCGACCATGTACAAACTCGTGCTCATCCGCCACGGCGAATCGACCTGGAACCTTGAAAACCGCTTCACCGGCTGGGCCGACGTTGACCTTACCGAAACCGGCATCGAACAGGCCAAAAACGCCGGCAAACTGCTCAAAAGCGAAGGTTATGACTTTGACGTGGCCTATACCAGCGTGCTCAAGCGCGCGACCCGCACGCTCTGGCACACGCTGGACGAAATGGACCGCACCTGGCTGCCCGTGGTGCACAGCTGGCGTCTCAACGAGCGGCATTACGGCGACCTGCAGGGACTGAACAAGGCCGAAACAGCGAAAAAGTTCGGCGACGAGCAGGTGCTGATCTGGCGCCGCAGCTATGACACGCCGCCCCCGGCGCTTGATGCCTCCGACGAGCGCAGCGAACGGAACGACCCGCGCTACGCGAAGCTGCAGCCCGGCCAGGTGCCGCTGACCGAATGCCTCAAGGACACGGTGGACCGCGTCCTGCCGTTCTGGAATGAGTCCATGGCGCCGGCCATCAAGGCAGGCAAACGCATTGTGGTGGCCGCCCACGGTAATTCCATCCGCGCCCTGGTGAAGTACCTGGACAACATCTCCGACAGCGACATCGTGGGACTCAACATTCCCAACGGCATCCCGCTGGTCTATGAGCTGGACGCCGAACTGCGGCCCTTGCGCCATTACTACCTCGGTGACGGTGAGGCCGCGGCCAAGGCAGCAGCGGCCGTGGGTGCGCAAGGCAAGGCTTGAGGGGCAATTCAATGGCTCCCGTCAGCCCTGCGGGAGCCATTCTTGTAAAAGTCCTGTAAAAACTGGCTGTTTTGGCTCTTTTGCGGCGCCGGGTAGCATGAATGGCGGAACTGTGGCGACCGGCCTTTCTCCAAGGTGTATATTGCTTCACATAGGGGGAGCAGGGGCTCTTCAACAGGTTTACGAAGGTATTTTCTATGGGTCAGAAGCTCAAGATAGCAGGCTGGATTTCAATTGGTGCCGTGGCCGGAGCCCTCACCACCGTGCAGCTGCAAGCCGTGGCCCGTGCCGGTCTGGCACCTCTTCCCCTGGAAGAACTGCAGCAGCTCGCCGCCGTTTTTGGCATGGTCAAGACGGACTATGTCGAACCGGTAGACGAGAAAAAACTCATCACCGACGCCATTTCCGGCATGGTGGCCAGTCTTGATCCGCACTCGGTTTACTTCGACAAGAAGTCGTTCAAGGAATTCCGGGAAGGCACCACGGGCCGTTTTGTCGGTGTCGGCATCGAAATCAGCCAGGAAGACGGCCTTGTCAAGGTGGTGTCTCCCATCGAAGGCTCCCCTGCGGACCGTGCCGGCCTCAAGCCGAACGACCTGATCACACGCATCGATGACACGGCGGTCAAGGGCCTGAGCCTCAACGACGCGGTCAAGAAAATGCGCGGCGAACCCAAGACCAAGGTGCTGCTGACGATCTTCCGCAAGGACGAAAACCGCACCTTCCCGGTCACCATCACGCGCGAAGAAATCCGCACGCAATCGGTCCGCAGCAAAGTGGTGGAGCCCGGCTATGCCTGGATTCGCCTGAGCCAGTTCCAGGAACGCACGGTCGACGACTTCGTGACCAAGCTTGAGCAGATTTACAAGCAGGAGCCCAACCTCAAGGGCCTGGTGCTGGATCTGCGCAATGACCCGGGCGGCCTGCTGGATGCGGCAGTCGCCGTCTCGTCAGCTTTCCTGCCTGAAAACGTCACCGTGGTGTCCACCAACGGCCAGCTGGCTGAAAGCAAATTCACCTACAAGGCAGCGCCCGAGTTTTACCAGCGACGCAACGGCGCCGACCCGCTCAAGCGCCTGCCGGCTGCCCTCAAGAACGTACCGCTGGTGGTGCTGGTCAATGAAGGCTCGGCATCTGCCAGCGAAATCGTCGCGGGTGCTTTGCAGGACCACAAGCGTGCCACCATCATGGGCAACCAGACTTTCGGCAAGGGATCGGTGCAAACCGTCCGCCCCCTGGGGCCGGATACCGGCCTGAAGCTCACCACCGCGCGTTACTTCACGCCCAGCGGGAAATCCATCCAGGCGCGCGGCATCGTGCCTGACGTCATGGTCGATGAAACCGCTGAAGGCAGTCCTTTTGCCGCATTGCGCACCCGTGAAGCCGACCTTGAGAAACACCTCAACAGCGGCCAGGGCGCTGAAGTGAAAGACGCCGGCCGCGAAAAGGCTCGCGAAGAGGCCCTGAAGCGCCTCGAAGAAGAAGCCAAAAAGACACCTGAGCAACGTCGCCCGCCTGAACTGGGCAGCGACAAGGACTTCCAGCTGGCTCAGGCGATCAACAAGCTCAAGGGACGTCCCGTGCTGGTCAGCAAGACAGCCGTGGTCGAACCGAAAAACGAGAAAAAAGACAACTAGTAGGCCGATGCGCGGAGCAGAGCCGGCTTGCGCCGGATCCGCCCGCCCCTTCCGGGCCAGCCCGTCCTGCAGCCTGAACGGTTTCCCCTCATGAACGACGAACAGCTGCTTCGTTACTCGCGGCACATCCTGCTCGACGAGATCGGCATCGAAGGCCAGGAAAAAATCCTCCAGTCGCATGTGCTGATCGTCGGTGCGGGCGGGCTGGGCTCGCCCGTCGCGCTTTATCTGGGCAGCGCCGGTGTCGGCCGCATCACCATCGCTGACCATGACCGGGTGGATGCCACCAACCTGCAACGGCAAATCGCCCACAACCTGTCTCGCATCGGGACGTTCAAGGCAGAATCCGTTGCCCAGTCCATCGCGGCCATCAACCCCGACGTCGTGGTCACCCCGGTTACCCGGCGCGCGGAGGGCGCGCTGCTCGATCAGCTGGTCCAGGATGCCGATGTTGTGCTGGACTGCACAGACAACTTCTCCACGCGCCATGCCATCAACCGGGCTTGCGTCAAACACCGCAAGCCATTGGTATCGGGTGCAGCCATCCGCTTTGACGGCCAGATCGCCGTCTACGATTCGCGACGCGAGGATTCACCGTGCTATGCCTGCGTGTTTCCCGAATCAGACCAGCTGGAGGAAGCCCTTTGCGCGACGATGGGTGTTTTCGCGCCGATGGTCGGCATCATAGGCAGCACGCAGGCTGCCGAAGCCCTGAAGCTGATCTGCGGCATCAGCGGGTCGTTGACCGGGCGGCTGTTGATGCTGGACGGCAAACACATGGAATGGAGTGAAATGAAAATTGCGCCCCATGCGGCATGCGCAGTCTGCGGCGGCGGGGCCAAAAAAATTTCCTGAAAGAATCCGGCCGAAAGGCCGCGGGGAAACCTTATCTGGTGGCCGATGCCGGCATCCGGGAACCGGCAGAAGAGGCTGCGGCCTTCGCAAGAATCGCTGCACAGTTTTCGTCCTGGCCCGGTCCGGTTTCAATGGTAGCGGCCAATGCCAGCAAGGGATTGATCACCCCCAGTCCGATAGCAACGGCTGCACGTCCCGCGAGGGCTCCCTTGTCAGGGCCAGCCGATGGGGAGGCGAAGGTACCGCCAATCTTCAGGGGAGACCGCAAGCTCAGTATGCTGCGGTCTTTGGGCGCGGGATCCAGAACAAGGTCCAATGTCTCATCGGCAAGGCTAACCGTGCCGCGACCGTTGATGACCGTATCTGTCGTATCCAGCACAATCGTTTTGGTCGTCATCAGGCCTTTGTTCACTTCAAAAGCCGCAGCAGCGCAGCGCAACTGCACATTGCGGTCACCACGAACCAGGAACTTGATCACCTCTCCGCCGTCCAGGCCCATGAACTCAAGCAGGATATTGCTGATCTCACCCTTGCCCATCAACACGGCGACGTCGCCGGATGCGGTTCCCAGCATTTGTGCCAGTGAATTTCCACGCCCTTTCAGGTCCAGCTGGCCGCTGACCTTGCCCAGGCTGCTCCTGGTCGTTTCAACGGCAGGAAAGAGCTGGTTGAGCTGCACGGCCCGCAGGTCCAGCCGCGTCGTGAAAACCGCGGGCACAGGGTTGGAGTCGATGCGGATACTCCCTGCCACCGTACCGCCTGCAATGCCCAGCGAGATCGGTTCGAGTTGCAAAACACCGGCTTTCAGCTGGACATGAACGCTGCCCTTGTCAAGCGGCAACACTTTCACATGCCGTATATCAGCCGCAGAATAAATCACGTCGGCGTTCATCGCCTGCAACCGCGTTACATCAAGCACTGCGACAGGCAGAACCTTGCGTGCAGCGGGCACGGTTTTTCTGCCCGGCGCCGCCACCGAATTGCTGTCAGTCCTGGCGACGGGTGTGTCGGCACTGGCGGGTGCGGCCTTCCCTGATGGAGCCAGGCCGATCACGGGCGCAAGGTCGGCAAAATCAAGCAACCTGGACTGGACCTTGCCGGTCAGAAGCGGCACGGCAGCAGACTGGTCAAAACTGAGCGCCCCATTGATATCCGACCCCCCCAGAACGCCCTGCATCTGGGTGGCGGCCCATACCTTGCCATGCCTGGCCAGTTTGCCCCGGACTTTGTAGGGTGGTGTTGAAGGCAGCACAACGCCCACCAGCTTGTAGAGTTCTTCCAGGTTGCGTCCCTGCAGGTCGAAGGTCGCGTCTATGCCGGCCAGTTCTGCGAGATTGGATACCGAGCCTTTGGCCTTGAGGCTGGTCTTGCCGGCTACAGCGTTCACTTCTACCGGGAACGGCGCTTCGAGGTCTTTGCTCAGCTGGAGTACGCCGCCGGTGCGGCCAGTCGCATTGAAGGACTCGTTTTTCCACTTGCCGGCCGCCTTGTAGCTCAGGGGCAACTGCTCATTTGCTTCTTGTGCCAGTGAGAACTGAACATGGATATTGGCGCCTTGCGCTGCTGCCTGGTAGTCAACCGTGCCGCGGTCAATGACCAGCGCGTCGATTCGTGGAACGGATCCTTCGTCGGACGTATCCCGCGACAAGGCCCAGGTCCGGCGGCCATCGGGCTCTATTTGAAGCCCTATCTGCGGCTCGGTCAGCACAATGCGGGGCAACTCTACCCGGCCAAAGAGAAGCGGCCACAACCGGATATCAAATTCTGCGGCGGTTGCCGTCACCAGATAGGGTTTGCTGGCCCATTCGGGATTGGCGATTTCTACCCCGTCGGCCTTGACTGTCGCAGTACGTCCGAGCTGGACCGACAGGTGCCGGGTAATTTCAAAGCGCCTCCCGAGTTGCTCGGATACATGACGATTGATCGGGCCACGAAGCATGTCCCACGGAAAAAACACCGCAACCAGCACCAGAACCGCCACCAATACGGCAATGCCGATGAGTGTTCTACGCAGAAGAGGCGATGGGGACAAGATGTTGTTCATGCTGGGGGAGGAATCGTTCAAACCATTGCAAAGGCAGTCTGTAATGGCCAACAATGCGCGGCTACCGGCAATGTCCATCACCATGCAAGCAAGCGAAGCGCGCTGAACTACAGAGAATCACATTCAAATGTGCGACAGCTCACTCCAGAGGGCAGTCGGCAAGCGCCATGAGACGCTGTGGGCATGTGCCTACAGTTCTTTCGAGCGGGTCGTAGGAAACCTCCTACAGGCACTGCCCATGGTCACTGGCAGAATGGGCCACAATAAAAAGATACATTAGGAAACAAGGACACCGCGTTCTTGAGCCTTTTGTAATATTTCCGAGAAGCACGTAGCCTTCCCACCTGGACCCGAGCAGTGAGACTGAAAACGTACATCGTAGAAGACAATCCCACCATTCGAGAGAATCTGATCGGGACGCTTGAGGAATTGGCAGGCATTAACGCGGTAGGCACCGCCGAAACTGAAAACGAAGGCAAGGCCTGGCTTGTCGAGAACAGCGGCGATTGGGATTTGGCGATTGTTGACCTGTTTCTGAAACAGGGAAGCGGTTTGGGTGTGCTGGCTGCCTGCCGCGATCGCCCCTCCACGCAAAAAGTCGTCGTCCTCAGCAATTACGCCACTGCAGACATCCGCCAGAGATGTGCCCAGCTGGGTGTTGATGCCGTTTTTGACAAGTCCAACGAAATCGATGCCCTGGTGGACTATTGCATCCAGCAGAGCACCATTTCAGATTGAACTCAATCGATCAGCTTGTTCTTGAGCGCGTAGTAGGTCAGGTCGCTGTTGGACGACAGGCTCATTTTCTCCATGACACGCGTCCTGTAGGTGCTCACGGTTTTCACGCTCAGCGAAAGCGCCTTGGCAATATCGCCTGCGGTTTCGCCCTTGGCCAGCTTGAGAAAAACCTGGAACTCCCGCTCGGACAATTGTTCGTGGGAGGCCACGTCGTTGGGCCGGTTCAGCTGCTGCGCAAGGAGCTCTGCCACCGCCGGGGTAATGTAGCGTTTGCCAAGAGAAATCACGCGGATCGCATCCACAATCTCGGATGGATCGCATTCCTTGTTCAGATAGCCGCTGGCGCCCTGGCGAATCAGGTTGACCGCATAGTGCTCTTCAGGATACCCGCTCAAAATGAGGATGCCGACATCAGGCGCCTTGGCGCGAATCATGGCCAGCGCATCGATGCCGCTTTGCCCGGGCATGGACAAATCCATGACCAGAATATCCAGCTCAACGTTACGCACCAGATCAATTGCCTCACGGCCACTGCCGGCCTCCCCCACGACGCGCAGGTCTACCTGGTCGGAAAAAAACTGTTTGAGTCCAGAACGCACAATGGCATGGTCGTCCACAATTCCAATTTTGATCATGTCGCTGTCTTTCTATAAGGTCTGCGCAAGCGGGCAACGCAATGAAAAAGATGGCCTGCAGGACATCCGCATTGATTTTCAGTGTTCATTATTGACGAAATTCTCACCGAATTACTGAACGGAGTTTGCCGTGAAACGATTTGCGATCCCAAAAATGGCCATCAGCCTGCCCCTGGCGGTGCTGGCTGCCGCCATTCTTATCTTCATAAACGAGGCAAGCTTCCAGAAATCCACGGAGGCGGCGGCCAGTATTGAAGAGGCCCAGCAAACCCGCGGCGCCATCAACCGGTTGATGCAGCACATGCTGGATGCGGAAACCGGGCAGCGCGGCTACCTCCTGACCGGCGATGTTCGATATCTCGAGCCCTACAACTCCGCCCTGGCCGATATCGACCAGAACCTGGATGCCTTGCGCCGGTTGTTCACCCCCTATCAGGAGCAACTTTCAGAGTTCGGCGTCATGTCCAGGCATGTTTCGCGCAAGCTGGCCGAAATGGACCTGAGCGTGCGCATGCGCAAGGAAGGCAACGAGGACGCCTGGAAATTTGTCCTGACCACGGATGTCGGGAAGGAGCACATGGAGGCGATTCGCGCGCAGTCGGCGAAACTGGCTTCCAACAGCGTCAGCAAAATGGAGCAGGGGCAGGTTCAGATCAAGAAAGCGCTGGAGCTCTCCCGCATCGGCATTGCGGCCATGGCTTTGGCGGGCCTGCTGGCTTTTTACATGTACCTCCTTCAAACCAAGGCGCTGCTCGCTTCCGGCCGGCGCGAGCAGGAATCCCTGCAACGCGAGCGCGACTTCCTCGAAATACAGGTACGTGAAAGAACCGCCAACCTGGCCGAGCTCGCCACCCACCTGCAAAACGTGCGCGAAGACGAACGGGGTCACCTGGCGCGTGAACTGCATGACGAATTGGGCGCGCTTCTGACTGCCGCGAAACTGGATGTGGCCCGATTGAAATCCCGCCTGGCAGGCAATCTGCCGGAAGCGGCTGAACGGCTGACGCACCTGACCAACACGCTTAACAGCGGCATTGCGCTGAAACGCCGCATTGTGGAAGACCTGCGGCCGTCCTCGCTGTCGCACCTGGGGCTGGTCGCCTCTCTCGAGATCCTCGCACGCGAGTTTGAAGAACGCTCCGGACTTTCCATCACCACCGATCTGGAGCCTGTCGAACTCGGCGGCTCGGCCCAGCTGACCATCTACCGGCTGGTGCAGGAGTCACTGACCAACATCGGCAAATACGCAGAAGCCCGGCAAGCCGAGATCAGCCTTCACAACTTCGACAGCTACATCACGGTGGAAGTCAAAGACAACGGCAAAGGCTTCAAGCTTGAAAGCGTGGGCCCGGGAAGCCATGGCCTTGCCGGCATGCGCCATCGCGTCGAAGCCGCAGGCGGACGGCTGACGGTATCCAGTACCGAAGGCGACGGCACACGCATCTCAGCAGTGCTGCCCAAAACACTGTGACCCGTCTCTGAGCGCAGGCAAGCCGCCTGCTGTCATGCACTGCCCACCAAAGGGCTCAACACCCATCAGTTTTTCGAGGCATGCGACGCGTTGCTGGCGTAACAAAATGTCGGCCACCTCCTACAGGGCATGGCCGCTCGAACTGACAGGGGCACACGCTGGCAGCCGATGAAGGAAATCGAAGGCACTCATTAACCTTGCTGAAGGCGTTTCAAAAGAAGCACCACCCCCTTTTAGCCAAGCAAGGAGCCCGAGATGCTGCACTACTCCGTCGTTTTCCTGATCATCGCGCTGATCGCTGCCGTGTTCGGTTTTGGTGGCATCGCCGCAGGTGCCGTCGAGATCGCCAAGATCCTCTTCTTCATCTTCGCCGTCATGGCCATCGTGAGCTTTGTCATCAGCTTGCTCCGAAAGAATTGATTCCGTCCCTCCGGGAGCGCCGAACGCTTTTTCCGGGCGAGCGGCACTCTCTCCTCGCATCTCCATCGTCATTCACTCAACTCACCAAGGACCTGACATGAACACCCAAACCGCCACCAAGACCGCCCGCCAAAGCTCGGATGAGTTGCTGCAGAACGCAGAAAAAGCTGTTGACTCCACCCGCAGCTATGCCAACGAGGCATTTGACAAGGCAGAAACCAAAGTGCGCGAACTGCGCGGCAGTGTGGATCCCGTCGTGGACATGCTGGCGTCCAAGGCCCAGCACCTTGCCCGTCAGAGCCTTGAGATGGCATCTGAAGCCAAGCATCGCGCACAGCAGTCGCTGTCCAATGCCGCAGGTGCAACCACCCGTTATGTTGCCGAACAACCCCTGCGTTCGGTGCTGATTGCCGCCGCCGTCGGCGCCGGCATTGCGCTGCTGGTGTCGTCTGCACGCCATCGCAACCAAAACCGTTACTGATCGCCAGGCTCCCGCCCCCTTTCCCGGTACACCCCCCCGCACGCAGATTCGCCCACCCAATGCTTCACCCTCTGTTTTCCACCATCGTGCAGCGGCCTGACCTCGTCATGGACCATGTATCTGCTTACGCGGCGCTCTTTCATGAAGAGGCTTCCGATGCGGGTGCCGAGCTGGTTGCACGGGCTGTGGCGTGGGTGATTGCGGTGCTGGCGGCTGCCGTATTTTTGGGGCTCGCAGGAACTGCCGTCATGCTGGGGGCGCTTCAAAACCAGTTTCATTGGGCACTGGTGGTGGTTCCGGGCATTGCGCTGGCCATCGCCATCGGGGCGGCACTGCGGGCCAGAAAACCTTTCGCGAATGAACGCTTTCCCGAATTGAAAGCCCAGATCGACAGCGACGCACGTGCATTGCGCATGGCCGCCTGAGCCCGCGAGCCGGCAGAAACCACAATGTCTACCCTCACCGCCCCAACGCCACAGGAAAGACTGGCCAGTAGCCGCAAGGCCATTGTTCGGCACATGAGCCGGGAAAAACTGGACCATGAGGAAAACCCGGGCAATCCAGAGGCCGGCCCGGAGGATGATCCGGCGCACTTTCTCGACCGTGGAACCTGGGGCGTTCTCAAACATGCTTTGGGGAGCTGGTGGCGGCATCACCCCGTGAGCGTTGCAGTTGACATTGCCCGCCCGATGATTGACAGGTACGCCGAAGAAAAGCCGTTGCAGCTATTGGGTATTGCAGCTGCGGCAGGCGCCGCAGCGGTGGTGCTGCGGCCCTGGCGACTGGTATCTCTTGGCGGCTTGCTGCTGGCCGCCCTCAAGACGTCCGAACTCCCGGGCACCTTGCTGTCCATGTTGTCTGGCGCGCCGCACAAGCCTGAAAAAACACCCTACACACGATGAACACCTCCACGCTTTCCCGCACCGCTCCAGAGGAGCTGGCGCTTGACGAAACAGGGCTGAACGCGGCCCGCAACAGCCTCAATGACGGCGCAATCACGCCGGCCTACGGGCCGCACCGCGACGCGATCGTCAAGCTGCTGAATGACGCACTGGCAACAGAACTGGTTTGCGTATTGCGCTACAAGCGGCACTACTTCACGGCCAGCGGTGTGTCGTCACCGCCCATCGCCGACGAATTCCTGGTCCACGCGAATGAAGAATCCGGACATGCGGACCGCATTGCCCGGCGCATTGTGCAGCTGGGAGGCGAGCCGGACTTTTCGCCGGCCACTCTGTTGCAGCGCAGCCATGCGGATTACGACGAATCGAACGACCTCAAAACCATGGTGCGGGTCAACCTGATCGCCGAACGCATCGCGGTCGAAACCTATCGCCAGATGATTGCGCTGATCGGCGACAAGGACCCCACGACACGCCGCCTGCTCGAAGATGTTCTTGCCGATGAGGAAGAGCATGCCGACGAGCTCAAGGACTGGCTGGAGAAATAACGATTACCGCAGGTCGGCCGGCGTGGTGCCGCCAGTCGACAGGCCTTTTTAACCATGCACCAGACGATTAAATCAACTTAGAGGAAAACAATATGAAATACGCTCGCGCAATTGCATTCGCCGCACTGGCAGGCATCACCATCATCGGCAGCGGCTGCGCCGTTGGGCGTGGTCAGGAAACTGCTGGCGCTTATGTTGATGATGCTGCCATCACCACGTCAGTCAAGGCCAAGTTCGTCGAGGACAAAACCGTTGCCGCGTCCTCCATCAAGGTGGAAACGCTCAATGGCACCGTTCAGCTGTCCGGTTTTGCCAAGTCCAGCGCTGAAAAAGCCCAGGCCGAAAACATTGCCCGCAATGTGAAGAACGTCAAGGGTGTGCGTAACGACATCGTCGTTCGTCCTTGAGCGTAAGCGGCTGAACAAGCCGGGCCACCGCGCAGGTGGCTAAAAAAAAGCAGGCTACAGATAATCTGTGCCTGCTTTTTTTCGTTGTGACCAGGCGGCGATGCGGCCACTGCGGCGCCTGGAGCCTGCAGCAGTCTTCCTGCAGGCCCCAGGCCCCGGGTCTTTCAGTGGCAGCTTCCATGCTGCTTGCGGAACAGCGCCGGATACACAGGCGGCGCGCCCTTTGTCGATGCAAACAGCCCCAGCCTTGCGGCCTGGGCACGCTTTTCCGCCTGGGCATAGGGACCTGCATTGCCGCGGCTGCGGTAGGACCAGGCCATACCGTTTGCGACCATCCATTTGCCGGCATCTTCTCCGCTGAACACCACCCTGGCCAGGAGGCGGCCGTAGTCGTCGTGGTATTGGCCATGCACCGCCACACGCTTGCCCAGAAGCCGGCGCATCAGCGCATCGCGCGCGAGGGCCCCGCCCGGCTGGCAGATTTCCGGCGCGTCAATACCCTGGATACGAATGCTGACCGGCTTGCCCCCTGCCACCGGGCGCACCCGGACGGTATCGCCATCAACCACATAGGTGACGATTCCGGGCCATGCCACCATGGGGGGCGAGGCCGTGCGCGCCGACACACCCCCATGCATGAGCGCCACCAGAAAGAACACGCCCACGGACTTGACTGCGGAATTTTTCGTCACGTTAATTTGCTACTAAATTAATAGCTGCTTGCGCCCGCCAATATTGACCTGGAGGCAGAAATCTTGATAAACATTGAAGATCGTCTGCTTCGTTTTTTCTGCTGTCATCGCCAGCGCGCATTAAAGAGGAGCAGAGAAGCCCTGAATATACTGTACAAATAAACAGCCTCACTCCCGCCCTGATCACGCTGTAACGATCCACCCTTCCAGCGCATCCATTTCCACCGGCAAGCCGTAGCGGGGCGCACCCTGCTGTGCCGCCCAGGCCGCCTGCATCAGGCACAGCACGGCATCGAGGCTGTCGCCGCTGGCGTCGTCGGCCAGCAGGTCGCGCTGCGCGTGGCTGACCTTCAGGCGCAGCCCCAGACGCGTTTGGCCGTTCTCCAGCGCGGTGATCAGGTCTTTGCGTGCAATCAGCCGGTCGGGCGTCTGCCTGGCTTTGTCGTCGCTTTTGTAAGAGCGGCTGCCCAGCACCTCGCGCGCGAGCAGGCCTGGGTAACCCTCGAGCGCCACACGTTGGGTGTCGCCGTCATGCAGGCCGGGCAGGTGCACGCCCGCCGCGAGCAAACGCGGCACACCGGCGTGCAGCATGTAGGCCACAGGTGGGTTGACCCATTTCATCGAGGGGCTGGAGCCGGCCGGGCCGTCGGCGGCACGATGGGCGAACTTGCCGCCCACTGGCCGCGCGTCGCAGAAGGCGGCAAAGGTGCTCCGGATGTCTTCGCGGCTCAAGGCCGCATAGTGGTGCATGCAGGCTTCCCACTGCAGCGGCCAACCCAGATGCGCCACCAGTTCACGCGGCAGGCCAAATGGAAAATCAAACGCGCCCAGCCAGGGCTGGGGCTGTTGCAGCCAGTGCCCGAACGCCGCCAGGGACTCCAACCGCTCTATTTTTGATAGCACGCAGCGCCCATGAAACATAGACCCGAGGGCTAAAACAATGGGTTTTTTTCGGGTCGGGCTGCTGGAGAAATCGCAGCCGAGCAGCAAGGGCACCGTCATCGCGGCCTCGATCACGGTCTCAGCCCAGCGCCAGCGCCATCACGCCTGCCGCAATGCAGGCGGCGCCGATCAGGCGTAAGGCACGGTCGCCCTCGCCCAGCAAGTGGCCGCCTATCAGCGCGGCAAACAACATGGACACCTCGCGCGCAGGCGCCACATGCGACAGCGGCGCGGTCTGCATGGCGTACAGCACCAGCACATAGGACACGGGGCTGACGACGCCGACAAACACCGCGTACTTCCATTGCTGCTTCCACAACACCCTGGCCGCAGCGGGGTCGCGCAGCAAGGCGGGTGCCAGTACCACCATGCGCAGCAGGCAGCCCATGTAATCCACCAGGATCGGCGACATCAGCAGGATCTTGACCGCATAGCCATCGACGACGGTGTAGCTGGCGATAAAGGCGCCGCTCAGCAAACCATAGACCATGCCCTTGCGCACCCGCTGGCGCTGCGCCGGGTCGTGCGAGGCGCGCCACAGGCCCGGCCCACCGGCGACCAGAAACACGCCGCCCACGACACCCGCGATACCGGCAACACCGAGCGCGGAAATCTGCTCGCCCAGCAGCAAGATGGCGGCCAGCGACGACAGCAGCGGCCCCGAGCCCCGCGCCAGTGGATAGACCACGGTGAGGTCCGCCTTGCGGTAGCCGCGCAACAGGACGATGTAATAGATGGTGTGCAGCAAGGCGCTGGCGCACAGTAGCAGCCATTCAGCCCAACCCCAGCGCGGCAGCTCGGCAATGCCGAACCAGATACCCAACGGCGCCCACGCCACCAGCAGCACCAGGCCGGTAAAAGCGGCAAAGCGGGCATCACCGCCGGCCTTCTTGGCGGCGATGTTCCAGCTGGCGTGAATTAGTCCGGCGAGGAGTACGAGGGCCAGGGCGCCTGGAGACACGCGTCAGGCCTGGCGGTACGCAGGCCTCAAACCCGGCCGCAGATGGAAGCGGTCGCCATCAGGTCTTCCAGCAGTGCGAAAGACACCTTGCCCGACACCGAGTACGGATCGAGTTCGGCTTTTTCGGAGTATTTGAGCAGGATGGAATGGTTGAGTTTGGACAGGTTGACCTGGCCCATGGTCCATCCGCCGAAGCGCCGCTCGGAGATTTCTTCAAAATGCAGGAGGATCACGTCCTTGTGGCGGGCGTCCTGCTGGATGTGGCCGAACAGTTCGCTGACCGCCATGCGGCCGCCTTCAATCGCCTGCAGGAAGATACCGCCGCCGTAGCAGAGGATGCCGGTGATGCCGGACGAGGGGTTGTGCTGGCGCGACTGCGAGAGGATGCCCTCGATAGCTTCCGGGCTCGTATCAACCGCGCGGCTTGCGTAAAGTAAACGTACCAACATGGTCAGCCTTTCTGCGGGATCAATGCGAGGAATTCGCGGCGCAAGGTCGAATCTTTCAGGAAGACGCCGCGCATCACCGAGTTGATCATCTTGCTGTCCATGTCTTTCACGCCGCGCCAGGCCATGCAGTAGTGGCTGGCTTCCATCACGATGGCCAGGCCGTCGGGCTGGGTTTTTTCCATGATGAGGTCGGCCAGCTGCACCACCGCCTCTTCCTGTATCTGCGGACGGCCCATGACCCACTCGGCCAGGCGCGCGTATTTGGACAGGCCGATCACGTTGGTGTGCTCATTGGGCAGCACGCCGATCCAGATCTTGCCGATGACGGGACAAAAATGGTGGGAGCAGGCGCTGCGAACCGTGATGGGCCCGACGATCATCAGCTCGTTGAGGTGCTCGGCGTTGGGAAACTCGGTGATGGTGGGCGCATGCACGTAGCGGCCCTTGAACACCTCGTTGAGGTACATCTTGGCCACGCGGCGCGCGGTGTTGTTGGTGTTGTGGTCGCCGTCAGTGTCGATCACCAGGCTGTCGAGCACGCCCTGCATCTTGCCGGTCACTTCATCGAGCAGCTTTTCCAGCTCGCCCGGCTCAATGAATTTGGCGATGTTGTCGTTGGCGTGAAAACGCTTGCGTGCCTGGGCCAGGCGTTCGCGGATCTTGACGGAGACGGGCGTGCCCTCGTCGGTCGCGTCCTGGGGGGGCGTATCGGATTTCATAAGCATGCCAGATATTACCAGCCCGCCCCTAAACCGTCTTGTCCGGAATTTGATAAGGTTTTTGGCCTCCAGCCCTTTCCTCATGAGCGCAAGCAGCTATCAAATTCATAGCTAACGGCATGAAGGCCGGGCAGGCGCAAGGCGCCTCAATAGCGCTGGCCTGCCACCAGCAGCGCCAGCCGCACCAGGGCATAGGCTATCCAGCCCCGCAGCCGCTGGCCAAAGGGGCGATGGCTGTGGTCGGCCGGCTCCATGCGCCGCCCCTGTTTCGCCATGGCCTCGCGCACAATACCCGCCAGGCTTTCGGCAAAGGCCTTGTCTTCGACCACCACATTGGCCTCGCGGGCCAGCAGCAGGCTCAGCGGGTCCAGGTTGGATGAACCCACGGTGGCCCAATGCCCATCCACCACAGCCACCTTGGCGTGCAGGAAACCGGCTTCGTACTCATGGATTTCCACGCCGGCTTCCAGCAGGGCGCCGTAGACGGGCCGGGCCGCATGGTATTGCATGAAGTACTCGTAGCGCCCCTGCAGCAGCAAGGTGACACGCACACCGCGCCTGGCCGCCCCGATGAGGGCGCGCCGCAGCTTGCCACCCGGCAGGAAATAGGCATTGGCAATGATGATTTCGCGGTGCGCCTTGCCGATGGCCCTGCGGTAAGCGCGCTCGATGCTGCTGCGATTGCGCAGGTTGTCGCGAAGGATCAGCGCTGCCTTGGGGCCGGCAACGCCAGACCCGTCACCCGTCGCGAGCGATGTGCTGCCGGTGCGCCCGCCGTACCCCGCCGCCTTGAACTTCTCCCATGCGGCGGCCATGTGACGCTGCCGCGCACTGTAACCGGCCTGCACACGCCACCACAGCAGCGCCATGGCATCGGCGGCCTCCTGCGCCAGCGGGCCGGTGGCAGCCACAGCGAAATCGACGCGCGGAGTCTGGAGCTCCCCGTGGTTGGGATCGTAGAAATCATCGAGCACATTGATGCCGCCGCAAAACACCGTGTGCTGGTCCACCACGCAGAGCTTGCGGTGCAGCCGGCGCCAGCGCTCCGGCAGGAGCAGCCCCAGGCGGCTCAGGCCCGTCCCCAGGGGCGAGTACACGCACCAGTCGACTTTCGACGCCGCGAATTTTTCGCGCCACTCGGCCGGAAGGGGACCGGTGCCTATGCCGTCGACCAGCACCTGCACCGTTACGCCGCGCCGGGCCGCGCGAACCAGTGCTTCGGCGACATCCGTGCCGGCACCGTTGAAATCAAAAATATAGGTTTCCAGCTGGATCCAGGTCTGCGCCGCATCCAGGGCCTTGACGAGTGCAGGGAAAAAGTCCCGGCCGCCCTGAAGCAGTTGCAACGCACCGGACTTGTGGAGTGGAAACATGGCCAGCGGCTTTTTTCCTGGAAGTGTGGAGAGTTGGCGGGAAGGTCCATTCCATTTGAACCGACTGGCCGATGTTTGCCAATCCAGTGAAACGCCAAACTCACAAAGTGTTGCGCCTGCGCGCTGCGCGGCTCAAGCCATGAATTTCGGCAGGAGGAGCACCGCTTCCGCATTTGAAGGGGAAAAACACAGGTCGGCGGCGGCGTAGTGCGGCAGCCATTGCCAGGCGGTGTGCTCCCTGGGGCTGAGCTTCACATCGCAGGCCTGAGGCACACACAGGCTGAAGACATGTTCGGTGTTGTGGGTGATGCCGGGCGCATACCTGGCGCGCCAGACTGGATAAATCTCGTAGACGTTGGACAGGCCCCAGTCGCGAAACTGGCCGGGCGCGGCTGCGATGCCGGTCTCTTCCAGCACCTCGCGCACCGCGGTCTGCAGCAAGGTTTCGCCCGCCGTATCTTTGGAGCCCGTGACGCTCTGCCAGAACCCCGGGTTGTCGGTGCGCTCGATCAGCAGCACGTCCAGCTGCGGTGTGTGAATAACGACCAGCACAGACTCGGGGATCTTGAAGGCTTTCAAGGCACTCACTTCCCGAATCGAGTGACGTCAACGGAGCGCGCCGCGCCGCGAAGGGCCGCCCCGAGCAAGCGACGGCCCCCTAGGGGCTGGAGCCCGCGGCTCCCAAGCTGCCTGCGCAGCTTGGGACGGGCGACAGAGGCGAAGCGTCCCGCAAGCCGCGGCCTGCAAGGCCTCGCGCAGCACACAAAGTGGCAAGCGTGGGGGCACTATGACTAGACGGGCTGTGGATTACGCAGGCGAATGTGCAGTTCGCGCAGTTGCTTTTCGTCCACCGGGCTCGGAGCATGCGTGAGCAAATCCTGGGCGCGCTGGGTTTTCGGGAAAGCGATCACGTCGCGGATCGACTCGGCGCCCGTCATCATGGTGACGATGCGATCCAGGCCGAAGGCCAGGCCGCCGTGGGGCGGTGCGCCGTACTGCAATGCGTCCAGCAGGAAGCCGAACTTCTGCTGCGCTTCCTCCGGTCCGATCTTCAGGGCATTGAAGACCTTGCTCTGCACGTCCGCCTGGTGGATACGGACCGAGCCACCGCCCAGCTCCCAGCCATTGAGAACCATGTCGTATGCCTTGGCGATGCAGCGGCCCGGGTCGGTGTCCATCCAGTCTTCGTGCCCGTCTTTGGGTGCGGTGAACGGATGATGCACCGCGCTCCAGCGCTGGCCTTCCTCGTCAAATTCGAACATCGGAAAATCTACCACCCACAGCGGCTTCCAGCCTTTGGTGAACAGGCCGGTTTTCTTGCCGAATTCACTGTGACCGATCTTCAGGCGCAACGCGCCGATGCTGTCGTTGACGACCTTGGCCTTGTCGGCGCCGAAGAAAAGGATGTCGCCGTTCTGGGCCCCGGTGCGCTTGAGGATTTCTGCAATCGCCGCGTCATGGATGTTCTTGACGATGGGGCTTTGCAGGCCGTCGCGGCCCTTGGTGATGTCATTGACCTTGATCCAGGCCAGGCCCTTGGCGCCGTAGATCTTGACGAACTCGGTGTAGCCGTCGATCTCGCCGCGGCTCATTTCGGAACCCCCGGGAACGCGCAGGGCAACCACACGGCCGCCAACGGTAGTGGCAGGCGTGCTGAAAACCTTGAAGTCCACCGTCGCCATGACTTCGGTGAGTTCCGTGAACTCCAGGTTCACACGCAAATCGGGTTTGTCGGAACCAAAGCGATGCATGGCTTCGCTGTAGGCCATCACCGGAAATTCGCCCAGGTCGGTGTTGAGCACGGTCTTGAAAATGTTGCTGATCATTCCCTGGAACAGGTCACGGATGTCCTGCTCGCCCATGAAGGACGTCTCGATATCGATCTGTGTGAATTCGGGCTGGCGATCGGCGCGCAGGTCTTCGTCGCGGAAGCACTTGGTGATCTGGTAGTAGCGGTCAAAACCGGCCACCATGAGCAGTTGCTTGAACAGCTGCGGGCTTTGCGGCAGCGCGAAGAACATGCCTTCGTTGACGCGGCTGGGCACCAGGTAATCGCGCGCGCCTTCGGGCGTGCTCTTGGTCAGCATCGGGGTTTCGATGTCGATGAAGCCGTTGGCGTCGAGGAACTTGCGGGTTTCCATGGCCACGCGATAGCGCAGCATCAGGTTGTTCTGCATGTAGGGGCGGCGCAAATCCAGCACACGGTGCGTGAGGCGCGTCGTCTCCGACAGGTTATCGTCGTCAAGCTGGAACGGCGGCGTGACACTCGGGTTCAGCACGATCAGTTCGTGGCACAGCACCTCGACCTTGCCGCTTTTGAGGTTGTCGTTGGTCGTGCCTTCAGGGCGGGCCCGCACCACGCCTTTGACCTGCACGCAGAACTCGTTGCGCACGCCTTCGGCGGTTTTGAACATGTCGGCGCGGTCCGGGTCGCAGACCACCTGGACGTAGCCTTCACGGTCCCGCAGGTCGATAAAAATCACACCGCCATGGTCGCGGCGGCGATTGACCCAGCCGCACAGGCTCACGGTTTGGCCCAGCAAGGCCTCGGTCACCAGACCGCAATAGTTCGAACGCATTTGGGAAACGATAGCCATAAAAATCTCGGACTTTCAGCGCCTCGCGCGCAGTGTTGCAATTTTCGCCGTTTAAAGGGGAGGGGTCAGCGGCCGCGGTACAGGTTTGGAGGGCACCACGACGCCCATGGAAATCACGTAGGTCAAAGCCTCATCGACGCTCATCTGGAGCTCAATGCAGTCGCTTCTTTTCAGCATCACAAAATAGCCACCGGTGGGATTGGGCGTGGTGGGTACATAAACACTCAGGTAGTCGCCCTGCAGGTGATTGACCACATCGCCGCCGGGCAGTCCCGTCAGAAAGCCGATGGTCCAGACACCTTCACGCGGCCACTGCACCAGCAAGGCCTTGCGAAAGGCATTGCCGTTTTCCGAGAACACCGTATCGGAGACCTGCTTTACGCTGGAATAGATGGAGCGCACGATGGGAATGCGGCTCAGGAACGAGTTGCCCCAGCGGACCAGTTTCTTGCCGAAGAAATTGCTGGCAACCGCGCCCATCAGCAGCACGATCAGCAGCGTCAGCAGCACGCCGAAACCGGGGATATGGAAACCCAGCAGCTTGTCGGGATGCCAGGCGCCGGGAAGAATCAGCAGCGTCTGGTCCAGCGTGCCGACGATCCAGTCGAGCACCCACAGCGTGATGGCCAGGGGCACCAGCACCAACAGTCCGGCCAGAAGCCATCGGCGGATCGAAGCCATCACGAGGAAGTCTTGGAAGAGGAGTCGCTGGCCGAAGCCTTGGCGGGTGCGGCTGGCGCGGGAGCGGGGGCTGCTGCGGTGCTTGCCGGCGCGGCTGCACCGGAATCGGCCGGCTTGCTGTCCGCCCCGTTGCCGCTGGCAGTGGCGGCTTCGCCGCCGTCAGTCTTGGGCGCGGGCACGCCTGTGCTGTTGCCACCGCGAAAGTCCGTCACGTACCAGCCCGAGCCCTTGAGCTGGAAACCCGCCGCCGTGACCTGCTTTTTGAATGCGGGTTCGCCGCATTGCGGACACACCGAGAGGGGAGCATCGGAGATTTTTTGCAGAACGTCCTTGGCATGCCCACAGGACTCGCATTTATAGGCGTAGATTGGCATAGTGCTTAAGGCTTTGAGGGGCTGTCCCCGGGGTATTCCCGGGAATATCCCGGGGAATTTGCCTGGAAAAGGCTCCCAGATGCAAAGCCTTCAATTATAGGCCGTTGAGACCTTCCCCGGCCGGCCCTAAAACACCCGTATCCGCAGGACAAACTGCATGGCAATCAGCCCCAACACAAAGCCCAAACCGCCATAAATCAGGCTTTGCAGCAGTTTGTTGGTACGCTTTTGCTCATACAGCAGCTCCTCAAGCTCCCGCCGGTTGATTCCGGGGGGTGATTTCAGGTACTGGGACAGCAGGCGCGGCAAACCCGGGAGCAACTTGGCATAAGCGGGCGCTTCCGCCTTGAGCTGGGCCAGCAGTTTTTCCGGTCCCACCTGCTCGAGCATCCATTTCTCGAGAAAAGGCTTGGCGGTGCTCCAGAGGTCCAGGTCAGGGTCCAGCTCGCGGCCCAGGCCCTCGATGTTCAACAGGGTCTTTTGCAGTAGCACCAGCTGAGGCTGGATCTCGACATGGAAACGGCGCGAGGTCTGAAACAGCCGCATCAACACCAGCCCCAACGAAATTTCCCTGAGAGGACGGTCGAAGTAGGGTTCGCAGCAAGCGCGAATGGCGGCTTCCAGCTCGTCCACGCGTGTCTCGGGCGGAACCCAGCCGGATTCCAGGTGCAACTCGGCCACGCGTTTGTAGTCGCGCTGGAAAAATGCGCTGAAATTCTGCGCGAGGTATTCCTTGTCGACCTCGGTCAGGGTGCCCACGATGCCGAAGTCCAGCGAGATGTAGCGGCCAAAGGTCTCCGGCGCCAGACTGACCTGGATATTGCCGGGGTGCATATCGGCATGGAAAAAACCGTCGCGGAACACCTGGGTGAAGAAAATGGTGACGCCGTCGCGCGCCAGTTTTTTCATGTCGACACCGGCATCGCGCAGGCGCTGCGCCTGGCTGATCGGAACGCCTTTCATGCGCTCCATCACCATGACGTCGGGCATGCAGAAGTCCCAGACCATTTCAGGGATCATCACCAGGTCGAGGTTTTGCATGTTGCGGCGCAGTTGGGCCGCATTGGCCGCCTCGCGCAGAAGGTCCAGCTCGTCGTGCAGGTATTTATCGAACTCGGCCACCACCTCGCGGGGCTTGAGGCGTTTGCCATCAGCCGACGCGCCTTCCACCCAGCCGGCCATCATGTGCATCAGCGCCAGGTCCTTCTCAATGGCAGGCAGCATATTGGGCCGCAGCACCTTGACGGCCACCTCACGGCCGTTTGGCAGGGTCGCGAAATGCACCTGGGCGATCGAGGCGCTGGCGACGGGGATTTGTTCGAAGCTTGCAAAGATGCGGTCCAGCGGCCGACCAAAGGCTTTTTCGATGATGGCGACGGCGACGGCGGACTCAAAAGGGGGCACCCGGTCCTGCAGGCGCGCAAGCTCGTCGGCGATGTCGGGCGGAAGCAGGTCGCGCCGTGTCGACATCACCTGGCCGAACTTGACGAAGATGGGCCCCAGGCTTTCGAGCGCTTCGCGCAGGCGCTCGCCGCGCGGCGCCTTCAGATTGCGGCCCAGCGAAACGATGCGGGTCAGCAAACGGATCCAGGGACGTTCGAAACTGGAGAGCACCAGCTCATCCAGGCCAAACCGGAGCACGGTCCAGACGATAAAGACACCTCGGAAGAGGCGACTCATGCAGCAGGTGCTTTCACTGGCTCGGCATCGCCGCCTGCCGCAGGAGGACCCGCCTTGGGCACCGTTTCAGGGGGTTGGGCGCCGGAGGTTGCTGCCGCGGAGGAAGTTGGGGCTGACGCAAGAGGTGTACTTGCCAGAAACTGCTTGAGTCCCGCAAAAATTCGCCGCCCGGCGTCGGCCACTGCATGCGCGGGAGCGTCGCCGATCAAGCGGGAAAGGTCCTCTTCGGCATCCCAGCGCAGGTTTTCAGCCAGCCATCCCAGTTCGGCGGCCAGCTGCACATCGCCTTCGATTTTCACCGGCGGCGGCTTGCCGGCCAGTACGGACTGCATCACGGTCAGGGGCGATTCGGTGGCCACAGCCAGCAGCAGGTCCGGTTTGGCAGCAGGCTGGGCTCGATCCACCAGGCCCGCCGGCGTCACCACCAGGTCAATAGCAAACAGGCCCCAGCGCAGGTGCACCACGCGCCCTTTTTGCCGCAGCAGGCGGTCCTGCGCCTGCTTTTCCTGCATCAGGACATGGTTCAGGAAGAGCACCAGCCGTTGCTGCCCCTCATCCACCACCCAGGCGGGCGGCTGAAAGCGGGTGGCAATGGATTCCAGAAAAGAAAAAGGGGACGTGGTATTCATACGTCCCCATTCTGACATGGCCCCCACGGTCGCGCACTTCGTGTCGCTCCCTGCCCCCCGAGGGGGCCGCCCGCCTGCGGTCTGGCGAAGCCAGTCCCGCGGCTCATGCTGGCTTGAAGAATTCTTTGGGCACTACCACTGGAGGTATTTCACCAGCGGGGGCCGCGGAACCGGCTTTGCCGGGCCGCAGGCGCCGCCCCCTGAAAGGGGGGAACAGGCTACACGAAGTGAGCCTGGACGGGGGTTATTGGAGCGCTTGTACACCGGCAACCAGCCAGCCGCTGCCGCCGCTGCGTGGCTTGGTCATGTTCCAGACTTCGCGGAAGGGGCTGGCGCCTGCGGAAGCGTCTTCGCGGATCATGCCGGAAAACTCCACGCTGGCCATATAGACGTCGCTCAGTTCCTCGATGCCCAGCAATTGCGCATCCAGCATCACGACCTCGGTCTTGTTGACCACGCCGCCGGTGTGCGACTCGCGGTCGGCCAGCTGGGTCTTGATCTGCTCGAGCATGTCGTCCGTCATCATGGCGCGCAGGTTCTGGATGTCGGAGCGGTCCCAGGCATCCTGCAGCGTGACGAAGTTGGCCTTGCTGGCCTTGAGAAAGCCTTCGGCGTCAAAACCAGCCGGCACACCCCAGGACTGCGCCCCCAGCAGGGCCGAGCCGATCATGGAACCGCCTGCGGGCGCTGCCGCATCGTATTTGTTGGCGTCAAAAGCCATGCTGCTGCGTTCCCAGGGGCGTGCGGATGCATCGTTGCCGACGTTTTCAGGGCTGTAGTTCTTGGGGGTGGTGGCATTGCCCGCACCCTGGAAGGCAAAGGGTGCCTGCCCGGGCGCAGAACCTTGCGCACCAGCCGCTCCGCCCTTGAATTTGCGCATGATGAAGCCGATCACCAGCATGACCACCAGCGCCAGCAAGGCGAACATGATGATCTGGCCGAAGGCGCCGCCCAGGCCCAGCGACGAAGCCAGCCACGCCAGGCCCAGACCTGCGGCCAGGCCGCCCAGCATGGCACCCCAGGGTTTCTTGGGCGCAACAGGCGCCGGCGTTGCCGCAGGGGCCGCCGGTTTGGCGGCATTGGCACCGCCAGGCGCCGCCTCACGCTTGGTCACGTTGGACGACTGTTTGCCAAATGAAGAACCACCGCCCAGTCGTTTGGCGTCAGCAGCCGTTCCCCCCAGGGTCAGGGTTAACGCAAGCACTGCGGAAAAAATTGCCGGCCAGATTTTCATATCGTCTCCTTGATCACGGTTTTCAGGCCGTTCGACTTTTCAACACTTGATTCCAACATGCAATGCCACAACTCCGCCTGTCATGTTGTGATAGTCCACATGGCCGAAACCACTTTTATGCATAAGGGCTTTCAGCTCGTCCTGGCCGGGGTGCATGCGAATTGATTCAGCAAGGTACTGGTAGCTTGAATCGTCATTGGCCACCAGCTTGCCCAACCGCGGCAACACCTTGAAGGAATACCAGTCGTAAATTTTTTCCAGCGGCTTGGCGACTTTGGAGAACTCCAGCACCAGCAGCTTGCCGCCGGGCTTGAGCACGCGATTCATTTCGCGCAGCGCATCTTCCTTGTGCGTCATGTTGCGCAGCCCGAAGGCGACAGTCACCACGTCGAAGTTCGCATCGGGAAACGGCAGGTGTTCGGCGTCGCACACCAGGGTGGGCAAGCTGACGCCAGCATCGAGCAGCCGGTTGCGGCCTTCGCGAAGCATCGCCTCGTTGATATCGGTATGCACCACACGCCCTGTGCTGCCCACCTTGGGGGCAAAGGCCAGCGCCAGGTCGCCCGTGCCGCCGGCGATGTCCAGCACCTGGTAGCCCTCTTTGACATTGGCCACCAGCACCGTGTAGGCCTTCCAGGCACGGTGCAGGCCCATGGACATCAGGTCGTTCATCACGTCGTATTTGGGGGCCACAGAGTCAAACACCCCGCGCACACGGCGTGCCTTGTCCTGCTCGTCGACGGATTCAAAACCGAAATGGGTACTGCTCATACCATCAATGCTAGAGGGCAAAGGTGTAATTGCTCTCGACAACCCTGAGCTGACATGGGGCATTGCGGCTTATTGCCCACTTTTATGCTGGAAAAACAACAGTGGTGTGAACCGCGCATTCCCCGCCGCGGAGCGACAAAGGTCTTCGTACCGCTCGCCGAATCAGTGGCTTGCACAGCCGTGGCCGCCGGGGGCGGCCATGGGTGCGTCGCGCTCAACACCGGCCGCCTGCAGGCGCCTCTGGTACTCGTCCCACAGCTGGGCCTGGTCGGTGCCCAGTTTGTAGAGGTAGTCCCACGAGAAGATTCCGCTCTCATGGCCATCGGAAAACACGGGCTTGACCGCGTAATTGCCAATAGGCTCGAGCTCAACCACAGTCACTTCGCGTTTGCCGGTTTGCAAAATTTCCTGGCCCGGGCCATGGCCCTGCACCTCCGCCGAGGGCGAATAGACGCGCATGAGTTCAAACGGAATCCTGAACTCGGCGCCGTCGGAGAACGCGATTTCAAGAATGCGCGACTGGCTGTGAACCGTCAGTGCGGTGGGCGTGGGTGAACCGGGTTGAAGGCCTGCCATGGGAAATCGCTTTCTGAAAAGAAAAGGCCGGACGCATCAGGCCTTCATGAGGATTCGGCATTCTGGCAATAAGCCCGTTGACATCAAAACCAGAAATCGCCCTAGACCAGCACCCGTTCGATGCCGCCGTGGTTGGCCGCCTCCACATACGTGGGCAGCCACTCCTTGCCCAGGATC
Source organism: Polaromonas sp. P1_E11 (assembly GCF_056405995.1). NCBI lineage: Bacteria > Pseudomonadati > Pseudomonadota > Betaproteobacteria > Burkholderiales > Comamonadaceae > Polaromonas > Polaromonas sp. P1_E11. Next base: position 1,284,438 of record NZ_JBFUBA010000001.1, read on the forward strand.
TGATTGGCCATTTCCACCACGATGTAGTCCGCCTCGAGCAGGCCGTTTTGCAGATCGTTGCCGTAGCGCGAGAGGCCTTGCAGGCAACTCGGGCAGCTGGTGAGTATCTTGACGTTCCCCGCCTCGGCAACGGCACCAGCTTCGCGAAGCTGGGCTTCGCCCTTGCGCAGCTCTTCTTCCTTGCGAAAACGGATCTGCGTGGAAATGTCCGGCCGGGTAACGCCCAGCGTGCCCGACTCACCGCAACAACGGTCATTTTTAAGCACGTTGTCGCCCAGCAGCGCCTTGACGGTCTTCATCGGCTCCTGCAGCTTCATCGGGCTGTGGCAGGGGTCGTGATAGAGGTAGCCCGCGCCGGGCTGGTCGGTGCGCAGGGTGATGCCTTTTTCGAGCAAATATTCGTGGATGTCGATGATGCGGCAGCCCGGGAATATCTTGTCGAATTCGTAACCCTGCAGCTGGTCATAGCAGGTGCCGCAGCTCACCACCACCGTCTTGATATCCAGGTAGTTCAGCGTGTTGGCGACGCGATGGAACAGCACCCGGTTGTCGGTGATGATTTTTTCGGCCTTGTCGAACTGGCCACTGCCGCGCTGCGGATAACCGCAGCACAGGTACCCCGGTGGCAGCACGGTCTGCACGCCCGCGTGCCAGAGCATGGCCTGCGTCGCCAGGCCCACCTGGCTGAACAGGCGCTCGGAACCGCAACCGGGGAAATAGAACACCGCCTCGGTTTCCGACGTGGTGCTCTTGGGATTTCGGATGATGGGAACGTAGTCCTTGTCCTCGATGTCCAGCAGCGCACGCGCGGTCTTCTTGGGCAGGCCGCCCGGCATCTTCTTGTTGATGAAATGGATCACCTGCTCTTTCACAGGTGCCCTGCCGACTGTCGCGGGCGGCAGCGCCGTCTGTTTGCGCGCCAGCCGGCGCATCAGGTCGTTGGCCAGGCGCTGGGCCTTGAAGCCCACGTCCACCATCGCACTGCGCATGAACTTGATGGTCTGCGGGCTGGTGGCATTCAGGAAGATCATGGCGGCGGCGTTGCCGGGCCGGAAGGACTTCTGCCCCATCTTGCGCAGCAGGTTGCGCATGTTCATCGATACTTCGCCGAAGTCGATGTCTACCGGGCAAGGCGTCAGGCACTTGTGGCACACAGTGCAGTGGTCAGCCACGTCTTCGAACTCTTCCCAGTGCTTGATGCTCACGCCGCGCCGGGTCTGCTCTTCATACAGAAAAGCTTCCACCAGCAGCGAGGTGGCCAGAATCTTGTTGCGAGGGCTGTACAGCAGGTTGGCGCGCGGCACATGGGTGGCGCATACCGGTTTGCATTTGCCGCAACGCAGGCAATCCTTCACGCTGTCGGCAATGGCGCCGATGTCCGACTGCTGCATGATCAGCGACTCATGCCCCATCAAGCCGAAGCTGGGGGTATAGGCATTGGTCAAATCGGCATGCAAGATCGGTTTAGCATCGTTTTTGGCCTGCAGCCCGCTTCCACCGTGCGCGAGCAGCTCCTGATTTCGTAGCAGCTTGCCTTTGTTGAAGCGGCCTTCCGGATCGACTTTTTGCTTGTATTCGGTAAAGGGCCGCAGCTCTTCGTCGGTCAGGAACTCCAGCTTGGTGATGCCGATGCCGTGTTCCCCGGAGATCACGCCATCCAGTGAGCGGGCCAGCACCATGATGCGCGCCACCGCCACATGCGCGGTTTGCAGCATCTCGTAGTCATCGCTGTTGACGGGCAGGTTGGTATGCACGTTACCGTCGCCGGCGTGCATGTGCAGCGCCGCCCAGACACGGCCCTTGAGCACACGCTTGTGGATGGCATTGCATTCCTCCAGGATGGGCAAAAACGCGCCGCCCGAGAAAATCGCCTGAAGCTGGGCCCGGATATCGGTTTTCCAGCTGGCGCGCAGCGAGTGGTCTTGCAACTGCGGGAACAGGGTCCCTACACCCGCCAGCCAGCCGGACCATAGCGCGCGTACCTCAGCTATCAGCGCCAGCGCCTGGCCCACACGGTCTTCCAGCAGTTCTGCCGAAGGAATATCGTTGGCATCGTCCGATTTGCCCAGGGGCAGGTTGCCCTTGAGGAAAAAAGTCTCCAGCTCGTCGCACAGGCGTATCTTGTTGGCCAGGCTGAGCTCGATATTGATCTGCTCGATGCCGTCGGTATATTCGGCCATACGGGGCAGCGGAATCACCACGTCTTCATTGATCTTGAAGGCATTGGTGTGCTTGGAGATCGCTGCGGTGCGCTTGCGGTCCAGCCAGAATTTCTTGCGGGCGTCGGGGCTGATGGCGATAAAACCTTCGCCGTGTCGGGAGTTGGCAATGCGCACGACTTCCGACGTGGCGCGCGCCACGACATCGGCGTCGTCGCCAGCGATGTCGCCAAACAGCACCATCTTCGGCAGGCCGCCGTGCTTTTTCGATTTGGTCGCATAGCCGACCGCCTTCAGGTAGCGGTCGTCCAGGTGTTCCAGCCCCGCCAGGATGGCGCCGCCGCGCTTTTGCTCGGCGAACATGAAATCCTTGATCTCGACGATGCTGGGCACGGCATCCTTGGCATTGCCGAAGAACTCCAGGCACACGGTGCGGGTGTGCGCCGGCATGCGGTGCACGATCCAGCGCGCGCTGGTGATGAGGCCGTCGCAACCCTCTTTCTGGATGCCGGGCAAACCGCTGAGGAATTTATCGGTGACGTCTTTGCCCAAGCCTTCCTTGCGGAAGGTTTTGCCGGGAATATCCAGCCGCTCGGTGCGGATAGGCGTTTTGCCGTCGGCTTCGAAATACTGGAGTTCGAAACTGGCCATCTCGGCATCGTGGATCTTGCCGAGGTTGTGGCCTACGCGCGTGACTTCCAGCCACTCGGCCTGGGGCGTGACCATGCGCCACGAAGCCAGGTTGTCCAGCGCCGTGCCCCACAGCACGGCCTTCTTGCCGCCCGCGTTCATCGCGATGTTGCCGCCTATGCAGGAGGCTTCGGCAGAGGTCGGGTCGACCGCGAAGACGAAACCGCCGCGCTCGGCCGCGTCGGCCACACGCTGGGTGACCACGCCGGCTTCAGTCCACACGGTAGCCACTAGCTTGTCAACGCCGGGCAACGAAACCATTTCGACCTCGGTCATGGCTTCGAGTTTTTCGGTGTTGATGACGGCCGATTTCCAGGTCAACGGAATCGCCCCGCCGGTGTAACCGGTGCCGCCGCCGCGCGGCACGATTGTCAGGCCAAGCTCGATACAGGCCTTGACCAGGCCGGCCATTTCAGCTTCAGTGTCGGGCGTGAGCACCACAAACGGGTACTCGACGCGCCAGTCAGTCGCATCGGTGACATGTGACACCCGCGAGAGGCCGTCGAACTTGATGTTGTCTTTGAGCGTCAGCTTGCGCAGCTTGCGTTCCGTCAGGCGGCGCAAGTCGTACATCTCGCTGAAAGAGGTGTAGAAGCGGGCGACGGCGCCGCGGGCGGCGTCCAGCAGTTCGCCCACAATGGCGTCGCGCTGCTGGTCTGCATCCGGTGTGCGGCGTTTTTCTACCTCAGTCAAACGGTGCTGCAAGGCGTCGACCAGCAGCTTGCGCCGCTTGGGGTTGTCCAGCAGGTCGTCCTGCAAATAGGGGTTTCGCTGCACGACCCAGACATCGCCCAGCACTTCATACAGCATGCGTGCGGAGCGGCCGGTGCGCCGTTCGTCGCGAAGCCGGTTCAGCAGGTCCCAGGCCCGTTCGCCGAGCAGGCGGATGACCACTTCGCGGTCGGAAAACGAGGTGTAGTTATAGGGAATCTCGCGGATGCGGGCTTCGCCAGCCTTTGCGTCATCGGCAAAGACGTTCAATTCTTGGAGGGTAGTAGGGGCGTTCATCGTGAAAAGCCAGCGGCTTCGGACCCGTGTCCAGCGCTGTTGCCCTATATTACCGCAGCGCAACATTTACCCTTGGCGCATGGAAGTCGTATGTGTCCTTATGGAAATCCCGCTTGTCGGGAAGCCCGCAAATCGATTAAATCGCGTGTCACAAACAGTTTCTACACTGTCCCGTTTAACGTGGCGCGCCCCGGTGCGCGCCCAATCCCAGGAGTTTTAATGAAAAACCGTCTCTCAGCATTCGCCTTCGCGGCCCTCGGCCTGTGTGCCCCGCTGGCCAGCCAGGCCCAGACCGAGATCCAGTGGTGGCATTCAATGACGGCCGTCAACGGCGAATGGGTCAATGACCTGGCCAAGCAATTCAATGAGAGCCAGAAGGAATACAAGGTAGTGCCCACCTTCAAGGGCACGTACGACGAATCCATGACGGCCTCCATCGCGGCTTTCCGCGCCGGCAATGCGCCGCATATCCTTCAGGTTTTTGAAGTGGGCACCGCCACAATGCAGGCCAGCAAGGGAGCCATCGTCCCGGTCGGCAAGATCATGCAGGACGCCGGAGAAAAATTCGACCCGAAAGCCTACATCCCCGCTGTTGCCGGGTACTACACCGCGCCAAACGGCCAGATGTTGAGCTTTCCGTTCAACAGCTCCACCACTATCTTCTATTTCAACAAGGACGCGTTCAAGGCTGCGGGCCTGCCTACCGACAAGGCCCCCGTCACCTGGCCTGAAGTCGTCAACGCCGCCGCCAAACTGAAGGCCTCCGGTCACAAATGCCCCTTCACGACCGCCTGGCAGAACTGGACACAGGTTGAGAGCTTTTCAGCCTGGCACAACGTCGAGTTCGCCTCCAAAGCCAACGGCCTGCAAGGCATGGATGCGCGCCTGAAGGTGGATTCGCCGCTGCACGTGCGCCACATCGAGAACCTGGCCAACATGGCCAAACAGGGCCTCTTTATCTACAAGGGCCGCGGCAACGTACCGGAAGCCAGCTTCGTGTCGGGCGAGTGCGCCATGATCAACACGTCTTCAGGCTTTTACGGCAACGTGGCGAAAAACGCCAAGTTCGCCTACGGCCTGGCCCCGCTGCCTTATTACCAGGACGTTCCCGGCGCGCCGCAAAACACCGTCATCGGCGGCGCCAGTCTGTGGGTCATGTCGGGCAAAAAGCCGGCCGAATACAAGGGCGTCGCCAAGTTCTTCAGCTTCATATCCACGCCTGAAGTGCAGTCGGCCAGCCACAAGCGCACCGGTTACCTGCCTGTGACGATGGCATCGTACGACCTGACCGAAAAGTCCGGCTTCTACAAGCAGAACCCGGGCACCGATGTCGCGGTCACGCAGATGATCCGCAAGGTCACGGACAAGAGCCGCGGCATCCGTCTGGGCAACTATGTGCAGATTCGCGCAATCGAGGACGAAGAACTCGAGCAGGTCTGGAACGGCAAAAAGACTGCCAAGGAAGCGTTGGGCTCCATCGTCAAGCGCGGCAATGAGCAGCTTGAGCGCTTCCAGAAAGCCAACAAGGGCGGCTGATCGCCCACGAGACAGAGCAAGCCCGACCGACGGGCTACACTCGGCCCGCCTGACTCCCCGCTCTTCCAGACAAGAGACGGCCAGGCGGGTTTTTATGTTTTAGCACTCACAGTTTTTGCCCACTGAAGGCCCTATGGAAAAACGCGTTGTCTTCCGATCCAGCTGGTTGCCCTGGCTGCTGCTGCTGCCGCAAATGGCGGTCATTTTGGTGTTTTTCTTCTGGCCGGCGGGGCAGGCCCTGCTGCAGTCGCTGCAACAGCAAGATCCTTTCGGCACCTCCATCGAGTTCGTCGGGCTGGATAATTTCAGGCAGCTGCTGGACGACCCAAGTTATGTGGAATCGTTCAAAACCACCGCTTTTTTCTCGGTGATGGTGGCCGGCATCGGCATCAGCCTGTCACTGTTGCTGGCGGTGTTTGCCGACCGCATCGTGCGCGGCGGCATGTTCTACAAAACCATGCTCGTGTTGCCCTACGCTGTGGCTCCGGCTGTGGCGGCCGTGCTGTGGGTCTTCATGTTTTCGCCCTCGCTGGGCGTGGTGGCCTATGCATTGGGCAAGATAGGCATCAACTGGAACCACCTGCTCGATTCGGGCCACGCCATGACCCTGATCGTGATGGCCTCGGTTTGGAAACAGATTTCCTACAACTTCCTCTTCTTCCTGGCGGGCCTGCAGTCCATACCAAAATCGCTGATAGAGGCCGCCGCGATTGACGGTGCCCGCCCATGGCGCCGCTTCTGGACCATCCAGTTCCCGCTGCTGTCGCCCACGACCTTCTTCCTGCTGGTGATCAACGTGGTCTACGCCTTCTTCGACACCTTTGCCATCGTCGACGCCGCCACGCAGGGCGGGCCGGGCAAGGACACGGCCATCCTGGTCTACAAGGTGTATTACGACGGCTTCAAGGCCATGGACCTGGGAGGTTCGGCTGCGCAGTCGGTGGTATTGATGATCATCGTGGTGGCCCTGACGGTCATCCAGTTCCGCTACGTAGAGAAGAAGGTTCAGTACTGATGACGCCCCCACGCTTTTCATTTCATGTAATGCGCTGCCCCCCGAGGGGGCGCTTTTTTCCTTGGGGCGGCCCGGCGGAAAAACATGTCTATCCCTCACACATACAGTCCAAGGTGAACGCCAATGGTTGAAAAACGCGGAACCCACGGCATACTTGCCCACGTCATCGTGATCCTGGGCGTCTTTATCGTCGCCTTCCCCCTCTACCTGGCCTTTGTGGCTTCGACCCACACCGCGCAGGAGATCGTGCAGGCGCCCATGCCATTGCTGCCGGGCACCAACATGCTCGACAGCTACAAGGCCGCGCTGTTCGGGCGTGAATCCGCTGCCGGCTCCAACGCACCCGTGGCGCACATGATGTGGGTCAGCTTCGTCACGGCGATGGTGATAGCCATCGGCAAGATCACGATCTCGCTGCTGTCGGCATTCGCCATCGTGTACTTCCGCTTTCCGTTCAAGAAGACCTGCTTCTGGGCCATTTTTGTGACGCTGATGCTGCCGGTGGAGGTGCGCATTTTGCCCACCTACAAGGTGTTGTCAGACTTGAACATGCTCAACACCTATGCAGGCCTCACGGTGCCGCTGATTGCCTCGGCCACGGCGACTTTCTTGTTCCGCCAGTTCTTCCTGACGGTGCCTGAAGAGCTCACCGAAGCCTCACGCATGGATGGCGCCAGCCCCATGCGTTTTTTCTTTGATGTGCTGCTGCCGCTGTCGAAGACTTCGATCGCCGCGCTTTTTGTCATCCAGTTCATCTACGGCTGGAACCAGTACCTCTGGCCGCTGCTGGCCACGACCAGTGAAGACATGTACCCGGTCGTCGTGGGCATCAAACGCATGATCGCCGGCGGCGACGGCCAGAACGAATGGAACGTGGTCATGGCCACAGCGATTCTGGCGATGCTGCCGCCCGCCCTCGTGGTGGTGCTGATGCAGAAATGGTTCGTCAAGGGCCTGGTCGACACCGAGAAATAAACGCCACAGCCCAGAGCGGCCCTGACAGCCAAGAACAACCAAGACACAACGGAAATACAGACATGGCATCCCTTTCATTCAACAACGTCATCAAGCGCTACGGCTCCGGCAAGGACGCACTTCAGGTTCTGCACGGCGTGAACGCTGAGATCAACGACCACGAGTTCATCGTCATCGTCGGGCCCTCGGGTTGCGGCAAGTCCACCCTGCTGCGCATGGTGGCTGGGCTGGAAGAAGTCAGCGACGGGCAAATTTCCATTGGCGGCAAGGTCGTCAACGAACTGGAGCCTTCCGAGCGCGACATCGCCATGGTGTTCCAGAACTACGCGCTTTACCCGCACATGAGCGTGTTCGACAACATGGCTTACGGCCTGAAGATCGCCAAGGTGCCCAAGGACGAGATCAAGACGCGTGTCGACAAGGCCGCCAAAATCCTCGAGCTGGGCCACTTGCTGGACCGCAAGCCGCGTGCCCTGTCCGGCGGGCAGCGCCAGCGCGTGGCCATGGGCCGCGCCATCGTGCGCCAGCCGCAGGTTTTTTTGTTTGACGAGCCGCTGTCCAACCTGGACGCCAAACTGCGCGTGCAGACGCGTCTTGAAATTCAGAAGCTGCACCGCGAACTCGGCATCACATCCCTCTTCGTCACGCACGACCAGGTCGAAGCCATGACGCTGGCCCAGCGCATGATGGTGATGAACGCCGGCCGCATGGAACAGTTCGGCACACCGGAAGAGGTTTACAACCGGCCTGCCACCACCTTTGTGGCCAGCTTTATGGGTTCACCGCCCATGAACTTGCTCAAGCAGGCACCGAACACCGACTTCGGCGGCAAGCCCGGCGCCATTCTGGGCATACGCCCCGAGCACCTGACGGTGGGTCCCACCGGCTGGGCAGTGCAGGTCGACACGATCGAAATGCTGGGCGCCGAGCGCCTGTTGTACTGCCGCATGGGCAGCGAAGCCATCATCGTGCGCACCGACGAAAGCCTCTCAACGGCACCCGAGATCGGCGCGACCATCCACGTTACGCCGCGCGCAGACCGCCTTCACTGGTTTGACTCCGAAACGGGCAAGCGGATCTAATTTCCGGCTTTCGCCTCGTCTCCACAGGTCCTGAGAACACCATGACAAATCCCGTATCTGCCGCCAACTGGCCGTATCCGCGCTGGGTGGCACACCGCGGCGCCGGCAAGCTGGCGCCTGAGAACACGCTGGCCTCGTTCATGATGGGCGCCAGCCATGGCTACCGCATGTTTGAGTGCGACGTGAAACTGAGCGCCGACGACGTTCCCTTTTTGCTGCACGACGCCACCCTGGAACGCACCAGCAATGGCAAGGGTGTGGCTGGCGCACAGCTCTGGAACGCGTTGGCAAAGCTGGATGCGGGCGGTTGGCATTCGCCGGCTTTTGCCGCGGAAGGCCTCGCCAGCTTTGAGCGCATTGCCCGCTACTGCCTGGACCACGGCTACTTCCTGAACATTGAGATCAAGCCCACGCCGGGTTCGGAAAGCCATACCGGGACGGTCGTCGCCAATGAGGCGGTCCGGCTGTGGCAGGGCACGGCGGTTCCGCCGCTGCTGACGTCTTTTCAGCCGCTGTCGCTGGAGGCCGCCAAAAACGCCCAACCCCAATTGCCGCGCGGCCTGCTGCTCGACCAACTCCCCGCCAACTGGCTGGAAACTGCGACAGGCTTGGGCTGCGTGGCCATCGTTTGCAACCACAAGCTCTGGAATGCCGATACGGTGGCCCAGGCCAAAAAAGCCGGATTCAAATTGCTGAGCTATACGGTAAATGACGAAGCGAACGTGCAGCGGCTGCTGGCCCTGGGCACCGACGGCATCATCACGGATGCGGTCGACGTCTTCAAGCCCGACTAGGGTCTCAGGCCCGCCAGGCGCCCAGCAAAAACCACTGGCAAACTGCGGCCCCAACCACCATGGCGGCGTAGGTCAGCATCTTCCCGTCATGGCCGAAGAACAGCAGGCCGGCGACCAAAATCGCCACATTTACTATAAAAACAATAGCTGCTTGCGCCCACCAGCTCTGGGCTAACGGCCTTTTTGAGCCAAACAAACCACCCAAAAGACGGCTGCACAACACCAACAGCACGGCCACGGCGACCGCTGGCACGACAAAATTGAGCAGGTGATTGGCCAGCAGGTAAAAGGTCATGCGTTGGGTCGATGGGGAGAACAACCGGGCGCCAGAAAGACGTCCGAAAAAGGGCTATCACGGTGATTGTCCGGGTTTCCTGCCTGCCGGAGCGCTTCAATTTTATAATCGGGAGATGTCAGTCTGGGCCCTTGGGCTAAACCATAACACCGCACCGCTCGATTTGCGCGGGCGATTTGCCTACGCCCTGGACCAAATCGAGCCCACTTTACGCGGCCTGCGCGAGTCGCTGGCGCGCCAGCCCGAGGCGACCCTGCTGTCGACCTGCAACCGCACCGAGATTTATTGCGCGGGCGAAACAAACGACCTGGAACACACGCTGGACTGGCTGGCACACAGCGGCGGCGTTTCGCCGGCTTTGCTGCGCTCACATGCCTATACCCTGCACGACGATGCGGCGGCCCGTCATGCTTTTCGCGTGGCCAGCGGGCTCGATTCCATGGTGCTGGGCGAGCCGCAAATCCTGGGCCAGATGAAAGACGCCGTGCGCGCCGCCGAAGACGCAGGCGCCATGGGCACCACCTTGCACCAGCTGTTCCAGCGCTCGTTTGCCGTGGCCAAGGAAGTGCGCAGCAGCACCGAAATCGGTGCGCACAGCATCAGCATGGCGGCGGCCAGCGTGCGGCTGGCCGGCCAACTGTTTGAAGACCTGGGCGATATCAAGGTGCTGTTTGTCGGCGCCGGCGAGATGATCGACCTGGCGGCCACCCACTTTGCCGCCAAGAACCCAAAAGCCATGGCAATTGCCAACCGCACGCTGGAGCGCGGCGAAAAGCTGGCCGGCCGCTTCGGCGCCGAAGTGATGCGCCTGGCCGATTTGCCCAGCCGCCTGCATGAGTTCGACGCGGTGATCAGTTGCACCGCCAGCACACTGCCCATCATCGGCCTGGGCGCGGTCGAGCGCGCCGTCAAGCTGCGCAAGCATCGCCCGATGTTCATGGTTGATCTGGCCGTGCCGCGCGACATCGAACCCGAAGTGAAGGCCCTGCCCGACATCTACCTCTACACGGTGGACGACCTGGCCCACGTGGTGCAGACCGGCAAGGACAACCGCAAGGCAGCCGTGGCACAAGCCGAGGTCATCATCGACGCGGGCGTTCAGAATTTCATGCACTGGCTGGGCCAGCGCCGCAGCGTACCGCTGATCCAGCAGCTCAACGCGCAGACCGACGAGTGGCGCGCCGCCGAGATCTTGCGGGCCAAAAAGCTGCTGGCCCGGGGCGAGCCCATCGACACGGTGCTGGACGCGCTGACCCGCGGCCTCACCCAGAAAATGCTGCACGGCGCGCTGGCTGAGCTGCATGCGGGCGATGCCAACAGCCGCGAAGCCACGGCACAGACCGTATCCAGGCTGTTTTTGCGCGGCCAGCTGCCCAAAATCCAGTCCGACGACAAAGAGCGTTAGCGGCCGCCAAGGCACTGACTTCCTGTGCCGGCGCAAGCCGGTGGCTCCGCTGGCGGAGCGTCGTTGTTGACGGCCTAGCGCCCCCCCTTTTTCCCAGTCCTCATTCCCATGAAACCTTTTCTTCGCCAAACCCTGGACCGCCAGCTGCTACGGCTGCACGAGCTGGACTCGCTGCTGTCCGCCAGCGACGTGGTCAGCGACCTGGACCGCTTCCGTTCGCTGACCCGGGAACATGCCGAGGCGAGCGTGATCGCCGACCAGTATTTGCGGCTCACCAGCCGCGAGGCCGACCTCAGCAGTGCCGAAGGCATGCTGGCTGAAGCCAAAGACGACCCGGAAATGGCGGCAATGGCGGAAGAAGAAATCGCCGCAGCCAAAGCCGATATTGCGCAGATCGACGAAGCCTTGCAGCTGATGTTGATTCCGAAGGACCCGGACGACGCGCGCGCGGCTTTCATCGAAATCCGTGCCGGCACCGGCGGTGACGAATCGGCGCTGTTCGCGGGTGACCTGTTCCGCATGTACACCCGCTTTGCCGAGCGCAACCGCTGGCAGGTCGAAATCATCAGCGAGTCATCCAGCGAACTGGGCGGCTACAAGGAAGTCGTGCTGCGCATTGACGGCGCAACAGACGCCCTGGGCGTCGGTGTGTACGGCAAGCTGCGCTTTGAGTCGGGCGGCCACCGCGTACAGCGCGTGCCCGCCACTGAAACGCAAGGCCGCATCCACACCAGCGCCTGCACGGTGGCCGTGATGCCGGAGCCCGACGAAGCCGTGGCCATCCAGATCAACCCGGCCGACCTGCGCATTGACACCTACCGCGCCAGCGGTGCCGGCGGCCAGCACATCAACAAGACGGATTCGGCCGTGCGCATCACGCACATCCCGACCGGCATCGTCGCCGAATGCCAGGAAGGGCGGAGCCAGCACAGCAACAAGGCCCAGGCGCTCAAAGTGCTCACGGCACGCATCCACGAAAAAGACCGCTCCGAGCGCGCCGCCAAAGATGCGGCCCTGCGCAAGGGACTGGTGGGCACGGGCGACCGCAGCGACCGCATCCGCACCTACAACTTCCCCCAGGGGCGGCTGACCGACCACCGCATCAACCTGACGCTGTACAAGCTCCTGGCCATCATGGAGGGCGACCTGGGCGACGTGGTTACCGCGCTGCAGGTGGCGCGTGGCGCCGAGCTGTTGGCGGAGCTTGAAACCGCCAACAACGGACTTTGAGACAACCACGCAATGGCCAGCCCCTGGTTTTTATATGTCAAATCGGCCAATAGACCAATAAAGACGGGCGCAAGCAGCTCCTGTTTTTATAGCAAAGAGAAAGCTCTTTCATGAATCCGCCAAGCTGCGCACAGGCCCTTGCAGCCGCCCAGAGCCTCGGACTGGACCGCCTGGACACCCAGCTGCTGCTGCTGCACGCGCTAGGCAAACCCGCTGATGCCCGGGCCTGGCTGCTGGCGCATGACACCGATGTGCTGCCGCAAAAAGCTGCCGAGGACTTTCGCGCCCTGAGCCTGCGCCGGGCCGCCGGTGAGCCTCTGGCCTACATCGTCGGCAGCAAAGAGTTTTTTGGTCTGGCGCTGGAGGTGGACGCTCGCGTGCTGGTGCCGCGCCCCGACACCGAAACACTGGTGACCTGGGCGATGGAGCTGCTGCAAACCCGCGCCATGCCCGCGGCGCCTGAGATTCTGGATCTGGGCACAGGCAGCGGAGCCATCGCACTGGCCATCGCGCACAGCTTGCAAACGGCCGGCCGCCAGAGCCATATCGTGGCGGTGGACGCCAGCGCGGGCGCGCTGGATGTGGCCCGTCACAACGCAGCCCGGTTGGGCCTGAGCCTGGATTTCATTCAAAGCCACTGGCTGGAGGAAGTTAGCGGACACTTCCATCTGATTGCCAGCAATCCGCCCTATGTCGCCAGCGCCGACCCTCACCTGGAGGCCCTGACCTATGAGCCTCTGGCTGCGTTGGCTGCCGGCCCGGACGGGCTGGATGACATCCGGGCGATCGTCCGGCAGGCACCTGACAGCCTGGTGCCGGGGGGTTGGCTATTGCTGGAGCACGGTTACGACCAGTCTGAGGCGGTGTGCGCCCTGCTGTCCCGGGAGGGCTTTGCCCAGGTCCAGAGTCGGCTCGACATGGCTGGCATCGCGCGCTGCTCGGGCGGATTGTGGCCGGGTGAATGAGGAATCGGCGCGAAATTCCAAACGGCGGGATAATTGGCCTGTTGAATTCTGGTTTCCAGATTCCATCTAAATGAAACGCCCGGCTGAAATTGTCAGCCCGGCACCGGCCCTTCGGCCCCTATCCCAGGATTCCTAAAGGACTTCATCATGAGCACGACAGACCCCACCCAGCAACGCATCGCCGAGATCGTCAAATCCAGCGACGTTGTCCTCTTCATGAAGGGCACGGCCCAATTCCCGATGTGCGGTTTTTCCGGCCGTGCCATCCAGGTGCTCAAGGCCTGCGGCGTGAACAAGCCCGCCACCGTGAACGTGCTGGAAGACGAGGAAATCCGCCACGGCATCAAGGAGTTCAGCAACTGGCCGACCATTCCACAGCTGTATGTGAAAGGCGAGTTCATCGGCGGCTCGGACATCATGATGGAGATGTATCAGAACGGCGAGCTGCAACAGGTGCTGGGAACCCCCACCACCAACTGAGCATTGCAGGCGTTGTGCCGGCTTTGCACCGGCACCATCGATGGATCAGCGCGTGTAGCCCGCGCAGGCACCCGCATCCACTGCGCCCTTGCATTCGCGTTTGAGCCGGGCATCGCGCTGGCCGGGTGTCTCGCCGGACCCTGAAATGAATTTGACTTTGCCGCCTGAATTTATCGCACCAGGCTGAGCGGCGGTCTTCCTGGTTTTTTTGGCCTTGGCGGGCTTTACCCCATCCTGGGCCGATTGAGCCTGCACATTACCGCCCAGCAGCGCCATGGCCAAGACGGCAGCCAGCGCATTGCAAAAATTCCTGTTCATACCTTTTTCCTCCCTTTTTTATTCTTTCGCAAACGCAGGTGACACTGCGTTTTGCCTCAAGCTTTATTGCAGCTTGGGGTCACCAAATTGTTCATCATCAGGTGGCACATCAGCCGGCAGGCGGAACCCTTCGCTGGCCCAGGCGCCCAAGTCTATGTTCTTGCAACGCTCGCTGCAAAATGGGCGAAAAGGGTTACTGGGTGCGTAAATGCTTTCACCGCCGCAGCCCGGGCATACGACCCGTTTTAGAGGCGGGGAATCTTTCTTCATCGCAGGCATGTTTGCAGACAGGTCTGGGGATCAATCGGGTGTGATGGCGAGGGAGGCAGCAAGTCCTGAAATCAGGAGCAAAGCGTCAGCTCAAACGCAGAATCTTCGGTGCTGGCGTGCAGCCGGTCGTCACTGCCGTGACGCATGAGGCGCACCGACACAATCAGCCGGTTACCGCTGATTTCGGGAATCAGCCCCAGAGCCGGGTCTATCCGCAGGCGCAACAGCTGGAAGGTACGCCCCTGCGGCAACGTCTGCTGGTATTGCCCGCCAGGCGCCACCACTTTTTGAGGCGCCCCGGAGTCACGCAACAGCGTTAGCAGTACACGTATGGATTCGGCCAGCGGCACCAGCGGCGTGATCCAGCGCTGCAGGTCTTGCTTGCGTGTCTCGGTGTCCAGGTGCTGCCACGCATAGTAGGCCGGCAAATCAAACTCACAGGTCCCGCCCGGGATGCCGACACGGCTGCGAATGCTCATCAGCCAGTCGTTTTCCGTCAGGGAATGACCGGCTTTGCCCGGCAGGTTGTTCAAAGCGGAAAAACAGCCTTCAAGCTGGCCGGTCACCTCGTCAAGAACAGCTTCGGAAATGGCCGGGTTGCCACGGTAACCATTGAGGACATGTTTTTGTTTCTCAAGGTCCTTGAGCACGTCGGTCTTCAGGTCGGCCCGCGCGCCGACATCCATGATTTCAAAAATGGTCGTGATCGCGTAATGATGATCCGTCGGGCTCTCACGTTCCACCAGTTCACCAAGACGGCGAAACAGGTGTTCAAGTCGCAGATAAGTGCGTATGCGTTCGTGAAAAGGATACTCGTAAAGGATCACAGCGCTAGATTTCGTCGGCTTTAAATGAGGAGATTTGTTTGCGCATCATAGCCCGAAGCGCCCGGCAAGCTGTCGGACCAGGGCTTCCAGGCTCGCCAGAGACAAGCCATCGTTATAGAGGCATATGTCAGCTGCAGACAGGCGCTGCGTGCGGCTTGCCTGGCCAGCCATGATTTTCTCCACCACTTCCCGTGGCCAGCCGTTTCGGGCCATCACGCGGTCAATCTGGGTCTTTTCACTGCAATCCACAACCATAACCTGGTCAAGCTGCTGCCGCCATCGTCCTGACTCCACCAGCAACGGGACGTCAAACACTACGCACGCACTGCCGCCTGCGACCGCCTGCTCATATTGGCGCAGGGTTTCCCGGCTTACCCAGGGATGCACGATGGACTCGAGCCTGCGACGTGCAGACGGGTCGTCAAAGACCAACTGTCGCATCCGTTCCCTGTGCATGGCGCCTTCGGGGGTGATCAATTCTCCGCCGAACAACGCTGCAATTTCCGGCACAGCCGCCCCGCCGGCTGCCGTGACCGCACGGGAAATGGCATCGGCATCCACCAACGCCGCGCCGTGGGCAACCAGAATACCGGCAAGCGTACTTTTACCGCTGCCTATGCCACCGGTCAGGCCAATACGCAGGGCTGCACGGGCCATGGCATCTCACAGACCAGCAAATCGCAAAATGGATTGCGGCCCAAAAATCATGGCCGTGAAACCCGCACCGGCCAGGAAAGGCCCAAAGGGCACATAACCACCTTCGCGCAAGCCCGTGGAAAATTTCATCGCAATGCCTATGACAGCACCAATCACCGAGGCCATCAGGATCATGGGAACCAGCGCAGGCCAACCGAACCAGGCGCCGAGTGCGGCGAAAAGCTTGAAGTCGCCATAACCCATGCCTTCCTTGCCGGTGGCCAGTTTGAAGGCCCAGTACACCAGCCACAAGGACAGGTAGCCGGCGACTGCGCCCCACAAGGCTGTTGGCAGGTTAACCGCCGGGTTCCACTGAAGGGCTGCGACGATCAGGCCGGCCCACAGCAAAGGCAAGGTGATGTCGTCCGGCAGCAAGGTGGTGTCCCAGTCGATCACCGCCAGGGCCAGCAGTGCGGCGGAAAAGCCGCACCAGCCCAGCGCAGTCAGCGACCAGCCCCAACGCCACACACAAAAGAAGAACAAGGCGCTCGTCACTGCCTCCACGACGGGGTAGCGCATACCGTAGGGCGAGCCGCATACCGAACACTTGCCGCGCAGGAACACGTAACTGACCACCGGAATGTTCTCGTACCAGCGGATGGCATGGCCGCAGCTGGAGCACCGTGAGCGTGGCACCAGCAGATTGAATTTGTCAGAAGGTTCTGCTGGATGCCCAGCCAGTTCCGCGCATTCCTGCGCCCACTGCCGCTCCATCATTTTGGGGAGACGGTAAATCACGACATTCAGGAAACTGCCAATCAGCAGGCCCAGGATGCCGGCCAGCGACGCATCAAACGCCGGGCCCAGACCCGTCCCCATCAAACGACTTGACCCAGCTTGAAAATGGGCAGGTACATCGATACCACGATACCGCCAATGAGGGTACCCAAAAACACGATGATGATGGGCTCCATCAGGCTCGAAAGGCCGGCCACCATCTCGTCGACTTCCGCTTCATAGAAGTCGGCGGCCTTACCGAGCATGTGATCGACAGAGCCGGATTCCTCACCGATGGCGCACATCTGCAACACCATGGTCGGGAACAGGTTCGCATTGCCCATCGCGGCCGTCAGGCTGGTGCCCGTGGAAACCTCCTGCTGGATTTTCTCGGTGGCATCGGCATAGAGGGAGTTGCCAGACGCTCCACCGACGGAATCCAGCGCTTCAACCAGTGGAACGCCGGCGGCAAACATGGTGGACAAGGTACGGGTCCAACGGGCAATGCATGACTTTTCAATCAAGGCGCCAAAAACAGGCACCTTGAGCAGCACCCTGTCCATCACCCTTTGCATTTTTTCATTGCGTTTCCAGGCCTGGAAGAAAAAGTAAAGGCCGCCGCCGATGCCACCAAAAATGAGCCACCAATAGGCTACGAAAAATTCACTGACGGCGATCACGAACAGCGTCGGCGCAGGCAAATCGGCGCCAAAAGATTTAAACACCTCTTTGAAAGCCGGAATCACAAAAATCATGATCACCGCGACCACCACAAAGGCCACAATCACCACCGAAATGGGGTACATCAGGGCCGACTTGATTTTCGATTTGATGGCTTCGGTTTTTTCCATGTAGACCGCAAGCCGATCCAGCAGGGATTCCAGAATACCCGCAGCTTCACCAGCTTCCACGAGGTTGCAATACAGTGCGTTGAAATACATCGGGTATTTGCGAAAGGCTGCGCTCAAGGAGGTGCCGGTTTCCACGTCAGTGCGCACATCATTGAGAAGCTTGGTGACACTGGCGTTCGCATTGCCGCGCCCCACAATATCAAACGATTGCAAAAGCGGAACGCCCGCCTTCATCATCGTAGCCAACTGGCGGGTAAAAATGGCGATGTCCCTCGGCTTGATCTTCTTGCCGGAGCGCATGCTGCGTTTTTTGATCTTGGTGGGCAAAACGCCCTGGCGGCGCAGGGAAGCCTTGACCTGATTTTCTCCGGCGGCCCGGATCTCGCCCCGAACCTGTTTGCCGCCACGGTCCTTTCCCTCCCACTCGAAAACAAATTCCTTGATGCCCCTGGTGGATGCTGCAGTTGCCATGATGGTTTTCTCGTTTTATCGATGGCCAAGCCATCTTTCGCTACAGACGCCGATTGTTCAAAACTTTACGTGAGTAAATTTAAACATTCGTGCAACCCAAAACCTCTTCCAGTGAAGTCATTCCGAGTTTAACTTTTTGCAATCCGGACTGGCGCAGGCTTCTGACCCCTTCGAGTTCGGCCTGCGCAGCGATTTCAAGCGCACTGCCGTCGCGAAGGACGATACGCTGGATTTCCTCAGAAATCGGCATCACCTGATAAATACCGACTCGGCCCTTGTAACCATTTGTGCACATGGAACAACCGACAGGCCGATACGGAGTCCACGAGCCGTCGACGTCATCCTCTTTGAAACCGGCCTCCAGCAACGTCTCGCGGGGGATATCCGCAGGCGCCTTGCAGTTTGGGCAAAGCCGGCGCGCCAGGCGCTGGGCGGTGATCAGGATGACGCTTGAAGCAATATTAAAAGGAGCGATGCCCATGTTGCGCATACGCGTCAACGTGGTCGGCGCGTCGTTGGTGTGCAGCGTGGACATGACCATATGTCCGGTCTGCGCGGCCTTGATGGCAATATCAGCCGTTTCAAGGTCGCGGATCTCACCGACCATGATGATGTCCGGATCCTGGCGCAAAAAGGCCTTGAGCGCGACAGAAAAAGTCATGCCCGCCTTGTCATTCATGCTGACCTGGTTGACACCGGGTAACGTGATTTCGGCGGGATCTTCAGCGGTGGCAATATTGACGCCCGGCTTGTTCAGAATATTCAGGCAGGTGTAGAGCGACACGGTTTTACCGGAGCCCGTCGGCCCCGTCACCAGCACCATTCCATAGGGCCGCTGAATAGCGGCCATCAGGCGCTCCTTCTCAATCGCCTCATATCCCAGCGCATCGATGCCCAGCTTGGCGCTGCTCGGATCCAGAATACGGATAACGATTTTTTCGCCATACATGGTCGGCAAGGTGCTCACCCGGAAATCGATCACACGATCAGGACCGATCTTGAGTTTCATCTTGCCGTCTTGCGGCACGCGTTTTTCCGAGATATCCAGCTTGGAAATAACCTTGATGCGCGCGGCGAGCTTTTCCTTGATGGCCACCGGCGGTGACGCGATTTCGCGCAGTTCGCCGTCTACCCGGAAGCGAACCCTGTAGGTATGTTCAAACGGCTCGAAATGCAGGTCAGAAGCGCGCATGCTGAAAGCATCGAGCAGCATCTTCTGAAGAAATTTGACGACCGGCGCGTCCTCAACTTCGGAGACACCCGCATCGTCTTCCACCGCACCAGAATCGGCACTGGTCTCATCAAACTCAAAGTCGTCGCCGATGATACTTTCCATCGCCTCAGAGGCGCTGGTGTTGGACACTTCCGACAGCTTGGACAGCTTGTCGTATTCAGCGATGACCCAGTCGACCCCCATCTGGGTGGAAAACTTGATTTTTTCGGCCGCCTCCTGATCGGAAGGATCTGCCGTCGCAACAATCAGCCGGTTATTGCGTTTGCTCAGGACAACGATGCGGTACGTTGCACAAATCTTGGTATCGAGCAGTCCCTTGGGCAGGCGCTGTATGTCTATGGCGTCCAGGTCAAGCAAAGGCGCCGCAAAGGCGGTCGACATGGTGTGTGCAAGGTCAGACGCGGAAACCGCCCCCGAGCCTGTCAGTTCGGCGATGAAGCTGGTGCGCCCCGTTTGGGCTTTGCGAAAGATGTCTTCGGCGGCCTTTTGACCCAGTTTCCCCGCAACCACCAGAGCCCGGCCCAGACCCGGCAATGCCATGGATGGCGGTTGGTTGATAGCGGTGTCGACAGCGGCCATGGGTTCTCTGGATAGGCTTAAATAGGTATCATCGCTTATAGATTACAAGGTGTAAATCGAAAACGCGCCGCAGACCTGCCAGACGTTGGAAGTATGCGAAGAAACGCACAGATATGGCCAAGGCCGAAACATTCCTGGTCGGGGTGAGAGGATTCGAACCTCCGGCCTCTACGTCCCGAACGTAGCGCTCTACCAGGCTAAGCTACACCCCGATCCGGCAGCTGTCAGAAACGCCTCTCAAGCAATTGGGAGGCCAGCTGCATCAGGGCATTACTGTAAATGTTTTGGGGCAATGCCTGCAAGGCATTCAGTGCGCGCTGTGCCTCCACAGCCGCAGCATCCCGGGTGGCCTGTAGTGCACCTGTCTGCTGCACGATGGCAATGATCTGCGCCATCTGGCCCGTGCCGCCAGTTTCAATCGCCTGCCGGATGGTCGTGCGTTCGGCCTCTGTGCCTCGCTGCATGGCAATGATCAGCGGGAGTGTCGCCTTGCCTTCGCGCAAGTCATCCCCCAGGTTTTTGCCCATTTCAGACACATCCCCGTCGTAGTCCAGCACGTCGTCGATCACCTGGAATGCGGTGCCAAGCGCCTGGCCGTAGTCTGCGCAGCTTTGCTCAATGGCTGGCGGCGCCTGGGCCAGCAAGGCCGCCAGGCGGGCGCTGGCCTCGAACAGCTTGGCCGTCTTGGAGCGGATCACCCGGAGGTAGCCCTCCTCCGACAGTGTCGCGTCATGCATGTTCATGAGCTGCAACACCTCGCCCTCGGCGATCACGTTGGTTGCTTCGGCAAGTGTCTGCATGACACGCATATCGCCGGCTTCGACCATCATCTGGAACGCCCGGGAATAGAGGAAGTCACCGACCAGAACGCTGGCAGGATTGCCGAAGGCTTCGTTGGCAGTCGTGCGGCCCCGGCGCAAGGTGGATTCGTCCACCACGTCGTCATGCAGCAAGGTGGCCGTGTGGATGAATTCCACCACGGCCGCGAGGTTGTGGCGCTGTTCCCCCCGGTACCCCAGTACACCGCACAGCAGCAGCAGCAGGGCGGGACGAAGTCGCTTGCCGCCGGCTGCCACGATGTACTGCGACACCTGGCTGACCAGCGGCACGTCGGATTTGAGCCGCCGCTCGATGACCGCGTCCATTCCACGCATGTCGTCGGCAATCAGGGCTAGGGCTGCGGCAGTGCTTGAAGAGTTGACGGACAAAGCGGATCCAGATGTTGAGAGATGGTAAGTTTGGGCAGATTATAGGAAGCCCCCTCCGTCCGGTGGCGCTGCCGCGCAGCCCGCAACCACCGCCTGAAAGCCGTAAAACAGCACTTCTGGCCAATTTGGCCCCGCCATGCTAGAATATTGGGCTCTGCGGAAATCCGTCTGCAGAACTCAATAAAGAGGTCTTACATGTACGCGGTCATAAAAACCGGTGGCAAACAATACAAAGTTGCTACTGGAGAAAAAATTAAAGTAGAACAGATTGCTGCGGACGTAGGCCAAGAGATCGTTATTGACCAGGTATTGGCTGTCGGCACCGGCAGCACAATCACGGTTGGTACGCCCTTGGTGTCCGGCGCCACTGTTACAGTCACTGTCCTTTCCCAAGGTAGGCACGACAAGGTTCGCATTTTCAAAATGCGCCGTCGCAAGCACTACCAAAAGCGTCAGGGCCACCGGCAAAACTACACGGAACTGCAAATCGGCGCCATCGCCGGTTAAGCACGGACGTACCAGGAGTAACGAAAAATGGCACAGAAAAAAGGCGGCGGCTCTACGCGAAACGGGCGTGATTCACAGCCCAAAATGCTCGGCGTCAAGAAATTTGGCGGTGAAGTCATCAACGCAGGCAGCATCATCGTGCGCCAGCGTGGCACCAAGTTCCACCCAGGCGTCAATGTCGGCATCGGCAAAGACCACACGCTGTTCGCGCTGGTTGACGGCTCGGTCTCGTTTTCCGTCAAGGGTGCGCTGAACAAGCACACCGTGAATGTGACCCCGGCGTAAGCTGATCACTTCGATAAGTCACTTCGACTGAAACGAAGCCCCGACCTGTCGGGGCTTTTTTGTTTGTAAACTTGATCTCCGGCCCCTGACGCCTCTGTTTTTTAACCGCAGCACAGCAGCACTCCATCATGAAATTTGTTGACGAAGCCTTTATTGACATTGCCGCAGGCGATGGCGGGAGTGGCTGCGTCTCCTTCAGCCATGAAAAATACAAGGAGTTCGGCGGCCCCAACGGCGGCGACGGCGGACGCGGCGGCCACGTGTATGCGGTGGCCGACATCAACCTGAACACCCTGGTCGACTTCCGGTTTTCACGCCGCCACGAGGCCCGTAACGGCCAGCACGGCATGGGTTCAGACATGTTCGGCGCCAAGGGCGACGACATCATCCTGAAAATGCCGGTCGGGACCATCCTGACTGACGGCGAAACCGGGGAAGTGCTGTACGAGCTGCTGGTCCCCGGTGAACAAGTGCTGATTGCCAAGGGTGGGGATGGCGGCTTCGGCAACCTGCGCTTCAAAAGCTCGACCAACCGCGCGCCACGCAGCAAGACGCCCGGCTGGCCCGGCGAGCGAAAAAGCCTCAAGCTCGAGCTCAAGGTGCTGGCCGACGTCGGCTTGCTGGGCATGCCCAATGCCGGCAAGTCCACCTTCATTTCGGCCGTGTCGAACGCGCGCCCGCGCATTGCAGACTACCCGTTCACCACCCTGCATCCCAACCTCGGCGTGGTACGCGTGGGCCCGGAACAAAGCTTCGTGGTGGCAGATCTTCCCGGCCTGATCGAGGGTGCTTCGGAAGGCGCCGGCCTGGGCCACCTGTTCCTCCGGCACTTGCAGCGCACCCGCCTGCTGTTGCATATTGTCGACATGGCACCTTTCGATGAAGGCGTGGACCCCGTGGCGCAGGCCAAGGCGATTGTGGGCGAACTCAAAAAATACGACGAAGCCCTTTACGACAAACCACGCTGGCTCGTCCTCAACAAGCTCGACATGGTGGACAAGGACAAGCGCGCAGCGCTCGTGAAGGATTTCGTCAAGCGCTTCAAGTTCAAGGGCCCCGTCTTCGAAATCTCGGCCCTGACGCGCGAGGGTTGCGAGCAGCTGGTCAAAACCATTTACCAGCATGTGAAGAGCGTCCAGAAAAGCGAACAGCCGGTGGAAGAGGTTGATCCGCGATTTGCCGAACTGCCGCCGGAATCCCCGTAACGGCCTTTCCCCGCTGATCTCCGGGCAAACGCCGCCGGCATTTGCTATATAAACGATAGCTGCTTGCGCCCGCCCTGATTGGGCCAGAGCCCTAAAATACACTTAAATGCAAGAACAAACCGGCTCCCTGGTCCTGCGCAACGCCAAACGCATCGTGGTGAAGGTTGGTTCCAGCCTGGTCACCAACGAGGGGCGCGGGCTGGATTCCGTGGCCATCGGCCAGTGGTGCGAGCAGCTGGCAGCCCTCGTGAAGGACGGCCGGGAGGTCATCATGGTCAGCAGCGGCGCCATTGCCGAGGGCATGAAACGCCTGGGCTGGGCGACCCGGCCCAAGGCCATTCATGAGCTGCAGGCCGCCGCCGCCGTGGGCCAGATGGGTCTGGTCCAGGTTTATGAAACCAAGCTGCGCGAAAACGGCATCGGGAGCGCCCAGGTTCTGCTGACGCACGCCGACCTGGCAGACCGCGAACGCTACCTCAATGCGCGCTCCACCCTGCTGGCGCTGTTGCAGCTTGGCGTAGTACCCGTCATCAACGAAAACGATACCGTCGTCAATGACGAGATCAAGTTTGGCGACAACGACACGCTGGGCGCACTGGTCGCCAACCTGGTGGAAGCCGATGCGCTGGTCATCCTCACAGACCAGCGCGGCCTCTACACCGCCGATCCGCGCAAGGACCCGGCCGCACAGTTTGTGCATGAGGCCAAGGCCGGCGACGCAGCGCTGGAGGCCATGGCGGGAGGCGCAGGTTCCAGCATCGGCAAGGGCGGCATGATCACCAAGATCCTGGCCGCCAAACGCGCCGCGGGCTCAGGCGCATCGACAGTTATCGCCTGGGGCCGCGAGCCGCAAGCCCTGGTCCGGCTGACCCGGGGCGAGCCCATCGGCACGCTGCTGGTGGCGCAAACCCAGAAGATGCAGGCCCGCAAGCAATGGATGGCCGATCACCTGCAGATGCGGGGCTCAGTGACTGTGGACGCAGGTGCCGTGGGCAAGGTGCGCGATGAGGGAAAAAGCCTGCTGCCCATCGGCATGACGGCCGTTCAGGGGGAGTTTTCACGCGGCGACGTCATCGCCATCAGGGACCCTGGAGGCGCCGAGATCGCGCGCGGCCTGGCCAATTACTCAAGCGCCGAAGCCCGCATGATCTGCCGCAAGGCATCGTCAGAATTCGAAAAACTGCTGGGCTACACGGGCGAGCCCGAAATGGTTCACCGCACCAACCTGGTATTGAGCCGCTAGGTTTGCCGGGCGCCACGCTGCGGCGTCGCAGCCGCGAGCCCTCGCCTATTCCCGGGTCCTGAAATTCGGGTTCTTCAGCCGCGACACCATCAGGTCCACTGTTTGCACAGGTGCCGCGCTGTCGCAGGCGCCGGCCCTGGCCAAACGGAAAGCATGCTTGGACGGCATATTGCCGAACACCGACTTCCACTCCGGATTGCTGACGTTGGTCCATTTGCCGTCTGAATAACGGGCGTAGGTCTTGAATTCTCCGGTGCTGCACCGTATGCCTTCGTACATCACATTGCGTGCGCCGCTGGAATTCGAGGCCACGATCACGTAGCGCACGACGCTGTCCTTGTTCGAAATCTGGATGGTCGCAGGGTCCACACCGTACACCAGCTGGGAATTGGGCGACACCTCAAACGTGACCAGTTTGGTGAGGTCGAAGGCCGGCGGCGCCGGGACGTTGTCTTCTTTCCAATCTGCGGGATCTTCCAGCGGGGCCACGGCCCACGATGTACAGCTGATCCCCAGCAAAAGGGCGGCGGCCACAAGGGCGGGTTTGAGATTCATGGTTTGGTTGGTTGGCTATTCGCATCCAGGCTGGTCTGCGGATCGGGTTCAAAAGTGGCGCCGGGCGGCAATTCAAAAGACGCCCCCAGCCGTGTCAGTGGTGCATGAAAGGGCTCACCAGCGGGCGCAAAACCGCCCTCGCCGGCCTGGCCCGCGTGGTCACGCTGATGCAAGCCCCCGCGCAAATAACGGTTGCGGTGGTCGGGGCGCTGCTCGAAACGCGCGTCCGTGCGCGGAACGAACCGCGACAGCTCGGTCAGGGCCATTTCGTACACGCCGCGCTTGAACTCGACCACCACGTCCAGCGGCACCCAGTAGTCGTTCCAGCGCCAGGCATCGAACTCCGGATGGTCTGTGGCGCGCAGGTTCAAGTCCCAGTCGTGGCCGACCAGTTGCAGCAGGAACCAGATTTGTTTCTGGCCTTTGTAATGTCCGCGCGCATCGCGGCGGATGAACCGGTCAGGCACCTCATAGCGCAACCAGTCTCGGGTTCGGGCCAGCACATTCACATGCTGCGGCATCAGCCCCACTTCTTCATGCAACTCGCGGTACATGGCCTGCTCGGGATTTTCGCCCCGGTCAATGCCACCCTGCGGAAATTGCCACGAGTGGGTACGGATACGTTTGCCCCAAAATACCTGACTTCTCTGGTTGAGCAAGATGATGCCGACGTTGGGCCTAAAGCCGTCCCGGTCAAGCATAATCAAACCTCAATTTTTTAAACTGAGTCCATTATGCACAGCGAAGGCCCCAGCGCCAAGCGCACGGCGGGCTGCAGCACCCCATTCCCGTTCCCTTTTCGTTCCTTTTTCGACTCATTTCCATCCTTTTTTCCAACCCCGGAATCCCCGAAAACCGCCCATGAAAGCCTCCCAGTTCTTTATTTCCACCCTCAAGGAAGCGCCTGCCGACGCGGAAGTCGTCAGCCACCAGCTCATGATGCGGGCCGGCATGATCAAGAAACTGGGCGCCGGCGTGTACAACTACATGCCGATGGGCCTGCGCGTGATCCGCAAGGTCGAGGCCATCGTGCGCGAGGAAATGAACCGCGCCGGCGCGATCGAAATGACCATGCCGGTGATCCAGCCGGCCGAGCTCTGGCAGGAAACCGGCCGCTTTGAAAAAATGGGCCCCGAGCTGCTGCGCATCAAGGACCGCCACGGCCGCGACTTTGTCGTCCAGCCGACCAGCGAGGAAGTCGTCACCGACGTGATGCGCCAGGACATCAAGAGCTACAAGCAGCTGCCCAAAAACCTGTACCAGATCCAGACCAAGTTCCGCGACGAACGCCGCCCCCGCTTCGGCCTGATGCGCGGACGCGAGTTCATCATGAAGGATGCCTACAGCTTCGACCGCGACCAGGCCAGCGCCAAGGCCAGCTACCAGGTCATGGCCGCAGCCTACCGCAAGATTTTTGACCGCTTCGGCCTGACCTACCGCGCCGTCGCGGCAGACAGCGGCGCCATCGGCGGCGACCTCAGCGAAGAGTTCCAGGTGATCGCCGCCACCGGCGAAGACGCCATCGTGTATTGCCCCGGCAGCGATTACGCGGCCAACATGGAAAAAGCCGAATCGCTGGCGCCCCAGGGCGCACGCAAGGCCGCTTCCCAGGCGCTGACCAAAACCGCCACGCCCGGCAAAGCCACCTGCGCCGACGTGGCGGAGCTGCTGGGCATCCCGCTCGCTTCCACCGTCAAGTCGCTGGTACTGGCCACCGACCAGATGGATGAAACCGGCAAGATCGTCAAGACGCAGGTCTGGCTGCTGCTGCTGCGCGGCGACCACGACATGAACGAAGTCAAGGTCGGCAAGGTGCCGGGCCTGGCGGACTTCCGCTTTGCCACCCTGCCCGAAATTGAAGACCATTTCGGCTGCAAGCCCGGCTACCTCGGCCCACTCAATTTGAAGAAGCCCGTCAAGCTGGTGGTTGACCGCGAAGTCGCGGCCATGGCTGACTGGGTGTGCGGCGCCAACGAACTGGACTTTCACACCACCGGCGTCAACTGGGGCCGCGACCTGCCCGAGCCCGAACTGGTGGCCGACATCCGCAACGTGGTCGCGGGCGACCCTTCGCCCGACGGCAAGGGTGCGCTGGTGATTGAGCGCGGCATCGAGGTCGGCCACGTCTTTTACCTCGGCACCAAATACAGCCAGGCCATGAACGCCACCTTCCTCGGTGAAAACGGCAAGCCCCAATTCCTGGAAATGGGTTGCTACGGCATCGGCATCACGCGCCTGCCGGCCGCCGCCATTGAGCAGAACCACGACGAGCGCGGCATCATCTGGCCCGACGCGATTGCGCCCTTCACCGTGGTGCTGTGCCCCATCAGCCCCGACCGCTTTCCCGAAGTCGAAGCGGCCGCCAACAAGCTTTACGCAGAACTGCTCGCAGCCGGCGTGGACGTGATCCTGGACGACCGCGGTGAACGCCCCGGCGCCATGTTTGCCGACTGGGAACTGATTGGCGTGCCGCACCGCGTCACCATCGGCGACCGCGGCCTGAAAGATGGCCAGCTCGAATACCAGCACCGGCGCGATGCGGCTTCCAGCAAGATCGACGTTGCCGGCGCCTTTGATTTCCTCAAGGGAAAGCTGGCGCTTTGACGCTCCAATGGTTTCCGTGCGCTCATTAACCCTGTCCGCATCCGGTGCCGCCCCGGCCAGGGCGCAGGGGATTTCCAGGCGAAGCTGCCTGCAGGCCCTGCCCATCGCCCTCAGCCCGCTGCTGCTGGCGCAGCAGGCGCATGCCGGCGCGCAGGTTGAAGAGCCGCTGATCGACTCGGTACGCACCGCGCTGAGTTCGGCGATTGCCAACCAGGCGCCTCCCGTGCCCGAGTTCAAGGACACCGAAAGCCGGCTCGCCTACCTGCGCTGGCTGGGCGCCATGAGCGAGCGGCTCAAGAAGAAGAAACCCGAGTGGCAGATCCGCAAGGAGTTTTTGCAGACTGTCTGGTACGAAAGCCGCCGCGCCGGGCTGGACACCACGCTGGTGCTGGGCCTGATCCAGGTGGAAAGCAACTTCCGCAAATTCGCCGTGAGCAACGTCGGCGCGCGCGGCTACATGCAGGTCATGCCTTTCTGGACGCGCGTGATCGGTGACGGGGATCCGTCCAAGCTCTTTCACATGCAGACCAACCTGCGCTTTGGCTGCGTGATCCTGCGCCACTACCTGGACCGCGAACGCGGCGACCTCTTCATGGGCCTGGGCCGTTACAACGGATCGCGGGGCAAGTCGCCTTACCCCAATGCCGTGATGGGTGCCAGCAAAGCCTGGGAATATTAGGCACACCCCCGTTCAGGCTCACTTCGTGTAGCCTGCTCCCCCCTTGCAGGGGGCGGCGCCTCCAGGCCGGCAAAGCCGGACCTGCGGCCCCTGCTGGTAAAGCGGGATGCTATCAATTCAATAGCTGCTTGCGCACGTCTCTATTAGGCTGAGGCGCTATTTGATGCCTGAAAATCGGGTTTTGGCGCTGTTTGGCGGCCGATACAACGGGTCTTGAGGGGCTTTTGAGCCTCTTTTTACCCAGAAATAGTGCCGCTATCCTAATACTGGCGAGCGCAAGCAGCTATAAATTTAATAGCGGCCGGCTGCCTTGCCAGCAGGGGCCGCGGATCTGGCTCTGCCAGTCCGCAGGCGCCGCCCCTGGAAGGGGGAAGGCGCTACACGCAGTGAGCGTCCGACGGGGTGAACTTAGTTTTCGGCTTTGCCGGGCCGCAGGCGCCGCCCCCTGCAAGGGGGGAGCAGGCTACACGCAGTAAGCCTGAACGGGGGTGTTCTATTTTTCTGCGGCAAACCAGTCGAGTACAGGCACCGTGCCCGGCAGCACCGGCTGCACTGTTACCGGCAGGTTTTGCCAGGCGTACGACTGGCCTTCATGCATGTGCAGCTCGCCGGTCCAGTCGAAGACCTTGCAGAAATTGAGACGGACCAGCGCATGCGGGTAGTCGACCATCTCGACTTTCCAGGGCTGGGCGGCGCCTATGGTGACGCCGATTTCTTCCTGCAGTTCGCGGCGCAGGGCCTGCTCGACGGTTTCGCCGGCTTCGAGCTTGCCGCCAGGGAATTCCCAATAACCTTCGTAAACCTTGCCGGGCGGGCGTGAGGTCAGAAGGAAATCACCATTAGGGCGAATCAGCACGCCGACGGCCACGTCGACCACCTTGCGGTCCACACCGCCCTCGCGCGGGCGCTCACCGTCGGCGACCAGCACGCTCATGTCGAATGGTCGGGGGCGTGGTCGCCGTCGGGCGACGCAGCCGCAGCCGCCGCGCCCGGCCGCTCATACGCCGCGATGGGCGCAGCCGCCACAGGCCGGCTGGCGCTGTCGCGGCCGGCGTAGTCGCGGGCGAACTGGTAGGCCACGCGGCCGCTGCGCGAGCCGCGCTCCAGCGCCCAGACCAGCGATGCCGGCCTGGCGGCTGCAATCGCGTCGGGGCCTACGCCGAAGGACGACAGCCACTGCGCGACGATGGTCAGGTATTCGTCCTGGGTGAAGGGGTAAAAACTGACCCACAGGCCAAATCGCTCCGACAACGAAATCTTTTCCTCGACCACTTCACCGGGATGCACCTCACCATCGTCACCGTGCGTATAGGTGAGGTTTTCCGTCATGTATTCGGGCAGCAGGTGGCGCCGGTTGCTGGTCGCGTAGATCAGCACGTTGGGCGTAGCCGCTGCCACGGACCCATCGAGGATGGACTTGAGCGCCTTGTAGCCGGGCTCGCCTTCTTCAAAACTCAGGTCGTCGCAGAAGACGATGAATTTTTCGGGTAGCCCGGACACCACGTCAACGATGTCCGGCAGGTCGGTCAGGTCGGCCTTGTCGACCTCGATCAGCCGCAGGCCACGCGCCGAGTATTCATTGAGGCAGGCCTTGATCAGCGAAGACTTGCCGGTGCCGCGGGCGCCGGTCAGCAACACGTTGTTGGCGGGCTTGCCGCTGACGAACTGCTCGGTATTGCGCCTGATTTTTTCCTTCTGGTCCTCGATTTCCTTGAGGTCACCGAGGCTCATGTTGCCAATGTGGCGCACCGGCTCCAGCGAGCCGTGACCGGAGCTGCGTTTGCGATAACGGTAGGCAATCGAGGCGCTCCAGTCGGGTGCGGTGAGCGGTTGCGGCAGCACGGACTCAATCCGCGCCATCAGGGACTCGACGCGGGTGATCAGGCGTTCAAACTGCTCGTTCATGCTCGGCCGGACTAGCTGCGGTAATCCGCGTTGATTTTGACGTAGTCATAGGAGAGATCGCAGGTCCAGACGGTGTCGGCTGCATCACCCCGGCCCAGCACCACGCGCACGGTGATCTCGCTTTGTTTCATCACGCGCTGGCCGTCGGCTTCGACATAGGCAGGGTGGCGGCCGCCGTTTTTGGCGACCAGCACATCGTCCAGGTACAGATCGATCTTCGTCTGGTCCAGGTCGTCGATGCCGGCGTAACCGACGGCCGCCAGGATGCGGCCGAGGTTGGGGTCGCTGGCGAAGAAGGCGGTTTTCACCAGCGGCGAATGCGCAATGGCGTAGGCGACCTTGCGGCACTCTTCGCCGGTCTTGCCGCCTTCGACGGCGACGGTGATGAACTTGGTCGCGCCTTCGCCATCACGAACAATGGCTTGTGCCAGCTTCTTCGCGATGCCCAGCATGGCGGCGCGCAGGGCCTTGCCTTCCGCGCTGTCCAGCGAGGTGATGGGCGGGTGTTTCGCCTTGTTGGTGGCCATCACGACGAACGAGTCATTGGTCGAGGTGTCGCCGTCGACCGTCACGCGGTTGAAGGAGCCTTCGGCAAGCTCCGTGGCCAGTTGTGCCATGAGCGGCTGGGCAACACAGGCATCCGTCGCCATGAAGCCGAGCATGGTGGCCATGTTGGGCCGGATCATGCCGGCGCCCTTGCTGATGCCGGTGATGGTGATGTCGGCGCCTGCAATCTTCACGCGCGCGGAGAAAGCCTTGGCGACGGTATCCGTCGTCATGATGGCTTCGGCGGCGTTGTCCCAGTTGTCGGCCTTGGCGGCTTCCAGCGCGGCCGGCAGGCCCGCCGCGATACGGTCGTTGGGCAGCGGCTCCATGATGACGCCGGTGGAGAACGGCAGGATCTGCTCGGGCGCAATGTCCAGCAGGCGGGCCAGCGCAATGCAGCTGGCGTGCGCGCGGCTCAGGCCGTCGTCACCGGTGCCGGCGTTGGCATTGCCGGTGTTGATGAGCATGGCGCGTATGCCGGCTGTTTTGCCGTCATTTTTGGCCAGGTGCTCACGGCAGATCTGCACGGGCGCAGCACAAAAGCGGTTTTGCGTGAAGACGGCCCCGACCGAGGCGCCCTCGTCGAGCAGCAACACCGACAGGTCTTTGCGATTGGCCTTGCGGATGCCCGCTTCGGTAATTCCCCAGCGCACGCCGGGCACAGGGTAAAGGTCCGCGGCGGGTGTGGCAACCAGATTGACGGGCATGTTCCAGGACTCCGGAAAATCAGGGTTAAATCGGCAGTGTTCAGCGCTGGCCGGGTTGTCAGTTCAGGCGGCCGTGGCAGTTTTTGTACTTCTTGCCCGAGCCGCAGGGGCAAGGGTCGTTGCGGCCCACACGCGGCACTTCGTCGGCCGGTATGGCCGATGCGCGGCGCTGAGATTCGCTGTCCAGCGTCGTTTCCACTTCACCGGTTTCAGTGGGCGCGGTGTAGGTGACGTTGGTGATGTTCTCGGCGCGGTTTTCCAGTTCCTCGGCAGCCTGCTCCAGCTGTTCGCCCGACTGGACCTTGACCGTCATCAGCACCTTGGTGACCTCGTTCTTCACGCTGTCCAGCAACTGGCCGAAGAGTTCAAAGGCTTCGCGCTTGTATTCCTGCTTGGGCTGCTTCTGTGCATAGCCGCGCAGGTGAATGCCCTGGCGCAGGTAGTCGAGGGCGCTCAGGTGTTCACGCCAGTGGCTGTCGATGCTCTGCAGCAGGACGATGCGTTCGAACTGCGTGAAGTTTTCTTCGCCGATTTTTTCGACCTTGTCGGCGAATGCGGCGTTGGCCGCAGCGATGACTTTTTCCACGACTTCGTCGTCGGTGATGGCGGTCGCGGCTTCCAGTTCCTGGCGCAGGGGCAACTCGATCTGCCACTCATCGCCCAGCACGTTCTCGAGCCCGGCGATGTCCCACTGCTCTTCAACGCTTTCAACCGGCACGTACTGCCGAGCCAGGTCGGTAAAACAGCCCTCGCGCAGGGAAGCGATTTGCGCCTGCAGGTTGGCCGCATCCATGATGTCGTTGCGCTGCTGGTAAATAACCTTGCGCTGGTCATTGGCCACGTCGTCATATTCCAGCAACTGCTTGCGGATGTCGAAGTTGCGCGCCTCGACCTTGCGCTGGGCCGATTCGATGCTGCGGGTCACAATGCCCGCCTCGATCGCCTCGCCGTCGGGCATCTTGAGCCGCTCCATGATGGCCTTGACGCGGTCGCCCGCGAAGATGCGCATCAGCGGGTCGTCCAGGCTCAGGTAAAAGCGCGATGAACCGGGGTCGCCCTGGCGGCCCGAACGGCCGCGCAACTGGTTGTCGATACGGCGCGATTCATGACGTTCAGTCGCGATGATGCGCAAGCCGCCCAGGGAGGTAACCTGTTCGTGTTCTGCTTTCCACACCGCGCGCAGACGGGTGATTTCCGCTTCCCTGGCCGCCACATCGAGCGACTCGTCCGTTTCAACCGCTTCAATCAATTTTTCAACATTGCCGCCCAGCACGATGTCGGTGCCGCGGCCCGCCATGTTGGTGGCGATGGTGATCATTTTCGGCCGCCCGGCCTGGGCAATGATGTCGGCCTCGCGGGCATGCTGCTTGGCGTTGAGCACCTGGTGCGGCAGGTTCTCCTTGATCAGCAACTGGTCGATGATTTCGGAGTTCTCAATCGACGTCGTGCCGACCAGCACGGGCTGGCCGCGCTCATAGCATTCACGGATGTCCTTGATCGCGGCTTCGTACTTCTCGCGGGTGGTCTTGTAGACGCGGTCCAGCTGGTCGTCGCGGCGGCTGACGCGGTTGGGCGGGATGACCGTGGTTTCGAGGCCGTAGATTTCCTGGAATTCGTAGGCTTCTGTATCGGCCGTTCCGGTCATGCCGGCCAGCTTGCTGTACAGGCGGAAATAGTTCTGGAAGGTGATGGAGGCCAGGGTCTGGTTCTCAGCCTGGATCTGCACGCCCTCCTTGGCTTCGACAGCCTGGTGCAGGCCGTCGCTCCAGCGGCGGCCCGACATCAGGCGGCCGGTGAATTCGTCAACGATCACGACCTCGCCGTCCTGCACCACATAGTGCTGGTCGCGGTGGTAGAGCAGGTTGGCGCGCAGCGCTGCATACAGGTGGTGCATCAGCGAAATATTGGCCGGGTCGTACAGTGTGGCGCCTTCCGGAATCAGGCCCAGGTTGAACAGCAGGCGCTCGGCGTTCTCATGGCCCTGCTCGGTCAGGAAGACCTGGTGGGTTTTCTCGTCGATGGTGTAGTCGCCGGGCTTGGTCACGCCTTCGCCGGTGCGCGGGTCGGCTTCGCCTTCCTGGCGCGCCAGCAAAGGCACGACCTTGTTCATCGCCAGGTACATCTCGGTGTGGTCTTCAGCCTGGCCGCTGATGATGAGCGGCGTGCGCGCTTCGTCGATCAGGATCGAATCGACCTCGTCAACGATGGCGTAATTCAGGCCGCGCTGCACGCGGTCAGCCACCTCGTAGACCATGTTGTCGCGCAGGTAGTCAAAGCCGTACTCGTTGTTGGTGCCGTAGGTGATATCGGAGCCGTAGGCTGCCTGCTTTTCCTCGCGCGACATGTTGGGCAGGTTGATGCCTACCGTCAGGCCCAGGAAGTTGTAGAGCTTGCCCATCCAGCGCGCGTCGCGGCTGGCCAGGTAGTCATTGACCGTCACCACATGCACGCCTTTTCCGGTCAGTGCGTTGAGGTAGACCGGCAGCGTGGCGGTAAGGGTCTTGCCCTCGCCAGTGCGCATTTCGGAAATCTTGCCGTTGTGCAGCGACATGCCGCCCAGCATTTGCACGTCAAAGTGACGCATCTTCATGACGCGTTTGCTGCCCTCCCGGACCACGGCAAAAGCTTCGGGAAGAATGGCATCGAGTTCTTCGCCTGCGGCCACCCGGTCTTTGAATTCCTGGGTTTTGGTGCGCAGCTGGTCGTCGCTCAGCTTCTCATACTCGAGTTCCAGCGCATTGATGCGTTCTACGGTTTTGCGGTAGGTTTTGAGCAGGCGGTCGTTGCGGCTGCCGAAAATTTTGGTCAGGATGTTGGAAGCCATAAATGCGAGGCCGCCTTTGACCGCTCCCGCGAGCTAGGCAATGCGGCCGAAATCCCTTTTTGTGTACGGAACCTAGGTGTGGGCGCCAACAGTTACTTCAACTGGGCCCAAACCCCTGATTTTAACTCTGCCAAGGGAGTCGCATGGCCCGTCGCCGTAAAACCGCAGCGGCAAGCCAAAAGCCGTGCACTTGGCACGGCTGCGGCAAGCGCCTAGTGGGGGCGCGGCAACTGGGGAGCCGGCACGGCCGGCCGCGGAGAAACCGCTGCCACCGTGGGCCCGGGCAGTTTTTGCCCTGCGGTCAGGAATTTTTGCGGGTCCTGGAAGACGCCCTGGACCAGCACCTCGAAATGCAGGTGCGGACCGGTGGAACGGCCCGTGGTGCCCACTTCTGCAATCTTCTGGCCGCGCTTGATCAGGTCGCCTTTTTTGACCAGCACGCGGGACGCATGGGCGTAGCGTGTGACGAGTTCGTTGCCGTGATCGATTTCCACCATGTTGCCGTAGGCGGGGTGGTATTCCTGCGTGACGACCACACCGCCTGCGGCGGCAAGAATCGCGGTACCCGGCTCGGACGGGAAATCCAGGCCGGTGTGCAAGGCGGAGCGTCCGTTCATCGGGTCAATGCGCCAGCCGAAAGGTGAGCCCAGATTGCCGCCGGCCACCGGTTCCTGGGTGGGAACCATCATTTTCTTGATCTTCTGGTCGAAGAGGCGCGACTCCATCACGGTCATGAGGTCCACGCGCTGGTCGGTCAGCTTGTCCAGGTCAGCCAGCGTGGCTTGCAGCTCTTCCATGGTCAGCGAAGGACCCGCCACCAGCACGCCGCCGCGGCCCGGCGTCACCTTGATGTCATTCGGGCTGACCCCTGCCAGGCCCGACACCCGCTCGCCGAGCGCTTCGAGCTGCATCATCTTGGCCTGCATTTCACCGACCCGCCTGGCCATGACATCAAGGTTCTCACGCATAAATCGGTCACGCTGGTCGAATTCGTCCTTGACCATGAGCTTGACCAGCGAGCCGACGACCGGCCAGCCTTCCCGCGCTCCCTTGAGGAACACCCAGTGATAGAGGCCCGCGGCCACGAGCATGAGCGCCAGGGCGGCGACAAAGCCGGCCAGCACCAGTTTGGTACCGCTTAAATAAATGGCCCGGCTTTTCGCCAGCCACGCATCCGTGATAATCAAATGCACTTGTCTACCTCTTTTTTTTCAGCTTGCGCTTGCCAGGCTGCTATCTGCCCATCATGACCACTGACCGGCGCCTTCCCCAGGCGCTTTCCGTTTACCAGGCGGCCGGGAATTCACCTTCCCTGGCACGGCTGACGGAGCTCGTTCAGGAGTCCGGCGAAAGGCTCAAGGCCATTGAATCGCTGCTTCCTGAAGCCCTGCGGCCCGCCGTTCAGGCCGGACCGATTGACGGTGAAACCTGGTGCCTGCTGGTAAATGGCAATGCGGCTGCTGCAAAAATCCGGCAGTTGCTCCCCCTGATCCAGGCGCGCCTTCTCGGCAAAGGTTGGAAGGTTACATCAATTCGGCTCAAGATACTAATAGCCAAAAAGTAGTCGTCCAGACCGGCTCACAGAAGCCTCAATACGTCCTGGCCCGCATGTTGATCACATTGCCTGCTACCAATTTCGTAGCGTATGGTACCCATATGGCATGGGGAAGGCAACAGGAAAGGGGAAATGGTGCCGCTTGTCGGAATCGAACTGACGACCTACCGCTTACAAGGCGGTTGCTCTACCAACTGAGCTAAAGCGGCACAAAGCTATTTTACTTGACCCGTTTCAGTGAAGGCCGTGTGCGCGGCGACTTGGGCGGATCCGGCGGCTCGGAACCGTCATCGGCTTGCGTATCAGCGTTGCTTTCGGGCACCAGCTGCATGATCTTTTCCGGGCCTTCCGCCGGATTGTGCGGGTGCGCAGCCGACGCGGCAGCCACCGGAGGTGCGCCATGAGGGTCTTCGGCACCCGCCTCAGCGCCGGAAACCGGACCGGCGGAAGCCGCAACCATGGGAAAGGCCATGCCTTGCCCGTTTTCACGGGCATAGATCGCAATCACGTGGCTGATGGGGACCATGATTTCCCGGGCACTGCCGGCAAACCGCGCCTTGAACTCGATGAAATCGTTGCCGAGCTTGAGCGACGAGGTCGCGTCAAAACTGATGTTGAGCACGATCTCGTTGTTCTTGACGTACTCGCGCGGCACCTGCACTGTGTCGTCCACCGACACGGCCACATAAGGCGTGAAGCCGTTGTCGGTGCACCACTCGTACAAGGCCCGTATCAAATAAGGACGGGTCGACGTGGAGTCCAGGGCGTTCATGAATTCAGCCAAGCTGCTTGTCCAGGAAATCGGATTCGATGCTTACTTGCGCATCACTTTCTCGGACGGCGTCAGTGCTTCGATATAGGCGGGGCGCGAAAAAATGCGTTCCGCATACTTGAGCAGCGGTGCGGCATTTTTCGACAGGTCAATGTCGTAGTAGTCCAGGCGCCACAGCAACGGAGCAATCGCCACGTCCAGCATGGAGAAGTTGTCGCCGAGCATGAACTTGTTTTTCAGGAAGATCGGTGCGAGCTGCGTCAGGCGGTCGCGGATGTGCGAACGGGCTTTTTCAAGCGCCTTTTCGTTGCCTTTGGAGGCGCGCGATTCCAGCGTGCTGACGTGGACGAACAGTTCTTTTTCGAAGTTCAGCAGGAAGAGGCGCACGCGCGCACGGTCAACCGGGTCACCGGGCATGAGTTGCGGGTGCGGAAAGCGCTCGTCGATGTACTCGTTGATGATGTTCGATTCGTACAGGATCAGGTCGCGCTCGACCAGAATAGGTACCTGTCCGTAAGGGTTCATCACATTGATGTCTTCGGGCTTGTTGTACAGGTCAACATCGCGAATCTCGAAATCCATGCCCTTTTCAAACAGCACAAAACGGCAGCGGTGCGAGAAGGGGCAGGTTGTGCCTGAATAAAGGACCATCATGGTGCGGAACTCCTAAATGCAAAGGAGTGGATACATTGAAAGCATCCACTCCAGAAGGTGCCGGGAGCTTAGCCCCGGCGAAAAATTACTTGACGTCTTTCCAGAACGCCGCATTCAGGCGCCAGGCAACAAAGGTCAAGCCGAGAAGGAAAATCAGCACCCAGACGCCGACGCGAATACGGGTGTTCTGGGCCGGCTCGCCCATCCATTGCAGGTAACCCACGAGGTCGCCCATCGCCTGGTCATACTGCAGCGGCGTCATGGTGCCGGGCGTGACCTGCTTCCAGCCCTTGAAGACCGACACCTTGTGGCCGTGCTCTTCCTTTTCGTCGAACACCGGCGCGCGCACGCCCTGCAGTTCCCACAGCACATGCGGCATGGCCACACTCGGGAAAGCCAGATTGTTCCAGCCGGTAGCCTTGGTTTCGTCGCGGTAGTAGGTACGCAGGTAGGTGTAAAGATAGTCGGCACCCGTGCCGCCGGCACCCGAGCGCGAACGCGCAATCACGGTCAGGTCGGGCGGATTGCCGCCGAACCAGTCCTTCGCCTGCTTGGGATCAATCGCGGCCTTCATGGTGTCGCCGACCTTTTCGGTCGTGAACAGCAGGTTGTCCTTGATTTGCTGCTCGGTCAGGCCGATGTCTTTCAGGCGGTTAAAACGCATGAAAGCAGCGGAGTGGCAGTTCAGGCAGTAATTGACGAACAGCTTGGCACCGTTTTGCAGGGAGCCCAGGTCATTCGTATTGTTCGGCGCCTTGTCCCAGGCCATGCCGCCTTCGGAAGCGTGTGCACCGGCAACCAGGCCGAGGGCTGCGATCAGGGAAAAAATCAGTTTTTTCATTGTTGTTATCTCCTGCTTAGTGACCGTGGAAAACAATACGGTCAGGCGGCGTTTTGGGCGTACCCAGGCGGCTCCACCACGGCATCAAAAGGAAGAAACCAAAATAGAACAGGGTGCCGAGCTGGGACACGCGCTCGCCGATGGCCGATGGCGGCTGAACACCCAGGTAACCGAGTACCAGGAAATTCACGACAAAAATGCCGTAGAGGTATTTGTGCCAGTCAGGGCGGTAGCGGATCGACTTGACCGGGCTGTGGTCCAGCCATGGCAGGAAGAACAGGATGATGACCGCACCACCCATCACGACCACGCCCCAGAACTTGGCGTCGATACCCTTGATCATCATGCCCCAGAGCTCGCCCAGGAAAGGCACGCCGGCCAGCGGTTTGGCCAGCGCATCCAGGCCGTGCGCAATACCGGCGCCGGCGGAAGGAATGACCAGGCCGATCCAGTTGGCGATGGAAGGCAGCAGGCCCAGCAGCAAGGCCGCGCCGATGGCAATCACCAGCACCGCCGGCTTGAAGATGCCGGAGAGTTTGCGGGCGGCAAGCACTGCGGCGACGATCGCGATGATGCCCAGTGCACCGGCCATTTCACCGGTGATGGCGCGCAGCATCGAGTAGTAAGGCGTGAAGTACCAGACCGGTGCGATGTGCGCAGGCGTCTTCAGCGGGTCGGCCGGGATGAAGTTGTTGTACTCCAGGAAGTAGCCGCCGAACTCGGGCGCGAAAAAGATGATCGCCGTGAAGATCATCAGGAAGACGCTCACACCGAAGATGTCGTGCACCGTGTAGTAAGGGTGGAAGGGAATGCCGTCGAGCGGGTGGCCTGCGGCGTCCTTGGGCGCATTGGGGCCCTTGATTTCAACGCCGTCAGGATTGTTGGAGCCGACTTCATGCAGCGCGATGATGTGCGCGGCCACCAGGCCCAGCAGCACCAGCGGCACTGCAATGACGTGGAAAGCAAAGAAGCGGTTCAGCGTCGCGTCGCCCACCACATAGTCGCCGCGGATCAGCAGCGCGAGGTCAGGGCCGATGAAAGGGATGGCGGCAAACAGGTTGACGATCACCTGGGCGCCCCAGTAGCTCATCTGGCCCCATGGCAGCAGGTAGCCCATGAAGGCCTCGGCCATCAGGCACAGGAAAATCGCGCAGCCGAAGATCCAGACCAGCTCGCGCGGCTTGCGGTAGCTGCCGTAGAGCAGGCCGCGAAACATGTGCAGGTACACCACCACAAAGAAGGCGGAAGCGCCGGTGGAGTGCATGTAGCGGATCAGCCAGCCCCAGGGCACGTCGCGCATGATGTATTCGACAGAGCCGAAGGCCAGTGCGGCGTCGGGCTTGTAGTTCATCGTGAGGAAGATTCCGGTCACGATCTGGATGACCAGCACCAGCATGGCCAGCGAGCCGAAGATGTACCAGAAGTTGAAGTTCTTCGGTGCGTAGTACTCGCTCATGTGCTCTTTGTAGAGCTTGCTGGCGGGAAACCGGTTGTCGACCCAGTTCATCGCCTTGACGGCGAGCGGGGCATCGGGGGAAATTTCTTTGAATTCAGCCATAACTGATCCTGGTTCGGTGGGATTCTTTGGCAAGCACCTGGTACGCGGCAGAAGGGTCGGCGGGTATCAGGTGCTGGCTACAGGGTCTTGTGAAGGAGCTTGGTTAACGCGGGTTACGGCAAGCGCCTTCAGGCCTTCTTGTCTTCACCAATCAGCAGACGGGTGTCCGAAAGGTACATGTGCGGCGGCACTTCCAGGTTGTCCGGCGCGGGCTTGTTCTTGTACACGCGGCCGGCCATGTCGAAGGTCGAGCCATGGCAGGGGCACAGGAAGCCGCCGGCCCAGTCGTTGGGCAGCGAAGGCTGCGCGCCAGGCTGGAACTTGTCGGAAGGCGAGCAGCCCAGGTGCGAGCAGATGCCCACCACCACCAGCGTTTCGGGCTTGATGGAGCGGTTTTCGTTGCGGGCGTATTCAGGGGTCAGTTCGTCGGGCTTGCGCTCGGATTTGGGGTCGGCCAGGAGGGCGTCGACCTTGGGCAGCTCGGCGAGCTGCTCGGGCGTGCGTTTGATGATCCAGACGGGCTTGCCGCGCCATTCCACCGTGATCTTTTCGCCGGGCTTCACGCCGGAAATATCGACCTCGACGGCCGCACCGGCAGCCTTGGCTTTTTCGGAGGGCTGGAAAGTGCTGACAAAGGGGATTGCGGTGGCTGCAACGCCTGCGCCGCCTACAGCGCAGGTGGCCACGAGCCAGTTTCTTTTATCTTTATCGACGGGGGCGCCGTGGGGCACACCGTTCGCGCTTGCTTCGCTTGCTTGGGTCATGAGAGTCCTTCAAGAACTGGCTTGAAATAGGCTTGGTGGGAGGCTTAGTGGGGTCAACCCGCAATTGTAGCGGAGCGCGATGTCGTTTTTCAAGGCAGAGGGCCCGGCCCGGGCGGTGGCGGCCCGCATGGCTGGGCTGGAAGTGCCTGTTTTTAAGGCAGCTGGCCACCTTCGCATACTTTGTTGCAAGCCGCCCCTTCCGCACCGGGCCTAAAAACACGGCCAGCCTTCATAATCATTTTTTTCGCGGTACGCCGGCATGGCGGACAACCGCTGCCAATAACAGGAGAGACTCATGGGAATGATGCAGGAATTCAAGGAATTTGCCGTCAAGGGCAATGTGATCGATCTGGCCGTAGGCGTGATCATCGGCGCCGCTTTCGGCAAGATCGTCGACGCCGTGGTGAGCGACCTGATCATGCCGCTGGTGGGCCTGGTCTTCGGCAAGCTGGACTTTTCCAGCATGTACGTATTGCTGGGCACTGTGCCGCCGGGCACCGACATGTCGCTTGAAGCCCTGAAAAAGGCAGGCGTCCCGGTCTTTGCCTACGGCCACTTCCTGACGGTGAGCGTCAACTTCGTCATCCTGGCCTTCATCATTTTCCTGATGGTCAAGCAGATTAACCGGCTCAAACGCCACCACGAAGCCGCACCACCGCCCGCCGCGCCGCCTGAAGACATCGTGCTGCTGCGCGAAATCCGCGACAGCCTCAAGAAGTAAGCACCCCCCTGTGGTCCGCTCACTTCGTGTAGCGGGCCTCTCCCCTGCAGGGGACGGCGCCTTGCGGCTGGCAAAGCCAGACCGCGGCCCCCGCTTGAAAGATATCTACCCCCCTGTTGCCCGCTCACTTCGTGTAGCGGGCCTCTCCCCTACAGGGGACGGCGCCTTGCGGCTGGCAAAGCCAGACCGCGGCCCCCGCTTGCGAAGAGACGGTGCTTGCTATTGATTCAATAGCTGCTAGCGCAGACTGCTATTGGGCCAGAGCCCGATTTCGCTTGATTTTTAGCCGACAACAAGCTGGCGCGCCATGCGAACAGCCGCCAGCAAGCTGGATGCGTCCGCGCGCCCCGTGCCGGCGATGTCAAACGCCGTACCGTGGTCGGGGCTGGTGCGCACCAGCGGCAGCCCCAGCGTCACATTCACGCCCTGCTCCACGCCCAGGTATTTGACCGGGATCAGCCCCTGGTCGTGGTACATCGCCACCACCACGTCAAACTCGCCGGGCTTGCCGGCGGCATGGCGCGCGCGCATGAATACCGTGTCGGGTGCGAAGGGACCGCTCACATCCAGCCCTTCTGCGCGAGCGGCAGCGATGGCCGGCGCGATGATGGCCTGCTCTTCGCTGCCGAACAGTCCGCCTTCACCGGCGTGCGGATTCAGCCCTGCCACCGCAATGCGCGGTGCCCGGCCCAGGCTGGCAGCCACCGCGCGATGGGTGATGCGCAAGGTCTGCAACACGTTGTCATAGGTGACGGCCTCAATGGCGCTGCGCAGTGACATGTGAATGCTTACCAACACGGTCTTGAGTTCGTCGTTGGCCAGCATCATGCGCACCGGCACGTCCGCCGCCGATTTACCCAGAAAAGCGGCAGCTTCAGCCTGGAGCATTTCGGTGTGGCCCGGAAAGGCCGCCGCCCAGCCGCCGGCCGCCGCCAGTGCCTCCTTGTGGATGGGCGCCGTCACCATGGCGCACGCCTCACCGGCCAGTACGCTGCGGGCAGCCCAGACGATGCAGTCGGCCGCAGCCTGGCCCGCCTGCGCATTGACCTGGCCGTAAGGCACGGCCTCCAACTCGCATTTTTGCAACACCCCGATGCAATGGGGCGGCACCCCCGCCGCATCGGCCAGGGCGTCCAGCCGGGCTACCGGCAACGCCAGCGGGGACGCTGTCAGCGCGGCAGCGCGGCGCATCGTGGCGACATCG
The DNA here is from genome assembly GCF_056405995.1 of Polaromonas sp. P1_E11. NCBI lineage: Bacteria > Pseudomonadati > Pseudomonadota > Betaproteobacteria > Burkholderiales > Comamonadaceae > Polaromonas > Polaromonas sp. P1_E11. The sequence goes on from NZ_JBFUBA010000001.1 coordinate 1,326,372, forward strand.
CCCACCACGGCGCAACCCGCCATTTCAACGGGCGCATCGCGAAAAGCCCTGGCGATGATCTCCGGGCCGATGCCGGCGGCGTCACCCATGGTGATGAGCAGCGGCTTGTTCACAAGCCGGGCGCCGCCGCGGTGAATTGCGGCCGCGGGGTGCATTTGGTTACAGGACAGCCCATAATCACAAAGAAACAGGTCAACACACCGGCTGCACAGCGCGGCGCCGGATCAATGAATTCAGGGGGGTCGGTCAGATGCATGCTGGGGGTATTTTGGCGCAAACCACATCGCAGCGGCAGCTCGCCAGCGCACAGGACATCAGCCTGCCATGAATGCTGCCATGCCCGTCCTGATGTCCGACGGTGAAATGATGCTGTGGAGTGCTGCGGCCGGCGCACTTGGCCTGGTGCTGCTGCTGGCCCTGGCCGATGCCCTGTACAGCCGCACCCGCGCTGCCTGGCAGACCCTGGCTTACCTCGCGCTTTGCTGGCTGGTGGTGATGCTGCTGTGCGGCCTGCCCATGGAGCTCTGGCCGGACGGCAAGGAGTCGCTGGGCATTGCGCAGCTCCTTGTCGGGCCGACTTGCGCCTCGATGGGCAGCTTCGGCGCCAGCAAATGGCTGTCGGCCCACCAGCGCGACCACCTGATGAAGGTCAGCCTGCTAACCATCACGCTGGTCTGCATCGCCGGCGGGCCTCTCTGCCTGCTGCTGGAGCCGCAGTGGGCCCTGCCCGCCTCGGCAACGCTCGCCGTCGTCAATCTTTCCGTGGTGCTGTGGCTGTCGGTTCGCGCCACGCAACTCGGTGACCGGATGGCCTGGGGCCTGGCGCTGGGCTGCCTGCTGACGCTGCCCGCGCAGATCGGCCTGTACGGCCTGGCGCTGAGCCCCACCCGGTTTTCACTGCCGCTGCAGGCCGGCGTGGCCATGGCAGCCTTGCTCAGTGTGGTCATCACGGCCGCCATGCTGTGGCTGCGCAACCGGCAGACCCGGCAGTTGAAGCACGGCGAAGCGTCGGGGCACGACCCGATCACCCAGCTCTATGACGGCGTGGCGATGGTGCAGAAAATCATCCGGGCGCAGCGCCGGCGTCTGCGCACGCGGCGCGACGGCGCGCTGATGGCCGTGCTGCTGTTCGAGCCCGAAGGCCTGCTGCCCCAGATCGGCCAGGCTGGCCTGAACGAAATCTACATCCAGATGGCGCGCCGCATTCAGCGCCACACCGGCGCCGTCAACCCGGCCGGCCGTTACTACGACCGCTGCTTTGTGGTGCTGCTGGAAACCATGCATTCGCCGCGCTGGATACGCACACTGGGCCTGCGCGTAGCCTCCGACCTGCGCCGGCCGATGGACGTGACAGCCCTGGGCGGGGGGCGTGCCCGGATCAAGCCGGACATTGCCGTCGGCATCGTTCATCTGTCGGTCGCCGGCAAGGACGTCGCCCAGCTGCTGCACGAAGCGCAGTCTGTGGCGCAGGCTGCCCGCGCCATGCGCTCCCGCGCCGCGCTGCTGGACCCGGAAACCCGCACCGCCGTGCCGGTGGAGCATGCCGAGCTGGGCTCCAGCTGGCATGCGCTGCGAAACGCCGCGCCGCAAACACCGCTGCGGACCAAACCCGCCGGCCCTAACGCCAGCCCCAACACCGGCCGCGCCGGGCGGCAGCGCCACAAGCCGGCTTGACGCCGCAAGAAGCGCCTCAGGCCGGGTTGTCGATGTCGATGAACTGGTGGACCAGGCCCAGTTGCGTGGCAACCTGCGCCGCCACGGCCGGCGCGCCGTAGCGCTCGGAGGCGTGGTGCCCGCAGGCAATAAAGGCCACGCCCATCTCTCTCGCGTAGTGCGCCTGGGGCTCGGAAATCTCGCCGGTGATGAAGGCGTCGGCGCCTGCGGCAATCGCCGCCTCAAAATACCCCTGCGCGCCGCCCGTGCACCACGCTATGTTTTTGATAGCTGCTTGCGCTGGTCCTGCTTTGGTTACAGCCCGATTAAGTACTTTTTCCACATGTGTTGCCAGTGCGCCGGCATCTGAAAACTGCCCTCCATCGACACGCCCACCGATAAAACCCAGGTCCTGTTCGCCGAAGCGCCCCGTCGCCGTGAGGCCCAGTTGCAAGCCCAGCTGGGCGTTGTTGCCGAGCTCGGGGTGCGCGTCCAGCGGCAGGTGGTAGGCATAGAGGTTGATGTCGTGCGCCAGCAACAACGCCAGGCGCTGCTTCATCCAGCCCGTGACGCGGCCGTCCTGGCCGCGCCAGAACAGGCCGTGGTGCACAAAGACAGCGTCGGCCTGCGCCGCAATCGCCGCTTCAATCAGCGCCAGGCTGGCGGTAACGCCGGAAACGATCTTGCCGACCGACGGTTTGCCTTCGACCTGCAGGCCGTTGGGGCCGTAGTCCTTGAAGCGCGCGGGCTGCAAGAGCGTGTCAAAGGCCTGCAGCAAGTCCTGTCGTGTGGTGCTCATGGCCCCATTGTCTCAGGGCGCTGCCTGAGGACGCTCAGCTTTTCTCGAGGCCCAGCAAAGCGTCCTTGAGCATGAAGTCCGCCGGAACGGACCCCAGCCAGATGCCCAGCACCATGCGAAAGAACTCCGCATCACCGACGGCTGCGCCCTGTGGCTGCTCGGCGATGAAAAAGCTGGTGCCCTTGCCCGGCATGAACTCCATCGCGAACGAATCGCCGGGCATCAGCTTGCTGCGGCCCGAGAAGATATCGATCAGACGGTTGCTCGACACCGAGTGGCGGCTGACAGCGTCGCGGCTTGAGTTCTCGGCCATGCCTCGCAGGAAGAGCCGGCCCAGGTCGGTGCCGGAGACTTCACGCAGCGCCACAAAAGCCAGGCGGATGGGCGTGCCGAGCTTCATCGCCTCGTCGGCCGACGAGACCTTGCGGCTCGTGTACAGGGCCATGTCATAGACCTTGAAAATGGCCTTGAAGCGGGTGCCGGCGCCGTTGAGCTGCAGTGTGGTGCCCTGCGCCACCACACTGGCTGGAAATTTCGTCGCCGTGGGTGCGGCCAGAACCGGCAATGCCAGTCCCGCCGAACCCGCTGTCAATGCGGCCGCGCCACGCGCGAGCCAGGTCCGCCTTGAACACTGATGCATGTTGTCACCTCCGTTATGGTTGTTGACCGCGGGCAGCGGTTCAGGCTGCCCGCGGCTGCGGCCTTGCGGCAGCCAGGAACATGGTACCGGAGCCAGCCGGCGTGCTTCCTTACAGCGAGCGGGAACCCGAAGCGATAAACTCCATCAGTTGGCGCCGCGCCCCTTCCGGCCCTGTGCCGCCCCGGATTCCCGCCCCCTTTTGTCTTCCGCACCTTCGTACCGGCACGCCGACCCTCACGCCTCATGAAACGCACCTGGCTTCTTTTTTCCCAAACCGTCACCGTCCTGCTGGCGGCCTACTTCGTGGTGGCCACGCTCAAGCCGCAGTGGCTGGACCGCGGCAACATGCCGGGCGTGTCCGTCATCGAGGCCCCGGCCGGCAGCGCGCCGCGCAGCGGCGGCGCCGGAAGCGGCTTCGCGTCGGCGGCCAAAGTTGCCTCGGCAGCGGTGGTCAGCATCAACACCAGCAAGGCCGCTGCCAAAAACCCGCATGCCGAAGACCCGTGGTTCAAGTTTTTCTTCGGTGACCAGAGCCCCAATGAACCGCAGGGCGGACTGGGCAGCGGCGTCATCATCAGCGCCAGCGGCTACATCCTGACCAACAACCACGTGGTGGAAGGCGCCGACGAGATCGAAGTCATCCTCAATGACACGCGCAAGGCAAAAGCACAGGTCATAGGCACCGACCCCGACACCGACCTGGCCATCCTCAAGATCGACCTGGACAAGCTGCCCGTCATCGTGCTGGGCAACTCCGACGCCCTGCAGGTGGGCGACGCCGTGCTGGCCATCGGCAACCCGTTCGGCGTGGGCCAGACGGTCACCGGCGGCATCGTGAGCGCACTGGGGCGCAACCAGCTGGGCATCAACACCTTTGAAAATTTCATCCAGACCGACGCCGCCATCAACCCCGGCAACTCGGGCGGTGCGCTGGTCGACGTGAACGGCAACCTGATGGGCATCAACACCGCGATTTATTCACGCTCGGGCGGCTCCATGGGCATTGGTTTTGCCATCCCGGTGTCGACCGCCAAGCTGGTGCTCGACGGAATCGTAAAGGACGGCCAGGTCACGCGGGGCTGGATCGGCGTGGAGCCGCAGGACCTCAACCCCGAACTGGCTGAAACATTCGGCCTTCCGGCGGCTGCGGCCAAAGAAGGCGGTGTCATCATCACGGGCGTTCTGCAAAACGGCCCGGCCGCGCAGGCCGGCCTTCTGCCCGGCGACGTGATCACCGCCGTGAACGGCAAGGGTGTGCGCAACGTGAGCCAGTTGTTGACCGCTGTGGCGGCCCTCAAGCCCGGCACGCCGGCGCCTCTGACGGTATTGCGCAAGGACAAGCAGACCGAGATCCCCGTGACGCCCGGCAAGCGCCAGCGGCCCAAGGTTCAGCAGCGCTGACTAGCCAGGGCGGCGGGGAGCCCGCAGCCATCAGTGCGAAGGCGCTATTGAATTAATAGCTGCTTGCGCCCGTCCATATTGGGCTGCAGCCCATTTTTATTCAGGTTTTTTGAACAACCCCGGCGGGAAATCAGGGTTTGGCCACTTCGGTGTCGCTGTCGGTCTCTGGCGCCTTGGTGTGCTTGACGAACAACAGGGCCGCCAGGATGCCGACCTCATACAGCCCACCCACCACCATCAGCAGCATGATCATGGAGCCGGCGTCGGGCGGCGTGACCAGGGCGGTGCCGATGGCGGCAATCACCCAGAAATAGCCACGGTACTGGCGCAGCTGGGCCACGGTGAGGATGCCCATGCGCACCAGCAGGATCACCGCAATCGGCACTTCAAAGGCCAGCCCGAACGCCAGGAACATGCCCAGCACGAAGCTCAGGTATTCCTCGATGTCCGGCGTCGCCGTGATGGATTTGGGCGCAAAGCTCTGGATGAAGGCAAATACCTGGCCGAACACGAAGTAATAACAAAAAGCCACGCCGATGAAAAACAGCAGGGTGCTGGAAACCACCAGCGGCATGACCAGTTTTTTCTCATGCGAATACAGGCCCGGTGCGACGAAGGCCCACACCTGGTACAGCACCACCGGCAGCGCGATCATGAAGGCGGCCATGAAGAGTATCTTGATGGGCACCACGAACGGCGTGATCACGCTGATGGCGATCAGCGTGGCGCCCTTGGGGAGCGTGGCCACCAGCGGGGCGGCCATCAGGTCATAGAGGGCGCTGGCACCGGGGTATACCGCCAGCACGGCGGCCGCAATGCCGATGGCAATCACCGCCTTGATCATCCGGTCGCGCAGCTCCACGAGGTGCTGCACAAAAGGCTGCTCGGTACCCGCGAGTTCGTCGGGCTTGTCGGTGTGGGGATCGCTCATGGGAGGAATTTGCGCTGGTGGGGCTGCGCGGGGAGGCACGCAAACAGGAAGGAATCAGCAGGAAAGCAGCTCAAGGCATGCGGCCCGGCTGCGGACGGAAGCGCGCCACCCGGGCCGCGCCGGACTGGGCCTTGGTGCGCACGCCCGAACGGGCCTTGTACCACTGGGGTGTCGCGCCCTGCTTGAGCCGCCACTTCTTTTTCGGGTGCCGGTACTCGGGAAAGATTTCCATGCCCGGCAGGGCGCCGGAGGACGACTCGCCCGTGGCTTCGGCCCAGGACTTTTCAAAATCGCTGGCGTTGGTCTGGATGGAGTTCTCGACGTCGCGGGCGGCGCCCTCGACGGTTTCCTTCATCTTCTTGAGCTCGTCCAGCTCCATGGAGCGGTTGACCTCGTTTTTGACGTCGGCCACATAGCGCTGCGCCTTGCCCAGCAGCGTGCCCACGGTGCGCGCCACGCGCGGCAGCTTTTCCGGACCGATAACGATCAGCGCCACGGCGCCGATGAGCGCCATTTTGGAGATGCCTAGATCAATCACTGCAGAAGGTGTCGCTGGAAGGTTGCGTCAGATGATCGCGCTCAAGACTTCTGCTTGGCTTCAACGTCGATTGTCGTTTTGTCAGCGGCCTGGGCGTTGGTGACGCTGGCGGGCGGCACAGGCACGTCGGCGGGCGTCTGGCTGCCGTCCTTCATGCCGTCTTTAAAACCCTTGACGGCGCCACCGAGGTCGCTGCCCATGTTTTTGAGCTTTTTGGTGCCAAAAACCATCACCACGATCAACAGCACGATCAGCCAGTGCCAAATGGAAAATGAACCCATGATTTGCTCCTAATCTGTAAATACAGGTGTAAATGCAATATTGCCGGTTTGAGGCGGTTTGCACGCAGTTGCGTTGATTCTAAAGGCCCGGCCTGCCGGAAAACCAATTACACACATTGGCCTACCGGTTTAGTGTGATTGCGAGCGCCGGGGTTCCCTTTGGCTTGTAACCCTCTTAACCTTTCAGCCATGGACGTGGGCCGCCGATCACGTGAAAGTGCAGGTGATGCACTTCCTGCCCACCCTCGGCGCCGGTATTCGTCACGATGCGGTAGCCGCCCTCCGGATAAGGGTTACAGCCCTGCTCCATCGCCAGCTTGGGGGCCAGCACCATCATGCGGCCCAGCAATGCGGCGTGTTCCGGCCCCACCTGCGCCATGGACGGAATGTGGTCCTTGGGGATGATCAAAAAATGCACGGGCGCCCAGGGGTTGATGTCATGGAAGGCAAACAGTTCGTCGTCTTCGTACACCTTGCGGCTGGGAATGGCGCCCGCGGCGATCTTGCAGAAAATGCAGTTGTCGGAATGGTTCATGGCTTGGGGTGTGGCTGAAAGGGTTTACGTGGGACGGTGGCTGTTAAAACGCATCCAGCCGCGCACGCAACGGTACAGGTACCAGAGCCACACGATGCCGTGAGCCAAAAGTCCGGGCGGAAAAAGAAGCAACAACAGCCCCGACAGCAGCCAAAGCGGTGACAGCAGCACCAGCCACGCCAGCGTCCACCAGAAGGTACGGATCATGTAGCTGTGGTGGTCGATATAGAGCGCATCGGTTTCGTCGGCTCGGCGGATGTAGTTGATGATGACCGCGATCACCGCAAACACGCCGCCGCTGAACCACGCCAGCGTGTGCAGACCGTAGAGCACATGCATGATGTTGCGGTCGTTGGGATTCTTGCCTTCGAATTCGGCCAGGTCGGTTTCCATGCGTTCAGGTTCCAGTCAAAGCGATATCAGGGAGAAGAAAAATCAGTCTGGGTGATGAGGGGCCAGGAAACGCCCCTCTCAGGGCTTTTCGGCCGCATCACGGCGCTGGGCCTTGCGCAGGGCTTTTTCCTCGATGCCGCTGGTGCCTTCGCGGCGCTCCAGCTCGGCGATCACGTCCAGCGGGCTAAGGCCGTAGTGTGCCAGCGCGATCAGGCTGTGAAACCACAGGTCGGCCACTTCGCCGACCAGCTTGCCCTTGAGCTCCGCCGTGGGCCCGCCGCGGTCGATGTCCTTGGCCGCCATCACGGTTTCCGTGGCTTCTTCGCCGATTTTTTTCAGAAAAGCGTCGGGGCCTTTGTGCAGCAGGCGTGCCACATAGCTGGTGTCCGGGTCGCCGCCGTTGGCAGCCTTGCGGCTTTCGATGATCTGCGCCAGGCGCTGGAGGGAGTCATTCGTGGTCATGTTTGCCGGGAGTCTGTTTGTACATGGTTGTCGGGTCTTTCAGGACCGGCTCGGTCACCACCCACCGGCCGTCTTTATACACACTGAAAAAGCAGCTGTGGCGGCCCGTGTGGCACGCGATGCCCGGCGTGTGGCCGAGTTGCGTCACCTTGAGCAGGACCACATCGTTGTCGCAGTCCAGGCGGATCTCATGCACTGTTTGCTGGTTGCCGGACTCTTCACCCTTGTGCCACAGTCGCCCGCGCGAGCGGCTGAAATACACCGCCTGGCCGAGCTCGGCGGTTTTTTGCAGCGCCTCGCGGTTCATCCAGGCGAACATGAGCACATCGCCACTGGAGGCTTCCTGCGCAATGACAGGGATCAGGCCCTTGTCGTCCCAGCTGACTTCATCTAACCAGTTCATAAGGCTATTGTCGGGGATTTACTAGGACCCGATAAAGCAAGGATATCGCGGGACCGGCTTTGCCGGACCGCAGATATCGCCCCAGCAAGGGGGAAGGCGTAGCGACACGCAGTGCGCGAAACCTACGGGGGTTACGTCATCCTGACTGGGATTCCACGTGAAGCCATATGTTGCTTGGCCTGCTGCACCGTGTATTCGCCGTAATGAAAGATGCTGGCAGCCAGCACCGCATCTGCGCCGCCGTTTTGTATGCCGTCGGCCAGGTGCTCCAGATTGCCAACGCCGCCCGAGGCGATCACGGGCACGCTGATGGCGTCACTCACCGCGCGGGTCAGCGCCAGGTCAAAACCCGACTTGGTGCCGTCGCGGTCCATGCTGGTCAGCAAAATCTCGCCGGCACCGCGGCGCGCCATCTCGGTGGCCCAGGCCACGGCATCCAGGCCGGTGTTCTTGCGCCCGCCGTGGCTGTAGACGTCCCAGCCCGGGCCGACCGGTTCGCCGGTGGGTGTGAGGCGCTTTTCGTCCTCCACGCCACGACGTTTGGCGTCGATCGCCACCACGATGCATTGCGAGCCGTATTTGGCGGAAGCGTCGGCGATCACCTGCGGGTTGGCGATGGCGGCCGAATTGAAGCTGGTCTTGTCGGCGCCGGAGTTGAGCAGGCGGCGCACGTCTTCGACGGTGCGCACACCACCACCCACGGTGAGTGGAATAAACACCTGCGAAGCCACCGCCTCAATGATGGGCAGGATCAGGTCGCGGCCATCGCTGGTGGCGGTGATGTCGAGGAAAGTGAGCTCATCGGCGCCCTGCTCGTTGTAACGCGCGGCGATCTCCACCGGGTCGCCTGCGTCGCGCAGCTGGGTGAAGTTGACACCCTTCACGACGCGGCCGCCGGTCACGTCCAAGCAGGGGATGATTCTTTTAGCTAGCATGTGGCCCCCACGGTCGCCCACTGCGTGTGGCTTCCTGCCCCCCGAGGGGGCCGCTGCGCCTGCGGCCCGGCAGAGCCGGTTCCGCGGCCCCTGCTTGCTTGGGGCGCAGCGCCGCTATTTATTGCAGCGGTGGTCATCCGTTTAGTTCGTCGGCTCTCGCCTGAGCTTTCTCAAAATCGAGATCACCGCTGTAGATCGAGCGCCCGCAGATCACGCCTTCCACGCCCTCTTCCTCGACTTCGCAGAGCTTTTCGATGTCGGCCATGTTCGAGAGGCCGCCGGAGGCGATCACGGGAATCGTCAGCGCCTGAGCGAGCTTGACGGTGGCGTCGATGTTGATGCCGGTCAGCATGCCGTCGCGGCCGATGTCGGTGTAGATGATGGATTCGACGCCGTAGTCCTGGAATTTCTTGCCGAGGTCTACGACCTCGTGGCCGGTCATCTTGCTCCAGCCGTCGGTGGCTACTTTGCCGTCCTTGGCGTCGAGGCCGACGATGATGTGGCCGCCGAATGCGGTGCAGGCGTCTTGCAGGAAGCCGGGGTTCTTCACGGCAGCCGTGCCGATGATGACGTAGCGCAGGCCGGCGTCGAGGTAGCGCTCGATGGTGTCCAGGTCGCGGATGCCGCCGCCCAGCTGCACGTCGATTTCGCTGCCGACTTCGGCCAGGATCTGCTTGATGGCGGCCTCGTTCTTGGGCTTGCCTGCAAAGGCGCCGTTCAGGTCCACCAGGTGCAGGCGCCGCGCGCCCTTGTCGACCCAGCTGCGCGCCATGGCGGCCGGGTCTTCGCTGAAGATGGTGGATTGATCCATGTCGCCCTGTTTGAGGCGGACGCAGTGACCGTCTTTCAGGTCAATCGCGGGGATAAGTAGCATGTGCGGTTAAAGACGGTAAAACGGTAAAGGACAAAACGGACGCTCAGGGTAACAAAAAGCCGGACACCCCGGTACCGGGTCTGACCCAAGGCATTCAGGGATTCCAGTGCAGGAAATTGCGGTACAGGGCCAGCCCGTGGTCGGCGCTCTTTTCGGGATGGAACTGGGTGGCAAAAATATTATCGCGTGCAATCGCCGCCGTAAAGCGCGCGCCGTAGTCGGCCTCTCCCGCGATGTGGTGTGCATCCGACGGCCGGGCATAAAAGCTGTGTACAAAATAAAAGTACGCGCCGTCGGGCACGCCAGCCCAGACCGGGTGGGCCCTGGCCGTGCCCGCACCATTTTGGTAAACCTGGTTCCAGCCCATCTGCGGCACCTTGTAACGGCTGCCGTCGGGCTGGATTTTGCCGGCCAGCTCGAATTTGGTGACCTCCCCAGGGATTAATCCGAGGCCGGTGGTACCCACACCGCCGTCGCCAGGCTGGCCTTCGTCGCTGTGGCTCAGCAGCATCTGCATGCCGACACAAACGCCGAACAGCGGCTTGTTGGCGGCCGCGTGCAGCACCGAATCCAGCATGCCGGATTCGGCCAGCTCGCGCATGCAGTCGGCAATGGCGCCCTGGCCGGGCAGCACGATGCGTTCGGCCGCCATGACGTCTTCGGCCCGGGAGGTGACCAGCACGTCAAAGCCGCTGCCGCCCGCCACATGGCGAACAGCCTGTGACACGGAATGCAGGTTGCCCATGCCGTAGTCGACCACGGCGACTGTTTTGGGTTTTGCCATTGAAAGTCGAAAGGTAGTTTGCTACGAATTTAATAGCTGCTTGCGCCCGCCACCATTGGTCTGGAGGCAAAAACAAGCATGAAAACAAGGATTGGACGTGTTCCCGGCGTTGAGTGCGGAGGGGTTACAGCGAACCCTTGGTCGATGGAATCACGCCTGCAGCGCGCGGGTCGATCTCCAGCGCCATGCGCAGCGCGCGGGCAAATGCCTTGAACACGGTTTCAGCCTGGTGGTGGGCGTTTTCACCCTTGAGGTTGTCGATGTGCAAGGTCACAAAGGCGTGGTTCACAAAGCCCTGGAAGAATTCGTAGGCGAGCTGGCTGTCGAAAGTGCCGATCATGCCGCTCTTGAAAGGAACATGCATCTCAAGGCCAGGGCGGCCCGAAAAATCGACCACCACACGCGACAGCGCCTCGTCGAGCGGCACATAGGCGTGGCCGTAGCGGCGCAGGCCTTTTTTGTCACCCACAGCCTTGGCCACGGCCTGGCCCAGCGTAATGCCCACGTCTTCCACCGTGTGGTGGCCGTCGATGTGCAAATCGCCCTTGGCCTGGATGTCGAGGTCGATCAACCCGTGGCGGGCGATCTGGTCCAGCATGTGGTCGAAAAAGCCTATGCCCGTGGACAACTTGGCCTGGCCGGTGCCGTCGAGGTTGACCCTGACGGTGATCTGGGTCTCGGCGGTGTTGCGTGAAACCTCGGCAATGCGGGGAGCGTGGGTAGGGGTGGTCATAGGGATTTTTCAAGCGCCGCCAGCATTTGCACGTTCTCGTCCGCGGTGCCGACCGTCAGGCGCAAACAATTGGCCAGCAATGGATGCATTTTAGAAACGTTTTTGACCAGCACCTTGCGCGACCTCATGCCTTCGAAGGTTTTGGCCGCATCGGGCACCCGCACCAGGATCATGTTGGCGTCGCTTTTCCAGGCTTTGACGCCTTTGGCCTCCATGCCGGCCAAGGCTTCCAGCAACACAGCACGTTGGGCCACCAGCTCCGCGGCCTGGGCGGCGAATTCACCCTGATGCTCCAGCGCGAACAATGCGCATTCGTAGTTGAGCACACTGATGTTGTAGGGCGGACGCACCTTGTCGATCTCGGCAATCAGCGCTTTCGGGCCCATCATGTAGCCGATGCGCACGCCGGCGAGGCCGAACTTGCTCAGGGTGCGCATCAGCAACACATGGCCGTGCCTGGCGATGCGGTCGATGTAGCTTTTGCTGGAAAACGGCTGGTAGGCCTCGTCCATCACGACCAGGCCACCTTGTTCACCCATGGCTTCGATGATCTTTTCAATCACCGCGTCGTCCCACAGGTTGGCCGTCGGGTTGTTCGGGTAGGCCAGGTAGACGATGGACGGCTGGTGCTCGGCAATGGCGGCCAGCATGGCGGCTTCGTCGAGCTCAAAGTCGGCCGTCAGCGGCACGCCGATGAATTTGAGGCCTTGCAGCTGCGCGCTCATGGCGTACATCACAAAGCCCGGCAGCGGCGCCAATATGGAGCCCCCTTCCACATCGCAGGCCATGGCCAGCAGCGAGATCAGCTCGTCCGAGCCATTGCCCAGCATGATGTCGAAGCCCTCGGGCATCTGCGCATAGTCGGCCAGGGCCTTGCGCAGATCATTCACGCGGCCATCCGGATAGCGGTTCAATGCCAGCGCACCCAGGCGCTGGCCCAGATGGGCCTGCAGCGATGCCGGCAGGCGGTACGGGTTCTCCATGGCATCGAGCTTGACCATGCCGGCCGATTCCTGAATCGCATAGGCGTGCATGGACTGCACGTCCTGACGTATCAGTTTTTTGAGCTTTGGAGCCACTGCGGTGTCTGCCTGTTTCATGATCTGTAAATTGACTGTGTCTGGCGGTATTGTGAATGTCGGCGGTCAGCAACTGCTTTTCTGCACAAAAGCTGAGCCCGTGGGCATGCTCATGTTTGCCACATCCTTGCGGTTCAACAGCTCGCGGAACATGGGATCTACAAAAAGCTTCACACACTCCCCAGGCTGGAAAGTACCGCTCACGGGAAGCGTCAGCGATAAGGCGCTCGAAACCTTCACCAGGATGGAGCTGACGTCACGATTGCCCTGCTGCGCACCAATGGCGTTGGCCAGCATGACGCCAGCAGAGCCCCCAGCAAGCGTCGCGCTACTTTGCTGAACCGAACTCAAACCATAGTAGGGCGATGCAGACACTTCGGAGATCACTCCTGAAAGCTCAATCGCGTTGGGTGGCTTCTCTGAGGGTTGCACCACGGACGCGCAGCCTTGCAAGCCTGCCAAGACAATGCATGCCGCAACAAAATTCAGCGATCCGATGCTTGTCATTTACGACTTAACGGGCTTGGAAAGCCGCATCTCGGCGGCGCGGGCATGCGCCTGCAAGCCTTCCCCATAAGCAAGTTCAGCGGCGATCTTGCCGAGGACTTGCGCACCGGCTTCGCTGACTTCGATCAGGCTGGAGCGCTTCTGGAAGTCGTACACGCCCAGCGGTGAGCTGAATCGTGCCGTGCCGCTGGTGGGCAGCACGTGGTTGGGGCCGGCGCAGTAGTCGCCCAGCGATTCGCTGGTGTAGGCACCGAGGAAGATGGCGCCGGCGTGTTTGAGCAGCGGCTCCCACTTGTGCGGGTCGCGGCTGGAGACTTCGAGGTGTTCGGGTGCGATGCGGTTGCTGATCTCGCAGGCTTCTTCCATGCTGCGGGTGTGGATCAGCGCGCCGCGGCCGGTGAGGGACTTGGCGATGATCTCGGCGCGGGGCATGTCGGGCAGCAGGCGGTCGATGGCGGCCTGTACGGCATCGATATACGCGGCGTCGGGGCACAGCAAGATACTTTGCGCGAGTTCGTCGTGCTCGGCCTGGCTGAACAGGTCCATGGCCACCCAGTCGGCCGGCGTGCTGCCGTCAGCCAGCACCAGGATTTCGCTCGGGCCGGCGATCATGTCGATGCCCACCGTGCCGAAGACGCGCTTTTTGGCGCTGGCCACATAGGCGTTGCCGGGGCCGGTGATCTTGTCGACCTTGGGGACGGTCTGCGTGCCGTAGGCCAGCGCGGCCACAGCCTGCGCGCCGCCAATGGTGAAGGCGCGGGTGACACCCGCCACGTAGGCGGCGGCCAGCACCAGGGCGTTTTTCTCGCCCTTGGGCGTGGGAACCACCATGATGATCTCGCGAACGCCGGCCACGTGGGCGGGGATTGCATTCATCAGCACCGACGACGGGTAGGCCGCCTTGCCGCCGGGCACATAGATGCCGACGCGGTCTAGCGGCGTGACCTTCTGGCCCAGCAGGGTGCCGTCTTCGTCGCGGTAGCTCCAGCTTTCGCCGCTGGCCTTCTTCTGGGCCTCGTGGTAGCTGCGCACACGGCGTGCGGCGGCTTCGAGCGCATCGCGCTGGGCTGCGGGAATGGCGTCGAATGCGGCTTTCAGCTCGGCCTGGGTGAGTTCGAGCTGACCCATGGAAGACACATCCAGCCCATCAAAGCGCGCCGTGTATTCCAGCACCGCCGCATCGCCGCGCTGCTGCACATCGGCCAGGATGTCGGCCACGCGCTGCTCAATGGCTGCATCGGTGTCGGCAGACCAATGCAGGCGCGCCTTGAATTCAGCATCAAAATCAGCTGAAGCCGTTGACAGACGAGCGGGAGCAGCTATTAATTTCATAGCATCAAGATTTAAGGGAAGGTGCAGAGGTGGCGGCAGAAAAAGCGTCGATCAGCTTGCGGATGGGCTCTTGCTTGAGCTTGAGCGCAGTCTGGTTCACGACGAGGTGCGAGCTGATGTCCATGATGCGCTCGACCTCGACCAGGTGGTTGGCCTTGAGCGTGCTGCCGGTGGAGACGAGGTCGACGATAGCGTCGGCCAGGCCTGTGAGCGGCGCCAGCTCCATGCTGCCGTAGAGCTTGATCAGGTCGACGTGCACGCCCTTGGTGGCGAAAAAGTCCCGGGCAATCGCCACGTACTTGGTGGCCACTTTCAGGCGCGAGCCCTGGCGCACGGCGGCGGCGTAGTCAAAGCCCTCGCGCACGGCCACACTGATGCGGCATTTGGCGATTTGCAAATCGAGCGGCTGGTACAGGCCCTGGCTGCCGGATTCGATCAGCGTGTCTTTGCCGACCACACCGAGGTCGGCACCGCCGTACTGCACATAGGTGGGCACGTCGGTGGCGCGCACCAGCACCACGCGCAGGCCGGGCTGGTTGGTGTCCAGGATCAGCTTGCGGGACTTTTCCGGGTCGTCCAGCACCTCGATGCCGGCGCTTTTAAGCAGCGGCAGGATGTCGTCGAAGATGCGGCCTTTGGATAAAGCAAGCGTGATCATGCTTTTACCCTTTCGATGTCGGCACCAATTCCGCGCAGCTTGGCTTCCATCTGGTCATAGCCGCGGTCCAGGTGGTAGATGCGGTCCACCATGGTTTCACCTTCGGCCACCAGACCGACAATCACCAGGCTGGCGGAGGCGCGCAGATCGGTGGCCATCACGGTGGCACCCGACAGCTTTTCAACGCCTTCCATGACGGCAATCTTGCCGTCAATCTGGATCTTGGCACCCAGGCGCACCATTTCGTTGACGTGCATGAAACGGTTTTCAAAAATCGTCTCGGTCACCGTGCTGCCGCCCTGTGCAATGGCGTTCAGCGCCATGAACTGGGCCTGCATGTCAGTCGGGAAGCCGGGGTATTCGGTCGTGCGGAAGGATTGCGCCTTCATGCGGCCGCTGGCCTGGATGCGGATAAAACCCTCGCCCGCCGTCACCACTGCGCCGGCTTCGCGCAGCTTGTCGATCACCGCGTCGAGGTGGTCGGCGCGGCCGTGCTTCAAGACAACATCGCCGCCAGCAGCGGCCACCGCGCACAGGAAGGTGCCGGTTTCAATGCGGTCGGCCACCACCTGGTGGGTGCAGCCATGCAGGCGCTCGACGCCCTGGATACGAATGCGGCGCGTGCCGTGGCCTTCAATCTTCGCGCCCATCTTGATGAGCATTTCGGCCAGGTCGCCGATCTCGGGCTCCTGTGCGGCGTTTTCCAGGATGGTTTCGCCCTCCGCCAGGCTGGCAGCCATCAGGAAGTTTTCGGTACCAGTCACCGTCACCATATCGGTGGTGATGCTGGTGCCCTTGAGCCGCTTCTGACCAGCCGGCAGCTTGGCGATCATGTAGCCGTGCTCCACGGCAATTTCAGCGCCCATGGCCTGCATGCCCTTGATGTGCTGGTCGACCGGCCGCGAACCAATGGCGCAACCGCCGGGCAGTGACACGGTCGCCTCGCCAAAGCGCGCCAGCAGCGGGCCGAGGGCCAGCACGGAAGCGCGCATGGTTTTGACGAGCTCATAAGGGGCCTCGGGTGAGCTCAGGCCGCCGGCATTGAGGACCACGGTGCTGGGCACGTCCTGGCTGCGTTCGGCCTGCACGCCCATGTTACGCACCAGCTTGAGCATGGTGGCCACGTCCTGCAGGCGCGGCACGTTCTGCAGCGTCACCGTGTCGGCTGTCAGCAGGGCTGCACAAAGCTCCGGGAGCGCGGCATTCTTGGCGCCGGAAATTTCGACCGTGCCGGCGAGTGATTTGCCGCCCCTGATGAGTAATTTGTCCATGTTCTTTTATTGCGTATTGTTGTTGGCCCATTCCGCGGGCGTATAGGTCTTCATCGACAGCGCATGCACTTCGTCGGTCTGCATGCGGCCACCCAGCGTGGCGTACACCTTCTGGTGGCGCTGGATCAAACGCAGGCCCTCAAAGGCACTGGAGATGATTGTCGCGTACCAGTGGCGGCCGTCGCCTGACAGTTCTATGTGCTCACAGGGAAGGCCTGCGGCAATGATGGCTTGGAGTTCTTCGCTGGTCATGTTTTAGTGTCTTATTTTGTAGCCGGTGCGCAGCATATTGACGGCGATAGCGCTGACGGTCAGCAAGGCTGCCGAGACGATACCCAGGCTCAGCCAAGGGGACACATCGCTGACGCCGAAAAATCCATAGCGAAAACCATCAATCATGTAGAAAAACGGGTTCAGGTGGCTGACTTTTTGCCAGAAAGGCGGCAGCGAGTGGATCGAATAAAACACGCCGCTCAGGAAGGTCATGGGCATGATGACGAAATTCTGGAAGGCCGCCATCTGGTCGAACTTCTCGGACCAGAGGCCGGCGATGACGCCCAGCGCGCCCAGCATGGCAGCGCCCAGTACCGCAAACAGCACAATCCACAGCGGCGCCACAAAGGCGGGTTGGCCGAAAAATACGGTGACGGCAAACACGCCGGTGCCCACCAGCAGGCCACGCGCGACGGACGAGCCGACGTACGCAAAAAACCAGTGCCAGTGCGACAGCGGTGTGAGCAGCACAAACACCAGGCTGCCCATGATCTTGCTCTGGATCAGCGAGGAAGAGCTGTTGGCAAATGCGTTTTGCAGCACGCTCATCATCACGAGGCCCGGCACCAGGAAGGCTGTGTAGCTGACCTGGTCGTATACCTTGACCTGGTCCTGCAGCACATGACCGAAGATCAGCATGTAGAGCACGGCGGTCAACACCGGGGCTCCGACCGTCTGGAAACCCACTTTCCAGAAGCGCAAGGTTTCTTTGTAAAGCAGTGTTTGCCAGCCAGTCATTCAAAAGCCCCCACGCTTGTCGCTTCGCGTACTACGCTGCCCCCGAGGGGGCTGTGCTTGCTTGGGGCGGCCCGGCGCGGCGCACGGCCCTTCCTCCGGATGAACGCGATCATGTTGCCACTCCCATTAAATTCAGTTCGGTGGCTTCTCCGGCCGGCTTTTTGTTCATGACGTCCAGGAACACATCTTCCAGGTCGGCCTTACGGATTTCAACGTCTTCCGCGACCAGCCCCGCTTCGCGGATCGCCGCGAGGTATTGCTCGATCTCGTTGGCGTTGTGCGCCGGAAACTGCACGATGCGACCGGTGATACGGGCCTGCGCGGCCAGGTGTACCGGCAATTCGCTGTCGATCTTGAAACGCAACACGTTCGACGAAGCTGCCTTGAGCAACTCGGAAGTCTGGGCCAGCGCCACCACCCGCCCCTGCTTGAGCATGGCGATGCGGCTGCACAAAGCCTCGGCTTCTTCGAGGTAGTGCGTGGTGAGCAGCACCGTGCTGCCCTGCTTGTTGAGTTTGGCGATGAACTGCCACAGCGTCTGGCGCAGCTCCACGTCAACGCCTGCAGTGGGTTCGTCCAGCACGATGACCTGCGGCTTGTGCACCAGCGCCTGCGCCACCAGCACGCGGCGCTTCATGCCGCCGGAGAGCTGGCGCATGTTGGCATTGGCTTTGTCGGCCAGCCCCAGGCTGACCAGCAGTTCGTCGATCCAGTCGTCGTTGCGTTTGATTCCGAAATAGCCGGACTGGATGCGCAGTGCCTCGCGCACGGAGAAAAAAGGGTCGAACACCAGCTCCTGGGGTACGACGCCGAGCTTTCGCCTTGCATTGGCATAGTCGGTGAGTACGTCGCTGCCATGCACCAGGACCCGGCCGCTGCTGGCGCGCGAAAGGCCGGCGAGTATGCTGATGAGAGAGGTTTTGCCGGCGCCGTTGGGACCGAGCAGGCCAAAAAACTCACCCTGCCGGATGTCAAAACTGACGTCGTCAAGCGCCCGGACAATGGGGCCTGTTTGGCTTCGCGCAGAGGAATAGGTTTTGGAGACGGACTGAAATGAGATCGCTGGCATTAGCCCATCATTTTAAGGGCTGGCGCCGTTTTATCCCGGCGGGCACCTGAATGCCCTGCGGTCGGCCGATGCTGCAGCGGTACGGCTCAGGCCGTGGCAGGCACCAGCTCCGCCACGCCATAAAGGCCTGCCAGCTGGCGCAAGCGTACAGGCAAGCCGGTTACCGTGAACCCCTTGCCAGCAGCCAGCGCCTCACGGCGGCATTCGAGCAGGACGGCCAAAGCGGAAGAATCAAACTCGGTGAGTGCGCTTGCGTCCACCACCACCCCGCCCGGCTGGGACTGCACGGCCTGCTTCAGGCCGCGTGAAAAACCGGCAGCCACCGCATGGGTCAGGGCGGAAGGGAGCGTCAGCATGGCGCGGTCGCCGCTCAGGATTTCTTGGCGCCTGCGCCGGTATTGGACTGATTGCGCTGAACCAGGGAAGCGATCAGGCCATCAACGCCCTTGGCGCTGATTTCCTGGGCGAACTGGGTACGGTAGGTTTCCACCAGCCAGACGCCCAGCACGTTGAGGTCATAGATCTTCCAGCCGGTCGGGGTTTTTTCCATGCGGTAGTCCAGCTGGACGGGGTCGCCCCGGCCCAGAACTTCAGTGCGCACGACGACTTCCGTATCTTCCGGCGTTGCGCGCAAGGGCTTGACATTCACACTTTGATCGCTCACCTGCGCCAGCGCGCCCGAATACGTGCGGATCAGCAGGATCTTGAACTCTTCCTGGAGCTTCTTTTGCTGCTCAGGCGTGGCCTGGCGCCAGTTGCGGCCCACGGCCGAAGCCGTCATGCGCGTGAAGTTCACGTTGGGCATGATCTTGCTGTCGACGAGCGCAAGCACCTTGGTAAGGTCGCCGGCTTTTACGGCCTTGTCTGTCTTGATGTTGTCCAGCACCTCGGCTGATACGCGCTTGATCAGGGCATCGGGTGCCTCATCGGCTGCGCGAACGAACGGTGCGGACCCCATCAGAGCCAGGCTGAGGGCGGCGGTAAATAAATGGCCAAGTGTTCTACGTTTCATGATTTTCCTTCTATGACAAAGCATGCGGTTGCGAAAATTGCTGTACCCCTATGGATACGTCTCTGTTGCAACCGATGGTTCGATGGTTATTCTGGGGGATGGTTTCCGGGCTGTGAATGAAGTTTTACGGCAGTCTTGTAAATATTGTTTGCAATCAACAGCCTTTTGACCCCGCTCAGCCCCGGCAGGACGCTATTTGGCGGCGGGTGATGACACGGGTGCCGCTGGAGCAGCTTCCGGGAGGTCGTAGCGTTCTTCTTTTTCCGCAGAAGGCCTGCCTATCAGGCTGCGGCGTCGCTGCAGGTAGATTTCACGGGTGAAGCTGTATTTATCGAGTGCGGCCTGATCCAGGACATCACCGGCCCCGAGCACGTTGGCCCTGGCATTCACCAGGCGCAAAGTCGTCAGGGAATTGCGGGCACGGACATTGTCGATCCGGCTTACCAGGTCGCCCTGGTAGTCGACCAGCGAACCTACAGAATCACGCGCAGAAGAAGGGCCCAGCAAAGGCAGCACGAGGTAGGGGCCCGAGCCCACACCCCAAACGCCGAGCGTCTGGCCAAAATCTTCCGTGTGTTTGGGAATCTTCAGATCGCTGGCAACGTCAAAAATGCCGCCCACGCCCCAAAGGGTATTGGTCGTGACGCGGAAAAGACTTTCGACAGAAGCCTGGCCTTTACCCTGGAGCAGGTTGTTGACGGTGGACCACACATCGGAAATGTTGCCGAAGAAATTGGTAACGCCGGTGCGTACTGGCGCAGGCGTGATATCCCGGTACACGGTTGCCACGGGTTTGACGACGGCGCGGTCCACACCGTCATTGAAATTGAACATGGTCCGGTTAAACGGCTCCAGCGGATCGGTCGGATTGGCATTGGGACCGCTAGCACACCCCTGGAGAAGTGCCAGTGCAAGCACTGCCGCAGCCCAGCCGGTCGGCTTTTTCATCGTGATTTCTGCTGTCATTTTTTTTCTGGCGTCCCTGATGGCGGCGCAGACCCTGATCCGGAACTGCTGTCTGCCGCCTTGCTGTATAAAAACTGGCTGATCAGATTCTCAAGCACCACGGCGGACTGCGTGTTTTTGATCACGTCCCCTGCGGCAAGATTTTTCTCGTCCCCACCGGCCTCCACGCCGATGTACTGCTCGCCCAGCAATCCGCTGGTCAAAATCTTCAGCGAGCTGTCTTTCGGGAACACGTAACGGCTTTCCATGGCCAGATTGACGCTGGCCTGGTAGGACTTGTCGTCGAAAGTGATATTTTCAACCCTGCCCACCACCACGCCAGCGCTCTTGACCGCGGCTCGCGGCTTGAGGCCGCCAATGTTGTCGAATTTCGCCGTCACCTTGTAGGAGGTGTCGAAATTCAGGCTGAGCAGATTCGCGGACTTGAGCGCCAGAAACAGGATGGCGGCGCCGCCAATGAACACGAACAAGCCCACCCACAGATCATTTTTTGAACGTTGCATCGTTTTCTTTCAGTGGCCTGGTCCGGCGTTCGCCATTCCGGGCTGTTTTGTCCTTGCGGGTTCACCCAAGGCAAACACTGGGAAGCAGGATTTTCTCATGGGCGAATTAAAAATGTATGAAGACGGTTTTAAAGGCTGAACATCGAGGCGGTCAGCAGGAAATCCAGCCCGAGCACGGCCAGTGATGCAACCACCACGGTCCGCGTGGTCGCGCGCGACACGCCCTCGGGCGTCGGCTGGGCCTCGAAACCCTGGTGCAAGGCCACAAAAGTGACCGTGACGCCAAACACAAAGCTCTTGATGATGCCGTTGCCTACGTCGCGCCAGACATCGACTCCCGACTGCATCTGGCTCCAGAAGGAGCCCGCATCAATACCGATCATGACCACGCCCACCAGCCAGCCACCCATGATGCCCACAGCGCTGAACACGGCAGCCAGCAGGGGCATGGCGATGATGCCGCCCCAGAAACGGGGCGCCAGGATGCGCCGCACCGGATCCACCGCCATCATTTCCATGGCCGAGAGCTGTTCGCCGGCTTTCATCAGGCCGATTTCGGCCGTCAACGCCGTGCCGGCGCGGCCGGCAAACAGCAAAGCAGTGACCACCGGCCCCAGCTCACGCACGAGGCTGAGCGCCACCAGCAAGCCCAGCGCTTCTGCCGAGCCATAACGCTGCAGCGTGTAGTAGCCCTGCAGGCCCAGCACAAAACCGACAAAAAGGCCCGACACGGCAATGATGGCCAGCGAGTAGTTGCCCAAAAAGAAAATTTGGTCGCGCACCAGGCCAAAGCGGGCCAGGGCGGGGCCGGTGAGGGCCACCAGCCGGGACATCAGCCGCGCGGCGTAGCCCAGCTCGGCCAGCTGGCTGCGCACGGAAAAACCGAGGCCGGAAATCAGGGCGACAGGGCTATAGCGGCTCATGCGCGCTTCCCTGATTTGGCCGCCGGGTTGCCGAAATCGGCATCCACAGTGGGGCCCGGATAGTGGAATTTCACGGGGCCTTCGCTTTCGGCATTGACGAACTGGTGCACCAGCGGATCGGTGGAGCGACGCACCTCATCAGGTGTGCCCTGCGCCGCAATGCCGCCATTGGCCAGGATGATGACCTTGTCGGCAATGCGGAAGGTTTCTTCCAGATCATGCGACACCACCACGCTGGTAATGCCCAGCGTATCGTTGAGCTGGCGTATGAGCTGCGCGGCGGTACCGAGCGAGATCGGATCGAGCCCGGAGAACGGTTCGTCGTACATGATGAGTTCCGGGTCCAGCACAATGGCCCGCGCCAGCGCAACCCGGCGGGCCATGCCGCCCGAAATTTCGCTGGGCAGCAGGTCCCGCGCGCCGCGCAGGCCCACCGCATTAAGTTTCATCAGCACGATATCGCGGATCAGGGCTTCACCCAATTCGGTGTGCTCGCGCAAGGGAAACGCCACATTGTCGAAAACACTCAGGTCGGTGAACAAGGCACCGAACTGGAACAGCATGCCCATGCGGCGTCGCGCGGCGTAGAGTTCCGCCTGGGCCAGCTTGCCAACGTCCTTGCCGTCGAACAGCACAGCGCCGCTGACAGCCTTCTGCTGCCCGCCGATGAGGCGCAGGACGGTGGTTTTGCCACCTCCCGAAGCGCCCATCAGCGCGGTAACCTTGCCGCGAGGCACGGACAGCGTGACCTTGTCCAGGATGACGCGATCACCGGCGGAGCCGGGATACGAAAACGTCACATCCTTGAACTCAACCAATGATGAAGCGGAAATATCGGGCATTGAAGGAGAAAAGACAGGCCAGCAGGTGTGTTGGCTTGGGTAAGTAATACCGAATGATACGGGGTTTGCCCTTATACAGCCCCTGACCGGAAACCAAAAACCTTGGGCTGAGCGGCCTAAAGCAGCGAGGGTGGTCCAAAAAAACGGCCGCCTTATCGGGCAGATAGTGGCCGCAAGCCACAACTATCCGGCGCAAGCAGCTATTTTTTTGATAGCATCCGGGCTTTTCGGTGTTATTTGCCAACCAGGCAGGTGTGCGCAAAGCGCAACGGACCGTCACGCCAATTGGGTGATTTCCGGGCGTCCGGCACCATTTCACGCGACCCGGGCACCAACCTGGGCCTCTTGATCGCCCCTTTTTGGCGATTTGCGAAGGCCGGGCGTGGCGATTAACGCGGCAAGTCGCTAAAGCCCATCAGGAACTCGTCCACCGCTCGCGCGGCCTGGCGGCCTATGCGCACCCCAAGCGCGAGCTTGGGGTTTACTTAACCGCCCTTTGGGGCGATTTGCGAAGGCCGGGCGCGGCGATTAACGCGGCAAGTCGCTAAAGCCCATCAGGAACTCGTCCACCGCTCGCGCGGCCTAGCGGCCTACGCGCACCCCAAGCGCGAGCTTGGGGTTTACTTAACCGCCCCTTGGGGCGATTTGCGGAGGCCGGGCGCGGCGCTTAGCGAGGAAGGTCGCTATAGCCCATCAGGAATTCGTCGACAGCACGCGCGGCCTGGCGGCCTTCGCGAATCGCCCAGACCACCAGGCTCTGGCCACGGCGGATGTCGCCGGCGGCAAAAACTTTGGGCACGTTGGTGGCATAGCCACCGGTGAAGTCGGTGCCGGCCTTGGCATTGCCGCGGTTGTCTTTTTCGACGCCGAATGCGTCCAGCACGGAGGCCACCGGCGAAACAAACCCCATGGCCAGCAGCACCAGGTCGGCCTTGAGGGTTTGCTCGGAGCCAGGCACTTCCACCATCTTGCCGTCTTTCCATTCGACGCGAACGGTCTTCAGGCCGGTGACCTTGCCTTTTTCACCGATCAGTTCCTTGGTGGAGATGGCGAACTCGCGCTCGCAGCCTTCTTCGTGGCTGGAAGACGTACGCAACTTGATCGGCCAGTAAGGCCAAGTCATGGGACGGTTTTCTTCCTCGGGCGGCTGGGGCATCAGTTCAAACTGGGTGACGCTGGCAGCGCCGTGGCGGTTGCTGGTGCCCACGCAGTCGGAACCCGTATCGCCGCCGCCGATGACGATGACATGTTTGCCGTCCGCGCGCAGCTGGCCTTTGACCTTGTCACCGGCGTTGACCTTGTTCTGCTGGGGCAGGAATTCCATTGCAAAGTGCACGCCGTCCAGGTCGCGGCCGGGCACGGGCAGGTCACGCGACTGCTCGGCGCCACCCGTGAGGACCACGGCGTCGAAGTCTTTTTGCAGCTGCTCGGGGGTGATGCTTTCTTTCGCCCAGTTGGTGACTTTGGAGTCCTTGGGCAGGCTGCCCACCATCACGCCGGTGCGAAAATTCACGCCCTCGACCTTCATCTGATCGACGCGACGGTCGATGTGGACTTTTTCCATCTTGAAGTCGGGGATGCCGTAGCGCAGCAGGCCGCCAACGCGGTCATTCTTTTCAAACAGCGTCACGTCGTGGCCGGCGCGCGCCAGTTGCTGCGCGGCGGCCATGCCGGCAGGGCCGGAGCCGACCACGGCAACCTTCTTGCCGGTCTTGTGCTTGGGCATCACGGGCTTGACCCAGCCTTCGGACCAGGCGCGGTCGATGATGGCGTGCTCGATCGACTTGATGCCGACAGCGTCGTCATTCACGTTCAGCGTGCAGGCGGCTTCGCAGGGCGCGGGGCAGATGCGGCCGGTGAACTCGGGAAAATTGTTGGTGCTGTGCAGCGTGTCGATCGCGTTTTTCCAGTCAGCGCGAAACACCATGTCGTTGAAGTCGGGAATGATGTTGTTGACCGGGCAGCCGCTGTTGCAAAACGGCGTGCCGCAGTCCATGCAGCGTGCGGCCTGCTTGTTGGCCTGCGCGTCGTCCAGCCCGATGACAAATTCCTTGTAGTTCTTCAGGCGCTCCGGCACGGGCTTGTAGCCCTCTTCGATGCGCTCGTATTCCATGAAGCCGGTGATTTTTCCCATGATGCGGTCCTGTGCAATTCTTTAAGCGTTTTATGCCTCTAGCCCTTTAAAATCGGGCGCAAGCAGCTATAAATTCGATAGCAGTGAGTTTTGTGCGTGAAAAGCGTATTGGCCTATTTAGCCGCCACCGCTTCCTGGTTGGTGGCGACCTGAACCCTTGTGGTCTCTGTCGCGGCTTCCAGGCGGCGTTCCTTGCGCTCAATCAGGGCCTTCTTGTATTCGTTCGGGAAGACCTTCACAAACTTCAGGCGTGACTCGCTCCAGTTGTCGAGCAGTTCGCGCGCACGCTTGCTGCCGGTCCAGCGGTTGTGGTCTTGCAGCAAGCGCTTGAGCAATTCCTCATCGCTTTGTTCGGCATGCCAGTCAGCCTTGTCATGGGTGTGCTGTTCGGCCGTGGTGACGATGCGGTCCATCGACACCATGGATGTGTTGCAGCGCGTGGCAAACAAGCCGTCCTCGTCATACACATAAGCCACCCCACCGCTCATGCCGGCGGCGAAGTTGCGGCCGGTCTTGCCCAGCACCGCAACAGTACCGCCCGTCATGTATTCGCAGCCGTGGTCGCCTGTGCCTTCAACAACCGCCGTGGCGCCCGAGAGGCGCACGGCAAAACGTTCGCCGGCCACACCGCTGAAGAAGGCTTCGCCTGTGGTCGCGCCGTAGAGCACGGTGTTGCCGACGATGGTGTTCTTCACCGCGTCGCCGCGGAAGTCGATGCTGGGGCGCACGACGATACGGCCGCCCGACAAGCCCTTGCCGGTGTAGTCGTTGGCGTCACCGATCAGGTACATGGTGATGCCTTTGGCCAGGAAGGCGCCGAAAGATTGGCCGCCCGTGCCTTCGAGCTGGATGCGCAGCGTGTCGTCGGGCAGGCCTTGCGGGTGGTGGCGTGTCAGCTCGCCCGACAGCATGGCGCCGACGGTGCGGTTGACGTTGCGCGCCACTTCGATGAACTGGACTTTTTCGCCCTTTTCAATCGCGGCTTTGGATTTTTCGATCAGGCGCACGTCCAGCGCTTTTTCGAGCGCGTGGTCCTGCGCCATCACATGCATGCGCGGCACGTCGGCCGGCACGTTGGGCTGGTAGAACAGGCGGGCGAAATCAAGGCCACTGGCCTTCCAGTGCTCGATGCCTTTTTGCGTGTCGAGCAGGTCGGCACGGCCGATCAGGTCGTCAAACTTGCGCACGCCGAGCTGCGCCATGAGCTGGCGCGCCTCTTCGGCGACGAAGAAGAAGTAATTGACCACATGCTCGGGCTTGCCGCTGAATTTCTGGCGCAGCACAGGGTCTTGTGTGGCCACGCCAACAGGGCAGGTGTTGAGGTGGCACTTGCGCATCATGATGCAGCCTTCAACCACCAGCGGCGCGGTGGCAAAACCGAACTCATCGGCGCCCAGCAGCGCGCCGATGATGACGTCGCGGCCGGTCTTCATCTGGCCGTCGGCCTGCACGCGGATGCGGCCGCGCAGGCGGTTGAGCACCAGCGTTTGCTGCGTTTCAGCCAGACCGATTTCCCACGGCGAGCCGGCATGCTTGATGGACGACCAGGGCGAAGCACCCGTGCCGCCGTCGTGGCCGGCAATCACCACGTGGTCGGACTTGGCCTTGGCCACGCCCGCTGCAATGGTGCCAACGCCGACTTCACTCACCAGCTTGACGCTGATGCTGGCGCGCGGGTTGACGTTCTTCAGATCATGGATCAGCTGTGCCAGATCTTCGATCGAGTAAATGTCGTGGTGCGGCGGTGGCGAGATCAGCCCCACGCCGGGCACCGAGTAACGCAGCGAACCGATGTATTCGCTGACCTTGCCGCCGGGCAGCTGGCCGCCCTCGCCGGGCTTGGCGCCCTGCGCCATCTTGATCTGAATCTGGTCGGCCGACACCAGGTATTCGGCGGTGACGCCAAACCGGCCCGACGCGACCTGCTTGATGCGCGAACGCAGCGAGTCACCGTCTTGCAGCGGCAGATCAACCTCAACCTGTTTAGGGCCGATCACGCTTTTGAGGGTCTCGCCCTTCTTGATCGGGATGCCCTTGAGTTCTTGCCGGTAACGGTTCGGGTCTTCACCACCCTCGCCCGTGTTGCTCTTGCCGCCGATGCGGTTCATGGCCACAGCCAGCGTGGCGTGGGCTTCGGTGCTGATGGAGCCCAGAGACATGGCGCCGGTGGCAAAACGCTTGACGATTTCCTTGGCCGGCTCGACTTCATCAATCGGGATGGCCTTGGACGGGTCGATCTTGAACTCGAACAGGCCGCGCAGCGTCATGTGACGGCGGTTCTGGTCGTTGATCAGCTGGGCGTATTCCTTGTAGGTGTTCCAGTTGTTGGACCGCGTGGAATGCTGCAGCTTGGCAATTGCATCGGGCGTCCACATGTGGTCTTCGCCGCGCACGCGCCAGGCGTATTCGCCGCCGGCGTCCAGCATGTTGGCCAGCACCGGGTCGTCGCTGAAGGCAGCGCGGTGCATGCGCAGCGCTTCTTCGGCAATCTCAAACACGCCCATGCCTTCAACCTGGCTGGCCGTGCCGGTGAAGAACTTGGCCACGGTGTCACGGTTCAGGCCGATGGCCTCGAACAGCTGCGCACCGCAGTAGCTCATATAGGTCGACACGCCCATCTTGGACATGATCTTGGACAGGCCCTTGCCGATAGCCTTGGTGTAGTTGTAGACCGCCTTGTCGGTGCTGAGGTCGCCGGGCAGGCCTTTGGACAACTCGGCCAGGGTTTCCATCGCGAGGTAGGGGTGAACAGCTTCGGCGCCGTAGCCAGCCAGCACGGCGAAGTGGTGCACTTCGCGCGCGGAACCGGTTTCGACCACCAGGCCGGCGGTCGTGCGCAGGCCTTCCTTCACCAGGTGCTGGTGAATAGCCGACAGCGCCAGCAGGGCCGGAATGGCAACCTGCGTGGCGGTGATGCCGCGGTCGCTGACGATCAGGATGTTCTTGCCGTCCTTGATCGCGTCGACCGCCTCAGCGCACAGCGAAGCCAGCTTGGCTTCGACGCCCTCGTGGCCCCAGGCCAGCGGATAGGTGATGTCCAGGGTGTAGCTCTTGAACTTGCCCTGCGTGTGCGCTTCGATGTCGCGCAGCTTTTGCATGTCGGCCACGTTGAGCACGGGCTGGCTCACTTCAAGCCGCATCGGCGGGTTGACCTGGTTGATGTCCAGCAGGTTGGGCTTGGGGCCGATAAAGGACACCAGCGACATCACGATGGCTTCGCGGATCGGGTCGATGGGCGGGTTGGTCACCTGCGCGAACAACTGCTTGAAGTAGTTGTAGAGCGGCTTGTTCTTGTTGGACAGCACAGCCAGCGGGCTGTCGTTGCCCATGGAGCCGGTGGCTTCCTCGCCGTTGGCGGCCATGGGGGACATCAGGAATTTGATGTCTTCTTGCGTGTAGCCAAAGGCTTGTTGCCTGTCGAGCAGGGGAATGGTCGAAGCCGCGGGCACAGTGACCGGAGCGGTCTTGGCGGCCTTGCCGGCCACGTCGTCCAGCTTGATGCGCAGGTTTTCAATCCACTGTTTGTAGGGCTTGCTGTGGGCCAGTGTGGCCTTGATTTCCTCGTCGTCGACCATGCGGCCTTGCTCCAGATCGATCAGGAACATCTTGCCGGGCTGAAGGCGCCATTTGCGCACGATTTTGTGCTCGGGAATCGGCAGCACGCCCGACTCCGAGGCCATGATGACCAGGTCGTCGTCGGTCACGCAGTAGCGCGAAGGGCGCAGGCCGTTGCGGTCCAGCGTGGCGCCGATCTGGCGGCCGTCGGTGAACACGATGGAAGCCGGGCCGTCCCAGGGCTCGAGCATGGCGGCATGGTATTCATAGAAGGCCTTGCGGCGCTCGTCCATGGTGGTGTGCTGTTCCCACGGCTCGGGAATCATCATCATCACGGCCTGGCTGATGGGGTAGCCGGCCATGGTCAGCAACTCAAGGCAGTTGTCGAAGGTGGCGGTGTCGGACTGGCTGGCAAAGCTGATGGGGTAGAGCTTTTGCAGGTCGGCGCCCAGCACCGGCGAAGACATCACGCCTTCACGCGCCTTCATCCAGTTGTAGTTACCCTTGACGGTGTTGATCTCGCCGTTGTGCGCCACATAGCGGTAAGGGTGGGCCAACGGCCATTCGGGGAAGGTGTTGGTCGAAAAGCGCTGATGCACCAGGCCGAGCGCCGAGACGCAGCGCGGATCGGTCAGATCGCGGTAGTAGGTGCCCACTTGATCGGCCAGCAGCAGGCCTTTGTAGACCACCGTGCGGCTGGACATGCTGGGCACGTAATACTCTTTGCTGTGCGTCAGGCGCAGGTTCTGGATGGCGGCGCTGGCGGTCTTGCGGATGACATACAGCTTGCGCTCCAGCGCATCCTGCACGATGACGTCATTGCCGCGGCCAATGAAGATCTGGCGCAGGATGGGCTCTTTTTCGCGCACGGTGGGCGACATGGGCATGTCGCGGTTGACCGGCACGTCGCGCCAGCCCAGCAACACCTGGCCTTCGGCCTTGACTGCGCGCTCCAGCGCCTGTTCGCACGCCAGGCGGGATGCGTGCTCTTTGGGCAGAAACACCATGCCGACGCCGTATTCACCGGGGGGCGGTAGCTGCACGCCCTGGCTGGCCATTTCCTCGCGGTACAGCGCGTCGGGCAGCTGAATCAAAATGCCGGCGCCGTCGCCCATCAGTTTGTCAGCGCCTACCGCGCCCCGGTGGTCGAGGTTTTCGAGGATCTTCAGGCCTTGCTGGACGATGGCGTGGCTTTTGTGCCCCTTGATGTGCGCCACGAAACCGACGCCGCAGGCGTCATGTTCGTTTGCACCGGAGTACAAACCGTTTTCTTCAAAATGCTTGATTTCAGCAGCCGTGGTCATGGCAATTCCTCGTCAGTTGGGATGACGGCGGTGCCGCGAGGCCTTAGAAAAGACCTGGCAACGCTTCCATCCGCAAGGTTCATAATTTTTCGCAGGGAATGGGAGCATATTGCATTGCAACAACAATGCCAAGCGCTTTAAATGGGGTCAGATAACAATTAAATGTCGATTAATTTAATCAACAATAAATTAGGGACATATCATATTCAGACGCATCAAGCCTTGATAAATAAGGAATTAATCATCATCCACCACCTCGGCCACGCGTAGAGGTGGGCGCCCCGCCTGGTTCCTGGTGACGCGGCGCTCCGTGCGCTTTTGCAACTCCACCAGAAAGCCATCTCCACCCAGGGCCCAGCCACTCAGGGCGGACCGGGTCAGCTGGTCCTGCTGCTCCAGCGTGATGCCGGCGCGCACCAGTTCGGCGTAGGCCGCTTCACGGGCGAAGGGCGTGTTGCCCAACGCCCAGACCATCGGGTGCGGCGTGAGCAGGCCGTCGACCCGCAGGCCTGCGTAATGGCCGTAGCTGGACCATGGATAGTCTTTGACCTCGGCCACCAGTCCCGCGCGGACTGGATTGAGGTCCATATAGGCCATGCACGCCAGCAGGTAGCGCTCGGCCTCGATCACGGTGGCCCGGTAACGCCCTTCCCACAAGGTGCCGGAGCGGCCCTGGCTGTCGTTGAAGTAACGCACATAGCGCCGCCCGGCAGCTTGCATCATCTGCGGCAGGCTTTCTGCTGTGGACGGCGTGGCGAGCAAATGGAAATGGTTGTCCATCAGCACATACGCATGCAGGGCGACGCCGAATTTTCGGGCGCTTTCGTCCAGCAGCGCCAAAAACATCTGATGGTCGGCAGCTGAAGAAAACACGGCTTGCCGGTTATTCCCCCGCTGGATGATGTGGTGGGGATAACCGGGAAGCGTCAGACGGGGAAGACGGGCCATGGGATGCAATGCCAGGAGTTTGCATCATGATAAAAGGAATCTGGCCCCGATTTTTTGTACCCTGCACCAAGTCCATCGAAGCGCTGTTGAAGGCCCCGGAACGAAGGCGCTTAACGAACGACTTTGCCGTCAGGCGTGATGGTGACGAGGTCAATCGCGCGCACCGATTCGTATTTCTTGGGGCGCAGGTTCACACGAAAGCCGCCCACGTCGTAGTCCGTCATGGTTTCAAACGCCTTTTGCAGGCCTGCCCTGTCGGGTTTGCCGCTGCCGGCCGCACTGCGGCGCACGCCTTCGGCAAAAGTACGGGCAGCAATATAACCCTCCACACTTTCGTAACTCGGCGTCTGGTCCGTCTGGTTCAGTACATCCAGGTACTCCTTGATGATGGGCGTACCCGTGCTGCGTGGCGACGGCACCACCTGCGAGATCACCACACCGCCTATCTCCTTGCCCAGGGCACTGAACAGCGGATCGATACCCACGACGGAGAAATTGAGGAACTGCCCGCCGAAGCCGGCCTGGCGCATCTTGCGGATGAACGCTGCCGATGAATTGAACAGGCTGACCTGGATCACGGCCTGGGGTTGCGCCTTCATCAGCTGCGCCACCGCAGCATCGACCTTGTCGCTGTTGACCGGCGACAGGGCGCTACCAACGATGGCCGGGCGCTTCAGATCGATCAGGGCCTGGTTCACCGCTGCAAGGCCGCCCCGCCCCATGGCGTCATCTTCGGCAAATACACCGATACGGTCCTGATTGAGGGTGGCGCAGTGGCGCGCAATTTTGTAGGCCTCATCGGCCAGCGCCGGACGCACATGAAATATGTTTGCCAGAGAAGGATCGTGCAGCGCGTCTGAAGCCGCAAAAGGTGCGAAAAAGAGCGCCCCGGACGCCTTGGAAGCGGCAAACGCGGCGTCGCAGCTGGCTGTTCCGGCAAAGCCGAACAGCGCGTCGACGCCTTCGTCGATCAGCTGCTTGGCATTCGCGGCAGCCTTCGCCGGGTTGTAGCCGTCGTCGAGTGTCTTGACTTCTATCCTGTGGCCGCCGGCACCGCCCTTTGCATTGATGGCGTCGAAATAAATCTTTGCCCCATTCAGATACGCCAGACCGATCTGGTCGGCTGCACCTGTCAAGGGCACCGATTGGCCAAGAACGATTTTGCGGCTGGTTTTGCTTTGAGCCCAGAGCACAGGGCTTGCTACCGCAGCGCCCGCGGAAACCCCGCGCAGAATTAGTTGACGTCGATTGAAACCCATGAAAACACCTTTTGAGAAACGAAATAGCCAAAGCAGGTTTGATGCCCGTACCCCAGCATGCGCTCAATATTCCAGCGAAATGTCACAAATTGTGCGCAGACCCTCAGCGTAATCTGTGCAAACCTAAAAAACCAGCCTTGAAATGCCAACACGTCATAAGCCTATGCCACGGGTCGGCAACACCGGCAGAAGCTGATTTCGATGTGCGCGTTCAGATGTTTTGGTTGGCAGGTCCGCGCAAGCGATGAAGCAACATCGCCAACACGAGGGCGATGGCGGAACTGGCGGTCGCAAGCCAGCCCGTCCATTGCCATCCTCCCGCAGTGCCAGCCACCCAGGCAACCATCGGAGGGCCTGCAAATTGCCCCAGCGCCGACCATTGCTGAATCCAGCCGACGGTGGTCGACACGGCATCACGGCGAGGCGCAAGCTGGATTGCCAGGTTAAACAGCGTTGCGGGGATCAGGCCGCCCACCATCGAAAAGACCAGTATGGCCACGTACTGTATTTCCGGGGACAGTTGCACGGCAAATGCGAGCTGGGCACCTCCAGCCATCGACAGGAAACCTGCGCCGAGCAGAACCACCGGTCTTACACCACGCTCCAGCAGCCTGCCTGCCGCGACGTTGCCGATGATATTGACGGCAGCCGCAAGCGCCGTGAGCCAGGCCACCCATGCACCACTCACACCGGCCTGGGTGTAGATGGACGGCAGGAAACCGACAACGGCAAGCCACTGCCCCGAGTACATCGCAAAAGCAACAGCCATGTACCAGGCTGCGCGCGACCGCAGGGTCGCGCGGACAAGGTCTCTGCCACGGGAAAGAGGAGCCACCGATTGCCGGGAAGGCATGCCCTCCTGCAAATGCCCCTGTGCGGGGACTTGCCACGCGACCAGCAAGGCCAACACTGCGGCCAGTACGGCCAGAAACCACCACAAAATTCGCCAACCCCAGTCCGGTGCGGCCAGCCCGATGATCGCGGGGCCGCCCAGCAAGGCCAGAGAGGCCCCCAGCGGCATGTAGGCGCCCCATACTCCCAGCATGCCGTTGAGCCGCTCCTGTGGCACCAACTGGCGGATCATGGCTGGAGCCGGTAACACCACCCAGAGGAATCCCAGCCCTTCGAATACACGTGCGGCCAGCAGCCAATGCACATCGGGAGACATTCCACCCAGCAAGCCCGCACCACACAACACAAGCAGCCCGGCAACCATACTGCGCTTGAGGCCGGCACGCTGCACCGCAAGCCCGGTGACCAACCCGAGCGCCATACCTGCCAGTTGCACCAGCGACAACAGGAACCCCGCCTGCAACAGCGACACGCCGAGGGCTTGTCCCAACACAGGCAGCGCAGGCGGAAGCTTGCCCACGTACAGGGCGGCCACCACACCGGCAGCCATCACGTACCAGGCAGCCTTCGGCCTCGGGGATAGCGTGGGTCCGGATTCAGTCACGCAGGACGCGGTATGAGTGACGGCAGTTCAATCTAAACCGGAAAGGCTGCGCGCCCCTTAAGGCGCTCATGCTCTTTGGCGGCAAAGCGGTCTGTCATGCCGGCAATATAGTCGGCGACCACCCTCTCGGGTTTTGCGCCTGCCGCATGGGGGGCATCAATGCCGTCAAACCGGTCGATGTGAGCCTGCGGCATCTGGGCCGGGTCGGCCATATAGGCTTCGAACAGGTCGCGGACTACCTGCTTGGCAGCCTGCGTGGTTTCCACCACTTTCGGGTGGCGGTACAGGTTTCGCAGCAAAAACCGTTTGAGGGATGCAGACTGCGTCGCCATTTCTTCGGTAAAACACACCAGCGCGGGATGCCTGCGAACTTCGTCCACGCTGGCAGGGGCAACCTCGTGAATCGCAAGCGATGTCGCATCCATCACGTTGTAGACCTGTGCACTGAGCATGCGCCGTATGGTTTCAAACAGCAGCCGCCGGCCTTTCAAGGCTCGGTGCGCCAGCTGTGTTTCCCGGCAGTGCTGCGCGAACAACTCGACGCCCTCCAGTTGCTCCAGGCTTAACAGGCCGGAGCGCACGCCGTCGTCAATATCGTGTGCGTTGTAGGCTATTTCGTCCGCAAGGTTGGCCAGTTGTGCTTCCAGACCGGGTTGCTGCCAGCGCAGCCCGTCAGCGGGCTCTACGAACCGGCGGGCAACACCGTCCGGCTCGCGGGCTTCAATATGGCGAGCATTGCGCCTGGAACAATGCTTCAGGATTCCTTCTCGCGTCTCAAAGGTCAGGTTCAGCCCGTTGTAGGCCGGATAACGTTCCTCAAGGGAATCCACCACGCGCAGGCTTTGCAGGTTGTGCTCAAAGCCTGCGCTGTCCGGGTTGCAGGCCTTCAGGCAAGCGTTCAAGGCATCCTGGCCGGCATGGCCGAACGGCGTATGGCCGAGGTCATGCGCCAGCGCAATGGCTTCCACGAGGTCTTCGTTGAGCTGAAGCGTGCGGGCGATGGACCTGCCCAGTTGGGCAACTTCCAGCGAATGGGTCAGCCGGGTGCGAAACAGGTCACCTTCGTGATTCAGGAACACCTGGGTTTTGTACACCAGGCGCCGAAAAGCGGTGGAGTGCACGATACGGTCGCGGTCGCGCTGAAACTCGGACCGGGTTGGCGCAGCCGGCTCGGCAAAGCGGCGGCCACGCGAACGCGAAGGGTCACAGGCGTAGGGCTGGAGATTCATGGATGAAACGCAAAAATGGCCGGAATCCCATACTGCATGAGCGCAAGCAGCTCCTGAATTGATAGCATGGGAACATACTCCTTTTACGCTTTTTGCCGCTTATGCACAGCACATATCGATGACACTGCGCACCATGGCATCCGGCGCGCTGCGAACGGCTGCCTTCCCGGGGCCGTCGATCACAACAAACCTTATCTCACCCGCTTCGGATTTTTTGTCGATGCGCATAAGTTCGAGATAGCGGCCGGCATTGTCGGTGGTTGACAGCACAGGTCCTCGCACCGGCAGGCCGCATCGTCGGACAAGATTGGTCAGGCGTTCCGTAAAAGGCTTGTCAACCAGGCCCAGACGCTCTGACAGAAGCGCCGCCATCACCATGCCGCAGCCCACACCTTCGCCATGCAGCCATTCCCCATAGCCCAGGCCGGATTCAATCGCGTGGCCGAAGGTGTGACCGAAATTCAGGACGGCCCGCAAGCCCGACTCGCGCTCGTCCTGGCTTACGACCCATGCCTTGATTTCACAACTGCGCCGGATGGCGTGGGCCATGGCCACGGGCTCCCTGGCGAGCAGGTCCTCTAAGTTAGCCTCGATCCATTCAAGGAATGCCATGTCGGCAATGGGGCCGTATTTAATGATCTCGGCCAGGCCCGCACTCAGTTCGCGAGAGGGCAGCGTCGCCAGGACATCCAGGTCGCACACCACCTGCAAGGGCTGGTAGAACGCACCGATCATGTTTTTGCCCAGCGGGTGGTTGATCGCCGTCTTGCCGCCTACCGAGGAATCCACCTGGGCCAGCAATGTCGTGGGCACCTGCACAAATGGTACGCCGCGCATGTAGCTGGCCGCGGCAAAGCCGGTCATGTCGCCGACCACGCCACCGCCCAAGGCAAACAGCACCGTCTTTCGGTCGCAGCCGTTTTCCAGCAGCGCATCAAAAATCAATTGCAGGGTTGGCCAGTCCTTGTGGGCTTCACCATCCGGCAAGGTGACCAGCAGCACCTTGGCATAGCGTTGCTGCAATGCCCGGGTGAGTTGCACGGCATACAGCGGTGCCACGGTGGTGTTTGACACCACCAGCGCCGCCGCGGCTTTGGGCACGTCCTTGTAGGTATCGCTGCTTCCCAGAAGCCCGCTGCCAATGACGATCGGATAGCTGCGTTCGGCCAGATCAATCCGGATTGTCGCAACGGCGGAAGAGGAATTTTCTTGCATGGAAGAAGTGTAGAGGCTTCCACCCTTTCCAAGGCTTGCCAATGGTTATGGCCGGTCGGGAGGCGGAGCCATCACGCCTGCCAGCTCCAGCTGCATCAGGATCATGTTGACCAATGTAGAGACCGAAGGGCGGCCTGTTTCAATGACATAGTGTGCCGTTTCCCGATAGAGGGCGTCACGGGCGGCGTAAAGATCCCTGAGCCGCGCCAGCGGATCGGCCACCTGAAGCAAGGGGCGGTTCTGGTCATGCCGCAAACGGCGAAAAACCTCTTCGGGGATGGAATGCAGGTAAACCACCTGCGCCCGCTCCCGAAGATGTTGCCGGTTGGCGGGGCGCAGCACAGCCCCTCCGCCGCTGGAGAGCACGCAAGCCTCACCCTGAGTCAACTCATCGATGATCAGTTGCTCGATGTCGCGAAATGCGTCTTCACCTTCGCGCTCAAAAAACTCCCGGATAGAGCAACCGATACGTTGTTCTATTACCTGATCCGAGTCAATGAACCGCAACCCCATTCTTCGGGCAAGATGCCTGCCGACGGTGGACTTCCCCGATCCAGGCAAGCCCACGCAGGCGATTCTCAACGGATGTGCATTCAATTGATATGGAGGAAAGGTTGCCCAGAAGCATACCAAGCAACTACGCAGGGGACTGACAGTCCCGCGCGCAGTCCTTTGGCACTACGCCTTCTTTACCTACCGCTCTCGAACTCGCCCAAGGCGATCAAACAGGTGGTCGGAATTAATGCAGGGCAGATCCGTTGGTCAGCATTTTGGGTGTGATGAACACCAGCAATTCAGACTTCGTGGCAGATCGCGTTCTTTGTTTAAAGAGATTGCCAACACCGGGGATGTCTCCCAAAAGAGGGACTTTGGTTTCATTGTCGCGATCATTTTGCTCAAAAATACCGCCGATGACCACGGTTCCACCATTTTCCACCAGTACCTGCGTTTGAATATGCTTGGTATCAATCGCGAATCCATTTGCTGTTTCACGTCCCACGCTATCCTTGTTCACGTCCACTTGAAGGATGATGTTTCCCTCTGGCGTTATTTGCGGAGTGACTTCGAGTTTCAAATTTGCCTTTCGGAAGGCAATAGATGTAGCGCCGCTGGAGGTCGCCTGTTGATAGGGCAGCTCTGTACCCTGTTCAATCAAGGCTTTCACCTGATCAGCTGTCACTACACGCGGACTGGAAACAATTTTTGTCTTGCCATCTGCCTCAGATGCAGAAATCTCAAGGTTAAGGAATCGTGTCTTTGCGGCATTGAACAAAGAAATGGCAAACGTACTTGCGCTGAATCCGTTTTGACCTACGCCAGGCAAGCTCACGAACTCACCTGCAGTAGTTCCCGCCGCAAACGCGTTGTACGTTCCGCCAAAAGCGGTGTTCGTATTCTGGTTGAAAGGCCGTCCCCCCAACCTCACACCCAGAGATTTACCGAAGGAATCTGACGCTTCAACGATGCGAGCTTCAATCAACACTTGACGGACTGCTACGTCCAGTTTCGCGATCAACGCCTGCACTTGTTCAAGTCGCGATGGTATGTCAGTCACGAACAATTGATTGGTGCGCGCCTCCGATATCACGCTGCCTCGCGCAGACAGTATCTTTGTAGCACCGGAGCCGGAACCCAACAGCCCCGCTGCAATGTCTGCAGCCTTTGCATAGTTAAGCTTGAAATCCTGGGTCCGAAGCGTTTCCAGACTTTGAATCGCGTTCTTTGACTCCAGTTCCGTCTTGTCTTTGGCTGCAAGTTCGTCCTTGGGGGCGATCAACAGGACGTTGCCTGTTTTACGCATGCCCAGGCCCTTGGCCTGAAGAATAATGTCCAGCGCCTGATCCCAGGGAACATCTTTCAGACGCAACGTTACCGCACCGGTAACCGAGTCCGATGTCACGATATTGAAGTTCGTAAAGTCTGCAATCACCTGCAGGAGGGAGCGAATTTCAATGTTCTGGAAATTCAGGGACAGCTTCTCACCGTTATACCCAGGCCCTTGTGTCACCTTGCTTGGGTCATTTTTTTGCTGGCGTACTTCCAGGACAAACTGGTTATCGCTTTGATACGCACTGTGTTCCCAGGCACCCTTGGGTTCAACCACCATGCGGACCTTATCTCCCGTTTGAAACGTAGTGACGGTTTGCACCGGTGTTCCGAAATCGCCTACATCCAGGCGACGACGCAGACCTTCTGGCAGTGCTGTTTTCAGGAATTCGACCACCAAAGTCTGACCCTGTTGGCGAATATCCACGCCCACCTGGTTATTGGGCAAGTCCACGACAATACGGCCAGAACCCTCTACGCCGCGCCGGAAATCTATGTCCTTCAGGGGGAACGTATCGGTATTGCGATTTTCAGCAAATACAGGAGGCGCCACGGCGGATGGCGCAGCTACCGCCGCACCATCGAGAATGATCAACAACGATTTCCCCTGAATCTCAGCCTTATATGCTGTTGGTACTTTGAGGTTGAGCACCACTCGAGTTCTTTCGCCCGCCTGCACGACGTTTGCCGAACGCAGATTTCCCAAATTAAGATCAACGGCTGACCGCCCCATGGAATTTCCGACGCCTGGAAAATCAAGCGCGATACGCGCTGGGGTTTGAATGCTGAACCCTGTTGGAATTGCCGTTAAAGGCTCAGCCAAATCAATCCGAATGACTTCCGAACCGCCCTGAACCGATCCCGAAACCGCTTGAATGGCATTTTGCGCCTGTGCAAGCGATGGACTGGCGGTGACGAAAAATGCCAGACTGAGTGATGCGCAACGCAACACGCGCCCAAACAAAAGCTGCAGGCGGCCTCCCATTTCCTGCGCCTCTAATGCCCGTGTCTGCTTGTTCATTTTGATCCCTCTAATAGCTGTAATGTCGCGGTCCGCTCTATCCATTCACCCGCGGCGTCTTGCACTATCTCGCGCAAGGCGAGATCCGTTTCAGTGACCTTGGTGATCCGGCCGTAGTTTTGCCCCAGGTGATTTCCTACCCGAGCCTGATATATCAGGTTGTCCACTCGTACGAGCGCGACTGGCTGGCCAACCTTGATCAGGCTCCCTACCATGACAATGGCATCCAGCGGATATGCCTCCAGCGGTTCTTTGCGCCGGCTCAGTTCGGGCGCAATCAAGGCAGCGTTGGCCGTCGCCTGGTTGGACTCGCGCTTCAGTGCCTGTGCCAGCTTTTGGTTGCTAAAGGGTTCAATTGACCCCTCCTGACCATATGGCTGCGGCGAAAACTTGGTGGGCTCCGGCAACGGCTCCACTTTTGGCTTGGTGGCATTACGCTGTTGCGTCATCCACTCCTGCAACTCCTCTTGCTCAGAAGAACCACAACCGGACAAGCTCAACATCGCTCCCGCCAAACTGCAGATGACTATCGTGTATTTGCCTGCATTCATTTTTTGGCTCCCGGAGCACTCTTGCGCTGCAAGGCTACTTCGTCAGTATCCAGATAGCGGAATGTCTTGGCCGTAGTGTCCATGACCAGGGTCCCGTCCTTGACTGGCGTTATGGTCAGATTATTCAAGGTGACGATGCGGGAAAGATTGGCAATATCAGCTGCAAAAGCACCCATGTCATGGTATCTACCGGTGACTCGAACAGCGATCGGCAATTCTGCGTAATACTCTTTCACGCTGACCTGGCCAGGACGAAACAATTCAAACTGCAGACTGCGTCCTAAACCCGCCTGATTGATATCAGAAAGCAGCGCGTCCATCTCGGCTTTGCTCGGCAGCTGCTTTTCAAGCTGGGTTACATACTGTTGAACCTGTTCACGCTGCTTCTTCAGCACGTCCAGATTGACAGCCTGCGCAAGCTTCGCTGTGTAATCTTCCTTGAGCTTTACTTCCTTGGCCTTCTCCGCGGTCAGCTCTTCATCGGACGCGTTGAGCCATACAAACCAGAGCGCCACGACAACAAAAATCGTTACGGCCACGCACAGAAGGTAACGCGGAAGCGCTGGCCACGAAGGCGGATCATTGGGATCCAGGCCCACGAACTGGGACTTCAGACTGCTTTGAATGGCAGCAAAGTCGATGGAATTTTTAGAGGTTTTTGCCATGATCAAACTCGTTCATTCCGCCTCATACCTTGGCCGGCGCCGAAGCGGCGGAAGCGGGCTTGGCAGCCGCCCCGGAACCCACCGCTGCCGCCCCAGAGCTTGCCGGCGTCGCGCCGACAGCTTTCGAATCGCTGGCCCGCTTCAGGCCGACCTTCATCGAAAAATTGGATATCCTGCGCTGATCACGGGCAGTCAGCGCCACCGTGCTCGCAGTGATTTCCACAAGCTCCGGACGTGTCAACCACGCACTGTTGTTAGCAAGGTTGCGCAACAGTTCCGAAACACGTTCGTTCGACTGTGCGATGCCGCTGATCAATACGGTCTGGTTTTCTTGCCTCATGCTGGTGATATACACGCCATCGGGCAACTGCTTGACCAGTTCGCTCAGCAAATACACCGGCAGATTGCGGTTCCCCTGAAGATCTTCCACCGCATTCTGACGAGCCCTGAGTGCGGAAATCTCCGCCTGCAGCGTGGCTATATCCTTGATTTGTCCTTCCAGCCGGGTAATTTCCGTTTTCAGGAAATTGTTCTTTCCGCGCTGGCCCTCAATTTGGGCCAGATACCAGGAATAAACAGCACCGCAAATAAGACCACCGATCAAGGCAGCGATACCCAGCGTGGCAAAAAATACTTCGCGCCTGCGCTTGCGCGCAGCTTCGCGGTGGGGAAGCAGATTGACGAGAATCACTGCAGAAACCTCCGCAAAGCCAGACCGCAAGAGGTCAGGTAGGACGCCGCTTCGCGCCGCATTTTCTTTTCACGCACCCCATCACCGAGTTCCATTCCTTCGAAAGGATTGGCAAGCACGCAGGCAAACGAAGTCTGCTGGGTGACAGAATCGGTCAGACCTGGCAGCGCGGACGAGCCGCCGGCCAACATCACATAGTCAACCTTGTTGTGCGGGGTGCTGGTAAAGAAGAACTGCAAGGCTCTTCCGATTTCCTGCGCCATGCTCTCGACAAAAGGCTTCAGCACGCCGGATTCGTAGTCTTCCGGCAAATCGCCACTGCGCTTTTTGCTTTCTGCTTCTTCAGGAGAAAAACCGTACTGCCGAATGATGAGCTGCGTCAGCTGGGCTCCACCGAAAGCCTGATCACGTTCATAAAGTACTTCGTCGTTTTTGATGACCTGCATGCTGGTCGTCAATGCACCCACTTCAAACAGGGCCACCATGGTGTCCGCGCCCTGGTTGGGAAGGCTCTCAATCAAGCGGGCGGTGGCCAGGCGAGAAGCATACGACTCCACATCTATAACGATGGGCTTGAGCCCTGCGGCTTCTGCGAGGCCCTGCCGGTCCTGCACTTTTTCCTTGCGCGAAGCAGCAATCAGCACTTCAACGTCGCCGCTGGAGGTAGCGCTCGGACCCACCACGCAGAAATCGAGGCTGACTTCATCCAGCGAGAACGGAATGTATTGATTGGCTTCGGATTCCACCTGGATTTCCAGCTCTGCATCGCTGAGGCCGCCCGGGAGGATGATTTTTTTGGTAATGACCGCCGAAGCAGGCAGGGCCATTGCCACATTCTTGGTGCGGGTTCCGCTTTTTTTGACAAGCCGGCGCACCGCGTCGGCCACTTCGTCGAATTTTTCGACGTTGCCATCGGTAATCCAGCCTCGTTCCAGCGGTTCGATCGCACAGCGATCCAACACCAGATTACCGGCCTTGTCACGGCTCAACTCCACCAGTTTGACACTGGATGAGCTGATATCTAAACCCAGCAAAGCGGGTTGTTGGCGGTTGAATAACGATCCCAGAGAGATCAAGGCGGTCCCCAAATGACGGCTAATATGTAGCCCTGCATACTTAAGAAATCACTTGAATAGTAGCAGTAAGCTCTTTGTGCAGTAAGGATTTTTCCTGTTTTGGACATCTGGAACGTTGTCAAAAGCAGACGGTCGTGCCGGACCATGAGTTTGCAAGGTTCCCTAAAACGATGTCTGCAAACGTAAAAGTATGGCACTTGCCCTGACACCCCGCACAACCCGCTTCCCGGGATTTTTATAATGGTGACGCGACTTTACGATTGTCTACATGCCCTCCACACCCACGTCTTCTGATTCAAACTCTGCCCCGGTCAAGCAAGGTCGCGCAAAGTCCCTCGTCCCCCGCTGGCTGGTCATGCTTTTTTTATGGAGTGGCGGCCTGTTGCTGGCTGGTGTTGCCGCCGTCTTGCTGTTTGTGGCTGTAGCGCTGTCGGTTGCCTACCCCAACCTGCCGGATATCTCTGACCTGTCGGACTACCGGCCAAAGTTGCCGTTGCGGGTTTACTCCGCCGATGGGGTGGTTATTGGCGAGTTCGGGGAAGAACGCCGCAGTCTCACCCCGATCAAAGACATCCCGCAGGTCATGAAGGACGCGGTACTGGCCATTGAAGATGCCCGCTTTTTCTCGCATGGCGGCGTGGACTACCTGGGCGTGATCCGGGCCGGCTTTGCCAATGTGGGCCGGGCCAAGAGCCAGGGCGCCTCCACCATCACCATGCAGGTGGCCCGCAATGTCTATCTGTCAGCCGAGAAAAGCTATACCCGCAAGATCTATGAAATCCTGCTGACCTTCAAGCTGGAGCACCTGCTGACCAAGGACCAGATCCTTGAGATCTATATGAACCAGATTTTTCTGGGAAACCGGGCTTATGGCTTTGCCGCGGCCTCAGAGGCCTATTTCGGCAAGCCCCTGAAGAACATCACCATCTCCGAGGCAGCCATGCTGGCGGGCCTGCCCAAGGCGCCCTCAGCCTACAACCCCATCATCAACCCCAAGCGGGCCCGGGCCCGCCAGCTCTACATCATCGAGCGCATGGAAGAAAACGGCTTCATTACCGCCGAACAGGCCAAGGCCGCAAAAGAAGAAGAGCTCAAGGTCAGGACCGGGCCAGATGCAGGCCGGGTGCACGCGGAATACGTCGCGGAAACCGTGCGCCAGCTGGTTTACAACCAGTACGGGGACGAAACCTACACCCGCGGCCTGAATGTCTATACCACCCTGCGCGCCACCGACCAGACGGTCGCGTACAAGGCCTTGCGCAAGGGCATCATGGATTACGAGCGCCGCCAAATTTACCGGGGCCCCGAGAAGTTCATCGATCTGCCGGCCAATGCGCAAGAAACGGAAGATGCGATTGACGATGCGCTGACCGACAATCCCGACAACGGAGATGTGATGTCGGCGGTCGTGTTGGAGGCCAATCCCAAACGGATTTTGGCCATGCGCCAGAACAGCGAAACAGTTGAAATTACCGGCGACGGCCTGAAACCCGCCCAATCCGGGCTGGCAGACAAGGCCGGGCCCAACATCAAGATTCGCCGCGGCGCCTTGATCCGCGTGGCAAGAACACCAAAAAACACCTGGGAAATCACCCAGCTGCCTGAAGTGGAAGGCGCTTTTGTGGCCCTTGATCCGCGCGACGGCTCCATCCGCGCCTTGGTGGGCGGGTTTGATTTTGAGAAAAACAAGTTCAACCATGTGACCCAGGCGTGGCGCCAACCGGGTTCCAGCTTCAAGCCCTTTATATACTCCGCAGCCCTTGAGAAGGGCTTTACCCCGGCGACCGTGGTAAACGACGCCCCGCTGTTTTTCGACGCCGGCGTCACTGGCGGCCAGCCCTGGGAGCCCAAGAACTACGACGGCACTTTCGACGGCCCCATGAGTCTGCGGACCGGCCTGAAGAAATCCAAGAACATGATTTCCATCCGCATACTGCAGGCTATCGGTGCCCCGTATGCGCAGGACTGGATCACCCACTTCGGCTTTGAAGCCGAAAAACATCCCGCCTACCTGACCATGGCGCTGGGCGCCGGGTCAGTCACCCCGATACAGATGGCCACCGCCTATTCGGTGTTTGCCAACGGCGGTTACCGCGTCAATCCCTACCTGATCACCAAAATCACCGACCAGCGCGGCAAAGTCCTGCTGGAAAGCAAGCCCCCCGTGCTGGACGAATCAGCCCGGGCCATCGATGCGCGCAATGCGTTCATCATGGACAGTCTGTTGCAGGAAGTCGCGCGCTCGGGTACGGCGGCCAAAGCGCAAGCCACGCTCAAGCGCCCCGACCTTTTCGGCAAGACCGGTACCACCAATGACTCGATCGACACCTGGTTCGTGGGTTTCCAGCCCACCCTGACAGCAGCGGTGTGGATGGGTTACGACACGCCGAAAAAACTCGGCGACCGGGAAACCGGCGGCGGCCTGAGCCTGCCGATCTGGATCAACTTCATGGAATACGCGCTCAAGGGCGTTCCAGTGGCCGAATACCCGCCACCCGAAGGTGTCGTCAACGTGGGCGGAGAGTGGTATTACAGCGAATATGCCAAAGGCTCCGGGGTCAGCACGGTGGGCATACAACAAGACCCGGCAGCAGCAGCCACGCCGGCAGCGCCGGGCGCAATCCAGGTGCTGCCGCCTTCGGACGAGAAAAAGCGCATTCTGGATCTGTTCAAGAACTGAGATGAAACGCATCAAAAAAGGGCTCCACGGAGCCCTTTTTTGTTTCAACGCCCATCACGGCACACCTGCAAGCTTCGGCTGCTACGCTTTATTTGCTTCCACGGGGGCCGCGAACACCAACGTCTGGCCGGCCTGCTCGCTGGCATAGCGAGACAAGTTGGCAAAAAACTCGCTCGAGTCCTTGGTGTCAGCCCATTGCCCATTCCTGAATTTGTAGTGGAATCCGCCGGCCTTGGCCGCCATCCATATTTCCTGCAAGGGTTTCTGGAGGTTGATGATGATCTGGCTGCGGTTGGAGAAAGTCAGCGTGACCATGCCGCCGGTGCGCTGGTTATCAATGTCCGCGTCGGTCTCATCATTGATCCGGTCGCAGGCGATTTCAACGGCCC
Organism: Polaromonas sp. P1_E11; assembly: GCF_056405995.1. NCBI lineage: Bacteria > Pseudomonadati > Pseudomonadota > Betaproteobacteria > Burkholderiales > Comamonadaceae > Polaromonas > Polaromonas sp. P1_E11. The sequence goes on from NZ_JBFUBA010000001.1 coordinate 1,370,907, forward strand.
TGAGTGCACTCTCGGCCAGATCCTGGTATTCAAGGTCCGTCATTACAATCCCATCATGGTTTCTTCAGCTCAAATTTTAGGCCGCAACCGCTCTTCGGTCTCTCGCTATAGCCTTGCCGCAATTGTGGTCGGCGCGGCCTTGCTGGCCGGTTGTGGACAAAAAGGCCCACTTTACCTGCCAGTTCCCCCGAAGGTGCCGGCCACGGCCACCACAGCGCCGCCGGCTGCCGCGCCTGCGACGCCGGCGTCAGCCGCTCGCTGACCTGCAACCTGGCCGATTCATTGAAGATTCAGGCCATCCGGTGGCTGGGCCTTCAATCTAAAGGTGCCCGACCGTTCATGCCGTCAATCGATCATGGCGCGCAAGCCCTGCGCTCCTTAAGATAGTTGCCAATAACTCCAACCGCTTCAAAGCCCATTCTTCATGACCCGCCAACCTCTCCCCGGCCACCCCCATTTCGCTTACCGCGATACCGAGCTGTTTGTTGAAAATGTCCGGCTTGGCGATCTGGCCGCGGCACACGGCACGCCGCTGTTTGTGTATTCCAAGGCGGCCATGCTTTCGGCGCTGGCGGCTTACCAGCGTGGCTTTGCAGGGCGCAACGCACAAATTTGCTATGCCATGAAAGCCAACTCCTCCCTCGGCATCCTGCAGGCGTTTGCCCGGGCAGGTTGCGGCTTCGACATCGTTTCGGGCGGAGAACTCAATCGCGTACTGGCCGCTGGTGGCGAAGCCCGGAAGATCATTTTTTCAGGTGTGGGCAAAACCCGCAGTGAAATGCGCCAGGCCCTGAATGCCGGTATCGGTTGTTTCAATGTCGAAAGCGAAGCCGAGCTGGACGTGCTGTCCGGGGTGGCTCTCGCCATGGACATGCGTGCGCCGGTCAGCATTCGCGTCAATCCCGATGTCGACCCCAAGACGCACCCGTATATTTCCACGGGCCTTAAAGACAACAAGTTCGGCGTGGCGCACGAAGACGCGCTGCGCATCTACCGGCACGCGGCCTCACTGAAAGGTTTGCAGGTCGTCGGCATCGACTGCCACATCGGCTCGCAAATCACCGACACCACACCGTATCTTGACGCCATGGACCGGGTGCTCGACCTGGTAGCGGCCATTGAAGCCGCGGGCATCCCGCTCGAACATATCGATTTCGGCGGCGGCCTGGGCATCAACTACAACAACGACACCCCTCCCGAAGCCGACGCGCTCTGGCAGCAGCTGCTCGCGAAGATCGACGCGCGCGGCTACGGCAGTAAAAAATTGATGATCGAGCCGGGCCGTTCGCTGGTCGGCAATGCAGGGGTTTGCCTGACGGAAGTGCTCTACGTCAAGCCGGGCGAGCACAAGAACTTCTGCATCGTCGATGCAGCGATGAACGACCTGCCGCGCCCCGCGATGTACCAGGCTTTCCACGCCATCGTGCCTGTATTGGCCGGGGGCAAGACCGCCGAAGCGACGTATGACGTCGTGGGCCCGGTCTGCGAAAGCGGCGACTGGATAGGCCGCGACCGCGTGTTGTCTGTCGCGGCGGGTGACCAGTTGGCCGTGATGTCGGCAGGTGCGTACTGCATGAGCATGGCCAGCAACTACAACACACGTGGCCGGGCCGCTGAACTTCTGGTTGATGGTGGCGAAGTGCACCTCATACGCCGCCGGGAAACCGCCGAGGACCAGATGCGGCAGGAACAGCTGGTAGCGGGTTAATCCGGAACCACGCCCGGGGCAAGCGCGCGCCTCATCGGATCAGTGTCGATCAGCGCACACCGCTATCATTATGATAGTGGTTGCGCACATCGTATATGGGCTTCAACCTCTTTTTCCTCAAGAACTGCTGCACGCGCCAGCCGAGCAGTACGGCGATGATCGCGGCGTAAACAAACACTTCGGCAAAATTGTTCTTGCCGGCGCGCATCCAGAAAAAATGCAGCAGCCCCAGCCCGGCGATCAGGTAGACCAGCTTGTGCAGCCACTGCCAGCGTTTGGCACCCATGGCTTTGATGGCCGCATTGAAGGACGTGGCCGCCAGCGGTGTCAGCAACACAAAGGCCGAAAATCCGACCAGGATGAACGGCCGCTTGGCAATATCTTTGGCAATATCGGCAAAGTCAAAGCCCATGTCGAACCAGCTGTAGCTCAGCAGGTGGATGACTACATAGAAATACGCGAACAGCCCCAGCATGCGCCGAAAGCGCGCCAGTGCAGGCGTGCTGGTGATGACCCGCAGCGGCGTGACCGCCAGTACGATGCAGATAAAGCGCAGCGTCCAGTCGCCCGTGGCGCGGATCAGCGCCTCAGCCGGGTTGGCGCCCAGCTGGTTGGTGAAGGCGCCGTAGAAGAGCCAGGCAAAGGGCAGCAAACAGACAAGGAACAGCACCGGTTTGGCCGCAGGGTGTAGCAAGTATTTTTGCGCTGTCGACATCACAGCAATCCACCGCCGGGTCGACCTACATCGAAACGCAGCGCAGCGTGCGCCCCAAACAAGCAGGGGCCGCGGAACCGGCTTTGCCGGGCCGCAGGCGCAGCGGCCCCCTCGGGGGGCAGCGCAGTACGCGAAGCGACAAGCGTGGGGGCCATATCAGTCAGAAATTCTTCTTGAGGTCCATGCCAGCGTAAAGCTGGCCCACCTGCGCCTCATAGCCATTGAACATCAGCGTTTTGCGCTTCTTGGCAAAGAGGCCGTCTTCACCGATACGGCGTTCGGTGGCCTGGCTCCAGCGCGGGTGATCCACATCAGGGTTCACGTTGGAATAAAAGCCGTATTCCTGCGCAGCAGCCTTGTTCCAGGCGGTGCGCGGCTCCTTGTCGGTAAAGCGGATCTTGACGATGCTCTTGCCGCTCTTGAAGCCGTACTTCCAGGGCAGCACCATGCGCACCGGCGCACCGTTCTGGTTGGGCAGCACTTCGCCATACATGCCGAAAGCCAGCAGCGCCAGCGGGTGCATGGCTTCGTCCATGCGCAGGGCTTCCACATAAGGCCAGTCGAGCACGCGAGAGCCTACAAACGGCATGGTCTTGGGATCGGCCAGGGTGACGAATTCAACGTATTTGGCGTTGCCGAGCGGCTCGACCTTCTTGATGAGTTCCGACAGCGAATACCCCACCCACGGGATCACCATGGACCAGCCCTCGACACAACGCAGGCGGTAAATACGCTCTTCCTGCGGCGCCAGCTTTAGCAGGTCTTCGAGCGTGTAGGTCCTGGGTTGCTTGACCAGGCCTTCGACAGCCACCGACCAGGGCTTGGTCACCAGCGTGTGGGCGTTCTTGGCTGGGTCGGCCTTGTCGGTGCCGAACTCATAGTAATTGTTGTAGGTGGAGGCGTCTTTGTAGTCGGTGATCTTTTCCATGGTCACCGCACCGGCCACCGCCGATTTGCCGCCGGCCAGCGCCGCCAGCTTGCCGGGTTTTTGTACCGTCTGTGCCATCGCCTGGCGGCCCGCCCAGCTGGCCATGGCCGCGCCCGCGGCACCTGTGGCCATCAGCTTGATCAGGTCGCGGCGGCCGTGGTAAACGCCGCGTGGCGTAATCTCGCTGGGAACGAGGTGGTCGAAACCATCGGCATGGGTCTTGATGAGCATGTGAGTCCTTGAAATCCGTTGAGGGTTAGTCTGAATACGCAGCAACTTCTTACAGGGATTCAGCCAGGGCTTCTAAAAGACTCGCCGGCAGCTACAAGGTTCCGTAACTGTGCAGTCCCGACAGGAACATGTTGACGCCCAGGAAAGCGAACGAGGTAACTGCCAGCCCGACCAGCGCCCACCAGGCGGCGACGGTGCCGCGCAGGCCCTTCATGAGCCGCATATGCAGCCAGGCCGCGTAGTTGAGCCAGACAATCAGCGCCCAGGTTTCCTTGGGGTCCCAGCTCCAGTAGCCGCCCCAGGCTTCGGCCGCCCACAAGGCGCCGAGTACGGTGGCAATGGTGAAAAAGGCAAAGCCGACGGCAATGGCCTTGTACATCACGTCATCCAGCACCTCAAAGCTGGGCAGGCGCGCAGCAATGCGCTTGCGGCCCAGCAAGATGCCCGCAGCGATCAGCCCCGACACGGCCAGGTAACCGACCCAGTAATAGCTGCCGCCCACTTCAGCCGGCGACTTGCTGCGAAACACGATGGGCACGAAGCACAGCACAACGCCCAGCAGCCACAGTGGCGTGAGCCGGTGCCAGCGCGTTTCACCGGCCTGCTGCTTGATGAGATAGGACAGCGACACCATGGCAGCGAGCGAAAACATGCCGTAGCCGATGAAGTTGGCCGGCACATGCAGCTTCATCCACCAGCTTTTGAGGGCAGGCACCAGCGGCTGGATTTCATGGGCTTCGCGTATCACGGTGTACCAGAGCAAAAAACCGACCGCGGCACTGACCACCAGCATCACGAAAGCGCCGAGAGCGCGGGTGTTGTACTGCGATTCAAAGTACAGGTAGAACGCCGCCGTCATCCAGCAGAACAGCACGAACACCTCGTACAGGTTGCTGACGGGGATGTGCCCGACGTCGGCGCCGATCAGGTAGCTTTCGTACCAGCGCACCAGCGTGCCGATCAGCGCCATGCCAATCGCCACCCACGCAATTTTGGAGCCCAGCGACTCCAGCGTGCTGCTCTGGTCTTTGGCGAACATGCCCAGCCAGTAAAAAATCGTGCTCATGAAGAACAGCACGCTCATCCACAAAATGGCCGACTGGCTTGACAGGAAATATTTGAGCCAGAACACCTGTTCGGCGCGCGCCAAATCACCCTGGTAAGAAGCGATGCCCAGCAGTGCGAAAGCGCTGACCACCATCATCAGCACCCGCAACGGCCGCCAGAACCAGCCCATGGCGATAGCCGCCGGAATGGCCGCAAACAGGATGCCTTTTTCATAGACATCCATGAAGCCGCTGTAACGGGCGAAGGCATACAGAAAGCCGCCGGCGACCAGCGCGGCAAATACCCAGTCCAGCACATTGCGGCGGGCGAAATAGCCCTCGTTCAGGCTCAGCGTACTGTCGCCACCCGCCTTCAGCGTGGTGGTGCTCACCGCGGTGTTGTTGATCGTGGAGGTATTCATAAAGGCGCCTGCAACAGTTTCGTTTTCAACATCTCAAACTCCTTGTCGCCGTCCATGGTCTTGCGGTTGGTCGACAAGGCCATGGTGGCCTGACTGTGGCTTTCGGCCGATTCTGGCATTGAACCCGCAACATTGCCATCTTCTGCCTGACCGCCCCCTGCGCCGCGCGGCGCCAGCCAGACCCAGACACGGCGTTCGCGCACGTACAGCATGGCGAACACGCCCAGGATCAGGAAGGCACAGCCCAGGTAGACGATGGTCTTGCCCGGTGCACGCGCCACCTGGAACACACTGGCCTGGACCTGGGTGAAGTCTTTCAGCTCAAACGCCATGGGCGCGGGATAGAAATTGGCGTCCGACAGGCTCAGCACCATTTGCGACATGAAGGCCCGTGTTTTTTCATCCTGGCCCAGCGGCTTGAGCCCCGCTTGTTCGCGGGTCATCTGCGTCAGCTCAAACAAGGCACCGTTGAGGATGCGGATCAGCACCTCGCCGGCGCGGTTGCGCTCGGCCTCGGGCACATTGGCTTCCATGAAATCAGAGATGGCCTGCAGGCCTGCAGCGGTTTTGGGCTTGCCCGTCGAGCCTTGCGCGGCGCCTGCTGCATCTGCAACGTCACCGGCAAAAAGAGCCAGCGCCCGCGACGTCGATGCGGCGAGCTGCTGCATCAGTTCCGGCCGCTCCCGGCCAATGGCCTGGCTCGCGTAGCGCCTGACCGCCAGCTCACGCTGCGCCGGATTGGCGAGCGCCGCGCGCAGCCGCAAAAAGGTCTCCATGCTGCCTTCGGCGTCCACCGGGATCCGGAGGTACTGGAAGGGTGCGGACGGTGTTTCGCGCACACCCATCAGGTAGACCGCCGGGCTGTCTTCCGCCGGGTCCGTCTTGACCGGCAGCATGTAGTTGTGGAATTCACGGGCCTGCCCGGAGGCATCGCGCAGCTTGTAGCTCACGCTGGGGCCTACGTTGCGCAGCTCTTTTTGCGTCACGGTCTTGTTTGCCGCACCCAGCCGCGTGTCAATCGCCTGGTGCAGGTCGACCTTGCGCACATCCGCGCCGGAACCCATGCTCCCGCCCGACGCAAAATTTTCCACGTTGATGACTCGCAGCGCGGTGTATTCGAGTGTCAGCTTTTCGGCGCCTTCGCCCTGCCCGTTGGTCAGACCGCTGGAGCCGCCAATCGTGCCCTGAATTTCAAACGGCTTGCTCGCCGCAGCCATCGGAATGGCCTTGAGCGTCACGCTGGAGCCGCCGTCGTCAAAGCTCGACTGATAAATCTCAATGCCGCGGTGATTGGCCGGGTGATTGACCTCCACCCGCGCCGGGATCTTTTCACCGGTTTCCTTGTCGTGGATGATGATGTCGCTGGCAAAGAGCTTGGGCATGCCGGTCGAGTAGTACTCAACGATGAATTTCTTGAGCTCAATGGAAAACGGCAACTCCTGCAGCAATACGCCGCCGGGCTGGTTCAGGATGGCGGTGCTGGACTGCGTGCCTTCGGCCACCAGCAGGTTGGCGCGAAACGTCGGGTTTTTGTCGCTGAGCCTGTGCTGGGCCGGCACGTCGGCAATCAGGCCGCCGCCGGCATAAATCGACTTGCCGTTCAGCCACATCTGCGCGCGCACGATCATGTCGCCGTCGAGCAGGCCGCCCACGCAGACCAGCACGATCGCGCTGTGCGCCGCGATGTAGCCCAGTTTGTTGGCCGCGCCTTTTTTGGCCGCCACCATCCAGCCGTTGCCGGCGCGCTGCTGCAGCTTCACCTTCCAGCCGCTTTGCACCAGCGTCTGGCCAATGCGGCGCGCAGCCGCTTCGGGTGACTCGGCCAATGCAGCCTCGGCACGATGGCCAAAGGCCTTGAGGCTTTGCTCCCGGACGTTTTCCTTGAGCTGGTTCAGGTCCGCGAAGATCTTGGGCGCGTTGCGCGCAATGCACAAGGAAGTAGAGACCACCAGAAAAGCCAGGATCAGCAGGAACCACCAGGCGCTGTACACGGTATTGAGGCTGAGCAGGCTGAACACCTGCGCCCAGAACGGACCGAACTGGTTCACGTAGTTGCCCAGCGGCTCCGCCTGCTTGAGCACCGTGCCGATGATCGATGCGATGCAGATCACCGTCAGCAGCGAAATGGAAAACCGCATGGACGACAGCAGCTCCACCGCCGCCCGCCAGCTGCGGGAGCCCCAATTGACCTTCATACCCTCGGTGGAAACTGTCATGCTTGAAATGGAACCTGCGGTTGGCTCAGGAAAGCCTGCGAACCAGAAAAAGAAGGGACAAAGAAAAAAGGCGGGCTTTCATCAGAAAGACCCGCCTTGGTGTGATTGGTTTTGGAGGCTTGGGTTCAATACTGCAGGCAACCTGCGGGTACTTTCAGCAAAAAAACGCTCGCCTGCCAGTCCTTTGCTGTACTTTGCTTAACGCAGGCCGGCAATGTAGTCGGCCAGCGCACGGATTTCACGATCATTCAGCTTGGCAGCCACCTGGCTCATGGGCAGGCTGTTGCCGCGGCCGCCGTCACGGAAAGCCGTCAACTGCGTCACCGTGTACTCAGCATGCTGGCCGCTCAGGCGGGGATACTGGGAAGGAATGCCGGCGCCCGTGGGGCTGTGGCAGCCCGCGCAGGCTGCGATCTGGCGGTCCTGCACGCCGCCGCGGTAGATCCGCTCGCCGAGTGCGACCAGTTCCTTGTCTTTGGCAAAGCCGGTTTTGGCTTTCTTGGACGTCGCCCAGTAAGCGATGTTTTTCATGTCGTCTTCAGACAGTGCAGCCGCAAAGCCTTGCATGATGGGGTTCTTGCGCTTGCCGGCCTTGAACTCCTGCAGCTGCTTGACCAGGTATTCCGGGTGCTGCTGCGCGAGCTTGGGGTTGGCAGGGGTGCCGGAATTCCCGTCAGCACCGTGGCAGCTGGCGCAAACTGCGGTGAAGCTGGCCTCGCCCTTGACCAGATCAGGCTTGGCAACCTTGGCCGGGGCTGCTGCAGGAGCCGAAGCGGCGCCATGTGCAGGTGCGGCTTCGCCGGCAGCAAAAGACGACACAGCAGGCACGGCCAGCAAGGCGGCCAGGAGAGAAGTAACGAACAGCTTCATATCGGGGGTTTTAATTGGTTGGCGCACAAAACTTATAACTTTCTGATTTTACAATGGCTTCAGGGCACCCCCGATTATTCGGGTCTTGCCGCGGCAACGGGCCAGCAGCTCCGCACCGCCTCAGCGCTTAACGGGTTCCGCCCCCGAAGCCATTGCTCCCTCCAACGCATGCCGGTAGCGTGCAACCGATCTCCAGGGACCGCCCGATCATGACCTCACCCTCTCCGTCCAAACAACCTGTAGCCGCAACCGGCGTGCCCGATCCCAAAATCGCGATGGGCTGGCTGCACACTGCCAAATTTCTCACGACAGCGCCCGAGCTCAAGCACCTGCCCCGTGTCGACGTGCCGGAAATCGCCTTTGTCGGCCGTTCCAACGCCGGCAAATCCACCTGCATCAACACGCTGACGCAGCAACACCGGCTGGCGTTCGCCTCCAAGACGCCGGGCCGTACGCAGAGCATCAACCTCTTCAGCCTGGGCAAACAGGGTGTGACGGACGCCGTGCTGGCCGACCTGCCGGGCTACGGCTATGCGGCCGTGCCCAAGGAAGCCAAGTACCGCTGGCAGCAGGTGATGGGCAACTATTTGCAGACGCGCGACAACCTCAAGGCCGTGGTGCTGCTGTGCGACCCGCGCCTGGGCCTGACCGAGCTCGACGAAATCCTGCTGGACGTGATCCGGCCGCGGGTGGAAGACGGCCTGAAGTTCCTGGTGCTGCTGACCAAGTCCGACAAACTCAACAAGACCGAAGCGGCCAAGGCGCTGTCCATTGTGCGACTGCAGGCCGGCGGCGGAGACGTCAAACTCTTTTCTTCGCTGAAGCGCCGCGGTGTCGAGGAAGTCGCCCAGCATTTGTGGGACTGGGCCCATCCGGCAGAGAAGCCGGTAAAACCCGCCAAACCAGCGCCTGAAGAGCTGCCTGAGATCAACGACTGAGCAGTTTCAGCCGCAGTGGGTGCCGGGGCCTTGATTTTTTAAGGAAAAGCGGCTTTAACCCAACAGGAACGGGCGCGAGCAGCTATAAAAAATATAGCAAATGATAGCCACCAGCTTGCACATATTGCCCCACGGCATCACATTGTCTTGCCGGACTGCGGGTGAAAAAGGCCGCCCTGTCCTGATGTTCCTGCACGGCTTTCCGGAAGCCGCTTTTGTCTGGGACGGCTTGCTGGAACACTTTGCGCGGCCCGAAAACGGCGGCTTTCGCTGTGTGGCGCCCAACCTGCGCGGGTTTGAACATTCCAGCGCACCGCCGGACGTGGCCGCCTACCGGCCCAAACACCTGGTGCAGGACATTGCAGCGCTGATTGCGCTGGAAGGTGGCCAACTGGAATGCCTTGTGGCCCATGACTGGGGCGGCGCGGTGGCCTGGAACCTGGCTGCGGCTCATCCTGCGCTGATGAAAAAGCTCGCCATCATCAACTCGCCGCACCCCGGCACTTTTCTGCGCGAACTGCAGCATTCGCCGGCGCAACAAGCCGCCAGTGCCTACATGAACTTCCTGATTCGCCCCGACGCCGAAGCCTTGCTGGCCGAAGACGACTTTCGGCGGCTCTGGGATTTTTTTGCCAACATGGGCGCGGTCGATGGGCCGCACGCGTGGCTGACCGAAACCGTCAAGGACCAATACCGCGAAATCTGGCGCCTGGGCCTGACAGGCCCCTGCAATTACTACCGGGCTTCGCCCTTGCGCCCGCCCCGGCCCGGGCCGCCGCACAACGACCCGGCGGCCGCCGCAGTAAACATTCCGCGTGACATGCTGGAAGTCCACCTGCCAACGCTGGTGCTCTGGGCGCTGGGCGATACGGCCTTGCCGCCCGCGCTGCTGGAAGGCCTGGGCGACTATGTGCCGCAGATGGATTTACGCCGCATCGAAGGCGCAACCCACTGGATCGTGCACGAGCAGCCCGCATTGGTGGCGGCCCACCTGCAGGATTTCCTGCGCCGCTAGATTGCTATTGATTTAATAGCCGACCGCGCTCGCCCCACCTGGCCACAAGGCATTTTTTCCTAAATTTCCGACCCCAACCCGCCCGCCGTCAATACAGGGACGGTTCGCCTTCGGGCCGGGTTTTAAAGCGCTTGTGCACCCAGTAGTACTGGGCGGGCATGGTGTTGATGTAGTCCTGCAGCTGCGCATTCATGCGCGCGGTGTCGGCCACCGGGTCGTCGCTGGGGAAATCCGCCCAGGCCGGCAGCACCTCCACCTCATAGCCCGTCGGGGTGATTCGGGGCAACAGGGGCAGCACCTTGGCGCGGCCCAGGCGTGCAAATCGAGACAGAGACGGGACCGTTGCGGTTGGTATGCCGTAAAAAGGCACGAACACCGAATCGTCGGGGCCGAAGTCCATGTCGGGCAACAGGTAAAGCGGCTGCCCTTCCCGAAGCGCAGCCACAATGGGCTTGACGCCGTCACCCCGGCCAAAAAGCCGCAGGTTGCCAAAACGCCGACGGCCCCGCAGTATCCAGCGGTCCACCAGTTTGTTCGACTGGTCGGTGTAAATGGTGGTCGAGGGCCGCGGCATCTGCAGCGCCACACCGGCCCATGCCGCATCCAGGCCGACGAAATGCGGCAGGAATATCACCGTGGGCTCATTACCTTCCAGTTCCTGCACGGCACCCGTTACCCTAACGCGCCGCTGCACCCATGCCTGGGGTGCATGCCAGAGCCAGGCGCGGTCCAGCCAGGCCTGGGCAAAAAAAACAAATGTCAGCACCGTGAGGCGGCGCCGTTCTGCGGCCGGATAACCAGGAAAGCACAGCGCGAAATTGGTGGCCACCACGCGCCGCCGTGAGCCCACCACCGCATACAAAATCCAGCCGAACAACACGCCCAGGCCGCGGGTCCAGGACAGCGGCAGCAGGGCCAACACCCTCATGAAAGCAATGCCGCCGCGGGTCACGATCCGGCTGGCCATCTGGCGGGGAGTCTTCAAAGGGATGTTTCCTTGCGTGGTGTCTTGTAGCGCGCGTAACCCCACAAATACTGGCCCGGCTGGCTCAGCACAATGGCTTCGATCGCCCGGTTGATCTGTGTCACCCCATGCAGCAGGTCGGCGCGCGCGCCGGAATCCGAGGCGTCCATCCCCTGCACCGGTGGCCATATCTTGAGGAAATACCCTTTGCCGCGGGCCAGGCGCTCGCAACTGACGGGCAGCAGCACCGCACCGCTTTGCAGCGCCAGCCGAGCGGCCAGCGTCATCGTGTAGGCCGGCTTGCCAAAAAACGGCGCCCATACGCCCAGGCCTTCAGGTGGTACCTGGTCTGTCAGCAAGGCCACGGCCTGGTTGGCTTTGAGGGTTTTGTGCATGAGGCGAATGCCACTCAGGGACGCGGGCACGACGGTGAGGTTGGCCCGGTCGCGCGCCAGGCGTTCCAGCCGGGCCAGCCAGGCCTTGCGCGCGGGCCGGTAAATCGCGGTGATGGGCCCATACAGTTCGGCGAGCGCCTGAGGGCCCAGCTCGAAGCTGCCGCAATGGGGACCGAAAAAAATCACACCGCGGCCCTCGGCAAAAGCCTGCTCCGCATGCACCTGGCCTTCGACGCGGACATTGCCCAGGCAGGATTCCGAAGCCGGCCGCATCCACAGCTTGGGCAGTTCGGCAATAAAGCGCCCAGCCTCGGCAATCGCCGGGCGGGCGACCACGAATGGCAGCCCGGCCTGCGCCACATGCGCCCTGAACTGTGCGCGATAGCGCGGGCTCAAGCCCCACACCAGCCACCCCAGCATGCCGCCCAGCGCATGCAGGGCGGCCAGCGGCCAGAGGGAAAAGAAACGGAACAACCAGGGCATGAATCAGGTGAAAGGGGTATCGAAAGGTTACGCCGGCCAAAAAAACAGCCGCCATATAATGTTGGCTGTCGCCGAGTTACTGAACAACTTGCAGGGCGACATTAAACCAAACTGCTAAAGCGTTCGCCGAGGCATTCCAGGCCGGCAACGCGCCGACAAACTTCATGGAGTGTACGCAATGGCGAACGATTTTCTCTTTACATCCGAATCCGTCTCTGAAGGCCATCCCGACAAGGTCGCCGACCAGATTTCCGACGCGATCCTTGACGCAATTTTCAAACAGGACCCGCGCAGCCGCGTCGCCGCCGAAACCTTGACCAACACCGGCCTCGTCGTGCTGGCCGGCGAGATCACCACCAACGCGCATGTCGACTACATCCAGGTCGCCCGCGACACCATCAAGCGCATCGGCTACGACAACACCGAATACGGCATCGACTACAAGGGTTGCGCCGTCATGGTCTGCTATGACAAGCAGTCCAACGACATCGCCCAGGGCGTGGACCATGCTTCCGACGACCACCTGAACATCGGCGCCGGCGACCAGGGCCTCATGTTCGGCTATGCCTGCGACGAAACGCCGGACCTGATGCCCGCGCCGATTTATTACGCACACCGCCTGGTCGAGCGCCAGGCACAGCTGCGCAAAGACGGACGCCTGCCTTTCCTGCGCCCTGACGCCAAGAGCCAGGTGACCATGCGCTATGTGGACGGCAAACCCCACAGCATCGACACCGTGGTGCTGTCGACCCAGCACAGCCCCGACCAGAGCGACACCGCGCACAAAATGAAGGCCTCGTTCACCGAAGCCATCATTGAAGAGATCATCAAGCCGGTGCTGCCCAAAGAGTGGCTCAAGGACACCAAGTACCTGATCAATCCGACCGGTCGCTTCGTTATCGGCGGTCCTCAGGGTGACTGCGGCCTGACCGGCCGCAAGATCATCGTCGACACCTACGGCGGTGCCTGCCCGCACGGCGGCGGCGCGTTCAGCGGCAAAGATCCCAGCAAGGTGGACCGTTCGGCCGCCTACGCAGCCCGCTACGTGGCCAAGAACATTGTGGCCGCAGGACTCGCACGCCAGTGCCAGATCCAGGTGGCGTATGCCATCGGCGTAGCCCGCCCCATGAATGTGACTGTTTACACCGAAGGCACCGGCGTGATCTCCGACGAGAAACTCTCGGCTCTCGTCAACGAACACTTTGACCTGCGCCCCAAGGGCATCATCCAGATGCTGGACTTGCTGCGCCCCATCTACGAAAAGACGGCAGCCTACGGCCACTTCGGCCGCGACGAGCCGGAATTTACGTGGGAACGTACCGATAAAGCTGCTGCGCTGCGCGCTGCAGCCGGCCTGTAAGGCCGCTGGGCAACGCCCGGTATCGGTAGGTGGGCGACACTCATATCGCGCAGCGATGTTAGTGGCGACCAAAAGACGGACAAGGCAGCTGCGCTTCGCGCGGCTGCGGGCCTGTAAGGCCCTGAGCGAAGCGAGCTTATCTGGCTTTCAGCGCAGGCTCACTTCGCGCAGCGAAGTCAAAACCTAAGAGGTCCCTCCCGCTCGCTAATCCAGGAGATCGACCCCGCGCAGTTCAACCGCGCGTGTACGGGCTTTTCCCGACATGCGGGGTATTGCCCAATTCTTCGGAAGGCGCGTTGTCGGCCTTGGGCTGCGCGATGGTCTTGTTGGTGCCCTCTCTGCCGTATTCCTCGGCAGATATGGGGTCAGGCCGTGCGGCTGACCCGTTCTTGCGGTCACCATCACTCTTTGGATCGATGCGTTTTTTCAGACCCATCTTGCGTCCTTCGTGTCGCTGAACGTCAGGTTACAAAGCTGCCGGGATCCGCGGCGGGAAATGCGGATGCCGACATTGATGGCATTCCCCCCCGGGAATCACGGGCAGCGTGCGACACACCAAAACCGTTGCCGGTAACGATGAACGGCCAGGCACTGCGGGATTTCCCCGCTTCCATGGCGACTTCGCGCACAGGCCGGGTTGCCCGGATTTCTGGTTCATGCAGGGGAAAGCTGTCTAGAAACATGGCGGCGCCAATGAAGGCTTTGAGTGGCTGGATTTTGACTGTAGGTTCACGCCTGGCCACGATGCGTCAGCGGGATAGGAAATGTGTGTAGGACAAGCTCGAATCAGGCAGCACTTCCCTGGTTGGAGCTTCAATTCCCTGCTTCCGGCCGCTGTTTTTACCTGCGTCAGGCAACGAGGCAGGACATCAGGCTTTCGTAATCCACCGGTTTGACCAGGTGATGGTTAAACCCGGCCAGACTGGCAAGGGCTTTGTCTGTTGTCTGTCCCCAGCCGGTGAGCGCAATAAGGACCATGTTTTCAGCGGCCGGCTGCTGACGGATCAAGCGTGCTGCGTCGTACCCGTTCATGCCGGGCATTCCGATGTCCATGACGATAACGTCCGGCCTGTGGGCCCTGGCTGCGGCAACGGCGGCCACACCGTCATACGCCGTTGTTACTGCAAAACCGTCCATGCCAAGCAAAGCGCCCAAGGTATTGGCCGCATCCACGTTGTCGTCCACCACCAGGATTTTTTTGGCATTTCCGGACCGGACGGAGCCCGCCACTTGCACAGGCGCTACAGGCTGCCCGCCCTCCAGAACCACCGGCAGCGCCAGGACGAACTCACTGCCATGACCCAGGCCTTCACTGCTGGCGTGCAGAGTGCCGCCGTGCATCTCGGCAAACTGCCTGGCCAGGCTCAGACCGATCCCCAGGCCGGTCGGCGCCTCGCCAGGCACGGGCGTCTGGGCAAACAGGTCAAATATCTTTGCCAGAGAAGACGCCTCAAGCCCGATGCCGTTGTCGGCGACGCGGAAAGTCACCACAGGCCCCTCGACTTCCGCGCGCAGCACGATATGCCCGCCTGGATGCGTGAACTTGGCGGCGTTGACCAGAAGGTTGGCAACGCTTTGCACCAGGCGCGCGTGATCGGCATCCAGCAGATACGGTGCGTCCGGCTCCTGCACGTCCAGCCGGTGCTGCTTGCTTTCCATGGCGGAACCGGAAATCTCCACCGCATGGTTGATCACTGATTGCAGCGTGATCTGCCCCTTTTTCAGGGTGACCTTGCCGCTGGTGATGCGGGCCACGTCCAGCAGGTCATCCACCAGGCGCGTCAGATGCGCCACCTGGCGGTCCACCACATTGCGCAGCTGCGTGATCTGGCCCACCTCCGGATAAAGATGCTTGAGGATGCCCATGGATGTGCGGATCGGCGCCAGCGGGTTGCGCAGCTCATGCGCCAGCGTGGCGAGGAATTCATCCTTGCGCTTGTCGGCATCGCGAACCTGGTATTGCCTTTCGCGCGCCCGCACGGCTGAGCGGGTTGCGGTAATCAGGGCAATGGTGCGCACCGGCCGCTCCACCAGTGTCACGTTACCCAGGTGCTCGACCGCGCGCTGCACATCCAGTGAGTCTGCGCCGCTGCGTGTCAACAGCAAAATGGGTATGTCCGACCAGGTGGGTTGTGATGCGACGTATTCGGCCAATGGCCGCATGCCACTACCGCTGACGACTTCCTCCACCAGCAAGAGGGCGCCGGCACCCAGCGGCAATTGCGTCATAAGTTCGTCGCTGTTCGCGCAGACGATGCTGTGGATTCCCACCGACTGCAACACTCTGGCAGTCAGCGTCGCATCCCGGCCCGTGGGCGCACAAATGACGATTCGCCGCTCCACCTATCTTGCTCCGCGGGCAGCACCCACCTCAGGATCGTTGCCGAGGTAGACGGGCACCCCCGTCAGAATGCCGCGGAAGCCGCGCAGCGGCGCGCCGACATGGATGCCCTTGTGCGACATCGAGAATTCGCGGATGGTGCGCTCGTGCAGGCTGCCACGCTTTTTAAACACCGAAACGGCCTGCTTGACTTCACCGTCGTGCTCGAAGTAACGCAACATGAGCACGTTGTCGGCGAGGTAGCTGGCATCCACCGTGGTGGACATCTGGCCGCCCAGCATGCCTTGCTGAACGCCTATCAGGATGGTCACCACACCGCGCTGGCCCAGGTAGGTCAGCAATTCGTGCAAATGCGTTGTCAGAAAACGCTCGTCCGGCATGGCATTGAGGTAACCGTTGATGCTGTCGATGACGATGACTTTGCAGCCCCGGTCTGCGGCCCGGCACACCACGGTCGTGAACTCCCCGGGGGACAGCTCGGCCGGGTCAATCTGCTGAATGCTCAGCACGCCGCTTTCATAGGGCTCGCGGATTTTCATGCCCAGGCCGTCTGCGCGGTTCAGCAAATTGTTGGCCGCTTCTTCAAACAGGAACATGGCGCTGGTCTGCCCGCGCTGCGCCGCGGCAGTGACAAACTGGGCTGCCAGCGACGACTTGCCGGTACCGGGAGGCCCGGCGATGAGAGTACTCGTGCCCTCTTCCAGGCCGCCGCCAAGGAGGGTGTCGAGCTCGGTGAGGCCGCTTTTGAGCTGTTCCCGTTTTCCCATCACCCGCGACTCGGCCGCCACCAGGCGCGGGTACACGCACAGGCCCCCGTACTGGATGTCGTAGTCATGCAGGCCGCCACGAAAGGCGATGCCGCGGTACTTCACCACGCGCACCCGGCGCCGCTCGGCCCCGTAGTCCTTCACGGACTGGTCCAGCGTGATCACACCGTGCGCAATGCTGCGCACCTGAAGGTCTATGCCGGCAGCCGTGCGGTCGTCGAGCAACATCACGGTGCAGGAACGGCTGGCGAAGAACTGCTTGAGCGCCAGCACCTGGCGGCGATAGCGCAGCGGCGTATCGGCCAGCAATTGCAATTCGGAGAGGGAATCAATCACCACCCGGGTCGGTTTTCGCTCTTCAATCACGGACAGAATCATCTGTGTGGTGGTGCCCATCTCCACCTCCGAAGGGTGGAACATGGTGTATTCCGCCTCCGGCATCAGCAGGTTTTCAGACGGCAGTACCTCATGGATGTGAATGCCCCCCATGTCCCAGCCATGGGACTCGGCAACCCCGGCCAGTTCTGCAGCCGTTTCGGCCAGTGTGATGTACACGACGGACTCACCCTGCCGGGCGCCTTCCACCAGAAATTGCAGGCCGGTGGTGGTCTTGCCGGTGCCAGGCTCGCCTTCGATCAGGTAAATGCGGTCCTTGATGAGCCCGCCTCCCAGAATGTTGTCCAAGCCTGGGATGCCGGTTGAAAGGAACTGAAGCCCGGTTGAGGTCTTTGTGGTCATGGTTACAGGGATGCGGTTGTGAGCCAACATGGCACGGAAAGAACAATCCGCAACACCCCGTTAAAGAACGAAGCGGCTTGTAACACCTGGATAAATGGTAGCCAGCAGCCTCCAAAATCCCTGGTTTGCAGAGCCTGAGTTGAGCGTAGGACGACACGCCGTCCCTTAGTCTCCCATCAGCGTTGCTCCGCTGCCCCTCCGGGACGCCGCCGGAAGGCCCGGGGGTGGGAATCCGAGAATCAGTCCGGTTCACGGGTAAAGCACCAAAACAGCGGTTTTCAGCAGCGCCACCTTGAAAACAGGCCTGATTGCCTCTATGATTAGCACTCGATGGTATTGAGTGCTAACAAAGCACTGTCACACCACCAAGTTAACAGGCACTCACTTCTTTTGTGAGCCTTTTGATTCCTCTAAAACCATTGTTCTCAAACAAGGAGCTCTCATGAAACTTCGTCCTTTGCACGACCGCGTGATCGTCAAACGCGTGGAAAACGAAACCAAAACCGCTTCCGGCATCGTCATTCCTGACAGCGCCGCTGAAAAGCCTGATCAAGGCGAAGTGCTGGCCGTTGGCCCAGGCAAGAAGAACGACAAGGGCGAACTGAGCCCCGTGGGCGTGAAGGTCGGCGACCGCGTGCTGTTCGGCAAATACAGCGGCCAGACCGTCAAGGTCGACGGCGACGAACTGCTCGTCATGAAAGAAGAAGACCTGTTTGCAGTGGTCGAGAAGTAATCTCTCTTCTGCTATTTATTTGATAGCTGCTGGCGCACGTTATATATGGGCTGGCAGGCGATTTCATCCATAAACTTTAAGGAATCTGCATCATGGCAGCAAAAGACGTAATTTTCGGCGGCGAAGCCCGCGCACGCATGGTCGAGGGTGTGAACATCCTGGCCAACGCCGTCAAGGTAACCCTGGGCCCTAAAGGCCGTAACGTGGTTCTGGAGCGCTCGTTCGGCGCCCCCACGGTGACCAAGGACGGTGTGTCCGTCGCCAAGGAAATCGAACTCAAGGACAAGCTGCAGAACATGGGCGCGCAGATGGTCAAGGAAGTCGCTTCCAAGACTTCTGACAACGCCGGCGACGGCACCACCACCGCCACCGTTCTGGCACAAGCCATCGTCCGCGAAGGCATGAAATACGTGGCCGCCGGCATGAACCCGATGGACCTGAAGCGCGGTATCGACAAGGCCGTGCTGGCCCTGACCGAAGAGCTGAAGAAGGCTTCCAAGCCCACCACCACCTCCAAGGAAATTGCCCAGGTCGGCTCCATCTCGGCCAACTCCGACGAATCCATCGGCAAGATCATTGCCGACGCGATGGACAAGGTTGGTAAAGAAGGCGTGATCACCGTGGAAGACGGCAAGTCCCTGCAAAACGAACTCGACGTCGTTGAAGGCATGCAGTTTGACCGCGGCTACCTCTCCCCTTACTTCATCAACAACCCTGAAAAGCAGTCCGCACTGCTGGACAACCCCTTTGTTCTGCTCTACGACAAGAAGATCAGCAACATCCGTGACCTGCTGCCTACCCTGGAGCAAGTTGCCAAGGCTGGCCGTCCGCTGCTGATCATTGCCGAAGAAGTCGAGGGCGAAGCCCTGGCAACTCTGGTCGTGAACACCCTGCGCGGCATCCTGAAGGTTGTGGCTGTGAAGGCTCCTGGCTTCGGCGACCGCCGCAAAGCCATGCTGGAAGACATCGCCTGCCTGACCGGCGGCAAGGTCATCGCTGAAGAAGTCGGCATGTCGCTCGAAAAAGTGACGCTGGCTGACCTCGGCCAGGCCAAGCGCATCGAAGTGGGCAAAGAAAACACCATCATCATCGACGGCTCCGGCGCCGCTGCCGACATCGAAGCACGCGTCAAGCAAGTGCGCGTCCAGATCGAAGAAGCGACCAGCGACTACGACCGTGAAAAACTGCAAGAGCGCGTGGCCAAGCTGGCCGGCGGTGTTGCCGTGATCAAGGTTGGCGCTGCCACCGAAGTCGAAATGAAGGAAAAGAAGGCCCGCGTGGAAGACGCACTGCACGCAACCCGCGCTGCCGTGGAAGAAGGCATTGTGGCCGGCGGCGGCGTGGCTCTGCTGCGCGCCAAGCAAGCTGCAGGCAAGATCGCCGGCGACAATCCTGACCAGGATGCCGGTATCAAGCTGGTGCTGCGCGCCATTGAAGCCCCCCTGCGCGAAATCGTTTACAACGCAGGCGGCGAAGCCTCTGTGGTGGTGAACGCTGTTCTGGCCGGCAAGGGCAACTATGGCTTCAATGCAGCCAACGACACCTACGGCGACATGATCGAAATGGGTATCCTGGATCCCACGAAGGTCACCCGCACCGCACTGCAGAACGCAGCCTCCGTCGCATCGCTGATGCTGACGACCGAAGCCATGATTGCCGAGGCTCCGAAGGAAGAGTCCGGCGCTGGCGGCGGCATGCCAGGCGGCATGGGTGGAATGGGCGGCATGGGCGACATGGGCATGTAATACCTGCCTGAGCTTCTCGCTCCATCAAAAAGGGCCGCTTTCGCGGCCCTTTTTTTTATTGCCGCTTCATTTTGTACGAAAAATGTTTACACGCAGCAAGGCCCTTCGTCGGCCGCACCACAGTCTCTTCACAAAAATGGAATGGAAGATGCTGCATGCCGGCGCTAGCCGCTACCATGATTTCTCATGAGCCCTCGGATGACTTTCCTCACCCCGCGCGATGTCGCGAATACCACCCAAAAAATATTCATGGCGGCCGTCTTTGCGGCCTCTTCAGCACATGTTTTTGCACAACAGGCCGGAACCTGGTCCATCTCGGCAGGGTTCACGCGCATTGCGCCCTCGGTAGACAGCGGCAGCCTTTCGGCGCCATCCGGGACAGGCGTTATTCCAGATGCCAAGGTGGACGTCAGCAGCAACACCCGCTTAACCGCCGCAGTGAATTACATGGTCACTGATCACGTCAGCCTACACCTGCCGGTGGGCTTGGGTTTCAGGCATGACGTCAGCGGCGCAGGCGTGCTTACCGGTGTCGGCAAGGTGGCCGAGACCCGGGCTTTGCCCATCACGCTGATTGCCCAATACCGGTTTCTTGATGTCGACGCCCGGTTTCGCCCCTATCTGGGCGCCGGCCTTTCCTATGTGAAGTTCTACAAGGAACGCGGCTCGGCCATGCTGACTGCGTTGACCAACCCAGGGGGTCCTGCCACAGGCGTGTCTTTCAAATCGAAACTGGCACCCACTTTGCAAGTTGGGGGCATCTTCAATCTCGACAAAAAATGGTTTGTGGAAGCGAGTTATGCCAAGACCTTCCTGAAAACCCGCGGCACGCTCACGACCAACCAGACCATTGATGTGGGCCTTGACCCCAACTGCTTCACCTTGCAGCTGGGGTACAAGTTTTAATTTCACGCTTGCTTCCTGAAGCAAGATCGCACTTCGAATGCAGGCCCTCGTCAGGAGCGCAGGCCGCAAGGCTGGAGCGCAACGCGGATAAAGGTCCGAAAATTTTGTGCCGCTCTGCCAGGGTCGCGAGGCTAAGCGGCTCGGACTCCGAAGTGCCCGGGGTTAAGGCCCAAATAGATGCATGGCCTCCGACCAGGATTAAAACCGTCAGAAAAATCAGGGTGACCGGCCAAAACGGCCGTCGGCCTGCCGTCTGAACTCGGTAGGCGTCATGCCCTTGATCTCCAGAAAACGCCGGTTGAAGTTTGCAACATTGTTGAAACCGACCTGATAGCAGATGTCGGTGACGTTGTGGTCGGTCTGCATCAGCAGGTGGCAGGCGCTGTTGATCCGCACACGGTTGACGAAGTCGGTAAAGCTGTTGCCGGTGGAGCGCTGGAAGAAGCGGCTGAAGCGGCTCTCGCTCATGCCGAGCTCGGCCGCCACGACCGACATCGAGATGGGCTCCGCCATGTTGGCGGTAATGCGGTTGACGATGCCGTTGATCTGGTCGACCTGCGCGTCGCCATCAGCGCCCTGCGTGCCCTGCATCTGTACGCTCGACAGCAACCGGTAGTCCGTCCATTGCGCCAGGTCGGCCATGAACTCAAAAAAGTGGCCGAGGCGGCGCACGCCGCGCGCGGCCTTGATGTTGTCCCAGTGCGTCTGCGCCTGCTGCGACATGCCGAAGAACTCGATGCCATGACGTGCCCGTTCGAGCAGCTCCATCACTTCGCGCAATTCAGGAATTCCGGTTGCCGCGCGCTCGATGGGCTCGTGGTGGAACTGGATCACCCGGTCGCGTCCCGCAGCGCCGCCTTCGGGGGCGTCGAGCGAAATCCAGTTGTGCGGCAGGCGAGGGCCGCACAACACCAGATGACCGGGCTGAAACGGTCCGATCCAGTCGCCGACAAACGCTTTTCCCGAAGTCTCCGTGATCAGGTGCAGTTCATACTCTTCATGAAAATGCCAGCGTACCAACGGGCTCGGAAAGCCGTGTGCAAGACAGCGCACCAGACCGGTTTCAGGTGCCTCGTAACCCAGTGATGGGGAGCGCGCAATATCGCGCTCCAGCTCGGGTTGGCGCTGACGGGGGATCGGGCGTTTGGATGTGGACGTTGTCATGGCAGCCTGGGTCAGGACCGGGACGCAACGGCCTCATTGTCCTCCCGCACGAGCGCAGCGTGAACGGCTTCCAGCGTGGGCGGATCGGCACCTTCGCGGGTGCAGTTCAATGCGGCGGCCGTGGCAGCAAAGCGCATCACTGCGTGCCAGGCGTCGCCGCTCAGCTTGCCAAGCTGGGCCGGGTGTTCGACGTCATGCGCAAGCAGCGAGACTGAAAGCCCGGCCGTAAAAGTATCGCCCGCGCCGATGGTGTCGACCACCTCAACACGCGGTGCCGCCACGGTCAACGGCTCGTGCCCTGTGCGCCAGAGCGTGGCACCGCCGGCGCCGCGCGTGACGATGAACGCTCGGGCGCCGGCCCGCAGGCAATCGGCTGCCAGCGCATCGACAGGTCTGCCGGGCGCCAGCAGTCCGGCATCTTCGTCGCTGAGCTTGACCAGATCGGCCATCGCAAACCAGCTCATGACGCGCGCGCGGTAGGCTGTCATATCGGAAATCAGGCTCGGCCGCACGTTGGGATCGAACACAATCACACGGCGCCCGGCGTTGGCGGCCATCAGCCCGGTGATGCGCGCGGCAGCTGGTTCCTGCAGGAGCGCGATCGAGCCGAAATGCAGAAAGCGGCATTCCGCCGGCAACTGCGGCGGCGGTTCGGGTGCCCAGGTCGCATCGGCGCTGCCGTGCGTGTAGAAGGCATAGCGGTTGGTCTGTGGTGTGCGCTCAACGAAGGCCAGGGTCGACGGCGCGGGGCTGCGCAGGATGAAACGGGTGTCCACGCCGTTGCGTTCGAGAAAACGCATCAGGCGTTCGCCAAACAGGTCGGTCGACAGTTGCGTGAGGAAGCCAGTGGGCTGTCCGAGGCGTGCGCAGGCGACAGCCGTGTTGAGCGGCGAGCCGCCCTCGTGGCCGAGAAACGCCAGCGTGCCCGCCTCGCTGGCGGTGAAATCGATCAGGGCTTCGCCCGTGATTGCAATGCGCATGATGGATTGTCGGTCAATGCAAGGCGCCGTCGTCGGCCAAATCAGCTCATGACGTTGCCGCCATCGACATTCAGGGTCTGCGCCGTGATGTAACGCGCCTCGTCGCTGGCAAGGAATATGGCCGCTCCCGCGATGTCAGCGGGTACACCCATGCGGCCGAGCGGCACTTCGAGGCCCACGCGCCGCTTCTTTTCTCCCGGTGGCAACCCTTCTGCTCTGGCGAAGAGGCTGTCGACATGGTCCCACATCGGCGTATCGACCACACCGGGTGCAATGCCGTTGACGCGGATTCCATGCGGCGCCATGGCCAATGCGGCGCTCTGGGTATAGCTGATGACCGCGGCCTTGGTGGCGCAGTAGTGCGACACCAGGGCCTCGCCGCGCCGCCCGGCTTGCGAGGCCATGTTGATGACCGACGCGCCCTGAGTGCCGGCCTCGACCATGTGACGAAGCACGGCCTGCATGACAAAGAACATGCCTTTCACGTTGACGGCAAAGAGCCTGTCGAAAGAAGCCTCATCGCTGTCGAGCAAGGGCGCGAGATCGAATACGGCCGCGTTGTTGAACAGGGTATGAATGGGGCCAAAAGCGGCCTGTGCCTGCGCCAGCAGGCGCGCAATCGCCTGGGCTTCCGTCACGTCCGCCGCGATGTAGGCCACGCGGCCGGGATGACGTTTCTGCAGTGCCTGCACGGCTTCAGGCGTCGCCACTACCCGGTCGACCACGCTGCAGTGCGCGCCCTCGGCGATGCAGGCTTCAGCCACCGCCAGACCGATGCCGCCACCGGCGCCTGTCAGAAGCACATGACGGTTCTTCAGACGTTCGCTCATGTTCTTTTAACCCCTGAATTGACAAAACCGGCTACTCGCCCGATCGCGCCGCGCACGGCATCGGTCAGCCGGGTATCGCCTGCGGCACTCCCCCATAGCCCCGCGTCGGAGCACAGCGCGCGCACAGGATCGACAGCGTCGCAGATCGCGCGGGCCACGGCCTCGTCCATACCCTGGTCCTGGTAGGCATAGGGCAGCGCGCCCCGGTGCCAGCGCCGCAGGAAAACAAGGAACAGCGCAGGCAGCATTGCGACGCTGTCGATGGGCTGTCCCGCGGCGAGCCGCTCCCGTACCGTGGGCGCGATAAACCCTGGAATCTTCGAAAAACCGTCCGCTGCCACGCGTTGGTTGGTGTCGCGGATAGCAGGGTTGCCAAAGCGCTCGAGCACCACATCGCGGTATGCCGCGAGGTCGATCGGCCCGGGAGTGTCGGGAGAACTCAGGCAGGGAATCACGTCGTCGGTCACGTAGTCGTAGGCCATCTTCCGGATTACCGCGTGGTGTGTTCCTTCGTGAATGAAATTCAGCCCGACCAATGTGCCGGCCCACGCAATGCAGCTGTGCGTGGCATTGAGGATGCGGATCTTGGCCTCCTCGTAGGGCTGCACCGATTCGACCAGTTCCACGCCCACGCGGCCCCAGTCGGGGCGCCCGGCCGCGAAATTGTCTTCGATCACCCACTGGATGAAACTCTCACCAGTGATCGCGGCCGCATCATCCCGCCCCGTGGCGGCCTTGACGCGAGCGCGCAGCTCGGGTGGCGGACGCGGCGTGATGCGGTCGACCATCGTGTTGGGGCAGCGGGTGTTCCCCGCGACCCACGAAAGCAGCCCGGTATCGCCTGTGAGTTCGATGAATTCGCGCAACCCGGCACCGAAGCGGTCGCCGTTGTGGCGCAGGTTGTCGCAGTTGAGCAGGGTGACCGGGCCGGCCTGCGCCGCCTTGCGCGCGCGCAGGATCGCGCAGACGGCGCCGTAGATTGTCACGCCCGCCCCTCCTGCTTCGCAGCGGCGTGCGCGCTCAAGGTCTGCCGCGAGATCATTGAAAGACAGGTCCAGCCTGCCTTTCGTGTCGAGGTAGTAGCCTGCCTCGGTCACGGTGAATGAAACGACGCGCGTGGAGGGCGCCGCGCCGCGAGAGATCACCGCAGCCAGCGAGTCTTCCCAGGGAAGCACTTCGCGGATGGCCTCAATCTGTTCATAGCGGTACTCGCCGGCCGGCGATACGGTTTCCAGCGTGTAACGCCCGCCCTGTGCCTGCAAGGCCGCGACGACCTCGGCCATATCGGGCCGGATGTTGGCGCCCACTAGTGACCAACGGGTATCGCCCGCATCGATCAGCCGCTGAAGATAGACGGCCTGGTGGGCGCGATGAAATGAACCCAGTCCAAGGTGAAGCACCGTGAATTCCGAAGGCGCCGGTGGCGTTTGCGCAAGAAGCGCTGTTGCGAGAGTCAAGGGATTGTCCGAGGAAAAAAAGAAAATCAGGCCGGAACCGCACGGCCTTCACGGTTGAACAGATGAAGCACTGAAGGGTCGAGCTCGACCGCTACATCGTCACCTGCATGCAGCGGTGTCCGTTCGTTCTGGCGCGCTATCAACGGCACGCCGCCGACGTCGACGTGAATCAGGGTGTCGGCACCGAGTGCCTCGATCAGCTCCACGCGGCCTTGCACCCCCAAAGCAGCGGCCTGCTTCGGATGCACGCGCAAGCCTTCCGGCCGCACGCCCAGGAAACCATCGCTCGGCAGGCGCCCACCCGTGGCCGCCGAGAAGCTCGGAATCGCGCTCGCCGCCACCATGTTCATCGACGGCATGCCGATGAACTGCGCGACAAACCGGTTCGCCGGGTGGTCATAGAGCTCGAGCGGTGTACCGACCTGCTCGATCAGCCCGTCCCTGAGAACCACCACGCGGTCGGCCAGCGTCATGGCTTCGACCTGGTCGTGCGTGACGTAAATGGTCGTTGCGCCGAGCGCACGGTGCAGCTTGTGGATTTCGACGCGCGTATTGCCGCGCAACGCGGCATCCAGGTTGGACAAGGGCTCGTCAAACAGAAACACCTTGGGCGCGCGCACGATGGCGCGGCCAATCGCCACCCGCTGCCGCTGCCCACCCGACAGGTCTTTCGGTGTGCGGCCCAGGTACTGGGTGAGGTTGAGCGTTTTGGCCGCGTACTCGACCTTGGCCTGGATCTCGTCCTTCGGCACGCCCGCAAGCTTGAGCGCAAAGGACATGTTGTCGTACACACTCATGTGCGGGTAGAGCGCGTAGCTCTGGAACACCATCGCCAGGTCACGCTTGCCCGAAGGCGTCCAGGTGATGTCTTTGCCGTCCAGCAGCAAGTTGCCCCTGGTGATGGGCTCAAGCCCAGCGATGAGGCGCAGCAGTGTCGATTTTCCGCAACCCGAAGGACCGACAAAGACGATGAACTCGCCCTTGTTGATTTCAAGATCAACACCGCGGATGATTTGGGTTTCCCCGAAACTTTTCTCGATGTTCCTGAGTTCCAGATAAGCCATAAGTCAATTCCTTTCACTTCACCGCACCGAATGTCAGGCCCTGCACCAGCTGTTTCTGGCTGAACCAGCCGAACACGACGATGGGTGCGATCGCCATCAGCGAGGCGGCTGACAATTTGGCCCAGAACAGGCCTTCAGGGCTGGAGTACGAGGCGATCAATGTCGCCAGCGTGCCGGCCTTGGCCGAACTGAGGTTGAGCGCCCAGAAGGCCTCGTTCCAGCTCAGCACCAGGCAGAGCAGGCCCGTCGAAGCGAGACCGCCTACCGACAGCGGCAGCACCACATGGCGAAACTCAGTCCAGAGGCTCGCACCGTCCATGCGTGCGGCTTCCAGTATCTCGTTCGGAATGTCCTTGTAGGCGCTGTAGAGCATCCACACCATGATCGGCAGGTTCGCCAGCGTGAACACGATGATCAGCGCTGTGAGCGAATCCAGCAGGCCCGCGGTCTGCGCGAGAACGTAGATCGGCACCAGCGCGCCCACCGCCGGCATCATCTTGGTGGAAAGCATCCACATCAGGATGTCGCGCGTCCTCTTCGTACGGAAGAAGGCCATCGAGTACGCGGCGGGTGCCGCGATCAACAGGCCGATGAGGGTTGAACCCAGGCTGGTAATGAGCGAGTTGCGCGCATACAGCAAATAGTCGCTGCGGCGCTGCACTTCACTGAAGTTGTCGAGCGTGGGCTCGAAAATAAAGAGCGGCGGCACATGAATCGCCTGCAGTTCGGTCTTGAACGCTGTAAGAAACAGCCAGCCGAGCGGAAAGAACAGCAGCAGCGCCACGGCCCATGCGCCCACGGTGCGCAGCAGTTGCGGAAGGAAGTTGCTTGGTTGCATGACTCAGTTGCTCCACCGCATAGGGGTCAACACAAGGCTCATTCCAGGAACACCACGGAACCGGCTCTGCCGGGCCGTTGGTGTTGCCCCCTGCAAGGGGGTTGGCAAAGCGACACGAAGTGCGCGAAGACTGGGGGTGTGCGTCATTTTTTCAGTCGAGGTTCTTGCCGACGATGCGAATGAGGAACACCGCCACGATGTTGGCCACCACGACCGCGAACAACGCACCTGCCGATGCCACACCCACGTCAAAGTTCATCAGCGACTGCTTGAAGATCATGTAGGTGAGATTGGTGCTCTCGTTGCCCGGGCCGCCATTGGTGGTGATGGCGATCTCGGCGAACACGCTGAGCAGAAAGATCATTTCGATCATGATCACGACCGCCATCGGCCGGCCGAGGTGCGGAATGATGAGATAGAAGAAGCGCTGGAACGAACTTGCACCGTCCATGCGCGCCGCTTCCATCTGCTCGCGGTCGAGCGACTGCAGCGAGGTAATGAAGATCAGGCAGGCAAAGGGCAGCCACTGCCAGGCCACCATGATGATCACCGACAACAGCGGCACATCGGTGAGCCAGTCGACCGGTTGCGCGCCGAAAAAACGCCAGAGGTCGGCAAGCACGCCGTAGATCGGGTTCATCATCATGTGCTTCCACAGCAATGCGTTCACTGCGGGCATGACGAAGAACGGCGAAATAAGCAGCACGCGCACGATGCCCCGCCCCGGGAAGGGCTCGTTCACCAGGAGCGCGAGCAGCACGCCGAACACCACCGTGATGGCGATCACGCTGCCGATGAGCAGCAGCGTGTTCCAGGTCGCGGGCCAGAAGTCCGGATCGGTGATGAAGTACTGGAAGTTCTCGATGCCGACGAACGGATGGTCGCCGGGCTGCATGAGGTTGTAGCTCACGAACGAGAAGTACAGGGTCATCACGAGCGGCACGATCATCCAGAGGAAGAGCGTGAGCACTGCGGGCGCCATGAGCGCGCGAGGCAGGAGGCGGTTCATGTTGTGGGTCCCGGGGGCGTCAGGGCAGAACTGCCGCGAACCCGGCTTCGCCGGTCCGCGGGCAGGGCATGCTGCCTGTGGGTTTACTTGTAATACCCGGCCTTCTTCATCTCACGCTCGGCGGCCGTCTGTGATGTCTTCAGGGCCTGGTCCACCGTGACCTTGCCCGACAGCGCGGCACTCATCTGCTGGCCCACCGCCACGCCGATGGCCTGGAACTCGGGAATGGCGGCGTACTGCACGCCGACGTAGGGCGACTTGGGCAGCGTGCTGTCGCTCAGGTTGGCGCTGTCGATGGCCTTCTTCTCGGCGGCAGCAAACTTCGCAACCTTCTGGAACTCGGGGTTTGCGTAGGTCGACTTGCGCGTGCCGGTGGGTACCGTCCCCCAGCCATGTTCTTTGGCGACCAGATTGATGTACTCCCTGGAAGTAGCCCACTTCACGAAGGTCTGGGCAGCCGCGCCCTTGGTCGAGCTGGCCGGAATGGCCAGGTTCCAGGTCCACAGCCAGTTAGCGCCTTTGGGCGTGACGGCAACGGGTGCCTGGGCAAAGGCCACCTTGTCGGCCACCTTCGACTGCTTCGGATCGCTGATGAACGAGGCGGCGATGGTTGCGTCCACCCACATGCCGCACTTGCCTTCGTTGAAGAGTGCGAGGTTTTCGTTGAAGCTGTTGGCCGAGGCGCCGGGCGGGCCGTAGGCTTTCATCAGGTCCACGTAGAAGCCGATCGCGTCCTTCCAGGGCTTGGTGTCGATCTGCGGCTTCCACTGCATGTCGAACCACTGGCCGCCGTTGGTATTGACCAGCGTGGTCAGGAAGGCCATGTTGTCGCCCCAGCCCGGCTTGCCGCGCAGGCACATGCCGTACACCCCGGCTTTCGGATCGTGGATCTTGCCGGCCAGTTCCTTCACCTGAATCCAGGTGGGCTGCTCGGGCATCTTGAAGCCGACCTTGTCGGCGAGGTCCTTGCGGTACATGAGCATCGAGCTCTCGCCATAGAACGGCGCGGCGTAGAGCTTGCCTTCATGCGACAGGCCGGCGCGGATGGCGGGCAACAGGTCGTCGACGTCATAGGCGGCATCGGTGGCAATGGGCTGCAACCAGCCCTTCTTCGACCAGATCGGCGCTTCGTACAGGCCGATGGTCATCACGTCGAACTGCCCGCCCTTGGTGGCGATGTCGGTGGTGACGCGCTGGCGCAGCGTGCCTTCTTCGAGCGTGACCCACTTGAGTTTGATGTCAGGATGGGCCTTCTCGAAAACCGGCGTGAGCTTCTGCATTTCGATCATGTGGCCGTTATTCACCGTCGCCACCACGAGTTCGGTCACGGCATGGGCCATGCCGGCGCCCGAGAGTGCAAGCACCAGGCCTGCCTGGATAAAACGCTTCATAAGGGTGTCTCCTTCGTTATGTCAGTCGAAACGGCCGCTTTGCCGTTCACTGCATTTTGAAGAAAGGTCCTTGCGGGTTTGATACCAGATCAGGGCACTTCAATACTTTATTGCATTGAAGGAGTGGTAATTTCCCTAAACCTCGCATTATTAGATGCAACAAATTGTCAAGACCGACGTGACGCGCACTGCCAATCCAGGCCGCCAGCCTGCGTCGCTTGCTCAAGAGGCAGAAAAATGAAATCGGTCGGCGCAGACACGACCACCGGTCGCGGCGCTATTTGCGCGCGACAGCTGAAGCCGGCACCAGCTTGAGTGGCCCGTAAAAGGCCTGCAGCTGACCCTCGTTCTTTTCGCCTTCGGTAAAGACCGCGAAGCTAAGCAAGGCGCCCGGATCTTCGCCAAAGGCCTTGCGGTAGTCGGCGCGAATGTCACGCTCGTAGCTGCGCCATTCGTTGTAGCCGTGGTCGCCCGAGTCGACAATGATCTTGCGGATACGGTCGGTGCGGTCGTTGACGACGACTTCACCCGGCCGGTTGACGCGTGACCACGAATAAACCAGCGTCGCGAACGGCATTTCTTCGCCGGTCAGCAGCCGGCTCAGCTCGGACAGCAGGGAATTTTTCATCGACAGCCGCGAGCGGTCGCCTTCGAACGCGAGCACCACCCGCACCGGCACGTCCTCGAGTTGCGGCAGCGCAAGGTTGGTGCCCGCACCGGCGTCTGGCACGTTCCAGGAAAAGCGCACGAGGCCAAGCTGGTCGGGCTCGATGCGGTGGCGGTGGCGCAGGATGCTGCCGGACGCCTCGACCTTTGCGAGCACTGCGTCGCGGCCTTCATGGCGCACATAGCTGTAGCTGGCCGGCTGCTTGCCCGGCACGCGGAAGATTTCCCACCTGAGGTCGTCCGGCTTGAGCTCGCCGGCCTTGGGCGGTGCCGACATCTCGGCCCAGGCGGTGCCGGTCACCCCCTCCGCCGGGCCGAGCGTGCCGCCGCGGCTAACCGGCTCATCGACATCGGTGTCCTCGTCGGGAGCCGGGCGTGTCGCGCAGCCGGAGACCAGAGCCAGCGCGAAAAACGCTGCGGCGAGCATCGAAAAACGGGGGGAAAGGCGGCGAAGCGGAAGGGAAAAAGACATGATGCGAAGCCATCGAAAAATCGGCGAAGTGGCAAGTTGACCACGGAAGCGCGCGCTCCCGCAATGGAAAAACGCACACTTTTGCGGTATTCAGCCGGCAATCTTGCGCAGCAGGCCGGCGGTCGAGCCGTCAAGACCGGAGGCGTCCCCGCTGCGCAGGCGTGGCTCGATGTCTTTGGCCAGCACCTTGCCGAGCTCGACGCCCCACTGGTCAAAACTGTTGATGCCCCAGATCGCACCGCTGACAAACACACGGTGCTCCTGCAGGGCGATCAGCGCGCCCAGGCTGGCCGGGGTGAGCCGCTCAAGCAACAGGAAAGTACTGGGACGATTGCCGGGAAAATGCCTATGGCCTCCGACCTCTTCTTTGCCGGTCATCAAGGCTTGCGCTTGGGCCAGGACGTTGGCCAACAATTTGGCGTGATGCCCCGGCAGGTCGTGCGGTGCGTGCGCGGCTGTTTTGACCGCCACAAACTCGACCGGCACGACCGACGTACCCTGGTGCAGCATCTGGAAATAGGCGTGCTGGCCGTTGGTGCCGGGCTCGCCCCACAGCACCGGGGACGTTTCAAACGGCAAAGCCTTGCCGTCCGCATCTACGCGTTTGCCGTTGCTCTCCATCTCCAGCTGCTGCAGGTAAGCCGGCAGGCGGCGCAGGGCGCTGCTGTAAGGCGCGATGCTGCGGCTGGTGAAACCATGAAAGTTGCGATACCAGACGTCGAGCAGACCCAGGCGCACCGGCAGGTTGCGCTCCAGCGGTGCGGTGCGAAAGTGCTCATCCATGGAGTGCGCGCCGGCCAGCAGCTCGCGAAAGCCGGCTGCGCCAATGGCGATGGCCACCGGCAAGCCGATGGCCGACCACAGCGAATAACGCCCGCCTACCCAGTCCCAGAAACCAAAGGTAGTGCTGATGCCGAATTCGTTGGCCGCCGCGACGTTGGTTGTCAATGCGGCGAAATGCCGGCCAATGTCGCGTCCGCCCTGCGCCTCAAACCAGCGCCGGGCCGAATGCGCGTTGGTCATGGTCTCGGTGGTGGTGAAGGTTTTGGAAGCGATCAGGAACAGTGTGCTTTGCGGCTTGAGCCCCTTGAGCACGGTAGCCAGCTCGTCCCCATCCACATTGGAGACAAAGTGAACGCGTTTGCCGGTGGCGGCGAATTCGCCGAGCGCCAGCACCGCCATTTGGGGCCCCAGGTCGGAACCGCCTATGCCGATGTTGACGACATCGGTGATGGCGGCATCCGCGCGCACCTGTTCGGCATACGCCAGCATCGCATCCAGCGTGGTGTGAACCTGGGCCAATTCGGTTGCTATATTTTTAATAGCTGCCGGCGCACGTTCATATTGGGCTACGGCCGGATTTCGCAGTAAAAAATGCATCACTGCGCGCTTTTCGGTGCCGTTGATCAGCTCCCCGGCGAACATGGCGTCGCGGTGCTGCTCCAGCCCGCACGCACGCGCAAGGTCAAACAGCAAGGCCTGGCTGCCGGCATCGATCAGGTTTTTGGAAAGATCCGCAAAAACGTGGGGGGCGTCCTGGCTGAAGCTGGCGAAGCGATCCGGGTCGGCAGCAAATGCAGCCTTCAGGTCGAAAGTTTTGCCGGAAGCGGCATACAGCGCCTGCAGCGCAGGCCATGCAGAAGTCTGGTCGCAACGCAGTCGGTTCATGACGTGTCCTGTGCGGGAGGTTATGCGGCCAGCATCAGCTGCTCAAGCTTCACGGCATCGGCCGCGAAAGCGCGAATGCCTTCAGCCAGCTTCTCGGTGGCCATGGCGTCTTCGTTGAGAGCGTAGCGGAATCCGGCTTCGTCAAAGTTCACTGGAGGCAAGTCCAGCGCCGCTGCGGCTTTGGCATCGAGTGCGCGCGGCAACGCGGTATCGCTGGCGGCAAGCTGGGCCAGCAGTTCCGGGCTGATGGTCAGGAGGTCGCAGCCGGCCAGTGCAGTGATCTGGCCGACGTTGCGAAAGCTCGCGCCCATCACCTCGGTGGCAATGCCGAAGTGCTTGTAGTGGTTGTAGATCTCGCGCACCGACTTCACGCCGGGATCGTTGGCGCCAGCCATGGCGGCTTCGTCCCAGGCGGCGCCGGCAGATTTTTTGTACCAGTCGTAGATACGGCCGACAAACGGTGAGATCAGCTGAACCCTGGCCTGGCCGCAGGCGATGGCCTGGCAGAACGAAAACAGCAGCGTGAGGTTGGTGTGGATGCCGCGCTGTTCCAGCTTTTCGGCCGCCTGTATGCCTTCCCAGGTGGCGGCGACCTTGATCAGCACGCGGTCAATGTGAATGCCTTCAGCCTGGTAGAGCTCGATGATGCGTTCGCCGCGCGTATACGTGGCGTTGGCGTCAAAGCTCAGGCGGGCATCAACCTCCGTCGAGACCCGGCCCGGAATGATGGAAAGGATTTCGCAGCCAAAACGCACCAGCAGACGGTCCATGACTTCATCAAGCGCCCGGCCCTTGAAGCGGCTCACGGTGTCTTTCAACAACGGCTGGTAGTCGGTTTTTTGCACCGCCTTGAGGATGAGGGAAGGATTGGTGGTGGCGTCCTGCGGCTTGAACTGCCCCAGTTGCTTGAAGTCGCCGGTATCGGCAACCACGGTGGTGAACTGTTTCAGGGCGTCAAGTTGGTTCATGGCAAGGTGGCAGGTCAAAAAACGCGGAGTGGTCCGGATGACACACCGTGCGGCCGCTTACAAAGGCGTTTCACGGGTCCGGTATCGAGTTACCATTATGCCCATAGAATATGAAACTTTATTACCAAGACAATTTTTTACCATGAGTTTTGACCTCATCCTGTTTGGCGGCACCGGCGACCTGGTGTGGCGCAAGATCATGCCGGCCCTGTTCCAGGCCTTCCGCCACGGCTCGTTGCCGGAGGGCGGGCGCATTGTGGGCGTGGCACGCGACGATTTGTCGGACGACCAGTACCGCGCGCTGATCAAGTCCCGGTTTGACAATGTCGAGCTGGCCAAGCGGCCGAGCGAAGAGGAGTTCTCGCGCTTCGCGGCGATGTTGGGCTACCTGCGCATGGACTTGTCCAACCCGGCCGACTATGCCGCGCTGGCTGCGAAACTGCAGCAGCGGCCCGCCGACGTGGTGGTAATGTACGTGGCCACCGCGCCCAGCCTCTTCACCACGGTCTGCGAGCAGATCGCCGCCGCGGGCCTGAACGGCCCGCAGACACGCGTGGTGCTCGAAAAGCCGCTGGGCCACGACCTGGCATCCAACCGCGCCATCAACAAGACGGTACGCAGTGTTTTGAGCGAGCAGCAGATCTTTCGCATCGACCACTACCTGGGCAAGCCCTCGGTGCAAAACCTGTTTGCACTGCGCTTTGGCAATTCGCTGTTTGAGCCGCTGTGGCGCCGCGAGACGATTGCCAACATCCAGATCACCATTGCCGAAGACCTGGGCGTGGAAAAACGCGGTGCGTTTTACGACAGCACCGGCGCGCTGCGCGACATGGTGCAAAACCATGCGCTGCAGCTGCTGTGCGCCATCGGCATGGAGCCACCCATCAACTCGCACGCCGATGCCATCCGCGACGAGAAACTCAAGGTATTGCGATCGCTGAAAGCCTGGACGCCTGAAACGCTGAGCCAGCATGTGGTGCGCGGCCAGTACGCGGCCGGCAACATCGACGGCGAGGCCGTTCCCGGCTACCGCGACGAAAAAGGCGTGCCCCCTGACAGCAGGACCGAAACCTTTGTGGCCCTGCGCACCGAGATCGCCAACTGGCGCTGGGCCGGTGTGCCGTTTTATATCCGCACCGGCAAGCGCCTGGCTGGCCGCGACGCGCACATCGAGGTGAACTTTCGCCCCGCGCCGCACGCGATTTTCAAGTCGGCGCTGGCCGGCTCCAATGTGGCCAACCGGCTGGTGATCAACCTGCAACCCAAGGACGGCCTGGAGCTGCACCTGCTTGCGCAGGGTGCCGACCAGCGCACGGGAGGCCGCGGCACGCCTTCGCTGGCGCCGGTGCAGCTGGACCTGGATTTCGACAAACGCTTTGGCTCCGAGCGCGTGGGCGCTTATGAACGACTGCTGCTGGATGTGATCGACGGGCGGTTGAATCTTTTTGTGCGCAGCGACGAACAGGAAGAAGCCTGGCGCTGGGTCGAGCCCATCATGGACAGCTGGAGCAACCAGGCCAGTGCGCCACGGCCTTATGCCGCCGGCACCTGGGGCCCCAGTGCTGCGAGCGCAATGATTGCGCGCGATGGTTACTGCTGGT
The DNA here is from genome assembly GCF_056405995.1 of Polaromonas sp. P1_E11. NCBI lineage: Bacteria > Pseudomonadati > Pseudomonadota > Betaproteobacteria > Burkholderiales > Comamonadaceae > Polaromonas > Polaromonas sp. P1_E11. The sequence goes on from NZ_JBFUBA010000001.1 coordinate 1,405,536, forward strand.
CCGAAGAATGTTAAGTATGTGGCCCCCACGGTCGCTCGCTGCGCGTAGCTCCCTGCCCCCCGAGGGGGCCGCTGCGCCTGCGGCCCGGCAAAGCCGGTTCCGCGGCCCCTGCTGGTTGGGGAAGATGCCAAGTGCCACTGGAGGCATACCCCGTGCTTGATCGAATTAAGGCCTCGTTGCCTTCGCTGGCCCCTGCGGAGCAACGTGTGGGCCGCCTGGTGCTGGCCGACCCGCGGGCTTTTGCCAATTTGCCGATCACGGAGCTGGCGAGCCGCTCGCATGTGAGCAAGCCGACAGTGGTGCGGTTTTGCCGCAGCATGGGTTATGACGGGCTGTCGGACTTCAAGCTCAAGCTGGCGGGCAGCGTGAGTGAGGGCGTACCGTTCATCCACCGCAGCGTGGACGCGGACGACAAGACCGGCGACGTGATGGTCAAGGTGATCGACAACACGGTGGCGGCGTTTTTGAAATACCGCAACGATGCGAGTTCCGTAGCCGTTGAACGGGCCGCCGACGCGTTGCTGGCCACTTACAACACCGGCAAGCGGATTGAGTTCTTCGGCGTGGGCAACTCTGGCATCGTGGCGCAGGATGCGCAGCACAAGTTCTTCCGCCTGGGCATCACCAGCATCGCCTACAGCGACGGTCACATGCAGGTGATGAGCGCCTCGCTGCTGGGGCCGGGCGACTGCGTGGTGGTGATCTCCAACTCTGGCCGCACGCGCGATTTGATGGACGCCTGCGACATCGCCCGCAAGAACGGCGCGACCACGATCGTCATCACGGTCACCGGCTCGCCGTTGGCCGCGGCCGGCAACATCCACCTGGCAGCCGATCACCCCGAGGGCTACGACCGCTACAGCCCCATGGTGTCGCGCCTGATGCACCTGATGATCATCGACATCCTGGCAACCTGTGTGGCACTGCGCATCGGCAGCAAACTGCAGCCGTTGCTCAAGGAAATGAAAAACAACCTGCGCAACAAGCGTTACGCCTGAGACGGGCACAGACAGGTGAGGCGCAGGCGTGGCCTGCGTCCCGCCCGTGATAACGGCCCCTTGGAGTATGAAGAAGAAATCGCTCGAAGCCTATAAAAGACGGGCGCAATCAGCTATCAAATTAATAGCGATCAGCGCAGTGGCAGCGAACGTTCAACAATTCCCGCAAACAGCGCCGAGCCCAGCGGCAGCACGCTGTCATTGAAGTCATAGCAGCTGTTATGCAAAAAGCGGCTGCCCACGCCGCCCACGGTTCCGCCTTTGCCATCGGGCAACTGCTCGCCCTGGCCCAGGCGCAAGTAGGCACCCGGCTTGACCCTGAGCATGAAGGAAAAGTCTTCCGAGCCCATACTGGGCTCAAGGTTGCGCACAACGTTCTCTGCCCCCACGAGTTGTTCGGCGACACTGGTGGCCAGCTCGTATTCGACCGGTGAGTTGATGGTGGCCGGGTAGATCCGTTCGTATTTGACGGTGGCCGTGGCGCCAAAGCCCTGCGCCACTGCGGCGCACAACTCCTTGAGGCGCCGCTCGACCAGGTCCTGCACTTCCGGTTTGAAGGTGCGTACCGTGCCGACCAGTGTGGCATTGCCGGGCACCACGCTCATGGCGCCCAGGTCGCCTGCCTGGACAGCGCAAATGCTGATCACGGCGTTGTCCATGGCCTTGACGTTGCGCGAGACGATGCCTTGCACCGCTGTGATGATGTGAGCGGCCACCAGCACCGGATCGACCGTGAGATAGGCGTGTGCTCCATGGCCGCCCTTGCCGGTAATCTCGATGGTGATGCGGTCGGCCGCGGCCATCATGGGCCCGGGATTGATCCCGATGGTGCCAGGCTGCATCGCAGGCCAGTTGTGCATGGCGTAAATGGCCTGCACGGGAAAACGCTCGAACAAGCCGTCCTTGATCATCGCATCGGCCCCGCCACGCCCTTCTTCCGCGGGCTGGAAAACCAGCACGGCATCGCCGGCAAAATTACGCGTCTCTGCGAGGTAACGGGCGGCGCCTACCAGCATGGTGGTGTGCCCGTCATGCCCGCAACCGTGCATCAACCCGGCCTTGGCGGACTTCCAGCCAAACTCGTTGTGTTCCGTCATGGGAAGGGCGTCCATGTCAGCGCGCAATCCGATCATGGGCTTAAAGCCGGGTTGCCCGGAAGCCTTGGCTGGCTGCTGACCCTTGATGACGGCCACAACACCTGTTTTACCGACACCGGTGTGCACCTCGTCAACACCGCATAACTTGAGCGCATGCACTACCCGGCTGGAGGTATAAACCTCTTCAAACCCGAGTTCCGGGTGCGCATGCAGGTCACGCCTGAAAGCGGTCAGTTCGGGGTGGTACTGCGCTATTTGCGCAAAGGCGCGGCCGGAGGCGCGAAGCGGAGAGGGGCGGTCCGGGTTTGCAATATCTCCCGCTGCGGCGGGCTGAATGGATGAAGCACTTGGAAGATTGGCCGGAGCGCGCATGTCAGTGGAGTCCCGAGTTCAGCAGGTTAAATACTAGTCCTGGAGGGATAGCGGTGCAAATCCAGGGGTTTGCGAAACGTGCAGCAATTCCGGAGCCATTGCGGGCGTGGCCACGATGCTTGCAGTTTTGCTTTTGAGGCTGACGGGGCCGTACCATGCCTTGGTGATCTGGCGCGTGTTGTCGCTGTCAGTCATGATGGCGACACCGACCAAAGCGCCGGGAGGCTCGCCGAAGGCCTTTTGGTAGTCGGCACGAATATCACGCTGGTAATCGAGCCAGCGATCCAGGCGGCCGGGACCGGATTCGATCACCACTTTGCGGATCCGGTCGGTCCGTGTATTGATGATCACGCTTTCTGGCGCGCTGTGAGAGCCCCAGACATACATGAGCGTCGCGTAAGGCAGCGGCTCGCCTGTCAGTGCCAATGCCAGTTCTGAAAGCATGGCGTTCTTGGCGGAAAACTTCGACCTGTCGCCTTCAAAAGCCAGAACCACACGCACGGGTGAATCATCGCTGTCGCGTTGCGTCATGTCCGCACCCGCAATCATCTTCGGTACCTTCCAGGAAAAGCCCAGGGTTCCAAGTTCTGCAGACTCTATGCGCAGGTTCTGCCGCAGCATGCTGGCGGCGCTGTCGGATTCACCGAGGATGGCATTGCGCCCGTCCAGAAGCACAGCGCGATAACGGGTCGACTTCTTGCCCGGAAAGGTACAGTGCTGCCATTTGATGACGTCTGCGTTGGCACCTGTGGACGACGCAGAAGTCCAGTCAACGTTCGCGCCTGCCGCAGGTGCGGAAGACTCGAATCCCGCACAACCCGCAATCAGTAGCAGGCATCCTGCCGCCAGCAGGCGCAAGGCACACGAAAAAAAATGGCGATGTGGCAATGACATGGAAAGATTAGGAACGCTGTGTCCTGGTATCAGTTGCGTATTGGCCTGAATGGCAAACCTCGGTATTTAACGCGGCAGATGCAGAAAAGTTTCACAAATTCCAACGACATACCAGCATCGGGCACGTAAACGTATCTTTCTTCACGAAAAAAGCCGTCCCGGGTTACCCCGGGACGGCTTTTAGATTCTCATCAGAAACTGGCTTAAGCCAGCTTCAGATTAGAACGTGTGGCGAATACCAGTGGCCAGCAGCGAACGCTTGCTGGTGGTAGCGGCATTCACGCCAGACTCAACCTTGGTGTTGATGTAACCAGCGTACAGGGTGGTGCGCTTGGACAGATCGTACGTGCCGATCAGGCTGTAGCCCTTACCCTTGTTGGTAGAACCGCCGCCTTCGCTCTTGGCGCGCTCGTAGCCAACGGCCACGGTTGCTGCACCGAAGGGAGCGCTCAGGCCGATTTGGTACTCTTTGTCTTTGAGCGTGTTGTTCTTGGCGGTGTTGTAGCTACCCACCAGTTTGACAACGCCGAAGTCGTAGGTTGCGCCGAGCAGGTTGTACTTGCGCGAGTCAGCAGCAGCAGCGCCAACACCAGCAGCAGGACCGCCGGTAGCGCCAGAGAACATGGTGGAAGCAGCTGCTTCTTTTTCACGCTGATATGCGTAACCGACCAGCAGAGGGCCGTTAGCGTATTTCAGCTGAACGCTGGAGCTGTTGGAAGCAGAAGCGGTAGCCGTCTTGTCTTCGCCGAAACCATAAACCACCGAGCCGCTGAAGCCGCCGAAATCAGGCGAGTCGTAACGCACGGAATTGTTAACACGGTTGCTGTAGTCTTGAATGCCCGTGCCCCACACAGTGCCGGTCTGGGCAAAGGTGTTGGAGTCATAGGTATTGTTGGTAGCGCCGCGGAGCGAGTCATAAGCGCTGTACTGACGGCCCAGGCGAACTTCGCCGAAGGAGCCCTTCAGGCCAACAGATGCAATGCGACCAAACAGGGTGCTGGTTGCGCCGGCAGCAGATTGACCGCCATTGTTGGCAGATGCGCCGGTAGAAATGTCAAAACCGCTTTCCAGCGTGAACACTGCAGCCAAACCGCCGCCCAGATCTTCGCTACCACGCAGGCCCCAACGCGAGCTGCTCAAGCCGCTGCCATTGATCTGGCCTTGGCTAATTTTGGTTTCGGTACCGGCGGTAGACACTTTGGTAACGTTTTGGCCGATGTAGGCATCAGCAACGCCGTACAGGGTCACGGAGGATTGGGCATGCGCGACGCCAGCGGTTGCAGCGAGTGCAGCCAGGGCGATAAGGGTCTTTTTCATTGAGAGTTTCTCCAAGGTTAAACATAGGGCTCCGGCACGGGGACCAATTCAGACTTACGCCTTCATGGCACCACCAGAGACCCGGGCCAACCCCCTTTTCGGGAAGTTGGGTCTATTGCACCAGACTGGGCTCCAATTCGCAAAGGAATGCCCGAAAAAACAGTCAAGCCGTTGTGCTCAAACCACAAACGGACAGTGACCCGTGGAAAAGAAACAACGCCAGCGAAAACCCGGGATTTCTGCTTGCCAGAATCTGGTTTTTGGCCCGATTTCAGTCGATCCAAAGAAAAAAGCCGTTTCACTGAAACGGCTTTTAGATGAAACCGGGACAAGCCCGGTTTAGATCAGACCTGGATTAGAACGTGTGGCGAACACCAACGCCGTAGGTGCTGGTCTTGCGATCAGCTACACCGGCACCGGTTTCCTTGCCGCTCTGAACACCAGCGTACAGGTTCGTACGCTTGGAGAGCGCATACAGACCAGCCAGGCTATAGCCGGTACGCTTCAGCTCGGAAGCACCAGCGGGGCGGGTGCTCTTGGAGCGGGCATAACCGCCGGACAGCGTAAACGTGCTGTTGACAGGGAAGTCCAGACCAATTTGGTACTCGGTCGCTTTGTCCTGTGCCAAGCCGGTCACGGGGGTGGTGCCGTTCTTCACGGTACCGTAAGCGCCAAGCAGCTTGACCACGCCGAAGTCATACGAACCATTCAACTGCGTGTACTTGATGGCAGTGCTGGCACCAGTGGCTTTTTCGGTCTGATAGGCCAAAGAAGCACCGATGGGGCCGCTTGCATAAGCAATGTTAAAGCTGGCGATCTTGCCGGCGCTGACAGTAGCGGTTTTGTTTTCGCCGAAGCTGTACATCGCAGCAGCAGAGAAACCGGCCAGATCTGGGGTCTGGTAGTACACGGAATTGCCGGGACGATCCTGGTAGCTGTTGCTGGCCCACACGCTGGTGGAAGGCGCGAACAGGAGCGAGTCGAAGCCAGCAGCGCCGGAGCCCTTGACCATGTCGTACGGGGTCCACATTTTGCCGAGCTTCAGTTCACCGAAGCCACCAGACAGACCAACCCAGGACTGACGACCAAAGATTGCATTGGAGGTCGCGCCGGTATAGGGGTTGGTGTAGCTGTTCGAAACACCGGTGCTGGGGTCAAAGCCGGCTTCCAGCAGGAAGTTGGCTTTCAGGCCGCCGCCGAGGTCCTCGGAGCCCTTCAGGCCGAAACGGCTGGTCTGCAGACCACCACCGCTACCGGAAAAAGGATGTGCAACGTTCACGCCGGACTGGCTGAGGTTGTTGTCCTTGACGGTACCGACCCAAGCGTCCACGAGGCCATAAACAGTCACGGTGGACTGTGCAGAAGCCATGCCGGAAACGGCCAGTACTGCCAAAGCAACTAGGCTTTTCTTCATCATTAGAAAATCTCCAAAAGGTGGAAAACAAACACTGCTACGAATAAACATTTATAAGGGCTCAGTGACTACCCTTAGGCCAATTTAACCAAAGAGTCACAAATCACACCAAGCCTTATCTCTACTATTAGCAACGTTCATACCTGAGTTGTTGGTCCCCAACAACGCATCATATTTTTCGCACACTGGAGGTGCGCATTCGAGGGAGCCGGCAGAACCGGCTCGTACGAGGGAGATTTCGACACTGCCGATACAGGTCGCCCCAAAGCAGGGCAATCGCCCCAAGGACGCCCCGCCTTGGTGAAAAAATCAATCCCAAAGTTGTACAGCCCGCATAACTTCCCGAAAATCGAACAAGGGCGCAATGAACGGGATAACGCCATGAACTGTTGTAATAGCGAGTCACTCCCGCGCCGCAAGCTCGCCAAAGGCCAGGGATTAGAGATCAAACCCTAGCCAGCAATTGAACGGATCTGCGTCATTCTCCAGCCCCGCATAAAACAGGCTTGGGCATCATGGTTTCAGAGGCAAACCCCACAAATCTGACAGCCCCCGCAGCTTCACTGCCGGCATCAGCCAGGGCAAGAAAACATCGGGTTTTCCCCTGTCGCAAAAGTGATACCCCCGGTATTCACACTCTTTACGGTTCACACCTTCACCATTAATCTTCCCTTCACAGAGATGGCCTGCAGGGTAACGACAGGCGTCAAGATATCCCGTTATTTTCCGCTTCCTCAATCAATTACAACTCTTGGAGACTCCATGAAAAAACTGACCCTCGTTGCAACTGCGATCATGGGACTGCTGTCCACTTCCGCTGCCATGGCACAAAGCACTGTGACCGTCTACGGCATTGTTGACGCTGGCTACAACCGTGTGAGCGGTTTGCGTCAAGGCACCGTGAACACCATCGCCAGCGGCATCATGGAAGGCTCGCGTTTCGGCCTGCGTGGCACCGAAGACATCGGCGGTGGTTACAAAGCCATCTTCACGCTGGAAAACCGCTTTGAAGCAGATACCGGTGCACTGGGCAACAGGACAAATTCGGGCACACAGTTGCCCGATCGCATGGTCAACGCCAATTTGCTGGTACCCACCTTTTCCGCCGCACAGCAAGCTGGCTTACAGACAAACTTTTTCACACCCATTGCCGCCAGTATCGGCGGCACCCTCGGCGTCAACACGGCCAATAACCTGTTTGACCGCCAGGCTTTTGTCGGCCTGATCACTCCGGTTGGCGCTATTACGCTGGGCCGTCAGTACACCCCAGGCTATCTGGTTGGCGCCACCTTCGACGCCTCGCAAACCCAGTCCAGTCTGGCTGCGGGTCAGGTTGCGAGCTTCCCACCTGCCTTTGATATTCGCCTGAGCAACACCGTTCAGTACGCCATCCAGACCAGTGGTGTAACCGCCTCGTTGATGTATGGCGCCGGTGAGGCAGCTACCGCCACAGTCGGTAATTCAGCCAGCCGTTTCCTGGGCGGAATGGTGATGTACAAGGCTGACGGCTGGTCAGTCGGCTTCGGTCACAACACGAAGAACAATAGCAGTGGACAGAAATCCCTGACCAACAATGTTTTGGGCGCGACCGTTGACGTCGGCCCAGGCACCATTTATGGTCAGTACGCCACGATCAAGGATGAAAACCCGGACGCTTTGGCACTGATCGCCCCGAGCTTGTCCACCCCAGCAGCGACCGCCGGTCTGACGGCTTTGGGCACCAATGCAGCGACGATTCTTGCAGCGTACTCCAACGCGCTGCGCCAGGACGCCAACCTCATGCACATCGGCTACCGCATGACCACCGGCCCGCACACCATCGTGGTTGCCTACAACCGTCTGGATGACAAGCGTCCCAATAATGCTGACACCTCATCGTATGGTGCAACCTATACCTACGCGCTGTCCAAGCGAACCAACCTGAATGCCGTGCTGACACGCTTCAGCAACAAGGGTTTGGGCCAGGCAGCCCCTGGTGGCAACGGCTTCCTCGGCGGCGTGACGTCTACAGCGGGTACCAACTCCACCAACCTCGCCTTGGGCATTCGCCATACGTTCTAAATGCAGAGGACATGGCCGGGCTGTCTTCCGGCCTCCCTTTCATAAAAGCCCCCGCATGGGGGCTTTTTCTTTGGCCGCTTCCATTCCACCGGACGAGGGATAACATGGGAGCATTCCCCCCAAGAACCGAAGCACCATGACCACCGCACTTGATACCGCGCTCAATGCCGCCGACGGCGCCCTGCGTACGCTTTTTGCCGCCCCGCGCGCCAGCCGTACCTGCCCTACCGTACCTGGTGAGAAAACCGAGCTTGCCGCGCAGGATAAGGCGCGCTCAGGCGCACTGATGCGCGTCAACCACGTGGGCGAAGTCTGTGCGCAGGCCCTGTACGCCGCGCAAGCTTTAGGTACCCGCGACCCGGCCCTGCGCGAGCACTTCCTGCAGGCCAGCCGCGAAGAGGGCGACCATCTCGCCTGGACAAAGACCCGGCTCGACGAACTCGGCGCCCGACCGTCCCTGCTCAATCCGCTCTGGTATGCCGGCGCCTTCGGCCTGGGCCTGGTCGCGAGCCGGCTCGGCGACCGCCTCAGCCTGGGCTTTGTCGTGGAAACAGAGCGCCAGGTTGAGGCTCACCTGGCAAGCCACCTGGAGCGCCTGCCGGCAGGCGACCACGAGTCGCGCGCCATCGTGGCCCAAATGAAAGACGATGAAGCGCTGCATGCACGCGATGCAGAGCAGGCCGGCGCGCTGCAATTGCCCGAGCCGGTCAAGGCCCTGATGCGCTCTGCGGCACGCGTCATGACGACAACGGCGCACTACATCTGAAAGATTCCGCTGAAGCGCAAGCTGATGCAGATCCAGTAGCTATATATTTGATAGCTGCTTGCGCCCGGCCATAAAGGGCTGCAAGCCAAAATCATCTCAAATTTCGATGACCTCAAGGCTGGTCGTGATCTCTGCCGTTTTCGCCAGCATGATGGTGGCCGAGCAGTATTTGTCGTGGCTCATGGCGACCGCGCGTTCCACTGCGCTGGTGGCCAGGCCTCGCCCTGTGACGACAAAATGCATGTGGATTTTGGTGAACACCTTGGGGTCGACAGGCGCTCTTTCAGCACTCAATTTGACCGAGCAGCCGCGAACATCCTGGCGGCCACGCTTGAGGATCAGCACCACGTCATAGGCCGTGCAGCCACCGGTGCCGGCCAGCAAGGTTTCCATGGGCCGGGGTGCCAGGTTGGCGCCGCCGTTTTCCGGTTTGTCGGCGTCGGGCGCACCGTCCATCACCAGGGTGTGGCCGCTACCGGTTTCAGCCAGAAAGCTCATGCCGGAGCGCGATCCTGTGACCGCCGTCGGGCCCGTCCAACTCACCGTGCATTCCATGAATCTCTCTCCTCATGCATAAAATTTATGATTAAACCGTGAAAAATGTCGAATTTCCGCCACAAGATATTGTGCAGCGCAACATCCGCCCGCTATACTGAAATCATCGCATCAAGATCAGTTGTCCGGCAACTCAGGGTCTTTTTGCACCGGTTGTCTCCTCCACCTCCTCTAAGGGTGGATTTACAGGCCCAGACTGCAAAGTCTGGGCCTTTTTTCTTGCCCACTATGATGTCAGGCTGCGAGAAAAACATGCCAACCCACACCAAACAAGCCACACGCCCTGTTCCCGAAGTCACCAAGGCAGCCAAAGCTCCGGGGAAACCTTCCGGCAAAACGTCGAAGCCCGCGCTGAAACCAGCCGACTACCTGAAAAAGATCCTGACAGCCCGGGTTTATGACGTGGCAGTGGAGTCCGCGCTGGAGCCCGCCAAAAACCTGAGCCTGCGCCTGAAAAACACCGTGCTGCTCAAACGCGAAGACCAGCAGCCGGTGTTCAGCTTCAAGCTGCGCGGTGCCTACAACAAGATGGCTCACCTGAGCCCCGGGCAGCTCAAAAAAGGCGTGATTTGCGCCTCGGCCGGCAACCATGCGCAGGGCGTTGCACTCAGCGCGCAAAAGCTCGGCACACGCGCCGTGATTGTGATGCCCACCACCACACCGCAACTCAAGGTCGACGCCGTCAGGGCCTGGGGCGGCACTGTCGTGCTGCACGGAGAAAGCTATTCCGACGCCTACGCCCACGCCGTAGTGCTCGAGAAAAAGCAGGGCCTGACCTTTGTGCATCCGTTTGACGACCCGGACGTCATCGCAGGTCAGGGCACGATCGCCATGGAAATCCTCATGCAGCTGCAAAGCCTCGGCTCCAGCAGGCTCGACGCCGTGTTTGTTGCCATCGGCGGCGGCGGGCTTATTTCCGGCGTAGCCAACTACATCAAGGCGGTGCGGCCCGAGATCAAGGTCATCGGCGTACAAATGAACGACTCCGACGCGATGCTGCAGTCAGTCAACGCCAAAAAGCGCGTGACCTTGAGCGACGTCGGCCTCTTCGCCGACGGCACGGCCGTCAAGCTCGTGGGTGAAGAAACCTTCCGTATCAGCCGCGAACTGGTCGATGAATTCATCACCGTCGACACCGACGCCGTCTGCGCCGCCATCAAGGATGTGTTCGTCGACACCCGCAGCATCGTCGAACCATCCGGCGCGATGGCCGTGGCGGCCGTCAAGCAGTACGCAGCCACCTACAAGACCAAGGGCGAAACCTACGCCGCGATTTTGTGCGGTGCCAACATGAATTTCGACCGCCTGCGTTTCGTCGCCGAGCGCGCCGAAGTCGGTGAAGAGCGCGAAGCCCTGTTCGCCGTGACGATTCCCGAAGAGCGCGGCAGCTTCCGGCGCTTTTGCGAAGTGATTGGCGAACTGCCCGGCGGGCCGCGCAGCGTGACGGAATTCAACTACCGCATCAACGACGACGCCAAAGCCCATGTCTTCGTGGGCCTGACCACCTCGGCCAAGGGCGAGAGCAGCAAGATCGCCGCAAATTTCTCGCGCCACGGCTTCAAGACGCTGGACCTCACGCACGACGAGCTCGCCAAGGAACACATCCGCCACATGGTGGGCGGGCACAGTGCGCTGTCCAAAGACGAGCGCCTGCTGCGCTTCATCTTCCCGGAGCGGCCGGGCGCGCTGATGAAGTTCCTCTCCAGCATGCGGCCGGGCTGGAACATCAGCCTCTTCCACTATCGCAACCAAGGCGCCGACTATGGCCGCATCCTGGTGGGCCTGCAGGTGCCCAAGGCCGACAACAAGGCCTTCAAGGATTTTCTGGACACGCTGGGCTACCCTCACGTCGAGGAAACCGCCAACCCTGTTTACCGGCTGTTCTTGCAGAGCTGACCGCAAAACTGACCGTAGAGCCGACAAGCCCATCCGCCATGAGCACACAGGCCGCATCCCAGGCAACATCCGCTCTGGCCAACACCTCGGTGTGCCCCCGCTGTGGCGCCGGCCTGCGCTGCGGCATGGTGGCCGGGGATGCGGAATGCTGGTGTGTCAAGCTGCCTCACGTCATGCCGGTTCCCGACCAGCGATCTCCCTTACCTGAAGGCAGCACGCCGTCATGCTTCTGCCCCGCCTGCCTTAAACAAATCACCGATGAACGCACCCGACTTTCCGCCCCTTCTCCTGCCCGCGATTGAGCCGACTGCCGACCTCCGGCTGGAGGCGGAGCTGCGGCACAAGATCGACCACAAAACCAAGCCGCTGGGCGCGCTCGGTCTGCTCGAAAGCGTGGCGCTGCAGCTGGGCCTGATCCAGCAAAGCGAGAACATCACGCTGCAAGCTCCCCAAATGGTGGTTTTCGCGGCCGACCATGGCATTGCCGCCGAAGGCGTTTCGGCCTTTCCGCAGGCTGTCACGGTGCAGATGGTGGGCAACATGCTGGCCGGCGGCGCCGCCATCAACGTCTTCGCGCGCCAGCACGGCTTTGCCTTGCACGTGGTGGATGCCGGCGTGGCGGCGGACCTGCCCGCGCACCCGCAGCTGTTGCAGCGCAAGATCGCCCACGGCACCCAAAACATCTGCAGCGGACCTGCGATGTCGCACCTGCAAACCCGCGCCGCGCTCACGGCGGGCATGGACATCCTGCAAGCGCTGCCCGGCAACGTGGTGGCGTTTGGCGAAATGGGTATCGCCAACACCTCGCCTGCCGCCCTGTTGCTGGCACGCCTTGCCGGCATCAGCATCGACGACGCCACGGGGCGCGGTACCGGCCTTGACGACCAGCAGCTGCAACGCAAGCGCGCCGTGCTGTCGCGCGCGCTGGCCCGTCACGCCGACGCAACGCAGCCTCTGGATGCATTGGCCGCCCTGGGCGGCTTTGAAATCGCCATGATGGCCGGCGCCATGCTGCAGGCCGCGAGCGAGCGCCGCGTGGTACTGGTCGACGGCTTCATCGCCGGCGCTGCTGCGCTGGTGGCCCGTGCGCTCGCGCCCGCGGTGCAGGACTACATGGTGTTTTGCCACCGTTCCGATGAGCACGGTCATCGCCTTCTGCTGGCGCACCTGAAAGCCCAACCGCTGCTCGAGCTCAAGCTGCGCCTCGGCGAAGGCACGGGCGCACTGCTGGCGTGGCCCCTGGTGCAGTCGGCAGCCGGCTTTCTCAATGAAATGGCGAGCTTTGACTCAGCCGGTGTGAGCGGGCGGGAAGACGCATAAACCATCATGGGCCCCGCATGACATCCATCACCCTGTTTGTCCGCGAGTTCCTGCTCGCCGTCCAGTTCTTCACACGCATCCCCATCACGGGGCGGCTGGCAGCCTGGGTGGGCTACAGCCCGGAGTTGTTGCGCGCCAGTGCCGGCCACTTCCCCGGCGTCGGCATTCTGGTCGGCCTGTTTGCTGCTGCCGTGTACGCACTGTTTCAGGCGGTGCTGCCCGACACCACGTTTTCGCCGCTCGTGGCCGCGGCTTTTTCCACCGCCGCCACCGCGCTGCTGACGGGCGGCTTCCATGAAGACGGCCTGGCCGATGTAGCCGACGGCCTGGGCGGCAGCCACGACAAGGGCCGCGCACTCGAAATCATGAAAGACTCGCGCGTGGGTGCCTTTGGCGCCATGGCGCTGGTGCTCGCCCTGCTGTGCAAGGTCGCGCTGCTGGCCATCCTCGGCTCGGTCGAAGGTGCGCCCGCCGGCTGGGGCGACTGGGAAGAGGCACCCTTTGGCAGCTGGTATGCCTGTACCGCGCTATGCACAGGCCACATCATGTCGCGCGGCCTGCCGCTGCTGCTGATCTACCTGCTGCCGCACGTGGGCGACACCGCCCTGTCCAAATCCAAGCCGCTGGCGGACCAGATCTCCCCCGGCAGCCTGCTGGTGGGTTTTTCCTGGTGCCTCGCCGCGCTGGCCCTGGCCACCTTCGTGCTCGACGTCATGAACCTCATCGTCGCCTGCAGCTTTGCCGTGCTCGCACTGCTGTGGATGGGCCGCTTCTTCAAGCGCAGGCTGCAAGGGTTCACCGGCGATTGCCTGGGTGCCACCCAGCAGGTTTGCGAAATCGCCTTTTACCTGGGCCTGGCCCTGAGCTTATGAAACGAGCCCCCACGCTTGTCACTTCGTGTACTGCGCTGCCCCCCGAGGGGGCCGCTGCGCCTGCGGCCCGGCAAAGCCGGTTCCGCGGCCCTGGCTGGTATTTGCAGCGCTGCCCCAGGCCGGTCTTTGAATGAAACTCTGGCTGGTTCGCCACGCAAAGCCCCTGATTGACGCCGGCGTTTGCTACGGCCGGCAGGATGTAGCGGCCGACGCTGAGGCGACCGCCAAATGCGCCCGAATGCTGGCAGAGATGCTCCCTCTTGCGACCAGGGTCGTCAGCTCCCCGCTACAAAGATGTGAGCACCTTGCGCTCGCCCTGAGCGGCTTACGGGCCGATTTGACCTATAAAACCGACCCGCGATTGCAGGAGATGGACTTCGGCAGCTGGGAAGGCCGCACCTGGCAAGACATCGGCCCCGCCGACCTGCGGGCCTGGACCGACAGCTTCGCCATGCATGCCGTGGGCGGTAGCGGCGAAAGCACCATGCAAGTGATGGCGCGCGTGGCCTCGGCCTTTGACGAGTTGCAGGGCGAAGCTGATACCTTGTGGATAACCCATGCTGGCGTGATCCGCGCTGCGGAACTGATTGCACGTGGCCAGCGTCAGATCACAGGGGCAGACGAGTGGCCGATCAATGCACCCAGCTATGGACAATGGTGCAAACTAGACCTGACATGAACACCCCGGTTGCCTACTCAACATCGACCTGACACAACAACGCATCAAAGGCATCAAACAATGGCAGCAACTCTGGATGGTCAGCTCGTGGTGGCAATCTCTTCACGCGCGCTGTTTGACTTTGAAGAAGAAAACCAGGTTTTTGAAACCGGCATGACTGCCGAGCCTTTGCCAGGCGCAAAAAAAGACGCAGCCTACATGAAGCTGCAGCTCGAGCGGCTGGACGTGCCGGCCAAGCCCGGCGTAGCATTTTCGCTGGTCAAAAAACTTCTGGCCTTCAACGAGGTACCCGAAAGCGCCGGGGAAGCGGCCAGCCCGACGGCGCCCGCCCAGCGCGTCGAGGTCGTGATCCTCTCGCGCAACGACCCGGTATCGGGGATGCGCGTTTTCCGTTCGGCCCAGCACTACGGCCTCAAGATAGAACGCGGCACCTTCAACCGCGGCGAGGCGCCCTGGCGCTACCTGAAACCGCTGCACGCCAATCTGTTTTTGTCGGCGCATCTGAGCGACGTGCGAGACGCCCTGCTGGCAGGCGTTCCGGCTGCACAGGTCTATCCGCATTCGGTGCGCGCCAGCGATGCACACCCCAATGAAGTGCGCATCGCCTTCGACGGTGACGCGGTGCTGTTTTCGGACGAGGCCGAACGCGTCTTCCAGGCACAGGGCCTGTCAGCCTTCCAGCAGCATGAGCGCGACAAGGCCACACAACCGCTGCTGGCCGGCCCCTTCAAGCCCCTGCTCGAAGCGCTGCACCGCCTGCAACAGGTCGGCACCTCGCACATGCGCATTCGCACAGCCCTGGTCACCGCCCGCAGCGCGCCCGCACATGAGCGCGCCATCCGCACGCTGATGGACTGGAACATCGAGGTCGATGAAGCCATGTTCCTGGGGGGTCTCGCCAAGGGCGAATTCCTGCGCGAATTCGAGCCTGACTTTTTCTTCGACGACCAGACCGGTCACGTGCACTCCGCCTCGCAGCATGTTCCCTCGGGCCACGTGGCCAGTGGTGTTTCCAACCAGCTTTCCTGAGCCGCGAAAGGGCTTTCATGAATCCGTCCAGTCTTTTCGCAAAATTTACCGCATTCAGTCTTTTTGCCAGGCGGATAGCCGCACTGGCCGCCCCCTACTTCCGGTCCGAAGAAAAATGGAAGGCTCGCCTGCTGCTGGTGGCCATCGTGCTGCTCAACCTCGGCACGGTTTACATGGCAGTGCAGTTCAACGACTGGTACCGCGTGTTTTATGACGCACTTGAAAAACGCGACCAGGTCGTCTTCTGGCAGCAGATGGGCCGGTTCAGCTATCTGGCCTTTGGCGCGATCATCATCGCCGTCTACAAGTTCTACCTGACCCAGTTGCTGCAAATGCGCTGGCGCGCGTGGATGACACGCGACTACCTGCGCCGCTGGCTGTCGCACCACGCCTTCTACAAGATGGAGCTCGCGCGTTATTCGGCGACAACCGACATCAACGCCAGCCCGGACAACCCGGACCAGCGTATTCAGGAAGACGTGCAGTCTTTCACCACCTCCACGATCACACTGAGCATGGGCCTGCTCAATGCGGTCGTGACGCTGGTCAGTTTTGTCGGCCTTCTCTGGGTTCAGTCGGGTCCGCTGGACTTCACCCTGGGCGCAAGCAGCTATTTCATCCCGGGTTACATGGTCTGGGCCGCGGTGGCCTATTGCCTGGTCGGCAGCGTGCTGGCGCATTACATCGGGCGGCCACTGATCAAACTCAACTTCTTGCAGCAGCGCTACGAAGCCAATTTTCGCCACCACATGGTACGGGCGCGTGAATACAGCGAATCCATTGCGCTGGACCATGGGGAGGCGGTGGAGCGCAGCCAGCTCGATGGTCGTTTCACGACGGTGCTGGCGAACTACCTGAACCTGATACGCGCCAACAAAAAACTCATCTGGTTCCAGAGCTTCTTCGGCCAGGCTGCCTTGATTTTTCCGTTCCTTGTTGCGGCACCTCGCTTCTTCGGCGGAGCAATCCAGCTTGGCCAGCTGATTCAGATTTCCTCGACCTTCGGCAAGGTTCAGGATTCACTCAGCTGGTTTGTGGATAACTACGACAATCTCGCCAGCTGGCGCGCGACAACAGATCGCCTGACAAGCTTCGAAGACAGCATGATTGCGCAGGCAAAAGACAACGTCGGCCTGGTCACCAGTGCGTCCACATCGCTCACGTCGAGCGACCTCAATCTGGCCCTGCCGACTGGAACCGTTCTCCTGACAGGCGTCGAACTGCATGCCGACGCCGGCGACCACATTCTGCTCAGGGGCCCTTCCGGCAGCGGAAAGTCCACCCTTTTTCGAGCTTTGGCGGGTATCTGGCCGTTTGCCACCGGCCGTATCACCCGACCTGAAAACGCCATGTTCATCCCGCAGCGCCCGTATTTCCCGAACGGCTCCCTGCGCGATGCCCTGGCCTACC
The DNA here is from genome assembly GCF_056405995.1 of Polaromonas sp. P1_E11. Lineage (NCBI taxonomy): Bacteria > Pseudomonadati > Pseudomonadota > Betaproteobacteria > Burkholderiales > Comamonadaceae > Polaromonas > Polaromonas sp. P1_E11. Next base: position 1,422,216 of record NZ_JBFUBA010000001.1, read on the forward strand.
CAGAGCCCGCGGCGAATTACAGCGATGACACACTGAAGCAAGCCCTGAACGAAGCCCTGCTGCCCGATCTCGCCGCTCGACTGGACGAAGAAGACGCCTGGAGCCAGAAGCTTTCTGGCGGCGAGCAACAGCGCCTTTCCATCGCCCGGGTGTTGCTGAAGAAACCCAAATGGATTTTTGCGGACGAAGCCACCAGCGCACTCGATGAAGCGGCTGAAAAAACGCTGTATGAACGCTTGCTGGCGCTCGTCAAAACATCGGGAGGCGCGATCATCTCGATCGCCCACCGCCCCAACGTGGCAGCCTTTCACAACAAGACCTGGGCTTTCGAAAAGCTGCCTGAAGGCTCACCCGCGCTGTTCACGCTGAACCAGCGTGCCGCACAGGAAGCGCCCTGAATGCCCGAGGAAGCCGCAAGAACCCCCGAGCCGGTAACGGCTGAATCCCTCTCCGCCTGGGCGCCCATCAAGCGCCCCGTGTTCCGCATGCTGTGGAGCACCTGGCTGGTCGCCAACATCTGCATGTGGATGAACGATGTGGCGGCCGCATGGATGATGACCTCCATGACCACCTCGCCCCTCTGGGTGGCGCTGGTGCAGTCGGCCTCGACGCTGCCGGTGTTTTTGCTGGGCCTGCCCAGCGGCGCGCTGGCTGACATCCTGGACCGGCGCCGCTACTTCATCATGACGCAGTTCTGGGTGGCGGTGGTGGCCACGCTGCTGTGCATTGCCGTGATCTCGGATGTCATGACGCCGCCCCTGCTGCTGGCGCTGACCTTTGCCAACGGCGTGGGCCTGGCCATGCGCTGGCCGGTGTTTGCCGCCATCGTGCCCGAGCTGGTGCCGCGCGTGCAGCTGCCCGCCGCGCTGGCGCTCAACGGTGTTTCGATGAACGCGTCGCGCATCGTCGGCCCGCTCGTTGCCGGCGCTTTGATTGCCGGCGCCGGCACCGAATACGTGTTTGTGCTCAACGCCGTGCTGTCGGTCATTTCGGGCTTTGTCATCATGCGCTGGCGGCGCGACCACGCGCCCAGCCCGCTGGGCCGCGAGCGCCTGGTCAGTGCCATGCGCGTCGGCCTGCAGTTTGTGAGCCAGTCGGCACGCCTGCGCGCGGTGCTGCTGCGTGTGGCGATTTTCTTTTTTCACTCCACCGCCCTGCTGGCTTTGCTGCCGCTGGTGGCGCGCGGCCTGCAAGGCGGTGATGCCGGCACCTTCACGCTGCTGCTGGCCTCCATGGGTACGGGCGCTATCATTGCGGCGCTGAACCTGGCGCGGCTGCGCCAGATGATGCCGCGGGACGTGCTGGTGATGCGCTCCACGCTGCTGCAGACGGCATCCACCGCAGCCATGGCTTTCGCGCCCAATGTGTATGTGGCCGTGCCCGCCATGCTGCTCAACGGCATGGCCTGGATCACCTGCGCCAATTCGCTCAGCGTATCGGCCCAGCTGTCATTGCCCGACTGGGTGCGCGCACGCGGCATGTCGATGTACCAGATGGCCATCATGGGCGCCAGCGCAGCGGGTGCGGCGCTCTGGGGCCACGTGGCAGGCCTCACCAGCGTGTCCACCGGCCTGCTGATGGCTGCCGCCAGCGGCTCGGTCGTGATGATGGTGGCGCAGTACCTCGTGTCGGACCTCAGCATTGAAGAAGACCTGACCCCGTCGCGCCAGTTCAAGGCGCCGGTGGCCGAAGAGCCACCCGGTGCAGGCCGCGTGGTGGTGAGGATTCACTACCAGATAGACCTGGCGCGCGCCGACGATTTCCGCGCGCTGATGCAGGAAAGCCGCCGCAGCCGCCTGCGCCAGGGTGCACTTGAGTGGGAACTGCTGCGCGACGTCAACAAGCCCGGCCATTACATCGAGCAGATCATTGACGAGTCATGGACGGAGCACCTGCGCCGCTTTGACCGCGTGACGGCCAGCGACGTGGCGCTGCGCGAACGCAAACTCGGATTTCACCTGGGCGAAGAACCCCCGCTTGTCACCCGCAGCATCGTCGAGAGTTAGGCCCCCACGGTCGCTCACTTCGTGTAGCTCCCTGCCCCCCGAGGGGGCCGCCCGCCTGTGGCCCGGCAAAGCCGGTTCCACGGCTCATGCTGGCTTAAGAGTTCATTGGGCACGACCAGTAGGGGTCGCGGAACCGGCTTTGCCGGGCCGCAGGTGCCGCCCCCTCGAGGGGGAACAGGCTACACGGAGTGAGCCTGGACGGGGGTGGTTTTATAGCCCGCATAGCCCCGCGCCCGCAGCTCGCAGGCCGGGCAGGTACCGCAACCATAGCCCCAGGCATGTCGGTGCACGCGATCGCCAAGGTAGCAGGTGTGCGTGTGTTCCACGATCATGTTGACCAGCGCTTCACCGCCGTTGGGCTCGCCGGATTTTTCACCGATGTCATGCGCCAGCCGCCAGGTGTCGGCCTTGTCGATCCACATCAGCGGCGTTTCGATCAGGAAGCGTTTGTCCATGCCCAGCGACAACGCCAATTGCATGGCCTTGATGGTGTCGTCACGGCAATCGGGGTAGCCCGAAAAGTCGGTTTCGCAAACGCCGGTGACCAGCACCTGCAAATCTCGCCGGTAAGCCAGCGCAGCCGCCAGCGTAAGGAATAGCAGGTTGCGTCCCGGCACAAAAGTGTTGGGCAGGCCCGAGTTTTCCATCTTGAAGGCGACGTCGCGCGTCAAAGAGGTGTCGCTGACCTGCCCCAGCACCGCCAGGTCCAGCAGGTGGTCTTCACCGATCTTGTGGGCCCACTGTGGAAACTGCTGTTTGATTTCGCGCAGCACATTGAGCCGCGCTTCCAGCTCTACTTTGTGGCGCTGGCCGTAGTCAAAGGCCACCGTCTCGACACGTTCGTATTTCGACAGCGCTTGCGCCAGGCAGGTGGTGGAATCCTGCCCGCCGGAAAACAGCACCAATGCAGAGGTATGCATCCGCCCTCTCCTTCTTTACAGCAGCTTGCGCCTGGCCAGGCTTTGCATGAGCGCCGAAATACCGAAAGTCCACGGCGCAGCCTTGTCGGAAGTCGTAACGCGGTTCACCAGGCTGCCCAGCTGCGGCGTGGCCACCGTCACCACATCGCCCACCACATGGGTAAAGCCCTGGCCCGAGCCGTGGCGGTCTTGCGTGGGCGCAAACATGGTGCCCAGGAAGAGCATGAAGCCGTCGGGGTACTGGTGGTTGGGGCCAATGGCTTGCGCCACCAGGTCCAGCGGGTCGCGGCTGATTTTCTTCAAGGAGCTGCCGCCCTTCATCACAAAGCCCTCAGGCCCCGTCACGGTGATGCTCAGGTCGCTGCTGCGCACATGGTCGATGGTGAAGCGTTCGTCGAGCAGGCGGATAAAGGGGCCGATGGCACAGGAAGCGTTGTTGTCCTTCGCCTTGCCCAGCAGCAGCGCACTGCGGCCTTCGAAGTCGCGCAGGTTCACGTCGTTGCCCAAAGCGGCGCCCACGGTTTCGCCGCGCGAGTTCACGGCCAGCACGACCTCGGGCTCGGGGTTGTTCCAGTCGCTGCCAGGGTGTATGCCCACTTCTGCGCCCGTGCCGACCGCGCTCATGGGCTGGCTCTTGGTAAAGATTTCCGCGTCGGGGCCGATGCCCACTTCCAGGTACTGCGACCACATGCCCTGGGCGATCAGCACATCTTTGAGTTGGGCCGCTTCGGGCGAGCCTGGCTTGATCTTGCCCAGGTTTTCGCCGATCACGGCGATCACCGTCTTGCGCGCACCATCGGCCTTGCTGGCGTCGCCGCCCGCGTGTTCTTCAATCACGCGCTCAAGCATCGATTCGACAAACGTCACGCCCGAGGCTTTCAGCGCCTGCAGGTCACATGGCGCCAGCAGCCAGGGCAGCTTGGTGTCACGCGCCTCCTCCGCGGAATTGGCCAGCACTTCGGCCGTACCCGCCAGGCGCGGCAGCTTCGCCGCAGCGGCCCGCACAACCTTGGCGACACCCGGTAATTCCAGCAGCTGGCTGGCGGTCGGCGCGACGCTGGAAAGGTCGTACACGCCGTCGGGTGTGACCAAAGCCAGCACCGGGCCAGTGCCTTCTATCCAGACACGCCCCACCAGCAAGGCATCAGCGGCATCAACAGGCAGGGTGGAAGCAGGGCTCAGGGAGTTTTTCATGATGTTGGAAGGGAAGAACAGGAAGGGCAGCACACAAAAGCGTATGAAGCTGTCAATAGTACAAGGAAGTACGAGGAGCCCAGGCGCCCCGCTGAGGGTTGAGGAAAAGCGCACGCACACGTCTCGGCCCCAGGCAAGCGCCGCTACACTGAAACTCGACCGCCGCTGGCCTGGCGCCTATGTCATCTTGCCGGATGGTCAGACTTTTCAACCCACCTGCTTTTTAAGTCAAATATGCCCCTGAGCCCCGATCAACGAGCGCAAGCAGCTATCGAATTAATAGCAAGGCGAACCACGGGAAAGGCGGGCCCACGCTTACCCGACAGCTGCCGTCCTGCCGACCTGGAAGACGGCTGGCAGGTGCAGCAGGAGGTCACCCGCCGGCTGGGCCAGCCCGTGGCCGGCTGGAAGGCCTCGCCGCCCAGTCCCGGCAAGCTGGTGGCCGCACCCATTTACCAGCCCACCCTCTGCCGCGCAGCAACCTATGCCGCCCCCTTCCCCTCGGGTGCCGACACCGTGGTGGTTGAACCGGAACTGGCTTTTGTACTGGCCAAAGACCTGCCCCCGCGCGCGCAGCCCTACACCGAGGCTGAGGTGGATGCAGCCATTGGCTCCGTCCATGCCGCGCTGGAAATCTGCGCCAGCCGCTACGTCGACCACAGCAGCCTGCCTTTTCCCGAACTGCTGGCCGACGGCGTGGTCAACAACGGCCTGTGGCTGGGGCCAGAACTGGGCGGGCCCGATGTCTCGGCATTTGAATTGACCTGGCAAGTCGCCGGGAAGCCTGCGCAAACCGCCGAAGCCAGGCACCCGAACGGCGACCCGCGCACGCCGCTGTACTGGCTGGCCAATTTCCTGAGCGAACGCGGCATTGGCCTGCTGGCAGGCCAGGCGGTGATCACGGGCTCCTATGCCGGTGTACTGACGCTGCCGTTTGGAAAGCGCACGCAGTTTGACTACGCGGGCCTGGCCCGGTTTGAGGTGGAATTTCGCAACCCGTAACCTGAAGTAAATAGGGCAGGAAAGGTCCGGAAACGGCCAGCCGCTTCATCCCGGCTTGCTAAGCTGTGCGCCTCGATTCTCCCATCCCGCCAACAACGACGGAGCCGCCATGCAAGTCCTTCACCACCAACAATTTGCCCAACTTCACAAGGCGCCCCACGGCGTTTTGCTGCTGCCCAATGCCTGGGACGCTGCCAGCGCCAAAATCTTTGAGGCGTCCGGCGCCAAAGCCGTGGCCACCAGCAGCGCATCGCTCGCCTGGGCCTGCGGCTATGCCGACGGCGGCGCCTTGCCGCCCGACGAGTTGCTCGATGCCGTCGCCCGCATCACCCGTGTCTTGAGCCTGCCCCTGACCGTCGACATGGAAGACGGCTACAGCGAGAGCCCCGCCGAGGTGGGCCGCCTGGCCGCCGAGCTGGTCGCCGTGGGGGCGGCTGGCATCAACCTCGAAGACGGCGGCGGCGCCCCAGCCCTGCTGGCCGACAAGATCAAGGCCATCCGCAGCACACTCAAAGGCGCATCACTGTTTATCAACGCCCGCACCGATGTCTACCTGCGCAAGCTGAAAGTCGAAGGCACACCGGCCCAGGCCAGCATCGCCCGCCTGAAGCTGTACCAGCAAGCCGGGGCAGACGGCGCGTTTGTACCCGGCCTCACGGCCTTGCCGGAGGTGAAGGAAATCTGCGCGGCCGTCACGATGCCGCTGAACCTGATGGCCATGCCCGGGCTGCCGGCCATTGCCGAGTTGCAGGCCGCTGGTGTGCGGCGCCTCAGCGTAGGGCCGGCGCCTTTCCAGGTGGCTTACGAACACGCCCGAACCAGCGTCGAAGCCTTGCTGAAACAGGACCTGTCACCGCTGCTCGGCTCCAAGCTGGACTATTCGGCGATGAACACCTTGTTGAACACGCCACGATAGAGCGCACAGGCGCTTGCCCGCTATCGCCTGTATTCCTTCGGGGATCAGGCGATTTTTCATTTATTTCATCTTTTTTTGAAGGCAGGCGTCACAACGCGTCACAAACGGCAAAGCTGAATCGTCAATACGGTGTGACACCCAACTTTTGACTCTTTTAAAAGGAAACACCATGACTGCCCTTACCGCTAACACCGCCGCCAACACTGCCCCCGTCCGTATCGACCTCGCGATTCCTGATGTCTACCCCGCCCTGCTCAAGGTCAGTCAAACCATTGGCGCCCAGGGCCTGGACAAAAAACTGCACCACCTGATTCACCTGCGCGCCTCGCAAATCAACGGCTGCGCTTTCTGCGTCAAGATGCACCTGCGGGAAGCCCGTGAAGACGGCGAAACCCAGGACAGGCTGGACCGCCTCGTCGTCTGGGCGCATGTCAATGACTTCAGTGAAGCCGAGAAAGCCGCACTGGCCTGGACGGAAGCGCTGACCACGCTGGACCACAAGACCGACTACGCCAGCCTGCGCGGCCGCCTGCGCCAGTCGTTCAGCGACAAGGAAATCGGCGCGCTGACCGCTACCATCGGCATGATCAACCTCTGGAACCGCATCCAGGTTTCGGCACACTGATCCAGACCGAGGCGCACGCACATGACAGGCATCGACCCCACCGCCGTGTTTGAAGAAAGGCGCAGGCATTTGTTTGGCCTGGCCTACCGCATCCTCGGTTCGCGGGCCGATGCCGAAGACGCCGTGCAGGAGGTCTTCATCAAATGGCTGGCGGCCGACCACGCGGGTATCGCGACACCCGCCGCCTGGCTCACCGCCATCTGCACGCGCCATTGCATCGACATGCTGCGCGACGCCCAGCGCAGCCGGGTCGACTATGTCGGTACCTGGCTACCCGAACCCATCCACACGCAAACCGAAGACACACCGGAAACACATGCCCTGCTGGCCTCATCGCTGAGCATGGCCTTTTTGCTGCTGCTCGAACGCCTCACGCCCAAAGAGCGCGCAGCCTACCTGCTTCATGAAATTTTTGAGACGCCTTATGCCGAAGTGGCCGAAATGCTGGACATGGAAGAAGCCGCCTGCCGCAAGCTGGTCTCGCGCGCCAGCACCAGCATCGCCCAGGGCAGGGTCCGGCACGTAACACCGCCCAAGGTGCAGGACGACCTGCTCACCGCTTTTCGCGAAGCCATCACCGCCGGCAGCACCGAATCGCTCGCCAGCCTGCTTTCGGACGACATCGCCCTGAGCACCGACAGCGGCGGCAAGGTCAGCTCGGTTGAAGGCATCTTCCAGGGCAAGGGCAGCGTGCTCACCCTGCTGACGACGCAGCTGGCCCGCTACTGGGCCCACTACGAATGGGTGCCCTGCGAGATCAACGGCGGCCGCGCCATCCAGCTGCGAACGAGCACCGGCGAAATCGCCGCCGCCATCACCTTTGCCTACAACGACGAAGGCAAGGCCAACAACATCTTCATCATTCGTAATCCCGACAAACTCGACGGGCTGGCCTTCGGCCCAGAGGCCGTGGCATGAACGCTGTGCCACAGGCAGCGCAGCCTGCAACATGGCATAAGCCCGAAGGTGAAGCATGAAAAAGCCGGTGCACCCAAAGGATGCACCGGCTTTTCGTTGACGCGGGTGTCTTGCTTACTTCCGCGAACGCAGCGCGTCAACGCTCCATGCACCACCGCCGGCAGCGGCAAAGAACAAAAACACAAAGCAGAACAACACGGCCGACTCGCCACCATTCAGCATCGGCGACAACACAAAGCCCTTGGTCGCATGGCCCATGAAATAGGCAAATGCCAGCAGGCCCGACAGCACAAACGCCACAGGCCGCGTGAACAAGCCAATCAACAGCAGCGCACCACCAAAGAGCTCAAGAATCCCGGCAAAGCCGATCAGCGACAACACCTGCAGCCCGTCGAAATAAGCCACGTGGGGAAAGCCCAGCAGCTTGGCCGTGCCATGCTGAATAAGCAAATAAGCAGAAACAATGCGAAGCACCGACAAGGCGCGTGAAGTCAGTTGGTCGTTTTGGGCAAAAGCCATGAGGTTCCCTCCGTTAAAAAGGTGTCTGACAGTCTCGTAGCGAAAAAGTTCAGCGCCGCTGCGCAAGTTTCTGCCGGGACTTGGGGCCACCCGGTGCGGGGCTGGCGATGCCTCCCGAACTTTTCTCGGCCAGCAGTTGAACCAGATGCTGCCGGATCACCGAGGTAATGTGCTCGCGCTTGCCCTGCTCCAGCATGCCGATCAGCCGTGTCGGTGGCCGGCCCGGCAGCGGCAGTACACGCAAAAGCGCATCGTTGGCCCAGTCGGCGTTCTTGACATGCGGCACGATGGTGACACCGACGTTCTGTCGCACCAGGTCGATGATGGCCGAGAGCGAGCTGAGCTCCAGAAAGTCCTGCGGCACCAGGCCCAGCTTGCGCAAGGTCTGCTCTATGCGGATGCCGCTCTGCGTGCGCCGGTCAAAGCGCAGGAAGGGTTGCTCACGCAGCAGCTTTTTGAAGTCGCTGCCCGGCGAAGCTACCTGGGAACTCGCGACCACCGTCAGCGGCTCGGTGTACAGCGGCGTCCAGCGCATGCCCTTTCGCTCCTGCGGCGAGTCGTCGACGAAGACCGCCGCATCGAGCTCACCGCTCCTGACACTGCGCGCCAGGCCGCTGGACTCCTGCATGACCAGCCGCACATTGAGGCGCGGATAGAGCGGCTTCATCCTGACGACGGTGTTTGAGAGCAGCCCCATCGATGTGACGATGGAGCCCACCGTCACGGTGCCGGCGATCTCGCCTTCGCCGGCCAGGCCTTCGCGCATCTGGTCGTAGTACCCGACAATTTTTTCCGCATGCGCAACCAGCGCGCGGCCTGCGTCCGAAAGCACCACACCGCGCCCCGAACGCTCGAACAGCACGGTCTTGAGCTCGGTCTCCAGCGCGCGCATCTGCAGCCCCACCGCAGCCTGTGTCAGCGCGACGCGATCGGACGCCCCAGCGAACGAGCCGCCCTGTGCGACAACCAGGAAGGTCTTCAAAAACCGGATCGTGCTCATGCGCGCACCGCCCCAATACAAAAGAATAACTTTAGCATCTCAAAACATAATATAGATATATTTTTCAAACCGGATGGAGAACAATCCGCCATAACAGGGTTATGTGACGGACGCATGTCTCCCGCCGCAACGGCGCATCTCCCTCGAAACGCGCGGCTTTTCCGGGCTTCTGCAGCAACAGCCCGGCCGCTTGTATGGCTTGTTTTTTGGGACGATGATTTATGTCTGATGCACTCCTGGCGAATACCGGCACGGCTTCACCACCCTCATTTGGGGAGAAACGGGCGGCAGCCATTTACGACCTGGGCCACAGCACGATTTTTGCGTCGCGCACCGACCCGCGCTTTTCCTACTGCACCTATGCCCCGCCGCACCTGGGCGAATCGAAACAGCCCATGCAGCTCGTGGTCGTGGTGCACGGCACGGGCCGCGCCTTCACCGAATACCGCGACGCCTTCGCCGCCTTCGCCAAATGGAATGACTGCATCGTGCTGTGCCCGCTGTTCCCGGCCGGTCCGCAGGGCGACGGCAACCGCGACGGCTTCAAGCACCTGCGCGAAGCCGACATCCGCTACGACCAGATCCTGCTCAGCATGGTCGACGAGGTAGCCCTCAAGTTCGGTTGCGACTTTTCAAAGTTCGCGCTCTTCGGTTACTCCGGCGGCGGCCAGTTCGTCAACCGCTTCGCCCTGCTGCATCCCGAGCGCCTCTGGGCGCTTTCCATAGGCGCGCCGGGCTCGGTGACTCTCATCGACAACCAGCAAGACTGGTGGGTGGGCGTGCGTGACTTCGAAAAGCGTTTCGGCAAACCACTGAATCTTGCGGCCCTCAAAGCCCTGCCGGTGCACATGGTGGCCGGCAAGGCCGACATGGAGACCTGGGAGATCACCCACCGCGAAGGCGGCAAGTTCTACATGGCCGGCGCCAACGACGCGGGGCGCACGCGCCCCGAGCGGCTGGAGACCTTGCGCCAGTCCTTTGTGCAGGCCGGCGTCAACGTCACGCTGGACCTGATCGACAACGTTCCCCACGACGGCCTGGCCTGCGTCGACACGGTGCAGGACTTCCTCGCGACCGTGCTGCGCGACGTCCGGAAAAAAGCGGCGGGCCGGGCCCAGTGATGTCACGCCAACCTCAAACCTGAAGACTGACCATGCTGCGTTTTGCGCTGTCCCGTCTTTTCATGGCCATACCGACGCTGCTGATCGTCGCGGTGGCCGTTTTCGTTCTGATCCGGCTCATCCCCGGCGACCCGGCGCAGCTGCTGTTGGGTGACCTCGCCGACCCGGTGCGCCTGGCCGACCTGCGCGCCCAGCTCGGGCTCGACAAAAGCTGGCCGGTGCAGTTCGGCATCTGGGGCCGGCACGTGCTGGGCGGCGACCTGGGCGTGTCCATCAACACCGGCGAGCCCGTGTTGCACCTGGTGTTGAGCCGCTTCCTGGTCAGCGCGCAGATTGTGCTCATTGCCGTGCTCTTCGCCACCCTGGTCGCGGTGCCCGCCGGCATGATCGCCGCGTGGAAGCAAAACCGCCTGCCCGACCTGATGCTGGTCGGCACCGCCACCCTGCTGGTGTCCATCCCTACCTTCTGGCTCGGCCTGTTGCTGCTGCTCTTCTTTGGCCTGAAGCTCGAATGGCTGCCCGTGGTCGGCTATGTCTCGATCATGAACGACTGGAAGTCAGGCCTGCTGTACCTGCTGATGCCCATCCTCACGCTGTTCCTGCATGAGATCGGCGTGCTGATCCGCATGGCCAGGGCCAGCACGCTGGAAGTGCTGCGGCTGGACTACATCACGCATGCGCGCGCCAAGGGCCTGTCGGAGCGCGCGGTGTTGATACATCACGCCTTTCGCAACTCCTTCGGCCCGACCTGGACTTTGATCGGCCTGGTGCTGGGCAACCTGTTGGGCGGCGTGGCCGTTGTTGAAACCGTGTTCACGATTCCCGGCCTGGGCCGCCTGCTGGTCGACGCGATATTCGCGCGCGACTACCCGGTGATCCAGGGTTGCCTGCTGCTGGTTGCCGTGATCTATGTCATCACCAACCTGGTCATCGACCTCTGCTATCCGATCTTCGACCCCAGGGTGCTGGCCGAATGAAAAAATTCCTTACCCCTCAGGCCCTGATCGGCCTCTTCATCGTGGGCCTGATCCTCGCCGCGGCCGTGCTGGCCTTCTTCTGGACGCCGCACGAGCCGCTCAAGATCAACTTCCTGGCGCGCCTGAAGCCGCCCAGCGCCACCTATTGGCTGGGCACCGACGAGTTCGGCCGCGACGAACTCTCGCGCCTCATGGCCGGCGCCTCCAACAGCGTCTGGATCAGTTTTCTCACGGTACTGCTCTCTATCACCGCAGGCACCGCCATCGGTGTGCTGACGGGCTTTGTGCGCGGCTGGACCGACCGCATCATCATGGCCTTTGTCAACGCCCTGCTGGCCTTCCCCGGCCTGTTGCTGGCGCTGGCGCTGCTCGCCGTCTTTGGCGCCAACAAGTACGGCATCATCCTGGCGCTGGGCCTGGCCTACACGCCCTCAGTCACGCGCATCGTGCGCGGCACGGTGATGTCATTGCGTGAAAAGGAATTCATCGAATCCTCGCGCGTGCTCGGCAACTCGGAGCTCTACACCATGTACCGCCACGTGCTGCCCAACTGCGTGGCGCCGCTCACCGTGTTGGCCACCTCGATGTTCGGCTGGGTCATCCTGGCGGAGAGTTCGCTCTCCTTCCTGGGCCTGGGCGTACCACCGCCCGCGCCCACCTGGGGCAATATGCTGGCCGCGGCCCGGCCCTTTATGGCGCAGGCGACCTATCTCTCCATCTTCCCGGGCCTGTGCATCGCGCTCACGCTGCTGGGCATCAACTTCCTGGGCGACGCGGTGCGTGATCTGCTGGACCCGCGCATGAGGGGTATCGAATGACGCAACTGGTCGATGTCTCCGGTCTGAGCCTTTCCATCGGCAAGGGCGGCCGCGAGATTGTGCGCAATGTGTCCTTCACCGTCGCGCCCGGCGAGATCGTTGGCATCGTCGGCGAATCCGGCAGCGGCAAGACCCAGGCGGCGCGCGCCATCATGGGCCTCACGCCGCTGCCGCTGGTGCGCAGCGCGGGCCGCATTTTGTTTGAAGGCGAGGACATGGCGGCGGCCGGCGATGCGCGTTTGCGCCAGCTGCGGGGCGCGCGCATCGGCATGGTGTTCCAGGAGCCCATGACCTCGCTCAACCCCTCGATGACGATTGGCCGGCAGCTCGACGAAGGCCTGGCCCTGCACCGGCCCGAGCTCTCGCCGGCCGCACGGCGCGACAGGGCCCTGGCCATGCTCGCGCGCGTCGGCATCACCGACCCGCAGGCCGCGCTCGCCGCATGGCCGCATGAATTCTCTGGCGGCATGCGCCAGCGCATGATGCTGGCCTCTGTCATGCTGCTGGAGCCCGCACTGCTGATCGCCGACGAGCCGACCACTGCCCTGGATGCGCTGGTACAGCGCGATGTGCTCGAGCTGATGGTCGGCCTCACGCGCGAACACAACACCGCCGTGCTGCTGATCAGTCACGACCTGCCCATGGTCGCGCGCTACACCCAGCGCATGATCGTCATGCAGCAGGGCGAAGTGGTTGAGGCCGGCGACACCGCCACCCTGCTGGCCGGCCCGAAGCAGGACTACACCCGCAAGCTGCTGGAGGCCATCCCGCGCCGGCAAGCCGCGCGCACGATTGCCGACGAACAGCCCGTCATCGAAGTACGCAACCTCGTCTTCGACTACCCCGGCAAGCGCCGCCTGTTTGCCAGGTCCACCGCCAAACGTGTGCTGCACGGCATCGACCTGGTGGTGCGCCCGCGCGAGATCGTCGCGGTGGTGGGCGGCTCCGGTTCGGGAAAAACCACGTTGGGCCGTGCGATTGCGGGCTTGCTCAAGCCGACCGAAGGCGAAATCCGTTTTCGTGGCCGCTCAATCGCGCGCAGCGACGCGGGCTGGCTCGATTACCGGCTCAATTGCCAGATGGTGTTCCAGGACCCGTACTCATCACTGAACCCGCGCATGAGCATTGGCCAACTGGTCGGTGAAGGGCTGCGGCTGGTTCCTGGCATCTCTTCAGCCGAGCGGCAAACGCGCGTAGCGAAGATGCTTGATGAGGTTGGTTTGGAGCCCCGGCATGCGCAACGTTACGCGCACGAACTCTCGGGCGGCCAGCGCCAACGCGTGGCGATTGCCCGCGCGCTGATACGCGAGCCGGCTTTTGTGATTGCCGACGAGCCGGTGTCCGCACTCGACGTGACCGTGCGCGCCCAGGTGCTGGCGCTGCTGGCCGAGCTGCAGGAGCGCCACGGTTTTGCCTGCCTCTTCATCAGCCACGACCTCGGCGTGGTCGAGCAGGTGGCCGACCGCGTGATCGTGATGCAGGCCGGCCAGATCATCGAGCAGGGCAGCCGCGACGAAGTGTTTGATAACCCGCAGCACGCCTACACACGCAAGCTGCTCTCCGCGATTCCTGCGCTCACGCCCACCGGCCAGGGCGGCATGCAACTCAAGTGGCGTTTTGACGAGCCCGATGCGCCGGCAGGCGCCCTGAACCCCCTACACCCTCTTCCGGTCTGATCTTTAAGGAGCTTTTCATGCTTTCCCTTCGATTGAAATTTCTGGCCACCGCCGTGCTGGCTGCCTGTTCCGCGGCCCAGGCCCAGACCCCGCAAATCGTGGTCGCGCAGCCGGCCGACATCCGCTCGACCAACCCCGGCGTCAACCGCGACAACACCACCGACGGCGTGGTGCTCAACATCGTCGAAGGCCTGGTGGCGTACCACGAGAACGGCACCGTCGGCCCACTGCTGGCGCGTTCCATCGTCACCAGCCCCGACGGCCTGACCTATATCTTCAAGTTGCGCACCAACGTGAAGTTTCACAACGGCGAGCCCATGACTTCGGCCGATGTGCTGTGGAGCTGGAAGCGCTACATGGAACCCAAGACCGACTGGCGCTGCCTCAGCGAATTTGACGGCCGCTCCGGCGTCAAGGTGACTTCCGTCACGGCACCGGACGCACAGACCGTGGTCATGCAGCTGGACAAACCCTCGGCTGTCTTTCTTGACAACCTGGCCCGCACCGACTGCGGCATGACGGCCGTCCTGAACAAAAAATCCGTCAAGGAAGACGGAAGCTGGGACAAGCCCATCGGCACCGGCCCCTTCAAGTTTGAAGAATGGAAGCGCGGCGAATACGTGACGCTCAGCGCCTTTGCCGACTACCAGTCGCCCCCCGGCACCAAGCCTGACGGCTACCTCGGCCTCAAGAAGCCGCTGGTCGGGCAGGTCAAGTTTTTGACCGTCCCCGACATGTCGACCTCCAAGGCCGGCCTGCAGTCCGGCGCCATCGATGCGGGCCAGATCACCTCGTCCGACGTGCAGGAACTCAAGGCCAACAAAAATCTCAGCGTGGTCGCCGCAGTGGATGCGGGCAAGAACACGCTGCTGATGCAGACCAACGACCCGCTGCTCAAAGACGAGCGCATCCGCCAGGCCATCGCGCTGTCGCTGGACATGAACCAGCTCGTCGCGGCCGCGTCCGAAGGCCTGGCGCGCGTCAACAACTCGGCCATCCAGGACACCTCGGCCTTCTACACGGCGGCCCAGAAAAAAGGCTACCGCCACGACCCAGCCAAGGCCAAGCAGCTGCTGAAGGAAGCCGGCTACAAGGGCCAGCCTATCGTGATCCAGGCCAACAAACGCGCCCATGTTCCCAGCTTTTCGGTCGCGGTGATGAGCCAGGCCATGATGCAGGCCGTGGGCATCAACGCGCAGATCGAAGTGCTCGAATGGGCAACCCAGCTGGACCGCTACAACAGCGGCAACTACCAGATGAGTTCCTTCACCTACTCTTCCCGCCTGGACCCGGCCCTGAGCTATGAGCAGTTCTCGGGCAACAAGGCCAAGCAGCCGCGCAAGGTGTGGGACGACCCGGTCGCGCAAAAGCTGATCGACCAGAGCTTCGCCGAAGCCGACCCGAAGAAGCGCCAGGCCTTGTTTGACCAGCTGCACGCGTTGATGATCGCCAAGACGCCGCTGGTCATCCTCTACAACGTGACCGATTCGTGGGCCGTGCGCAAACGCGTGAACGGGTTCACGGTGTGGGAAGGCAAGCCGCTGCTCTGGAATACCAAGCTGGCCGCCAGGTAGGCCTTTGCAGCATTGCTTCTGATTCGCCTTGATGCGCACCGCGCACAAGGCCTGGACAGGTACGCCTCGCGGCGGCCGCTATCGCCTCCAAGGCACGCCTTCCGACCCATTTTTTACGGCAGCACAGCACATGGCAAACATCGAGCAATTCCCTTTTATTTCGGTTTCCGGCAGCCCGCATGAACGCGGCCTGCAGTACGGGCAGCAAGCCGCCGACCGGGTACGCGGCAGCGCGCGCCTGTACGGCCAGACGCTGATCAACCTGGGCTACAGCGAACAGGCACGCGCGCGCTTGATCGACTTCTTCGCCAAGGAAATCGGCAACTTCGCACCCCACTACATCGACGAGATGCGCGGCATCGCCGAGGGCGCAGGCGTGGACTTCCAGGACATCGTGATGATCAACGCCCGCACCGAGGTGCTGGCCAAGGCCCGCGCCGACAAGGTCAAGGCTGCCGACCAGGAACCCGGCGACGGCTGCACCGGCGCCCTCATCCTGCCCGAGCGTTCGGCCAACGGCAACCTGCTGCATGGCCAGAACTGGGACTGGCGCGCCGAGTGCGTCGAGACCTCCGTCGTGCTGCGCGTGCGCAATGACAACGGCCCCGACTTCCTGACCTTTGTCGAAGCCGGCGGGCTGGCCCGCAGCGGCTTCAACAGCGCGGGCGTGTCCATCACCGCCAACTACCTCGAGTCAGACCGCGACTTCAAGCAGCTGGGTGTGCCGTTGTCGCTGATCCGCCGCAAGGTGCTGGAGCAGGAGATTTTTTCGCTGGCCATGAAGGCCGTCGCCGCCACACCCAAGTCCTGCTCCAACAACATCATGCTGGGCATGTCGCAGGGCTTCGGCATCGACTTTGAATGCACCACCAACGAATCGTTTCCGATTTATCCCGGCGCCGACAACCTGATCGTGCACGCCAACCACTGGATAAGCCCCGTCGCCCTCAGCAAGCTGGTGGACATGGGCATTTCCCAATCACCCGACAGCCACTACCGCGACTGGCGCGTGCGCAAGCTGCTGAACCAGCAAGACAAGCTGGGCCGCCAGGAATTGAAGAACGCGTTTTTCGACAACTTCGGCCTGCCCTACTCCGTCTGCCGCCCGCCCCGCATCGGCAGCCACGACAACCTCTCAGCCACGGTCGCCATGGTCATCATGGAACCCGCAGTGGGGGAAATGGAAGTGGCGCCCCTGCCGGCCCTGAACAAGGTGTTCACCTGCTACAGCCTGACGGAAGAGCCCAGGATTTCTGCCTGAGCGCATCGCGCAGCCCCTTTGCAGGATTGCTGCTGCCAACGGATCGAGGTACTGCGCGGTCGGGTTCAAGGCTTTGGCTCGCTTGACAACTTGTCTGCAAAGTAAGGCAAAAGAAATAGGAGGAGGCGCCGGGCGTGCTTCCTGACCTCGACGCGGCGGCGGCAGTGGCGGCAACTGACTCCCCACCAAGCCTGTTTCCTACAGCGCAACCGGCCCTGCTCCGGGATGCTGGCGGTTACCTCGCCACTCCCCACTCCCTCTTAAAGGACAAAGGCAGAAGCCATGGAAAGCCCCACCGATGCACTCACCATCTCCCGGCGAGGTATCCTGATCGCTAGTGCCGCCTCAGCGGCTGTGACCACTATGCCATCAGACGCCACTGCAGCCCCCTCTTCACCGCTCGCCGCACCCGGCTCCGTCCCTCAGGGGCGCGTGACCATCGAGGTCAACG
Organism: Polaromonas sp. P1_E11; assembly: GCF_056405995.1. Taxonomy (NCBI): domain Bacteria; kingdom Pseudomonadati; phylum Pseudomonadota; class Betaproteobacteria; order Burkholderiales; family Comamonadaceae; genus Polaromonas; species Polaromonas sp. P1_E11. The sequence goes on from NZ_JBFUBA010000001.1 coordinate 1,439,194, forward strand.
GCGCGGCCCACACCCTGAACCTGGACACGCGCACCACGCTGCTCGATGCCTTGCGCGAGCATCTGCACCTTACCGGTACCAAAAAGGGCTGCGACCATGGGCAGTGCGGCGCCTGCACTGTGCTGCTCGACGGGCAGCGCATCAATTCCTGCCTGACGCTGGCCGTGATGCATGAGGGCAGCAAGGTGACCACCATCGAAGGCCTGGGAACCTTGCAGCGCATGCACCCGCTGCAGACAGCCTTTGTCAAGCATGACGGCTACCAGTGCGGTTACTGCACGCCGGGCCAGATCTGCTCTGCCGTCGGCGCACTCGACGAGCTGCGCCGGGGCGTCCCCAGCCACGTCAGCGCGGACATTACCGCTCGGCCGCTGCTCTCGCCCGACGAGCTCCGCGAGCGCATGAGTGGCAACATCTGCCGCTGCGGCGCCTACTCCAACATCGTTGAAGCCATCACCGAAGTAGCGGGGGCGCAGGCATGAAACCCTTCACATACGAGCGCGCCACCTCGCCGGCGCAAGCCGCCGCAGCGGTGGCCCGCAACCCGTCAGCCAGGTTCATCGCAGGCGGCACCAACCTGCTTGATTTGATGAAGCTGCAGATCGAAGCGCCTGCGCATCTTGTCGACGTGAACGGGCTGGCGCTGGACAAAATTGAAGCGACGCCCGAGGGCGGCCTGCGTGTGGGCGCGATGGTGCGCAACACCGCGCTCGCCTCCGACGAGCGCGTGCGGCGCGACTACGGCGTGCTGTCGCGGGCCTTGCTCGCCGGTGCCTCGGGCCAGTTGCGCAACAAGGCGACCACCGCCGGCAACCTGCTGCAGCGCACACGTTGCCCCTATTTTTACGACACCGACCAGCCCTGCAACAAGCGCCAGCCGGGCAGCGGCTGCAGCGCCATCGGGGGCGTGAACCGCCAGCACGGCATCATCGGCACCAGCACCGCCTGCATCGCCACCCACCCGAGTGATATGGCTGTTGCCATGCGGGTGCTCGACGCATCGGTAGAAACCGTGCGGGCCGACGGGCGTGCGCGTGTCATTCCGATTGCCGACTTTCACCGGCTGCCAGGCGAAACGCCGCACATCGAAAACACGCTGGAGCCCGGTGAGCTGATCACCGCTGTGACGCTGCCGCGCCCGGCCGGCGGTGTGCACATCTACCGCAAGGTGCGTGACCGCGCCTCTTACGCCTTCGCGCTCGTTTCCGTGGCTGCCATCGTGCAGCGTGATGGCTCCGGCAAGCTCGCCCTGGGCGGCGTGGCGCACAAGCCCTGGCGCGTTGAAGCCGCAGAGGCCGCCATGCCGCAGGGTGCGCGGGCTCTTGCGGCCGGCGTGCTGGCCGGCGCAACGCCGACACATGACAACGCCTTCAAATTGCCACTGGCAGAGCGAACCATCGCCGCCGTGCTGGCCCAGGCGAGGAGCGCATCGTGAAGTTCGACACCCCGGCCACCACCAACCCCATTGACCAGCTCAAGGTCATCGGCAAGCCCACCGACCGCATTGACGGCCCGCTCAAAACCACCGGCACCGCACCCTACGCCTACGAGCGCCACGACGCCGCACCGGACGCGGCCTACGGCTACGTCGTAGGCGCCGGCATCGCCAAGGGCCGCATCGCGTCGATGGATTTGCGCGCGGCCCGCACCGCGCCGGGCGTGCTGGCCATCGTCACGGCAGAGAACGCCGGCAAGCTCACCAAGGGCAGCTTCAACACCGCCAGGCTGCTGGGCGGGCCGGAAATCGACCACTACCACCAGGCCGTGGCGCTGGTGGTAGCCAACACGTTTGAGCAGGCGCGCGCCGCCGCGCAACTCGTGCGCATCACCTACGAGAGCACGCCGGGCAAGTTCAACCTGGCAAGCGAAAAAGACGGCGCGCCGCTGGCCAAGGCGTCTGATTTTTCGGGAGAACCTGAAACGAAGATGGGCGATTTCGCGGGCGCCTTTGCCGCGGCGCCTGTGCAGCTGGACGCCACCTACACCACGCCCGACCAGTCCCACGCGATGATGGAGCCGCACGCCACCATCGCCGCGTGGACGGGCGACAAGCTCACAGTGTGGACAGCCAACCAGATGATCGACTGGGGCGTGGGCGATCTGGCGAAGACGCTGGGCATCCCCAAAGCCAACGTCAGGCTGGTGTCGCCCTTTATCGGCGGGGGCTTCGGCGGCAAGCTTTTCCTGCGTGCCGATGTGTTGCTGGCCGCGCTGGGCGCGCGCGCGGTGCGGCGGCCGGTCAAGGTCGCGCTGCAGCGGCCGCTGATGATGAACAACACCACCCACCGGCCGGCCACCATCCAGCGCATACGCCTGGGCGCGGGGCGCGACGGCAAGCTCACTTCTATCGGCCATGAAGGCTGGTCAGGCGACCTGCCCGGCGGCGGGCCCGAGACCGCGGTGAACCAGACGCGCCTGCTTTACGCCGGCGCCAACCGTATGACCGCCACACGGCTGGCCGTGCTGGACCTGCCCGAGGGCAATGCGATGCGCGCACCGGGCGAGGCGCCCGGCCTGATGGCGCTCGAAATCGCGATGGATGAAATGGCCGAAAAGCTGGGCATGGACCCGGTGGAATTCCGCGTCCTCAACGACACGCAGGTAGACCCTGAAAAGCCAGCGCGCGCTTACTCCCAGCGCCAGTTGATTCAATGCCTGAGAACCGGCGCGCAAACCTTCGGCTGGAGCCGGCGCGTAGCCAAACCGGGCCAGCTGCGTGAAGGACGCTGGCTGGTGGGCCTGGGTGTCGCCTCGGCTTTTCGCAACAACCTGACTATGACGTCTGGTGCGCGCGTGCGGCTGGACAACACCGGTCTTGTCACGGTCGAAACCGACATGACCGATATCGGCACCGGCACCTACACCGTCATTGCGCAGACCGCCGCTGAAGTCATGGGCGTGCCGCTGCAAAAGGTGTTTGTGCGGCTGGGTGACTCCGCCTTTCCCGTGTCGGCCGGCTCCGGCGGGCAATGGGGCGCGAACAGCTCCACGTCGGGCGTGTACGCCGCCTGCATGAAGCTGCGCGAAGCCGTCGCCCAAAAACTGGGAATGCCGCAGGAAGGGGTGACCTTTACCGACGGCATGGTCAGCGCAGGCGGCCGCAGTGTGCCGCTGGCCGAAGCCGCCGGTGCGGCGGGCCTGGTGGTCGAAGACACCATCGAGTTCGGCGACCTCGGCAAAAAATATCAGCAGTCGACCTTCGGCGCGCACTTTGTGGAAGTGGGCGTTGACATCTACACCGGCGAGATTCGCGTGCGGCGCATGCTGGCCGTCTGCGCCGCGGGCCGCATCCTCAACCCCAAGAGCGCGCGCAGCCAGGTGATAGGCGCGATGACCATGGGCGTGGGCGCGGCGCTGATGGAAGAACTCGCCGTCGACAAGCGCCACGGGTTTTTTGTGAACCACGACCTGGCGGGCTACGAGGTGCCGGTGCATGCCGACATTCCGCACCAGGACGTGATCTTCCTGGAAGAGACCGACCCAACCTCATCGCCGATGAAGGCCAAGGGCGTGGGTGAACTCGGCATCTGCGGCGTTGGCGCGGCAGTGGCCAATGCGGTCTACAACGCCACCGGCGCGCGGGTGCGCCACTACCCGATCACACTGGACAAAGTGCTGGACAGCCTGCCGGCGCTGGTGTGAGCGCCGGCGCCTCATCACGCCGGCGGCGGGCGTGGAAGACACCTTAAAAGTGCCTGCTTTAGGCATAAAAAGTGCCTGAAACCCAATCAATACGGGCGCAAGCAGCTCCTGATTTAATAGCACCCCTGTTCAACCCTGAACGCCTTGCAGAGGCCCACCGGCGAGCAGAACGGCGGCCCGCCGCACCGCTGGAACAAGTCCTACACAGCAGCGTGTTCGCGCGCACTAGGATTGGTTTTACCTGTGAATCCGTTCCGTACTGACGGTGCCATGTCAACCCGCCCTTTTCGCCTCGCCACACGGCTGATCCTGGCGTCAGCCCTGGCCGCTGCGTGCCTGGGCACCGCTGCGCAGGACAAAGCCGCAGGCACATTGCCGCAGGTCACGATCGCGGCCAAGGCTAACCGCGACCCCGTCGAAAAGTCCTACCGCAAGATGGTCCGCGGCATGGACCTTTTCGAGAAACAGCGCGCCGCCATGGCGCCCAACGCGTCGCTGCGCTTCAAACTCTTGCCGCGCAAGCGCGAAACGGAGATGGACCGCATCGAGATGGAGGTCATCGGGACGACGGTGGCGTTTGGCGTGGCGGTGGCGCCGGACCATACCTTTACGCTGGAGCGTGACCCCAAGGCGTTTGGCGAAAACGCGCAGGTGATTCCGAACCGGAAGGCGCAGACCATGACGTGGCGCACCGAGATTCGCACGCCGGGCCTGCCGCCCAACACGCGTCGGCTGGGGGACTTGCGGCTGGAGTGCCAGGTGGGCATGGAGGCGGGCCTGGTGTCGAATACCACCAACGTGATCGGCCGGCTGGCGCGGGTGATTCTGGATACGCCGGCCTATTGCGACAGGAAGGCGCCGCTTTATCTTTTCTTTGCAGACCGGCCTTTGTTCAGCGTGGCCATGGTCAATGGCCCGCGGCGGGAGATTCTTTCCATCGACAAGCTGTACGCCGCCGCCAGCGACGACCCCAACCTGAACGGCGACCTGCCGTATTGCGACTGCGAGGTGCTGGTGGACCGCACTTACGTCTTGCCGCTGGGCGACCGGAGCTGGCCGGACGACACGCTGGTGGAGTTTGAGTACATGGACGGGCCATGATGAAAACCCTGCCCCGTCAAACGTTGCGGCATGCCGGTGCGATGCTGCTTGCCTGCCTGTGGCTGGCCGGCTGCGCGGGCCCGGGGGGATTGTTCGGCCGCGAGGAAGCACCGCCGCCTTTTCGCGACCCGGCCATGACGATGGAAAGCGCGCAGGGCGCCATCGTGGCCGGGCAATCCACCAAGGCCGATGTGGTGGCCGCGCTGGGCGACGCCGCCACGTCGGTGAAGTTCGACAGCGGGCTGGAGGTGTGGGTCTACCGGAAAAAAACGCCGCAACCCACTGCGGCCAACCCGGAGCTGGTGATTCTGTTCACACCGGCCGGCATTGTTAAAAAGACGCGGATTCGCCCGGCGTATTCGGCTGACCCGGCTTACGAAGAGCGCAAGGATTGACTGCGCAATTGATCCCGGGTCCAGCCCACCACTTCAGACCGGAATGACGGTCGTCTCGAACACTTCCTTGAGGCACACAAAGGTGCGCACCTGCCGCACGCCGGGCAGCGCCACAAGCTGGGCGCTGTGCATCTCGTTGAACGAGTCGATGCTTTTGATGCGCAGCTTCACAAAATAATCAAACTCGCCGGTCACCAGTTGCACCTCGAGGCAACCCGTGAGGCCGGCGGCGGCTTTTTCAAACGCGGCGAATGAGTCGGTGGTGGAGCGGTCGAGCACGACACCGATGATGACCAGGCCGTTGTAGCCCAGCGCACGCGGGTTGACCAGCACCACGGTCTTGCGGATCAGCCCCAGCTCCTTGAGCCTGGCCACCCGCCTGGAGCAGGCCGGTGCGCTGAGGTTGGTTTTTTCGGCCAGCTGCATGTTGGGCAATGAGGCGTCCTGCTGCAGCAGCTTCAGGAGCTTGCGGTCTACCCGGTCGAGTTCTTTTTCCATTGGGGGATTGTACAAATCTTGCACCAAATGGCAATTCAACAAAATAAATTGTGCGTTTATCCAATTCAAATATTCCTGAGTCACTTTATTCGCTGAAGTATGCAATTCATTCCACAGGCCCGGCGATACGATTTGATTCAGGACTGCACCCAACCCTTCACCCACATGCCCTCCTTTTTTGCGGCCATTTCAGTCTACGCACCAGGGCTTCAACCGAGAAAAACTTCCATGCCTACCCCACTCCAATACCCGCTCCAGCTCCAGAAATTTGCAAAGCACTCCCTGACCTTCGGGCCCAGCCCGATACAGCCGCTCAAGCGCCTGAGCGCCCACCTGGGCGGCAAGGTCGAGCTGTTTGCCAAGCGCGAAGACTGCAACAGCGGCCTGGCGTTCGGCGGCAACAAGACACGCAAGATGGAATACCTGATCCCCGAGGCGCTGGCGCAGGGCTGCGACACGCTGGTGTCGATAGGCGGCATCCAGTCGAACCAGACGCGCCAGGTCGCAGCGGTGGCGGCGCACCTGGGCATGAAGTGCGTGCTGGTGCAGGAGAACTGGGTCAACTACTCCGACGCGGTGTATGACCGCGTGGGCAATATCGAGATGTCGCGCATCATGGGCGCCGACGTGCGCCTGGACGCGGCGGGTTTTGACATCGGCATCCGCCCGAGCTGGGAGCAGGCGATGGAAGACGTGCGCAAGAAGGGCGGCAAGCCCTTCCCGATTCCGGCGGGCTGTTCAGAGCACCCGTATGGCGGCCTGGGTTTTGTCGGCTTTGCCGAAGAAGTGCGCGCGCAAGAGGCCGAGCTGGGCTTCAAGTTTGACTACATCGTGGTGTGCTCCGTCACCGGCAGCACGCAGGCCGGCATGGTGGTGGGCTTTGCGGCAGACGGCCGCGCTGACCGGGTAATCGGCATCGATGCGTCGGCCAAGCCCGCCCAGACCCACGCGCAGATTGTGCGCATTGCACAGAACACCGCGAAGCTGGTAGAGCTCGGCCGCCCCATCACCGAAAAAGACGTCGTGCTCGACACCCGCTACGGCGGCCCCGAATACGGCCTGCCGTCCGAAGGCACGCTGGAGGCGATTCGCCTGTGCGCCCGCCAGGAGGGCATGCTGACCGACCCGGTGTACGAAGGCAAATCGATGCAGGGCATGATCGACATGGTGCGGCGCGGCGAGTTTCCGGCCGGCTCACGCGTGCTGTATGCGCACCTGGGCGGCGTGCCGGCGCTCAACGCCTACAGCTTCCTTTTCCGCAACGGCTGAACATGGAACGGCCTGCAGCACTGACCGTGGCGCTGGCAACGCGACTGGTGGAAGCCTTGCGTGCGGCGCCCCTTGACGCTGAAGCACCCGAGAGCGCCGGCATGCCCCTGCTGCGTGCGGCACTGAATGACCCTTCCGTGCACACCGTGGTGCTGGCCATCAGCAAAAACGGGCCGGCTGCCAGCCTGGTGCAGGTGATACGGCAGCCGGACACGCTGCATCAATGGGTGGAGCTGGCCTGCATCTGAGCGTGGGCATCGGAGTATTGCTATCAATTAAATAGCTGCCAGCGCCCGAAATTATTGGGTTGCTGGCCTTTTTTATGCCTGAAAAGTGGGCTCCGGGGCCTTCGCACACCCGAAATCGCCTCGAAAAGCCCGTTTTTATGCATGAAAATCAGTTGCAGCTCAATGAATACGGGCGCAAGCAGCTATATTTTTAATAGCAAACTGCAGCCCGCAAACCGCTAGGTCCGGTCTTTCCAGCGCGTCATCTCCCATGACGGCAGGCCGCGCAGGTCGCCGACCTTCGCGCTCTGGAATTCCGTGATGGCGGGTTTGGCACCGAGCCGCTCGTAAGCCTGTTTGGCCAGCGGCGCGGTTTGCACGAACACACTTTTCACCTGCGCCCAGCTCAAGGGCTGCGGAATGATTTTTGCGCCTGCAATCATTTTGGAGGTGGCAAACAAGGCCAGCGCGTCACCTTCGGTGGACCAGGCCCAGCCGCGGCGGAACACGACTTCGTCGCGAACCACCCTGGCGCCATCTGCCGGCGACAGCCCCCAGTAGGACTTGACCAGTTGCGAGACGGCCTCGGGGTCCGCCTGGCTGAGCGCGCTCACGGCCTCCTGCTGCGCCAGCAGAAAGGCCAGCACGAGGTTGGGGTGTTTTTCCACGATGTTGTTATGCACGATGCGGAAGGACCGGTGCAGGTAATAGCCATCGGGGTAAAAGGGTGAGTTCTTCACCGAGGGCAGCAAAATTCCAGCGCCCTTGCCGGCGGGGCCGTCGTACTGGGCTTCGGTATAGCCGTAGGAGTTCATCACAGCCACCGTGCCCGTGGACTGCGCTTTCAGGAAGGCCGGGTACACGGCGAGCGTGGCGTCCACGCCGCTGGGCACCTGCGCAGCTTCGGGCAAGGTGGGCAGGTGCACCATGCGGATGCCGTGCGCGGCCGGATCGGGGTTGCCCAGCTCATAGCGCAGGATTTGCGTGAACGCGTTGTACGGGTCTGCACCCACCAGCGTGCCGACCGTCTTTCCCTTGAGGTCCTGCACGTTGCGGATGGGCGAGTCCTTGCGCGTGCACAGCAAAAAGCGCAGCCGCCCCTCCGCCACCGACACCAGGCTGAACGGAAGCTTCGCGACAATGGCGCGCAGCGTCGGCGTGTTGCCCCACATGGCCATGTCGAGCTGGCCGGCGGCCAGGGCCTCGACTTGCGGGGCTGCTGCGGGGTAGGCGCGGTAATCCATGGTGAGGTCGTAGCCAAATTCCGCCGCGTGTTTTTCGATCAGCTTTTTGTTGATCATGTGCTGCGTGACCGGCGAGTTACCTGCTGCCCACGGAACCCAGCCATAGGACATCGTGAACGGCTTGCCGGCCTGCGCGCGGGCAAGCTGCGCAACGCCCACCGCCGCTGCACCGGCCAGGCCGGCACCCTGGCGCAGCCAGTGCCTGCGCGTCAACATTGATCTGCCGGCCATAAAGACCCCTCTTTCACATGAAGAACAGCCACGCGGACCCGGCGGCGCAAACCTGCAGCTCACACGGCCGGCAGGCTCACCCCTTCGTGTTTCGCATGGTGTTCGTGGTCTATTCTTTCCAGGAGCTCATACACCTCGCAGGGCTCATCTTTCGGGCCCAGCGGCACTGTGGCCACCAGCCTGAAACGGAAAAACCGCGCGGCCGAAAGCGCCACCGCGCGGCTGGCGGCGATGTTCACGCCCAGCGCATTGGCCTGCCGCGCCAGCGCCCGGGCCCGGTCCAGCGGTGCGCCCACTGCGGTAAAGGTCAGGTGGTCCCAGGTGCCGAAGTTGCCGACGGTGGCATTGCCAAAATCCAGGCCGAAGCGCGGTGGCTTGACCGGTACATCAAGGCCTTCGGCCAGCGCCTTCATGGAGTCCACCGCGCGCAGCGCGGCCTCGCAGGCGTAGCCCGCCGGGTTGGACACATTGAGCGGTGTGTTCCACAGTGCAACGGCGGTGCAGCTTTCGTAGCGGTCCATCATGCCCTTGCCCTGCGCCACTTCCACCGCCAGGATCTGCAGGTAGTGGTCGGCATGCGGCGACCAGGTCATGGCCGTGGCGTGGTCGTCGTCCAGCGCGGCGCACAGCACGGCCAGCTCGCGTTGCTCGACGCCGGCCTGCGGCGTCAGGCGGTTGGCAATGAAATGCTGAACCAGCGGCCGCGGCACGTAACGCGAAAATCCCTGCAGCGCAATGCGTGCCAGCGCCAGCGACTCCTGCAGGCGGCGCACCTCGGCGATGTCGCTGTCCTGGGGAATGTCGCTGTCGAATTCAAATTGCCGGATGTGCCTGGCCGAGCGCACCAGGTTTTTCAGGGGCCTGGCCAGCCGGTTGGCCATCCAGAACAGCATGGGCATCAGAAGCACCAGCCCGGCCACGCCCACCCCCAGCAGCATCCAGCGCATGCGCCGCACCTGCGCCAGCAGCAGGTTCTGGTCAGACACGAGGGCCACATAGGCCTTGCGGCTGAACACGCCTTCGATCGGCACCACCACTGCAGCAAAACGCTGGCCGTCGGCGCCGTCGACTGAATGAATCGGCGTATCTTTCAGCGAAGCCTGCGTCATCAACGGCGGCAACGCGGCATACAGGGGGTCATTCAGCGCGGCAAGGCTCACGGGCCGCCCGGACGCCAGAAGACGGCGAAGGCGGTCTGCATCGGACCAGCCCCAGACGCGGCCCTGCTCATCAAAGAGGATCAGCTCGGCGTGGCTTTCCTGGCTGCGCGCACGCAGAAAATCCGAAAGGCCCGCGACCGTGAACGTTACCGCTGCAACGCCGCCCTTCGGCCCGCTGAGCGGCCGTGACAACGCCATGCCGAACTCCGCCGGAAGCTGCAGCACAAAGGGGTCGGTGGCCTGGAAGGTGCCCAGGTTCAACTCGCTCACCCCCTCGTACCAGGGCCTGCTGCGGGGGTCGTAGCGGTTGCCCCAGGGACGCCGTTCGCTGGCGATGGCGGTCATTTGCTGGTCGTAAAAGACCCACTCCTCCACCCGCTTTTCGTGTTCGTCGACCCGGATGATCTGCTCCGCGTAGCGGGCTTCCGGCAGCGATTTGGCCCAGGTCCGGTCACGTTCGGTGCGCAGCACCATGCTCTGCAGGTAACTGCCGTCCGGGTAACCGAACACCAGCGAGGCGATCTGGGGATAGCGGTTTTGCATCGACATCTGCATGCGCTGCACCGAAATGTCGTTCTCACCTTCGAGGCCGGCGTGCGGGTCGTTGGTGGTGGCTTCCAGCCAGGCACGGGCCGGTTCCTGAAAGCGCAGCAGCTGCTCCTGCGTGCGGCGGCCCAGTTGCTCCAGCTCACGCTGCGCGCCGTCGAGCACGATGCGGCTTGCGGCCAGCTCAGCCAGTACCATGAGCGCCACCACAAGCACCGTACCCAGCGCGGCATAGGTCCAGAACAGGTGGGAGCGAATCGACCTGGCGTGAAAAGTCAGCAACTTCAACTTTTTCAAGCGCGTCCCCCTGCTGTGCTTGTTTGATCGCAAGATACGCTGCAGTAATACCTTTGACAAGGCGGTTGCTACTGCCCTGCCAGGTAACTTTTCGTCTTCCACATTTTGTGACGTTTGTCAGAATTTTCAGCGTGACGGCTTACAGAGGGAGCATCACCAGAAATGCAAATTTTTTGGGCGCCAGCATGGATACAGATGGTGACATCGGTGCGGTCTGTTTGCGACATGTACTGCCGGAGTACACACCCCGGGCTATAACAGAAGCGCTACATGCGGGCGGCCGCCTTGCCGATTTGCTTTGTAGTGCACTGGATCAAGAAGCCTGCGATTGAGCGGAACGGTGCGGAGGCTATAACCGCGGCGGGACAAGCCAGATCCACAAAGCCGCGGCGAATCCGATCCAGATCAGCACGATCACGAACGCAGCAATCCGGCTGCCCGGCTTCGAGCCTTGCGTCTTCACCCAATCATCAGCCCGGTTACGGCAATCGGCGAGCACCTCGGGTGGCAAGAGCCTGATGGTCAACCAGATCAGCCCCGGCAGCAGCAGGACATCGTCCAGATATCCGAGCACCGGGATGAAATCCGGAATGAGGTCAATGGGACTCAGCGCATAGGCCACGACGAAGAGCCCAAGCGCCTTCGCATACCAGGGCGTTGCCGGGTGTTTGCCGGCGAACCAGAGCGTCAATCCATCGCGCTTGATCCGCCTGGCCCAATTGTCGAGTTTGCCGCGCACTGTCATGCGCGCAAGCATGCCACAGCGACTGGAGTGATTACATTGATTGCATGATTCCGTTTGTAAGGCGTAATAGGTATCGACGATCAGACAAAAGCAGCCATCTATCAACTGATCAAACAAGCGGCTGCAACCATGACACACTTGAATGGTTGTCTAAGCATTCTTAGCTCATACAGTTTCACCACCGCAAACAAACTATTCCCAGAGCCAGGAATATGACCCGACCCATTTCACTCGCCGCCTTGACTGTGCTGGAACTGACACCGCCTGAAATGGTGACGTGTGCCTTTGACGCCGGCTTCAGCCATGTAGGCATCCGCTTGCTGCCAGCAACGCCGACCGAGCCGCAGTACGACATTGTGGGAGACACGCAGATGCTGCGCGAAGTCGAACATCGCCTGGCAGACACCGGCATCAAGGTGCTTGATGTCGAAATCTTTCGCATCAAGCCCGATACCCTGGTCGGCGACTACGAAGCCGCGATTGCCACCGCTGCCCGGCTCGGCGCGAGCGAGTTGCTTGTGGCCGGAAACGATCCAGACGAGGCCCGGCTCACCGATACCTTCGCCGCATTCTGCGACCTCGCCGACAGCTACGGTCTGGCAGCCTCCCTGGAATTCATGCCCTGGACCGACGCGAAGGATTTGACCCAGGCTGCGCGTATCGTTGAGCGCACCGGCCGCAGCAACGCCGGTGTCCTGATCGACCCCTTCCATTTGAGCCGCTCGCGTAGCCGCATCAAGGACATTGCCGAAATTCCGCCGTCGCGCATGCGCTTCATGCAGTTTTGTGACGTGCCCGCAGCCATTCCGCCGACGATGGACGCGATCCTCGCCGAGGCCCGCTCCGAGCGCCTGTTTCCCGGCGATGGCGAAGTGGACCTCCTCGGTCTCCTGCGCGCCGCGCCGCGCAACATCCCGCTCAGCCTCGAAGTGCCAACGCACACGCTGGCACTCACCGTCGGCGCCACCGATCGCGCACGCCGAGCCCTTGCCGCCACACGGCGCGTGCTGGCGCAACTCGACACATGAACGGACGCTGACGACTGGGCTCGTGCCAGGAAGGAAAAGAAGCGGGATGAAGGCAGGTGTTGCCCGACACGGCAATCCGAACGTTCTGATGCATTTTTATTCAGGTCGAACAAGCCGTCTATCTGGCAAGGCATTGATCTAAAACAAGCTTCTCGTGGCACACCACTCGCATAGTCAGAACTGCCGAATCGGCACAAAGACCAAGGAAACGCCACATGAAACGGACTCTCTCCCTCGGCGCCATCGCCGCCGCCATCGGTATCCTCGCCACGGCTTTTTCCGTGCAGGCGCAGCCCGCCGCGCACCCGGCGCATACCACGGCCGCGTCCGGCAGCCCTTCAACCGCAGCGGCGCCCTCCGGGCTCAAGCGCTACGAACTGCACACCAACATCGTCGACGGGAAAATGGTGTTCGTCGACGACAAAGGACAGGTGAACCCGACCCTTGCTGCCAACGTGGACGACACCATCGAGATCGTGCTGGAAAGCGGCGAAGGCGCGGAGCACGACCTGGTAATTCCCGAACTCAACGTCGCATCGTCCAAGTTCAGCCCCGGCACCGGCAAGACCACCCTGCGGTTCAAGGTTCCGCGCTCTGGCACCTTCACCTACTTCTGCTCAATCCCCGGCCACCGGCAGATCGGCATGGAAGGCCGGCTGCAAGTCACCGGCCCCGCCGCGGCCCAAGCCACTGCGCCCACTGGCAGTGACTCCGGCCAGGCCGCACTTGCGCTCTATACCCCAGCCCCCGTGCCGCAGCGCGCCGCCGATCCCTCCGCAGTCAGCGTGGCCGCCAACCCGGCCACGGTGCCAGCCGCCATAGGGGGCAGGGCTCCCAAGACCCTGAAGTACCGCATGGAAACGGTCGAGTTGCCCGGCAAGCTCGACGACGGCACGAGCTTTACCTACTGGACTTTCAACCGCCAGGTGCCCGGTCCGATGCTGCGCGCCCGCGTAGGCGACACCATTGAGCTGACGCTGGCCAATGCGCGTGACAGCAAGATGATCCACTCGATCGACCTGCATGCGGTGACAGGCGGCCATGGCGGCGGCGAACACACTCAGGTTGCTCCGGGCCAGGAAAAGACCATCACCTTCAAGGCGCTCAATCCAGGTTTATACGTGTACCACTGCGCCACGCCCCTGGTGCCGCAACATATTGCGGCCGGCATGTACGGAATGATCCTGGTCGAGCCCGCAGGCGGTTTGCCCAAGGTGGACCGCGAATACTATGTAATGCAGGGCGAGATGTACACGGGCCGTCCGCATGGGGCCAAAGGGCACCAGGAGGCCGACCTTGAAAAGATGGCCAACGAGTTGCCCGACTACTACGTCTTCAACGGCGAAGTCGGTGCGCTGAACAAGACCCACAAGCTGCAGGCGAAAGTGGGTGAAACCGTGCGCATTTACTTTGGCGTCGGTGGCCCCAACAAAATCTCGTCTTTCCACGTCATCGGTGAGATTTTCGATACCGTGTACAGCGAAGGTTCCTTCACGGGTCTCAAGCACGACGTGCAGACCACGCTGGTGGCACCCGGCGGCGCGACCATCGTCGAAATCAAGGTCCAACACCCCGGAAGGTATTTACTGGTGGACCACGCCTTGTCACGCGCAGGCAAGGGCGCGGTCGGCGTGCTCGAAGTCACGGGCGAACCGGTACCCGGCGTCTACAAGGCCGGTGTGTTGTAACCCTGGACAGGACAGCGGCACGCGAGGTAGCCTGAATCTGTCGCCTTGCCAGCTACGCCTCCAGGCGTACGACGACCTTGCCGGAGTGCCGGCCCTGCAGCAGGTCTGACAGGGCGGCGGGTGCTTGCAAAAGACCATCCACAACGTGCTCCAACGCCTTGACCTGTCCACTGTTGATCCATTCACCCATTTCACTGCGGAACACGTCAAAGCGCGCACCGTAGTGGTCAAGAATAATGAAGCCCTGCACCCGCACCCGCTTCTGCAAAATGGCGGCCAGGAGTTGCGGCAGCTGGTTGGGGCCGGGAGAGCCTGCCGAGTCGTTGTAATGTGCGACAAAACCGCACACGGGCATACGAGCACCAAGATTGAGCAGAGGAAGGACTGCCGACAATACGTCACCTCCAACGTTCTCAAAGTACACGTCAATGCCCGCCGGGCATGCAGCAGCAAGCCGTTCCCCCAATAATGGCCCGTGTCTGTCGACGCAGGCATCAAAGCCCAGATCGTCGACGGCCTGGCGGCACTTTTCAGCACCGCCGGCGATGCCTACCACGCGGGCGCCCTTGAGTTTCGCGATCTGGCCGACCATGGCGCCCACCGCACCGGTCGCCGCTGCAACCACAACAGTTTCACCAACTTTTGGCTGACCGATATCCAGCAATCCGACGTGGGCTGTGAAGCCCGGCATTCCGAGCGCACCAAGCGCCAGAGACGGACGGACCATGTCACCAATGACCTGCAGGTCGATCCCATCGCTCAGAGCGTAGTCCTGCCAGCCGGCGTTGGCTAGCACGAGATCACCAACGCGATATTTGGGATGCCTGGAGTCGACGATGCGGCTGACTGTGCCGCCCGGCATGGTGCCGCCCAATGGAACGGGTAGTGCATATCCAGGCCCGATTTTGTCCATCAGGTTGCGCATGTACGGGTCAAGCGAAAGGAACTGCGTCTGTAACAGCACCTGGCCTTCACCCGGGCGCGGCACGGAGTCGGCCACGAGATCGAAGTCAGAGGCAACGGGCAGGCCGCGCGGGTGCGCCGCCAGTATGAGGCGCCGATTGGTGTTCAGGTCCGGTTTGGGATTTGTCATGATGGCCTCTGTGCTTCAGTCGCGGCGGGATCCGGGACCGCGCTGCCAAGCCAGCAGGCCACCCAGGGCCACGGCCACCATGGCGAACGCAGGAGCCCCGAGCGCTCCAGTCCAGTCAACGATGAGGCCTCCCGCGATGGCGCCCGTGGCAATGGCGATCTGGAACGCTGCCACCAGCAACCCGCCCGCGGCCTCTGCCTGGTCGGGTGCGGCGCGCACGATCCAGGTCTGAAAGCCGACCGGAAACGCGCCGAATGCGAACCCCCACAGCGTCACCGCGACAGCGGTGACCACGGTGGAGCTGCCGCCAATGAGCAGCGCAGCCGCAAGCAAGGCGATCATCCCGCTGCCTGCGACGATCGCGTATCGCTCACTGCGCCCCGCCAGCCAGCCCCCTGCAAAGTTCCCGAAGAAGCCGCCGATGCCGTAGCCCAGCAGCACGGCGGAAACCGCCGCCACCGACAGCTTGGTCACGTCTTCAAGCACGGGCCGGATGTAGGTGAAGCCCGCAAAATGGCCGGATATCACGAGCAGCACCGCCAGCAGCGCAATGCGTACCGGTCCCCGCGTGAGCAGATCGCGCAGGCCCTTCAAACTGGCCCGGTCGCGTGGCGGCAGTGCCGGCAACGCTATCAATTGCACAACAAAAGCGAGCAGGCCGACGACGCCTGCCGCGACAAAAGCGCTACGCCATCCCCAGAGACTGCCCATCCAGGCGCCGACTGGGGCCGCGCAGACGGTGGCAATGGACACGCCGGTCAACACGAGCGACATCGCGCGTGGAAACAGCCGCTCCGGCACCAGGCGCATGGCCAGTGCCGCCGCCATGGACCAGAATCCACCGAGCGCAATACCGAGCACCACGCGCGCGACCAGCAGTACCGCGAGCGAGGCGGCTGTCGCCGCCAACAGGTTGGATACGAACAGAAGGGCTGTGAGCGTCAGCAGCACCCGCTTGCGATCGAAGCGCGCCGTCAGCAGGGGAATGGTCGGCGCGGCCACCGCACCGACGAGCGCAGTGGCCGTGACGGCCTGGCCCGCAGCGCCCGCCGTGACGTGCAGGTCGGCCGCCATGGCGGTCAGCAGGCTGGCCGGCAGGAATTCGGCCGTGACCAGGCCAAACACACCGAGAGAGAGTGAAGCCACCGCCGCCCAGAGAGCGGCGGCTTCGCCAGGTGAATCGTTGCCGGGGGTCGCGCCGGCGGCCAGCGGATCGAGGCAGGCAGAAGAGGAAGTTGATGACATGAAATGTGAAGCCTTGTTGAGGACAGGGTTGCCAGCTTAGGCCTAGCATCGACACTTTTCCATGGCGAAAGAGCCGAAATGCTTGACGATTCCTCCAGAACTTTCACGCCCGTCGTTCAGCCTCCTCACGAAGGCGGGGGTCTTCCTGCCGCAGGCCCCGACCCCCTCACCAAAGTCCTGCTGGGCCTGCGCCTGGACGGCGTCGAGTACGGCCGCTGCCTGATGCATGCGCCGTGGGCGATTTCCTTCTCCGCGCAAGCTGCCGCACGTTTTCATTTCGTCGCCAGCGGAGATTGCTGGATGCATACGCAGCAGTCCGGGTGGATGGAACTGAAGGCCGGTGACGCGGTGCTGCTGCCCCGCAGCACGGCCCACACCGTGGCCAGCTCACCCGAGGTGCCGCCGGTGGACCTCGCGACTTTCGATCGCGAGCGGGTCGCAGACGACATCTATTTGTTGCGGGATGGAGCCCCCGCAGCGCAGACGCCATCCCACGTCATGTTCTGCGGCACCATGAAGTTCAACCTTGACCCTCTGCACCCCTTGCTGGCCATGATGCCGGAGGTGATACGCGCCGGCGACCTGGCCCAACGCGACCCGGGTGTACCCATGCTGCTCGACGCGATGGAGCGTGAAGCCTCGCTCAACCGCATCGGCGCCTGCGGCATCCTGGCCCGCATGGCCGATGTGCTCGCCGCGAGCATCATCCGTGCCTGGGTGGAATGCGCTTGCAGCAACTCGACAGGCTGGATCGCAGCGCTGCGCTCGCCCGGGGTGGGCAAGGTGCTTGCCGCCATTCACGCGACGCCGGAGCAGGACTGGAGCGTGCCGGAGATGGCGAACATCATGGGCGCATCGCGATCACGTTTTGCCCAGGCATTCAAGGATTCGGTGGGCGAGAGCCCTGCCCGATACGTGGCCCGCATTCGCATGTTTCAGGCTCGCAACTGGATCGCGCAGGACGGCATGCGTGTCACCACCGCCGCCGACCGGCTGGGCTTCGACTCCGAGGCCTCGTTCAGCCGGGCGTTCAAGCGTGTGATTGGACATCCGCCGAGCAAGGCGCGCAGTTCCATGTGAAGTCTCGCGGTGCGGTCATGCTCTTTGCAGGATTACGGGGGAGGGGTTTGTGTGGCCGCCCCCGTCATTGCGCTCGCGGCAAGATGACGTCGGCACGCGAGTACTGGAACAGGAACAGGAGACAAGGTGTTTCGCTCACGCAGCCGTCCACATGCAAATCACCGCCCGCCTGGCGTACGTAGGACCCGGGCGGCAAGGAAATTCCCGTGCCGTTTCCGTCCTCGTGGCGCCAGACGCCCTTGATCAGAACACCATGGTAGTCACCGCTGTGTGCATGTACCGGCGATCGAAAGCCAGGCGGCAGTTCAATGAGCTGGCCAAAGCCGCCATCACGGTTGCGGTCGCCCCACAGGTCTGTCAAGCGCTGCGGCAGCCCGGGTGCTTGTGGCCGGAACTGAAGTTGCTCAAGCGGGATGGACACGTTGCGGGCGTTGTCGAACGCATCGGCACGGGAGAGCATCGGGATGGCCAGTCCGGCAATCAACGCCGCGGCGGAGATGTGGCGATAGAGGGAAGGTTTTTTCATCATTTGGCGGCCGGGAATTCCGTGGCGTAGGGCTCTTTGTTGAACAGAAAAATGACGCAAGGCGTTTTCGAAACGCAGGCGTCTTCGTGCAGCTGCGTGTGCACCTGTGTCCAGTAGGCCCCGGGCTGCAGCGTTACATTCTTGCCCTCGCCGGTAGATGGCACCGAGTGCTTCCAGGTTCCACGTACGACTATCGCCCGGTAGTCGGCGGTGTGCGAGTGCGCTCCGCTCTTGAATCCCCCTGGCGCGGTCAACAGGGTGCCTGCCTCACCTTTGGCCCGGTCACCCCACAACGCCGCCAATTGCACGGGGACCCGCGGCGATTCGCGATACCAGGGCGTCCTGTCTGCAGGAACGTACTCGTTTTGCAGCCCCTGCGCCCACGCGATGGGTATGCCGATAGCGAACGGAAGGATAGTGAGTGTCTTCAAGATTTGCATGCAGGCTCCTGTAAAAAAAAGGGGATAACAACCGTGGCGCGGCACGACAGGAAATGGCGGGTCTCGCGTCGGTTCAGTGATAGTGCCGGCCTGCAGGGCGTATGTCGCACACAAACGGCCAGGCAAGCATAATTAGCCAATCCACCCACGGCGACAGGCAGCGATATGGTGAGCACATTTACATCAACCCACCTCCAGCCAGCAGGTTTGTGCGATGCGCAGGCCCGGGCCAACCACGGGATTTCGCTGCACCTTGGCTCTCCAGCTGCCGCGACGTGCCTGGACATGCCCGGAATGCCGCGTTTCCATCGCAGGCTCGGCGGTATGAACATCGTTCCGGCAGGCGTCCGGAGCCGCTGGGATATAGAGTCGCCTATCCAGATGCTGTGCTTGCGGTTGCCTACACAGACATTCGCTGCGGTGGCGCAAGGCATGGATCTGGATCCTTCGACAGTGCTGCTACAGCCGCAAAGACAGGTCCATGATGACCGCATATCGCTCGTGATCCGTGCATTGCATTTAGAACGCATGGAAGGCATGCCTCACGGGACGTTTCTGGCCGAAAGCCTGGAGAATGCCATTTGCGCTCGTCTGCTCCACACCTATGCGTCGCGGCGCGAGTTCCCGCGCTCCGCCCGGGCACGGTTCAGTGATGAGGGCCTGCGCAAACTCCTTGTCCACATCGAAGACCACCTGGAGGATTCGCACCTCACCCTGGAAGAGCTGGCGCTTGTGGCCGGCACTAGCGTGTCCTACCTGAAGCTGGGATTCCGGCACGCGGTCGGGAGACCAGTGCACCGTTACATCATCGAGCGTCGCGTAGGGCGCGCCGTCGCGTTCTTGCAAGCGGGGATGCCGATTAGCGCTGCCGCTACGGGCGCGGGCTTTGCCCACGCCTCGCATCTGGCCCTCTGGACTCGCCGCCTGCTGCAGGTCACACCGCAGGAGATCCGGCAGCGAGGAAGAGATGACGAAGACACGCGGTAAGTTTTGCATCGCCGGGCCATCTGAATCAGATGAAAACCCGAGCTTATACAGCGTGACCCCAAGCCATGCACATGTCACCCAGCTAGTCCAGTGCGCGAGGCTGCACGCCGATTGCTGCGCAATACCGGTGGTAGTCTGAGATCCGGTCGGCGGCGGTTATTTGCTGCAGTACGCTGTGGTGCGCTCCGAGGTATTCGACACTGCCCTTGACGACGACGTGCACCAGCAGATCCTCGTCCCCTACAGCTTCCCACCAGTCCACATTGCCGGCAGGCTCGTGAATGTAGTCCCCGACGCCCACCATGCGACCATCGTTCAGGCGACGCTGGCCAACCAGGGTCAGGGCGTGAACCTCGCCGGTGTGCCGGTGTAAACCCAGCCGTGTACCCGGCTTGAGCCGCATCAATTCGACCCAGCCTGAACCATCTGGCAGGAACTGGATCGGAAGTGACCATTTCCCTTCCCCTTCCGGGATCCAGGTGCTGAGTCCAGCCCGGCGCATGGCCGTGGCGATGATAGTGTTTGCTAGTTCCATGGCTCTGCCTCTCATTGGTCCGGATGTTGATGGCGGTATTCCTGGGTGCGCCCGCCATAGCCGTACGCGCTGCCGCGGACATCTTGCACGTACACGTAGCTTTCTGGGTGCAGGTCTCCAAGGATGCGCCCGAACGCTTCGAATGATTCTGCGACAAACCGGGCCTTTTCGGCCTTGGTGTTGGTCTCGTCCACCACCTTGATGTCGAAGTAGAAGCTGTTCATCTTCAGTTCGGCCAGCGACTTTCCGGCGATAAACCAGTCGCGCGAATCGACATGGTCGATCACTACCGCGGTGAGGTCACGCCGTTTTCCGAGCAAGCGGCTGGAAAGGTCCAGCAGCGTGTCGGTGACGAGTTGCGAGAGCTCAGGCGAACGGTTCGCCGATATCTTGACATTGAGGATAGGCATGGTTGTTTCCTTTGTTGGGGTTGGTGTGTTCACTTTAGGGCGAGCCCCTACAGCCGGAAACCACCGTCCCGCATAATCGGTTTTGCTCCAAACGCAAAGGCAAACCCGATGAAACACTTCCTGCCAGACCCTGCGGACCTGCGGTGGCTGGTTCGCTCACTCGACCTCAATTCGTTCTCTGCGGCCGCCCGGGAGCTGGACGTGGCAGTCTCAGTCGTGACCCGGGGTGTCAACCGCCTCGAAGCGGGGTACGGGGTGACTTTGTTACGCCGGTCCACGCATGGGCTGTCGGCGACTGCCGAAGGCCTGGAGTTGGCGCAGGAAGCGCGTGAACTGCTGGCGCGGATGGAGGACATCTCTGCCGCAGTGTCGAAACAGCGAAGTCGCGTGGCCGGCACGCTGCGGCTGGCCTCTAGCCAGGAGATCTGCGAGCAACTGATCGTGCCGCAATTGGTCCCGCTTCGTGCGCGATACCCGGACTTGCGTATCGAGGTGGTAGCCGATGACAGGGTTGCCGATCTCGTGACGGACGGGATCGATGTGGCCCTGCGCACCACAGTGGGCAATAGCGACGCTGTGGTCGCCCGTGCGCTTGGCTCCTTCGAACGCCGCCTGTATGCCTCGCCTGGCTATTTGCGCCAGCATGGGGAACCCGCCAGTCCGGATGAGTTGGGCGGGCATCAGACGGTAACCCATACCGCGCAAGGGCCAGTCATCACGTGGGCGTTCCGCAAGGCCGGACGGAAGGTCGAAGCCACTGTCAGGTCACAGCTCGCCATGAATACCACCGCCCTTGTGCATCACGCCCTGGTGGCTGGGGCGGGCATCGGCATGTTGTCGGTTCCGCTGGCTGCGGGGGACGTGACCAAGGGCCGTCTGGTGGAGGTCTTGTCGCCTTACGCTTCGGGTGTTACCCACACGATGTTCGCAGTGTCCCTGCCCAACCTGCGCAACGCGGCGCGCGTACGGGCCGTGATCGACTTCCTTCAGGCCGCCGCCCGCCGGCAGTGGGCCGTGACTTGCACCTAGCGGGGACCGGCCTTGAACTCCAGCACTTGGAACACTGCGCTTAAGGTTTGTTTTGATTCCTCATAACCTGCCCAGGAGGGGATGCAGACAAACGGACTATCAGGAGGTAGTTGACGTATTCGTGCCAAGACAGGATTCGAGCGGTCGAGCTCTACATCAAGTCCGGAAAACGCGTGAGGCCAATCATCCGTCAGCTGGGTTGCATGAATAAAGTCCTTCAGTTGGTGCTTTGAGCAAGCGCCGGCATGCGCATACCCTCATCCACAATCGTTAGCGGCAGTTCACCGGCACAGTTGCCGCGACCCGCCAGCGGGGCACACGCAGACAGCTGCCTGAACTCAGGCGCTGGCAGCGGCGTTTGCGCTTTTGCCTGCTGGTAGGGTGAGCCGCCGGTCGACCCTGCAGCCTGACCAGGCAGTAGTCCGGCCGTGATCAACAAGCTGCCGGGCGTGTAGTTGATCGTGTAGTTGCCATTGGCTGCCAGCAAACCCTGGTTGATCGCGTAATTGCCGGGCTGCTCGCCCGCCACGCGCTGCAACGCACCGCTCAGTACAGAGGCCGCGCTGTCGCCGGTGGCAAACGGTCCGGTGCTGTATGTCAGCAAAGGGTCTTGCGTATAGACCTGTTTGGCCTGGTTGTCCGCCACGACCGACAGAGACGCTGGCGTGATGACACCGCTGTTGTTGCCGACATAGCTGACGCTGTAGTTGTTGCCGCCATTGCCGTCGTTCATGACCAGTCCGGCGGCAGTCAGTGTCTTACCGCTTCCGGCATTTTTGTTGTCAAAGGTCTGCGTGGCCGCGCTGGCAACTGTGTCGTACAGCGCGCCGGTGATGACAGGCGCCGCTGCCGACGCGGTAGTGCCGTCGTAGACGCGGTTGTCGGCCTGCGCGGTCACGGTCAGCGCAGCAGGCGTAATGCTGGCGCTGGCCGCGGTCTGGTTAGTCATAGCGTAGTTGCCCGTATCGGCGCCGCTATAGCTGCTGCTAAGCGCCACGGTTTTTCCATTACCTACATGTTTGTTTGCAAAGGCGCCGGTGGCAGCAACCGTGACATCATCACCGCCGATCAGGCCGGCGTAGCTTGCACCCGTGGTGTTGACTGTCGCCGCAATGCTACCGTCATAAACCTTGTCGCTTGCCGTAATGCCACTGACGGTAAGCGCTTTAGGTGTAATGCTGGCCGTCGTCGTGATTTGGCCGGTGATGCTGTAGTTGCCAACATCAGCGCCACTGTAGCTGCTGGCCAGCGTGACGGTTTTACCGTTGGCTGCGTTTTTGTCGCCGAAGCTGCCGGTGGCACTGACTGTCAAGGAATCCCCGCTCACCAATCCCGCGTAGTTCGCGCCGCTGGCGTTGACGATAGCGGCGTTGTTGCCGTCATAGACCTTGTCGCCCACTGTAATGCCGCTGACGGTAAGTGCTTTTGGCGTAATGCTGGCGGTCGTCGTGGCTTGGCCTGTGATGCTGTAGTTGCCAACATCGGCGCCGCTGTAGCTGCTAGCGAGCGTGACGGTTTTTCCGTTGGCTACATTCTTGTCGGCGAAAGTCCCGGTAGCACTGACGCTGAGTACATCGCCGCCCACTAATCCCACGTAATTTGCACCGGTCGTATTGACGGTGGCGGTTGTGTTTCCGTCATAGACCTTGTCGGCAGCCGTGATGCCACTGACCGTCAAAGCCTTCGGTGTGATGTTGGCGGCGGTGGTGGCCTGGTCCGTGATGCTGTAGTTGCCGACATCGGCGCCGCTGTAATTGCTGGCCAGCGTCACGGTTTTGCCATTGGCCACGTTTTTGTCGCCGAAGCTGCCGGTGGCGTTGACTGTCAAGGCGTCGCCGCTCACCAATCCCGCGTAGCTTGCGCTGCCTGTGTTAACCGTAGCAGCAACGCTGCCGTCATAGACCTTGTCGTTTGCAGTGATGCCGCTGACCGTAAGCGCTTTAGGCGTGATGTTGGCCGTCGTCGTGCTTTGGCCGGTGACGCTGTAGTTACCGACGTCGGCGCCTGTGTAGCTGCTGGCCAACGTCACGGTTTTGCCATTGCCTGCATTCTTGTCGCCGAAGCTGCCGGTGGCACTGACTGCGAATACATCGCCGCTCACCAATCCCGCGTAATTTGCGCCCGCCGTGTTGACGGTAGCGACAGCGGTGCCGTCATAAACCTTATCGCTGGCCGTGATGCCGCTGACGGTAAGTGCTTTAGGCGTGATGCTGGCCGTCGTCGTGGCCTGGCCTGTGATAGCGTAGTTACCAACATCTGCGCCGGTGTAGCTGCTCGCGAGCGCGACGGTTTTGCTGTTGGCTACATTCTTGTCGGTGAAAGTCCCGGTGGCACTGACGCCAAGTACATCGCCAGTGACCAGGCCGGTGTAGCTTGCGCCGCCGCTATTAACGGTAGCGGTTGCGTTGCCGTCATAGACCTTATCACTGGCCGTGATGCCGCTGACGGTCAGTGCCTTGGGCGTGATGCTGGCCACCAGCCCGACCGGATTGCTGACGCTGTAATTGCCGGCGTCAGCGCCAGACAGCAGGCCGCTCCCGCTCAGGTTCACTGCCTTGGCATTGCCCACATTTTTATCGGCGAAGCTGCCCGTCACTCCGCTTAGACCCAGCGTCACAGCGTCGCCGCTTACCACTCCCGCCACCGCCGCCACACCCGTGTTCAGCGTGGCGGTGGTGTTGCCGTCGTACACCTTGTTGTCTGCAGTAAGCCCGCTGACCGTCAAGGCTTTAGGCGTGATGCTGGCGACCACCGCCGTCGGGCTGCTCACGCTGTAGTTGCCCGCATCAGTGCCAGACAACAAGCCCATGCCGCTTACTGCGACCGCCTTGCCGTTGCCTACGTTTTTATCGACAAAGTTGCCGGTAGCGCTGCTTAAATTAATGGCAACGTCATCGCTGCCCAGCACGCCAGACAACGTTGCCGCGCCGGTATTCAACGCGGCGATAGTGTTGCCGTCGTAGACCTTGTCGCTCGCCGTCACGCCGCTCACGGTGAGCGCGGCCGGCGTGATGGTCAGCAGGCCGCCCACGATGTCCAGCCCCTGCTGGTCGGAAAACGCGGTGTAGGTGCCGACGTTGCGGCCACTGGCGGCGGTGCCGGTGCGCGTGCCCGAGGGCGCCACCACGCTGCCGGCCTGCGTCGCCGCGTTGTACACCGCGCTCACATTGGACACGTTTTGCGCCACCAGAAAGTTGCGCAGCAGCGGGCCGGTCATGCCTTCGTAGATGCGCCAAACGGTGGACGTGCCGCCTGTGGCACCCACGTCCCATCCGGCAAAGGTGGCCTGCTGGCGCATCTGCGCGGTCGTGCGGCCGGTACCGGCAGCGCTGGCGGCCTGCCCGCTCGTGGCGGTGTCCCAGTAGCTGTTGGTGACCGTGCCGGAGGCCGAGCCGGCCAGCCCGCCCAGGGCGCTGGTGCCGCTGACGGCGCCGGTGGCGTAGGTCTTGTCCACCGTGCCGGCCACCACATCGCCGATCAAGCCGCCGACCTGGCTGCCACCGCTCACGCTGCCGCTCGCATAGGCGTCGCTGAGCGCGCCGCTGTTGCTCCCGATCAGGCCGCCCACCGCGGTGCCGGTGCCGGTGACGGCCCCCGACGCGTAGGCGCCGCGAATCACGCTGGCAGCGTCGGTGACCCCGACCAGGCCGCCCACGCCGCCGGCACCGACCACCTCTCCCGTGGCATAGACGTTCGAGGTGGGAACACCCCCGGTGTTGACGCTATGCCCGATCAGGCCGCCCACCCGGCTGCCGGCACCCTCCACCCGGCCGGTGGCGTAGGCATTGCTGAGCGTCGCCTCAGCCGATCCGATCAGGCCGCCGACATCGCTGTTGCCCGTGTCGGTCGCCCGCACGGAGCCTTCGGCGTGCACGTTGCTGATGACGCCCATGGTTTGCCCGAGCAGTCCGCCGACGTTCGTGAGGCCTTGCACGTTGCCGGTCGCCACCGCGTTGGAAAGCTGTGCGTCGGCGTTGCCGATCAGGCCCCCGACCGACCTGCGGCCCGTGACGTTGCCGGTGGCCCGGACGTCGGAGACCGTGCCGCCGGCGTACCCCGCCAGGCCGCCGACGTTCGCGCCGGAGACGAGGCTGTCGCCCGCGACCGCGCCGGTCGAACTCGACCGCGTCAGCGAGGTCCCTTCGAAGTTGCCGACCAGGCCGCCAACAAATGAATAGCCGCTCACGTCACCCGTCGCTTCCCCCTGGTCGATCGTCCCGCCGGCGACCCGCCCCACCAGGCCGCCGACGTTCGCGCCGGCATTGCCCACGGCGTTGCCTGTGTTGGTGACGGAGCCGGTGGCGGTGACGTTTCTGAGGTCGGCTCCCGTCGATCTGCCGATCAGCCCGCCGCTGTACTGCCGCTGGCTGGTGACGTTCGCGGTGGCGCGGGCGTTCTGGATGGCGCCGCCGCTGTGGTCGCCGATCAGTCCGCCGGTGTAATTGCCGGGTCCCTGCACGGTCACGGCGTCGGAGCGCGCGTCCGTCACCGCACCGGTGTTGCGTCCCACCAGGCCGCCCGTGTAGTCCCCGGTGGCGCTCACGTTGCCGGTCGCATAGACATTCGACAGCGCGCCAGTACTGTGCCCGACCAGCCCGCCGACGTACTGCGTGACGCCGGTGAGTCCCGTGGCCGTGACGGAGCCGGTGGCATACGAATTGGTGATGTCCCCCGAGTAGTTCTGGCCGACGAGGCCGCCAACCCCGGTATAGGTGGTGGTCGCGCCGCCGTCGGCCACCACCGCTCCGGTCGCGCTCGCCTGGGAGATGTTGCCGAAATTCCAGCCCACCAGGCCACCCACGTCGCGGGCCGCCCCGTTCACGCCCTGGCCGCCGAGCCTGCCGATGCCGTTGACGGTGCCGCTGGCGCTGACGTTGGTCAGGGTGGTGCCCGCGGTGAGCGCGTCGGCGTTGCCGTTCGCGCCCAGCAGCCCCCCCACGTGGGCGCGGCCCGTGACCGCGCCCGAAGCCCGCGCATTCTGCACGGTGGCGCCGCCGCTGAGGCGGCCCACCAGCCCGCCCACATAGTCGTAGTTGTTGCCCCCGTTGACCGCGCCGGAGGCCGACACGTCACGCAGCGTGGCCCCGTTGATGGCCTCGCCCACCAGGCCGCCAATCACCATGTCACCGCTGCTGGTCATGTTGATGGCCACCTGGGCGTGCGCATCCTGCAAGGTTCCCCCATTCAGGAAGCCCACCAGTCCACCGACGCTGGAGCCGGGACCTGCCAGCGTGCCTGAGGCACGCAGGTTGTGCAGCGTGGCATTGTTGGCGTCGCTGGCCAGTGCGCCTGCACCCGTAAAAGCATTGCCCGTCACGTTGACGAGGTCCAGGTTTCTGACCGTTCCGCCGATCACCGAGAACAAGCCCGTCATGCTCGTCGGCACCCAGAGCTTCAGGTTGCTGATGGCGTGGCCCAGACCGTCCATCACGCCGCCCAGCCCCGTCAGCGGCGAGGCACCCTTGTTGCCGTTCCAGCCCGCGGTCGCGCTGGCGTCGATGTCGGACCCCAGCGCATAACGCAGGCCGCCGTCTAGGTTGATGGACTGTAGGCCCGTAGTCGAGCCTTCGGTGCCAAGGGTGTTGATGACGATGTAGCCCTCGCCGTTGATCGTCAGGAAGCCCGTGCCCGCCCGGTCGAAACTCACGCGGCCGGCGAAGCCTGTCACCGGGTCCACCGGCACCTTCACCTTGCCGCCCGCGACGCGCGCATCGGTGCCGTTGGCGGTGCCGGTGTTCATGACCAGGGCCGAAGTGCCGGTGGCGTCCATCACGGCGCGGATGTTGATGTCGCGCGCAGCGGTCAGCGTCAGCGTGTTGGCGGCCCAGCTCACGTTGTCGTTGACGTGGATGTCGCCGTTGCCCGCCGCGTTGCTGCCGCTGCTGGACAGGATGGTGACGTCGCTGTTGGCCAGGTTGGCGGAGAGCGTGGCGCCGCTGATGTCGCCGCCGCTGGCGGCGATGGTGAAGTCCGCCGGGTCGATCAACCAGGTGCCGGTTTTGCTCTGCGCGGCGCGCGTGCTGACGCGTGTGCCTTCAGCCACTTTGACATGCGCGCCCGAGGTGTCGACAAAGCCGCCGTCGCCGCCGGTGGGCGCGGAAGCGTCCAGCGTGCCGCCCACCTGCACCGTGCCGCCGTTGAAGCCGCCCAGCAGCTTGATGACACCGCCGCGGTTTTCCAGCGTGCGCGCCTGGATGACGCCGGTGTTGTTGACCACGGTGCCGGCCAGCGCGTCGGCGGCTTTGGCGGTCAGCAGGGCGGTGCCACCGTCTGCCTGTATCAGTCCGCCGTTGTGCGCCAGTGCGTTGACAGCGCCTTCGTCGACCGCGAGTTTCAGGAGGCCGTCTCCTGCGAAGTCGAGCGTGACCTGCTTGCCGGCGGCCAGGGCCACCGTACCCAGGTTGGCCACCAGCGTGCCGGTGTTGCTGACCTGG
The DNA here is from genome assembly GCF_056405995.1 of Polaromonas sp. P1_E11. Classification (NCBI taxonomy): domain Bacteria; kingdom Pseudomonadati; phylum Pseudomonadota; class Betaproteobacteria; order Burkholderiales; family Comamonadaceae; genus Polaromonas; species Polaromonas sp. P1_E11. The sequence continues at coordinate 1,467,044 of NZ_JBFUBA010000001.1, forward strand.
CCGCCAATCAGCGCGATGCTGCCGCCGTCGGCCGCGCGTATCGTGCCCTCGTTGCGCACGCTGCCGCCACCACTGCCGTTGGCGCGCAGCACATAGCGTCCGGCCATGAAATCGGCGTCGCTCATGCCCAGGGTCGAGGCCACCAACCCGCCGACGCTGACCTGCGCGCTTTGGCCAAACAACACGCCGTTCGGGTTGAGCAAAAACACCTGCCCATTCGCATTGAGCCGGCCCAGGATCTGGCTGGCCTCAGTGCCCAGCACGCGATTGAGTGCAACGGCATTCGATCCGGGCTGCACGAAATTGACGCTCTCGTTGCCGGCAACGCCGAAGCTCTGCCAGTTGATGGCAAGTTTGGGTGTGGTCTGGGTGATGGTGGTGGTGTTGCCGCTTTGCGTGATGCCACCCTGGCCCGCGCTGACCTGGCCACCCGTGGGAGCGGCCAGCGCCTGCGCCGCTGCCAAGCCGGCGGCAAGGGCCAACGCGCGGAGCTTGCGTTCACGCTTGCCCAGGCTGCGTTTGCCCTTGCCGCTGGCTGTTTCGGCCACGGCTTCAAAGCAGGCACCGGCTTCGTTCCAGATGACGCTGTAGGTGTGGTTCATGGCGGTTTTTCCTTCGGTTGTGAATCAAATCGGGCTGCAGCCCTTTCAGGACGTGCGCAAGCAGCTATCAAATATGTAGCGCGAAATAGGCGGTGCGTTGGCCACTCAAAAACTCCTGGACACCTGCAGCCACAGCCGGCTGCTGCGATCCGGCTCGGCGGTGGCCGGGCCGCCGTGCAGCTTGCGTGCGTAAAAGAAGCGTGCGCTCCAGCCGTCGGCATGCGCCCAGTTCAGGCCCAGACCGGCACCCGACAGGCTTCGCCGGTTTGATGCGCCAACGCCGGACAACGGCTGCTCATTGCCGTAGCCAACGGCCGCGTCGTAAAAGCCGACCAGCTGCCAGCCGGCGCCCAGCGGGTATTGCAGTTCCAGCGTCAGCAGGCTGGCGCGGTCTGACGGCGCTTCGCCCTGCGGGTAGGCGCGCACGGCGCCAGCGCCGCCAAGCGGCAGCTTTTCGGACGAGTCCAGGTTCTTGCTGGGCCACTGGCCGGTATAGGAGACCAGCAAGTTGGCCTTGCCGACGCTTTGCTGGCGCATGGCCAGCAGGCCCAGCTTGCCGAAGCTGCCGGCGCTGCGCACGGTAGCCTCGTCGATGGCCAATGCGTCGGCACTGTTAATAGCCAGTTGGCCGCGCGTGTAAGTGGCCGAAAACCCCCAGACGCCACCGCCAACCCAGCCGTCGCGTGCGTCACCGGAAAGGCCAAGATTGAGCAGGTTCAGATGCTTGTCATCGGCCGAACCGACGAGGTCGATGCGGTCGCGCAGGCGCTTGTGCTCGGCACTGACTTGTGCGTTCAGGTTGTGCAGGCGTGAGCGCAGCACCGGGTGCGCGGCGAACAGGGTGGCTATGGAGGCGTCGCCGTGTGCGTCCAGGTTTGCAAACTCCCCGCCCAGGCGGTACCTCATCACCGAGACGGCAGCGCCCGCGCGCGTGCCGTTACCGCCCACCGGTAACTGCCACCCCAGGCGCGCATAGTTCATATCGCTCCCGGCGGTCAATGCGCGCAGGGACACCAGGTCGCCCAGGCCGGCCGGGTTGTTGAAGTACAGGCTGGCGCCTACCCGTTCGCGGCCGGTGGCGCGGCTGCCGAAATTGTCGGCCTCCAGCAAGCCCGTGACAGCCGGCCCCCGCTCAACGTCCACCACCAGTTCGCTGGTGCCCACCGACGCGCCGGGCTGCAGGGTCGAGCGCACCGCGATGCCGGGCACGTCGGCTGCCAGCAGCAGCGAACGCTCCAGTGCTGCGTCGTTCACCAGCTCGCCCGGCACCAGCGCGGCCAGTGGCAGCGGCGCGGGCAACTCGCCCTGAGGCTTCACGGTGATGGCGCCATAACGGCCCTCCACGACGGCGATTTTCACCACACCATCCTGGATGTCCTGCTGGGGCAGGTAGGCGCGCGCCACCGTATAGCCGTGCTGGCGATAAAAGCGGCTCAGGCGCACCGCCAGTTCCTCGAGACCGGCGAAGTCAAGCTCACGGCCGATGGCGTCCTGCAGCACCGTGAGCAGGTCTGCTTCAGAAAAAGCGGTGGCCCCCGAAATTTTTATCTGCGCCACCCGCACCTGGATTGCAGCATCCTCCGGTGATGCCTGTGGCATCGGGGATGCCGCGGCCGGTGCTGCAGGCAGCACAGCCGGCGCATCTTCGCGAGGCACGGGAGCCGCAGGCCTGAGTTGCTGCAACACATTGCCGGCATCGGGAGGGCTGGCCGCCGCTGCAGGCTCCAGCCCGGCCAGGCACGCGGCTCCGCACAACAGCGCCGCGGCGCGGCGCACGGGCCAGGGAGAGGCGTAAAAGCCCTGACGCAGCGGCAGCGAAGCGCCTGTCGTGGATCGGGTAGTGGTTTGCATGCCGCGTATGGTGTCGGGCCGGGAAGGCAATTGCCTCCCCTGATTCGGGGAGACGGTCCGAATTTTTTTGCGGTCAAATAGGCGCACCCGCTAAGATTCACGGCGGCGTCAGCCCCAACAACAACTGAAAGAATCAAGCGCATCCATGTCCATCCTGACCGTGACCCTGGTGGAAGACGACACACCAATTCGCGAGGAATTCGCGCGCATGGTGCGTGAAGATGTTGGCCTCAGGCTGCTGGAGGCGGTGGGTTCCTGCGCTGAGGCACGGCGCAGCTTTTCATTTGCCCAGCCGGACGTTGCGCTGATTGATTTGGGCCTGCCCGACGGCGACGGCACCGAACTAATCGCCGACCTGGCCAGCCGCTCGCGCCACACCAGCATCCTGGTGGTGACCATCTTCGGTGACGAGGCCCACGTAGTGCGCGCCCTGCAGGCGGGCGCCCACGGCTACCTGCTCAAAGACACGCCGACCGCGGAATTCGGCCGTGCGATCCGCGCCGTGAGCGAAGGCGCAGCCCCGCTTTCGCCGCAGGTGGCGCGCTATCTTCTGCGCAGCTTCGCCGCACCACGGACAGAGGCACAGCGCTGGCTGATGGAGCCGCTGACCCCTCGCGAAAAAGACGTGCTGACGGCCATCTCGCAAGGCCTTTCGGTGCCCGAAACAGCGCGGCACCTCGACGTCGCGCCGTCTACCGTAGCCGCCCATATCAAGAGCATTTACGGCAAGCTGGCCGTGCACTCGCGCGTCGAAGCCGTGAACCAGGCGCGTGCCCGGGGACTGATCTGAATGCGATTGCAGGGCATATGGGCCGCGCTATGCGCCTGCGCCACGCTGATGCTGGCGGCGCCGTCCTGGAGCGCCACGGCGGCCACCCTGGAACGGGCGGTGGTCGTAACTGTAGACGCAGGGCGCCCCGCCGAAGTCGATTTCAGCAAGGCTTCGCCCGTCACGCTGCCCGACAACTGGCGCCGCAGCCGCCCTGGTTTTGACGGCGTCGCCTGGTATTCGATCGCGCTCGACGCCCCTCTGAAGGCCGCCGGCGCTACCGGCCCGGAGCATGAACTTGTGCTCGTCGTGCCGCGTGTGGCTGACCTGGGCGAGTTCTGGCTCAACGGCGAACGGCTGGACCTTGGCACGGGCAACGGATTTACCCGCAACCGCGCGCTGTGGGTGCCCCTCGGAGGCCACGTACTCAAGCCCTCGGGCAACCTGCTGCAGGTGCGCGTCAGCGGCAGCGCCGACACCCGCGGCGGACTTTCGCGCATGAGCCTGGGAACCACTGCGGCTGTAGGGCCGGCCTTCCAGGTGCGCCGTTTCCTGCAAAGCATCGCCCCCACGATGCTGATGTTCGCGGTGCCCATCTGCCTGTTCGGCGCCATCCCGCTGTGGTTCAAGACGCGCCGCTACATCCACCTGCTGTTCGTGCTGCTGTGCCTGAGCTGGATGCCGCGGGCACTGGTGATGCTCGCGCCTGAAGCCGGGCCGCCCGGCCCCGAATCCCTGCTGTTTGCGCTGGCCAGCACCCTGGTGTCCAACACGCTCATGATCATGCTGCTGCTGGAGTACAGCCACTGGACCAGCCCGCCCTGGAAGCGCTACCTCAAAGTGCTCTACGGGGTCATCGCGCTGTCTTTCGCAGCGGGCGTCGCCGCCTACCTGAAGGGCGACATGCGGCCCAACGTCGCGGCCGTGCTGCACTGGCCGTATTTCGCCCTGACCATCGCCGTGGTGCTGGCCCAGGTTCACAGGGCTTGGCGCACACGCCGGCGCAACGAAGTGTTCCTGGCCGTGACGCTGATCCTCTGGTGGGCCGCGGTGCTGCAGGACCTGGCCATTCCCGCCGACCTGAACGCCTTCGACAGCTTCTTCATGGCCCCAGTGGCCGCACTACTGGTGCTGGCCACCCTGGTCGCGCGCACGCTCGAGGGCCTGGCGCTGCACAGGGCCAGCGCCGAAGAAGAGATCAACCTTGCGGTCGCCGGCGTCAGCACAGCGCACGGGCAGGCCCTGGAAGAAATGCGCGCGGAATTCGACCGCCGCAAGGCCGAGGAGCGCCAGGCCGTGATCGCCGCCGAGCGTACCCGGCTGCTGCACGACCTGCACGACGGCATGGGCAGCCAGCTGATCACCGCGCTGCGGATGACCCGCCGCGACGAGGTGCCGCGAGAGGAAGTCGCGCGCGTGATTGAGGACTCCCTGGAAGACATGCGGCTCATCATCGATTCGCTGGACCTTGAGGAAAGCGACCTGCTGCCCCTGCTGGCCAACTTGCGTTATCGGCTGGAGCCGCGGCTCAACGCCATCGGGGTTGGTTTGCAGTGGCAAGTGGGGCCGTTGCCGGAGATGGACTACCTGACACCTGAGACAGGCCTATCCATCCTGCGCACGCTCCAGGAGGCCATCAACAATGCAGTGCGCCATGGCGCGGCCAAAACCATCACCGTTCGCGCACGTGACACCGCCAGCACCGTGGAACTGTCCGTCACAGATGACGGCTGCGGCTTCGACACGCACGCCGTTCCCGCACCCGGCAAGACCCAACGCGGCCTGGCCGCGATGCGAATGCGTGCACAAAAACTGGCGGGCCAGGTCCGCATTTCCAGTGGCACACATGGAACCTGCGTGACGCTGGAGCTTCCGTTAAGACGTTGAGACGGCACCCTTCAACCGCATACACAAAACTTTGGTACGAAGCTTGAGCTGCCCTCTTCTTACGACACTCTTGTGGGCTGCGAGTCCGGCGCCTTGACCGACGCGAGCACGCGGTCGACCATCACGCCTGCCTGGCCCAGGTTATTCATCGGATCGCAGAACGAGGCCAGCTGCTCCCGTGTCACGTGCTTCTTGATTTCGGGATGCTCCGCCAGCAAATCGATCAGTGGGCGCTTTTGCTGGAGGGCGTCACGGCAGATGTCGTAGACCAGGTCGTGCGCGTATTCACGCCCGATGTAGGGGCCCAGGCCCATCATCACGGCCTCCGACATCACGAGGCCGTGAGTCATGTCGATGTTGCGGCGCATCTGCGCTGCATCGACTTCCAGACCCGCGAGGATGAACTTCGTCTGCTTGAGTGCGCCCGAGATCAGGCAGAAAATCTCGGGCATCGCCACCCATTCGATTTCCCAGGGGCCGGTGGAGCGTTCATGGTCGGCGACCATCGCGTCCATCAGCGATGCGGCCAGCTGGCGCACCACGGAGATGTTGGCGTGGATGTAGAGGCAGGAGATCGGGTTGCGCTTTTGCGGCATGGTTGACGAGGAGCCGCGGCCGGGCGCGAAGGGCTCGAACACTTCCGCGACTTCGGTCTGCATCAGCAGCTTCACGTCCATCGCGATCTTTCCGAGCGATCCACCGACGATGCCGAGGAAGGCACCAACTTCAGCGAAGTTGTCGCGCACGGTATGCCATGAGATCAGTGGTTGCCCGAGGCCGAGTTCCTTCATGAGGCCGGCCTGGGTTTCCATTGCGCCTTTTTCAAGCGAGGACAGCGTGCCCGACGCGCCGCCGAACTCGCCGACCAGCACCCGCGGCTTGAGCTGCGTGAGGCGCTCGCGGTGGCGCTCGATGCCCGCAAGGATGCTGGCCATCTTGTAGCCGAAAGTGATGGGCGTCGCCTGCTGCAGATTGCTGCGGCCGATGATCGGCGTGTCGCGGTGGTCGCGCGCCAGTTTGGCGAGCGAGGCCGAGATGTCCGCGAGATCGGCCTCGACCAGCGCGAGGCCCTCGCGTATCTGCAGCACGGCGGCCGTGTCGGTGATGTCCTGCGTGGTGGCGCCCCAATGGCAGTATTCGCCCAGGCCGTCCTTGCAATGCGCGTTGATCTGGTTGACCACGGCGATGATCGGGTAGCCGATCTGCTCGGTCTTGGCCTTGAGTTTGACCCAGTCGATCTGGCTGGGCTCGCAGTTCTTCACGATCTCTTCAGCCGCCTCTTTGGGAATGATGCCGAGGGCGCCCTGGACCTTGGCGAGCGCGCGCTCGATGTCCAGGTATTTGGCGGTGCGGTTCTCGTCTGACCAGACATGCCGCATGGCGGCATCGCTGAACATGTCGCCGAAAATTTTTGAGTCGATGATGGTTGCGGACATAGGTTCTCCGTTAGGTTATGTATCTTGTGAAAAATCAGGGGTGCGTGCAGCCAGGGCCACGATGCGCTCGGCCTTGAGGACAACCGGGCGATCGACCATCTTCCCGTCGAGCTGGATGACGCCGCCACCGGCGGCGCGCGAGGCGCTCAGGATGCGCTGAGCCCAGGCCTGCTCTTCAGCACCGGGTTGCAACGCGCGGTGTACGGCGGCAACCTGAGCGGGGTGTATGCACATCTTGGCGCCGAAACCGAGACAGCGTGCCTGCGCCATGTCGGCGGCAACCCGGTCCGCATCGATGTCGGGCGTGACGCCAGCCACGGGCGAGGGCAAACCCGCGGCGCGTGAGGCAATGGCAAGCTGGATCGCGGCGTGCTGCAACGCCGGGCTGTCGGCGGGAATGTCAAGGTCGGCCATGTAGTCGAGCGAACCGAAGGCCAGGCGTGCGATGCCGGGTGCGGTGGCAAGGTCGAAGGCGGCCAGCAGGCCGCGCGCTGTTTCGACCAGCGGCAACACGGTGGTACCCGCATCGAGCGAACCAAGGACGTCAGCTACCTGCCGTCTGCTTTCGCATTTCGGAAACATGACGCAGATCGCTCGAACCTGTCGCAGGAGCTGCAGATCGTCTGCGTACCAGTCCGTGCTCGCGTCGTTGATACGGATCAACAGCTTGCCGCGAATCTCCTCGTTGGCGGAGGGCATCCACGCCGCGATGGCTTCGCGCGCGGCAGTCTTGTCGGAGGGCGAGACCGCGTCTTCCAGGTCGATGATGACGCGGTCCGCGCCCGAGGCCAGCGCCTTCGCGAATCGCTCGGGCCGGTGGCCCGGCACGAACAGGTAGCTCAGCGGCACGGCGGGCGGCATGCTCATACCGCGCCTTCCTCGCGCAGCTGGGCAATCTGTTCGGTGCCGTAGCCGAAGTGGCTCAGGATCGCGTCCGTGTGTTGGCCCAGCGCGGGCACAGCGTCCATGCGCGGGGCGCCATGTTGCCAGGAACCGGGCGGCAACATGGCGGGCACGGCGCCGGCCGGGGTATCGATTTCACGCCAGCGCGCGCGCGCTTCGAGTTGCGGATGTTTCCACAGCTCACTCATGGTGTTGACTTGCGCGTTAGCCACACCAGCGGTTTCCAGCCGCTCGACGACTTGGGCGGCGGTCAAGGTGCTGAAGGCTTCAACAATGATTGACGAGAGTTCGCCCCGGGCGGCGCTGCGCTGTGCGTTGCCGGCGAAACGCGGGTCGCTGGCAAGCGCGGGCTGCAGCAGCACTTTTTCGCAAAACACCTTCCACTCGCGTTCGTTCTGCAGGCCCATCATCACGGTCTTGCCGTCACCGGCCAGAAACGGGCCGTATGGATAGATGGTCGCGTGGCTGGCACCCGTGCGCTGGGGCGGCGCCGCGCCTTCGAAGGCGTAGTAGAGCGGGTAGCTCATCCACTCCGACAGCGACTCGAGCATCGAGATGTCGATGCGCTGACCCTCACCGGTCTGCCGACGGTGCATGAGCGCGCCCAGGATGTTGGTGTAGGCATACATGCCGGCGGCGATGTCGGCGATGGACGGACCGGCCTTGGACGGTGTGTCGGGCGTACCGGTTACCGAGACGAAGCCAGCCTCGCTCTGGATCAGCAGGTCATAGGCTTTTTTGTCGCGGTAAGGGCCGTCGTCGCCATACCCCGAGATGTCGCACACGATGATGCCAGGCTTGCGCTTGGCCAACGCCTCGTACGACAGGCCGAGCCGTGCGGCAGCGCCCGGCGCGAGGTTTTGTACCACGACATCGGCCTCTTCAATGATCAGGCGCATGAGGATCTTCTGCGCCTCCTCGTGCTTGACGTCCAGCGTCAAGCTCTCCTTTGAGCGGTTGGTCCAGACGAAGTGCGACGCCAGGCCCCGCACGCGGCTGTCGTAGGCCCGCGCGAAATCGCCCACACCAGGGCGCTCGACCTTGATGACACGCGCCCCCATGTCGGCGAGTTGCCGTGTGGCGAAGGGCGCTGCGATGGCGTGTTCGAGCGTAACGACGGTGATTCCCTTGAGCGGTTGCATGGCGTCTCCTCAGCCCAGCGTGGCGGTGGCGTCCATCGTGAGCCAGCCTTCGTGGTCACGTCCCCACAGACGCACGCTCTTGCCGTCGGCCGAAGGCTGCCCGTGGATCGAGAACGGGTTGACGTCGAACGTAGGCCGGACCGCCTTGAACTCAAATTTGCGCACCGTGGCGTCGGGCATGTGCCGGCGCAACAAGTCCATGAGCAGCGTGGCGATCAAGGGGCCGTGCACGATGAGGCCGGGGTAGCCCTCGACTTCCGTGACGTACTTGCGGTCGTAGTGAATGCGGTGCCCGTTGAACGTGAGGGCCGAGTAGCGGAACAGCAGCACGTCGTCGGCAACGATGCGGCGCACCCACGCGAATTCGGCGGGCGCTGCCTGCGGCGGCGGGGTCACGTCTCCGGGCGCCGGCGCCGCACGGTAGACGATGTTGTGGTGCTCGGTCAACGCCACGCCTGCAGAACCGTTGCGGCGAAGTTCATGGCGCACCTTCACGAAAACCAGGCTGCCGGTACGGCCGCTCTTTTCCGTCACATCGACGATGGTTGAGGTGCGCACAAGCGCGTCGCCAACACACAGCGGCTCGTGGAACTCGAAATCGCTGCCGGCCCACATGCGGCGCGGCAGCGGAACGGGCGGCAGGAAGCCGCCTCGCCGCGCATGGCCATCCGGGCCGATCTCCGATTGCGCGTGGATCGGCAGGAAATACAGCCAGTGCCAGAGGTAGGGCAACGGCGTGCCGGGCGCGGGGCGCGAGGTGTCGGCGCGGTCGAGCGTGGCCGACAGCGCTGCGTATGGCGTGGCGGTGGCGGTGTCTTCCACTGTTTCGCTGCGGCCTGTCCAGTCTTGCAAGTTCATGCGCATACCCTCCTTTCAGTAAAACTTGCGCGACTCAGTCGAGCTTGATTTTTGCGGTCGCCACAACGCCCTTCCAGCGCGTGACCTCCTTTTGCACCAGGGTTTTGAGTTGCGCCGGCGTGCTGGTTTCAACCTCGGCTCCCTGGTCTTCGATGAATTTCTGCGCAGTTTTTTCGGCCAGTACGCGGTTGATCTCCTGGTTCAACCGGTCAACCACCACCTTGGGGGTTTTAGCGGGGGCGAACATCGCGTACCACTGCGACATGCTGACGTTGGGAATTCCCTGCTCGGCCAGAGTCGGAACGTCGGGCAAGACGGGAGATCGCTTGTCACCGGCGATGCCGAGCGCCTTGAGCTTGCCTCCCTTGATTTGCGGGTACGCGGTGAACAGGCTGGGAAACATGTATTGCGTAATGCCGGAGATGGTGCTCATCACGGCGGGCGCTGAGCCTTTGTGGGGAATTCCGATCACGTCCACCCCTGCGGACAGCTTGAACAGCTCGCCCGCGATATGCGGTGCGGTGCCGTTCCCCGCCGTCGCGAAGCTGAAACTGTCGGGTTTGGCCTTGATGAGCTGCACCAGTTCTTTGGCGGTCTTGGCCGGCACTTCCGGGCTGACGACCAGCACCGTCGGAGATGCCGCCACCATGCCGATGGGTTCAAAATCGGCGACCGGGTCGTAGCGCAGCTTTTGCAAGGCCGGGTTGATGCCGTGGGTAGCGATGTAGCCGAACATCAAGGTGTAGCCGTCCGGCGCGGCGCGGGCCACGAACTCGCTGGCAATCGCGCCGTTCGCGCCGGCCCGGTTGTCCACAATGACCGGCTTGCCGAGCCGACTGCTGAGTCCTTGGGCAAGGACGCGCGCCATCGCGTCATTGGCGCCGCCGGCGGAGGTCGGCACCACGATGGTGATCGCTTTTTCGGGCCAGTTTTTGGGCGTCGCCGGACTGGTCGCCGCCATGGAGAAGCCAGCTGCCAGCGGCAGCAAGCTCAGCATCAGCAAAGTCCGGACGTGGTGTTTCGGCAGCATGGTTTGTCTCCTGTGGATGTTCTGGTTACTGGATCTTCGGGGAATGCAGGGAATCCGTGAAGTGCAACTTTTGCTAATATTGGTGCGTGGCACGCATCAATTTCGATTTACAGCAACTCGAAGCCTTCGTGGCGGTGGCCGAGCGCGGGAGCTTTCGCGCAGCAGCCGACCATATCCATCTTTCGCCACCCGCTTTAAGCCGGCGCATCGACAAGCTCGAGACCATCCTGGGCGCGCGGCTTTTCAACCGCACCACACGAGAGGTCGAACTGACGGCCCTCGGGCACGTTTTTCTTGATCGCGCACGCGCCGCGCTGGACGATCTCGAGTCCGCCATGCTCGGCATCACCGACATCGCCGGTAGCCGGACCGGCCGGGTCACGGTGGCTTGCGTGCCTTCCGCGGCCATCCATTTCCTGCCCACGGTCGTAAGCTCTTTCTCGGAACGCTACCCACTGATCCGCGTCCGTGTGATTGACGAAGCCGCCGGCGCGGTGATGGCCAGCGTGGTGTCGGGCGAGTCGGACTTCGGCATCAGCTTCATGGGAAACCAGGTGCCCGGCGTGGACTTCGAGCCGATCCACACTGACCCCTTCGTGGTGGCCATGCCGCGCCGCCACGCACTCGCCGGCCGCAAGACGCTGTCCTGGAAGAACCTGGAAACCGAGCGCCTGATCGCGGTATCGCGTACCAGCGGAAACCGGCAACTGCTGGATGACGCGCTGGCCAAGGCGGGTATCAACCCTTCATACCGTCTCGAGGTGAGCCACATCGCGACGCTGCTCGGCATGGTCGAAGCGGGGCTCGGGCTTGCGGCGGTACCGCGCCTGGCCTTGCCGAACCGGCATCCGTCGATCATCGGCGTTGCGCTCACGGCGCCGGCGGTGTCGCGTGTACTGGGCCTCACCACCTTGCGTGGCACGACGCTGCGCGCACCGGCAAAGATGTTCTACGACTACCTGCACGCGGCGCTGAAAGAGCGTCGCTAAGGCAGGTGCCGGCCGGCACTGGTGCAAGCCAGGCGCCAATGCGGGGCAGCATTTGCCGCTCTATACAGGTTGTGATGAAACTCGAGCGCCACGAGCGATGGGTAGTGGAGCAACTCCCGCGCCCACCTCTGCCCTCCACCCGAACGATGAGCAGCCAGCACGGCGGCGCGAGCCGAAAGGATCGGCTGCGCCTGTTGCCATTCGCGCGCCAATTTGGTTATTATCAATAACTATTATTGTGACTCCGTAGCAACCAGTAGAAAGGGTGTATGACCTATCAACCCGCTGTGCAAGATACGCAATTCATTCTTTTCGACGTGCTGGACGCGGGCGGCCAATTGCGACCGATCGAGTGCTTCGCCGATGCCGACAACGACTTGCAGTGGCAGGTTCTGGAGGAAGCGGCAAAGTTCGTTGCCGAGGTTGTGGCGCCGCTGAATGCGGCGGGTGACAACCCCGGCTGCCGCTTCGATGCGGGCGTGGTCACAACGCCTCCGGGATTCGCATCGGCCTACAAGGCCTTCTGGCAGGCCGGTTGGCCCGCGCTTTCCTGCGCGCCCGAACACGGCGGGCAAGGCCTGCCCTGGGTGCTGGAAGGCGCGCTGTACGAATGGCTGAGTGCCGCCAACCATGGCTGGACCATGGCGCCCGGCCTCCTGCACGGAGCTTACGAGTGCCTGGCCTATCACGGCAGCGACGAACTGAAAGCGGCCTACCTGGGGAAACTGGCCTCCGGCGAATGGCTGGCCACGATGTGCCTGACCGAAGCACATGCCGGCAGCGATCTCGGACTGGTGCGCACCCGCGCAACGCCGAAGCCGGACGGCAGCTACCGTGTTAAGGGCAGCAAAATCTTCATTTCCGGTGGCGATCACGATCTCACCGGCAACATCCTGCATCTCGTCCTCGCGCGCCTGCCGGATGCACCTGCCGGCCCCAAAGGCCTGTCGCTGTTGCTCGCCCCCAAGCTGCTGGTGGACGGCAGCCGCAACCACGTCTACTGCGATCGCATCGAAGAAAAGATGGGCCTGCACGGCAGCCCCACCTGCGCCATGCGCTTCGATGATGCGACAGCCTGGCTGATCGGCCAGCCGGGCGAGGGCCTGAACGCAATGTTCGTGATGATGAACGCGGCGCGTTTGCACGTGGCGCTGCAGGGCATCGGCCTGCTCGAAGCCGCATGGCAAAAGGCCGATGCGTATGCGCGCGAGCGCAGGCAGATGCGCGTGCCCGGACCACGCACCAGCACCGAGCCCGCCGACTTCATCATCGGCCACCCGGCGATGCGCCGCCTGCTGGACACGCAGCGGGCCTGGATCGACGGAGGGCGCGTGCTGGCTTACCAGACAGGACTCGAGCTCGACATCGCCAGACACCACCCCGACCCCGCCCGTCGTGAAAGGGCGCAGCAATGGTGTGGCCTGCTCACACCCGTGTTGAAGGCTGCTTTCACCGATCAGGCTTTCCACGGCGCCAGCGAATGCCTGCAGGTTTTCGGTGGCCATGGCTACATCCGCGAATGGGGAATCGAGCAGACTGTGCGCGACTCACGCGTGACCATGATCTATGAGGGCACCAACGAGATCCAGGCCATCGACTTGCTGGCCCGCAAGGTGATACCGGACGGCGGCAAGACGTTGCGGCAGATGTTCCAGGTCCTGCAGGAGGGCCTGGACGATGGCCGCGCGAACGAGAAGGCTGTATTGAGCTGCTTCGCCCGCCTGGAGATGACGACCGCAGCATTGATCAAGGCCGCGGTTGCGGCGCCCCAGTTGCCCTATTGGGTCGCTGGCGACTACCTGCGCGCGGTGGCGCTGGCGCTGCTCGGTTGGGCTTGGGTGCGCATCTGCAACACGCCTGGCGCGCAAGGCAGTGAGCGCTGGCAAGGCCCAGGTGAAGCGCTACGGCGCTGGGTGATGCCTGAGTTCGACATGCGGCTGGGGATCATCGAACATGAAATCGGGCGGCAGGATTGACCGGTTTTTCATGTGAACGGGACGGCACCGAATCGACAGTCAACCCCAGCATGCCGTGGCATGCCTTCTAGCTTTGAACCCCGCGACTTCCCAAGGCTCGCTGCGCATCGTTTTCGAGCGCGATGGCCTCGTCGAAATGGCGAAGACCAATGTCGTTGAGGACCCGTTTGAAGCTGGCAGCCACCGCCGGCTGAAGCGACGCCAGCCTGGCGCCGATTTGTCGGGAAGCCGATCCGAGTTCCTGGTCGGGGACCACTTTCCAGACAAGACCCCATGCCATCGCCTGCGCGGCTGAGAACTCCTCGCCCAGTAGCATCAGCGCCTTGGCGCGCGCCACGCCTGCATAGGCAGATAAGGTGGCGGTCAATCCACCCGTCACAAAAACCCCGAGGGAGGACTCCGGCAGCTTGAAGCGGGTGCCTTCCCCCGCGACCACAATGTCCGCATTGAGCATCCACTCGAAGCCGGCGCCGACAGTCCAGCCATGAACCGAAGCAAGCACCGGCTTGGTCAGGGACACCAGCGCTTTGGACACGGCTTGCACCAAGACCAGGTCCTCTTCAGTGGGTGGCGCACTGACGTCCCTCCCCGCACAGAATGCCCGGCCATTGCCGCGCAAAAGGAGCACCCGGACGGCATCGTCGCGCGAGGCCAGCTCAATAGCGGCAAGAAGTGCACGCGCAAGCTCGTTGTCAATGGCATTAAGTTTGTCGGGGCGGTTCAGGGACACGGTCATGATGCCGTCCACGGACGCGATCAGCAGCTTGGGAGTTGTCATGGGTGTGATTCTGAACCGGGAAGCCGTCAGCGAACGCATAAATTTACGGTTCAATAGTTTTTCCCGGGGCCGTACGCATATCCCCCGAGGGAGCGGCGGCTTCGCTGGGTTCCTTGCCTCTGAAATTACTTGCCCAGGTTGGCCTTAAGCTCTTGCGATGCCTGCGCAATTGCGCTGCGGGGCGCCGGTAGATGGCTGAACCCGTTCGACAACCCAAAATCGTGAATCATGCCGTTGTAGCGCACCGACTTCACATGCACACCCGCAGCATCGAGCTTGCGACCGTAAGCTTCGGCTTCATCGCGCAGGACGTCGAATTCGGCGGTCTGAATCAGCGTCGGTGGCAAGCCCTTGAGCTGCTCCGACGTCGCTTGCAGCGGCGACGCGTAGATCTGCTTGCGTGCTTCGGCATCGGTCGTGTAATTGTCCCAGAACCACACCATCAAGTCTTTCGTCAGGAAGTATCCGTTGGCAAACTCCTTGTACGACGGCGTGTCGAAGTTTGAATCCGTCACCGGACAAAGCAATACTTGCGAACGCAGTGCAGGTGCGCCCTTCTCGTTCGCCATCAAGGCAACCGCGGCGGCTATGTTGCCGCCCGCACTGTTGCCAGCTACGGCAAGGCGCTTGCCGTCGACGTTGATCTCCTTGCCATGCTCGGCCACCCATTTGGTCGCCGCATAGGCTTGCTCGATGGCGACGCCGTATCGCGCCTCAGGCGACAGGGTGTAGTTGACGAAGATCGCCACCGCGCCCGAGCCTGCCACCAGGTCACGCACCAGCCGTTCGTGGGTCGGGAAGTCGCCCAGCACCCAGCCGCCGCCATGGAAGTACATGAACGCGGGCAGGGTCTTCTGTTTGCTGCCTACCGGGCGCACGATGGTCAGCTTCAGGTCGCCGCCATTGACGTGGATCGTCTTCTCGCTGACATCAGCCGCCGGCAATGCCACCTTGGGGCCAGCCTGCGCCCCCACCAGCGCGGCGCGGGCTTCGACCGGCGTCATGGTATCGAGCGTCTTGCCGCCTTCGAGGGATTGCAAGAATTTTGCCGTGTTGTGTTCGACGCCCGGCAAGCTGGCTGCAGAAGCATTACCAAGCGACAGGGTCAAGGCGGAAAGGGCGAGAGCGGAAGTGAGGGTTTTCATGATGTTTTCTTTTTAGTGAGTGCGTGCGAAGCAAAGCCGGAGCCGTCGTTCCAACGCTGAGCATGGTTGCCTTCTTGCTGAAAGCGGTTTCCATGCAGTCGTTGGTAAAGGCCCTGTGAATGCGTTCAACAAACACCGGGCGGGATGTGCAGCAAGGGGGAATCACGATCAGAGATACCAGGACGCCATGCCCCCTAGACCGGATCGGCCGGCAGTTGTATGCCAAGCGGTCGAATCAATTGGGGCGTTGATTAGCTGCGCAAATGACTGGTTAAGACGCCACGTGGGTTTGGAAAATCTTGCTGACCACCGTCCACTGGCCACCGACCTTCAACAGATGGAAGAAGTCGGTGAACGAGATGCCCGACATATCGTTTGCGTCGATGCGGGCGCTGGCCGCCGTACCGACGATCTCGATGCGGGTGATCGCGGCCGCCGCGTCAGGAGACGGACGGAAATCCTTGTCGACACCCTCGAACAGGATCGGAATCGCGCCACCGGTCAGCTTGCCATCGGGGCCGACGCTGTACATCGTCGCCTGTGGGCTGAAAGCGGACTTCATGATGCTGCTCTTGGCCTGCTTGCATCCTTCGATGTACTTGTTCAGCACTTCGGAGATGGCTTGGTAATCTTGCACGTACGTCGGTTTGCTCATGGTTTTTCCTTGGTTGGCTTGTGGGCGGGTTGGCGCGTCTGCGGCTTGGGCCGTTGTGCCCATGCCGACAGCGATCGCCGCGAAAATCAAAGTCTTGACAAAGGTCGTTTTCACTCGATTACTCCTGATAAGAGTCGCAGTGACTCGTCGATTCCACATCGGATATGGGGTCGGCAACCAACCTGCTCAGTCCACCAGCACGGTCCGCCAGCACAGGCCAGTCGGTGTAACCCTTGGCGCCGTTGCCGTAATAGGTTTCACGGGGGGCAACAGCCAGCTCAGCGCCAACTTTCAAGCGAAGCACCAGATCGGGATTGGCAATGAACGGACGGCCGAAGGCGACGGCATCGACCTTGCCTTCCAGGCGGCGATTCACCGCCAGGTCGAGGTCATAGTTGTTGTTACCGATGTAGGGGCCTTTGAACAGTGCGCGCAATGCGTCGAGGTCTATGCCTGCGGGCACGGAACGCGAAGTAGCCGTGGCGCCCTCGACAAAGTGCATATACGCCAGCTGGAAGCGATTCAGCTGCTCAATCAAATGGCCATACGTCTGCATGACCTGGCTGTCCAGAGGCGTGTTGCCTGCGTCAGGCGTCACAGGGGAGAGCCGAATGCCGACACGGTCGTGGCGCCAGACCTCGACGACTGCCGCAACGACTTCCAACGTGAGCCGGCTGCGATTTTCGATGGAGCCACCATATTCGTCATTACGCTGGTTGGTCGAATCCCGCAGGAACTGATCCAGCAGATAACTGTTGGCGGAATGCACTTCCACACCATCGAAGCCGGCGCGTTGTGCGCACTTCGCGGCATGCCGGTATTGCTGGATGATGCCGGGAATCTCGGACGTTTCCAGTGAGCGCGGCATCGAGACATCCAGCATTCCCTTTTCGGTATAGGTCTGCCCTTCTGCCCGAATCGCCGACGGTGCCACCGGGGCTGCCCCGTCCGGTTGGAGGTCCACGTGCGAGAAACGACCCACGTGCCACAACTGGCACACGATCAGGCCCCCGGCTGCATGAACCGCGTCGGTCACTTTTTTCCAGCCGGCGACCTGTTCTTCCGTCCAGATGCCTGGCGTCAACGCATAACCCCGCCCCTGGGCGGAGATATTGGTTGCCTCGCTGATGATCAGGCCCGCGCTGGCCCGCTGTGCGTAGTAGCGGGCGTGCATTTCGTTGGGAACGCCATCCGGCCCCATGCGACTGCGCGTCAACGGCGCCATGACAATGCGGTTTTCCAGCGTCAGCGCACCCATCGCCACTGGCGAAAAAAGATCGCTGAAAGAGCTGCTAGGCGTCATTTTTTTATTCCTTCGGCAACCAGGTTGCATGAAAAATTGATTTGATGTCTGCAGTATCGAGGCCGGCGATAATGACGTAAATAGACACTCATAGTGATTCAGTATGAACAAAAAATTCACAATCCCGGGTGTTGTGCAGGCTGATCGCACGGGAGCGGCGCTCGCCTCTCCGCCCGTGCATCTACCGGGGCTTCTGACGTTCGAGGCGGCGGCCCGGCATTTGAACTTTGCCCGGGCCGCGGCCGAATTGGGCGTTACGCCGACTGCGGTGTCCCGGACCATTAAAACCGTGGAAGCGCAATTGAATGTGCGGCTCTTCAACCGCACCACACGCAGTGTCAGCCTGACAGAGGCTGGCGCATCACTCAATTCGAAATTGGCACCCGCGCTCGCGCTAATCAGGAGCTCCTTGGCGGAGACTCTGCTCGCGACCGATCAGCCGTCTGGCACCGTGCGGGTCAACACTTCATACGTCGCATACCGTATGTTGATCGAACCCCATATTGAAGCCTTCCTGGCGATTTTTCCGTTGATCCATGTCGAGATTTCGCTGGACAACGTGCTCGGCGATATCGTCAACGCCGGCTTTGACGTCGGCATACGCATGGGAAAAAGAGTTCAGAACGACATGGTGGCCCTACAGCTAGGGCCGCGACAAAAAAGAATCGTGGTGGCAGCTCCGGACTATTTTCACGGGCGAAAGGAACCCAAGTCCCTCGATGATTTGCTGAAACACGACTGCATTCGGCAACGCTATTCCGTGGGCGGCCGGTGGTTTGAATGGAAGTTCGATGCCAAAGGCCAAACTGTTCAAATCGAGGTCCAGGGGCGCCTCTTATTTGACGAAATGAGGTCTGTCGTGGATGCGGCAATCCAAGGTCACGGCATCGGTTTCGTGTTCGAGGATTTCGCGAAGCAGGAATTGGCCAACGGCCAGTTGCGGCAGATTCTGAAGCAGCACAGCGGGATGGACGACGCGTTTCATCTGTATTACCCCCATCGCAAGCACATGCCAGGAAAGCTTCGCGCATTCATTGATTTCATGCTCAATGCTAATGCAGCGTAACCTCGCTGCGCGAAGTGAGCGTCCCCCAAATCCAATAAATCTGGCGACTGCGCCGCGCGGCATTTCATGCCGCGCCAATTATTCTGATCAATTAAAGTCGTAAACGCGGGCCTGGGATCCATGCGGGTTTGCGACGTTAAGAATTTGCAACAAGCAAAACTGAAGTCGTAAACATGCTCAGCTTGCACTTGCATCTCGACGCCACCACCAAAGGACAACGAGGAGTAGCCCGTGGTGGTGCCGATGACGCCGACACCTAGAACCAGCAGCTTTATGCCAAATTCCCTTGGCACAGGTACTTGGTGTGCAGGTATTCGTCCAGCCCCCAGTGCGAGCCTTCGCGACCGTAGCCCGATTCCTTGACGCCGCCGAAGGGCGCGGCCTGCGCCGCGATGGCGCCCTCGTTGATACCAACCAGGCCGGTCTCCAGCGCGGAGGCCACGCGCCAGACGCGCTTGATGTCGTTGGAGAAGAAGTAACCGGCCAAGCCGAAAGGCGTGTCGTTCGCCTGCGCGATCACCTCGTCTTCAGTGCTGAAGCGGAATATGGGCACCACCGGGCCGAAAGTTTCCTCGCACGACAGTTCCATGTCGGGCGTGGCACCGGTGAGCACCGTGGGCGCATAGTAGTTGGGGCCGTTGGCGACTTCCGTGCGCACGCGGCTTCCGCCAACGACCGCCTTCGCGCCTTTGGCCACGGCGTCGTTCACGTGGCGCTCGATCTTGTCGACCGCCCGCCCGTTGATCATCGGGCCGATCTCGGCCTCCGCCCAGCTGGCCGGGCCGACCCGCAAGGCGCCCACGCGGGCCGCCAGCTTGTCGACGAAGCGGTCATGTACGGCCTCGTGCGCGAAGACGCGATTCGGGCTCACGCAGGTCTGGCCGCCGTTGCGAAACTTGGCGGCCATCAGGCCTTCGACGGCGGCGTCCAGGTCGGCATCCTCGAACACGATGAAGGGCGCGTTGCCGCCGAGCTCGAGCGAAAGCTTCTTGACCGTGCCAGCCGATTCGCGCGCCAGTATCTTGCCCACGGCCGTGCTGCCGGTAAAGCTGACCTTGCGCACGCGGCCGTCGCGCAACCACTCGCCCACCACCTCCGGCGTGCGCTCGCGCGAGGCGGGCACGATGTTCAGCACGCCGGCGGGAACGCCGGCTTCCTCGGCCAGCTTCACCAGGGCCAGGGACGTGAGGGGCGTGTCTTCTGCGGGCTTGGCCACCACCGTGCAGCCGGCCGCCAGCGCGGGGGCGATCTTGCGCGCGATCATCGCCGCGGGAAAGTTCCATGGCGTGACCACGGCGACGACGCCGACGGCTTCCCTCAACACCAGGTAGCGCTTGCTCGACACCGGCGCGGCGATGATCTCGCCGTGGGCGCGCACGCCCTCTTCGGCAAACCACTCCACATAGCCGGCGCTGTAGGCGATTTCGCCGCGCGACTCCGCGAGCGGCTTGCCCTGCTCGCGCGAGATCAGTTCGGCCAGCGGCTCCACGTCTCGCTCGATCAGCGCCTGCCATTTTTTCAGGATCAGGCAGCGATCGCGCGGCGAGCGCGCCTTCCAGGCGGGCAGCGCCTCTGCCGCCGCGTCGGCCGCCAGCCGCGCGTCCGCCGCGCCGCCGTCGGCCGCGAGGCTGATCAGGCTGTCGTCGGCGGGATTGCGCACCTCGAATTGGCGGCCGTCCTGGGCAGCCTGCCAGCGGCCAGCGATGTAGTTGAGTGTTTGCATGTCAGTTCAATCTGTTCAGTTAAGTTCAATTCAGTTCGGTTCAATTCAACAAAGAGATTCCCGATGGCACCCGGGGTGCCAATCTTTATTGCGCACGCGGCGCTCCCGAGGCAGGCCGTCCGGATGGATCAGGCCGTGCATTCCCGCGGCGGCGCCTGGGTCTGCTGCAGTTGCAGCAATTCGTCGGCGCTGCGGTGGCAGAAGACCTCCACGCCGCCTTCGAGTTCATGCCGCGGCGGCGTCTTGCTGTCGCACACGCCGGCCACGCGCAAGGGGCAACGGTCCAGGAAGCTGCAGATGCCCGCGCGGTCGACAGGCGCCTGCACCAGCGGCAGGGCCGCACGCTGCGCCGCCCCGACTTCATCGAGCCATCCCGGGCGCAACTCGGGAACGGAATTGGCCAGCAAATGGAAATACGGATGGCGCGGCGCATGCGCGAAAGCCGACCGGGTCAGCGACTCCACCTTCTGCCCGGCGTACAGCACCACGATCTCGTCGCACACCGCACGCACGGTGTTCATGTCGTGGCTGATGAACATGTACGAAACGCCGAGTTCCTTGCGCAGCTGCGCCAGCAGGTCCAGGATGGCAGCACCCACCACCGTGTCCAGCGCCGAGGTGACTTCGTCGCACAGGATCAGGTCGGGGTCGGCGGCCAGCGCGCGCGCCAGGTTGACGCGCTGCTTCTGCCCACCGGAAAGCCCGGAAGGCAGTCGCCGGGCACAGGCCTGCGGCAGTTGCACGAGGTCGAGCAGCTGCGCGATGCGCTTGTTCAGGGCCTCGCCCTTCAAGCCGCGGTACAGCTGCAGCGGCCGCGCGAGGATGTCGGAGATGGTGTGCGCAGGATTGAGCGCCGTGTCCGCCATCTGGAACACGATCTGGATGCGGCGCAGTTCCTCGGGCGAGCGCTGCGACACCAGGCGCGGCAGCGGTTTTCCGTCAAACATGATCTGGCCGCCGGCGGGGCCAATCAGGCCGGCGACGGCGCGGGCCAGCGTGGTCTTGCCGGAGCCGGACTCGCCGATGACGCCGATCGCCTGGCCGCGGTACAGGGTCAGGCTCACATCGTCGAGCACCGGCGAGGCGGGCCTGCCGTGCTTGTCCAGGGGCCCATAGCCGGCGACCAGGTTGCGTACCTGCAGCAGCGGCGTGGCGCCCTCGGCCACCGTCTCGCCGCTGCGCGCCTTGGGATTGGCCGCGGCGATCAGGCTGCGCGTGTAGTCGTCCTTCGGCGTGTTGATGATCTGCGCCGTGGTGCCGATCTCGCGCTCGGCGCCGTCGCGTAGCACCAGGATGCGGCCAGCCATCTGGGCCACCACCGCCAGGTCGTGCGTGACATAGACTGCCGTGGTCTGGCGCTCGCGCACCACGCGCCGGAAGGCGTGCAGCACCTCGATCTGTGTGGTGACGTCCAGCGCCGTGGTGGGCTCATCGAAGATCACCAGGTCCGGGTCGCTCATCAGCGCCATCGCGGCCATCAGGCGCTGCAGTTGCCCGCCCGAGACCTGGTGCGGGTAACGCTGGCCGATGCTGTCGGGCTGCGGTAGTGCCAGCTCGCGGAACAGCGTCACGGCTTTTTTCTCGGCCTCGGAGCGCGGCATCAGGGAATGGATGTGGGCGGTTT
Organism: Polaromonas sp. P1_E11; assembly: GCF_056405995.1. Taxonomy (NCBI): domain Bacteria; kingdom Pseudomonadati; phylum Pseudomonadota; class Betaproteobacteria; order Burkholderiales; family Comamonadaceae; genus Polaromonas; species Polaromonas sp. P1_E11. Next base: position 1,488,781 of record NZ_JBFUBA010000001.1, read on the forward strand.
CGACCACCTGGTCCATGATGGTGCGCGACGGATTGAAGGAAGCGGCCGCGCTCTGCGCGATGTAAGAGACACGGCGGCCGCGCAGGCGGCGCCGTTCTGATTCAGACAGGCCCAGCACATCGGTATCGCCGATACGCACGCTGCCTCCGGAGATGCGGCAGCCGTGCCGCGCATAGCCCATGAGCGCCAGGCCTATGGTGGTCTTGCCCGAGCCGGACTCACCGATCAGCGCCAGCACCTCGCCGGGCTCGATGCTGAAGGAAACGCCTTTGACGATCTCTGTATCGCCGCCGGCGGCTTGCGCCACGACGCGCAAGTCATTCACGAGGACAGTGGCACCCATTAATGTTTCTCCCGGTCAGCGTCGGTATGGCCCGGCAGGTTGTCGATCACCAGGTTGACGGCGATGGTCAGCGCGGCGATCGCGAAGGCCGGGGCGAGCACCGAGACACCACCCAGCGGCAAGGCACCGAGGTTCTCGCGCACCAGGGAGCCCCAGTCAGCCATCGGCGGCTGCACGCCCAGGCCCAGGAAGCTCAGGCTCGCCAGCAAGCGCAGGGCGTAGACAAAGCGCAGGCCCATGTCGGCCAGCAACGGGCCGGTGATGTTGGGCAGGATCTCGCGGCGCATGATGTAGGCCCGGCGTTCGCCGCGGGCACGCGCCACCAGCACGTAGTCCATGGCGTTGATGTTCACGGCCAGCGAACGGATGATGCGGTAGGCGCCCGGCGCGTAGACGACGGCCGTCACCGCAATCAGCAGCGGAACCGAAGAGCCGAAACCGGCAATCACCACCAGCGCGAACATCTTGCTGGGGATGGACACCAGCGTGTCGAGCACGCGGCTGAGCACAGCATCGACCGCGCCACCCGCCACGGCGGCCAGCAGCCCGAGAACCGCGCCCACGCCGCAGGCAATCAGCGTTGCGACAAAGGCCACACCGATGGTGTACGGTGTGCCGACAACGATGCGCGTGAGCATGTCGCGGCCCAGGTAGTCGGTGCCGAGCCAATGCTGCGCGCTCATGCCCTGGAACACGCCGGCGTCGGACATCTCGCCAAGCGCGCTGTCAGGCACGAAGCAGGCGAAGATCGCCACGGCCACCCAGAAGGCCAGCACGGCCAGCCCGAGTTTGCCGGCTCGCGACCAGCCCGCGAGCCAGGCGCGGCGCCTGGTAACGGCCGTCGAAGAAGCAAGTGTTGCAATAGTCATAGGAAAATCTCCGCGCGGCGCGCTGCGGTGCTCATTGATGCCTCAATCGGGGATTGGCGACGATGCCGCACACGTCGGCGAGCATCACCAGGACAAGGTAGGCCGAGCAGAAGATCATGGCGCAGGCCTGCACCAGTGGCATGTCCCGCTGCGCGACGGCGTCCACCATGAGTTTGGCGATGCCCGGGTAATTGAAGATCACCTCGACGATGATCACGCCGCCAAGCAGGTAAGAAAGGCTCAGCGCCACTGCGTTGGCGATCGGGCCGATGGCATTCGGCAGCGCGTGGAACAGCACGGTGCGCGCGGCGCTGGCGCCTTTGAGCCGCACCATCTCGATATAGGCCGCGGCCAGTTGGTCGATGACGGCCGCGCGCGTCATGCGCAGCATCTGGGCCACGATCACGCTGCCCAGGCTGAGCACCGGCAACGCGAAAGAGCGCAGCATCTCGCCTGGCGACGAAACGTCGACCGCGTACGACAGCGCTGGCAGCCATTTCAGTTGCACCGCGAACACCAGCACTGCCAGCGTGGCCACCAGGAATTCCGGCACCGACACGACGGCCACTGTCGCCATGCTGGTGAAACGGTCGAAAGCCGAGCCGCGCCGCAAGGCGCACAAAATGCCCAGGCCGAGGGCAAGCGGGACGGAAAACACCGTCGTCACCGCGGCCAGCTGCAGCGAAGCGGGCAGGCGGCTGGCGATGGCCTCACCCACCGGCATGCCGGTGACCACTGACTTGCCTGCATCGCCCTTGGCCATACCGCCCAGCCAGTCGAAGTAGCGCAGCACCGGGCTTCGGTCCAGGCCCATCTCGATGCGCAAGGCCTTCACCGCCTCAGGCGTGGCGTCCTGCCCCAGCTTCTCTTCGGCCGCGTCGCCGGGCAGTACGGAGGTGATGGCGAACACCACCACCGACACCGCCAGCAGCGAGCCGAGCCCGGCGAGTATGCGGCCGCCGACCAGTTTCAGGATAGTGAGGTTCATGGCATTTTTTCCGTATCAAGTGCCGGCGCGGAACCGGCTTTGCCGGGCCGCAGCGGGCGCCCCCTTGAGGGGGGAGCGCCGAAGGCGCTTCGGGGGTGGTTCACGCCTCCAACCACACGTGTTCGGCAAAGCCGTAGCCCATCATCCCACCCAGCGGGTTCACCTGCAGGCCCTTGAGCTTCTTGTTGTGGCCGTCCAGGCTGGAGAGGAACATCGGGATACCGATGCCGCCGTCCTGGTTGATCAGCGTCTGCATGTCGGCGTACATCTGGGTCCGCTTGGCCGTGTCGGTTTCGGCGCGCGCGCCCACCAGCAGCTGGTCAAACTTCTCGCTCTTCCAGCCCGCTTCGTTCCAGGGCGCATCGGACTTGAAGAACAGCGTCAGGGCCAGGTCGGCCGTGGGGCGCGTATTGACGTTGCCGAAATTGATCGGGTGTTTCATCCAGTGCTGCGACCAATAACCGTCGGCCGGCATATTGCGCACATCCAGGTTCAGGCCGGCTTGCCGCGCCGCATGCTGCAGCACCAGCGCCATCTCCACCGAGCTGGTGGCCGCGGACGAGGCCACCATCGGGATGGCGGCGCTGCCCAGGTTGGCCTTCTTCAGGTGCCACTTGGCCTTGTCGGCGTCGTAGGGGCGCTGCGGCAGGCCCTTGAAGAAGAAGCGGTTGCCCGGCGCGATGGGCTGGTCGTTGGCCACAACGCCGCGGCCCAGCTGGATGGACTTGAGCATCTGTTCGCGGTTGAACAGCAGCTTCATGGCCATCACGAAGTCCGGGTTGGCGCCCGGGCCGCTGTCGCGCCGCATGATCAGGTCGGTATACGAAACGCCCTTGGTCTCGAAGATGGCTGCCTTGCCGCTGGCGTTGACGCGGTCGATCGAGCGCGGGTTGACCGTGCCGATCAGGTCCAGCTCACCCGCCAGCAGCGCGTTGACGCGCGCCGACTCGTCGCTGATGCCCACGTACTCGATCTCGTCCAGGTAGGGGCGGCCGGGCTTCCAGTAGCTCTCGTTGCGCACGCCAATAGAACGCACGCCGGGCTTGAACTCCTTGACCTTGTAGGGGCCGGTGCCTATGCCGGCGTTGAAGTCGGTCGTGCCGTCCTTGATGATGTGGAAGTGGTAGGTGCCCAGGATCGCAGGCAGGTCGGCGTTGGGGGCCACCAGGCGGATGGTGACTTCATTGGGGCCGGAGGCAGTCACGTCCTCGATCTGGTCGGCCAGCACCTTGGCCTTGGAGCCGGTGGCCGGGTTCTTGTGCCGCATCATGGAGAACACCACATCGGCCGGCGTCAGCGGCTTGCCGTCGTGGAAGGTCACGCCCTTGCGCAGCTTGAAGATCCAGGTCTTGGCGTCCTTGGTGGTGAACTCCTCGGCCAGCGAGGGCTGAGGCGTGAGGCTGCTGTCCAGCCAGGTCAGCCCGTTGTAGAAGGTGAAGCCGCGGGCGTAGTCGGCCTGGTTGGCCTGCTTGGCCGGGTCCAGCGTATCGCTCACGGAGGAGACCGCGCCCGCCACCTTGATGCGGCCGCCCTTGCGCGGCGTTTGCGTTTGCGCCTGTGCACTCGCAGCAAGGCCGGCGATGCTGCCGGCCAGGGCCGCCTGCATGCCGCCGGCCGTCAACATGGCCAATACATCGCGCCGGCTCGCGCCGCGTTGCAACGCACCCAGGATGCGTGTGCTCTCTTCGGGGCCGATCAGGCCGTTCAGCTGCTTGTTATCTGCCATGGTGTTCTCCTGGTTTCTCGTGGTGGGGTAAAGGCATTGGAGCACCTGCCGACCGGGGATATACCTCGATCATGCCGGGGCGCTTGGTTAAAACTGCGGTTTTGCGGATAGCCGGCGGCATGGTGTGCGGCACTCCCCCGACGGCTTGTGCTGCCCTGCCTGGCCCCACCGCCCTTGTAATGCCGTAGCGCGTGCAGGCCATCCGGCGCGTGGGGAAACCAGTCAGCCTGCCGCGGTGATCGAAGCAGATGGACTTGGAACGAGAGGTCATGAAAGCGTCCTCCTGGAAGGGGTGATGCGAGCCTGCACCGGTTCACCGGCGCCATGCAATGAATGCTATTGAAGCGCCGCCGCAGATGCTGCGGTTGTGCGCCGCTTGCGCACCGTTCATGCCGAATGCCCTCGCATAAACGGCAGATCAATTCCGGGCAAGGGCGTACCATGACTTCGATTCTTTTGAGAGGGCAAGCATGGAATATGACGACACACCGCCGCGCAACGCACGCGGGTTCCGCAAGGGCAATTTCACCGCGGGGCTGCGCAGAATCCGCCGCGCCGCAGCAAACGATATGCGCCCATGAACGCCTCCCTTGTTGAGCAGCTCAAACTCGCCGGCCGCCTGGATCGCCTGTTCATAGACGGCGAGTGGGTCCTGCCCGCAGGCCAAGCCCGAGCCAACGTCATCAACCCGTCGACCGAGGAGCCGATCGCGCAGATCGCCTTGGGAACCGCACAAGACGTCGCTGTGGCTGTGGCCGCCGCCCGCAGCGCCTTCGCGAGCTGGTCCGTCAGCTCCGCCGAAAGCCGGGCCTTGCTGCTAGGCCGCGTCCACGCCTTGATCCTCGAAAGGGCGGAACTGTTCGCCCAGGCGATCTCGCTGGAGATGGGCGCCGCCATCGGCTTTGCGCGCAGCACCCAGGTGCCGGTCGCAGCCGAACACATCCGCGTGGCTCGCGACAACCTGGCCAGCTATCCCTTCCTCTCCCATCGCGGGGAGGTAGCCATCCTGCGCGAGGCCATCGGCGTGTGCGGCCTCATCACCCCCTGGAACTGGCCGCTCTACCAGATCACCGCCAAGGTCGGCCCCGCCCTGGCGGCCGGATGCACCATCGTCTTGAAGCCCAGCGAGCTGTCACCGCTGAGCGCGTTGCTGTTTGCCGAGGTGGTGCATGACGCCGGCATCCCGCCGGGCGTGTTCAACCTGGTGAGTGGCAATGGGCCCGAGGTCGGCGCCGCGCTGTCGGCGCATCCGGACGTGGACATGATCTCGATCACCGGCTCGACCCGGGCCGGCGTCCTGGTGGCTCAGGCGGCGGCTCCGACGGTCAAGCGCGTGGCCCAAGAGCTCGGCGGTAAATCGCCCAACGTGATCCTGCCGGACGCGGACCTGGCGCGCGCCGTGCCGGCGGGCGTGGCGGCCGCCTTTCGCAACGTCGGCCAATCGTGCAGCGCGCCGACCCGCATGATCGTGCCGCGCGAGCGGCTGCAGGAGGTTGAACGGATCGCGCTGGAAGCGGCCTTGAGCTTTGTTGTGGGCGACCCGCGCTCGGAGCAGACCACCCACGGCCCGGTGGCCAACCGCGCCCAGTTCAACCGGGTGCAGGAAATGATCGCCACCGGGATTGCCGAAGGTGCACGCCTTGTCTGCGGCGGCCCCGGCCGGCCGGAGGGCCTGGAGCGCGGCTTCTATTGCCGCCCGACCATCTTCTCTTCGGTTCACTCACAGATGCAGATCGCGCAGGAAGAGATCTTCGGGCCGGTGCTGGTGATCATTGCCTACGACAGCGTGGATGAGGCGGTGGAGATCGCCAACGACACGGTCTACGGCCTGGGCGCGCACGTGCAGGGCCAGGACCTGGCTGCAGCGCGTGTGGTGGCGGCGCGCATCCGCTCCGGGCAGGTGCACATCAACTACCCGGCCTGGAGCCCCCATGCCCCCTTTGGCGGCTACAAGCGCTCGGGCAACGGCCGCGAATACGGCATCGAGGGCCTTGAGGAGTACCTGGAGACCAAGGCGATCCTGGGCTTCGGGCAGGAGCAGCCGGCATGAGCACAACCTTCGTACAAAGAGCACAAACAGTGCAGACACCCAACAACGACCAAAATCCATCCATGTCCCAGCCCCTGCGCCTCCTCGAGACTTCCAGCACCCCACCGGCCAGCGCCGACGTCGTCGTGATCGGCGGCGGGATCATCGGTGTCTTTACCGCCTACTACCTGGCCAAGCGCGGCATGTCGGTCGCACTGGTCGAAAAGGGCCATATCGGCGCCGAACAATCGAGTCGCAACTGGGGCTGGTGCCGCCAGCAAAACCGCGATGCGCGCGAACTGCCAATGGCCACCCGGAGCCTCGAGCTCTGGGACCAGTTTGCCGCCGACAGCGGCGAAGACACAGGCTTCACGCGCTGCGGCTTGTTGTACCTCAGCGATGACGAAGCCCAGATTGCCGGCTGGGCAAAGTGGCGTGAATTCGCGACGACCGCCGGCGTGACCACGCACATGCTGAGCGGCCGCGAAGCTTCGGAGCGGGGCCAGGCGACCGGCCGCGCGTGGAAGGGCGGCGTCTTCTCGCCCAGCGACGGGACGGCCGACCCGGCCAAGGCGGCGCCCGCCGTGGCGGCCGCGCTCATGAAGCTCGGCGGCACCGTCCACCAGAACTGCGCCGCGCGCGGCATCGAGATGGAGGGCGGCCGGCTCAGCGGCGTCGTGACCGAAGCGGGAACCATCAAGACCCGCACCGCGGTGCTCGCCGGCGGTGCCTGGGCGTCCTCGTTTTGCAACCAGCTCGGTGTGCGCTTTCCGCTGGCCACGATACGCCAGTCCATCGTGCGCCTGTCGCCGGTGGCGCAGCAACTGCCGGCAGCACTGACCAGCCCACGCGTCGCCGTCACCCGGCGCCCCGACGGCCATTACGTCCTGGCCATCAGCGGCCGTGGGCGCGCCGACCCCACGCCGCAGCTGCTGCGCTTCGCGCCGCAGTTCATCCCGATGTTCGCCAAGCGCTGGCGCAATGTGTTTCCCGGCGGCCTGGAAGGCATACGCTGGGGCCACGAAACCCGCGCGCGATGGAAGCTGGACGCCCCCACGCCCATGGAACGGGCGCGCATCCTCAACCCGACTCCCGACCCCGCGGGTGTCCGCGAAATCCACCGCCGTGCCGTCGACCTGTTGCCCGTGCTGCGTGAAGCCCGCATCGCCAACACCTGGGCGGGCTACATCGACAGCACACCCGACGGCGTGCCCGGTATCGGGGAATTGCCGCAGGTGCCCGGCCTCATCCTGGCCGCGGGTTTTTCGGGTCACGGTTTCGGCATCGGCCCCGGCGCGGGCCACCTGATCGCCGACATCGTGTCCGGCACCCAACCGATCTTCGATCCGAAGCCTTTCGACCCCGCCCGGTTCAAGGAGTCGATGTGGGGCAAGGTGGCTGATTTCTAGCGGCCGAAGCCGGGACCATGCAAAATTCTGGCAAGCTCCCGGATTGAAACGGATTCCACTTGCACCGCATGTGAATGCGGCATTTCCCAAAGGCGGGGAATTCATAGACTCATCTCTATCCCAACAGCGAGGATCGTTCTATGACATTCAAACCCAAATTCATCAGCTTCGACTGCTATGGCACGCTCATCAACTTCGAGATGGGACCGACCGCCAAAAGCCTGTTCAAAGACCGCGTGCCGGCCGGCCGGATGCCGGCCTTCCTGGACAGCTTTCGGGCCTATCGCCTCGATGAGGTCCTGGGCGAGTGGAAGCCCTTCCTCGAGGTTGTGGAGAACTCGATCCGCCGTACCTGCAAGGCCCACGGCATCGATTGCCAAGCGTCGGATGCCGTGGCGCTGTACGACGCCATTCCCACCTGGCAACCGCACCCGAACGTCGTCGAGGTTCTGGAGGCGATCGCGCCGCACGTGCCCCTGGCGATTCTCTCGAACTCGATGGTCGATTTGATCCCGGCCAGCGTCACACACCTGAAGGCGAAGTTCCATGCGGTCTACACCGCCGAGGAAGCACGCGCGTACAAGCCGCGCTTCCAGGCCTTCGAATACATGTTCGACCAGCTCGGATGTGCGCCTGACCAGATGATGCACGTCTCGTCGAGCTTTCGCTACGACCTGATGACGGCTTCCGACCTGGGCTTCATGGCCAAGGCCTTCATCGACCGCGGGCATGAACCGACTTCCGACGCCTATGGTGTCAGCCGTTTGACCGACGTCCGCCAGCTTCCCGGCCTGCTCGGCCTATGACCGAACTGAACACCACCGCGCCCGACCTCTCGCCTGCGGCAGTGGAGGCCCTGGTCCGCCGCCTCTATGGCATCGAGGCTTCCACCCGGCCATTGGCGGGCGAGCGCGACCAGAACTGCCTGGTGGAGGCGGCCGATGGCTCTCGCTACGTCCTCAAGATCAGCAATCCGTCGGAGTCCCCCGCGGTCGTCGACTTCCAGATCGCGGCGCTCGACCACATCGCCCGCACGTCACCGGAGCAGCCGGTGCCACGCGTCGTGCGGACGCTGGAAGGACACACGCACGACACGGTTGCGCTCGACGGAGGCGTGCAGACACGCGTGCGCATGCTGAGCTACCTGGACGGCATCCAGATCCGCGAGACCGTGCGCACCGCCGCACAGCGGCGCGCCATGGGAACCGGGCTCGCCGGCTTGAACCGCGCACTGCAGGGCTTCGCGCATCCGGGCGCGGCGCATGACCTGCTGTGGAACGTCGCCACGGCGCATCGGCTGGGCGAACAGCTGGGTAGCCTCGTGGACGGCAAGCAGCGCGCACTGGCCCAGGCCTTCATGACGCGATTCACGACGCACGTGCTGCCGCACCTGGCATCGCTGCGGTCCCAGGTGATCCATAACGACTACCACTTCTACAACGTGCTGGTCGCCCCCGACGACCCCGCGCGCATCGTGGGCATCATCGACTTCGGCGACATGGTGCATGCACCGCTGGTCGGCGAGGTGGCGACAGCCGCCGCCTTCCACATGGCCGGCAACGCCGATCCTTTCGAGGGACCGGCCCAGTTCATGGCCGCCTATCACGCGGTGCTGCCGCTGACCGGCGCCGAACAGGAGGTCCTTGCCGATCTGCTGGCTACGCGCCACCTCATCACGGCGCTGATTTCGGAATGGCGCGCCGCGCGTTATCCCGAGAACCGCGCCTACATCATGCGGCACAACCCCGCGGCGTGGGAAGGCCTGGCCCAGATGGCCGACCTTTCCCGCGACACCGCACGCGACCGGCTGCTGGCCGGCGTACACGTACACGTAAAAACAGGAACCTCTCAATGAAAAGCACCACCGACCTGAACATGGTCAATGCCTATATCCCCGGCCGCGCCGACGTGGACCCGGCCACCGCGAAAATGATCGCGCGCCGCGACGCCCTGCTCGGCCCGGCCTACCGGCTGATGTACGAACGGCCGCTGCACATCGTGCGCGGCGAAGGCGCCTGGCTGATCGACCCCGAGGGACGACGCTACCTCGACGCCTACAACAACGTTACGTCGCTCGGACATTGCCACCCGGCGGTGACCGAGGCGATCTGCAAGCAGGTGCAGACGCTGGCGACCAACACGCGCTATCTGCACGACACGATTCTCGAACTGGCCGAGCGCCTGCTCGCGAGCGTGCCGGGCACCGACCTGGCCCACCTGATGCTGACCTGCACGGGCAGCGAGGCCAACGACCTCGCCTATCGCATCGCGAAGGTCCGCACCGGTGGCACCGGCATGATCGTGACCGACACCGCCTACCACGGCATCACCGACGCGGTGGCCAAGTTCTCGCCCTCGCTGGGCATGAGCGTCAATCTCGGCGAGCATGTGCGCCTGGTGCCGGCGCCGCGCCAGTACCACGCCGGGGGCGCCGACCTGTCCGAACGCTTCACCCGCGACGTCGAGGCGGCCATCGCCGACCTGCGGCGCCACGGCATCAAGCCGGCCGCGCTGATTGTCGATTCGCTGTTTACCAGCGACGGCATCCTCCCCGGGCCGCAAGGCTTCCTGAAGGGCGCAGTCGACGCGATCAAGCGGGCGGGCGGCATTTTCATTGCCGACGAAGTGCAACCCGGTTTCGGCCGGACCGGCGAACATCTTTGGGGCTTCCAGCGCCATGGGGTGGTGCCCGACATCGTCACCATGGGCAAGCCGATGGGCAACGGCCAACCGATTGCGGGACTGCTGGCGACCGCCGACGTGCTCGCCGAATTCGGAAAAAGTTCGCGCTACTTCAACACCTTCGCGGGCAATACCGTTTCCTGCGCGGCGGCACTGGCGGTACTGGACACGATTGAGCGGGACGGGCTGGTGCAGCATGCCGCCAAGGTGGGAAAAATCCTGCATGACGGCATCGCCGCCCTGGCGGCCCGCCACGAGGCCATCGGTGACGTGCGCGGTGCCGGCCTGTTTGTCGGGGTCGAGCTCGTCTCCGACCGGGCATCGCGCGCGCCGGACCGCGAGCTGACAAGCCAGGTGGTCAACCGGATGCGCGACAAGGGCGTGCTGATCAGCGCCTGCGCGATGGGGCACAACGTGCTCAAGATCCGTCCGCCGCTGGTGCTGTCGGCGGACCAGGCCGGTCTCGTCATCCAGGCGCTCGACGAATCCCTGGCTGAAGCGCGGGCGGCCGGTACTCACTAGCCGCATTCGGTATCCGGCGCTACCATCCGGCCATGACTCCCGCAACGTCTCTCGACCGCTTCGACCTCAAGATCCTCGCGCACCTCGAGCGCGAGGGTCGCTGCTCGAACGTCGAGCTGGCCGACGCCGTCGGCCTGAGCCAGAGCCCGTGCCTGGTGCGGACAAAGCGGCTGCAGGAAATCGGCGTGATTCGCGGTTATGGCGCCCACATCGCGCTGGAGAAGCTGGGCAATTGTGTGGTGGTGTTTTCCGAGGTGACGATCAGCAGCCATCGGCCTCCGGACTTCCGCAAGTTCGAGCAGGCCGTGGATCGCCACGGCGAAATCGTGGAGTGGTACAACCTCAGCGGCGGTTACGACTACCTGCTGAAAATCGTGGCGCCGAACGTCACCCATTTCCAGGCGCTGATGGAGAGCCTGCTGCAGGAAGATATCGGCATCGGGAAGTTCACAAGCCGGATTGTTTTGCGCCAGTCATCGGGCAAGCGGACGCACCCGCTCCATCTCATCGCGGCGCAGCTGGACCGGGCCTGAAGGCCACGATCCTCAACGGTCTTCAGGACAGCTTGTCCTTGAGGCGGTAGTAGGCGCCGACCAGCGGCAGGAACCAGGGAGGGCCGAAGTGGCCCGGGATGGCCGGCCAGGTGAAGTCTTTCCAGGGGTTCAGGTCGGTGCGCCCATCCATGACCTCCGCCATGATGCTTCCCATCAGCGTTGACATCTGGGTACCGTGGCCGCTGTACCCCATGGAATAGTAAATACCGTTGCGCTCGCCGGCGCGTGGCAGCCGGTCACGCGTCATGTCGACCATGCCGCCCCAGCAATAGTCGATGCGCGCATCGCGGAGTTCGGGAAACACCTCGTGCAGTGCAGTGCGCAGGATGGCGCCGCTTTTTTCGTCCGAGGCCGGATCGGACACGGCGAAGCGGGCGCGTCCGCCGAAGAGCAGGCGGTTATCGGGTGTGGTGCGGAAGTAGTTGACCAGGTTCTTGGTATCGACCGCCATCCTGCGTTTTGGCAGCAGCCGGTCCAGCGTCTCTTTCGGTAGGGGTTCGGTGACGATGAGGAAGGCGCCGACCGGCACGATCCTGCGCCGGATCCATCCCAGTGGCCCGGTCTGCGAGGTTCCGCTCGCCAGGAAAACCTGCTTGGCATGGAGTCGGCCCGTTGGCGTTTCGACGATGTGGCCGCCGCCAGGCGCAGGCCGCAGGGCCGTCATCGGCGAGTGCTCGTGGATTTCGGCGCCGCGCCGCGCCGCCGCTTCCGCCAGGCCGCGCACAAAGCGCCCCACATGCATGCCAGCACCCTTGCGGTAGACCAGCCCACCGTAGTAGCGGTCCGAACCGACTTCACCTGCCAGATCCGCGCGGCTCACCATATGCGTATCGGGATCCACCGTGGCGGCCAGCAACTCCTGGCTGCGCATCAGCTTGTCGTAGTGCTCGGGCTTGGCCGCCAGCTTGATCTTGCCGACGCGCGCGAAGCTGCAGTCGATGTTCTCTTCGGCCACCAGGCGCTCGACCAAATCGACCCCGGCATCAAAAGCCCGGTAGAGCCGGTTCGCGACGTCCTTGCCGAGTTTGGCCGACATCATGCCGTAGTCCTGGGCGAAGCCGTTGTTGCACATGCCGCCGTTGCGGCCGGACGCCGCGTTGCCTATCGTGTCCGCTTCCAGCAGCACCACGCGAGCGCCCTTCCTGGCAAGCGCCAGGGAGGCCGAAGCACCGGTGAGGCCGCCACCGATTACCGCCACGTCGCAGCTGCCCTGCACCGGCCCCGGGGTGGCGCCCTTGAAGGGCTCCGATGTGTCCAGCCAATAGGATGTCAGTTTCATATCACCTCCGGGGTCATTGTTGTCTGCTTGAATAAGGACTGGTTCGCGAGCCCGAACATGGCTGACTCAATCATGCCGTGACCCAGACCTTGCGCACGGTTTCAAGCGTGCGCCATGTGCCGATGTAGCCGGGCTTCATGATGAAACAATCGCCGGCCCGGTAGGTCATCGGGGCCTGCCCGTCCTCGGTGATCTCCGCCACGCCGGACAGGATCAGGCAGAACTCCCAGGTGTCGCCTTTGATGGAGCGGTTGACGCCCGGGGTCGATTCGAAGACGCCGGCGCGGACCTTGCCGTCCTTGGCGCTGTCGACGTCCCAGCTGCGGCACACGATGTCGCCTTCGATGACACGATCAGCGGGCGGCCGGTATTCGCGCGGTTCGCCAAGTTGGTCGAGCTTGAAGGTGACAAGGAGATTGTTGGGCATGGAAGTTGGGGCCGCGCTCATGCGTTGCCGTAGATGATCCAGATCTTGCGCGTGGTCTCGATGCATCGCCACTTGCCGACGTAGTCCGGCTTCATAACGAAGTTGTCCCCGGCCTGGATCCGGATGGGTTCCTTGCCGTCTTCGATCAATTCAGACACGCCGGAGAGGATGTGGCAGTACTCCCAGACACCGCCTTTGATCGAGCGGATGGTGCCGGGCGTGATTTCCCACACACCGGTGCGCAGCTTGCCGTCGGCCGTCTGTTCCACGTCCCAGTTTGCGAAGCGTGGATTGCCCTCGAGCAGGCGCTCGGGCAAGGGGCCGCTCTCGCGGCCGGGACCCAGGTTGTCGAGTTTGAAGAAAGTGAGGTTGCTCATGCTTGGCGGGTCCTTTGGCAATTGATGAAGGCTGGTATGTGCCCAATTACAGGCCGACCAGCGCCGGCAGCCCGTTGATGTCGCGGATTTCCACGTGGCTGTAGAACTCGCTGGGCTTGGGCTCGTGGCCGCGGTTGACGAACACCTTGTTCTTGATGCCCATGTCGTGGGCCGACATCAGGTCGTAGCGTGGGCTGGAGGACACGTGCAGGATGTCGTCCGGCGAGCAGCCCAGCTGGTCGAACATGTACTCGAAGGCCTGCAGGCGCGGCTTGTAGGCGCCTGCATCCTGCGCGGTGTACACCTTGTGGAAGGGCGCTTCGAGCTTGCGGACGTTGGCGTCGATCTGCTCGTTCATGGCGTTGGACAGGATCACCAGCGGGATCTTGTTGCCCACGCGGGTGAGCGAAAACGGCACGTCGGTGTGCGGGCCCCAGGTGGGCACCGCGTCGTAGAACTTCTGGCCGTCCTCGTCGCGGTAAGCGACCCCGTGGCGCTTGCAGGTGCGCGCCCATGCCGACTTGAGCACCTGGTCGTAAGGCTTCCAGTCGCCCATGGCCTCATCCAGCCGCAGGGCGCTGAAGTCCTTGATGAACTGCTGCATACGCTCGGGTGGAAGCTGGTCTCCCACAATGCCGTAGGCCACCTCGTGCATGCGAAAGTAGATGAGCGTGCCGTAGCAATCGAAGGAGATGTACTTGGGTCGGAAAATCATGGTTGGCCTCGTGGATGGTGGGATGGAGAAATAATTCAGGCGGTGCGTTGATTCGGATAGGAGCAATCCTAGGCAGCATCCGCCGCAGTTGTTGCGGTTCTGCGCGGCGCGAACGCAGCATTCCTTCGCAGTACCGCGGCCTCCAGGCGCTTTGTGCCGTTCTTCCAGCGGCCGCGGCCGGCGCCAAGATCGTACAAGCCGCCGGCCCTTGCGCCGAGCATCATCTTCCCCAAACCGCCCTTGACGTTTTTGAAGGAAAGCCCCATGCCCGACCACGTTTCCATTCCACAGGCCGCGCTTGCGGCAGTGGGCCGTCCATTGCCCGACGGCGTAACGCTTCGCCGGCTGAAGGAGGACGACCTGGAGGCGGCGCAGGGGCTGTCACGCGAGTTCGGGTGGCCGCATCGTCTGGAAGACTGGCGCTTCAGCCTGGCGCATGGCGAGGGCATGGCGGCGCTGCGCGACGGTGAACTGATAGGTACCGCGCTGCATTGGCCCTGGGGCAAACAGCACGCGACGGTAGGCCACGTGATGGTGTCGCCGCGCATGCAGGGCCAGCGTGTGGGCCAGCATCTCATGCATGCGGTGATGTCGGGCCTGCAAGACCGCACGGTGCTGCTGCACGCCACGGCCGAAGGTCGCGGCCTGTATGAACGCATGGGCTTCGAGATCACAGGCGAGATCCGGCAGCACCAGGGTCCGGCCGCGCCGGCGCAACTGGTGGCCCTTGCGCCCGGCGAGCGGCTGCGCCCGCTGGGCCGCAACGACGCAAAGACACTCGTTGCCCTGGATGCCATTGCCGCCGGCATGCCGCGCGATGCGATGCTGCGCCAGCTGCTGGGCGACGGCGAGACGGTGGTGCTGGCACGCGGCGGTGAAGCCGTGGGTTTTTCCGTCGTGCGGCGCTTCGGGCGCGGCCATGCCATCGGTCCCGTCGTGGCACCCGACCTCACCAGCGCGCAGGCGCTCATCGGCCACTGGTGCAGCCGCTTTGCCGGCAAATTCCTGCGCATCGACGTGGACGCCGCCAGCGGCCTGCCCGAATGGCTCGAAGCGCAGGGCCTGCCCCGCGTGGACACGGTCACGACCATGGTGCGCAACGGCCCGCTGGCACGAGGCCCGGCGGTCGGCGGCTGGGCGCTGGTTACCCAAGCTATGGGTTGATGGCCCACCCCCGTTCAGGCTCACTTCGTGTAGCCTGCTCCCCCCTCAGGGGGCGCACTCTGCGGCCCGGCTAAGCCGGTTCCGCGCGTGCACTGGTATCGAACACCGGCCACTGGCTATAACGTATTGCGGGCCGTTGCGGCTTCTGGAGAACTGAGATGACTTTCCTTTATAAAGGGCCGGCGCAACGCGGGGCCGTGTGGGCTGAGCAGTTCGCGCGCAGGATGCCGCAGCTGCCGTTCCAGACCTGGCCTGAGATCGGGGATCCGGCGCAGGTGCGCTTTCTTGCGGCCTGGGAGCCGCCGCCGCGCATCGCCGAAGCCTTACCCAACCTGGAGGTGCTGTTCTCGGTGGGGGCCGGCGTGGACCAGTTTGATTTCGCGTCGCTGCCACCCGGGCTCACAGTGGTCAGGATGGTGGAGCCGGGACTGACGGCCTGCATGTGTGAATACGTCAGCTGGGCCGTGTTGTCGCTGCATCGGGAGATGCCGATGTACCTGCGGCAGCAAAGCCTGGGCCAATGGAAGGAGCACCCTGTGCGGCCCGCCTCCACACGGCGCGTAGGCGTGATGGGCATGGGCATGCTGGGGCGCGCGGCGCTTGCGCAGCTGCGGCTGCTCGGCTTTGACTGCACGGGCTGGAACCGCTCGCGGCGCGGCGAGCCTGGCGTACGCTGCTACAGCGGCGAGGTGGAGCTGGACGAGTTCCTGGCCCGCACCGACATCCTGGTATGCCTGCTGCCGCTCACGCCCGAAACACGCGGCATTCTCGGCCGGCGCGTGTTCGACGCGCTGCCGGAAGGCGCCTGCGTGGTCAACGCCGCGCGCGGCGGCCACCTGGTGGAGGCGGACCTGCTCGCCGCGCTGGAAAGCGGGCGGCTCTCGGCCGCCGTGCTGGACGTCTGCGAGCCGGAGCCTCCCACACAGGGCCACCCGTTCTGGAACCATCCGCGCATCTGGCTCACGCCCCACATCGCGAGCGCCACCCAGGCCGAGACCGCGGCCGAAGCGCTGCTGGACAACCTGCGGCGATATGAGGCCGGCCTGCCGCTCGAAGGCGTGGTGGACCGCTCGCGCGGGTACTGAGGCTGCCATCCCCGGCCTGGCCGGGGGCAGCGGAATCGCGAAATCACGCGAAATCACCGCAGAATCTTCTACCGTACGCGCACGAACAACAGCATGGTCGTGCGCGCACGAGGGGGCAAGCCGCAGCACCCGCTGCGCACCCACGCCTAAGCTTGTACCCATGATGTCCACCAAAACCCTTTCCCTCGATTCGCTTGTGGCGCTAGACCGCGCTCACCTGATCCACCCTGTGGCCAACTGGCGCGGCCATGAGCAACGCGGCGCCACGGTGCTGCGCTCCGGCAAGGGCGCCTGGCTGCGCGACGCCGATGGCCGCGAACTGCTGGATGCTTTCGCCGGCCTCTGGTGCGTCAATATCGGCTACGGCCACGAAAGCGTCGTGGAAGCCGCCGCGCGCCAGATGCGCGAGTTGCCCTACGCGACGGGTTATTTCAGCTACGCCAGCGAGCCGGCCATCCGCCTGGCCGCCAAACTCGTGGAGATCTCGCCGCCTGGGCTCGAGCACGTCTACTTGACGCTGGGCGGCTCGGAAGCGATTGATGCGGCCGTGCGCCTCATCGTGCAGTACTACAACGCCACGGGCCGGCCGAGCAAAAAGCATTTCATCGCGCTACAGCGCGGCTACCACGGCTCTTCTTCCACCGGCGCCGGCCTGACGGCCCTGCCCGCCTTCCACCGTGGCTTCGACCTGCCGCGCCCCGAACAACACTACATCCCCTCGCCCTACCCCTACCGCAGCCCCGTGGGCGGTGATGCGCAAGCGGTGATCGCGGCCTCGGTGGCCGCGCTGCGCGAGAAGGTCAACGCGCTGGGCGCGGAAAACGTCGCGGCCTTCTTCTGCGAACCCATTCAAGGTTCGGGCGGCGTGATCGTGCCGCCGGCGGGCTGGCTCAAGGCCATGCACCAGGCTTGCCGCGAGCTGGACATCCTGTTCGTGGCCGACGAGGTGATCACCGGCTTCGGCCGCACCGGCCCGATGTTCGCCTGCGACGCCGAGGGTGTGTCGCCGGACCTGATGACGGTCGCCAAGGGGCTGACCTCTGGCTATGCACCCATGGGTGCGTTGCTGATGTCCGAGCACGTGTACGCCGGCATTGCCGACGGCACGCCGGCCGGCGCCCTGGTGGGCCACGGCGCCACCTACTCCGCACACCCGGTGAGCGCAGCCGTGGCGCTGGAAGTCATACGGCTTTACGAAGAGGGCGGCATCCTCGCCAACGGCCAGCGCGTCGCGTCTCATTTCGAAGCGGGATTGCGCGCCATGCTGCGCCATCCGCTGGTGGGCGACGCGCGCTCGCGCGGGCTGCTCGGCGCGCTGGAACTGGTGAGCGACAAATACACCAAAGCCAGCTTCGACCCCGCGCTGCAGCTGCCCGACCGCATCGCCAAAGCGGCCTATGAAAATGGCCTGATCTTCCGCGCTTTCGGCGATGGCATCCTGGGCTTCGCGCCCGCCTTGTGCTTCACGCCCTCGGAGTTCGAGCAGATGTTCGAACGGCTGAACCGCACGCTGGATACCGTGCTCGAGCAGCCCGAAGTGCGGCGTGCCCTGGCTTGACCTGATTGACTTGGGCGTGGAACTTGCTTAAATGGAGTTAACAATGAACACCTCCACCGGCAATCCCAAGCTTGACCGCCTCGACCTGCGAATCCTGTGCCACCTGCAAAAAAACGGGCGGGCCTCCAACGTTGAGATCGCCGACGCCGTCGGCCTGTCGCCCAGCCCCTGCCTGGTCCGCGTCAAGCGGCTGGAGCAAGCCGGCTATATCGGCGGCTACGGCGCGCAGATCCGCCTGGAGAAGCTGGGTGACACGCTGCTGGTGTTCACCGAGGTCACGCTGCAGGACCACAAGCGCGAGGACTTCGTCAAGTTCGAGATGAGCATCCGGCCCATCGACGAGATCGTCGAGTGCCACCTGGTCAGCGGCGGCTACGATTACCTGCTGAAGTTCGTCACACGCGGCGTGAACCACTACCAGGAAATCGTCGAAGGCTTGCTGGAAGCCAATATCGGCATCGAAAAGTACTTCAGCTATATCGTGATCAAGACGCCTTTCGTCAAGAACTACTATCCGATCGAGCAGCTGATGCAGCCGCACGCCTGAGCGGACTCCGAAGCCGGTTCCGGGCCGCAGCTTTTGCTGCAGCCCGACCCGATTCGACATTTGCTGCTGCGCCGGAGTCCGTTTCCGGTGCCATCTCCGGTGGGGCCGGCCTACGCTTGGAGCATGAACCCTCCTTCCCTCATCCCGGCACCTGCCCGCTCGGCCGCAGCGATCCAGCGTGTGCAGCGGCACATCCACGAGAACCTCAATCAGGCGCTGTCGTTGTCGGAGCTGGCCGATCTCGCCGGGCTCAGCATCTGGCGCTTCGCCACTGTGTTTCGCCAGCAGGTGGGGGTTTCGCCGCATCGCTACATCTGCCGGCTCCGCCTGGCACGCGCCCAAACACTGATCCGGCAGGGGATGCCGGTCGCCAGCGCGGCGAGCGAGGCGGGCTTTTATGACCAGAGCCATCTCTCGCGGCATTTCAAGACCGTGTTCGGCATGACACCGGGGCAGTACCTGACGACCGCCGGCCAGGCGCGAACGGCATGCTGAGCCCGACCATAAGGCAGGAAATCGCGGACCTGCTGCCCGAACTGGTGGCACTGCGGCGTGACCTGCACGCGCACCCGGAGCTTGCGTTCAAGGAACACCGTACGGCTGGCATCGTCGCATCGGCCCTGCGCGACCTGGGGCTGGAGGTGCATGAGGGCATAGGCGGCACCGGTGTTGTCGGTGTGCTGCGCGCCGGCAGCGGACAGCGCAGCGTGGGACTGCGTGCCGACATGGACGCGCTGCCCATTCTTGAGCAAGGCGAACGGCCCTACGTCAGCCGCTTCCCCGGCGTCCACCACGGCTGTGGGCACGACGGGCACACCGCCATGCTGCTGGGCGCGGCACGCCAGCTGGCACGCACCCGCCGCTTCGACGGCACCGTCAACTTCATCTTCCAGCCCGCCGAAGAAGGCCGGGGCGGCGCACGCGTGATGGTCCAGGAAGGGCTCTTCGACCGCTTCCCTTGCGATGCGGTCTACGCCCTGCACAACTGGCCGGAGCTGCCCGCCGGCACCGCCCAGACGCGGCCGGGCGCCATCATGGCGGCGGCGGATCGCTTTGACATCGTGGTACGGGGCCGGGGCGGCCACGCGGCCCAGCCGCATCGCACGCCCGACGCGGTGCTTGCCGCGAGCGAGCTGGTCAGCCAGCTGCACACCATCACGTCGCGCCGCATTCCGCCCACCGAGAATGCGGTGCTCTCGGTCACGCGCATCAGCGGCGGCCAGTCGCACAACGTGCTGCCTTCCGCGGTCGAGCTGACGGGCACGGTGCGCAGCTTCGACGCCGGCGTCCAGGACACCATCGAAGCGGCCATCCGGCAGATCGCGCAGGGCGTGGCCCAGGCCACGGGCACCACGATCGAAGCGGAGTACGTGCGCTACTACCCGGCCACCATCAACACGCCGCAAGAGGCATCGCTGGCCCTGCGCGCCGCAGAAGCCGCGGGCCTGCGGGCTTCGGTGGCGCCCTCGGCGGCGTTCACGTCAGAGGATTTCGCATTCATGCTGAAAGCCAGGCCCGGCGCCTACCTGTGGCTGGGCCAGGGCGCCGGCCCGGGGCGCGAAGACACCCCCTCATTGCACCATCCCAGCTACGACTTCAATGACGAGGTATTGCCATTGGGCGTCAGCTGGTTTGTCCAGGTGGCGAGCCTGGCGCTCGCGGGTTGACTCGGGAATAAACGCAAGAGAGCGGGTGCTCTCACCGGATTGAGGGCGCGTTCTCGCGCCGTGGCCCTTTCAGACGTTTCTATCGTTGAGATGTGGTCCGGTAGACGAATGTAAGGATACGGCGGCACCGATCAAGATCGCGTACTGGCCGGGATCAAGAGAATAGTTGTTGTTAAGCACACATTCTTTTGAAAAGGTCCACACGTGAACTCAAACCTGATGCTTGAAGATCTAGATCGAAAGCAATCCATACATGACTATACAAATCTCCGTCAACATGAAACCTCCGGGCCGCTGATCATGACCCGCGGGGTCACGGCATCGGTTTTCCTCTCTAATAGAATACGCCGTGCAGTTGCCAGCGGCCAGGCTATACCGCAGGCGCCGAGTTATACCGCAGACCTTGCGGTATACATTACGTTAGACGCCATCAGGAGCCGTCATGCCAGATCAAACGCTTGAAGGTGGTTGCCAGTGCGGATCAGTCCGCTATCGCATTTCAGGAAACCCAGTCATGGCCGCGCTCTGTCACTGCACCATGTGCCGGCGAGCCAATGCAGCGCCTGCGGTCGCTTGGGCAATGTATGAACTGTCGCAGGTCTTGTTCCTAACCGAACCACCGGCAATCTACGAGTCTTCTCAGGGAGCCAAGCGCGGTTTCTGCCCTCACTGCGGTACGCAGATCTGCTTTACAGCAGAGTACATCCCAGGGCTCATAGACCTCACGATCGGCAGCCTGGACGAGCCAAGCTTGGTTCCTCCCACCTTTCACTACTGGGAGTCCAAGCGTTTGCCTTGGCTGCACGTCGCAGATCAACTGCCTAGCTATCCTGAGTTTCCTCCCACAGAATAGGCGCCATGCAGAATGGCGCCTAACCCATCCATCGAGCTAACATGCCCCGGCAAGCCCGGTTATGCAGCTCATGTCAAACGTTAGATTGCTTATCCATGAAGCTTGACCTTCAACGCATCACTTTCTTCGTCGAAGACCTCGCCGGCACGACAGAGTTCTACCGAAGTGCCCTGGGCCTGGTCGCAAACGACATACGGGAGGGATGGGCTGGTTTCGCGGGCTCTGGCGGAGTGGAAATAGCGTTCCATAGCGGCAAGGGAAGGCGTCCGCGCTTGGAGTTCACGACAGCAAACGACTTGGGAGAAACGCGTGAGTACTTGAACGAGCGAGGAGCGCGCTTGGGCCCCATAAAGGACGTGCGTGGCCGCCAGGTTTGTCTCGGCAAGGATCGCGATGGAAATTCAATTCAGGTTGCGAGAGCATGAGCACGCAATCTAACTGGTCCGTCAACACGGAATCACAACAGCGAAAGGCGGCATGAGCTCAGTCCCAGCAACGTGCTCCCGAATAGTAGTCATCGGCTCCAGTTGCGCAGGCAAGTCAACGTTTGCGCAGCAGCTTGCCGATGCGAGGGGGTGTGCCCGCATCGAATTGGATGAGTTGTTCTGGGGCGAGAACTGGACGCCCAAACCCAAGGACGCGTTTCTTGATTTGGTGAAGTCCGCATCAATCGGCGATGCGTGGGTCGCTACCGGCAACTACAGTCCCGCTCGGGATCTGCTTTGGTCAAGAGCGACAACGGTCGTCTGGCTCAATTACAGTTTGCCGCTGGTACTCTGGCGAGGCATCAAGCGAACCGTCAGGCGTACCCTGTTTGGCGAAGTGCTCTTTCACGGCAATCGGGAGTCCTTTCGGAGGTCCTTCCTCTCCAAGGAGTCCATCCTGTGGTGGATCGTCAGTACCTATCGCCGGCGGCAGCGTGAGTTCGAATCAATTCGGGTCTCGGGCCAGTTCGATCACTTGCAGTGGTTAGAGGCACGTCACCCTGCCGCTACGGCTCAAATCCTGCAGTCGTTGCAAAATGCCGCCTAACCATTCCATCGAACGGACGGTTTTCAACGGGCCGCGCCCGCTTCCAACCGCCGCGTTGAGCGTATTTACTCATCTAGCCAAACCACAGAGTGTTCCGTGGTGATAAAACACATACTCTTCGACGCGGACGGTGTTCTCCAGTACGCCACGAGACACTGGCAACCTGCCCTTCAGTCAGTTCTCAACCTCGAAGACGAAACGCAGGCTAAGGCTGTCGTGCAAGACGTATTTGCCGCCGAAACCGAAGTCCTAGAAATAGACGGTGGTTTCACAGAGCGGCTTGAAGCAGTGCTGGCAAAGTGGGGGCGATCGGGCTTCCTCTCTGAAACGCTGGCAGTCCTTCATTCGATCAAAGTCCACCACGATGTCATGCAAACCGTCCAAGCTATTCGCCGCTCGGGCATTCGATGCCACATCGCAAGCAATCAGGAAACCCTTCGTGCAAAGCAAATGTCTGAAGGCCTGAACTACAGGTCTTTATTCGACACCGAGTTCTATTCTTGCTTCGTAGGTGCAGCCAAACCCAAGGCCAGGTTCTTTGAGAAGGTCATTGCGCAACTTGGTTGTGAAGCAAGCACCGTTCTATTCTTGGACGATAGAGCCGAAAACGTAGAGGGTGCGAAGCAGGCTGGGATAAACGCTGCAGTTTTCTTTGGCGAAAATGGGGCACTTTCGCTTCGGAGTGAACTGGCTGGCTTTGGTGTGTTCATAGAGCGCTGAGTAAAATGCACGAGACGTCCAGCCCATCCATCGAGAAGACGTCACTCAGTAAGCCGGGCGCCAAACGTTAGGCCTTATGTCGACCTCTATGCATCAAAAAGCACGCGCTTTCGCAGTTGCCGCACACGGTGAGCAGAAATACGGTGACCATCCGTATTCGTTTCATCTTGATGCCGTCGCAGCTATCGCCGCACCCTACGGCATCGAAGCCGTTACGGTGGCGTATCTGCACGACACGGTCGAAGACACGGACGCAACCGTTGCTGAAATTAACAGCCGGTTCGGGTCAAAGGTCGCAGCCTGCGTTAGCCTCCTGACCGATGAGTCAGGTGCTAATCGGAAAGAGCGAAAGGCCAAGACATACGCGAAGTTGGCGGTCGTCAGTGGGCCCACCGAACTCGCTCTATTGGTAAAGGCTGCGGATCGCCTGGCGAATGTTCGGGCTTGCGTTCAGGACCACAAGCAAGCGCTTTGGGAGCTTTACCGGAGTGAGCACGCCACATTCAAGGGCGCGGCCTACCGACCTGGGCTGTGTGACCCCTTGTGGACCGAGTTGGATTCTTTGCTGGCTGACGGTGCTTTCGATGCTCCGGTCTAGCAAGTCAGCCAGCTTTCGTCGTGCTCGGCGGGGAAGTTGAACGATGAGTTGCCTTCCTGTTGAATTCCGTCGAAATCTGACCCACTTAGCGCAGTAATTTCCATCCAAAACTGACCCACGTAGGCACTACCCTGCTTGTTTTAAAAGCAGAGGGAAATTAGGAGTGATAGACGTGGCGACATTGAATGTCATCAGACGTTGAGCATTGCGGGGTCAGACGTCCATCCGCGAGATCTCAAGGCGTACAGGCCTGGCTCGCAACACAATAAAGAAGCACCTGCGATCGGAAGAGAGCGAGCCCAGCTACTAAAGGCGGGCAACTCCAAGCAAGCTCGACCCCTACGCCGAGAAGCTGGCCACCTGGTTGGATATCGAGGCAACAAAATCGCGGAAACAGCGGCGCACTTTGAGACAGATCCACACAAAGGAGAAGATCAAGAACTTATCCACACTGTGAGCACCTTCTGCTCACAAAGAGTGTGGGTCAATATTCGATGGAAAACTCGGGTCAGACTTCAGCGCAATTCAACATGTTTACGACTTTAATAACCTGTTTACGACTTTAATTGCGCAGAATAAGAGATCACACGCACCGTGACTGTCATTCGACAGTCACGCTCTTTGCAAGATTGCGAGGCTTGTCCACATCCGTCCCTCGCGCCACAGCCGTGTGATACGCCAGCAGCTGCAGCGGCACCACGTGCAGCAGTGGGCTCAACGCGCCGTAGTGTTCGGGCATGCGGATGACGTGCAGGCCTTCGCCGCTTTCGATGTGGCTGTCTGCGTCTGCCAGTACATAAAGAACGCCGCCGCGGGCGCGGACTTCCTGCATGTTGCTTTTGAGCTTTTCGAGCAGTGCGTCGTTGGGCGCGACGCAGACGACGGGCATCTCGCTGGTGACCAACGCCAGGGGGCCGTGTTTGAGTTCGCCTGCGGGGTAGGCTTCTGCGTGGATGTAGCTGATTTCCTTGAGCTTGAGGGCGCCTTCAAGTGCGATGGGGTAATGCAGACCGCGGCCCAGGAAGAGTGCGTTCTCCATCTTGGCGAAATCTTCGGCCCAGCTGATGACTTGCGGCTCCAGCGCCAGCACGGCTTGCAGGGCGGCGGGCAGGTGGCGCATGGCTTTGAGGTGGCCGGCTTCTTCTTCGTCGCTGAGCTTGCCTTTGCTTTGGGCCAGGGCCAGCGTGAGCAGGAAGAGGCCTGCGAGCTGGGTGGTGAAGGCCTTGGTGGAGGCGACGCCGATTTCCACACCGGCGCGTGTGATGTAGGCGAGCTTGCATTCACGCACCATCGCTGAGGTTGACACATTGCAGATGGTCAGGGTCTGCGTCATGCCCAGGCTTTGCGCGTGGCGCAGTGCGGCCAGGGTATCGGCGGTCTCACCGCTTTGCGTGATGGTGACGACGAGTGATTTCGGGTTGGGTACCGATGTGCGGTAGCGGTATTCACTGGCCACTTCGACTTGCGTAGGGATGCCGGCAATCGACTCGAGCCAGTACTTGGCCGCGCAGCCGCTGTAATAGCTGGTGCCGCACGCCAGGATGAGTACCGAGTCAACATCCTTGAACACGCGGTAAGCCTCGTCGCCGAACAGCTCAGGCACGATGCCTTCCACACCTTCGAGCGTGTCGGCAATGGCGCGCGGCTGCTCAAAAATTTCTTTTTGCATGTAGTGGCGATACGGGCCCAGCTCTGCGGCGCCGCTGTGGGCGTGCACGGTTTTGACTTCGCGCTGGGCGGCCTTGCCTTCTTTGTCGAGCACCCAGTATTTGCCGAGCTGGATGTCGACCATATCGCCTTCTTCGAGATAGACGATTTGGTCCGTCACGCCGGCCAGGGCCATGGCGTCGCTGGCGAGGAAGTTCTCGGTCTTGTCTTTGCCCACGCCCAGGATCAGCGGCGAGCCGGCGCGTGCGCCGACGACGCGGTGCGGCTCGTCCTTGCAGAAGGCCGCAATCGCATACGCGCCGTGCAGTTGCGCGACGGTGGCCTTGAGGGCTTCGAACAAATCGCCGTCGTACAGGCTATCCATCAAATGCACGATGACTTCGGTGTCGGTCTGGCTGTCGAAGACATAGCCCTTGGCCTTGAGGCCGGCGCGCAACTCTTCGTAGTTTTCGATGATGCCGTTGTGCACCAGTGCGACCTTGCCTGCGCGCGCCGTGGCGCCCGCGCCGCTGCCATGGCTGAAATGCGGATGTGCGTTGTGAACGACTGGCGCGCCATGTGTGGCCCAGCGGGTGTGGGCAATGCCGGTGACGCCTTCGAGTTTGTCGGCGCTCACCTGCTCCTGCAATTCGGCCACACGCGACGTGCTGCGAGCGCGCTTCAGGCCGCCGGCGTACACGGCGACGCCGCAGGAGTCATAACCGCGGTATTCGAGGCGCTGCAAACCCTGCACCAGGATGGGAACGATATTTCGGGTCGAAACGGAAGCAACAATGCCGCACATGAAGGTCTCCTGAAGGTCAATGCGGTGATGCTACGTACTTACAGATTTCCAATGTGATCTATTTTTACTGTAAAATGGAATTTAATTTCATTAACTACAAAGTATTGAATTAAATTTCATTTATACTTAATTAATGGAACAAATACTCATTGACGATACCGACGTGAAGCTGCTGGACAGCCTGCAAACCGATGCCTCACTGAGCAACCAGGCGTTGGCCGAACGCGTCCATATCTCGCCGCCGACCTGCTTGCGCCGCGTGAAACGCCTGCGCGATGCCGGGCTGGTGGAACGTGAAATCGCCCTGCTGAGCCCAGACAAGCTGGCCGCCATTACGGGCCACGGGCTGACGGCCCTGGTCGAAATCACGCTGGATCGTCAAGGCGCCGAGCAGCAGGAGGCGTTTGAGGCGCGCGTGGTGCAGGACGAAGCAGTGCAGCAGTGCTACCGCGTCTCACCGGGGCCGGACTTCATGCTGGTGGTGCATGTGGCCGACATGCCGCGCTACCTGGCGCTGGCGCAGCGGCTTTTTACCAGCGATGCAAATGTGCGCAACGTGAAGGCGTTTTTCAGCACCAAACGTGCAAAATTTGAGCCAAAAGTGCTTCTAGGCCAATAAGAATCAGCGCGAGCAGCTATCAAAACAATAGCACATCCACGACCCCATCAGCACCCGCCACCAGCCGCAAGACCTTATGGGGTCGGTCCGGGGCCTTGCCGGGTTTGCCTGAGCAGCACCCACGCCATCAGCCCCAGCGCCAGCGCGCCCGCCAGCAAGACGCCCCACAACACCAGGCTGCGTGTCGGCATGCCCTGGCTGGGTGGCTGCGCCGCCACCAGCGGGCCGGCCGCACCTGCGCTGCCACCGGTGACGTCTGCTTTCGCCACATCGGCTTGGGCGACAGGCAGCGAATTTTCTTGCTGCGCCTTGTAGCCGGGAATCAGGCTGGCCATGGGCAGAAAAGCGCCTGCTGCCCCCGTTGCGCTGGCCAGGCCCGCAGCCAGGGTGAAAGGGCCCTGCCCGCTGGCCAGAAAGATGAGTTGCGCCGGTTCGAACTGCAGGACGATTTCAGGCGCGGCGGCAAACCCCGGCGTTTTGAGGTCGGCCTCGATCTTCATTTCGCGCACCGATGAGCCCTGCAATTCGACCGGGCCGCTAATTTGTTCTTTGCCCGCGGTGGTCATCCGGTAGACCACAGCGCTGGCCAGCAACGCCCAGGGCTGGTTGCGGTCATTACGGCCGAGCACGCGGATGGGCACCAGCACATTGCTGCCCTGCGGCGTGATCTTTAAGGCCGCAACAGGCGTGGCAAAGGGCAACGCAAAAGTCAGCTCATGGGGATTCGTCAGCACCGGCGTGGCCATGGTGGCGCCCACGCGCTGGCGCAGGGCCGTGCTGCGGGACGTGACCAGCGTGGCGCCGCGCAGGGTGACGGCGGCGTCGCCCCAGGTGATGCGCAGGTAGTGGTCTTTCAAATCCGCCATGGCAAGCGCCAGGCTGCTGTCACCCAGGCTGGCGGCCGGGGCGGAAGCATCGGCGCGGTACAGCACGGTGTCGGCCAGGGGCCGCCAGTTCTTCAGATCCTTGCTGGCCTGCACATTAAAGCTGGCGGGCTGGCCGACCGGCAGGTCGGCGTCCAGCGTCATGCGGGCGGCAGGCGCATTGACGCTGCGCGTGTCGAGCAGCGCGCCCAGCACCTTTTGCGATGAGGCCGCGCCTGCAGTGTTTGCCGCGCTGCCCGTGTTGAGCTGCACCACGCGCCGGCCCTGCCGCTCTTCAATGCGCAGCGACAGGCCTTCCAGGCCGGCGGCGCTTGCGGCACCCAGGATGGGATACGCCGTGAGCTTGACTTGCTGCTCCTGCGTAGCCGTTTCCGCGGCGACATTGGCCAGTGCCATGGGCACCGGCTGGCCCGCCGCGTTGAAGAG
Source organism: Polaromonas sp. P1_E11 (assembly GCF_056405995.1). Taxonomy (NCBI): domain Bacteria; kingdom Pseudomonadati; phylum Pseudomonadota; class Betaproteobacteria; order Burkholderiales; family Comamonadaceae; genus Polaromonas; species Polaromonas sp. P1_E11. Next base: position 1,516,306 of record NZ_JBFUBA010000001.1, read on the forward strand.
GCGTATGTCGGCATAACCGGCGCTTTGCAGCCGCACCAGGGCTTCGGCGGGCACCACCAGCCGCTGCAGCGGCGCATCAGGCGCCAGCGTGACGGGTATGCGAACGGCATACGATTTGGCGCTGCCGGCATCCGCGGCGTCGGCGGCCAGCACCAGCAACGGGGCTGCCAGCGCGGTGGAGAGCGCCAGAGTTAGCGCCTGGGTTAAAAAGCGTTGGTTGATTTTCATGACTGGGTTACCTTCAGGTCGCCCGCATCCTCGGGCAAAACATCTTGCGCAGTGGCAGCGCCGGCGGCCTTGGGCGGCAGCGGCGCAAAGTAGCCCACCACCAGCATCAGCACACCCACCACAATGAACGCGATGATGCGCTCTGCACCACCGGCGTTCGACAGGTCAATCAACAGCAGCTTGACGACCACCAGGCCCAGCAGGCCCGCGCCCACCAGCCACAGCGGCCGCTGCACACGCCGGTGCGCCAGCACCATCAGGCTCAGGGCCAGCAGCGTCCACAAAATGGCGTAACCGGTTTGCACCACGAAGCTGCCGAACAGCGCGTCGGCATCCCAGCGCACGCCGAAGAAATGGTGGGCGATGCGCAGCCACACGGTATTGACGGCGACAAACACGAGCAAGGCCAAAGCCACCAGCGCATTGCGGCCCGTCACCCAGCGCGCGTTGCCCGGCGGCGGCGCGGCCGTCACCAGCACGCGGCGCCAGAACACCAGGCCGCCCAGCGCGAGCGCCAGTGTCAGGTCGGTCGGGTTGAGCAGCGGAATATAGGGCAGCGGCGCGGTACGGCCCGAGGAAGTGACGGCGGCGGCGAGAGCCCCCCAGAACACCAGCACCGCCAGCGGCAAGGCCGCATACCAGTAGTAAGCCTGGGCATGCGGATTGAGGGGCCACTTCGCGCCCTGTCGCAGGGCCGCGCTGTTGGCCCGCCCCGCCCACACCGCCAGCAGCATCAGCACGGCGATGGCGCTGACCAGCAGGACCACGCCGGCCCACGAAGTGCGCCAGAGCTCGGCCTTGCCGATACCCGACCACAGGCAGTCCGCAAGAAGGAAGGTCACCAGCCACGCGCTTGCGGCGTGCAAAAAGCCATAGGGCGACCGGGCGTCCGTTCCCGCTGGCGAAGACAGGGCCAGCGCCTGCTTGTCAGACTGCCGCAGCATCCAGTAATGCAGCACCAGCACCGCCGGCCACACGGCCCACGCCGGCGTAGCGAGCACACGGTAGCCTTGACCAGCCTGCGCCACATAACCCAGCGCCAGCACACCCACGGTGATGCGCGCGGGCCAGGTCGCCACCGCCCATTGCTTCTTCAGGCCGAGCACCATCGACAAGGCCGCGCTGGCCACCACCGCCAGCATCATCAGCAGGCCGGTGGTGCGGTCGCTAAAGGCCTGCTGAGGAAAGGCATCGGCCTCCAGCGCCGGCACACGGCGGTTGATTTCCAACAACCAGGCCAGGCACCAAAAGAAAAAACCGTAGAGGTAAACAGGAACGCTGAGCTGCGACTCCACGCCGACATAGGCCTTGGCCCACGAAGACTCGCTGTGCGGCAGGGGCCGGCGCAGCCACCACGCCAGCTGCAGCGCCGGCAGCGCGATCAGCATGGCGCCGATAAAGGCCGGGTTGCCGAACGGAATGGCCGAGACAGGGTTACCCAACGCGCCTGCGTCATCAAGCCCGCCCAAAAATGCCATGGCGGCCACGCCCTGCAGCAGCAAGCCGAAAGCGCGCGGCATCCAGCGCGCCTGCCGCATGCCGACCCAGAACGCGCCCGCACCTTCGAGCGCCCAGACAGCCGAGGTCCACTTTGCATCAAGCGCCAGCGGCACCGCCAGCGTGGCAAAACCCACACCCACTGCAATAAAGCATTCAATCAGCAGGCGGTAGCTGGACAGCGCCCGGCGCACCAGCACCATCGCCGTCACCAGGTACAGCGCGGCAAAGCCCAGTGCCGAAAGGGCCGTGCCCAGTTCCATGGTGCGCACCAGCCCGGCCTGAAGGCCGAAGCCCACCAGCGGCGTGCCGAACACCAGCATGGTGTCGACGGCGTTGCCGAGCTTCGTGGGCGTGTTGCGCGCGTAAAGAATGGCGGCAAACAGGTAGATCAGTACAAAGCCGATGAGGAAGGGCTGGGTGCTGGCGTAATGCTCCGGCGTGTACTTGAGAACACCCCAGGCAGTGGCCACGCCGAAGGTGGCGATAAAACCCACCACGTTCAGGATGCGCCACGAACGTTTGTAGGCAATGAACAAAATGGCCAGGTTCAGCACTGAGTAATAGCTGAAGAGACCCACATGGCTGCCCTGCCCTGTCGACAGCAGAATCGGCACGGCAAAACCACCAGCGAATGCGGCCACCGCCAGCGCACGCGAGTTTTGCAGCAATGCCAGCGCACAGCTCAGCGCGCACACCACAATCATCAAACCAAAGGCCGGCAGCGGTTCCAGCAGGCCGTACATGCGGAAGGCCGCAAACACCGTGAGGTACATCACCGCCACACCGGCGCCCTGCAGAGCGAGTGCAAAGCCGGGCTTTTCCGTGCGCTTGCGAAAACCCACGGTCAGCAGCGCGATCGCCGCGGCGGCGATGGCCGCCAGGCGGAATTCCACCGGGAAGAGCCCGGCCGACGCCGCGTAGCGTGCCAGGAACGACAGGCCGATGAACAAAATGACCAGCCCGACCCGCACGATGGTGTTGCCGCCCAGGAACCAGTTTTTCGCGGCAATCAGGGCCAGCTCGATGGCGTTGGGCTCGGCCGGTGTGTAAGCCGGCCGGGTGGCGGGTGCTGCCTGGGCGCGCGGCAAGCCGTTCGGGGCCAGGTCTTCTTGCAGGGAAGCCTCTTCGTTGCTGACCGCCCTGAGCACTTTGGCGGCCGCCGGTGCCATGGTTTGCGGCGCAGCAGGTGCACGTGCGGGAAGCGGGGCAACGGGCGAAGGAGCGGTGTTTTCAAATTCCCTGAGACCGCCGTCGTCTTGCGCAACCTGGATGCTGCCGCGCGGCATGGCAGGCGGATGCGGTGCCGATGCGGTCGCCGCCCTGACCTGCGGTGCATGCTTTTTGTGTGCTGCCTCGACTTCGGCGCGCACGGCCCAGCGCAAGGAAAGGCCGGCGAACAAACCGAGGAAGCCCCCCAGAAAAACACCGAAATCGCCATAGCCCGGCCAGAACCAGCCCAGCACGGCACCCCAAACAATGCTCCAGATAATCATGACCCCGGCCTCCCTGTTGTTTTCCGTGCTGCGATGTAGCGGCAGCCTGCGCGATGGGCTGATGGTACTTGATGGGCACACCCATGAGCACCGGCGGTGCGGCGCCCGGCAAGCCGGTAGAAAGGGCCGTCCGCAGCCTCATTAGTATGGAAAGAAACTGGCTGAAACCCAATCAGAACGGGCGCAAGCGGCTATCAAATAAGTAGCGCCCTGATTCAGCGCGCCCTGGCCTCTTCATGAGCGGTGTTCCAGAAGGCACGTGCCAGCGGCGAAAGTTTGGCCACGTCCAGGCAGGCCAGCCCCACCGTGCGCGGCTGCGGCGGTGACAAGGGCCGGTACACCACGCCCCTGGGTGCATCGGGCAGCGCGAGGCGGGCAGCTACTGATACCGCCAGGCCCTGTTGCACAAATTGCAGGATGGAAATGATCTGCGTGAAGTGGTACAGCACCTTGGGCAACGCGATGTTTTTTTGCAGGATGGGTACGATGACCGGGCCGCAGCCGGCTTCCGTCAGCACAAAGTCCAGCCCCGTCAGAGCGGTAACCGGCACGGCCTTGTGTTTGGCCAGTGGGTGTTTGGCCGGCAGGATGGCGACAAACTCGTCCTGCACCAGCGGCAGCACCTCAAAGCGCTCGTCGGGCACGACGACAAATCCAAGCTCCACCCGTTTTTGCAGCAGCCAGTCATCCACCACTTCGTCGCTTTCCTCTTCAATGCGCACCTGCGCGCCCGGATGGCGCTTCTTGAATGCCGCCAACAGTGGCGGCAAAAGGTTGACGGTGGACGTGGGCCCAAATGAACCAATGCGCAGCGTGCCGGTTTTCAGTTCGCGGGCGTCGCCAAGCTCCTGCGTCATGGTGGCGGCCAGCGCGATCATTTCGCGGGCGCGCAACAGCAGGCGGTCACCGGCATCCGTCATGGCCACGCCGGACGCATCGCGCTGTGCGAGCTTGACGCCGAACTGCGTTTCAAGCGCGCGCAGCGCATGGCTGACGGCCGACTGCGTCGTGCCCAGGCGCATCGCCGCACGTGAAAAACTGCGGCATTCATCCAGTGTGATCAGGACTTCAAGTTGGGCGAGTGTCATGGTCGGCTCGAAAAAGCGGTAAAACGATAAAGCGGTGCGTAGGCGATCATGAGTAAACACTCATTTGATGGTGAGCTACTTAGCAGTTAATCTCATGCATCAATCTAACCGATGCCAGCCTTTTTTCCAACAAAAACACCGCATGACCGCCACAGCCACATCCTCCACCGCAGCCCCCTTGCCCAGCATCGCTCCCACAACCCCACCGGCTGGTAAAAACCTTCTGGGCCTGTACCTGCGCCTGACCTGCGTGCCCTTTCTCTGGGGCGGCACCTTCATTGCCGGGCGCGTCATCTCGGCCCACCTGCCGCCCGCCACGGCAGGTTTCATACGCTTTGTGTTTGCCACGCTGGCCCTGCTGGTGGCACTGCATTTCACCGAAGGCCTGCGCGCACTCACGACGCTGTCGCGCCGCCAGTTGCTGGGCACGATGGCGCTGGGCGCCACCGGCATCTTTACCTACAACCTGCTGTTCTTCACGGCGCTTTCCGTGCTGCCGGCAGGCCGCACCTCGCTCATCATTGCCCTGAACCCGGTGGTCACACTGCTGCTGGCCGCCGCATTCCTGGGCGACCGGCTTTCGCCGACGCGCTGGCTGGGCGTGGCCCTGGCGTTGCTCGGCGTGTGGATCGTCGTCACACGCGGAGATCTTTCGCAAATCGCGCAGTCGCTCGGCAAGGGGGAGCTGTCGATGTTCGGCGCGGTGTGCGCCTGGGCGGTGTACACCCTGCTGGGCCGCAAGCTGCTGCAGGGCTTGTCGCCCGTGCTGGCCACGCTCTGGGCGGCGATCTGGGGCACGCTGTTCCTCGGCCTGCTGGCCCTGCGCGACATCTCTGGCGTACATGCCGAATCATTCACCCCTGAGGTGTGGGCCGGCCTGGCCTTCCTCGGCGTGCTCGGCACCGCGGTGGCTTTTGTCTGGTACTACGAAGGCATACGCCAGGTGGGCGCAGCACGCACCGTGGTGTTCAACAACCTGGTGCCGGTGTTTGGCGTGTTGCTGGGGTGGCTGATTCTGGGGGAGCCCCTGAGCGTCAGTTTGCTGGCGGGCGGGGCGTTGGCGATTTTTGGGGTGTTTTTGGTGAATCGGGTGAAGGGGTGAGTTTGTGTTGATTTGATGGCCGCGCTTTTTGCTGAGGGCGGCTGGCCGGGGGTTGCCCGGCATGCAACTCACTTTCTTTTGCTTCGCCAAAAGAAAGTAAGCAAAGAAAAGGCGACCCTGGTTCCTGCGTCCCTTCGCTGCGCTACGGGCAACCTGCGGTGCTCGGTCCAGCCGGGGTCAAAAACAACTCGCCTTCGGCTCAAACAAGTTTTTGCCCTGATCCGTCTGGCCCTGCGCTCCTCGGCGCATACACAAGGGGGTGGGGAAGAAATACCGAACAGCCAACAGCCGAATACCGGACCCCGAACACCTGAAGAAACAAGGACACGCCATGGCGTGTCCTTGTTGGTATTGGAGTTGGTATTTGTCTTCAGTCCCCGCTCCCGATTAGCCCTTCTGTATGCGCCGAGGAGCGCAGGTTCAGGCGGATCAGGGATCGCGATTGTCTGAGCCGAAGGCGAGTTCGAGCGAGACCCCGCCTGGACCGAGCACCGCAGGTTGCCCGCAGCGAAGCGGAGGGACGCAGACAGCAGGGTCGCCTTTTCTTTTGCTTACTTTTCTTTTGGCGAAGCAAAAGAAAAGTGAGTTGCCGCCGGGCTACCCCCGGCCAGCAACCCTTAGACGAGGGCGCCCTACTCGAAGCAAAAACAGCCAAGACAAGGCTCTGCCAGGATAAGCAAAGACCTACCCCTTAGCCACCTTCACAGGTCGCTTCCAGTTAGGCAAACTGACCTGCTTGCCCCGCGCCACACTCAACGAATCCGGCGGCGTGCTTTTGGTGATGGTCGACCCGCCTCCCACTGTGCCGCCGGCACCTATGGTCACCGGCGCCACCAGCACGCAGTTGCTGCCGATGTGAACGTCGGCTTCAATCACCGTGCGGTGCTTGTTGGCGCCGTCGTAGTTGGCGGTGATGCYGCCGGCGCCGTAGTTCACGCGCTCGCCCACCGTCGCGTCACCTAGGTAAGCCAGGTGGTTGGCCTTGGCGCCCTTGGCCAGGGTGGCATTTTTGACTTCCACAAAATTGCCAATGTGTACCTCGGCGCCCAGCTGCGCGCCGGGCCGCAGGCGGGCAAAGGGCCCGATCAACGCGCCCTCGCCGATCTGCACACCCAGCTTCTCGCCGTCGATATGCGTAAAGGGATGGATCATGGCGCCGGCGGCAATGGTGCAGTTGGCAATCACGCAGTTGGCGCCTATGCGTACTCCGTCGCCCAGCGTGACCTGGCCTTCGAACACGCAATTCACGTCAATCTCCACGTCCCGTCCACAGTCAAGCGTACCGCGCACATCGAGCCGCGCCGGATCGGCCAGCCGCACGCCTTGCTCCATCAGCGCCGTGGCCAGGCGGCTTTGGTACACGCGTTCCAGTTCGGCCAGTTGCACCGGGCTGTTCACGCCGGCCACCTGGGCCGCGTCGGTGATCTGCTGCGCCACCACGGCCACGCCATCAGCCACCGCAAACTTGACGATGTCGGTGAGGTAATACTCGCCTTGGGCATTTTGATTGTCCAGCCGGGAAAGCCAGGCACGCAGCAGGCGCGTGGGGACGGCCATGATGCCGCTGTAAATTTCGCGGATTTCGCGCTGGGCAGGCGTCGCGTCTTTATGCTCGACGATGGCGCGTACCTGGGCCGAGGCTTCGGTGCCGGCCCGCAAGGGCTCGGAGGCGTGCGCTTGTGCGCGCACGATACGGCCATAACCTGTGGGGTCGGCCATGCTGAGCGTGAGCAGCGCCAGCCGCTGGCCGTCGCACTGCGCCAGCAGGGCCTGCAGGGTCCCGGCCTGGGTCAGCGGCACATCGCCCGACAACACCAGCGTGACGCCATCGTCGGCCAGCAGAGGAATTGCCTGCTGCACCGCATGGCCCGTACCCAGTTGCGGCTCCTGGCGCGCAAATTGCAGGCTGACCTTCGAACCCATGGCTGCTCCCTGCTGCGCAAAGCCCTGGCAGGCGGCCTCAACAGCCTCAGCGCCGTGGCCGGTAATGACGACCGCCTTGCGCGCTGACAAAGACGCAGCGCATTCGATGACATGCTGCAGCAAAGCCCTCCCGCCCAATCGGTGCAAAACCTTGGGTAAGCTGCTTTTCATCCGCATGCCTTTGCCTGCGGCCATGATGACGACATCAACTGGGGTTGCCATGAAGTTTCCTCTGGATTTTCGAAGGACAGGATTTGAAAAGCGTGCCACCCCCGCCGGGGCAGGGCTGGTACGCAGCTTACGGATTATCGGTGTGCTTGCCGCCGCGCTGCTGGGTGCGGCACTGCCCGGTTGCAATGTGATGATGAAACTGGCCTACAACCAGGCGCCTGAGCTGGTGTATTGGCATCTGGATGGTCATTTTGACTTCACCGACACGCAAAGCGTGCAGGTCAGGGCCGATCTGGACAGGCTGCATGCCTGGCACCGGCAAACCCAGTTGCCGGGCTATATCGACACGCTGCAAAAACTGCAGCACCAGATGCCGCAGGATATGGATACGGCAAAGGCTTGTGCGGTCTATACCGACCTGCGCCGAAAGCTGCTGGTGGTGTCGAACGAGGCGGAACCCCTCATGACAAAGCTGGCGGGCACGCTCCACGCCAGCCAGATGAAGAAGCTGCAGCAGCGTTTTGAAAAAGGCAATGCCGACTACCGCGAGGATTTTCTGGAGTCGTCCAAAACCAGCCGCAAAAAACGCTACAAAGAGGCGGTGAACCGGGCTGAAATGCTTTACGGGCGGCTGGAAGAAAAACAGCTGGACATCATTGGCCGCCGGATCGATACGTCCCACTTTGACGCCGCCGTGTCCTACCGGGAAAGGCTGCGGCGCCAGCAGGATGCCCTGCAAACCCTGCGCCCGCTGGCTGATGGCCACAGCACACCCGAGAAAGCGCAGGCCGCCGTGAACGGACTGTTTGAGCGCACGCTGAATTCACCCGACGTCGCTTATCGGGACTACCTCGAACACCTGACCCAGGACATTTGCCAGGGCTTTGCAGAACTGCACAACAGCACCACGCCCGCCCAGCGCTTAAAAGCCGTGGAAAACCTTCACCGCTATGAGCGGGATTTCAAAGCCCTGCACAGCCAAAAGTCCTGACCCCGGAACTGCCCCATACACCCCCTTATTTGCCGGGCGCTTTGGTATGGGACAAGCCTTCCTGCTCAGCTTTTTCCAGTTCTGCCGCCTGCTGGGGCGAATCGGGTTTCGCCGCCTTCGCATCGGCAGCGACATCTGCATCCTTGAGATAGGACCTGATGTTCTTCTGGTAGTCGCGGGTGGCTTCATAGCTCCCTTCGCCCATCTGACCGGCCGGGGCATCGCCCGGCCTGGACTGGCGCGGCTGGAACTCGCGTGAGCCGCTGCTTTGCTGTTGCTGGCGGTCCGAAACACGGCGGGGTTGCTGCTGCAGGCGTGTGCCGGGTGCTTGTGCGTGGTTCATGAACGTCTCCTGGGTGGTTGTCGGTGCCCGCCGCCACGGCCTTCCCTTCGCAGGGGGCAAATCGCGGGCAAGAGAGTCACCTTAAAACCGGATGGACGCCGCGTTTGTCATCCGCCCCATGGCCTTGTTGTCAGCAACCGCCTACACACCTGAACCAAAGCGCAAACAGATGAAATCAGAGCAAAGGAACGTGCGCTGGCGGCGTGTCGTAGTAGTCGGCAATGCGCTCCAGCGCGCGGGTATTGAGCAACCGGAGCTGCCCATTTTCAATCTCATGCAGGCCCAGCTGGCGCAAACGCCTGAGCGTCTTGTTGGTATGCACCAGCGACAGTCCCAGCGCGTCGGCAATATGTTGCTGGTTGATGGGAAACCCTATCCAGCCTTTTTCGGCCATGCCCACGCGTTCCAGCCTGCGGTACAGGTGCATCAACAGCATCGCCACGCGTTCGGTGGCGTTGCGCCGGCCTGCCGTCAGCAGATGGTCATCGACCATACCTTCCTCGCGCGCGCCCATCCACGTGATGTCGTAGCCCAGGCTGGGGTGGTTGCGAAACAGTTCCCACAGGCCGTCCCGCGGGAACACACAGAGGCTTACATCCGTCACGGCCTCGATGCCGTGCATGGCGCCGTCCGCGAACTTTTGCTGCAGGCCGATGAAGTCACCGGGCAGCAAAAAATTGAGTATCTGGCGGCGGCCATCGCTCAGGGTTTTGTAGCGGAAGGCCCAGCCCGAGTAGAGGGTGAAGAGTTTGCCGTTGGGCTTTTGCTCATGCAGGATGGTCGTGCCGGCGGCTACCTGCAAGATGCCGGTGCGAAAGGCCTCGATGAACTGGAGCTCTTCCGCTTTCACGGGCATGAATGCGCCGGTGTTGCGTAAACCGCAAGCATTACAGCGAGGCGGGCAGATGGCTGATGTTGGCGTCGGAATGCTCATGGAAGGCACATCTTAGGCGCAAATGGCTGTGTCTTTTGACATTGTGAGGGGAGCAGTCCGTCGTTACATTCGTCGCCATGACAAAAATAAGCACCACTTTGTATGAAATTCTTTACGTCAGCACACTGGCGCCGGAAGCGCCGTTGAGCGTGGTCGGGGATATTGCGGCCAAGGCTCGCCTGGTCAATGCGGAGCGCGACATTACGGGGATGCTGGTTTTTGACGGCATGCGGTTTTGCCAGCAGCTTGAAGGCGGCCAGAAGCAGGTGCTGGCGTTGCTGGAGCGCATCCGGCAGGACACACGCCACATCAATATGCAGGTCCTGCATCACGGCGAACTGGCTGCCCGGCGATTTCGGCGCTTCAGCCTGGGTTACTGCATGGTCGAAGACGACGACGTGCTGGACCGGATGGAGCGGATGGACGGGCAAGTTGCGCTGGAGTCATTTGTGGGACTGCTTTCCAGGCTCGATCTCGACGCCTGAGGTTCAGCCCTGCAGCGCTTGCCACATTTCCTGGTCGCGCTGGGCTGTCCAGATACGCGGGTTCTTGATGCCGCTGGCTTCGTCAAACGCCCGGCTCACGTCAAACGGCAGGCAGTGCTCGTAAATGAACACATGGCCGAAGATCGGGTCCATGCTTTTGCGGGTGTGGTCCATGGCGGCTTTGAGGTCCATGCCGGCGGCGGCGGCTTCCTTGCCCGCCTGGTACAGGGTTTCGACCCAGCGCTTCGTATAGTCCAGTGCCTTGTTGACATTGGCAGCGCCCTTCATGGCCTCGCCGCGGCCGGGCACGATGGCTTCGGCTTTCAGTGCGCGCAGGGCTTCCAGTGTGGCGGGCCATTCCTCCAGCTGCGCGTCGCCGGTGTAGACGCCGGCCTCGTACTCGACCAGGTCGCCCGAGAACAGCACTTTTTCTTCCTCGACCCACGCAATCGTGTCGCCGCGTGTGTGGCCGGGGCCCGGGTGCCAGACTTGCACCTTGACACCGCCCAGGTCCAGCACCAGCTTGCCGGGCACTTCGCCCTTCACCGGGTTGCCACCGTCGATGACCAATGTCGGCCAGGTCAGGCCAGGCACGCTTTCGGCGTTGCGAAAGAGGCGCGGAAAGCGCTCCATCTCGCTTTGCATGTCCTGCGCGCCGCGCTCGACGATGAGTTCGTACGTGCCCTGGCTGGCGATCACTTCCGTGGCGCCTTCCGCAATGTAGGCGCTGGCGCCCAGCACCCGGACCGCGTGATAGTGCGTCAGCAGCACATATTTGATGGGCTTGTCGCTCACGGTGCGGATACGGGCGATCAGGTCTTGCGCCATGGCCGGGGTGGCGGTGGCGTCGCTCACCATGATGAATTTGTCGCCAATGATCACGCCGGAATTGGGGTCGCCCTCGGCGGTATAAGCCCAGCAATGTGCGCTGAGCTGCTCAAAAGTGATGACCTTGTCGGTGAGATCGGACTGCGAGGCGAAGGCTTTAGACATGCGGTTCCTGTGTTTGGGACGCTGTGCCGGCGGTTCAATGAACCCGCGGCAGCTTTGGGTCATTTTACTTAAACGTAATGCGTTACGGATAGTTGAACCAATACACCTGCCCGGTGAAAACGATTTCCAAGGCCGCTATTTATTTGATAGCTGCTTGCGCTCGTCCTGATTGGGCTGCAAGGCAATTTGATGCCAAAAAACGGGCCCTGCAGGTGAGGCCGGCGGCAGGGCGCTAACCGCGGATTGCCAGCCAGGCAACCGCGCTGTCGGCCAGGGCTTCCAGGGAGGCATTCCCGGCCAGGGTCAACACGCCCGGCTCGGCCGAAGGGTCCTGCAGCGCCTCAAACTGGCTGGCGACCAGGCTGGGTGGGTAAAAGTGGCCCGGCCGCGCGGAGACGCGCCGCAAGGATTCGGCCTGGCTGATGGCCAGGTGCACAAACTGCAACCCGGGCACGGCGCCGCGCAGGCTGTCGCGATAGGCTGCCTTGAGGGCCGAGCAGGTCAGAACGACACCGGCCGGGTGACGCGCCAGTTCCACACCCAGCTGGCGCAGCCAGTCAGCGCGGTCCTCGTCCGTGAGGGGAATGCCTTGCTGCATCTTCTGGATGTTGCCGGAGGGATGGAAATCATCGCCTTCGATCAGCGGCAACGCCAGCTGGTCGGCCATCAGACGTCCGACCGCCGACTTGCCGCAGCCGGCCACACCCATGACCACCACATGGACTGCCGGCGCGGCGTGGCGCACAACGGGCGCGGAGAAGGAATGGGTCTGGGAAGCTGGGGCCATGCCCAAATTATCGCGGCCCGCCGCGTCTTTGCGCGTCGCGCCCGCGATATCTGCCAGGCACCGTTTTTTTTGAGCAAAGCGACAGCCATGGCGCGCTGCGCCCGCCGCAACACAATTGCGCCAGGTTTGGTATGGTTGCGCGATGGCTTCTTCCACGCATGATTTTGCGACCTACTGCTGCGAGCTTTTGTCAGGCGTCGGGCCCTGCACGGCCAAGCGCATGTTTGGCGGGTTTGGCATCAGCACCTCGGGACTGACGCTGGCCCTGGTGGCCGACCTGGGCGGCGGCGAGAAGCTGTGGCTCAAGGCGGATGCGCAGACCCGCAGCCTGTATGAAGCCCATGGCTGTGAGCGGTTCACCTATGAAATGACACGAAATGGCGTCAGTGCGCCGCACAGTCTCAACTACTACGCGGCCCCCGAAGAGGCGATGGAGTCGCCCGCCGTGATGCTGGAATGGGCGCGTGTAGCGTTGGAGTGTGCGTTGAAGGCGCGTGCGGTCAAGGCGACCAAAGCGCCCAAGACAGCGAAGGCGAGGAAAACGCCAAAGGCGCCGGCAACCAGGACTGCCAAAACGGCCAAGCCCCGAACCAGGCGCCCATAAAAAAACCCGCAGCCTTGCGACTGCGGGTTAAACGGTTTTCCCGGAGTAAAACTGTTGGCTATCTGCGCTTAGACCAGGTTGGACATGGCCAGCACGTTGTAGTTGCGCGGCTGGAGCTGATTGTCCCTGTAGGCGTCAAAGTCGTGGCCGGTGACGTGAGGCCGGGCGCGGGCAGTGACGAACACCAGGGCAACGGGGGTCAGCACCGCTTCAACAGCGGCGACAGCACCCATCGCCAGCCCGCGGACCAGGCGGCCCAGGGCGCTGGTGGCCAGGCCGAAGGCGGCACGCAAGTCACCCAAAGGCTGCATCACGCCGGCACGCCAGCCGGAAGTCTCTTTCATCTCGGGCACTTTGGCGCAGGCCGTTGCCGGCTCCCAGCTGAAATAAGCGGAAGCAGCGTGACCAGCGCTGAAGGACTCCATCACCAGCGACTCACCCGCCCGCAGCGAAAGGCTTTCGCCCCGGCTGAGGAAATGGTCGCCGGCGCGGACCTGGATGTCCTGGCTGGCGGAGTCGAAGGTGGCCCAGACCCGGCCATGCGCAATTCGCAACACCCCGGCCTGCGAGGCACGCAGCGTCAGCGCTCGGCCCGCCCCCAGTTTCCAGAAGCCCGCCAGGCCGGCCACATGGCCGTTGGTGGCATCGGAAGCCTGTTGCAAGAAACGATCTCCTGAGAGGTGAGCTGCGTGGTCCATGGTGTTCTCCTAAAAAGGCACAAAGTGAGTGATGAGGGTTGAATCATCTCGCCACGGGCTTGCACAGTCCAATGAAATCGCGGTAAGCTATTGATTCCATAATCGCATCAATCAATTAGGCCCGAATTGCCCTATTTGGCCTTTTTCATCCCCAACTGTCATGCTCCATTCACAAACACACTTGCGCTCCCGGCCGATTTCCGCCGGCCAGTTAAGGGCTTTTGAGGCCGTCGCCCGCCACCTCAACTTCCGCGCCGCCTCGGAAGAACTGGCCCTCACCCAGTCGGCTGTGAGCCGCCAGATCCAGGGCCTGGAAGAAGACGTGGGCGTGAGCCTTTTTCACCGCCACACCCGCGCCGTGGAGCTCACCACCGCCGGCGGCATCCTGCTGCGGGCCGTCACGCCCTCGCTGGAGCGCATCGACAACGCGGTGCGGCAGATACGCCAGACCGCCGGGCGCAAGAGCGTGTCGCTCACCACCTTTGCCTCGTTTGCCTCGATGTGGCTGATTCCCCGGCTGGAGGGCTTTCAGCGCGACAACCCCGACATCGATATCCGGATTGATGCGTCGGACGTGGCGGTTGACCTGGACATTTCAGACCTGGACCTGGCCCTGCGTTACGCCCCGGCCAGCCACATGCCGCCAGGCGCCATACGCCTTTTCGGCGAGCAGATCACGCCGGTGATCAGCCCCTGGTTGCTTAAAAGCGGGCCGCGCCTGAAGAAACCCGACGACCTGGCGCAGTTCACCTTGATTGAGGCGGGCGACGCCCATCAGACGCATCTGGAATGGCTGACCTGGCGCCGCTGGCTGGAAGAGCACGCCAGCCCCAAGCTGGAAGCCAAGCGCTGGCTGTATTTCAACTACGCCTACCAGATGGTGCAGGCGACGCTGACGGGCCAGGGCGTGGTGCTGGCGCGGCTGCCACTGATTGCCGAAAGCCTGGCTTCAGGCGATCTGGTGGAGCCGCTGCCGCAAATGCGCATGGAGTCCCCGATGAGTTATTGGCTGATCATCGGCCCGCGCAATGTGGCCCGGCCCGAAGTGCTGGCGTTTTGCGACTGGCTCAAAAGCCAGGCCGCGCTGACGCGCGAGGCGATTGGCGACGGGCCGGACCCCGACACCGTGGATTCCCTGGACTAGAAATAGGGCCCCCACGCTCCCCCACTTCGTGTGGGTCGCCGCCCCCCGAGGGGGTCGCCCGCCTGAGGCCCGGCAAAGCCGGTTCCACGGCTCATGCTGGGCTTAAGAGTTCATTGAGTACAGCGAGCGGGGCCCCATGCAAGCAGGGGCCGCGGGACTGGCTTTGCCAGACCGCAGGCACCGCCCCCTGAGGGGGGAACAGGCTACACGCAGTGAGCCTGGACAGGGGGGAGCCGTTTCAGCAAACGCCCGGCGCGCGCCTGCACCTGGACGCTCGCCGCATCAGCGGCGCCGGCCACATAAGCCAGCTCACCGTTCACAAACACCTTCTCGATGCCTTCCGACAGCGCGATCGGGTTTTCGTAAGTCGCCACGTCGCGCACACGGACCGGGTCCAGCACCACGACATCGGCATACCAGCCCGGCTGCAACTGCCCGCGCTGGTGCAGGCGGAAGTTGCGCGCCGAGAGGCCCGTCATCTTGTAGATCGCGGTCTCCAGCGACAGCAGCTGCTGCTCGCGCCAATAGCGCGCAAGCACCCGCGGGAAGGCGCCCCACAGGCGCGGGTGCGGATGCTTGTCATGCGGCAAGCCGTCCGATCCGATCATGGAAAGCGGGTGCGCAATGACGCGCCGTACGTCGTCCTCGTGCATCTGGAAATAGCAGGCCCCGCCGGGCTGCAGGCGGCGGCAAACTGTTTTCTGATCGACACCCCACTCGGCTGCAATCGACGCCAGAGTGCGGCCCATCATTTCCGGATGCGGAGCCGACCAGCTCACCAGCACGTCAATAATGCCGTCGACCAGGTCTTCGCGCAGCACGGTCGAGCCGGCCACGTAGGGGTAGACATCCATCGCGATGTCCTGGCGCTGCGCCAGCGTGTCGATCAACGGCAGTGTCTCCTGCGTGCGGCCCCAATTGGCCGGTCCGGCGCATTTGTGATGCGAGATCACCAGCGGCACACCAGCCTCGAAGGCGCAGCCGGCGGCCTCGTGCATGGCCTCCAGGATGTCGGCCATTTCCGAGCGCATGTGGGTGGCGTAGATGCCGCCGTGTCGCGCAACCACGCGCGCCAGCGATGTCACCTCGGCGGCCGGTGCCGGCATGGCTTCGGCATAAAAGAGGCCCGACGACAGGCCGATCGCGCCCTGGGCCATGCATTGCTCCAGCAGGGCGCACATGGCGGCCACTTCATCGGCGGTGGCTGGCCGGTTGAGGTCGCCCATGCAGGCATAGCGCAGCGTGGTGTGGCCGATCAGTGGCGCCACATTAACGGCCGGCTGCGCCTCGCCCACCGCCTGCGCATAAGCATCCACCGAGGGGTACTTGAATGAATTTCCCAGCAGGGTGAGGGCGCCCTGCGGCTCCTTCACCACGAAGGGCGCAACCGACAGGCCGCAGTTGCCGGTGACCACCGTGGTGATGCCCTGCGACAGCTTGGGAAACATGCCGGGCGCGTTCAGCACGATGGCATCGTCGTGGGTGTGCACGTCGACGAAGCCGGGCGCAATCACCAGGCCGCTGCAGTCGTACACCTGGACATCGGACAGAGACAGGCCGTCCGGCAGGCGGTGCCGCAGGCCCGTGCCCACGGCCACGATCCGGTCGCCCGCCAGCAGGAGGTCCCCGGGCCTGCCGGCCGCGCTGGTACCGTCTACCAGCAGGCCGTTTTCCAGCAAGGTGGCGCGCGTCATCGTACTTTTCCCATGGTGAGTTTGGCGCCTTCGTCCCAGTCCAGCCGGGGGTGGTGGTGCATGTCCACGCCGCGGGTTTCCAGCGTGCGCTGGATGTTGGCCAGCCGGTTCACGGCCTTGTCGCCCAGGCGCTGCGCCACCAGCACGGTGAGTATCTCGATCACCGTCAGGTGTGCCAGGTAGGCCTCGGGCCCCACCGGCATCACCGGGTCGGGAGCCACTTCCACGCCCAGCACGATGTCGGCCAGCGCCGCCAGCTGCGAGCCGGGCTGCGTCAGCGCGATGATGGTGGCGCCTTGCGAGCGCGCCACATCCACCGCTTCCAGCAGCGAGGGCATGCCGCCGACATGCGTGATGGCCATCACCACGCCGCGCGGGCCGATGGTGGCGGCCGAGATCAGCTGCAGGTGCGGGTCCAGGTAGCTGTTGGAGGCTACGCCCATGCGATACAGCCGCGCCTGCAAGTCGGAGGCCATGAAGTTGGAGGTGACGCCGACGCCATAGCAGTCCACCCGGGCGCCATCGACGATGGCGTCGGCCGCCGCCTGCACCGCCTCCACATTGAGCTGGGCCTGCACGCTGTTGATCACCGTGGTGGCGCCGCGCGTCACCTTGGCGATGACCTGGCGGGTGTCGTCATCGATGCGCACGCGCCGGTTCAGCGGCGAGCCACCCACCGCCAGCTCTTGCGCCAGCGCCAGCTTGAACTCGCGCAGCCCGGGATAGCCCAGGTCGCGGCAGGTGCGCATGATGGTGGGGACCGAGCTGTTGGCGCGCTGGGCCAGGGTTTCGAAGGTTTCGTCCAGCACGCGCTGGGGGTCTTCCAGGATCAGGGCCAGCACCGTGCGCCGCGCGGCGGGCGCGCGGTCCATGATCTCGGCAATTTTTTCAAGAACGCGTGGGGTCATTAAAAGCAGGTGACGATGGCGTCACACACGTTGTTTTGTTCGTCCACCACCGGCATCCAGCGCCATTTGTCGAAGGTGGTGCAGGGGTGGGAGATGCCCAGCGCGACCAGGTCGCCCACGTGCAGGGCCTGGTGTTCCGGGCCGCTGCCGCGCAGGTAAGCATGCTGGTCGTTCAGGCCGGCGATCTTCCAGTCGGCCGGCGCCGGCGTCATGGCAGTCTCGCCTGCCCGGCACACGCCCAGGGGCACGGGAAGCTCCAGGTCGTAGGAAATGTCGCGCTTGCCCACCGAGAGGATGGCCAGGCCCGGCTCGGGGCAGGATTGCACCGCCGCCCACACCTGCATCGCCGCGTGCAAGCCATGGCCGCAGCCCATGCGCGCGGCGACCGTATTCATGAAGCGGTGGTACGTGCCATGGTCGTGCGTCACATAGCAGCCCGAACGCAGCAGGCCCTGCACGGGCCGCGAGAGTTTCATCTTCAGGTGTTCGGCTACCAGATCGAAGATGGCGGAGCCGCCGGCCGTGAGGAGGATTTCATCCGTTTCGAACAACTGCTGCTCGTCGCAGGCTTGGGCGATGTCGCGCACACGTTGCATCAGCGCATTGGCGTAGGCCGTGTCGGCGTCTGACTGGCCGGTGGCGCCCAGGCCTTCGTAGCATTCGATGCCGACCAGCCGCGTGGCCTTGCCGCTGCGCAGGCGCTGAGCCAGGGCCAACGCTTGCTCGTGGCTGCGGCAGCCGGTGCGGCCGCCGTCCACGCCGATCTCCAGCAGCACGTCGAAAGGTTCGGCGTGTGCATTCACTGCATGCCAGGCCTCAATGAGCTCTGCCTGCGCCAGGGAATCCACCAGGAAAGCCACGCTCAGCCCGGCATGGGCACGCTTGAGGTCGGCTATGCCCTGCAGGTCCACCGCCTGGAACACCTGGTTGGCGATCAGGCAACGTTTTGCACCGGCCGTCACGCCCGCGCGCAGCTGCGTCACAGTGGCGAAAGTCAAGCCCCAGGCGCCGGCATCGAGCTGGCGCCGGAACAGCTGCGGCGACATGGTGGTCTTGCCATGCGGTGCCAGGCCTACGCCATGACTGCCGGCGAAACCCTGCATCCATTGCAGGTTGCCGGCCAGGGCGTCGCGGCGGATCACGGCCAGCGGCAACGGCAGGTCGCCGCGCAACACGTTCCAGCCCTGGGCGCCGACGGCCGAGCGGCGCAGCGGCGGGCTGTGGTGCGGAAAGCCCTTCCAGGAGGCGTCGAGCAGGGGGTCGAGAATATCTTGCAGTGTCATGGTGTCGTCAATGATTCGATGTCGTCTCGGATGCAGGCTTTGAGGCGGCCGCCGCCCATGTCGCGCGGCTCCGGCCGCGTCTCGGCACAGGCGTCAATGGCATGCGGGCAGCGGGTGCGAAACACGCAGCCCGAAGGCGGGTTGACCGGGCTGGGCATGTCGCCTTTCAAGGGCACATGCACCATCTTCAAAGCCGGGTCGGGTTTGGGCGAAGCGGCCAGCAGGGCCTGGGTATAGGGATGCAGCGGCCGCGCAAACAACGCCGCCGTCGGCGCTACTTCCATCACCCGGCCCAGGTACAGCACGACCACCCGGTCGCACAGGTATTCCACCACATCCAGGTCATGCGAGATGAACAGCATGGTCAGCTTCAGGCTATCGCGCAGGTCGCACAGCAGGTTGACCACCTGCGCCTGGATGGACACGTCCAGTGCCGAGAGAGGCTCGTCGGCCACGATGAATTCGGGCTGCACCGACAGCGCCCGCGCCACGCCGATGCGCTGCCGCTGGCCGCCGGAAAACTCGTGCGGGTAGCGTGCCGCGTGCTCAGGTGGCAGCCCGACCAGCTGCAACAACTCGGCGATGCGCTGCGCGGTGGCTTCCTTGCCTTTGGCCAGGCCGTGCACCTGCAACGCCTCGCCCAGGATATCGCGCACCCGCATCTTGGGGTTCAGGCTGGCGTATGGGTCCTGGAAGATCATCTGCAGCTTGCTGCGCAGCGCGCGCATGCGGCTGCCCGAGGCCGCGCCCAGGTCTTCGCCGCGGTAGCTCACCGTGCCGCCGGTGCTGTCGACCAGGCGCAGCAGGGCGCGGCCGATGGTGCTCTTGCCTGAGCCCGATTCGCCCACCAGGCCCAATGTCTCGCCGGGATGGATCACGAAGGACACATCGTCCACGGCGCGCACCGGCCGCACGGAGGAACCGAAGAACTTCTGCAGGTTGCGCACCTCGATCAAGGGCGCGGTGGCTGGCCTCTCTATGCTCATGCGGCCTCCGGCACCAGGATGCAGCGGGCGCTGCCGCCGGCTTCGTCGTTGCGCAACGCCGGCATGGCGTCGCGGCAGGCCGCGATGGCCTTGTCGCAGCGCGGCTCGAAGGCGCAGCCCGGTGGCGGCGCCAGGGGGCTGGAGACCTGGCCGCGGATGGCGTAGAGCCGGCGCTTGCCTCCCGCCGCATGCGGGCCTTCGCTCCCGCCCTCGCCCGCCGGCGCCCGCCCGCGCTGCTGCGCCGGCAGGCAGGCCAGCAGGCCCTGGGTGTAGGGATGCTGCGGCCGTGCGAACAGGTCGTTGACGGGCGCGGCCTCCACGATGCGGCCGGCGTACATCACCGCCACGTCGTCGGCATGGTGGGCCACCACGCCCAGGTTGTGGGTGATGAACAGGATGCTCATGCCGGTCTCAGCCTGCAACCTGCGCATCAGCGCCAGGATCTGCGCCTGGATGGTCACGTCCAGAGCGGTGGTGGGTTCGTCGGCGATCAGCAGCGTCGGGTCGCAGGCCATGGCCAGCGCGATCATCACCCGCTGGCGCATGCCGCCGGAAAGCTGGTGCGGGTATTCATGCAGGCGCTGGGCAGCCGCCGGGATCTCGACGAGCTCCAGCATGCGCAGGGCTTGGGCCAGGGCGGCCGCATGGCCCAGGCCCTTGTGCAGGCGGAGCGTCTCGGCCACCTGCTCGCCCACGGTGAAGACCGGGTTCAGGCTGGTCATCGGCTCCTGGAAGATCATCGCCACCTCGTTGCCGCGGATTGCGCGCATGCGCGGCTCGGGCAGCGTCAACAGGTCCAGCGTCTCGCCGGCACGGTTGACGAACAGGGCCTGGCCGCTGACCTGCGTCGAAGCGGTCCGCGGCAGCAGGCGCATCAGCGTCAGGCTGGTGACCGATTTGCCCGAGCCCGATTCACCAACAAGGGCCGTGGTCTTGCCGGCACGAATGTTGAAGCTCACGTCGGCGACGGAGCGGATCAGGCCTTCGTCGGTATCGAAGAAGGTGGAAAGGTGGCGTACTTCGAGACGGTTCACATCGATTTCCGCAGGCGCGGATCCAGCAGGTCGCGGATGCCGTCGCCCAGCAATTGGAGAGACAACGCGGTAAGGATGATGGCCAGGCCCGGGAACAGCACGATCCACAGCGCCTGGTGGGCGTATTGCTGGCTGCCGGCGACCATGGTGCCCCAGGTCGGGATTTCGGGCGGCACGCCCACGCCCAGGAAAGACAGCGCGGCTTCCGCCAGGATGGCGTAGGCAAAGATGAACGAAGCCTGCACCAGGATCGGCGACATCAGGTTGGGCAGCACATGGCGCCACAGGATGCGCACGGTGGAGACCCCGACGGCGCGTGCCGCCTCCACAAAGAGCAGCTCGCGCACCACCAGCGTCGAGGCGCGCACCACCCGCGCCACGCGTGGCGTGTAGACCAGCACCAGGGCCAGCACCACGTTCAGCATCGAGGGGCCCAGGATGCCGACCAGGGCGATGGCCAGCAGGATGTCGGGAAAGGACATCATGGCGTCGACCACCCGCATGACGGGTGCGTCGAGCCGGCGAAAGAAACCTGCAACCAGGCCAAACAAGGTGCCGGCCACCACCGACCCCAGCGCCGTCAGCAGCGCGATGGTCAGCGAATAACGGCCGCCGAAGGCGATGCGGGCAAACAGGTCACGGCCCAGTTCGTCGGTGCCGAACAGGTGAGCAGAAGAAGGTTGCGCCAGGCGCTGGCTCACGGCGGTCTCGTTCGGGTCCAGCCCACTCAGGGGGCCGGCGAAGAGTGACACCAGCACCACCACGACCAGCGCGATGGCCGCGGCCAGCACGATGCGGCGGCGAAACAGCTTGCGCAAAATAAGAGGAAGTTGAGGCATACGCATCGCTTCAGTACTTCACGCGTGGATCGACCACGGTGTAGAGCAGGTCAATCGCAAAGTTGATGACCACATAGATCGCAGCCACCACCAGCAACGCACCCTGGATCACCGGGTAGTCGCGCCGGATCACCGCGCTCACCACCAGGTTGCCCACGCCGGGCAGGCCGAATACCGTCTCGGTGACCACCGCGCCACCTATCATCAGCGCCACTGTCAGGCCGAGCACGGTGACGATGGGCACCAGCGCATTGCGCAGCGCATGCTTGAGCACCACCACGTTTTCCGAAAGACCCTTGGCGCGGGCGGTACGCACGTAGTCCTCACCGAGCACGTCGAGCATGGAGGCGCGGGTGAAGCGGATGATCAGCGCCGAATTGAGCACGCCCAGCACCGTGGCCGGCAGCACCAGGCAGTGGATGCGGGCCGCCAGCGAGGCGCCCGGCTCGCCATAGCCCGAGACCGGGAACCAGCCCAGCGAGACCGCGAAGATCTGCATCAGCACCAGGCCGAACCAGAAGCTGGGGATGCTGGCGCCCAGCATGGCAAAACCGGTGAAGGCCTGGTCGACGGCCCTGCCGCGATACACGGCCGAGACGATGCCGCAGGGCACGCCGATCAGAGCGGCAATGGCAATCGCCATCAACGAGAGCAGGGTCGTGGGCTCGGCCCGCTCCCACAGCGCCTGGGTTACCGGGCGCTGCAGAAAGATAGATTCGCCCAGGTTGCCGCGCGCCAGCTCACGGACCCACAGGCCGAACTGCACCGGCAGGGGCTTGTCCAGGCCATAAACCTTCTGCACACGCGCAATATCCTCGGCCGTGGCCTGGTCGCCCAACAGCACCGCGATCGGGTCGCCCGGGGCGGCCCGCGTGAGAATGAACACCAGCACCGCCACGATGGCCATGACCACCAGCATGCCGCCCAGCCGGGACAGAAGGTACCGTGTCATGACATTGCTTTATTCAATGATGCGAATTTTTTACTCATTCGAAGGCACTCCACGTCCCCATCTCCACGCCCGCCGAAAGAACAGCGAAATAAAGCCAGTTGAGCCGCGGAACCGGCTTTGCCGGGCCGCAGGCGGACGGCCCCCTCGGGGGGCAGCGCAGTACGCGAAGCGACAAGCGTGGGGGCTCAACTCTTCAGGCTGGTGTTCCAGAAGAACGGATAGGTATAGGGCGTATAGCCTTGCAGCGCCGGTGCGCGCGCTGACAGACTGGCAAATTTTCCGACCTGGATGTAGGGCACCTCGTCATACACCACCTGCTGCACCTTGCCCCACAACGCGCCGCGTTTGGCAGGGTTGGGCTCCTGGTTCAGCGCGGCCAGCGCCTCGGCCTTGGCGGGCGAGCTCCACCAGCCCGGCGCGCCGTCGCCCAGTTGCGGTGGCGAAAGCATGGGCTCGGGGAACAGGCCCGAATGGGTGATGTAGATGTCCCACAGCTTGGGGTCGGCGCGGCGCTGCAGCAGCGTTGCCCACTCGACCACGTTGAGCTCGGCCTTGAAGCCGGCGCGCTTGAGCTGCTCGGCCATGATCAGTGCCATGTTGTAGTGAAAGTCATACTGCCGGCTGGTCAGGATGCGCACCGGCTCACCCTTGTAGCCCGCCTGCTCGGCCTGGCTCTTGGCTTTCTTGGCATCGCGTTCGTTATAGGCTGCGGTGCCGGCGGTGGAATAAAAAGGCGTGCCTTTGGGAAAGTGGTTGCCTTCGGCGATGAAAAAGCGCGTGTCGCCAAAGCCCGCCGCCAGCATCTCGCCTTCGCCCAGCGCGGTCTGCACCGCCTTGCGTACAGGCTGCCGTGCCAGCGAGCCTTCCTTGGTATTGAACACCAGGTAAGGAAAGCCGAACGAGGGCGTCATGATGGGCACGACCTTGCCGCCGGCTTTTTCCAGCCGCGGCAGCGCCTCAATCGGCAGCAGATCGGCGTAGTGGAACTGGCCGGCCAGCGCACCCTCCACCCGCGTGTTGGCATTGGGCACCGGTACGAAGCGCAGTTCCTCTACCGCGGCCACCCGCTTGCCGCCGTAGCCGCTGGCAGCTTCACTGCGCGCGCTGTAGCCGTCAAAACGGGTGAGCAGCACGTACTGGTCGGGCTTGCGCTCCTTGAACTTGTAGGGGCCGGTGCCTACGTATTCGCGCAGCGGCTGGGCCAGGGATTCCTTGGCCATGATGGCTGCCATGCCCGACGCCATGGCCAGTTGCGAGAGCAGCGGCGCATAAGCGTTCTTCAGGCTGATCTCGACACCGTGCGAGCCCTTGGCCGACAGGTCGGCCACCTGCACCGCCACCGACTTGCCGCGCGGCGAGACTTCCATCCAGCGTTTCAGGCTGGCTACCACGTCATCGGCATGGAGCTCGCGGCCGCTGTGCAGCATCACGCCCTTGCGCAGTGCAATGCTGTAGAGCTTGCCGTCCGCCGAGATCTTGGGCATCGCCTCGGCCAGCATCGGCACCAGGGCCGCCTTGGCGTCGAAGGTGAACAGCGGCTCGTAGACGTGCTGCATGATGATGCAGACAAGGTCGGCCGGGGTCGACTGGATGTCCAGTGTCGGCGGCTCAGCCACCATGGCCAGGTTCAGGGCTGACTTGCCCGTCTGCGCGGCGGCCGGACCGAAGCCGGCGCCGGCCGCACCCAGGGCCAGCAGGGAGGACAGGGCAGTGCGGCGGTGCATGCGAATTCCACGGATCATGACAACTCCTGATTGAAGTTAAATTTCAAAAGTGAAGATTAATTGATCTGAAGATGATCATTTTCAGGATAAACCCGAGTATTTGCGCATAATAATGAAAATATATTTCAGAATTTGCCACAAAAGAGACTGAAAAAAGGAGTTCTTCATGCCTCTGGAACATTTCGGAAATCCTCCGCTGGCCTCTGACCGCCAGCCCCGCCCGTTCTCACCCGCTGTGCGTGCCGGCGACTTCGTCTATGTCTCCGGCCAGGTGCCGGCCAATGAAAACGGCGAAATCGTGACCGGCGGGATTGAGGTGCAGACCCACCAGGTCATGAAGAACCTGCAGGCGGTGCTGGCCCTGGCCGGTTGCACGCTGGACGACGTCTGCAAGAGCACGGTATGGCTGCAGGATGCGCGTGATTTCGGCAGTTTCAACCGCATCTACATGGGCTATTTCGGTGAGAAGAAGCCGGCCCGCTCGACGACTGAGGCGCGGTTGATGGTGGATGCGCGGGTGGAGATTGATGTTGTGGCTTACAAGCCCAAGGGCTAGGCCTGGCTTGCTCCGGCGGTGCGCCCTCCTTTGAATCCTGCTGGCCGGGGGTTGCCCGGCATGCAAGTAACTTTCTTTTGCTTCGCCAAAAAGAAAGTCACCAAAGAAAAGGCGACCCTGCTGTCTGCGACCCCTTCGCTTCGCTACGGGGCAACCTGCGGTGCTCGGTTCAGGCGGGGTCTCGCTCGAACTCGCTACGTTGCACTTCGCTCAGACAATCGCGATCCCTGATCCGCCTGAACCTGCGCTCCTCGGCGCAGACAGAAGGGGCTGACGGGAGCGGGGACCGAAGACAAATACCAACTCCAATACCAATACCGACAAGGACACGCCATGGCG